>NZ_CAQI01000050.1 GCF_001046895.1 Pseudarthrobacter siccitolerans
CCCAAAGCCGGCGGGTCGCCGTCGGGCCCGGGGCCACCCTTGCTGACGTGGACCGGGCCACGGCCGCCCAGGGCCTGGCGGTACCGCTGGGGGTCATCAGCGGCACGGGAGTGGCGGGACTTACCCTGGGCGGCGGCGTGGGCTGGCTGACCCGGACTGCGGGGCTGAGCCTGGACAACCTGGACGCCGTGGACGTGGTCACTCCCGCGGGGGAGCATGTGCACGCCAGCGCCGAGGAGAACCCGGAGTTGTTCTGGGGAGTGCGCGGCGGCGGCGGGAATTTCGGTGTGGTGTCCTCCTTCACCTTCCGCGCCCTCCCCCTGCCGGCCGCACCGCTGGGCGGCAACTTCTTCTACCGGCCGGACAACTGGCGCAGCGGCCTCCTCGCGTTCGAAGCGTGGACGCGCGACCTGCCGGACGAGATGAATCCGATCCTCTCGTTCCTGGTGCTCCCGGCCGATTTCGGCATGGGCAGCGAGCCCTGGATGGCTATCGGCTTCGCCTGGGTTGCCGAGGACCACCAGGCCGGCCTGGCGCTCGCGGACCGGCTTCGCGCCGCCGCCCCGCCCGACGCCGAGGAGGTGGGACCCACCTCCTGGCCCGAATGGCAAAGTGCCATGGACCCGGTGTTCCCGAAAGGCTCACGCGGCTACTGGAAGAACGTCTCGTTCTCCCGCCTGGACGAGGAAGTGGTGGACGCCGTGCTGGGCTTCGCCTCCGAGCTGGCCTGGGAAGGAACGGGCATCGATATCCACCATCTCGAAGGTGCCTTCGGGCGGGTGCCCGAGAACGCCACCGCGTTCCCGAACCGGTCCGCCCGGTATTGGCTCAACGTGTACGGGTTCTGGCGTGACGCGGCGGAGGACGAACGGCTGACAGCCTTCGCCCGCAAGGCCTACGCTGTGATGCAGCCGTTCGCGGAACAAGGCGAATACGTCAACTTCCTGGGAGCGGAAGTGGGAGTGCAGGCGCCGGACGCCGCCCGCAGCGCCTACGGACAGGATAAGTACCAGCGCCTCGTAGCCCTCAAGGACCGTTACGATCCGCAGAATCTCCTGCGCCTGAACCACAACATCACGCCGTCGGGCGGCTAGCACGCCGATGCGGCCGGCAGCGGGCAAAAAAATAGAGCCCCCTGTCGGATTCGAACCGACGACCCCCGCTTTACAAGAGCGGTGCTCTGGCCAACTGAGCTAAGGAGGCGTGCCCTTGCGGGCGGCGCCTGAACGGCGCTACATAAGGTTAGCCCAAGTCCTCCCGGTGGTAAAAACGCCGGCCTAGTCCAGGGGCGGGAGAACCACCGGGCGCAGGAAACGGGGCAACAAAAAAGGGCCCGCCGCCGGAACTGATCCGGCAGCGGGCCCTCAAACCGTTAGGCCTTGGCGTCGATCGCGGCCTGGAGGAAATCGGGGAACGGGGTCTGGGCGCTGTCGCCCTTGCCCCACTGCTTGCCGTCCACAAAAACGGTGGGGGTGCCGGTGACGCCGATGGCTGCGGCTTCCTTGGTGGTGAACTTTACGAACGGGCGGTAGGTCTTCTCATCCACGCAGCTGTTGATGTCCACACCCATGTCGGAAGCCATGCTCTTGAGCCGGTCGTCCGAGAGCCCGGCACCGCCTTCTGCCGGCTGGTTGGCGAAGAGCGCGTCCACGAACTCCGCGTATTTCTCCGGCGATTCGTTCACAACGCACGCGGCGGCGTTCGCTGCCCGGGACGAGTAGTTGGTGGTGGAGCGGGTGTCGAGGAACCCGAGCGCCCGGTATTCCACCGTAATCTTGCCCTCGTTGCGCAGCGACGTGAGCTGTTCGTTGTACTGCGCCTCGAAGTTCTTGCAGACCGGGCAGATGAAGTCGATGTAGAGGACCACCTTGACCGGCTTGCCCGCTTCGGCCTCGGCCCCGGGTGCCACTACTTCCGCCGGCGGAGCCTGCGGCGGCTCGCCAACCGAAGCCGCGTCAACGGTGGCCGGATCCAGCTTGGCAACCTCGGTGTTCGCCAGGAGCGTGACGCCGCCGTGCACGTTGCCGTTGGCCGGCGTGGGTCCCTGGTCCGCGACGGGCGCGTTCTGCTTCATCGAAGTGGTCACCACCAGCGCCACCACTACCAGGATGGCCACCACGGCGGCCACAATCCCCCACCCGATCAGCAGCTTGTTGCGCTTGTCCTTTTTCAGCTGCGCTTCACGGATCAGCCGCGCTTTTTCGCGGGCCTCCGCGGTGCGCTCAGCCTTGGACTTACGTACTTCGTTTGCGGGGCTCATGTGTTCCTTGGGTCGATCGACGAGGGGGACCAGTTCGTGGCAACCCCCTCATTTTAGGTCAGAAAGCTGAGAGCTTGCTGTTTCAAGTATTCTTCCGGCTTGACCAACGGACGAATAGCACCGAAGATTCCGTCCCGTTAGGGTGGGCTAAGAGGCACAAGCAACCCCAGGGGGCCGCAATGCAAACACCCGTCCAGGAAAAACCCGACGCCGCAGCCGCACCAGGCACCGCCGGCCCGGGCTCCAAGGCAGAGACAAAGTACGACTTTATGGTGGTCTCGAACAGACTGCCCGTGGACCGCGTCGCTCCCGGCGAAAACGGCGACGACGGCTCCGGATGGCGGCGGTCCCCCGGCGGACTGGTCACGGCACTGGCGCCCATGATGACCAAGACCGACGGCGCCTGGGTGGGCTGGCATGGCGCCCCGGATGAGACCGTGGAACCGTTCAGCCACGGCGGCATGGACCTGGTGCCCGTCCAGCTCAGCGCGGACGACGTCGAACTGTACTACGAAGGCTTCTCCAACGCCACGCTGTGGCCGCTCTACCATGACGTCATCGCGCCGCCGGAATTCCACCGCACCTGGTGGGACGCCTACCGCGCGGTGAATAAAAGGTTCGCCGACGCCGTCGCCAGCCACGCCGACGACGGCGCCACAGTGTGGATCCAGGACTACCAGCTGCAGCTGGTGCCGCGGATGCTCCGCGAAGCGCGGCCCGACCTCAAGATCGGGTTCTTTAACCACATCCCGTTCCCGCCGCCCGAAATTTTCGCCCAGCTTCCGTGGCGCCAGGCCATCATCGACGGCCTCCTCGGCGCCGACCTGGTGGGGTTCCAGCGGCCCAGCGACGCCGGCAACTTCATGCGCTCTGCCCGCCGCTTCCTGGGCGCCAGCGTCAAGCAGCAGCAGGTGCATGTCAAGGGCCAGGACGGCGAAATCACCCATATCGCCAGGGCCCAGGCGTTCCCCATCTCCATTGACGTCCAGCAGATCAGCGAGCTGGCTGCCAAGCCGGAAATCATTGAGCGGGCACGGCAAATCCGCCAGGACCTCGGCAATCCCAAAACCATCCTGCTGGGTGTGGACCGCCTGGACTACACCAAAGGCATCCGGCACCGCCTGAAGGCGTTCGAGGAACTCCTGGCCGACGGCAGGCTGTCCGTCAGCGACGCCACCCTGATCCAGGTGGCCAGCCCCAGCCGCGAGCGGGTGGAGCAGTACCGGCTCCTGCGCGAGGAGGTGGAGGGGACTGTGGGCCACATTAACGGCACCTACGACACCCTCGAGAACACCGCCGTCCGCTACCTGCACCACAGCTACCCCGTGGAGGAGATGGTGGCCCTGTACCTGGCCGCCGACGTCATGCTGGTGACTGCGCTGCGGGACGGCATGAACCTGGTGGCCAAGGAGTATGTCACTGCGCGCACCAACAACGACGGAGCGCTGGTGCTCAGCGAATTCGCCGGCGCAGCCGACCAGCTCAAGCAGGCGCTGCTGATAAACCCGCACGATATCGACGGCCTGAAGAATGCGATCATGCGCGCCGTGGAGCTGTCCCCCCGGGACGCGTCGCGGCGGATGCGGGCCATGCGCAAGCAGATCCTTGAGCACGACGTGGACCACTGGTCCGCCGACTTCCTGCAGGCCTTGGAGGAGAAAGTGGTGCGCGATGACACCTGAGAGCCGGACCGGCAACGGCAAGCTGGCGCTGACACCTGAGCTCCGCGAAGCCATCCGCACCATCGCCTTGACTGACCACCTGCTGGTGGCCATGGACTTCGACGGAACCATGGCGCCCATCGTGGGCCATGCCGACGACGCGCGGCCGCTTCCCCGCGCCGCCACGGCTTTCGCCGGGCTCGCAGTGCTGCCGCGGACGACGACGGCACTCATCTCCGGACGCGCCCTTGCCAGCCTGCGCAACGTCGCCTCGCCACCGGTGGACACGCTGCTCATCGGCAGCCACGGGGCAGAAGCGTGGCTGGGCCCCGGGTCGGCAGGGCTGACGCTGGACGATGAGCAGAAAGCACTGCTCGCCGAGGTCCGCAGTATCCTGGCCGACATTGTGGCCGAAGCACCCGGCACCATGCTGGAGGACAAGCCGGCCGGCGTGGTGCTGCACACCCGCCAGGCTCCCGACGACGTGGCAGCGGACGCCGTGGCCGCAGCGCGCTCGCTGCTGCAGGACCGCAAGGGCGTTTTCCTCAAAGACGGAAAGCGGGTCCTGGAAACCTCCGTGGTAAACGCCTCCAAGGGCGAGGGCGTGACGTTCCTGCGGCAGATCAGCGGGGCCAGCGCCGTCCTGTTTGCCGGCGACGACACCACCGACGAGGATGCCCTCGCACGGCTGGAGCCAGGCGATGTGGGCATCAAGGTGGGCCTCGATTTCACCCAGGCGCAGTACCGGGTGGAGGCTCCGGTCCATGTGGCGGAGATGCTCGAAGTGCTCCTGCAGGAACGGAGCCTGGCCGTCGCGGAGGAAGCGCCGCAGGAGTAGCGGTTACGAACGTCACTTGTGACGTTCGTAACATTTGCACCAATTCGAACAGTATCTGACATACTCTTCTCTGTGATGTGGCGCACAACCACCGTGCGGCGTCACTCGGTGTCTTCTGGCCTCCGCCAGGAAACACCTGCAGTACAAAACTGAACAAACATGAACCATTCACAACGGATCGTCCGGCACGTACCTGCCGGTGAAGGGATTGATAACTGTGGCTACAGTTACTTTTGATAACGCTACGCGTCTGTACCCGGGCACAGAAAAGCCCGCCGTCGATAAGCTCAACATCGACATCGCCGATGGCGAATTCCTGGTCCTCGTTGGACCCTCCGGTTGCGGTAAATCCACCTCCCTGCGCATGCTCGCAGGCCTCGAGGACGTCAACGCAGGCCGGATCCTCATTGGCGACCGCGACGTCACCGACGTTCCCCCGAAGGACCGCGACATCGCGATGGTTTTCCAGAACTACGCGTTGTACCCGCACATGACTGTGGCCGACAACATGGGCTTCGCCCTGAAGATTGCAGGCGTCTCCAAGGAAGAGCGCGCCGAGCGCGTCCGTGAAGCTGCAAAGCTCCTTGACCTTGAGCCCTACCTGGACCGCAAGCCGAAGGCACTCTCCGGCGGTCAGCGCCAGCGTGTTGCCATGGGCCGTGCCATCGTCCGTAACCCGCAGGTCTTCCTCATGGATGAGCCGCTTTCCAACCTGGACGCCAAGCTCCGTGTGCAGACCCGCACCCAGATCGCATCCCTGACCCGCCGCCTGGGCGTCACCACTGTCTACGTGACGCACGACCAGGTCGAGGCCATGACCATGGGCGACCGCGTCGCCGTGCTGAAGGACGGCCTGCTGATGCAGGTGGACACCCCGCGCAACCTGTACGACAAGCCCAAGAACGTCTTCGTGGCCGGCTTCATCGGCTCCCCCGCCATGAACCTGCTCGAACTGCCGGTCGTCGACGGCGGCGTGCAGTTCGGCGGCACGGTTTACCCCGTACCGCGCGACGTCCTCCAGGAGGCACACGGCTCCACCGTGACACTGGGCTCCCGCCCGGAGGACCTTGAGACCGCTCCGCACGGCGAAGGCCTGAAGGTAGAGGTCGACGTCGTCGAAGAGCTGGGTGCCGACGCTTACGTCTACGGCCACACCACGCTTGACGGCAAGGACCACGACATCGTGGCACGTGTCGACGGCCGCCGTCCTCCGATGAAGGGCGAGTCCATCTACGTCCGTCCGCAGTCGGGCCACGTGCACCTGTTCGACACCAAGACCGGCCTGCGCCTGGGCGACTGACAAATCTGAAACTGACGGCGGCCTGCACCTTTTCGCAATGGTGCGGGCCGCCGTCGGCCTTTAACCGTGCCCGCAGAAGAATTAGCTGGCCGCGCCTATCTACGGAAGAATTGACGCATGACCGAGGAATACAGCGCCCAGTGGCACGACGAACCCACCGACTATGCGCAGGTGGGGAAACTGCCGCGGTTTGTCGCCGCGAGTGCGGACGACGGCAAAATCGCCTCGGTCTCCAGCTCCCTGAACATCACGGCGGCGGCTGCCGATCCGGAGCTGCTGGACCTGCCCTGGCACATCGCGCTGGAGGACTGGCCGGCTGAAAACCTGGCTGCCCTCCCACGCGGCATCTCCCGGCACATCGTCCGGTTCGCCCACCTGGGCGGTTCCGTGATCGCCATCAAGGAAACCTCCGAGCATGTAGCCCGGCATGAGTACCACATGCTCCGCAAACTGGCCCGGCTGGACGTTCCCTGCGTGGAGCCGGTTGCCGTCATCACCGGCCGGACCACGCTGGACGGCAAGCCCCTGAACCCCGTCCTGGTCACCCGGCACCTGAAGTTTTCCATGCCGTACCGCGCCCTCTTCTCCCAGATGCTCCGCAAGGACACACTCACCAGGCTCATCGACGCGCAGGCGCTGCTGCTGGTACGGCTGCACCTGATCGGCTTCTACTGGGGCGACGTTTCCTTGTCCAACACGCTGTTCCGCCGCGACGCCGGCGCGTTTGCCGCCTACCTCGTGGACGCGGAAACCGGCGAGCTGTACCCGGACCTCTCCACCGGCCAGCGCGAGTATGACCTGGAAATCGCGCGCGTCAACATCGCCGGTGAGCTGATGGACCTGCTGGACGGCGGGCTGATCGAGGAAAAGGTGGACCCCGTGGCCACCAGTGAGCTCATCATGGACAGCTACCGCCGCCTCTGGGCCGAACTGACGGAAAAGGAATCCTTCGAACTCGGCGAACGCTGGCGGGTGGGCGCGCGTATCCGGCGGCTCAACGAACTCGGCTTCGACGTCGAGGAGTACGCCATCAAGACCACCCAGAACGGGTCCACCATCCAGCTCCAGCCCAAGGTAGTGGACGCCGGGCACCACATGCGGCGCCTGCTGCGGCTGACCGGCCTGGACGCACAGGAGAACCAGGCGCGCCGCCTCCTCAATGACATGGACACCTTCCGGGCGGACAACAACCCGGACATGGACGAGGAATACAGCGCGCACCTGTGGGTCAGCCAGGTCTTCGAGCCCATCGTCAGGTCCATTCCGCGGGACCTGTCCGGCAAGCTCGAACCTGCCGAAGTGGTGCACGAGGTCCTGGAACACCGCTGGTACATGTCCGAAAAGCAGGAACGGCACATCCCCCTCGCCGAAGCCGTCCAGTCCTACATCGACTCCATCCTGCGGCACCGCCGGGATGAGGCAGCCATCATGCTTAACCCGCCCACCGGGCTGCTGGAGATCCTCGAAGCGGAAACGGAAGAGTCCCGCTACGGCGGCGACGAGTCCATCGACGAGTACCCCGACGTGGACGACTAAACGCTAGATTCCCTTTCCGGGATTCAGGATGCCGGCGGGATCGAACAGGTCCTTGATCCGGCGCTGCAGTTCCCGCAGCGGTTCCGGCTGTTCCTGGCCCAGCCACCGCAGCTTGTACTGCCCCACGCCGTGTTCTCCGGTGATCGTCCCGCCCATGCCCAGGGCGGCTGTGATGGACTCGTCCAGTGCCCGGTGGAGCCGCTCCAGCGCCTCGCCGTCCACCGCGTTGTCCTTACGGTCGATCCAGAAGGTGGGGTGCAGGTTGCCGTCGCCGGCGTGCGCCACCACTTTGAGGTGCACAGCATGCTCTACCGCCATGGCTTCCAGGGCCGCCACGTAGTCCACCAGGCGGGACCGCGGAACGGCGACGTCCTCCCCCACCCGGTACTCGTCGTCCACTTCCACACCCCGGCTATGGCGCCGTAATTCCACCAGCCGCTCCGCCTCGGAACTGGCTTCAGTGGTGACGGTTGCTCCGCCGGCCGCCAGGACTTCCCGGACCATCGCGGCCTCCGCCGCTGCACCGAAGCCGTCGGTCTGGATCAGCAGCAGGGAGCTGCCGCGGGCGGTGAGGTCCGAGCCGTGGATGTCGTCCAGCTGGGCCAGTGTACCGCCGTCGAGCAGTTCCATGATGGCGGGCTGGACGCGCGCCCTGCCCACGGCCAGGACACCTGCTGCGGCCTGGCGGAAGTCCGGGTAGAAGGCGGCGATGGTGTGGACTTCCCGGGGGAGGTACTTGAGGCGCACCGTCACGCCCACCACAATGCCCAGGGTTCCTTCGGACCCCACGAAGAGCCCGGTCAGGTCGTAACCGGCCACGCCTTTGAATGTCTGGTGGCCGGTGTGCAGGAGCGAACCGTCCGCCAGGACCACGTCCAGTGCAAGGACGGAGTCCCGGGTGACGCCGTATTTAGCGCACCGCAGCCCGCCGGCGTTCGTCGCCACGTTTCCCCCTATGGTGGAGCTGCGGAAACTGGCGGGGTCCGGCGCGTACATCAGTCCGTGTTCGGCCGCGGCTTCATTAAGCACGGCGTTGATGACTCCCGGCTCCACCACTGCCGTTTCATCATCCGGGTTCAACGCCAGGATCCGGTCCATCCGCTCGAGGGACAGGATGATGCAGTTCTTGGTGGCATGGGCGCCGCCGGAGACACCTGTTCCCGCTCCCCGGGGCACCACAGCCACTTTGGCGGCGGCGCAAATGCGCATTACCGCCTGGACGTCTTCCACGGATTCGGGGAACACCACAGCCAAGGGCAGCTGGTAATCAAGGATGGGGGCCTGGTCCACCGCATACCGGGCAAGGGTGGCCTCGTGCCGGTCCACCTGTCCGTCCGCCAGGCTGGTTTCCAGCTCCTCAACTGCCACGCTTCCCACAAAGCCTCCATCCGCCGTCGCACGTTTTCCATCAGTCTATGGGCGCAAGCCCGTAACACGACTGCAAGCGCTTCCACTCCTGACCAGCGGAAACGCTGATTTCGACTGCTGTCCCTCCAAAGTATTTGTGGAAGCGTTTCCATCAATGCGCCTATACACCTAAGCTGGACCTCATGTCTGTCGAAACTTTGACACCCGCTGCGGGTCCGCTGACCCTTATCCACGCTGCCGACAACCTGCCGGGCTGGTGGCGCTCTGCCGTCATCTACCAGGTGTACCCCCGCTCGTTCCGGGACCTCAACGGCGACGGCGTGGGAGACCTCGCGGGCATTACCGAGGAACTGCCCCATTTGGCGGACCTGGGCGTGGATGCCGTGTGGCTGTCCCCCTTCTACCGGTCGCCGCAGCGCGATGCCGGGTATGACGTCAGCGATTACTGCGACGTGGACCCGATCTTCGGCACCCTCGGGGATTTCGATGTGATGATGGCCGAGTCCCACCGGCTGGGCCTGCGGGTGATTGTGGACCTCGTCCCCAACCACTGCTCCGACCAGCACGCGCTGTTCCAGGCAGCCCTGGCCGCGCCTGCGGGCAGCCCCGAGCGGGACATGTTTATCTTCCGGGACGGCACCGGACCTGAGGGACACGAGCCGCCCAACAACTGGCAGTCCCACTTCGGCGGCCCCGCCTGGACCCGGGTGACCGGCCCCGACGGCCAGCCGGACCAGTGGTACCTCCACCTTTTCGATTCGTCCCAGCCGGACTTCAACTGGGACAACCCGGCGGTGCACAGCGAGTTCGAACGGATCCTCCGGTTCTGGCTGGACCGCGGGGTTTCCGGCTTTCGGGTGGATGTGGCGCATGCGCTGGTCAAGGCGCCCGGTCTGCCCGCCTGGGGCGGACGGCCCGACGGCGGAAGCTCAGACGGCTTTCCCGGCCATGAGGCGCCGATGTTCGGGCAGCCGGCCATCCACGACATCTACCGCACGTGGCGTCAGATCCTGGACGGTTACGGCCCTGACCGGATCCTGTGCGCGGAAGCGAGCGTTGACCTTCCCCGGCTGGCGCACTGGGTCAGGCCCGACGAAATGCACCAGGCGTTCAACTTTCCGTACCTGCACGCCGGGCTGGACGTATACCGGCTTCGTTCAGTCATCACCGACTCCCTGACGGTCCTGGACAGCGTTGGGGCTCCCAGCACCTGGGTGCTGTCCAACCACGACGTCGTCCGGCATGCCAGCCGGTTCGGCTACAACGGGCAGGGGCCCCGCGACGGCGACGGCATCGGTCCGGCGGATCCGCAGCCTGACACGGCCCTGGGCCGGCAGCGCGCTGCCGCCGCATCGCTGTTTATGCTCGGGCTTCCCGGCGCGGCGTATGTCTACCAAGGTGAAGAGCTCGGCCTGCCGGACGGTATCGACATCCCCGAGCACCTGCGCCAGGACCCTACGTTCGCACGCACCGGCGGGCAGCGGCTGGGCAGGGACGGCTGCCGGGTTCCGCTGCCGTGGCGCGCCGGCGAACCCCACCTCGGCTTCGGCCACGGCGCGGACCCCTGGCTGCCCCTTCCTGCCTCCTTCGAACAATGGGCGCGGGACGTGCAGGCCGGTTCGCCGTCGTCGCACCTTGCTCTCTACCGGACCATGCTGGCGGTGCGCCGCGAGCTGGACTTAGGCCGGGGATCCCTGGCATGGGCGGAGGACTGGTGCACCGGTTCATCCCTGGCCTATGTCAACGGCGCTACGCTGGTGCTTATGAACCTCAACCACGAGCCGCTGGAGATGCCTGCCGGGCAGGTCCTGGTCCGCAGCGTCCCTTCCGGTCCTGAAGGCCTGCTGGCGTCGGGCGAAACAGCCTGGATCAGCCTTACACCAGCCCCCTGAGTATGGCGGGCATCAAGGATGTCGCGGACAAGGCGGGGCTCTCCATCGCCACCGTCTCGCGGGCACTGAGCGGCAAGTCCAATGTTTCCGCAAAGAGCCGGAAGCTGGCGCTGGAAGCAGCGGGGGAACTGGGGTTCGTCCCCTCCTACCATGCCGCCAGCCTCGCTTCCGGCCGGAACCACAATATTGGCCTGGTGGTTCCGTCAATCCACCGCTGGTACTTCTCCTCCGTGCTGGAGGGCGTGTCTGAGACTCTCCTGGACGCCGGCTACGACCTCACGCTGTACAACGTGGGCGACCAGCCCGAGCGCCGCCACAGTGTGCTGAACGATTTCCTCCTCCGCAAGCGCCTGGACGCGGTCATCGCAGTGGCTCTGGTGCTGAGCGACGCGGAAATCCAGCAGCTGCTGGCCGTCCACCGTCCCATCGTGGGTATCGGCGGCGCTTTGCCGGGGGCTTCCACCATCAGGATCGACGACGAACGCCTGGCCAGGATGGCTACTGACCATTTGATCCGGCTTGGCCACATACGAATAGGCCACGTCACCGGCGACGCAGCACTGAACCAGGACTTCAAGCTGCCCGGCATCCGCCAGGCCGGATACCAAAAGGCGATGGCGGCAGCAGGTCTGGAGATCCGGCCGGAGTGGCAGATCACCGCTGACTTCACCGTGCAGGGCGCCTACTCAGCGGCCCGCCAGTTGCTGGGCGGTGCCACCGAGCGGCCCACGGCGGTTTTTGCGGCCTCCGACGAGATGGCGGTGGGCACCATTCTCGCTGCGCGTGACTTTGGGCTCCAAGTCCCGCAGGATCTGTCCGTAGTGGGCATGGACGGACACGAGCTGGGCGAGACCTTCGGCTTGACCACCGTAGACCAGGATCCCCGGGGCCAGGGGGCCGTGGCGGCTGCGACTGCGCTGCAGCTCCTCGAGGCCGGCGCAAAGGACTCCGGGAGCGGGTCAACGCGACCCGAAGCCGACCAGGAGTTTCCTACGGAGTTTGTCATCAGGACAAGTACCGCCGTTCCCCCGGCCGACGACGGACGTCAGCGGCCCTGATCCCCGGACGCGCCCCCGCTCACCTCGGGGGCGCCCATAAAGCGGGCGTACCTGGCGAGGATTTCCGGCCAGGCCTCTACGTACCGTTTGCGCTCCGCGTGGGGATCCTCAGCCCCTTCCCAGCCTTCGTGGAAGACCCGCACCTCCGCACCCTCCCCTACTGCCTTGAAGGCAACCAGAAGCTCCGTGGACCACAGCGCCGTGGAGCCCGGGTGCCAGGTGGCATGGAAGGACAAGGGCGGCTGCCAGTCATCAAGCGTTCCCCAGATGCCGGTCCGGCCGTCGTCCGCCGTTTCGAGGATCAGGTTCTCCTCGAACTCAACATAAGAGCCTGCCCCGTAGACGCCGAATGATTCCAGCGGCCACCAGAGGTGCGTATGGTCGGTAAACCCGGCGAAGGCATGCGCCACGCTGCCGGGAACGATCACCGTGTTGACCACCGGTTCGAGGAGCTCGCCGGCCGGTTGTTCAACGCTTCCAAAGGGCTCGGCACCGTGGCTGAAGAGGCTGTTCATGCTGCACAACTTTACCCGTGCGCCCTCCTCCCCCCGGACGCTCTCTCACTTGATGCGGTGTTTGGGGTGTCGCTCTCTCACTTGATGCGGCTTCTCGGGTGACGCTCTCTCACTTGATGCGGCTTCTCGGGTGACGCTCTCTCACTTGATGCGGCTTTTCGGGTGTCGCTCTCTCACTTGATGCGGTGTTCCAGTTGCTCTTCGGTGTGGTGGAGGACGACGGCGGCTGGTTCGGGACCCTGCCCGGTGAGCCGTATCTGGTGGACGGGTGAGAAAGCGTTGAGCTCGAAGCCACATCAGCTGAGAGAGGGATCCTGGAAAGCCCGCGTTAAGTGAGAGAGGGACCGTGGAAAGCCGGCGTTAAGTGAGAGAGGGACCGTGGAAAGCCGGCGTTAAGTGAGAGAGGGACCGTGGAAAGCCGGCGTTAAGTGAGAGAGCGATCGGGAAGACCCCGCTTTAAGTGAGAGGGCGGTCGGGTATGTGGCG
>NZ_CAQI01000051.1 GCF_001046895.1 Pseudarthrobacter siccitolerans
TTACCCGCTGGCTTCTCACTTGTCAAACCGGCGTCCGCGACCCTCATCAGCTTGAGGCTTGAATGGTCGGTTTTTCGGTCTGACTCCGTGGAGCAGCGCGGAAATAAACTCTACCACCACTCTTCCGGGATGGCCAACCGGGCGTGCTGGCGGCGCTCCAACACGGAAAGCCGGGGCGCGAAAAAGCCCGGGATCACAAGGATCCCGGGCCTTTTCAACAAAGCAACGCGGAGGTCAGCCGCGGGCTGCCTTTCCCGGCTTGAAGTAGGCAGCACCCAGCGGCGGCAAGGTGACGCTCAACGTGGCTGGCTGCCCGTCCTGTCCCTCCCCGGTTGCCTTCAGTTCTCCGTTGTTCAGCACACCGGATCCGCCATACGTGGTGGAGTCGGTGTTGAGCACCTCGGTCCAGGCACCGGCCTCAGGCACCCCCAGCGTGTAGCCGGCATGCGGCGCGCCCGAGAAGTTGATGGCGCACACCAGGGGGTTTCCCTCCTTGTCCCAACGAATGAACGAGAGGACATTGCGGTCCGCGTCTCCCCCGTTGATCCACTGGAAGCCACCCGGCTCGTTATCGCGCGTGTAGAGCGCCGGGGTGGAGGCATACAGCTCGTTGAGGTCCTTGGTCAGCAGCTGGATCCCCTTGTGGGCGGGGATGTCGGCAAGCCACCAGTCGAGTCCGTGCTGTTCCGACCATTCCGCTTCCTGGCCGAATTCGGTACCCATAAAGATGAGCTGCTTGCCCGGGTGCGCCCACTGGTACGCCAGGAAGGCGCGCAGGTTGGCCAGCTGCTGCCAGCGGTCGCCGGGCATCTTCCGGAGCATGGAGCCCTTGCCGTGGACGACTTCATCGTGGCTGATGGGCAGCAGGAAGTTCTCGGTGAAGGCATACACCAGGGAGAACGTCACGGTGCCGTGGTGCCACTTGCGGTTGACCGGATCCTCGGAGGCGTACTTGAGCGAATCGTGCATCCAGCCCATGTTCCACTTCAGGCCAAAGCCCAGGCCGCCATGGCTGGTGGGAGCAGTAACCCCCGGGAAGGCCGTCGATTCCTCGGCGATCATCACGGCGCCGGGGTGTGTCTTGTACACCGTGGCGTTGACTTCCTGCAGGAAGGAAATGGCTTCCAGGTTCTCCCGGCCGCCGAAGCGGTTGGGCCGCCACTGCCCCTCTTCGCGGGAGTAGTCCAGGTAGAGCAGGGACGCCACGGCATCCACGCGCAGGCCGTCGATGTGGAACTCCTCCAGCCAGTACAGCGCGTTGGCCACGAGGAAGTTCCGGACCTCGGTCCGGCCGAAGTCGAAAATGAGCGTGCCCCAGTCAGGGTGCTCACCCAGCGCCGGGTCGGAGTGCTCGTAGAGGGGCTCGCCGTCGAACTGTGCCAGGGCCCAGGCGTCCTTCGGGAAGTGCGCGGGCACCCAGTCCAGCAGGACCCCGATCCCGGCCTGGTGCAGCGCGTCCACCAGGTACCGGAATTCGTCCGGATGGCCGAACCGGGAGGTGGGCGCGAAGTACGAAGTGACCTGGTAGCCCCAGGAGCCGCCGAAGGGGTGCTCCGCTACCGGCATGAACTCCACGTGGGTGAACCCCAGCCACTTGACGTAGTCCACCAGTTCCTTGGCCAGTTCCCGGTAGCCCAGCCCCAGGCGCCAGGAGCCGAGGTGCACTTCGTAGACGCTCATGGCCGAGTTGTGCGGGTCCCGCTTGGCCCGGGCTTCCATCCACTCGTCGTCCTTAAACGCGTACGAGGGCTCAACAACCCGGGAGGCGGTCAGCGGCGGGACCTCGGTTCCGAAGGCGAGGGGATCGGCTTTCTCCACCCAGTAGCCGGACCGGGTGCGGATCTCGAATTTGTAGCATGCACCCGCAGTTACGCCAGGGATGAAGATTTCCCAGACACCGGACGAGCCGAGGGAACGAAGGGAGTTCTCGCGGCCGTCCCAGTCGTTGAAGTCGCCCTTGATCCGCACGGCCTGGGCGTTGGGGGCCCATACGGCGAAGGAGACGCCGTCCACATCGCCGAGGGAGGACTTGTAGTGCTGGACATGCGCGCCGAGGACCTGCCAGAGCTTCTCGTGCCGGCCCTCACCGATGAGGTGCAGGTCCACCTCCCCAACGGTGGGCAGGTAGCGGTACGGCTCGTCCACGGTGACGGGTTCGGCCCCCGGGTACGTGACGGCAAGCCGGTAGTCAGGGACGTGGCCCTGCTGCAGCGGCTCCATCACGGCCACCCACACGCCGTGGGCTTCATGTTCCATGGGAATCTCGCCCGCGGCCGTAATGACGGTGACGGCCTCGGCCAGATGCTTCACGGTGCGGATGGTGACGTGGCCGTAGTCGTCCAGGTGCGCCCCAAGGACGGAATGGGGGGCGTGGTGTTCGCCATTCGCGATCTTGCCCAGGATGCCTGCATCCACATGCAGCGGCACCCCCGGATGGTCGGTTCGTGCTGAGCCTGTCATTTCGTTACCTTCCGATGCTGCCCCGGCCTGTTGGCCGGCGCCGTTACCGCTGAGGAGCCGCCTGGCGGCGTTCACGGGGATCGCCAGCCAGTCGGGCCTGTTACGCATTTCATAAACTACTTCGTACAGTGCCTTGTCCAGCCACAATGCCACAAAGAGGGGCGAGTCCTTGTCGACGGTGCCGGGAGTGACCTCCGCGTAGCCGGCGAGGAACGCTGCGGCGCAGTCATCCACCCAGGAGGCGGGCACCTGCGCGCCTTCCTGCTCGCGCTGCGCGGCGCCTGCCGCATAGTCGAAGGACCGGAGCATCCCCGCCACGTCGCGCAGCGGAACGTCGGGAACGTTCCGTTCGGCGATGGGACGCAGCGGTTCGCCTTCGAAGTCGAGGATGGCCCACCGGGCCGGTTCCCCGGCCCGGCCCGGCACCTGGAGGATCTGTCCCAGGTGGAGGTCACCATGGATCCGCTGCAGCGGACCGGCAGGGACGCCGTCGAGCCCGTCCAGCAGGGTGTCCAGAGCGGAGTCGTACTGCCCGACGGCGGAGGCGCATTCGGCCCACGCCTGCCGGACGCGCTGGGCTACTGCAGGCGCAATCACCTTGCCGGGCGCGGCCTCCTCGGATTGTCCGAGTGCTTCGGCCAGCCGGCGGTGGACCGTTGCGGTGGCGGCTCCCAGGGCGCGTGCCTCCGCCGTAAAGTCGGTTCCGGACCGCGCCGCGTCAACAGCAAGTCGCCAGGCATCAAGCCCGCCGGCCAGGAACTCGTGCGCCACGGCCAACTCCCCCTCGGCGTGCCGGGAACCTGCGGCAGTGCCGTCCGGGGAAGGAAGGCCCTGGGTGAGCCATTCGCCGCGGACCCAGCCCAGTGTGGCCGGAACTTCAGCGGTACCGGCGGACGTGAGGGCGGCGCCCACTTCGACTTCGGGGTTGGTCCCTTCCGAGAGGACACGGAAGAATTTCACGATGGCGGCCGATTCGCCGTCGTCCACTATCACCGAACTGTTGGACTGCTCCCCCGACAGCACCTTGACCACACCGCGCGCGGTGGGCAGCCGGTGGTCCCCTGGAGACCGGAACCCGGAGGCAGTACCGCTGGGGGCTTTCTGGCCGCCGCGCATCAGCTCAAGCCAGGCCCCCACAAAGTCCGGATCGTGCACGGCGTCGTAGACCCATGGCCTGGAAGGATCAGTGCCGGCGGCCTCCCCGATCAGGGCCCGCTCCATGCCGGCCGCCGGTGCCGGCCGGAAGCTCAAGGGGACCTGCACCACTTCGGTGCGCCGGCCGCCGTCGGCCCCCTTGGTGGTGACCTTCAGCAGGAACACTGCCAGCGCCGCGTGGCCGGAGGGATCGTCCAACCCCAGGCTGCCGGCTTGGGCTACCTCGAAACCGGGCGTTTTGACGGGGAACCAGCGTTGCCTCGGAAGCCATTCCTGAAGCAGCGCGGTCAGGGCGGGAGTAAGGATGGGCTGGTTCATGTCAGTTCTCAATCGAGAGGATCGGCATTGCCTGCGTATAGGGGGACGAAGGATTGGACGCTGCAGAGCGGACCCGCAGCCAGAAGAAATCGTGGCTGCCCAGGGTCAGCGTCAGCGTCCCGTCCTCGTTGATGCCAGGAAATGGCTGGCCGCCGAACACATCCCGAAGGCCGCGTCCGGCGTAATCGGGAATGCGCAGCCTGGCGGCCACGGGGTGCTGCGAAAGGTTGAACGCACACAGGATGGTTTCACCGTCCACCCCGGCGGAGTTGCCGTTGGGCAGCTCCCGGAGGTAGGCCAGGACGGCGTCGTGGTCGGCCTCGACGTGCTTGAAGGCACCAAGGCCAAACGCGGAATGGTTCTTGCGGACGCTGAGGATCTGCCGCGTCCAGCGCAGCAGGGAGCCCGAGTGTGCAGCCTCAGCCTCAACGTTGGCCATGTTGTAGTTATAGACCAGGGACTGGATCACGGGCAGGTAGAGCTTGCCCGGGTCCGCGTGGGAGAAGCCGGCATTCCGGTCCGGGTTCCACTGCATAGGCGTGCGGACGGCGTCGCGGTCCTCGAGCCAGATGTTGTCCCCCATGCCGATCTCGTCCCCGTAGTACAGGAAAGGGCTGCCCGGCAGCGAGAGCAGCAGGGCGTTGATCAGTTCGATCTCGGCCCGGGAGTTGTCCAGCAGGGGTGCCAGCCGGCGGCGGATGCCGATATTGGCCCGCATCCGCGGATCCGGCGCGTACCAGCCAAGCATTGCGGCACGCTCGTCCGCGGTGACCATCTCAAGGGTGAGCTCGTCATGGTTCCGCAGGAAGGTGCCCCACTGCGCGCCCTCGGGAATATCGGGGGTGTCCTTCATCGTCTCGATGATGGGCGCGGCCTTTTGGTCGCGGAGCGCGTAGTACAGGCGCGGCATGATCGGGAAGTGGAAGGCCATGTGGCATTCGGGTTCGGCTTCCGTCCCGAAGTACTCCACCACCTCGTTGGGCGGCTGGTTGGCCTCGGCGATGATGACGCGCCCGGGGTAGCTTTCGTCCACCATGGCGCGGAGCCTGCGGAGGAATTCGTGGGTGGCGGGCAGGTTCTCGCAGTTGGTGCCTTCCTCCTCGAAGAGGTAGGGAATGGCGTCTGCGCGGAACCCGTCGATGCCCTGGTCCAGCCAGAACCGCACCACGTCGAACAGGGCCTCGATCACCTTGGGGTTTTCGAAGTTCAGGTCCGGCTGGTGGCTGAAGAACCGGTGCCAGAAAAACTGCCGGCGGATGGGGTCGAAGGTCCAGTTCGATTCCTCGGTGTCCACAAAGATGATCCGGGCGTCCTGGTACTTCTCGTCCGTGTCGCTCCACACGTAGAAGTCCCCGTACGGGCCGTCCGGGTCCTTCCGCGATTCCTGGAACCAGGGGTGCTGGTCCGAGGTGTGGTTCAGGGGCAGGTCGATGACGACCCGCACCCCCCTGGCGTGGGCTTCGGCCACGAGCCGCTTGAAATCGGTGATGGTTCCGAACTCGTCCAGCACCGAGTTGTAGTCGGAAATGTCGTAGCCGCCGTCGCGCAGCGGCGACTGGAAGAACGGGGGCAGCCAGAGGCAGTCCACGCCCAGCCACTGCAGGTAGTCAAGCCTGTCGATGA
This sequence comes from Pseudarthrobacter siccitolerans, assembly GCF_001046895.1. Taxonomy (GTDB): domain Bacteria; phylum Actinomycetota; class Actinomycetes; order Actinomycetales; family Micrococcaceae; genus Arthrobacter; species Arthrobacter siccitolerans. The sequence continues at coordinate 5,557 of NZ_CAQI01000051.1, forward strand.
GGCCCGAAAAATCTCCCGAGCCGTCACCGTTGGCATCCGCAAAAGCCCTGACGAGGACCTCGTAGAAAACGGCCTTCCGGTACCACAGCGGATCGTGCTGCAGCCCCGGCGCATTCAGTTCGAAGGTGCTCTTCGGCGTGAAATGCTGGCCCGAACTTTGCGGATTAAAACTCACTGATGCGCTCTCCTGACACTCAGGATGTGTGCGGGCTCAACGTGCGGATCGAGGCGGACGTAGTTGAACTCTCCCCATTCCCAGCTTTCCCCGGAAATGAGGTCGTCCACATAGAAGCCGCCGTTCGCGGTGCGGTCCTCCGGGTCAAGCTCCAGCGCCGCGAGGTCCAGCGAGACGCTGCACTCCTTGGTGACGTGCGGATCAACGTTAACCACCACAATGATGGTGTCCTTGGATCCGTCCGCGAGCGTCTTGTGCTTGGAGTAGGCAACGGTGGAATCGTCAGTTGTGTAATGCACCGTGAGGTTCTGCAGGTCCTGCAGTGCCGGATGGGTGTGCCGGATCTCGTTCAGCCTGGTGATGTAGGGGGCCAGGGTCCGCCCGGAGCGGGCGGCGGCGTCCCAGTCACGAGCTTTGTACTCGAACTTTTCGTTGTCGATGTACTCTTCCGCTCCCGGCCGGGCAACGTGCTCGTACAGCTCGTAACCGGCGTAGACCCCCCACAGCGGGCTGGCCGTGGACGCCAGCGCCGCCCTGATCTTGAAGGCCGCAGGGCCGCCGAACTGGAGGTATTCGGTGAGGATGTCCGGCGTGTTCACAAAGAAGTTGGGCCGGAAGAAGGCAGGCGATTCGTGGCTGACCTCGGTGAAGTAGTCCTGGATCTCCTTCTTCGTGTTGCGCCAGGTGAAGTAGGTGTAGGACTGCTGGAAGCCGGCACGGCCCAGCGCGTGCATCATGGCGGGCCGGGTGAAGGCTTCAGCGAGGAAGACCACACCCGGAACTTCCTTATTCACCTCAGCAATGAGCCATTCCCAGAACCACACCGGTTTGGTGTGCGGGTTATCCACGCGGAAAATCTTTACCCCGTGGTTGACCCACAACAGGACAATACGGAGAATTTCGTTTGCGAGGCCCTCCGGATCATTATCGAAATTCAGCGGATAAATATCCTGGTACTTCTTGGGCGGGTTTTCCGCATAGGCAATACTGCCGTCCACGCGGGTGGTGAACCATTCCGGGTGTGACTGGACCCAGGGGTGGTCCGGTGCGGCCTGCAGCGCGAGGTCCAGGGCCACTTCCAGGCCGAGCTCGTTCGCCCGCGCCACAAAAGCGTCAAAGTCCTCGAACGTGCCAAGGTCCGGGTGGATGGCGTCGTGGCCGCCTTCCTTGGCGCCGATGGCCCACGGCGAGCCGGGATCGTTGGGGCCGGCGATCAGGGTGTTGTTGGGACCCTTGCGGTGCTGGACGCCGATGGGGTGGATGGGAGGCATGTACAGGACGTCGAAGCCCATGGCGGCAACGGCGTCGAGGCGCTTCGCGGCGGTGCGGAAATTGCCGGAGGTCCAGGTGCCGGTGTCGTGGTTGCGGACGGCGCCCTCGGAGCGGGGGAAGAATTCGTACCAGGCGCCCCGGCCGGCGAGGTCGCGCTCCACCAGCAGCGGGAACTGCTCGGAGACGGTCACCAGTTCGCGGATGGGTTCGCGCCCCACGATGTCCGTCACCCCCTGGCTGAACCCGGCGGCAAGGCGCTCTTCCGGGCTCAGGGACCGGTCCGCCAGCCGCTCGGCGACCCAGCGCAGCGTTGCCCTGTCCGCCTCGCTGCGGGAGTCGTCGTCGGACGCTTCACCCAGCAGGGCCGCACCTTCGGCGAGCATCAACTCCACGTCGATTCCGGCGGCCACCTTCACCTCGGCGTTGTGGTGCCAGGTGCCGTAGCGGTCGTGCCAGGCTTCGATGACGAAGGACCAGTTGCCAACGTCCGACGGCGTGAGGATGCCTTCCCAGCGGTCCGTCCCCATGCCGCGTTCCCCGCGGGGCGGGGCGAGCCGTACGCGCTGGCGTTCGGTGCCCTGGGGATCCAGGAGCACTGCGCTGACCCCAAGCTGGTCATGCCCTTCCCGGAAGGCCGTGGCCCCCACGACGATTCCCTCACCCGGCAGCGCCTTGGCGGGGACTTTTCCACCGTCCACCACCGGCTGCACTGCGGTGATGGGAAAACGTCCAAACCGCAGGCCGTCAGTGATGCGGCCCTTCGGCTTATTGTCTAATGCGGCACTGGTTCCTGAGTTAGTCGTCACAGGCTCGACGTTAGCGAGAAATGGCGAGGATTGCTAAGCCTGCTCCCTAATTTTGTTGCGGTTCGCGTCATTTCCTGCACGCCAACGGTCATTTACCCAAAAGAAACCCAAAGCTGGTTCCGGCTGCCCATGTTGTCCGTTAGTGTGACGCAGGTGAAGGCAATCCGCAGATTTACGGTCCGTACAGTGCTCCCCGAGCCGATCCGCCCGCTGGCCCGGCTGGCCAGCAATTTGCGCTGGTCCTGGCACCGCCCCACCCGGGATCTCTTTGCCGGGCTGAACCCCCGCCTCTGGACTGAAAGCGGCGAAGACCCCGTGGGTTTCCTGGGTTTGGTGAGCCGCGAAGAGCTGCAGCAGCTGGCCGCGGACCAGTCCGTGGTGGAACGCGTACGCGCCGCCGAAGAGGACCTCGACCGCTACCTCGAGGAGCCGCGCTGGTACCAGGGCCTGGGCCCGGACGCGCCGGCCGCGATCGCCTACTTCTCGCCCGAATTCGGCATCACCGAAGTTCTTCCGCAGTACTCCGGCGGCCTGGGCATCCTGGCCGGCGACCACCTGAAGGCGGCCTCGGACCTGGGCGTGCCGCTGATCGGTGTTGGCCTGCTGTACCAGGCCGGATACTTCAAGCAGTCCCTCTCCCGGGACGCCTGGCAGCAGGAAACCTACCCCGTCCTGGACCCGGACGGGCTGCCGCTCACCCTGCTGCGCGAGCCTTCCCCGGACGGCAACGGCCGGCCCCTGCAGGTCTCACTGCCCCTCCCCAACCACCGGCGGCTGCTGGCACACATCTGGCGCGCCGACGTCGGCCGTGTCCCGCTGCTGCTCCTGGATTCCAACGTCCCGGGCAACGACGAAGCCGCCCGCAGCATCACGGACCGGCTGTACGGCGGCGGCGGCGACCACCGGCTGCAGCAGGAACTGCTGCTGGGCATGGGCGGGGTCAAGGCGCTGCGTGCCTTCCAGAAGCTCACCGGAACGGCAGCTCCGGAGGTGTTCCACACCAATGAGGGGCACGCCGGTTTCCTGGGCATCGAACGCATCCAGGAACTGATGGCCGGGGACGAGGCGCTCACCTTTGATGAGGCACTGGCCGCCGGCCGCGCGTCCACCGTCTTCACCACCCACACCCCCGTCCCCGCCGGCATCGACCGGTTCGAGATCGCGCAGATCCACCACTTCTTCCAGGCCGGCCTGGCACCCGACGTGCCCGTGGACCGGATCCTGGAGCTGGGCAGGGAAAACTACGCCGACGGCAACGCCTCAGTGTTCAACATGGCCGTGATGGGCCTCCGGCTGGCGCAGCGGGCCAACGGCGTGGCGAAGCTGCACGGCGAAGTGTCCCGCGGCATGTTCTCTGCCCTGTGGCCCGGATTCGACCACTCCGAGGTACCCATCACGTCCGTGACCAACGGTGTGCACGTGCCCACCTGGGTGGACAGCCGGATTTCCAAGCTCGCCCGCGACCAGTTCGGCAGCGAAGCCGAAGCCAACGGCCGCTGGGACCTCGCCTACAACGTCAGCGACGCCGACGTCTGGGCGCTGCGGCGCGAGATGCGCGCCGCGCTGGTGGATGATGTCCGCAAGCGGCTGCGTGCCGCGTGGAAGAAGCGCGGGGCCGCGGACGCTGAACTGGGCTGGACGGACAACGTGCTGGACCCGGACGTGCTCACCATCGGGTTCGCCCGCCGCGTTCCCACCTACAAGCGCCTGACGCTGATGCTGCGCGAGCCCGAACGGCTCAAGGCGCTGCTCCTGCATAAGGAACACCCCATCCAGCTCGTGATCGCCGGCAAGTCCCACCCCGCCGACGACGCGGGCAAGAAGATGATTCAGGACCTGGTCCGCTTCACGGATGATCCTGAGGTCCGGCACCGCATCGCCTTCCTGCCCAACTACGACATCGCGATGGCGCGCACACTTTTCCCGGGCTGCGACGTTTGGCTGAACAACCCGCTCCGGCCGCTTGAGGCCTGCGGAACGTCGGGCATGAAGGCCGCCCTGAACGGCTCGCTGAACCTTTCCGTCCTGGACGGCTGGTGGGATGAGATGTACGACGGCGAGAACGGCTGGGCGATCCCCACCGCCAACAACGGAGCCTCGCCGGAGGAACGCGACGATATCGAGGCCGCGGCCCTGTACGAGCTCCTCGAGACCCAGGTGGCCCCGCGCTTCTACGGCAGCACCGTGTCCGAGGGTGCCGGCGCAGCGGGTCCGTCCACCACGTCCGCGGCCGAAAAGGTGCCCACGCACTGGGTGTCCATGATCAAGCACACCCTGGCGCACCTTGGGCCCAAGGTTTCAGCCGAGCGCATGCTCCGCGACTACGTGAACATCCTCTACCGCCCGGCGGCGGAGGCGGGCCGGAGCGCCGGCGCGAACTCGTACCTGCAGGCCCGGAGCCTCGCATCCTGGACCGCGAACGTCCGCTCCGCGTGGCCGCACGTGCATGTGGAACACGTCGACTCGGTGGGGGTATCCGAAGACCCGCAGATCGGCGACACGCTCCAGGTGAACGCCTACGTGGCCCTGCACAGCCTGACTCCGGAGGATGTGAGCGTGGAAGTGGCCTATGGCCGGGCCGAGGAAAGCGACACGCTGGCAGAGATCACCGTGATGGAACTCAAGGTCCAGGAGGACCTGGGCAGCGGCCGGCACCTGTTCAGCGGCTCCCTGGTGATCGACCGTTCCGGGTCCTTCGGCTACACCGTCCGGGTGCTGCCGCGGCATGACGCGCTGGCGTCCAAGGCTGAACTGGGATTGATCGTCAACGCGTAGGGGCTGACGCCGGACCCGCGGCAGGAGCAACCAGCAGGAGGAACCCATGAACGACCGTACCGTGGCGGACCTGATTGTGGACCGGCTGGAAACGTGGGGCGTCAGCCGCGTGTTCGGCTACAGCGGGGACGGGATCAACGGGTTCATGGGTGCCCTCCGCCGGGCGGAAGACCGGGTGGAATTCGTGCAGGCCCGGCACGAGGAAACCGCGGCCTTTATGGCCGTGGGCCACGCCAAATACACCGGCGGGGTGGGTGTGGTCACCTCAACCCAGGGCCCCGGCGCCGTCCACCTGCTGAACGGCCTGTACGACGCAAAGCTCGACGGCGTTCCCGTGGTGGCCATCGTGGGGCAGCAGAGCCGCACGGTGCTCGGCTCGGCCTACATGCAGGAAATTGAGCTCACTGTTCTGTTCAAGGACGTCGCGGCCCAGTTCGTCCAGCAGGTCAACGCGCCCGAGCAGCTGCCCATGGTCCTGGACCGTGCCTTCCGGACCGCGAAGGCCACCTCGTCGCCGTGTGTGGTGATCCTGCCGCATGATATCCAGTCCGCGCCCGCGCCGGAGCTGGAACAGAAGCACGGCGTGGTGGTCACCGCGCCGTCCTGGAGCACATCGGCCAAGACCCCGCGCACGGAAGACCTGGATGCCGCCGCCGCGATCCTCAACGGGTCCCGGAAGGTCGCGCTGCTTGTTGGCCAGGGTGCCCGGCATGCAGGAGCGGAAGTGGTGGCCATCGCCGAGCAGCTTGGTGCCGGAATCGCCACGAGCCTGCTGGGCAAGCCGTACGTGGATGAGACCCTGCCCTTCGCCGTGGGCACGATGGGACACCTAGGCACCACGGCAAGTGCCCACCTGCTGGGCAACTGCGACGCCCTGCTGATCGTGGGATCGAACGATCCCTGGACCGAGTTTTATCCCCCGCCCGGCGCCGCCCGTGCGGTCCAGATCGACATTGACGAGCGGAAGATCGGCAACCGCTACCCCGTTGAGGTCGGGTTGGCCGGCGACGCAGCCGCTGCGCTCCAGGCACTCAGCTCCCGGCTGACGGCACGTCCCGGCGGACAGTGGCGCGACGACGTCGAACAGGAAGTTCTCCGCTGGCGTGCCTTGGCGGAGGAACGGGCCGCTGTACCGGCCAGGCCGGTGAACCCGGAGCGGGTGGTCCGGGAGCTCAACGGCCGGCTGCCGGCGGACGCCCAGGTGAGTATCGACGTCGGCAGTTGCGTTTACTGGTACGCGCGGCAACTCATCCTTCCGCCGGGTGTTCCGGCCCACCTTTCCGGCACGCTGGCCAGCATGGGCTGCTCCATCCCCTATGGAATTGCGGCCAAGCTCGCCCGCCCGGACCGGCCGCTGGTGGCGCTGGCCGGCGACGGCGCCATGCAGATGGCCGGGATTGCAGAACTGGTGACAGTAGCGCACCGCTGGCGGCAGTGGCAGGACCCGCGGTTCATTGTCTGCGTCTTCAACAACCGTGAGCTCACCGAAGTCACGTGGGAGCAGCGCGAATCCGAGGGCGAACCGCGGTTCCGGGACAGCCAGGAACTCCCGGACTTCCCGTTCGCAGGCTACGCGGACCTGCTCGGCTTTACCGGCATCCGGGTGGAGGATCCCGAACTGCTGGCAGATGCCTGGGAGCGCGCCTTCGCGGCGGACCGGCCGGTGATGATTGAGGTCCTGACCGATCCCGAGGTTCCGCTGCTGCCGCCCTTCCCGGGCGGCAAGGAAAAGGCGGAAAGCATGCGCAAGGCCCTTGCCGGGGAGGACGGCGGCGGCCGGGCGCTGGATCTGCTGGATACGTATACCGGGCAAGAGGAACGCGGCTAGGGAAGGACCGGTTTCCAGCCGGGCCGGGTCCAGGACCGGTTCCGCCGGGCGGGGTTTAGAGCAGGACCGCGGTGACGGCCAGGTCCTTGCCGGCGTAGCGCTCGGCGTCCTGGAGGATCTCGCAGATGATCCCGAAGGACCTGTCCGCGCGGAACGGTGCCGCTACCTGCCAGAGCACGGTGACCGGGCGGTTGCCGTTGTCAGTGATGCTGTCTGCGAAGTCATGCAGGGAATCGTTCAGGGCATCCAGGTTCACGCCGTAGTGTTCGGGGAAGTTGAGGACCTCGCCGAACGTTTCCAGGACGCCCTTCTTGCTGTCCGCGGCCGGGACCACCAGGCTGCGGCGTCCGGCATCGGCTACCTGTTCCTGCAGCTCTTCCAGGGTCCAGGTATCGCCGGAGTAGATCTTCATGATTGTGCTTAACTGCCTTCCGCTATGAATCGAAATGTCTCGTAGTGATCGTCGGTGTAGTACTTTTCGCCCTCATCGCCGGCGACGATGCGCCGGGCTCCCCGGTCTGATTCGCCGGGCGTGGGTACGGTGTACTCGCGGTAGTAGCCCCGGTCCTTCCGCGGGAGGATCCGTTCGAAGTTTCCAAACGTCTGGTTGTCCTGGCTGTAGCGGTAAGGTCCGCCGGCCCGGATCAGGGCGAGGGTGTTCCGGGCTTCGGCGGGAAGCGCGGACTCACGCACCTCCGGCAGGCTTGACGGGTTGTCCACCAAAGCACCCGGGTCAGGCGCTGCACTCGAAGCGCCCTCCGTCGTCGTACCTTGTGTCACCGTACCTTGAGTGGGCGTGCCTTGCGCGACCGTGCCTTCTGTGAACTGGCCCAGGACGCCGCTGCCGCCAAACGCCAGCAGGGCCAGCACCACGACGGCGGCCAGCACCAAGGGCAGGGTGTTGCGGTTGCGCATAGGTATGGGTTCTCCGGCGGACTACGTGCGGTAAATGTTCATGGAGTTGGCCTCGACGAGGTCTTTCTCCCCCGAAGAGACCCTGCTCCCCTGCCGGAGCTCGTGCAGCGGCGAGGTGGTCAGCCGCAGCTCGAACATCCGGTGCGGGGCGCCCTCCGCGGTAATCCGGGGCAGGGTGATCTCCACGTCAGACGTACTGCCGTTCACCACCACCAGGCCGGCCAGGGTGCCGTCATCGGAACCGAGCAGGAGCTGCATCACCCGGTGCTGAGGATCGTTCCAGCGTTCCATGGACATGGGCTGGCCGGCCTGGTCAAACCAGTACAGGTAGGACTGTTCGTCCCGCCCCGGGAAGTCGTTGGGCTGCGCGGCCAGGAACTCCTTGCGGAGCCGGATGTACCGCTTGGTGCTGCGGAGCATCTCGTGGGACTCCGGGGTCCTGGTCCAGTCGAGCCAGGCGATGGCGTTGTCCTGGCAGTAGGCGTTGTTGTTTCCCTGCTGGGTCCGCGCCAGTTCGTCTCCGGCCGTGATCATGGGGACACCGAGCGAAATCATCAGCGACGCCATCAGGTTCCGGCGGGACTGGGCACGCTTCGCGAGGATGGTGCCGTCCTCCGTGGGGCCTTCAAACCCGTGGTTGTAGCTGCGGTTGTCGCCATGCCCGTCCCGGTTCTGCTCGCCGTTGGCCTCGTTGTGCTTCCGGTCGTAGGAGACGAGATCGTTCATGGTGAAGCCGTCGTGGGAGGTGATGTAGTTCAGCGAAGCGAGGCGTGAGCGGCCGGAAGCGGCAAAGAGATCCGCGGACCCGGACAGCACGTCGGCGAGCCTGGACACCGGACCGCCCTGGCCGCCGGACTCCAGGGAGGCACGGTCGGCTACCCAGAAGGAGCGCAGGGCATCCCGGAAGTGGTCGTTCCAGTCGGCCCAGCCCGCCGGGAACCGTCCGGTCTGCCAGCCGCCGTAGCCCACATCCCAGGGTTCGGCGATGAGCTTCACATCAGACAGCACCGGATCTGCTGCGATATCCACGAGGAACGGGTGTTTGGGGTCGAACTCATTGGCGGCGTTCCGGCACAGCGTCACCGCCAGGTCAAAGCGGAAGCCGTCGATGTGAAATTCATCCACCCAGTACCGCAACGAGTCCAGGACCAGCTGCACCACCCGGGGCTGGGAAAAGTCCAGGCTGTTGCCGCAGCCCGTGGTGTCCACGTACCTGCCGTGCCCGTCGGTGCGGTAGTACTTGTCCTCCCCCAGGCCCCGGAAGCTCAGCGTCTGGCCGTCGGGGCCGCCCTCGGCGGTGTGGTTGTAGACCACGTCCAGGATGACTTCCAGTCCGGCCGCATGCAGCGCCTTGACCATGCCCTTGAACTCGTCCTGGACTGCCTGGGGGCCCGCATTCCGGGCAGCCCTGGTGGCGTAGCCGGGGTGCGGGGCGAAAAAGGCGGCGGTGTTGTATCCCCAGTAGTTGGTCAGGGCAAGGTCCTGCAGATGCGGTTCATCCAGGTGGAAATGCACCGGCAGCAGCTGGACGGAGGTAATGCCCAGGCTCTTGAGGTGCTCCAGGATGGCAGGGTGTGCCAGGCCGGCATAGGTGCCGCGGAGTTCCTCGGGCACGTCGGGGTGGAGCTTGCTCTGCCCTCGGACGTGGGCCTCATAAATGATGGTGTCGCGCCACGGCAGCTTCAGCCGTGCGTCCTGTCCCCAATCGAAGTCGCCGGCCATTCGCACGCTCGTCAGGAAACCCTCGGACTGGTCCACGGCGCGCCCGTACGGGTCCAGCAGCAGCGGCTGCCCGCCGTCGTCGTCAATGCCGCCTGCCGGCACGGCCACCGGCAGGGACTGCCCGGCGGCTGCTTCCCGGAAGCCATACCTGGAGCCGTACGGGAGGTTGTCCACCATTCCGTGATGGACGCCCTGGCTTACGTTGGGCAGCGCCTGGACGCGCCAGTCGGCGCCGGGGGCCTGGTAGACGATTTCCAGGTTCCGGATGCCCGGAGCGTAACAGGCCACATTGGCCTGAGCCGGGGACACGGTGGCGTTGCCGGTTGAACCCCCGCGGGCCGCGCCTGCGCGCGGGACACTGACACCGAGTGGAAGGGCCGTTGAGGCGTCCGTGGCGGAAGCTGCAGTTTCGAAGAGCGGCATGACCATCACCTAAATCCTAGCCGCCAACGGACCTGCTACTTTGCCGCGCGCTGGCGGGACACTTCGTACAGGGAGATGCCCACGGCCATGGAAGCGTTCAGTGATTCCATCGCCGAGTCGATGGGGATGGAGACGATCTGGTCGCAGTTTTCGCGGACCAGGCGGCTGAGGCCCTTGCCTTCCGAGCCCACCACAATGCACACCGGTTCGGTGGCGAGGGTCAGGTCGGGAAGTGACACGTCGCCGTCGCCGTCCAGGCCCAGGACGAAGATGCCCATGTTCTTGAACTGCTTCAGGGCGCTGTTGAGGTTGGAGGCGCGGGCGACGGGCACCCGCACGGCCGCACCGGCGCTGGTTTTCCAGGCGGAGGCGGTGACGCCAACTGAGCGGCGTTCGGGGACGATCACGCCGTGGCCGCTGAAGGCGGACACGGAGCGGATGATGGCGCCCAGGTTGCGGGGGTCGGTGATGCCGTCGAGGGCGACGAAGAGCGGGGCGTTGGCCACGTGGCCCTTTTTCCACTTCGCCACGGTGTCTTCGGCGAGCTCGTAGGCGTCCTGGTACTCGTACGGCGGGATCTGGAGCACCAGGCCCTGGTGCACGGCGTCGTCTGTCATCCGGTCCAGCTCGGGCTTGCCGGTTTCCATCAAGGGGATGCCGCGCTCGGCGGCAATCTTCAGGGATTCCTTGACGCGGTCATCCATTTCGATCCGGATGGCCACGTGCAGTGCCTTGGCGGGGATGCCGGCGCGGAGCGCTTCGACCACGGAGTTCCGGCCGGTGACCACTTCTTCGGTAGCGCGTCCCTTGGGGCCCGACTTGGCTGCACCGGCGCTGCGGGCACCCGGGTTGCGCTTGGCGGCGGAGCGCTCGGAGAGCTGCTTGGCCTTGTGGGCTTTGTGGTACGGGCGGTCCTCCGCCTTGGGCGTGGGGCCCTTGCCTTCGAGGGCCTTGCGGCCATGGCCACCGGTTCCGATGGTTGGGCCCTTCTTCGCTTTAACCGATCGGCGACCATTGTTGGCCATTGTGTTCCACCCTTGATTGTGCTGACTGAGTCTGCCTACCAGTCTACTGACCGAAGAAAAATCGAACGATCCGTGGTTTCGGGCGTGCCCGGCGCAGGGTGGGGTGTCAGTCCCGCTTCAGGCTCCAGGTTGCGCCGTCCGGCCCGTCCTCCACCACGACGCCGGCCTGGTTGAGTGTGTCCCGGATGGCGTCGGACGCCGCCCAGTTCTTTTCGGCCCGCGCCGCAGCCCGGGCTTCCAGCTGCGCCTGCACCAGGACGTCCAGGGCGGCTGCTTCCTTGCTGTTGCCGGCATCAGAACCGGCCACGGCGTTCAGGCCGAGTACGTCAGTCATTACTGCCACCGTATACATGGCGAGGCGGGCGGCGTCATCGTTTCCTTCGGCGAGGGCGGTGTTGCCGGCGCGTACCGTCTCGTGGAGCGCCGCCAGCGCGCGCGGAACGTTCAGGTCATCGTCCATCGCCGCGGAGAATGCGCTGAGGGTGTCCGGGGATGAGCCGGACGTGCCGGCCACAAAACCGAAGTCCGTTCCGAGCTTGGCGGTGGCTTTGGCGATAAACCCATCAATGCGTTCGACGGCGGCCGCGGCCTCCTGCAGCGACGTGGGGCGGTAGTCCAGGACTGAGCGGTAGTGCGCCTGGCCCAGGTAGTAGCGGACCACCCGGGGTGGGGCCAGTTCCAGCATCTCCGCAGGACTGACGGTGTTCCCGATGGACTTGGACATCTTTTCACCCTGGTAGGTGACCATGCCGTTGTGCATCCAGAAGTTGGCGAACGGGTGGCCTGCCGCCTGGGACTGGGCCAGCTCGTTTTCATGGTGCGGGAACCGCAGGTCCAGGCCGCCGCCGTGGATATCGAACTCGGTGCCCAGGTACTTGGTGACCATGGCAGAGCACTCCAGGTGCCAGCCGGGCCGGCCGGCACCCCAGGGGGAAGCCCAGCTCGCCGTCGCCGGCTCTCCGGTTTTGGAACCCTTCCACAGCGCGAAGTCGCGGGGATCGCGCTTGCCGCGAGGGTCGGCGTCGGGGGCTGCCTGCATGTCATCGATGTTCTGGCGGGTGAGCGAGCCGTACTTGCTCCAGGAACGGACGTCAAAGTACACGTCCCCCGAGCCGTCCAGGGCCGGGTAGGCGTGGCCGCGGTCGATCAGTTGCTGGATGAGCGCATGCATCTCCGGGATGTGGCCGGTAGCGCGGGGTTCGTAGGTGGGCCGGGAAACGCCCAGGGCGTCGTAGGCTTTCAGGAATTCCTGCTCGTAGCGGTATGCCAGGGCCCACCATTCTTCGCCCGCCACTTCGCCGGGTTCCGGGCTGAAGTCCGGCGCGAAGGATGCCTCGGACTTCGCCAGGATCTTGTCATCGATGTCCGTGACGTTCCGGACCACCGTGACCCGCAGGCCGCGGTATTGGAGCCAGCGGGTGAGCTGGTCGAACGCGATGGCGGAGCGGATATGGCCAACGTGCGGCATGCCCTGCACCGTGGCCCCGCAGTAATAGAGGCTGGCCTTGCCCTCGACGAGGGGCACGAAGTCGCGGACTTCGGCGGAGGCAGTGTCATAGAAGCGCAGGGTCACCGCTCCAGATTAGCCGATGGCGCCGGACGGGTTTGGATACACCAGGGCGGTGGCCACTGCGCTGATGCCTTCCCCCCGGCCGGCGAACCCCAGCCCGTCGCTGGTAGTGGCGGTTACGCTGACGGGCGCGCCTGCGGCCTCGCTGAGCACCCGCTGCGATTCCTCACGCCGGGGCCCGAACTTGGGCCGGTTGGCCACGAACTGGACCGCGACGTTGCCTATTTCGAACCCGGCGGCCCGCACGATCCGGGCCGCTTCCGCGAGCAGCGTGACCCCCGATGCGCCCGCGAATTCAGGGCGGCTGGTTCCGAAGTGGGTTCCGAGGTCGCCGATGCCGGCTGCCGAGAAAAGGGCATCTGCGGCCGCGTGTGCCACCGGGTCGCCGTCGGAGTGCCCGGCGAGGCCGCGTTCCCCCTCCCAGTGGAGGCCGCCAAGCCACAGCGGACGGGGCGCGTCATCGGAGGCGTAGGCGTGGACGTCCAGCCCGATGCCGGTGCGGGGAAGGATCGCGGTGATGTCCATGCCTAGCCCTCCACCCAACGCACGCCCAGGGGCCCTTCCAGCAGCCCCTCGGCGATGATCAGGTCCAGCGGGGTGGTGATCTTCAGTGACTGGCTGGAGCCGCGGACGGCGTGGACCGGGGTGCCCAGCATTTCCACCAGCATGGCGTCATCGGTGACAGCCGCGGACTGCTGCTGGTCCAGGGTCCGTGCGGACTCGTGGGCTTTCAGGAGGGTGCCGAGCTGGAAACCCTGGGGCGTCTGCACGGCGCGCAGTTCCTCCCGGGGTGCCGTGCCGGTGACGACTTCCGGTGCCAGTGCGCTGTCATCCCCGGTGGTAGCTTTCACGGTTTTCACGGTGTCCACTACGGCGACGGCGGGAATCACCGCGGCGGCACCGGCAGCGAGGGCGTCGGTCACCCGGTGGAAAACCGATTCGGGGGTCAGCACGCGGGCGGCGTCGTGGACCAGGACCGCCTCGATCCCGTCCATCAGGGCAGCAATGCCGGCCCGGACGGAGTCGGCGCGGGTGGCGCCGCCGTCGACAATGGAAAGGAGGGGGCCGCCGTCGGCCAGTTCCTCCCTGAAGTCCTCACACAACTGCCGCAGGGCAGTGTCCCCGGCAGGAAGGGCGATGCACACCTGGCTGCTCACGCCGGACGCGACAATCCCGCGCAGTGCATGCATGAGGATTGGTTCGCCGCCCAGGGGCACGGCTGCTTTGGGCATGCCGTAGCCGAGCCGCTGCCCGGAGCCGGCGGCCACGAGGATCACGGCAGTGACGGGACGGGTGGGAGTTTCACTCATGCCGACTAGCCTACGTCCCCGCGGCCTGCCCCGCCCGGACCTGAATCCGGGCAAAAAGAAGCCCCGGCGGCACATGGGTGCCACCGGGGTTCAATTCTTAGGAAGCCAGAACCTCGTCGAGAACGCTTGCAGCCTTCTCCTCGTCGGTCTTTTCAGCCAGGGCCAGTTCTGAAATCAGAATCTGCCGGGCTTTGGCCAGCATTCGCTTTTCGCCTGCGGAAAGGCCCCGGTCGTGATCGCGGCGCCACAGGTCGCGGACGACCTCTGCCACCTTGATGACGTCACCGGAAGCAAGCTTCTCCAGATTTGCCTTGTATCTGCGTGACCAGTTGGTGGGCTCTTCGGTGAACTCAGCGCGAAGCACATCAAACACATGCTCCAGGCCTTCCTTGCCCACTACGTCCCGAACGCCAACAAGATCAACATTTTCTGCTGGAACTTCAATGGTCAGATCACCCTGAGCCACCTTGAGCTTGAGATACATCTTCTCTTCGCCCTTGATGGTGCGCATCTTGATTTCTTCAATCTTCGCAGCACCGTGGTGAGGGTAAACTACTGTCTCGCCGACCTCAAATACCATGTGGACATTTCCCCTTTCCCGCAGACCAGTTTATCACGATTCGGGCATATGACCGGCCGGCAAAAGGGCCCCGAACCGCGAAATTCCGCGGAAAAACAGCGCAATCGACCCCCTCAACCCCCTTGACGAACGCAGATAATAGTGCATGTCACGTACGCTGCCAAGGGTGATATGACGGCCCTCGAATCCTCGTTTGCAGTGGATTGCGGCTAGGCTATGGCTGAATAATCTTTCAGAACTCTTGAGGAGTACGTGACGTGCGTTTCACTGCGATGAACCGGGCCCAGCGCGCCAAACTGGCACTGACGGCAGGCGCTCTCGGCGTCGGGCTGCTGGCGTCAGGCTGCGGGTACACCAATTCCCAGCAGACAAGCGAGCAGTACCAGTCGTCAGACGGCATCATCACCGACCTCGGCCCCCTGCAGCTCCGGAACATGCTCATTGTCTCCTCCGGCAAGGACCAGCCGGGCCGCCTGATCGGCGCCGTCTACAACTCTTCCTCGCAGGATGTGAAGCTCACGGTCAACGGCGCCGAGGGTTCGCAGACTGAGGTTCCAGTCAAGGCCAACTCCTACACGCTGCTGAACGAGACCTCGGACGAAGCCATCCTGAGCACCACGGGTGACATCCCGGGCTCGCTGGTGGACGTCAAGATCACCGAGGACGGCACGAACGTCAGCAACACCGTCAAGGTTCCGGTGCTGGATGCCACGCTGCCGGAGTACAAGGAATACCTGCCGGCAGGCAGCACTCCTTCACCGTCGGCAACTCCTTCGCCCACTGCTTCCGAACTCGGTGGCAGCAACCACTAGGCCACAGGCGCGGAACAGCTGAGATACACAAAAGCTTTACAAAAGGGAGGGGGCCGGCCGGCCCCCTCCCTTTTGTATGTGCCTTATTGGCCGCCCTCTTTAGGGCTCGAACTTGTAGCCGAGGCCGCGGACCGTCACCAGGTACCGCGGCGCTGAGGGATCGGGTTCAATCTTGCCGCGCAGCCGCTTGACATGGACGTCCAGCGTCTTGGTGTCCCCCACGTAGTCCGAGCCCCAGACACGGTCAATGAGCTGCCCGCGGGTGAGCACCCGGCCGGAGTTGCGCAGGAGCATCTCCAGGAGTTCAAATTCCTTCAACGGGAGCAGCACCTGCTCGCCGCCCACGCTGACCACATGGCGTTCGATGTCCATCCGCACGGGGCCGGCCTGGACCGTGGAAGAGATCAGTTCCTCGGGTTCGCCCTGGCGCCGCAGGACGGCCCTCACCCGGGCCACCAGTTCGCGCGAGGAGTAGGGCTTGGTGACATAGTCATCGGCGCCCAGTTCCAGGCCCACTACCTTGTCGATTTCGGCGTCCTTGGCCGTCAGCATGATTACCGGGACGCTGGAGCGCTGGCGCAACTGGCGGCAGACCTCCGTGCCGGACAGCCCGGGCAGCTGCAGGTCCAGCAGCACAAGGTCCGCCCCGTTCCGGTCGAATTCGGTGATGGCGTCCAGTCCGTTGTCCACCACTTCAACCTCGAATCCCTCTTTGCCCAGCAAATAGGACAACGGGTCACTGAACGATTCCTCGTCCTCCACAATCAAGATCCTGCTCAAGCGTTGGCTCCTCGTTCTTTTGCGCCTGCGGCGCGTGGTACTTGGGTGACAGGTGGCTTCAGGGGTTCCCGGCCGGACACACCGGCTGCCGGCCGCGGAAGCTCCTCACCGCCGTCCTGGCCTTCCATCTCTGGGAGGCGGAGGGTGAAAGTGGAACCCTGGCCGGGCTGGGACCAGAGGGTCACTTCCCCGCCGTGGTTGGCGGCCACATGCTTGACGATGCTCAGTCCCAGGCCGGTGCCGCCGGTGTGCCGCGAACGGGCGGCGTCGACGCGGTAGAAACGCTCAAAGACGCGCTCCTGGTCCTCGGCACTGAGTCCCTCGCCTTGGTCCGTCACCGAGATGGACACCAGCCCGTCCCTGGACCGGACACCGATTCCAACCCTGGTGTTCGGCGGGGAGTAGCGGATGGCGTTGTCGATGAGGTTGCGCAGGGCCGTGACCAGGAGGTCCTGGTCTCCGAAGACCTTCCCTTCGGTCCGGCCGCCCACAACAATATTGATGTTCTTGCTTTCGGCCGGGAGCTGCGAGCGGTCAACGGCCTCCGCGATCACGGCGTTGACGTCAACAGGTCCGCCAGCCTGGGACACACTGGCCCCCTGCAACCGGGAAAGTTCGATGATGTCCTGCACCAGGGCGGCCAGGCGGCCCGACTCCTTGTGCATGCGCTTGGCGAACCGGCGCACTGCCTCTTCGTCGTCGGCCGAGGATTCGAGGGCTTCGGCGAGCAGGGAAATGGCGCCCACCGGGGTCTTCAGTTCGTGGGAAACATTGGCCACGAAGTCGTTGCGGATCTCTTCCGTCCGGGTAATTTCCGTGCGGTCATCCGCCAGCAGGAGGATGTATTCCTCGCCCAGCATGGCTGCGCGCACCTGCACAATGATGGTGCCCTGGCCCAGGGGTCCCCGCGGCAGCTCCAGCTGCTTCTCCAGGATGACGCCGTCGCGCCGGACGCCTGCCGTCATGTCCAGCAGTTCCTTGTGGACCACTGTGTGCCCGCGGACCAGTCCGTAGGCGTAGGCGGCCGGGCTGGCGCGGACCACGCCGTCGATGGCGTCCACCACCACAAAGGCCCGTCCGACGACGGCAAGCACCTCGGCTGCCCCGGCCGGCAGGGCGAGTTCATCGGCGTCGACATCCAGCAGCTGCCGCTGCTTCTCACTGACCCTGTAGGCAAGCACCCCGAAGGTACCGAGCGCCAGGCCAACTAGGCCGGCAACCAGTCCGATGAGCATAGGATCCACAGCTCAACCTTATGCGCTGGCGGGCGGCCACCGGCACGTCCGGAGCCGCTGTGCCAACGGTTCAACTAACGTTCATCTTCAAGGGCCTAACCGTTTACCGGATACTGGCAGAGTAACGAGTTGGACTGCCGAACGGCGACATGAATTCCTGCTGTCCGGGTGCGGGCGGGACGGGAGTTCCAAGGAAAGGACGCCTACGTGCGTAAGGTTTTTCAGGAAGAGCTCACCCAGGTTGGTGACCAGCTGGTGGAGATTTCCCGGCTGGTCAGCGAGGCGATGGATAAGGCCACCACTTCGTTCCAGGTGGCGGACGTGGATCTTGCCCAGGATGTGATCGCTGCGGATGCCCGCATCGACTTCCTGCAGAACAGCCTTGACGAACGGGCCATTGACATCCTGGCGCTGCAGGGCCCTGTCGCCAGCGATCTGCGGATGATCGTGGGGTCCTTGCGGATGAGCGCCTCGCTGGAGCGTATGGGCGACCTTGCCCGGCACATCGCCCAGCTGGCCCGCCTCCGTTTCCCCTCCGTCGTCATTCCGGAAACCATGACGGCAACGTTCAAGAGCATGGCTGACCTGGACCAGGAGATCGCGGACAAGCTCACCGTTCTCCTGGAGACCCGCGACCTTGAGGTGGCCCGGGACATCCTGAAGGCGAACACCGCCATCAACGATCTGCACCTGAGCGTCTTCAAGGCCATCGCGGCGCCGGAATGGGCCGAGACCCCCGCTACCACCGTTGACGTTGCACTGGCCAGCCGGTATTTCGAGCGCTTCGCGGACCACGGCGTCTCGGTGGCGCAGAAGGTCACCTACCTGGTGACCGGCGCCTGGCAGCCGAACGCCACCGAGCACAGCTAACCCCCGGGGAGTTTTTGTCCAGATACGCCGACTTCCGAGGCCCGGAGGCCTGCATATCTGGACAAAAACTCTTGCGGGAACCAACGACGGCGGGCCGGTCACCTGAGGTGACCGGCCCGCCGTCGTCCATTCACCGTGGACGCAGCGCGTTCTTCGGCCGGAGTGCGTCTAAGGGAGGAACGACCGAGCACCCGGCGAAGAACCGCGAAGTCTTATTTCTTGCCCTGATTGGCTACAGCGAGGATGGCCTCTTCCGCAGCTTCGGGGTCGAGGTAGGTGCCGCCCGGCTTGATGGGCTGGAAGTCCTCGTCCAGGTCGTAGACCAGCGGAATGCCGGTGGGGATGTTGAGCCCGGCGATGGCTTCGTCGCTGATGCCGTCCAGGTGCTTGACGAGGGCGCGCAGCGAGTTGCCGTGGGCGGTGACCAGGACGGTCTTGCCGGCCTTCAGGTCTTCCTTGATGTCCGATTCCCAGTACGGCAGCAGGCGGACCAGGACGTCCTTCAGGCATTCGGTGCGCGGGAGGGCGTCGCCGAGGTCCGCGTAGCGGGGATCGTGGGCCTGGGAGAACTCTGAGTTGTCGTCCAGGGGCGGCGGCGGGGTGTCGTAGGAACGGCGCCATTCCATGAACTGCTCTTCGCCGTATTCGGCGAGGGTCTGGGCCTTGTCCTTGCCCTGCAGCGCACCGTAGTGGCGTTCGTTCAGGCGCCAGTCGCGCTTGACGGGGATCCAGCCGCGGTCAGCCTTGTCCAGGGCGATGTTGGCCGTGTTGATGGCCCGCTTCAACAGGGAGGTGTACAGGATGTCCGGGAGAACATCGTTCTCAACCAGGAGCTCCCCGCCCCGTGCTGCTTCCGTGCGGCCCTGGTCGTTGAGGTCTACGTCCACCCAGCCGGTGAACAGGTTCTTGGCGTTCCATTCGCTGTGGCCGTGGCGCAGCAGAATCAGCTTGTAAGTCATGATTTTCATCCTAGCCGAGCGCCGCTGCCGCCCGCCCAGCGTTACAGCCGGTGCTCCGCCGGCGTCACGAAGCACCCTGTACAGGCTGTAAGGGCCGCAGCGATATGGTGGGGCGGTGGTGCAAAAAGCTGAACGGGTGGCCGCCCCGCAGATAACCGGCCGGAACCCGGCCGGAAGGCAGGGCAGGCCGGTGGGGAACGTCACGAGGGGCACCACCAACCCCAACCGCATGCGCCGGCTGGACCGGTGGCTGACCGGTCCGCAGGCCTGGCGCCTCCGCTCCGCCGCGAACCCTTTGGTGGTGGACCTGGGCTACGGCGCCACCCCGGCCACCGCCGTCGAACTTTTTGAGCGGCTCTGTGCTGTGCGGCCGGACGTCCAGGTGTGCGGGATCGAAATCGAGCCCGACCGGGTCCGCGCCGCCCTGCCGCTGCAGCGGCCGGGGCTGAGCTTCCATGTGGGCGGTTTCGAACTTCCGGTTCCCGGCCGGCCGGTGCTGGTGCGGGCCTTTAATGTCCTGCGGCAGTACGAGGAAGCGGATGTGCCCGGAATCTGGCGGCTGGTGCAGGACCGGCTGTCCGCGGACGGCCTGTTTATCGACGGCACCTGCGACGAGATCGGCCGTCGTGTGACGTGGGTGGCGCTGGACGCCGAGCGGCCGCTCTCACTCAGCATCTCTGTCCGGTTCGGCAGTTTTTCCTTGCCCTCTGATGTTGCCGAACGGCTTCCCAAGGCGCTGATCCACCGCAATGTCCCCGGCGAACCGGTACACGCCCTCATGCAGGCCATGGACCGGGCATGGCTGGAATCTGCCCCGCAGGCATCATTCGGGAACCGGCAGCGGTGGCAGTCCATGTGCCGCCTTTTGCGGGATGCCGGATGGCCGGTGCAGGACGGGCCGGCACGGTGGCGGCTGGGTGAGCTGACAGTGGACTGGAAGGCAGTGGCCCCGCGCAGCTAGATCAACCGCCGGAGTCCCCGCGCAGCTAGATCAACCACGGGAGTCCAGGGGGCGGTGGGGATCACCAGGGCCCGTACGGACCGGTGTTGCGGCTGCCGCCGCGGCCGGCATCCTTCACAGCGGGCCGGACGTCGGCGAGGTAGACGGATGCCGCAACAACGGCGGCAAGCCCGAACAGTCCCAGCGTGCCGAAGAAGCCGCCGCCGGTGCCGAACATCGAAATCACGCCGACGAGGGCGGCGCCGCCGGTGAGTGCCAGCCAGAAAGTCTTGGTCCTCTTCCCGGTGGCTTCGAACGCGTTTGCGCGGTGGCGGGCGCAGTCCACCACCGCCCACAGCTCAAGTCCGAGTGCCACCAGGGCAAGGATAAAGAAGATTGCCTGTTCGACAGGCCGAATAATAGATTCACCGTCCACAAGCCCAGCCTAGCCGTCCAGCGCGTCCAGCGCTTGCTTCAGGTCGGCCCAGAGGTCCTCGACATTTTCGATGCCGACGCTGAGGCGGACCAGGTTTTCGGGGACACTGGCAGGTTCGGCGGTATGCCGGCGTCGGCGTTCGATCAGGGATTCAACCCCGCCCAGCGATGTCGCCGGGAGCCACAGTTCCAGCGCCCGCACCAGCGCGTCCGCGGCGTCGGCACCGCTGAGCCCTGCCACCGGTGCCACCTGGATGCAGATGATGGAGCCGAAGCCCTTCATCTGCGTCTTCGCCCGTTCGTGTCCGGGATCGCTGGGAAGGCCCGGGAACCGGAGGGACTCGATCATCGGATGCGCAGCCAGCCGCTCGGCCAGCACCTTGGCGGAGGCCTGGGACCGTTCAATCCTCAGGGCGAGCGTCCGCAGGCCGCGCAGTGCCAGCCAGGCTTCGAACGGGCCGGCGATCCCTCCGTGGATGATCCGGTGATGCAGCAGCGCGGAGCGGATATCGGGGTTGGACGTCACCAGGGCGCCGAGGACGACGTCGGAATGGCCGGCCAGGTACTTGGTTACCGAATGCAGGACTATATCGGATCCCAGCAGCAGGGGCTGCTGGACCAAGGGAGTGGAAAAGGTGTTGTCCGTCACCACGATGGCTCCGGCAGCATGCGCCGCTTCAGCCAGGGCCGGGATATCGGCAATGCCCAGCATGGGATTCGTGGGGCTTTCCAGCCAGAGCATGGCAGCGGGGCGGGCGGCGGGACCGCGGGGCGAGAGTGCCTCCTTGACGGCTTCCGTGTCCGCAATGTCCACGGTGCGCAGTTCAATGAACCCTTTTTGGGCAAGCTCGGCGGCCATCACCAGGGAACCGGAATAGCTGTGCGTCGGCATCACGAGCACTCCCCCGGCCGGGATCAGGGAGAGCGCGGAACTGACGGCGGCCAGGCCGGACGCGTAGAGGAGGCCGGGCAGTTCGGAGCCTTCGAGCTGTCCAAGGGCCTCCTCGAACGGATCCCAGGTGGGATTGGAGTACCGGCCGTAGCCGCGGTCCCCGTCAGCAAGCGGCCCGCTGCCAAAGTATGTGGAGGACAGGACGATGGGCGGGTTGACCGGCTGGTCCCGGTCCCTCGGAGGGCGCCCGGCGGCCACCACTACCGTCTCAGCTGCCAGGGACGCCGCGCGCTGTTCGGAAAGGCTCATAGAGAAAAGCGTACTGTTCGCTGCGGGCAGCCTTGAAAGCCGCGGCCTGCACTGTCCACATGGCCCTGCGGCGAACTGCGATTGACGGTGCTGGTCGGTAGGCTTGTGCAGTGAGCAAACAACGGGCGGGTCTTTTCATCGCGTTTGAGGGCGGGGACGGTGCCGGCAAGTCCACCCAGGCGGCCCGGCTTGCGGACGCCCTCGAATCGCGCGGACTAACAGTCCGGCGCACGCGGGAGCCCGGCGGAACCCCCATCGGCGAAAAACTGCGGTCCCTGGTCCTGGACCACGGACAGGGGCACATCGACGCCCACACTGAGGCCCTGATCTTTGCCGCCTCCCGTGCGGCGCATGCAACCCAGGTCATTCGGCCGGCCCTTGAGCGCGGCGAGGTTGTTCTGACGGACCGTTATATCGACTCTTCGGTTGCCTACCAGGGCGCCGGACGGAACCTCGGCAAGGACGCCGTGCGCTCCATTAATGCCTGGGCCACCTCAGGCCTGGAACCCCACCTCACCGTGCTGCTGGACGTTGACCCGGAAGTTGGCCGCCGCCGCAGAACCGCCGGCGACGCCGCCGAAGACCGGCTGGAATCCGAAGCTGACGAGTTCCATGTCCGGATCCGGGACGCTTTCCTGGAGCTCGCCTCCAGCCGTGCCGGTTCATACCTGGTGCTCCCCGCACATCTTCCCGTTGATGACCTGGCCGCGCAGATCCTCCAGCGCGTGGATACCCTGCTGGCCGCCGCGGAGGTGGGCAGCCCATGACTGTCTGGGACGACCTGCAGGGCCAGGCCGCCGTCGTCGAACAACTACGCCAGGCAGCGAGCGGCGAAAACCTGACGCACGCCTGGCTCTTTACCGGCCCGCCGGGTTCGGGCCGGTCGAACGCGGCCAAGGCATTCGCGGCGGCGCTGAACTGCGACCAGGAGGATGTCACCCGGCGCGGTTGCGGGCAGTGCCCCGCCTGCCTGACGATCCTGGGCGAAACCCATTCGGACGTGACGTTCGTCCGGACTGAAAAAGTGACCATCACCATCGATGAGGCCCGCGAACTGGTCGCCACCGCCGGGAACCGCCCCTCCGCGGGCCGCTGGCGGATCATCGTCGTCGAAGACGCGGACCGGATGGCCGAGCGCACCACCAACGTGCTTCTCAAGGCAATCGAGGAGCCAACGCCGCGGACCGTATGGATGCTGTGCGCGCCGTCCCCGGCCGATGTCCTGGTGACCATCCGCTCGCGCTGCCGCAGCGTGGCTTTGAGGCTGCCGCCCGCCGCTGACGTGGCTGCCCTGCTGGTGAAGCGCGACGGCGTGGAGCCGGCTTTGGCGGAACGTGCTGCCCGGGCGGCGCAGAGCCATGTGGGTATTGCCCGGCGGCTTGCCCGGGATCCCGCGGCCCGGGAGCGCCGGCTGGAGACGGTGAGGTTTCCGCTGGGACTGCGTGGGGTCACCGCCGCAGTGATGATGGCTGAGAAGCTGGTAAAGATTGCCACCGCCGAGGCCACCAGTTCCAACGAGGAACGCGACGCAGCAGAGAAAGCCGCCCTGCTGGCCACGCTTGGCGCCCCCGAATCGGGTACGCTCCCGCCGGCCATGCGGAGCCAGGTGAAACAGCTTGAAGAAGACCAGAAGCGCCGTGCCAAGCGTTCCATCACCGACTCGCTGGACCGTACCCTCACCGACCTGCTGTCCTTTTACCGGGATGTGATGATCATCCAGCTCGGGAATGCTGTGGAGCTGGTCAACGTTGAGTTGAGGGGCGAATTGGTGGAGTTCGCCAGCCGCTCCACTCCAGAAACCACGCTTGCCCGGATGGATGCGATCAACAAAGCCCGCGAACGCATCACCACCACCAACGTTGCCCCGCTGTTGACTATTGAGTCCATGGCAGCCAGCCTGATCTAGCCCCCTTCCAAGGAGACCCGATGACTGCCCGCCCCCTGCCCGCACGCCCCGCATCCTGGGTGCTTGCAGTTCGTGCCGCCGCGGCCATGGCTCTTGCCATGGTTCTGGCCGGCTGCAGCCTCCTGAACGGCGGCGACCGCAACCAGGAGGCAGCCACGGCGAAGGCCGATCCCTCGATTGTGGCGTCCGCTCCGGCCGGGCTGGAGGAGTTCTACTCCCAGGAAGTGGTGTGGGAGCCGTGCGAAAACGACTTCCAGTGCGCCAAGGTCAAAGTGCCCCTGGACTACGGCGATCCCGGCGGCGAGACCATTGAGCTCTCGGCATTGCGGGCGCCGAGCACGGGGAACAAGACAGGCAGCCTGCTCGTCAACCCCGGCGGGCCGGGGGCGTCCGGGTACGACTTCGTCAAGGACGCTTCGGGAACGCACTTTTCCCAGGCGGTGCGCAACGCGTACGACCTCGTGGGCTTCGATCCACGGGGCGTGAAGCGCTCCGCCCCCGTGACTTGCCTGACGGACGCTGAACGCGACGCTGCCCGCGCCAAAATCTACGACCTGGACACGGATGCCGGCCTGCAGGAGGTGCTGGCGGACAACAAGGCCATCGCCGCCAAGTGCTCGGAGCAGACAGGGGCAGTGCTGGCCCACATCGATACTGTGAGTTCCGCGAAGGACCTGGACATCCTCCGCGCGGTGGTCAACGATGCGAAGCTCAACTACCTGGGGTACTCCTACGGCACGTTCCTGGGGTCCACCTACGCTTCGCTCTTCCCGGACAACGTGGGCCGCATGGTGCTCGATGGTGCCCTGGATCCATCGATCAGCAACGAGGAGTTGACCCGCGGCCAGGCGCGCGCCTTTGAGAAGTCCATCCGGGCGTATGTTGAGAGCTGCCTGAACCAGGACGGGTGCCCGCTGAGCGGAAACGCGGACTCCGGCGTGCAGCAGATCCGCGACCTCATTAACGCCGTCCAGCAGACGCCCCGCACCGCCAAGGACGGCCGGGTGGTTAACGCCACCATGTTCGTCAGCGGCCTGATCACCCCGCTGTACAACGACCAAAGCTGGCCTGCCCTTACCCAGGCCCTCGAGGCAGCCATGGCAGGGGACGTGAGCCTGATGCTGCGACTCGCCGACCTGGGCGCGGACCGCGCCTCCAACGGCACCTACACCTCCAACTCAACATTCGCGTTCAATGCCATCAACTGCCTGGACTACCCCATGGAGGCCGATGCGGCAGCCATGCGGGCCGAACAGCAGCAGCTGATGCAGGACTCCCCCACTTTCGGGTACTTCTTCGCCTACGGCGGCACCAACTGCGCGGACTGGCCGTACAAGAACCTCCGCACCCCGGCACCGGTGGAGTACACCGGCGACGCCCCCATCGTGGTGATCGGCACGACTGGCGACCCCGCCACGCCGGTGGAGTGGGCGGCTTCCCTCCGCAAGCAGCTGGGAAATGCATCGCTGCTGACGTGGAAGGGCGAAGGCCATACGGCGTACGGCCGGTCCAACAGCTGCATCGAGGACCCTGTTGACCGCTACCTTGTAAGCGGTCAGCTTCCAGCCGACAACACGGTGTGCTGAAGGCCTCAGTCCTTTCGGTCCGGCCATTTTGACCCGGGTGCGGGGACTCTATTACAGTTGACTCTTGCATGAAGGGCCCGGTTCTTCCGGGAAGTTTGTGCGGTGCTTCCTTAGCTCAGTCGGTAGAGCGTTTCACTCGTAATGAAAAGGTCATCAGTTCGATTCTGATAGGAAGCTCGGGATAAACCCCCTATTGCCCTTATTTTTAGGGCTTTGGGGGGTTTTTCGCTGGTTAAGCGGCAAACGCTGCCGCAGAGCAGGGGCTTTCATGACGCCGCCTTCGCAGGCCCCAACCCGGCAACCTCCATCAGCCTGTCCAGCGACTCCGGGCTTGCAGCGAGCTGCACCTTACCGCTCCCGGTCAGCAGCACCACTGCCTCGTACCCGTACACCGGCAGGTACTTGCGGTCCCTGCCGCTGATTTTCAGGCGTTCCGGAAGAATCTCGTGCACCCTGAACTGAGTCGGCCGCCCTGAAGGCTCCAGGCTGTCGTAGACGGCGGCCTGGAAGCGCAACCTGCCATCGCCGGGTGTTGCGATTCCTTGGTTCCAGATACCGCTGAGCGAACCTGGCAAAGCGTCCAGGTAGCGGATGTAAGCCCTGAACTGACCCTCTTCATCGAGGCGCTGCTTGGTCTTGCGCAAGTTCCGTATCTGAAAAATTGCCAGCAGCCAGTACACCAGCGTGTTGAAGAAGGCGCTCACCAAAGCATCCACCAGACCGCGAGCCGAAAACAGCAGCCACACCCCGGTGGTGATGACAAACATGAGGACGTAGCCGAACGCCATTGCCAGGCAGGGGTGCCGGATGACCCACTTCTTCATGGCCAGAGTCTAAGGCGGAGCATCACGGAGCGTGCGGGAATCGGGCACAGGGCGCTTCCCGAGCCGGTACAGGGCGGTGAAAACCAAGCTGTAGGGCAGCGCTAATCACCACTAACTTCCGCTGGCCCGCGTGATCCAGGCAATGGAACCCGCTGCAGCAAGAACTTCCCAAACGAGCCCCCCAGCGTTAGGGCAGATATCCCCATGGCTGCTCGGCACGGGAAGGGCGCAGAATGGGAAAGGTGTCTGCCTTGGACGCCCGGATGGTAAATCCGTGAAAAATGACTGGGGAACTTCATGAAACTCGCGATGCACAAAACAGCTACTGCCGGAGCCGTCTTCGCTTTGAGCGCTAGCGCAATTCTGGCGGGCGCACCCGCTGCCGGCGCGTCAGGGACAGGAACCGCGTGCCCATCAGGACGGGTGTGCTTTTACTTCAACTCCGACTTCCAGGGCGCACGCGCGGACTACGCCAACAGCGACGCCACCATGGGCAACGAGCTCTTCACCGACGGCCCCGTCGGACGGAACGGATGGGGCGTCCAGGTCAACAACAACGCAGCATCCCTGGTCAACAACACGTACGCGTACATCACCATCTACGACAGCCCCGGCTGCGTCGGCTACGCCTGGTACATCCAACCGGGGGAACGTCTCAACCTGGGCGAGATGAAAAACAGGGTCAGCTCAATCCACGTAGCTTACAACGGCGGGGCCTGCCTCGACCGGGACCAGTCCTGGGCCTAGCCCCACACTCCCCGCCGGGGTAACGCCGCGGCCGCCGGGGCGCCATATCGAAAAAGTGGCACGGCGGTTAGCGAGTTCACGTGGAAGTTAGCCATAGCAACAAGTGCAGGCCGGCACCCCGTTATTTTGTGGGTGTCGGCCTTCACTCTGTCGCAAACACGCGCGAGTTAGTCATCTTAGGGAACGGCAGGGACGTGCGGGCGCCCTTATTAGTAGTCGATGGCCTTCCGGTCGATGGACTTCAGAGCGGCGAGCCGTGCCTCCACTTCGGTCTGCTCACCGAGGTCTTCCAAGGAGGCGAACTGGGCTTCCAGGGATGAGGCGGCGAGTTCCTGTTGGCCCCGCACGGTGGCTTCCTGGCGGCGGATGTTCTCCTCGTACCGGCCGATCGCCGAGGTCGGGTCTCCGGCGTCCAGGGACTTGAGGGCGTCGTGGACCTGGGACTGGGCTGCGGCGACACGGGAGCGGTTGACCAGCTCGTTGCGCTTGGCGGTCAGCTCGTGCAGCTTGCCCTTCATCTGGTCCAGGCCCTGCTTAAGCTTGTCGACGACCTGATTCTGCGCGGCCAGGTCCGGTTCCTGGGCCTTCGCGGTGGATTCGGCGGTCATCTGCCGCTGAAGCGCGAGCCTTGCGAGGGCGTCGAACTTGTCGGCGTCCACACTGTTACCGGCGGCCCGGAATTCGTCCGCCTTGCGGGAGGCGGCGATGGCCTTGTTGCCCCAGGTGTTGGCGTCGTTCACGGCGCGGGCGTGGTCGTCCTCGGCCATCCGGAGGTTGCCGATGGTCTGCGCGACGGCGGACTCGGCTTCACGGATGTTCTCCGAGTAGTCCCGGACCATCTGATTCAACATCTTCTGCGGGTCTTCCGCGGAGTCCAGGAGGGCGTTCAGGTTTGCCTTGGCCAGCTGGGCGACGCGGGCGAAAATACTCTGCTTCACGGGGTCATTCTATCGAGGGTGGAATTCGCATCCCCTATCCCGCTGCCGGCGCGCACCAGCGACTCAATGAAAGCAGATCTGCCCCTTTGGTGAGCTAAGGATGGGGGTGTCCTGCGCCTCGTCCGGAGCGTTACAAGCGTGCGGAAGATCATGAACCGGTAACGGCCGCATCGCCGCAATTACGGGTCCGTAACCCTTAGCCAAGGGGAGGGGCACCAGCCTCTTCCCACCCCTACACTGAGCCATGAGCACGACCGCATCCTTGATCCTGATTTTCTGTGTTGCCACCGCCTGGATCGGCTTGACGGTATTCGTGCTCTTGCGGTTGCGACGCCGCCGGCGCGGGTCATCACTGGTAGCTTCCGCTCCACCTGTGGCTGGGCCCGCCAGCAACCTCTCCTACAGGCCCTGGCACGACGTTGGCGCTGTAACGGGCAAGATACCGACACACCGGCACAGGCTAAGACTCAGGAAAGTCCGCGGCTGAGGGATGTGGGAACGCAACGACGGCAGCCAGATCCGGCACGACAAGTAGTGCAACCCCGCAAGAGTCGAGTACTTCCTACGCATGAATAGCGTGGGTAGCACTCCTAATCTTGTTGATACGGCGGAGCCCACCCAGGCGCTGCCCCACTCCGGGTTTACCCGGTGAACCTGGCCCAGCCGATGAAGACGGTACTGGTGCACAGTCCAATCCCTCCAGGACTTCCAATGCCGCTATCCCCAGATCCAGCCGATCGGCTGGAGCTTTTGGATCCGCCTCCCCAGCAGCTGCCGGCCCGTATGGCCCAGTCAGCCGCACGTGAGGACGCCCTCCGGCAAGCGCCGGGCAGGCCCGTCCTGATGCTCCGGCCGGCTCCCGTCAAGGTCGGTTCCACCCTGGGGCATGCCGTCGCCTACACCGTGACGCATGTGCTGGTGGAGTGGGAGAACGACGGCGGCCACGACGCCCGGTGGCTGGCAAGCTGGCTGGTGCGCCGGCTGTAACAGCAATGGATCAGCATGGTGCGCCCGCCGGAGTGTGGCCGGAGCACGCGCCATACCGGTTTTCCGTCGTAGGCTGAAGAGGCGACGGAGAGGAGCCAGACATGGCCGGGGCAGCATTGGACAAAACAGCGTTGGCCGGAACGACTGTGGCAGAGGTGATGGCGGAACTCGCTGACCTTGAAGACCCCCGTGCACGCGAGGTGAACGAAAAGCACGGTGACGATCACGGCGTGAACCTGGGCAAGCTCCGCGCTGTGGCGAAGCGGCTCAAGACGCAACAGGAACTCGCCGCTGAGCTCTGGGCCACCGGCGATACGGCTGCGCGGCTGCTGGCGCTCCTGGTCTGCCGGCCCAAGGCGTTCGGGCAGGACGAGCTGGACGCCATGATGCGCGAGGCCCGCACACCCAAGGTGAACGACTGGCTGGTGAACTACGTGGTGAAGAAAAGCCCGCATGCAGAAGAACTCCGCACCGCGTGGTTGGCTGACCCCCATCCGGTAGTTGCCAGCGGAGGTTGGGCGCTGACCAGCGAGCGGGTAGCGAAGCAACCTGACGGCCTCGACCTCCCAGGACTGCTGGACGTCATCGAAGCTGGCATGAAGGACGCGCCGGAACGGCTGCAGTGGGCCATGAACACCTGCCTGGCCACCATCGGTATCCGGCACGCCGAACACCGCAGCAGGGCGGTCAGCATCGGCGAACGCCTTGAGGTGCTCAAGGATTACCCCACTCCCCCGGGCTGCACGTCTCCCTTTGCACCCGCATGGATTGCCGAAATGGTGCGGCGGCAGCAGGACACTTAGGAAGGCGGCCGCGGCCAGGGGCAAGTCCGGCCTGCCCGGTCATCCCACCGGCCGGTAATGCGGGCCCCTAAGATGGCGTGCATGGATGACCAGGTCCTGGCAGAGATCGCCAATGAGCTCTACGCCAAACCCCTCGACGACTTCATCGCCGCCCGTGCAGCCGCGGCGAAGGAAGCGGCCGGATCGGACAAGGAGCTCGCGGCGGCTGTGCGCGGGCTCCCCAAGCCGTCGGTTGCCGCCTGGGCCGTGAACATGCTGGCCCTGCACCAGCCGGACGTCCTTGCCGGGCTGATGGACCTTGGCGGCCGGATGCGCGAGGCGCAAGCCTCACTGGACGCCACTGCCCTGCGTGAGCTGGGCCGTGAGCGGCGCACTGTGCTGGCTACCGCCGTCGACACCGCCCGCTCGGTGGCCCGGCAACAGGGCCGCTCTATCAGCGACGCGATGGCAACCGACGTCGAGGAGACCCTGCGCGCCCTGACCGCCGATGAGGGGGCGGCCGCCGCGGTCCACAGCGGCCGCCTGCTCAAGACACTCTCGGCGGACGGCGTGAACGCGGTGGACCTTGACGGCCTGGTGGCCGTCCCCGCCGCCCTCCCGGCACCGCCCCGGACAGCTGCTGCTCCGGCTGTTACGGTACCGGACAGGCCGCGGGAGGAGAGTACGACGGCGGGGGGCACCTCCCGTCCGAAGCCGGACAAGCCGCGGCTTGAGGCAGTCCGGCAAACACCGCGGCCAAAGTCACCGCCCGCGCTGGAGAAAGCAAAAGCCGCCCTGGCCGAAGCGGAGGCCGCGCAGGCAGAGACGGCGCAGCTGGCCCGGGACCTGCAGGAGCAGGAGGACGAGACACGAACAGAAATGGCAGGGCTCCTCCAGGAAACAGCCGAGCTGAGGACACGCCTCAAGGCGGCCGAGGACCGGCTGGAGCAGTTGCGCAGGGGCCTCGCCGCCACTGCCGCCGAGGCGAAGCAGGCGGTGCGGGCTGCCGACAAGGCGGAGCGGACAGCCATGCTGGCCCAGGAGCGGGTCCTCCGGTTGGGCAGTACGGACACGCCGTCCTGATTCCGAGGAATGTCAGACCCCGGTTGCACACTGGAATTATGGAAAACCAACTGGTACAGGAATTTCACGTCACCTACTTCGACGCCGACTGCGGCCGTGCCCGGGCTGAAGTCTTTGACACCCTTGCAGAGGCAGAACGTTTCGCGAGCCGGTACTGCCACGGCGAGGACAACTGGGCGGTTGTGGACGCTGTCCCGGTCCAGCAGGTCCGCATCGCCGCCTAATCTGCGGCAGCGTCCAAGGAACCCCGGGTTCCTGGCGGCCGGTTAACGCAGGCAACCCGCCCTGCCGGGGCAAAGATCCCTGGCAGCGCGGGTTGTAGGTTCCGCTGGAATTAGGCGAAGTCGGAGACGGCCGGGTCCGGCCCGATCCGGCCTTCGCCCTTGGCGGTGCGGTCCAGTGCGTTGATGGCCTCTACGTCGTCGGCAGACAGCGAGACGTCCAGCGCCGCGTAGTTTTCGCGGATCCGGGACTCGGTGACGGACTTCGGAATCACCACGTTGCCGATGGCAAGGTGCCAGGCAATAACAACCTGGGCGGGCGTGGCTCCGTGCTTGGCAGCAATGGCGGCCACTGTTGCGTCCTCCAGGAGCTCGCCGCCCTGGCCGAGCGGGGACCAGGCCTGGGTCAGGATTCCCTTTGAGGCGCCGAAGTCGCGCAGCCCGCGCTGGCTGAAGTACGGGTGCAGCTCAATCTGGTGGATGGCCGGAACCACACCGGTTTCATCGATCAGCCGCTGCAGGCCCTCAACCGTGAAGTTTGAAACACCGATGGACTTAACCCGGCCGCGCTTCTGAAGCTCGATCAGCGCCTTCCAGGTGTCCACGTACTTGTCCTGCTTGGGCTGCATCCAGTGGATCAGGTACAGGTCCAGGGTCTCGAGGCCCAGCCGGTCCATGGACTCCTCGAACGCGGCGAGCGTGGATTCGTAGCCCTGGTCAGCGTTCCACAGCTTGGTGGTGATAAAGATTTGTTCCGGTGACAGGCCGGAGCTGGCGATGGCCCGGCCAACGCCGGCCTCGTTACCGTAGATCTTGGCAGTATCGATGTGGCGGAAGCCCGCTTCGAAAGCCTGGCGGACAACCTTTTCGGCCACTCCGTCCTCAACCTGCCATACGCCATAGCCGAGCTGGGGAATCTGGTTGCCGTCGTTGAAAGTCAGTGTGGGTGAAAGAGTCATTCTTTTATCCTGCCAAACCGACCGCCCCTGCCAAGGGAAACGGGCCTGACTAAGCCACACGCTTAACCGGGAATATCTTCCCGCGGGTAACCCGAGCCTTCCTCGGCAAGGTGCCTCTCGGCGTCGGCCACCTGCTGGAAAACCGCCTCGGCGCGCCGGCGTACGGACGCGGCGCCCACCGGGATGGGGCCAACGGCAAGCCGGAGCATGGCAGCCGCTTCCGACGTGGTGGCCAGGGAGTTGCCGGCTTTGGATAACGCGCGGTGCACGCTGGCGAGCCGGACCGGGATATCCAGTCCTTCGCTGGGCGAGCGCTGCTGCGCTTCCTTGCACACAGCCCTGACCCGTTCCAGCAGGGAAGCAAGTTCATTGGCGATCTCCACCAGTTCGCCGTAGAGCTGGTCGTCCTCCACGCCTTCGAGGACCTGGTGGAAGCGGTCCAGCCCCCGGTGGAAGCGGTCGTGGGCGCGGCGCCACAACCCCTTCCCCAATTCCGCGTCGTCTTTGCGCCCCTGCCTGGCGGCGCTGAAAAAGCCCAATGAACCTAGAGGTACTGTCCGGGACCGTGGTCCGGGTCGTTCGGCTGGCCGGGGCGCCCCGGGGCGGCCGGCCGGGGGCCAGCAGGGGCGCGTTGCGGCTCGCCGTTTTCCCCGATCACCACGCCGGGCGCGATCACCGTGCCGGGCGGGAGCTGGCGGAGCTGCATCTGCGCGGCCGCATGCTCGCGGGCGGCGTGCTGCGCGGCGATGGCGGTCTGGATGCCGTGGAACAGCCCCTCCAGCCAGCCCACCAGCTGGGCCTGGGCGATGCGCAGTTCAGCATCGGAAGGGGTGGCGTCATCCGAGAACGGCAGGCTGATCCTGTCCAGTTCCTCCACCAGTTCAGGCGCCAGCCCGTCTTCCAGCTCCTTGATGGAGCGCTCGTGGATTTCGGCCAGCCGTCCCCGCGCGGCATCGTCCAGCGGCGCGGACTTCACTTCCTCCAGGAGCTGCCTGATCATGGTGCCGATCCGCATCACCTTGGCCGGTTCATCCACCAGGTCCTGCAGGTTGCTGCCTTTGGGTTTGCCGTCGTTTTCCGGCACAGCCGGTGCCGGTGCCGGCTGGCTGTCATCGATGGTGGTGCCTTCTACCGGGAGGTCCTCAGGTGCCTGAGTGTCATTCGGATCGCTCATGCGTTCATACTCTCATGAGCGATCCGCCCAAGGTCCACTCGATGAACCCCGCTGACGTGCTGTCCGCTATGGGCTCAATCAGCAGCACCGGCCTTGGGGATTGGAGTCCTGGCGGTCCGTCCGGTCCCGCCAGAACTCCCGCTCGCTCAGCGGCGGCGTGCTGTGCCCCGAGGCCCGGTGGTGCTCCAGGTACTTCGTGTAGGCATCCGCACCCAGGACACCTCCGAGGTAGCGCGCAAACCCCCGGAAGCCCCTGGTGACCGCAGCGAGTCCGGTGCTCATCCGTGGTGCCCTGCCCGCTCGAACCTCAGCTCGGCCGGCACCTTGTCCCACTCCGCCATCAGCTTCCGCTCGGCCGGAGTGGGGATCAGCCCTGCCGGGGCAAAGACCCGCGACGGCGTGGCGGGGTCTTCGTTGTCCTTCACGGCCGTCCCGTGCGCGCGGCTGCGGAACGCCTTGACCGTGGCGAGCAACGCCGTCGCGATCACGATGATGCTCAGCACCACAAAGATCACCGAGAGCCAGCCCTGGATCGCTGTATTGCGCACCACGGCTTCCATGGCCGCCACTGATTTCGCCGTGCCAAACTCGGTCTTCCCATCCGCCAGGGCCTTGCTGAAGGCTGCATTATTGGCGAAGTAGCCCACTGCCGGGGTGGGAGAGAAGATTTTCTGGAAACTCGCGGTG
Source organism: Pseudarthrobacter siccitolerans (assembly GCF_001046895.1). Classification (GTDB taxonomy): domain Bacteria; phylum Actinomycetota; class Actinomycetes; order Actinomycetales; family Micrococcaceae; genus Arthrobacter; species Arthrobacter siccitolerans. The sequence goes on from NZ_CAQI01000051.1 coordinate 39,084, forward strand.
ATGGTCACAACGGCGGCAAAGGCCAGCGGCAGGGCCACGATCCAGAGGTATTTGAACGTACCGCGCTTGGCCACGATGGCCAGGCAGACAGCAAGGGCTATGGCAGCCAGCAGCTGGTTGGCGATGCCGAACAGCGGGAACAGCGTGTTGATGCCGCCCAATGGATCGGTGACACCCATCAGCAGTACGGCACCCCAGGCGCCCACCATAACCGCCGTGCACAGCCAGGCACCCGGCCGCCACGAGTGCTCCTTGAACTTGGGAATGAAGTTGCCGATGGAGTCCTGGAGCATAAACCGGGCAACGCGGGTTCCGGCGTCAACAGCGGTGAGGATAAAGAGGGCCTCGAACATGATGGCGAAGTGGTACCAGAACGCCATCATGGCTGTGCCGCCGATGAACTGCTGCATGATGTGGGCGAGGCCCACGGCCAGTGTCGGCGCGCCGCCGGTACGGGAGACGATGCTCTCCTCGCCTACGTTGGCGGCGGTTTCCGAGAGCAGGCCGGGGGTGAGGTTGACGCCGGACAGGCCCAGGCTGTTGACCCAGGCGGCGGCAGTTTCGACAGTTCCGCCGGTCAAGGCCGTTGGCGAGTTCATGGCGAAGTAGAGGCCGCGGTCAATCGAAATGGCCGCCACGAGGGCCATGATGGCCACGAAGGACTCCATCAGCATTCCGCCATAGCCGATGTAGCGGGTTTGCCGCTCCTTTTCTACCAGTTTCGGGGTGGTGCCCGACGAGATCAGGGCGTGGAATCCGGACAAGGCGCCGCAGGCGATGGTCACGAACAGGAAGGGGAACAGCGCGCCGGGGAACACGGGGCCGTTCTCCCGGCTCGCGAACTCGCTGAACGCGGGAACGCTGATTTCAGGGCGGACCACAATGATGGCCAGCGCCAGCATCACGATCACGCCGATCTTCATAAACGTGGACAGGTAGTCCCGGGGCGCCAGGAGCAGCCAGACCGGCAGGATCGCCGCGATGGCACCGTAAACGATGAGGCCCCAGGCGAGGGTCACCCGGTCCAGCGTGAAGATCTCCACACCCCACGAGGTCTCGGCCACCATGCCGCCGCCGATGATGGCCGCCATCAGCAGGACAAAGCCGATCAGCGACACTTCCATCACCTTGCCGGGCCGCAGGAACCGGAGGTAGACGCCCATAAACAGCGCGATGGGGATGGTCATGCCAACGGAGAAGACGCCCCACGGGCTTTCGGCCAGGGCGTTGACCACCACCAGGGCGAGGATTGCCACGATGATGACCATGATGAGCAGGGTGGCGATCAAGGCTGCCGTGCCGCCGATGACGCCGAGTTCCTCGCGTGCCATCTGGCCCAGCGAACGCCCGCCGCGCCGCATCGAGAAGAACATCACCAGGTAGTCCTGCACGGCGCCGGCCAGCACGACGCCGATGATGATCCAGAGAGTGCCGGGCAGGTAACCCATCTGGGCTGCAAGCACGGGACCCACCAGCGGCCCTGCCCCTGCGATGGCGGCGAAGTGATGGCCGAACAGGACGTTCCGGTCCGTCCGCACGTAGTCCTTGCCGTCGGCCTTGTACTCGGCCGGGGTGGCGCGGCGGTCATCGGGCCTGGTGATGTAGCGCTCGATGACCTTGGAGTAGAAGCGGTAGCCGATGAGGTAGGTACAGACCGAGGCAAACACGAACCAGATGGCGTTCACGGTCTCGCCGCGGATGATGGCGAGCATAAACCAGGCCACGCCGCCCAGCAGGGCAATCGCTGCCCAGAGCGCTATTTTTCCGGGCGTCCACTTCTTCTCTTCCGCCTCGCGGACAGTCTCGTCAACTGCCGACGGCGGGAGCGAGGTATCGGTGGCGACCGCACCTTCCCCCCGGGCTGCGCTCCGTCGATGATCCGGTGTTCCGGCCATGTCTCCTCCTTGAGATTCGTCCCCATCTGCTGACAGGCACCCTACCAACGGGGAGCTTGGGCCGGACCGTGTTTTGCCGTGATCAGGACCAGCCTGCGCCGAACGGCGGACACCCGGCGACGAGCGTCGGGCCGCACCGCCGTCGAGGGTGCTGCGAATCCCTGCCACGGCTGCCCGGAGGGCAGCTCCTCACCCCACGGTAAGCCTGCCGGCGCCAATCAGAAAGACCCCCGCCGCATCCAACCGCCCTGTTCAGCGCCAGCCGTGCGCGCTCAAACGCGAAGCTGCCCTCAGGTGCCCAGCGTTCGGCGCGACACCGGCAAGCGGGCACGCGTGAAGAGCCAGGCCAGCAGGGCACCGGCCAGGGGCACCGCAATGACGAGCGCCAGCAAATGGAGCCAGGGCACTTCGACGGCGGTGCCCAGCTCGGTGGAACCGGCAACAAGCACCGCCGGCAGGGTCCCGGCGAGGCTGCCGAGCAGGGTTCCCAGCCCGCCGGTCAGCAGCGCCTGTGATCCCGCGAGGCTTTTCCGCAGGCGGGGGGAGGCACCGATGCCGGCGAGCGTTACATGGTCGGCGCGGGCGTCGGCCAAGGAAAGGCCGGTGGTGATGCCGGCGGCGCTGAACGTGATCAGCGCGCTGACGGCAACGATGGACCAGGTCATCCACGAGTCGCCCTGCGTGATGCCGGGTTCGGCCCAGAATCCGACCTCGGGCCGCTGGTACACGGCGGCGACTGCTCCGGCTGCGGCATCCCTCTCGGCAGCCGAGGGAAAGCTGCTGAGCTGGACCAGGAGTTCGGCTGGCTCGGGACGCAGGTCCAGGCGCCGGGCCGTCTCCGGCGCAATGACTCCGTAGTAAGGAAGGGCCTGTGCCGGTTCAACCACCACCGCGGGAAGCGTGCTGGTGGTCAACGCCTGATGCATGCGGGAAGGGTCCGCCGGGTCCTGGGTCTGGGTCCGCACATCCTGGCCCTCGAGCACCACCGTCCCGTCCCGAACGAAAACAGGGTTGGTCACCACCATGCCACCGTCGGCCAGCACGGCCAGTGCCTCAGGTCCGGCCTCGGCGCCGAGGACGGCACTGATCTCGTCCGCGCCACCCACCAGGATGGAACCCTGGGCGCCCGGCGACTGGGCCATCGATCCCCGGCACCGCCAGTCATCGGGGTCCGCCACCCTCCGCTCCGGTGTCATCGGACACTCATTGCCGGCCGGCGTGGCCAGCACGTACTGCAGGCAATTGGAGGTGGCAGTGCGTGCCGGCACCGACAGATCCGTGCCATTCCCGAAAGCGCAGTTCCGGATGTAGCCCGGTGCACTGATGGTTCTGGTCCATGCCACCTTGCCGGTGGCACCGTCCACCGCGGAAGCGAGTTCGGCCGGATCAACGCTGACCGGCGGCTGGGTGCTGCCGTCGGGCAGGAGGGGCTGTTCCAGGGACAGCGGCAGGAATGCCTGGTTTTCCATGGCGGTCCACGAATGGTTCTCCCGCATCATGGCTTGCTGGCTGGCCGAAAGGACCAGTGCGGCGCTGGCCAACGTGGCGGCGGCGAGAATGGCTGCCACCGCCGGCACCGTCCGGGCCCGGTTCCTGGCCGAATCACGGGCAGCCATCCGCAAGGACAGCGGCAGCACTGCCGTCCGCGCGGTCAGCAGGGTTACGAGGTATCCGGCCAGAAGCACCAGTGCCACGACGGCGAGCACGGCGCCTCCAATCAGCAGCGTGGTGACCACCGGCAGTTGCCCTGCCTTCCGGTCCGGATCCGTGGCAGACTCCCCCAGCAGCCAGCCGCCGGACAGAAGTGCGGCAGAAAGAATCAGCAGCACAGCACCGGCCACCGTGGTCCGCTTCGCACTCCCGGCGGGGGCGCGGCCGGACTTCAGCCCGCCCATGGCGGCCTGCCGGGCAACCTGGTCGGCCGGGGCCATGGCTGCGAGCAGGCAGCACACCAGTCCCAGGACCATGGCCATCAGCGTGAGCAGGAGATCAGGATGGACGCCGGCAAAGCGGGCCGAACCCATGGAGCGGACCCAGTGAACCACCGCTGCACCCGACCCGAGCCCAAGGACGGCGCCGGACAAAACAGCGATGCTGCCGAGCCAGAGACCGGCGCACGTCACCACGGAGCGGACGGTGGGGGCGTCGGCTCCGGATGCTGCGAGCAGAGCGAGTTCCCGGACCTGCCGTTTAGCGCCGACGGCGAACGCAGCGCCAGCCAGGAGGCCCACCTCCAGGAGCGCCAGGGCAGCGACCAGGCCGAACATTGTGTACATCGCCACCCATCCTGACGATGGCTGCGGCGGGGGGACGCCATCGACGGTGCGCTCGGCCAGGGACGGCGGATTGAGCACCACGCTGCGGGAGAGCACGCTGACGCCCTGGCGGTTTGCCGCGAGGATCTGCGGCCAGGTCACCGCTTCGGAGCCAACCAGGTAGTAAGACGTGGCGTCCGGGGACCGGGGTTCCTGCGTCAGGACCTCCGCCGGCACCTGCGCCTGCTGCAGGAAAATGACGGAGTTCCGGTCCGAGGCGTCCGCATCCCGGATGGTTCCCACGGGCACAAAGGTGCCGGCCGACGTCGTGATTTCCTCACCCAACCCCAGGCTGAACCGCTCAAGAAGCCCCGGTGAAACCAGGGCCTCGCCCGCGGCCTGCGGAGCCCTGCCCTCAAGCAGCGTGAATTTCCCGGCGAAGGCAGGATGCAGGGTGTCCGCCACCACGCCCTGCAGGGACACCAGCGCTGCCCCGATCCCCGTGGTCAGATTGAACTGCCGGAGCGGCAGAACCTCATAGCCCGGCGGAAGCAGGTCCCGGGGATTGGCCGGCTTGAAGTCCGGATCGTAGACGCCGCTGCTGGACACCACCATGGCGTCGTTGAGCGGGTCCTGGACGGAATCAGCGTTGGGAGCATGCAGGGTGCTGTACCGGGCCTCCGTTTGGCCCAGCTCGTACCGGACAATTTCTTGGGGCGTTCTTTGCGCGCTCTGGAACAACGTGGCGGCCCCGGTCATGCCGGCCACGGGAAGCATGATCAGCAGGATGATGAGCAGCGAGCGCCCTTTGTGCCTCCTGATATCCCGGCGCGCCACACGCAGGGCAACACGGAAGCTGCTCCGGCGGCAATTAGGTGCCGGAGCGAGATCGAGCATCAGAACCCTGCCTGGGCCAGAAGCATCGCGGGATCGTGCATCGCCGCAGCCTGGTCCACGATCCGGCCGTCGCGCAGGAACACCACCCGGTCTGCCCAGGCCGCGTGCCGTGCCTCATGCGTCACCAGCATCACGGCCGCACCGGCATCGGCCCGGGCACGCAGCACTTCCATCACCCCCTGGCCTGTGGTGGAGTCCAATGCTCCCGTAGGCTCGTCGGCGAGGATCAGCCGCCGCTGCCCCACCACCGCCCGGGCAATGGCGACCCGCTGCTGCTGGCCGCCGGACATCTGGTCCATAAATCGGTCTGCCAGTTCCGGGATCCCCACCTGCCGAAGGGCGTCCAGCGCTTGCCGGCGGGCCTTCTTCCACGCTGTGCCGTCGAGTTCCAGCGGCAGCGCAACATTCTCGGCGGCAGTAAGGGTGGGCACCAGGTTGAAGTCCTGGAAAACATAGCCCACGGCTCGCCGCCGGAGCCGCGCCAGGTCGTTCAGCCCCAGTCCCGCCAAGGGTGTGGATTCCACAAAGACACCGCCCGACGTCGGGTGGTCCAGTCCCCCGGCCAGAGCCAGCAGGGAGGACTTTCCAGAGCCGGACGGCCCCATCACCGCAACGAACTCACCCGCTTCGATGGTGAGGTCCACGTCGCGGAGGGCCGCGACCGCCGTCGCGCCTTCCCCGAAAGTCCTGCTGACCTTCGCAAGTTCCAGGACCTGCTGCGGCCCCTGGACGCTCACCGGCGGCTGTCCGCGTTGAGCGGGGCGGCGTCTTCCGTGACCCCGTTGGACGTTTTGCGTGTCTGGCCCGGCCCGGCTGCCTGCGCCTGCTGGACCATCCTTGCCTCACAGAGGTCCAGCCAGCGGACCTCCGCCTCGGTCTGGAAGATCAGGGAATCAAGGACCAGCAGCCAGGCAGTATCGCCGGCGCGCTGGTTCGCGGTGGTGTCCCGCCGCGCCTTCGTGTAGTCCTGCAGCGCCCGCATGGACGCGGCCCGCTGGGCCTGGATGATCGCCTGGACATCCACGCCGGGCAGGGTCACGGCGAGCGCCAGCTTGATGGCGAGCTCGTTCCGGGGCGGGTTGTTCCGCTCCACCGGCGCCGCGAACCAGTTGGTCACTTCGGCTTTGCCCGCGTCGGTGATGCTGTAGACCACGTGGCCGTCGCCGTCGTCGCCTTCCTTGGTGACCAGGGCGTCGCGTTCCAGCCGGTCCAGCGTGGTGTACACCTGCCCGATGTTCAGCGGCCAGGTGGCCCCGGTGCGGTTTTCGAACTCGACCCGCAACTGGTAGCCGTAACGCGGCTGGTCCTGCAGCAGGGCGAGGAGGCTGTGGCGGATGGACATGGTGCTCCTTGCGCTTGGCGGCAATGCGCACGGTCCCCCAATGGCCGTGCATACCGCGTATAGCGCCCAGCCTAGGCCAGCTGTTGGCGGATAGCAATACTCAGTATCTACGCACCTCTTGAAAGGTAGCGCCAGCTAGAGCAGCAGGAGGACCTTCCCTACGTGGTCGCCGCTGTCGAAGTAGCTGTGCGCGGCCTGGACCTGCTCCAACGGGAAGGTTTTGGCCACCAGCGGTCGGATCCGGCCGTCAGTGATCAGTGGCCAGACGGCGTCCCGGACGGCGTTCATGATGGCGCCCTTTTCCTGGACCGGCCTGGGCCGGAGTGCCGTGGCAACCACCGCCGCGCGCTTCTTCAACAGCTGGCCCAGGTCCAGCTCGCCCTTGGTGCCGCCCTGCAGGCCGATCACCACCAGCCGACCGTAGTCGGCGAGGGCATCCACGTTTTGCGAAAGGTACTTGGCCCCAACGACGTCGAGGATCACGTCCGCGCCACGCCCGCCGTTCTGCTCCCGAAGGCTTACAGGAAAGTCCTCCTCGGCGTAATTGATGGCGATGTCCGCACCGAGGAAGGCCTTCGCCGTCCCCACCTTTTCATCCGTTCCCGCCGTGGTGGCCACCTTCGCGCCCAGGGCCTTGGCCAGCTGGATGGCCATGGTGCCGATCCCGCCGGTGGCGCCGTGAATCAGGACCGTTTCGCCTGGCTGGAGCTGGGCGGTCATCACCAGGTTGGAGTACACCGTGGCCGCCACCTCCGGAAGGGCAGCCGCCGTCACCAGATCCACACCCTCGGGAACCCGGAGGACCTGCTCGGCCGGCACAGCCACCTGCTGGGCGTACCCACCGCCGGCCAGCAGTGCCACCACCTTGTCGCCGAGGGAAAAGGGTTTGCTTACGCCGGGGCCAAATCCGGCAATCCGGCCGGATACTTCGAGGCCGGGGATTTCCGAAGCGCCGGGCGGCGGGGGGTAGAAGCCCCTGCGCTGCTGCACGTCCGCCCGGTTCAGGCCGGCGGCGACGACGTCGATCAGCACCTCGCCCTGCCCGGGTACCGGAGCCTCCGTCTCGCGGACCTCCAGGACCTCCGGGCCGCCCGGCTCCGAAATGTAGACGGCTTTCATGGAACACTCCCGTTTCTGACTGAATACTCGCTGCAACCAGTGTGCACCGGACACCTTCTTCGCCTCTGTTTTGTTGCAGGCAAGTGCCTATGAAACACTACTAGTCGAGGAAGGTTGTCCGAGCGGCCGAAGGAGCTAGTCTTGAAAACTAGTGTGCGGTAACCCCGTACCAAGAGTTCGAATCTCTTACCTTCCGCGATTGGGACCCCTGTCCGCCAGCATGCTGGCCGGCAGGGGTCCTTCATTTCCCCTGCATGCGCTAAAACTGCCGGGACGGGCAGGAACTTCGGGATCCATTGAAACTGTCAGACCCCGCGCATAGCCTCATGGTGTCCCACCCCGAACACCTACCGCACCAGGAGATCCCTATGCCCAGTCCCGACACCAAGCCCGGTTCCCCCTGCTGGATCGACCTGATCACCTCGGACGCTGCCAAGGCACGGGAGTTCTACGGCGAACTTTTCGGCTGGCAGTTCCAGTCCGGCGACCAGGAGCTTTACGGCGGCTACATCACGGCGTCACGGAATGGAAAAACGGTTGCCGGCATCATGCAGAAGCAGGAGGACCAGGCCGGATTCCCGGACATGTGGTCCACCTACTTATGCACCGACGATGCCGCTGCCACAGCAGCTTCGGTGGCAGCGAACGGCGGCCAGGTTCACCTGGCGCCCATGGACGTGCCCGCCCAGGGAATTATGGCCATGTTCGGCGACCCCAGCGGCGCGTCCGTAGGGGCTTGGCAGCGGCGGGAAATGCGGGGATATGAAATTGCCGGAGAACCCGGGACGCCCGCGTGGCACGAACTGCACACCAAGAACTACCAGGGCGCCGTGACGTTCTACGAAAAGGTCTTCGGCTGGCAGACGAGCGTTATGAGCGATTCTCCCGACTTCCGCTACACCACCCTGGGCTCGGGTGAAACGGCACAGGCCGGAATCATGGACGCGTCCGGATACCTTCCCGGCGAGGTCCCTTCCCACTGGCAGGTGTACTTCGCGGTTGAGGACACCGATGCCACGGTGGAGCACGCCCTGGCTATGGGCGGAACCCTGCTGGACGGCCCGGCGGACAGCGACTTCGGCCGGGTGGCACAGCTGGCTGATCCCACCGGCGGCATGTTCAAGGTCATTTCCAGCCGGTACCCCGCGGCAGGAGACCACTAAGTCAACCGCGCCATAACGGGAGGCCGGACTGACACCCGGAAACGGTTACCGGCAACATGCCGGCCGGAGCTTTCCTTAAAGCTACCGGCCGGTATCCTTTGTGTGATGGACGGCACATTCCGTACCGGCCACCAACCCAAGCACTGACAGCTTCCGCCGGGACCGGGCTACCGGGGCAACCGGACGGCGGGGCGGTACGTTCCGCTGGGGGACGTTCCGCCGAATGTACGCGCTATCAACCCTGCGTTCATTCAACGCTGCTGTGATGTGCCGGATACCACTTGACCAGGAGCAGGATCCGGGCCCTTGTCCGTCGGTACAACCCGGACACCTTCCATCGGTTTCCCCACCGGGAACCCTTCTGAAAGTAAGAGCGGATGCATCAAACACCTTGGAAATTAGCGCTGCGCACAGTGCTGTCAGCGGGGCTGGCAGCAGCTCCCCTGGCAGCCTTGCCCGCAGTTGCGGACTCTACAGCCGCGGAGGTCTCAGCCGCGGCAGGAACCTCGCCCGTTGTAATCAACGAGGCCTACCTCAGCGGCGGCAGCAGCGGTGCCGCCTACAAAAACAAATTCGTTGAACTCTACAACTCCTCGGATGAGCCGGTCTCCCTGGCCGGCTGGTCGCTGCAATACCGCTCCGCAACAGGCACCGCGGCTCCCGCCGGCGTTGCGGCCCTTTCCGGCTCCATCCCGGCCAAGGGACACTACCTCGTCCAGGGCTCAAGCAACGGGGCCAACGGCGCAGACCTTCCGGCACCGGATCTGGTGGCGGGAGCCCTGAACTTCAGCGGCGCGGCCGGAACCATCGTGCTCGCGAAGCAGCCCACCGCCGTCGTGCTCGCCACCGGCTCCCAGGTGGAGCCGTCCGGCGTGGCGGACCTCCTGGGCTACGGCGCCTCCAACACCTTCGAAACACAGGCAGCACCTGCCCCTGCCGGCAATACCGACGTCAAAAGCCTGAACCGGTCCGCCGGGGCAGACAGCAACAGCAATGCGGCGGACTTCAGCCTCAACGCGGCCATCACCCCAACGGGAGCCGGCGGCACCGCACCGGATCCGGATCCAACACCGGACCCGACGCCCACGCCGTCACCCAGGAGCATTGCCGAAATCCAGGGCACGGGCACCGAAAGCCCGCTGGCCGGAACCACTGTGACCACCACGGGCAAGGTCACAGCTGTCTTCCCCACCGGCGGACTCAACGGCTACTACCTGCAGACCGCGGGAACCGGCGGTGACCTGACAGCAACCAACCACACCGCCTCGGACGGCATCTTCGTCTACTCCCCAGCCACCGCGGCCTCCGTGCAAGCGGGTGATTATGTCCAGGTCACCGGCACCGTCGCGGAGTACTACGGGATGACCCAGCTCAACGTCACCTCGGGGGCCGGGCTGGCCAAACTGACGGAACCAGCCCCCGAAGTGAAGGCCACCGCCTTTACGCTGCCCGCCACCGAAGCCTTCCGTGAGTCCCTCGAAGGGATGCTGCTGGCGCCCCAAGGCCCGCTGACCGTTACGGACAACTACAGCCTGAACCAGTACGGTGAGGTCGGCCTTGCCGGCGGAACCACGCCCCTGGTCCAGCCCACCGCCGTCGCACCTTACGGCTCTGCCGAGTACACCACGGCTGTGGCGGACAACGCTGCCCGCGCCATCAAGCTCGACGACGGCTCCAGCACCAACTTCCTTAGGGACGCCGCCACCAAAGCCCTGGTACTGCCCTACCTGACCACCATGGATCCGGTCCGGGTGGGCTCATCCGCCACTTTCACCACCAACGTAGTGCTTGGCTACGCGAACAATGCCTGGAAGCTCCAGCCGCTCACGCACCTGACCGAAGCCAACAAAGCCACCGTCCAACCCGCCACCTTCGGGGCCACGCGGACGGACGCTCCCGCATCCGTGGGCGGCGCCCTGAAAATCGCCTCCTTCAACGTGTTGAACTACTTTCCCACGACCGGCGACCAGCTAACCGGCTGCACCTACTACGAGGACCGTGACGGCAACCCGATCACCGTCCGGGACGGCTGCAACGCCCGCGGGGCGGCCAACGCCGAGAACTTCAAACGGCAGCAGGACAAGATCGTCGCGGCCATTACCAAGGCTGGCGCAGATGTCGTCACGCTGATGGAGATCGAAAACTCCGCACAGTTCGGCAAGAACCGGGACGACGCCCTGGCCAAACTGGTGGACGCCCTGAACATCGCGACCCCGGGGATCTGGGACTACGTCCGGACGCCCGCCAACGCGCCGCCGCTGAGCGACGAGGACATGATCCGCACCGCCTTCATCTACAAAAAGGCCGTGGCCGAACCCGTGGGTGAATCGATCATCCACAACGACACGGTTGCCTTCGCCAGTGCACGCAAGCCGCTGGCACAGGTCTTCAAGCCGGTAGGCGGCGGTGCCGGGTCAGAGTTCATCGCCATCGCCAACCACTTCAAGTCCAAGGGATCGGCCGCTACCCCGGACGACACGGACAAGGGCCAGGGCGCATCAAACCTGGCGCGCACCGCCCAGGCCAAGTCCCTGCTTGAGTTCACCAAATCCCTGCAGCAGTCCAAGGGCACGGACAAAGTCTTCCTGATTGGCGACTTCAACTCCTACGCCAAGGAAGACCCCATCAACGTCTTCACCGCCGAGGGGTACGTCAACCAGGACGATAAGGCCCGCAACGCCGATGGCAGTGCCAAGCACTCCTACCTCTTCGGCGGGATGGTCGGCTCGCTGGACCACATCCTCGCCTCCCCTGCGGCCAATGCCGTGGTGGCGGGCGCGGACATCTGGAACATCAATTCCGTGGAGTCCGTAGCGCTGGAGTACAGCCGCTACAACAACAACGTCACCAACTACTACGCCCCGGACCAGTTCCGCGCCAGCGACCATGATCCGGTGATTGTGGGCCTGAACCTGCAGCCCGCGCTGGCCACTGTTGACCTGAACTTCCTGGGCATCAACGACTTCCACGGAAGGATCGACACCAACACGGTCCAGTTCGCCGGCACCATCGAGAAGCTGCGCGCAGCAGCCGCTCCGGGTGCCACCGCCTTCCTCTCCGCCGGCGACAACATCGGTGCATCCCTGTTCGCGTCCGCCGTCGCCAAGGACCAGCCCACCATCGACGTGCTGAACGCCCTGGAGCTTCAGGCTTCCGCGGTGGGCAACCACGAGTTCGACGGCGGCTGGGCGGACCTTCGGGACCGCGTCATCGCCGGCGGTTCCAACGCCAAGTTCCCCTACCTGGGAGCGAACGTCTACCACAAGGGCACCACCGAACCGGTCCTGCCCGAGTACACCATCCTGGACATGAACGGCATCAAGGTGGCCGTGATCGGCACCGTCACCCAGGAGGTCCCCTCCCTGGTGACCCCGGCCGGCGTCGCGGACCTGGAGTTCGGCGACCCGGTGGAAGCGATCAACCGGGCCGCAGCAAAGATCACGGCAGGCAACCTTGCCGACGTCATCATCGTGGAGAACCACGACGGCGCCGGCTCGGGAACGGTGGAAGGCGCCACTTTGGAGGAGGAAGTGGCAGCCGGGGGCCCCTTCGCGAAGCTGGTCACCGAAACATCCCCGGACGTTGACGCCATCTTCACCGGCCACACGCACAAGGAATACGCCTGGGACGCCCCCGTCCCGGGAGCGGCCGGCAAGACCCGCCCCATCGTCCAGACCGGCAACTACGGCGAGAACGTGGGGCAGATCCAGCTCACCGTGGACACCGCCACCAAGGAAGTCACTGCGTACAAGGCCGGCAACGTCAAGCGCACCACCGACCCGGCGGCGGACCTGATCGCCGCGTACCCCCGGGTGGCCGCCGTCGACGCCATCGTGAAAAAGGCGCTGGCGGACGCCGCCGTGGTGGGCAACCAGCCTGTCGGTTCCGTCACCGCGGACATCACCACGGCCTTCACCACGGATGCCGCCGGTGTTGCCAAACGTGATGACCGCGGCAGCGAGTCAACCCTGGGCTACTTGGTGGCCGATTCCCTGCTGGCCTCACTGCAGCCGGCGGAACTCGGCGGGGCCGAAATCGGCGTGGTCAACCCCGGCGGGCTCCGGAACGAGCTGTACTACGCTCCGGATGGAACCATCACTTACGCGGAGGCCAACGCGGTGCTGCCGTTCGTGAACAACCTTTGGACCACGTCGCTGACGGGTGCGCAGTTCAAGACGCTGCTGGAACAGCAGTGGCAGACCAATGCGGACGGTACCGTTCCCAGCCGCGCCTACCTGCAGCTCGGCCTGTCGAAGAACGTCAACTACACCTATGACGCCGCCCGTCCGGCCGGGGACCGCATCACGTCCGTCCGGGTGAACGGGGCCACGCTTGATCCGGTCAAGTCCTACCGGGTGGGGACGTTCAGCTTCCTGGCCACCGGGGGCGACAACTTCCGGGTCTTCACTGAGGGTGCCAATACCAGGGACTCGGGGCTGGTGGACCGGGATGCCTGGATCGGTTACCTGCAGAAGAGCAGCCCGGTCTCGCCTGACTTCGCGCGCAGGTCAGTGGCTGTCGCCAACACCACTGCGCCTGAGGTAAAGCCCGGGGAGCCTATCACCCTGACGGTCTCCAAGCTGGACCTGGCGTCGCTGGGCAGCCCGGTCAACACCGTGCTGTCAGCTGTCTTCACCGATTCCGCCGGGACGGCAACCCAGCTCGGATCAGTGCCCGTCAGTGCCGGGGCGGCCACCGTGAACCTGTCGGTTCCGGCCGGCGCCGCAACAGGAACCGGGACCCTGGTCCTCACTGCTGTTGAATCCGGAACCTTGGTCACTGCTGATGTGAGCGTGGCGGTCCCGCCGGTTGAACCGGTGTGCACCACTCCGGTACCCCCACGAAGTGGTACGACGTCCTCGGCTGGATCCGGTACGGCATCGCCTGGCTGCAGTACCAGCACTGCCTGCGCGGCTAGCACAGGGGCCAGTAGAAAAAAGGTGCCCCTCCCGGCCGGGCAAGGCCAGGGAGGGGCACCTTCTCTATTTGGAGTTTTTGTCCACATATGCCGACTTCCGGTGCCTTCAGCCCTGCATATCTGGACAAAAACTCCGGGTTTTAGGGGAGCACCACCGTCTCCGAGTACGCGGACGAGTCGCCCTTGATGGCTTGGCTGCTGCGGCCGTCCACGCCCACCGGAATATCGCCGGCGATGGTGACGCGGTTCAGCGTGCGCGGCTGGCGGTCGTAGTTGTCCGGGGCGTAGTGCTGGGTGATGCGGTTATCAAACAACACCAACTGGTTCGGTTCCCAGTTCACCCGGACCACGTTCTCCGGGCGGGTGATGTAGGCCTGCAGGATGCGCAGGATGTCCTTCGATTCGGTGTTGGACAGCCCCACGATCCTGAGGCGCTGGGCGAAGCCGCCGATGAACAGCCCGCGCTCCCCCGTCAACGGATGCACGCGCACCACCGGGTGGGCGGTTTCAAAGTGGATCCGGGTGAACTCCTTGCGCCGCTCCTCCGCGTTGCTGTGCTCCAGGTTCTTCGGGACGGAGTAGTCGTAGTCGTTGGTATGGATGGCCCACAGGGTGTCGGCGAAGTTCCGCAGCTCATCGGGCAGGTTCTGGTAGGCGCCGGCGGACGACGCGATCAGGGTTTCCCCGCCGTATGCCGGCAAGGTGATGCTGCGCAGGGTGGAGGCTTGCGGCGGGTTGACCACAAACGTGACATCGGTGTGCCAGTTGTTCGCGCTGCCGTTCTCGCTGTCGACGGGCAGGACCGCAGGCTTTCCGTCCACAGACGCCACGGTGGGGTGCGCCTTGGTGAGCGGGCCGAACCGGCTGGCAAACCGCACCTGGTCCTCGTCGCTACCGATATTGGCCTCACGGAAGACCAGTGCCTTGTGCGTATTCAAGGCTTCGCGGATCTGGGCGATGGTGTCGTCACTGAGGTCGGCACTGAGGTCCAGGCCGCGGATTTCGGCACCGATGCGGGCACCCAGCTTGGTGAATTCGAGTTTGGTTTCGGTAATGAGGGTCATTGTGGTTCCTTGCCTTTCAGTGCGGTTGGTTCAGGTGATTCGTTTGGTGGTCAGTTGCCGGAGCCGACGGCGGTGCGCCAGCGGGAGAAGTGCCGTTCCAGTGCCACGAGCAGGACGTTTACCAGCAGCCCGAGCACGGAGACCGTAAGGATGCCGGCGTACATGTCCGGGATCAGGAAGCTCATCTGGGAATTGACGATCAGGTAGCCCAGGCCCGCTTTGGCACCGACCATCTCTGCGGCGATGAGCACCAGGATGGACGACGTGCCGGCCATCCTGATTCCGGTGAAGATCGTTGGCACGGCGGACGGGAGGATCACCTTCTGGAAGAGCCGGAAGCTGCCCAGCCCCAGGGACCTTGCGGCCCGGATCAGCAGCGGGTCTACCGTCCGGACACCGGCGATGGTGTTCAGCAGCACCGGGAAGAACGCAGCGTAGGCCACGATGGTGATTTTGGATTCTTCGCCGATGCCCAGCAGCAGGGTGAACACCGGCAGCAGGGCCAGGGCTGCGGTGTTGCGGAAGAGCTCCAGGAGCGGGTTCAGGAACGAGTTCAGCCAGCCGTACCAGGCGATCAGGAGTCCCAGGACCACGGCGGACACCACCGCGATGATGAAGCCGGATGCCGAACGGGTCAGGCTTGCCTGGAGGTGGCTTTGCAGCTGCCCGGTCTCCACCAGCCGGGCGCCGGCGGCCAGGACTTCGTGCAGGGGCGGAAGGAACACCTTGGTGGCCGGGGCAGCCAGGAAGGTCGGGCCGAATTCCCACAAGGCAAGGAACAGCACCACGGCGAGGGACTTCCAGCCGGCCCGCGCGGCGAGGCTTGCCAGGGCAGCGAACCCGGGTGCCGCCGTCGGGCGTTGCTCTGTTGCGCGCGGCGATGGTTCGGCCGGGTGGGAAGGGTCGACGGCGGCGGCCGGCGGGTGCGGTTGGGTCAGCAGTGCGCTCATCAGGCAGCGCTCCTTTCAGCGGGCTCTTCGTCGGGGGCGGTGCCGTCCGGAAGGATCTTCCGGTGGCCGGAGTCCTGGGCCAGCCGGACCTCGTCGTGCAGGAGGGACCAGACCTGGTGGCGGTGTTCCACAAAGGCAGGGTGGGAGCGGATGTCCTCGCCGCCGTCCCGGTCCGGGATGTTGATGCCAACAATTTCCTTGAGCCGGCCCGGGCGGGCACTGAGCACTGCCACGCGCTGGCCGAGGTAGACGGCTTCGTCGATGCCGTGCGTGATGAACACGATGGTCTTGCCGGTGGCTTTCCAGATCCGCAGGAGCTCGTCCTGGAGCTGTTCGCGGGTCTGGGCGTCCAGGGCCGCGAAGGGTTCGTCCATCAGGAGGATGTCCGGCTCATAGGCGAGGCTCCTGGCGATGGCCACGCGCTGCTTCATACCGCCGGACAGTTCGTGCGGATACCGGTCCTCGAACCCGGCCAAGCCCACGAGGTCCAGGAATTCACTGGCTTTGGCGGCCCGCTCCTTCCTGGACAGCCCGCTGTTCTCGAGGCCGATGGAGACGTTGGCCGATGCCGTGCGCCAGGGAAACAGCGCGTACTGCTGGAAAACGACGGCCCGGTCCTGGCCGGGGCCTGTTACAGGCCTGCCGTCCACCAGGACGTTTCCGGAGGTTGGGCTGGACAGCCCGGCGAGCAGGTCCAGCAGGGTTGTTTTGCCGGAACCGCTTGGTCCCACCAGGGTGAGGAATTCGCCGGCGGCGACGTCGAGGCTGAGATCGGACAGTGCTGTCAGGACGGACGCTTCCGCCTGCCGCCAGCCCGGCTTGCCCTTTCCCCTGCCCTGGCCCTTGGCCTGGCGGACCGCGAACTCCTTGGTCACGTTGCGAAGGCTGATCTTGGGAGTCATCTTTTATCCTTTGGAAGTTGCTGCCGGCGCGGAGTTTTCCAGCAGGTTGAACTCGTTGGTGTAGAGCTTTGCGGTGTCCAGGGCGCCGTTGATGATCCCGGCGGACTTCAGGTAGTCCTCCCACCGGGTGAAGTCCTGGTCCTGGATCCGTCCGCCGGGTGAGGCCACACCCACGCTCTTCCAGTACTTAAGTGCTTCGGTGCTCTCATTCCGGCCGCGCTTGGCGATGATCTCCTCGAACTTGGCAATCACCTGCTCGCGCGGGGTGGTGCGCTCCCATTCGATGGCCTTGGCCACCCCCGTCACTACGGTGCGGCTGGTTTCGGGGTTCTTCGCGATGAAGTCCTTGCGCAGGACATACTGGCCGGCGTCGAACGGTCCCCCAATGACCCCGACGTCGGTGAACAGGGCGCGGATGCCGCCCTCGGCGAGCGCGCGGTCCTGGAGGACGCCGCCCAGGGTGCCCACATCCACCTGTTTCTTGCGGAGCGCCACCTCGGTTTCGTTGGGCGGCACCACAACGAGTTGGACCTGCTTGATCTCCTCGGGCGTGAGTCCGCTGTTTTTCAGGTAGGTGGTGATGACCGCTTCGTGGTGGGCGCCGAGTGTGTTGACGGCGACTTTCTTGCCGATCAGGTCCCTGGGGGTTTTGATCGGGCTTCCTTCCTCCACGTAGTACCCGGTGAAGGTGTCCTTGTCCTCGCCGTAGTAGTTGATGACCGCCTGGACCGGGGCGCCGGCCTCGATCAGCTTGATCACGGCACCGGTAAACGCGCCGCCAATGTCCGTCTGGTCCGTGGCGACGGACTGGATGCTTTGGGGGCCGCTGGTGGTGTTGCTGACCCATTCGAGCTTGACGTCGCCCAGGTAGCCGAGATCTTCAGCCACTTCCAGCAGTGCGACGCTGTTGGGCGAACCCTGGTAACGGACGGTTTTAGTTTCCGTGCCGCCACTCGTCCCGCCCTGCTGGGCCGTCGCCGGCCCGCCGCACCCTGACAGCGCCAGCGTGAGTGCCGCGGCGGCAGCGATGGCTGCTGCCACGCCGGCGGCGGGGCGGTGCCTTTTGGAGAGGAGTCCGTTTTTCATGATGCTGTTCTTTCTGCTGTTCGTTGGGGACCGGTGCAGTTAGGGATCCGGGCCGGGCTGGCCGTGCCGGGCTGGCCGTGGGGACAACTAGAACAGGAAAGATTCCGGGGCAGAAGAGGCGGGTTAACCGCAGGAAACCCGGGGAAATTGCAGGACGTGCAGCGTCACGGGACGTTCCATGTGGTTGCCTGCTGACATGGTGGGACATGCAGGGCCACATACGGAAACGCCGGTTAATGCCCGGTAAGGAAAACGCTCCACGCAAGGTCACATGCGGCCACGTGATGTCCCGCCGCGACTTCAGGGCGCAATGAACAGGGCGTGCGGGCGGCCGAATCCACGGGGCTCGCGAGCCCCGGCGCAAGTCACAGCGGCCGCACCGGCCCACCGCCGTGCTCGGAAGTCAGAATATTTCTGCCGGAAGCGCCGCAGTGTTACAGACCCGCGCCCTCACGCAGCCCTGAGTTTTTGTCCAGGTATGCAGGCTTGGGAGGCCTCGAACCCTGCATATCTGGACAAAAACTCCACGGGTCAGGAGTCCAGGATGGCGCCCGCGATTTCGTCAGCGTCGCGCAGGGTCCGCTGGCCGCTGCGGTAGTTCGGCCCGCCGGGCTGGAAGGCCTCGGCGGCGATGGCGGTGCCCCACTGGACCGAGGAGAGCTGCAGCCCCAGCACGTACAGCCCCTCCGTCACGGATCCGTTGGCTGCCAGGGGCCGGTACGGGTGCGGCACAACATCCAGGCCGGTGGACTGCACGGGGGCGCCCTCCACGGTCATCATGAGCCGCGGCCGCACTAGCCCGTCCGCCAGCAACTGCTCCAGGACCGGCGAATCGTTGGCGGAGACCCTGTTGCCGGGCGCCAGCGCTTCCACCATGGTCTTTGCCGTTACCGGGGCAGCGGCGACCCAGGGCGAAGCCGCCGTGAAGACGCCGTTTTTCCGGTCCACCGCGAACTTGGGGTCGGGCCCCACAAAGCTGACTACGCCTGCCTTGGCCAGCGCCGCGAGCTGCTCGGCACGCAGGGCGGGCGGCCCGCTGGCCAGCCCCTCCACGAACGACTCGAACCAGCCACGCAATCCAGCCACCCAGGATTCGTCGGTGATGCCGCCGTCGGCCACTGCTGCCTTCAGGACGGCGCGTCCGTGGTGGAGGGCACCGATAGCCATCTTGACGGGGTCGTCCTCGCCGAGCGCGGACCGGCGGGCATCGTCCAGCAGGTAGTCCACGACGGCGGCGTCCAGTTCGGTGCGCGAAGCAAACGAGCGTCCGGCCAGGGGCCCGGCCAGACCAGGCAGGTCCAGCCGGTGCCGCGGGCCCACGTGGACGGCGAGCACGCTTTCCACGCTGTCCTCCCAGTTCGCTGCGCTGTGCGCGTGCGGATGGAGGGCTTCGTCCAGCGCGGCAAGGAAGGCCGCGGAGTCAGGTACGGCGTTCGGCTGCGAGCGCACCAGGGTTGAGTAGTACGCCCAAAGCGCATCGCGGTGCAGGAGCGGCCAGAAATCGTGGTCGAATGCCGGGCGGATACCGGCGGTGCGGAAGCGTTCCAGCGCCGCCTCCGTGAAGTACCGCAGGGTGACCGACTCCGGGTAGTAGCCGTTCAGGGCCGCTTTGGCGCGGTACGGCGTTCCGCGGCGGGATGCGGCGATGATGTGCGGTTCCTGGCCGGAGGGCTCGTAGCGGAACCCCGTGCCGTTGCTGAGGAATTTTCCGCCGCGGCCCTCGGTCAGCTGGACCATGGTATCGAAGAAGTTCAGGCCCATGCCCCGGACCAGCACGGGTTCGCCGGAAGGAATCCGGGACCAGTCCACGTCCGCAGGCACGGCCGGCGGCAGGTACTGCAGTCCCAATTGCTCCGCCGCGGCCTGCAGCTCCCGCTGTTCGGGGTTCAGCCGGGACGGGATGTGGCCCAGCGCCAGCACCACGGAGCCGGTGCGCAGCGTCGTTCCGGTGGCCAGGCCGACGTCGAACGTTCCGTCCCCCGAGGGGCGCACCGACAACGCGGTCGTTTCGTGGAAGTCGATGCTGACACCGTCGGGCAGGTTGCTCATCAGTTCCTCCACAATGCCGCGGAGGTAGCGGCCGTAAAGGGCGCGGCTGGGGAAATCGGCGGCTTCCAGGACGGCCAGCTCTGCGAGCTCTTCCTCGGTCAGGGAGGGCGCGGGGTTGCGCCGCTGCCGGGCCCGCCACTGTTCGAAGGTGGTGCCGGCGATGGGCGGGGCCAGGTCAGGGTCCTCGGGGATCAGTGTGGGATAGAAGGACTGGGTGTTCATCAGGAACAGCCGGGACTGCTGCGGCTGCCACACGTGCCCGGGGCCCGCGGGATAGGGATCGACCACATCGATGTGGAGGCGCACCGGGCCGGACCTGGAAGCGTTCCGCGCCGCGCAACGGGCCAGCAGGCGTTCCAGGACGCTGGTGCCCCGCGGACCTGCCCCGATGATGGCGGTCCGGATGCTTTGCGTTATTTCCACGGCATCCAGCGTACGGGCTGGAAACAAAGTATGCGCCGGGCGCTTGACTTGCCAGCCGTCTGCCGATGTTGTTTGGATGGGGCGCATGACCACCACTGCAGCTGATCCAGCGCCCGCCCCCGGTTTCGGCAACACCTCCGGCACCGACCCGCAGGGCATCGCGCCCGAGCCCACGGACGAGAACGTCTGGCTTGAGGACATCTACGGCGAGGAGCAGCTTGCCTGGGTGAAAGAGCAGAACTCCCGCACGGAGGACCTGCTGGAGGACGCCGATTACGTGCAGCTGGAGGGCAGCATCCTGGAGGTGCTGGACTCTACGGACCGGATCGCCATGGCGGGCAAGCGCGGCGACTGGTACTACAACTTCTGGAAGGACCGGCAGAACCCGAAGGGCCTCTGGCGCCGCACCACGTGGGAGAGCTACTGCACGGATGCCCCGGACTGGGACGTCCTGCTGGACGTCGACGCCCTGTCCGCCGCTGAAGGCGAGGAATGGGTCTTCCACGGCGCAACCTTCCTCCGCCCGGCCGCCGGTGAGCCCTACCGGCACGCGCTGCTGGCTTTGTCCCCCGACGGCGGCGACGCCAACCGGTACCGGGAATTCGACGTCGAAACGCGGACCTTCGTGGACCCGGCGCAGAATGGCTTTGACCTGCCGACGGCGAAGGGCCACGTCTCGTGGCTGGACGCGGACACGCTCCTGGTGGCCTCCACGGCAGAGGGACTTCCGCGGACGGCTTCCTCCTACGCCCGCACCGCCGTCACCCTGAAGCGCGGCGGATCGCTGCCCGGCGCACCCCGCCTGTTTGAGGTGCCCGAGAACCACATGATGGCCGTGGTGGCGCATGACTCGACGCCCGGCTTCGAACGGACCTTCGCCGTTGACTACATCGATTTCTACAACCGCACCAACGCGGTGCTGCGGGATGGCTCCTGGGTGGTGATTGATGTTCCCACCGACGTCAACGTCAGCGCCCACCGCGAGTGGCTGCTGTTCCGGCCCCAGCAGGACTGGGTGCTCGACGGCGCCACGTACCCGGCCGGTTCGCTCCTCGCTGCTCCGTTTGAGGACTACCTGGCGGGCTCGCGGAAGGTTTCGGTGCTGTTCACGCCCGATGCCAACACGTCCCTGCAGTCCTGGAGCTGGACCCGGAATTTCCTGCTCCTGAATCTCCTGAAGGACGTGTCCTCCGAGATCCGGGTGCTTGATCCGTCGCGGCCCGGCGCATCCCCGCAGGCGGCCTGGGAGTCTTCGCTGCTCGATGCCTGCCCGCCGCTGCACGACGTCAACGCCTACGCCGTGGACGACGAAGACGAGGCCGACGGCGGCGCGGGCGACGACTTCTGGCTCGTCGCCACGGGCTTCACCACCCCCAGCACCCTGATGCGGGGCACTGTGGAGCGCGCCGCTGACGGGACCAGTGGAGTGGTGAGCCGGCACGCCGTAGTGAAGACGTCGCCGTCGTTTTTTGCCGACGAAAACTATGAAGTGCAGCAGCATTTCGCCGTGTCCGACGACGGCACCCGGGTTCCCTACTTCCAGGTGGCCTCGCGGGACCTGGCCCTGGATGGACAGAACCCCACGCAGCTTTCCGGGTACGGCGGCTTCGAGGTCTCCCGCACTCCCGCGTACAGCGGCACGGTGGGCAGGGCGTGGCTGGAGCGCCGGACATCCCTGTCCGCCGGCGCCGACGGCGATACGCACTCGCGGGGCGGCGTATATGTGGTGGCGAACATCCGGGGCGGCGGCGAGTACGGGCCGGCTTGGCACCGGGCAGCCCTGCAGGAGAACCGGCACAAGGCGTACCAGGACTTCGCCGCCGTAGCCCGGCACCTCATCTCCCGCGGGGTCACCTCCCCGGAGCGTTTGGGCTGCGTGGGCGGGTCCAACGGCGGGCTTCTGGTGGGAAACATGCTGACCCAGTACCCGGAACTGTTCGGGGCTGTGTCCTGCGGCGTGCCGCTGCTGGATATGCGCCGCTACACCAGGCTTTCCGCGGGCCACTCCTGGATCGCCGAGTACGGCGACCCGGATGTTCCGGAGCAGTGGGAGTACATCCGCACTTTTTCTCCGTACCACCTGCTCAAGGACGGGGTGGAGTACCCGGAAGCGTTTATCTGGACCGCCACCTCGGATGACAGGGTGGGCCCGGTGCAGGCGCGCAAAATGGCTGCCCGGATGCTTGCCATGGGCATCCCCAACGTCTGGTTCCACGAAGCGCTGGAGGGCGGGCACGCCGGAGCCTCGGACAACCGGCAGGCCGCTGCACTGCAGGCCCGCAGCCACCATTTCCTGTGGAAGGCGCTGGCCGGCGGGGCCTCGTAGCCTTGGCACTGGCGGTGCGCCGGGCTGCGGCAGGCGATGTGGAGCAGTTGGCGGAGGTGCATGTCCGCTGCTGGCAGGAGACTTACCGCGGCATGTTGTCCGGAGAGTTCCTTGCGTCGCAGAACCGCGCTTCCCGGCTGCCCCTCTGGCGCCACCTGCTGGAGGCTGCCGAGCCGGCGGACGCCTGGGTGGCAACCGACGCCGGCACCGTAGTGGGATTCGCCGGCGTCCGGCGGGAGCCGGGCGCTGCTTCGCACGGCTTCGTTCCGCCGTCGTCCGGCGACCTGGAACTGTGGGGGTTGTACCTGTTGGCGTCACACCAGGGGCAGGGCCTGGGGCGCCGGCTCCTTGAGGCCGCGCTGGATGGTGAGGCTGCGAGCCTGTGGGTGGCGGCGGACAATGCGCGGGCCATCAGTTTTTACGGGCACTTCGGTTTTGCCCCCGACGGCGCCGCGGACGTCATCCCGGAGTGGGAGAACCTGCGGGAAATCAGGATGGTACGGCCCCGGCAGGCGGCCCTTCGCTAGTTCCCGTCCCTCCTTCCGGCGGCCCCCGGAGTGCTTTTCGGGGGCCCGGTGACCCGTTTTGCACTGGGTGCCCGGATCTGCGTATCCTTGGTGGGCTAGGAATAGCAATTGGAGACGTGCCAGAGCGGCCGAATGGGCTTCACTGCTAATGAAGTGTGGGGCACAACTCCACCGGGGGTTCAAATCCCCCCGTCTCCGCGTTTGGCCCCGGTCCCTGACCGGGGCCTTTTGCGTATCCGGGGATTTGCCTACCCGGGGCGCAGGATCTCCGGGGTAGCGGGCCAGGTTAGCGGCCCTGTAGCGAGCTGGGTAGCGGCCCGGATCTTTCTTCCAGCATCCGTCCCCGTCCGGGGAACGGACAGCTGAGGTTCCGCGGACCGCGGCGGTGGCAGGATGGGCAGATGGCAGCAAGCAACACGGTGGGCGAGGCGTCCGGCACCACCCACGCATGGAGCCCCCGCCTGGCACTGCTGGTGGCGGCCACCTTCTTTATGGAGTTCCTCGACGGCACGGTCCTCACTACGGCGATCCCCAACATCGCCGCGGACTTCCACGTCCCGGCGGCGGACGTGAACATCACAATGACGGCGTACCTGCTGACCGTTGCCATGGGCATTCCGCTCAGCGGCTGGCTGGCGGAACGGTTCGGGGCTCGCCGCGTTTTCTGCCTGGCGATCGCGATTTTCACCGTCGCCTCGCTGGCATGTTCGTTGAGCGCGGACTTGACTGCCCTGACCCTCAGCCGGGTGGCCCAGGGGTTCGGCGGCGCCATGATGGTTCCGGTGGGCACCCTCCTGGTCCTTCGCGGCACGCCCAAGGCAGACCTGCTCCGCGCCACGGCATTCCTGGTGTGGCCCGGGCTCCTGGCACCCGTCCTGGCCCCTCTGGTGGGCGGCGCCCTGACCACCTACCTGTCCTGGCACTGGATCTTCCTGATCAACCTCCCGCTCGGTGTTGCCGCGTTTATTGCCGCCCTCCGGCTGGTCCCGTCAGTGTCCGGAGATCCCGGCCGGCGGCTGGACTGGCTGGGGTTGTTCCTCACCACCCTGGGCGTGGGTGCCCTGGTGGTGGGACTCGAGCTGGTGAGCACCCACCCCGGCGCACCATGGGCTGCCCTGAGTGCCGGAGGCGGTGCGGTGTTCCTTGCCTGCGCTGTCCTGTGGATGCGCCGGACCCGCAACCCGCTCTTTGACCTTGGCGTGTTCAGCACCCGCACTTTCCGGGCGATGGCAACCGGCGGGTTCGCCTACCGGTTGACCATCAGCTCGGTTCCTTTCCTGCTGCCGCTGATGTTCCAGGCCGGCTTCGGCTGGTCCCCGCTGCACGCCGGAGCGATGGTGGCGGCTGTGTTCATCGGCAACATCGGCATCAAACCGGCCACAACACCGCTGATCCGGCGCTTCGGCTTCCGTGCGATGCTGGTGTTTGCTTCGCTGGCTTCCGCGGCTACCTTCGCGCTCTGCGCACTGCTGACGGCCGAAACTCCCCAGGCAGTCACTTTTGCCCTGCTGGTTTGCAGCGGCGCCTTCCGCTCCATCGGCTTCTCCGCCTATGCCTCCGTGCAGTACGCGGACATCGCGCCCGCGCAGCTGACATCCGCGAACACGGTGTCCGCCACCCTCGTGCAGCTCGCCACCGGCGCCGGCATTGCCGTGGGCGCGCTGCTGATCCGGGTGTTCGACGGACTGGGCACCTTTCCCGGCGACACTGCCGGACCATTCCGCGGGGCTTTCCTCGCGATGACGGTGCTGATGCTCGCAAGCACGGCAGACAGCCTCTTCCTGCCACGCCATGCCGGGGCGGAAGTCAGCCAGTGCAAGGCCCAGCGGGTCTAAGCCGGCTTTACCAGCCGGCGCGGTCACCCTGTCCCACCCGACCGCAGCCCTTGCCTCAGCCCGCCTGGGCCAGCACGAGCGGAAGGACAGCCCCCGCCCCCGCCTGCCGTAGCGCCCGCCCGGCCACCGTCAGGGTCCACCGGCTGTCCGCCAGGTCGTCAATCAGCATCACCGTCTGGCCGTTGAGCTCACCCAGCCCAGCCTCAAGCTCGGGCCCCACCACGAGGCGGTCCCAGACGCCGGCGAGCCGGTAGGCGCTGTTGCCGCCGCGGCCTCCGGTGGGACCGCCGTGGGCGGGCTGCAGCCCGCCGAGGTACGGGATCCGCCCGATCTCCGAGATTCCGCGGGCCAGGGACTCCACCAGTTGCGGTTTGCTTCGCGAGGGAATGCTGACGATCGCGGCCGGCCGGCCAACGCCGCTCCAGCCCGGAGTGCGGGCGTCGCCGGCACCCCACTCCCGCAGGACCTGTACGCAGGCCTGCAGCATGCCCGGCTCCACGGGCCTGTCCTCCGCGCCCGCGGCGAAGAGCTCCCGCAGCGCGCCACCCCAGCCGAGGTCCGTCATCCGTGCCAGGACACGCCCTTCGGCGAGGCCCTCCCCCGGCTTGAGCTTTCCTTTGACCGGAACGCCCAGCCGGTCCATGCCGCTGGGCCACTGGAGCCGCGCCTCAAGGACTCCGCCTGCCCTGCTGAGCGTCTGGCTGGCCGCCTCGGTGGCAGCTTCTGCGATCTCGGCCGGGAACCACCGGCCCGCGCAGTTGTCGCAGCGGCCGCAGGGCTTGGCGGTTTCGTCGTCGAGGACGGAAGTGATGTATTCCATCCGGCACCCTGCGGTGTCCTGGTAAATCACCATGGAGTCCTGCTCGTCCACGCGCGCCTCGGCAATCCGCTGGTACCGCTCGGCGTCGTAGATCCACGGCTGCCCGGTGGCCCGCCAGCCGCCGCCCACCCGCTCTACCGCGCCGTCAACGGACAGGACCTTGAGCAGCAGCTCCAGCGGAGTACGGCGGAGGTCCACGCGCGCCTCCAGGGCAACCGTGGAGAGCGCGGTCCCGGCCTCACCTAAGGCGGTCAGCACCGCGGCGGCCTTCTCCTCGGACGGCATGGAGGCAGTGGCGAAGTACTGCCAGATGTCCCGGTCCTCCGCGCCGGGGAGCAGCAGGACGTCGGCGTTGGCGGCGCCTCGGCCTGCACGGCCAACCTGCTGGTAGTACGCCACCGGGGACGACGGCGCCCCCAGGTGGACCACAAAGCCGAGGTCCGGTTTATCGAAGCCCATCCCCAATGCGGAGGTAGCCACCAGGGCCTTGACCTCGTTGTCCTTCAGCAGCTGCTCGGCACGCTCCCTGTCTGCCGGATCCGTCCGGCCGGTATAGGCCAGCACGTGGTGGCCGGCCTCGGCGAGGAGCCGTGCAGTGTCCTCGGCAGCGGACACGGTCAAGGTGTAAATGATGCCGCTCCCTGGA
Source organism: Pseudarthrobacter siccitolerans (assembly GCF_001046895.1). Classification (GTDB taxonomy): domain Bacteria; phylum Actinomycetota; class Actinomycetes; order Actinomycetales; family Micrococcaceae; genus Arthrobacter; species Arthrobacter siccitolerans. Next base: position 65,301 of record NZ_CAQI01000051.1, read on the forward strand.
AGGTCAGCCAGGTGGGTCAGGAGCCAGCCCAGGCGCTGCTTCGAGTCCGGCAGGGACAGGACGCCCATCCGCAATGAGTCACGTCCCAGCGAACCACGGATGGTGAGGACCCCGTCCCCGAGCTGTTCCTCGATGTCATGGACCACCCGGGAGTTGGCGGTGGCGGTGGTGGCCAGCACCGGAACGGTGTCCGGCAGTTGGGTTATCAGGTCCGCGATGCGGCGGTAGTCAGGGCGGAAGTCGTGGCCCCAGTCGGAGATGCAGTGCGCTTCGTCGATGACCAACAGACCCGTCCGCCGGATCAGCTCCGGCAGCTGGGTTTCCCGGAAGGACGGGTTGGTGAGCCGTTCCGGGGAGACCAGCAGCACGTCCACCTGGTCCGCGGCTAGCTGTTGACGGACGGTGTCCCACTCCAGCTGGTTCGCGGAGTTGATGGCAACGGCGCGGACACCGGCGCGGGCGGCGGCAGCCACCTGGTCACGCATCAAGGCCAGGAGCGGCGAGACGATGAGGGTGGGCCCGGCGCCGCGGCGGCGCAACAGCAGGGATGCCACGAAGTAGACGGCGGACTTGCCCCAACCGGTGCGCTGGACCACCAGGGCCCGCCGCCCGCCGTCGACCAGCGCTTCAATGGCTTCAAACTGTCCCTCATGGAAGGCAGCCTCCGGGTGCCCCACAAGCTCGCGGAGAACCTCAAGTGCTTCCCGGGCGGTTGCTGACGTGGAAGCGGAAGGTGCAGCCTCCGGCACGGACTCATCGAAGGCAGGTTCGGAAGTTGCTGTGGCGTACTGGTTATCGACCATTGATTCAGTATCCCAGCCGCCCCTGACAGCCGGCACCGGAGGCGGCTGCTATGTGGACACCCGGAATCAGGGAGCGCCGGGATCCGGTGTCACATGAAGCGCCCCCAACCTCTCCTCCACAGGCACCTCCACGGCCAACGTAAGATAAAGCCCGTGACTAGCGAACAGACAACGACTTTTGACCTCTCGGCATCCTTCAAGGCGTACGACGTCCGCGGCATCGTGGGCGAGTCGATCACGGCCGAAATCGTCGAAGCCGTGGGGGCCGCGTTCGTGGATATCCTGCAGCTCCAGGGCCAGACCATCCTGGTAGGCGGCGACATGCGCCCCTCCTCCCCCGAGTTCAGCAAGGCCTTCGCCAACGGTGCAGTGGCCCGCGGCGCCGACGTCGAGCTCCTGGACCTGATCTCCACCGACGAACTCTACTTCGCCTGCGGCTACCTCAACCGTGCCGGGGCCACGTTCACCGCCAGCCACAACCCCGCCGGTTACAACGGCATCAAGATGTCCAAGGCCGGGGCCGTGCCCATCTCCTCGGAAACCGGCCTCAAGGACATCCAGGCCCTGGCCGAGCAGTACCTGAACACCGGCAGCATCCCGGCCGTTGAACAGCGCGGGCAGATTAGCGTCCGCGACGTCCTCAAGGACTACGCCGAGTACCTCCGCAAGCTCGTGGACCTGTCCGGCTCAGGCCCCCTGAAGGTAGTGGTGGACGCAGGCAACGGCATGGCCGGCTTGACCACCCCGGCGGTCCTGGGCGACGCATTGCTCCCCAAGCTGCCCCTGGACATTGTTCCCCTGTACTTCGAGCTGGACGGCTCCTTCCCCAACCACCCCGCCAACCCGCTGGAGCCGGAGAACCTCCGCGACCTGCAGGCAGCAGTCCTCCAGCATGGCGCGGACATCGGACTGGCCTTCGACGGCGACGCCGACCGCTGCTTCGTCATCGACGAGAAGGGCGAGCCCGTCTCGCCGTCGGCCATCACCGGCATGGTGGCCCGCCGCGAAATCGCCCGCGCCAAGGCACTGGGCGAAACAACGCCCACCATCATCCACAACCTCCTCACTTCCCGCGCCGTGGCTGAACTCGTGGAGCACGACGGCGGCCGGGCCGTCCGCACGCGCGTTGGCCATTCCTTCATCAAGGCAGTCATGGCAGAGGAAGGAGCGGTGTTCGGCGGCGAGCACTCAGCCCACTTCTACTTCCGTGACTTCTGGAACGCGGACACGGGCATGCTGGCCGCGATGCACGTCCTGGCCGCCCTCGGCGAGCAGGACGGTCCGCTCTCCGAGCTGGGCCGCGAGTACGAGCCGTACGTTTCGTCCGGTGAAATCAATTCCGAAGTCGAGGACAAGGCAGCAGCCGTGGAGCGCGTGCGGGTGGCTTTCGCGGGCGAAGACCTCACTATCGACACGATGGACGGCAGCACGTTCACGGCCAACGACGGCACCTACTGGTTCAACCTGCGCCCGTCCAACACAGAGCCCTTCCTCCGGCTCAATGTCGAGGCCACCGACCGTCCCACGATGGAGCGGATCCGCGACCACGTCCTGTCGATCGTCCGGGCCTAGCCTTGCTGATGGCCGAGGACAAGGAACCGGACTCCGGATCGGGGACCGGCGGTCATTCGTCGTCGCGGGACTCCGTCGCGGAAAGTACGGCCACCGACCTTGAGAACCTCCTGGGGACGGGTATCAGTGCCGCGCAGGAGCAGCTGCAGCGCAACGGCGGCTTCCTGCCCTTCGCCCTGACAGTGCAGAACGACGGTGAGGTGCGGCTGGTTGCCGTCACGCCGGCGGATGTGGAAGAAGGTTCCCACGGCGACTTCGACGCCGACGGCATGATCAGCGACCTCACCGCCCTGCTGCGGCAGAACCGGGAAGATTTCCGGGCCGCCGCGGTGGTCTGCGACATCCTCCTGGTGGAGGAAGAGTCGGACGCCATCCATGTGGCAACGGAGCACCGTGACGGCCAGGTTTTCGCGGCCGTGCTGCCATACTCGGCCGACGGCGTGACCCGGACGTGGCAGTTCGGCGAGCTTGCGGCCGATGCCAGCGAGCCCACCATCTGGGTGGACTAGACCGGGGCCCGGCTTATGAAGATCAACGCATTTGCCGACGTGAGCCTCCGGGCGCTGATGGTACTGGCCGCTGCTCCCGGCGGCACGCTGCTCACCACCCAAAACATCGCCGATACCGTGGGGACGCCGTATAACCACGTCAGCAAGGCAATGGCCAAGCTTCGGAAACTTGGGCTGATCGACGTTGAACGCGGCCGGACCGGCGGTTCCCGGCTAAGCCACGCCGGCCGGATTGCCACGGTGGGACAAATCCTCCGGCAACTCGATACCCGAACGGACGCGGCAGAGTGCGTGGCTCCCGGCGGCAACTGCCCGCTTCTCAGTGAATGCAAGCTCCGCTCAGCCCTGTCACGGGCGCGTGAAGCCTTTTACCGGGAGCTCGACGGCGTCGTGATCGCCGATCTTCCGGTCTCCCGGCAGATGGAGCCCGTCTTCGAAATGATCGGCCTCCGGCCCGGGCTGTAGGTGGCGGCCGTACCGCGCCTGCCCTCAGATTTCCCCGCATAAAAGCACATGTCGCACCGCGGCGGTGCCGATTTGATTCCAACTTCTACGAGGTGTAGAAATTGGGATATGAATACACGCATTTCTAATGCAGGTATTCGCTAAGGCCGGACGAAGGCCCCGGCCGCTACCTCAGGAGTTCCTATGCTCTCGGACAAATCCCGCCCGGTCATCGAGGCCACGCTGCCGCTTGTTGGTTCGCGCATCGGCGCCATCACGCCCAAGTTCTACCAGCGGCTCTTCGCCGAGCACCCTGAGCTCCTGGACGGCGTTTTCAGCCGGTCCAACCAGCGTTCGGGCAACCAGCAGCAGGCGCTGGCAGGGAGCATTGCGGCCTTCGCCACACACCTCGTCAACAATCCGGGCACGCTTCCCGAGACGGTCCTGTCCCGCATCGCCCACCGGCACGCATCCCTGGGCATCACCGAGCCGCAGTACCAGGTGGTCTACGAGCACCTGTTCGCGGCCATCGCCGACGACCTGGCGGAGGTGATCACGCCCGAGATCGCCGAAGCCTGGACCGAGGTCTACTGGCTGATGGCGGACGCGCTGATCAAGCTTGAGAAGGCGCTCTACGCAGGCCAGGCCAACGACAAAATGTGGATGCCTTGGCGTGTGGCAGCAAAAACCCCCGCCGGCGCCGGGTCCATGACCTTCACCCTTGAGCCGGCGGACGCCACCCCGGTGACGCCTGCCCTTCCCGGCCAGTACATCAGCGTCAAGGTGGTCCTGCCGGACGGCCTCCGCCAGGTGCGGCAATACTCCCTCTCCGGGGAAACCGGAACCAGCCGCAGCTTCACGACAAAAATTGACGACGGCGGCGAGGTTTCGCCCGTGCTCCACAGGAGTGTGCAGGTGGGAGACATCCTGGAAATTTCCAACCCGTACGGCGAGATCACCCTCAAGGACGGCGACGGCCCCGTGGTGCTCGCCTCCGCCGGCATCGGCTGCACCCCCACGGCCTCGATCCTGCGGTCACTGGCCGAGGCCGGTTCCGACCGGCAGGTACTGGTGCTCCATGCCGAAAGCACCCTCGACAACTGGGCGCTGCGCAGCCAGATGACGGACGACGTCGAACGCCTGGACGGTGCCGAACTGCAGCTGTGGCTGGAACAGCCGGAGGCGGGGGCCAAGCCGGGCTTTATGTCGCTGCGCGAGGTGGACCTTCCGGCCGATGCATCCCTGTACCTGTGCGGCCCGCTGCCGTTTATGAAGAACATCCGCAATGAGGCCATCAGCGCCGGCATCCCGGCAACGCGGATCCACTACGAGGTGTTCGGCCCGGACATCTGGCTGGCCAGCTGAGTCCCCACCGCCCCTGGAGTTTTTGTCCAGATACGCAGACGTAAAGGCCCCTGAAGCCTGCATATCTGGACAAAAACTCCGGAGAGTACGACGGCGGCCCCGCACCTTTCCAGCGAAAAGGTGCGGGGCCGCCGTTGTACTCCAGGACGCCGTTGTACTTAAGAGATTCAGCCCAGCCGGGACTTCAGGTTCACAAGCTCGGACTGGAGGGCGTCCGGCAGCGAGCCGCCGAAGTTCGCGAACCATTCCTCGATGGAGGCAAGTTCCGCAGCCCATTCCGCAGGATCCACCTTGACGGCTTCCTCCACCTGGGCGGGGGTCATGTCCAGGCCTTCGAGGTCGATGGCGTCACCGGTTGGGACGAAACCGATGGGCGTCTCCACCGCATCAGCCTTGCCCTCGAGGCGCTCGATGGCCCACTTCAGGACCCGGGCGTTGTCGCCGAACCCGGGCCACGCGAAGCCGCCCTCGGAGTTCCGGCGGAACCAGTTGACCAGGAAGATCTTGGGCAGCCGCTCGGGGTTGGCCTTGGCGGACAGGTTGACCCAGTGGTTCAGGTAGTCGCCTGCGTCGTAGCCGATGAAGGGCAGCATGGCCATCGGGTCGCGGCGGACCACACCCACGGCACCTGCTGCGGCAGCAGTGGTTTCCGAGGACAGGGTGGCGCCCATAAAGATGCCGTTGGACCAGCTGCGGGCCTCGGTGACCAGCGGGATGGTGGTCTTGCGCCGGCCGCCGAAAAGGATGGCGGACAGTTCAACGCCGTTGGGGCTGTGGTACTCCTCGGCCAGCATGTCGATCTGGTCGATCGGGGTGCAGAAACGCGAGTTCGGGTGCGCTGCGGGCTTGTCCGAATCCGGTGTCCAGGAGTTGCCCTGCCAGTCGGTCAGGTGCGCGGGCACTTCCTCCGTCATGCCCTCCCACCAGACACCGCCGTCGTCGGTCAATGCCACGTTGGTGAAGATGCTGTTGCCCTTGGCGATGGCACGCATGGCGTTGGGGTTGGTGCCCCAGCCCGTTCCGGGAGCGACGCCAAAGAGGCCCGCTTCAGGGTTGACGGCCCGGAGCTCGCCTTCCTTGCCGAACCGCATCCAGGTGATGTCGTCACCCAGGGTTTCGACCTTCCAGCCCTTGATGGTGGGGTCGAGCAGGGCAAGGTTGGTCTTGCCGCAGGCGGACGGGAAGGCGGCGGAGACGTAGTACGTCTTCTGCTCCGGCGAGGTGAGCTTGAGGATGAGCATGTGCTCGGCCAGCCAGCCCTCATCGCGTGCCATGACGGATGCGATGCGCAGGGCGTAGCACTTTTTGCCCAGCAGCGCGTTGCCGCCGTAGCCCGAGCCGAAGGACCAGATGGACCGCTCCTCGGGGAAGTGGACAATCCACTTGTCCGGGTTGCACGGCCACGGGACATCAGCCTGGCCGGCTTCCAGCGGCGCGCCCAGGGAGTGCAGGGCGGGAACGAAGAAGGCGTTGGTTTCGGTAATGCGGTTCAGGACATCGGTGCCGATGCGGGCCATGATGCGCATCGAGGCGACAACGTAGGCGCTGTCCGTGATCTCGACGCCGAATTTGGGGTCCTCTGCGTCAAGGTGGCCCATAACGAAGGGAATGACGTACATGGTGCGGCCGCGCATGGAGCCGGCGAACAGGCCGCGGAGCTTTTCCTTCATCTGGGCCGGGGCCATCCAGTTGTTGGTAAAGCCGGCGTCGTGCTTGTTTTCTGAGCAGATGAAGGTCTGCTCCTCCACGCGGGCCACGTCCGCGGGATCTGAGAAGGCGGCAAAGGAGTTGGGGAAGAGGTCCTGGTTGAGCCGGGTCAGCGTTCCCGCGGCCACCAGTTCATCCGTGAGCCGGGTGTTCTCCTCTTCAGAGCCATCCACCCAGTAGATACGGTCCGGCTGCGTAAGCTCAGCAACCTCCTCGACCCATGCCAGCAGACCGGCATGTGTAGTGGGTGCGTTATCAAGCAGCGGCTTCTGCGCCAGATCGCCCATTGCGGTTCCCTTCCTCGGGTTCATCGGTGTGTGCTAAATGCTATGGTCCGGACCACTGGAGTTTTTTGGACGTATGCTGACGTTTAGTGACTGCAGAAATGCAATTCCGCGCAATATCAAGGAATTTGACCGCACATCGGCGCAATTAAGTGACGAAGGTCACCTATACCGGTCTAGTTGCGGAGATTACACGCTTCCCGATTTGGCATCGCGGCCACCCCTCGCGTAAAGTAATTCGAGGTTCAGGGAGAGCGGTTCTTCTCCAGGAACACGAGATGCGCCCATAGCTCAGCTGGATAGAGCGTCTGTCTACGGAACAGAAGGTCAGGGGTTCGAATCCCTTTGGGCGCACAAACAAGGTCCGCACCGGTTCGCCGGTGCGGACCTTTTGCGTTGTGCCGTAACCTTGCCGGCAGCCCGCCCGGCGTAGGCTTTCCCCATGATGCCCGAGGCAGTACTGCGCGAATTTGATGTTGTGGTGATCGGCGCTGGCGCCGTGGGGGAAAATGTGGCGGACCGGGTGGTCCAAGGCGGGCTTACGGCCGTGGTGGTGGAAGCGGAACTGGTGGGCGGCGAATGCTCCTACTGGGCATGCATGCCGTCGAAGGCCCTGCTCCGTCCCGGTACAGCCCTCCACGGGGCCCAGACGACGCCGGGCGCCAAGGAAGCAGTTACCCGCACCCTTGATGCCGCAGCCGTCCTGAAGTATCGGGACTATATGGCGTCCAACTGGCAGGACGACGGCCAGGTGAAGTGGCTGGACGATACGGGCATCGAACTCATCCGCGGCCATGCCTGGCTGACGGCACCAAAGTCCGTGGAAGTAGCCGGACTGGACGGCAACTCCTACCAGCTACAGGCGCGCCATGCGGTGGTGCTGGCAACCGGTTCCGCGCCCAACATTCCCCCCATTAAAGGCATGGAGGACGTGCAGGTGTGGGGAACCCGCGAGGCTACCTCCGCCAAGGAAGTTCCTCGCCGCCTGGTGGTGCTCGGCGGCGGCGTTGCCGGAACGGAACTGGCGCAGGCCTTCGCCAGGCTGGGTTCCAGCGTGACCCTTGTGGCGCGCAGCGGGCTGCTGCGAAACTTTCCGCCGGAGGCTGCCAGGCTGGTCGCAGCAGGGCTGCGGGCTGACGGCGTGGAGCTCCGGCTCAACACCGCCACGGACAGCATCAGCGAGAACGACGACGGCTCCTTCAGCCTGCAGCTTGCCGACGGTTCCCGCGTGGCAGCGGACCGGGTCCTGTTGGCCACGGGACGCCACCCCGCCCTGGAGGGGCTGGGGCTGGAGAGCGTGGGCTTTGAGCCCGATGAAGCAGGACACCTCAGACTCAGCACGGACAATTCAGGCCTGGTTGACGGAGCCCCCGGCGAAGAGCCTTGGCTTTATGCCGTGGGTGACGCTGCCGGCAAGAACCTTTATACGCACCAGGGCAAGTACGAGGCGCGTGCCACCGGGGACGCCATTGCCGCCCGCGCCAAGGGGGAGCTGACCGGCGTTGCCAGGGACTGGAGCCGTTTTGCCCAGACCGCCAACCAGCACGCCGTGCCAGGCGTTGTGTTCACCGATCCGGAGCTTGCCGCCGTGGGACGTACCCTCGAAACGGCCCAAAAAGACGGCTACAACGCCTCCTCCGTGGAGCTCCCCATCCAGGTGGCGGGGTCCTCACTCCATTCGGAGAACTATGAGGGCTGGGCCCAGCTGGTGATTGATGAAGACCGCCAGGTCCTGCTGGGAGCCACCTTTGCCGGGCCGGATGTGGCGGAGCTCCTGCACGCAGCAACCATCGCAGTAGTGGGTGAAGTGCCGCTGGACCGGCTGTGGCACGCTGTTCCCTCCTACCCCACCATCAGCGAAGTCTGGCTGCGACTTCTCGAAAAGTACGGGCTTTAGTTATTTGAACTGACCGGTCAGTTTGGATACACTGGAGGGAGCAACCGTCCGTGAAAGGCCTTTCTTGCTCTCTGCCCAGCAGCTCCATGTCCGCGGCCGCCGCGACCCCCTGCTTCCGGATACCTCGCTCGAGGCCAGACGGGGTGAACTGGTCCTCGTGTCCGGAGAACGGCAGGACCACCGCACCGCGCTGGCACTGGTGCTCAGCGGCCGGATGAAAGCCACCACCGGATCCGTCAGCTGGGACGGCAGCCGCGGCATCCGGCAGGTCCGGATGGCCAGCGCCCTCGTCGATGCTCCCGGCGTCAATGAGCCCGAGCGCCACCTCAGCGTCCGCGACCTCGTTACGGAGGACCTCGCCTTGATTCCCCGCCGCTACCGCGGAGCGCTGCTCAGCAGTCCGTGGCTCAAGGTGAACAGCTTCGAAGACATCGCGGACCAGTGGATCGAGCAGCTGGACCCGCTGCGCAGGCTGGAACTCCTGACGGCCCTGGCGCTGGCGAACCCGCACACGGACCTGCTGGTGGTGGACTCCCCCGACCGGCACACTGCCGACGCCGCCAACTGGCTGCCGCGCCTTGAGCAGCTGGCGGCCGACGCCGGGAGGCCGCTTGCCGTCGTTGCAACCGTAGCTGCCCTGCCGCCGTCGTGGTCTGGCTCCTTCGCCACCATCGGCAACGCGGAAACCCCCGCCCAAGCGCTCAGGAATGAAACGGGGGCGCCCGAGAAAGCACCCAGCGGAAGCCGGGCAGCGCCTGAGGCCCGTGCGGCAGCCCAAGACATTGAATTAGAGACCGAGGATGCCAAGTGACTGTATTGCGGCTCGCCCGCTCGGAGCTCAAGCGGATGACCGGCGGGCTGCTGCCCAAGCTGACCATCCTCGCACTCACCATGGTCCCCCTGCTGTACGGCGCGGTGTACCTGTACGCCAACTGGGATCCCTACGGCAACCTGGACCAGATCGACGCGGCCCTGGTGGTTGAGGACGCCGGCGCCACCGCCAGCGACGGGACGCAGCTGCAGGCGGGCACGAAAGTCGCCGACAGCCTGGTGGAGGGCAATGTCTTCCACTGGATCCCGGTGTCCAGCGGGCAGCAGGCCGATGAGGGGGTCAGCAGCGGCAAGTACGCCTTCGCCCTGAAGATCCCGGAGGACTTCTCGGCCCACCTCGTCTCCCCCGGCAGCTTCGACTCCGCCAGCCAGGCGATGCTCAACGTCACCACCAACGACGCAAACAACTATCTGCTGAGCACCATCGTGGACAAGCTGACCACCTCGGTGCACAGCACCGTAGCGGCAGATGTGGGCGAAGAGACGGCCAACCAGCTGCTCACCGGCTTTGGCACCATCCACACCCAGATGGTCAGGGCAGCCGACGGTGCCGGCCAGCTTGCCGGCGGAGTGGCCGCCCTCCGGGACGGTACAGCAACCCTGCACGAGGGGACCACCAGCCTGGCCAGCGGATCCGACGAGCTTTACGCCGGGCAGCTGAAGCTTCGTGACGGCGCCAACCAGCTGACCGACGGCGCAGGCCAGCTGAGCAGCGGGCTGTCCGTCCTCAAGGACAAGACGGCAACATTGCCCAGCGATACTCAGACCCTGGCGGCAGGCGCCGCGCAGGTGGCTGCCGGCAACGCCCAGCTGAACACCAAGGTCCAGGACGTCACGGCGCAGCTCGAAGCGGCGGACCAGGGCCTGCGCACCCGGGTAGTGGAGTCAAACAACCGGCTCATCGCAGCCGGTGTTCTTACTCAGGCCCAGGCGGACAGCATCCTGGCCGACTTTGATGCGGCTGCCGCTTCGAACCCGGTGGCAGCTGCCAAGACAAAGATCCAGACCGACGCCGCCCAGATCCAGCAACTGGCCGACGGGTCCGAGGCTGTCAGCGTGGGGGCCGCCCAGCTTGCCGCAGCCACCCCGGCCTTGAAGGAAGCCATAGTGCAGGCCTCCGGCGGCGCCGACCAGCTCCACACCGGCGCGGCAACCCTGGCTACCGGCGAGCAGGCAGCAGTGGACGGCGCCGCGGCACTGGCCCAGGGAGCGCACAAAGTGGACGACGGCGCGGCGCAGCTCGAGCAGGGGGCCGGGGCGGCTGCCGACGGTTCACGGACCCTTGCGGACGAAATCGGCAAGGGCGCGGGGCAGGTTCCCAACCCTGATGATGCCCAGAAGAGCAACTTGTCGCGGGTGATCGCAGATCCGGTGGCGGTCAGCAATGTTTCGCAGGCGAAGGCCGGGTCTTATGGCGCCGGACTGGCTCCGTTTTTCCTCACCCTTGCCCTGTGGATCGGCGTCTTTATGCTGGTCCAGGCCATGCGGCCCCTCACCCGGCGGGCCCTGGCGTCCAACGCCGGATCGTGGAAGATCGCGCTCGGCGGCTGGCTTCCCTTCCTCGCGGTCTCCGTGGTGCAGGCCACCCTCCTGACCCTGGTGGTTAACCTCGCACTGGGCCTGGATGCGGCCCATCCGGTCCTGATGTGGCTCTTTATGCTGGCGGCGGCCATGGCCTTCAGCGCCATCATCCAGGGAATCGTGGCGCTCCTTGGTTCCCCCGGCAAGCTGGTGGTGCTGATCCTGCTGGTGCTGCAGCTGGTTTCCTCGGGAGGCACATTCCCCTGGCAGACCACTCCCCAGCCCCTGCATGTGGTGCACGAGATCCTGCCCATGGGCTACGTGGTGACCGGGATGCGGCATCTGATCTATGGCGCCGACCTGTCGATGATCCTCCCCACCGCGCTGGGCCTCCTCGGATACACGGCACTGGGCCTGGTGATGTCCACACTTGCCGTCCGCAAGGGGAAATTCTGGACTTTGAAGACGCTGCAGCCGGAGATCGCCGTATGACTTCCACCCACGAACCAGCGGATCCGGAGCCGGCGAAAAAGCTGCGTCCGGCCCGGACCACAGCCACCCGGCAGAAGCTCTTCGACGCCTCGATGGAGCTGATCGGCGAGCGCGGAGCGGCGGGTGTCACCGTTGATGAAATTGCCGCGGCCGCCGGCGTTTCCAAGGGAACGGTCTATTACAACTTCGGCAGCAAATCGGACCTCATCGCGCAGCTGCTGCGGCACGGCGTCGATATCCTCAAGGGACGGCTCCTGGGCCCGCAGGCAGAGGCGGGCACTGCGGCTCCCGCCTCTGATCCCCTGCTGGCCATGGAAGCCATGATCGGGCAAGCCATGGATTTTATGGCCGAATACCCCTCCTTCGCACGCCTGTGGGTCAGCGAGAACTGGCGGACACCCAGCGAATGGCAGGGAACGTTTACCCTCCTCCGCGCCGAGCTCCTGGAAGTTATTGGCGAGGCAGTGGAAAAGGTTGCCAGGGTTTACCCGGTGGATCCCTCGGTGTCCCGCGGCAGCCTGGAAACCGCGATCTTCGGCGCCTGCTTTGTGGTGGGCCTGGACCGGCAGACGTACAACCCGGAGCGGACCCGTAATCAAAGCGTTGCAGCGATCATGGCCATTATGCGCGGCTACGTGCTGAGGGATGCCCCGCCTCGGGGATGATGGTGAACATGCGTCATATGGGGATCAGCGGAAAGTTTGCCGTCATCACCGGCATTGTGGCTGCGGGGCTCCTGATCCTGACGGGCATGACCCTGGCCGAGCCTGTATTCGTGGCGTTTCTGGGCGTGCTGGGGCTGGCTTATGTAGCTTGCATCATGGAGGTCCTCCGGCGGCGGCGCTACGTGATGCTGGCGATCGCCGGCTTGTCCACCAGCCTGGCCGTTGCCGGGTCGCTCGCTTTTCTGAGCACGTGGGAGCTGGCCTTCACCGATGAATCCTCGATCTTTGGTACACCGCTGCCCACCGACGACCCGGACAACTACTTCTTCCTGGCCGCCCTGTCGATGGCGACGGCGCTGGCATCGCTGTTCATTGGCGCTGTGTGGCCGGGCCGGCAGGGGTCCATCGGGCGTGCTGCTCCTGCACGCGCTTCCTCGCGGCCTGCCGCCAGTGCGCGGGGCCAGGCTCCTGTACGGCGCCAGGGCGCGCCAGGAGCACCGCAGCCACGTACCTCCTCCGCCGGACGCACGCCGGTGCGCCAGCCGACGTCGTCCGCCCGGCAGGTGCCCCCAAGGCAAAGTGCAACCCGGCAGGGCTCGGGCGGCCAGAGTGCGGGGAGCCAGAGTGCAGCCCGGCAGGGTTCCACGCGGCAGCCTTCACGGCGCCCGGCCCCGAAGAAATAACCGGCGTCAGTGCGCCCGCGGCACCTTGAATCTGGTGATCCGGGCATCCTGGCCGTCAAGCTCAGCCCACGATTTCCCGGTCTCGAGGACGGTGAGGGCGCTGGTGGGGTACCTTGTGGCGGCGTCCATGTAGGCGTCGTGGTCGGAGTCGCGTGAGGCCAGGTGCATGGCCAAGTCCTGCACGCCGGGCAGGTGAGCGATCAGCATGAGTGTGGTGACCGTGTCCGGGACGTGGTTGACCACGGTGAGCATCCGGAGGGCGGAGGCGGCGTACAGGCCGTCCTCAAGCTTGGGCGTGGGTGCCTTGTCCCCCAGCTCGGAGCACACCCACGTGCACGTCTGGCGGGTGCGCAGGGCGCTGGAGCACAGGATGAAGTCGGGAACGATGTTGTGCTTGAGCAGCCACCGTCCGGCCAGAGGGGCCTCACGGTGCCCCCGCTCCTCCAGCGGGCGCTCATGGTCAGCCACCCCGCCGGGCCAATCCGCCTTGGAATGGCGCATGATCACAAGGCGTCGAAGATGGTGCTCACTCATGGCCCAAGCCTATAGCGCGCCCCAATAGCCTGGGACGCCCCACAACGTCACGACCAGCACGCCATCAACCAGCCGCGGAGGCCAAATGCTCGGAGAGGCTGGGTAACGCCAAAGGCGGCACATCCCGAAAGCGCCGTTGTCGCGCGAGGGACGAGCGCAGGCGCAGAGGGATCGTGCCGCCTTAAGGCGTGAGAACAGGAGTCCTAGATCGAGTATTCCGGAGCGGCCCAGACAACAACTTCGGGGTGCTCGTAGAACCGGTAGCCCTGGCCGCGGACGGTGCGCACGGTGTTGGCGAGGCGGCCAAGCTTCGAGCGGAGGCGGCGGATGTGGACGTCGATGGTGCGCTCGTTGGGCACTTCTTCGGCATTGCGCCACAGGCCTTCGAGCAGTTCGTCGCGGCCCACGGTGCGGGTGCCGTTTTCCACGAGGTAGTTCAGCAGTTCGAACTCTTTGAAGGTCAGGTTCAGGGATTCGCCGTCGAGGTGGACTTCGCGGCGGGCAAGGTCGATCAGGACGCCGGACGGGCGCGGTTCCTGGGGCTGCTGCGGTCGCGGGGTTTCGGTGCGCTGCCGGGTGTTGACGGTGGGGTCACCGAAGGTAGAACGGACGACGTCGAGCGCTGAGCCGGGCGTTCCGGCGGGGGCCACTGCCACAGCGGCGTAGCTTTCTGCACCGGAGACCAGGGACTGGGCGTAGGCGCGGATTTCCTGGGCGAGCTTGGCGATGGAGGTACCTGCAGCGGCTGCGGTTTCCTCATCGATGCCCATGTAGAGGACGAAGCCGCGGGCTACGTTGTCGTTGGCGACAGGGCGGACGGCGCTGGGCCCGGCGACAACGGGAGTCGGGGCCGTGACCGGCGCGGAATCGGCCGGGGTCACGGCGCGGAGCTGGCCGTAAGAGTTGGGGTTGTAGCCCTGGGGTGCATAGCCAGAGGCGGGAAAGCTGCTTCCGGGTGTTGTGGGCGCAAGCGACGGGCGCGGTGCGAATCCGGGGCGGAGGCCGGAGGGCTGGCCTGCCTTGGCGGCGTTACGGACAGAAATGTGGACGTATCCGGATGCAACTGACATGGATGCTTACCTCAATGTGAATGGCCGCCATCGCGGCTCGAATGCTGGGGTTCCCCGCAATGGAACTGGGGAGGGACGCCCGACGCTGGGCTGGGGGGCGAATGCCTGGAGAACTTCGAGGGGTGGGAAGGTCAGGCGTACATTCGACAACAGCGCATGTCGGCAGCAGCGGATGTGCTGGGCCAATAGTCTGCGGCTGCAGGTGCTGTTGAGTTCTTGTTCACAATGAGAGTGTGCAGCGTAACAATGCTAACTTGCAAGTAACAATGGACCGATTAGTCCGCATTATGAGACAGAATCCTCCTTTGTGGCGCAGATCACGATTCTGGAGTGCTTGCAGAACGTCATTCATTATCCAGCTCCGAGCCGTTCGATGGCCCATCGAAGGAACTTAATTCGGCTAAACCCTCAAGCTGCCCCTTTTTCTTCAATTGCATGTCCAATACCAAAATGACCCCTGCCTCGGGGCACATCTGTCCAGCGACACCCCGCCGCCGCAAAGAAAATTTCGCCCGGTCTGCCCCCGATTGAGTGAACGCACCCGCCGCGAAGAATCGAAGGACTCCTGCCCGGCCAGGCGGCTCCACTCACTTTTGGCCTCGGAGCTGGCTAGGCTGGCATTCACAGCCAGGACACAGGAACCCCAAAGCCCTGGCTAAACGAGTGATCGGAGAGTTGTTCCATGGCCACCCCGCACTCCATGACAAACAATCTCCCCCAGCTCTCCCACCCGGACGGTTCCCCCATCCGCGCCCTGGTGGTGGACGACGAGCCCAGCCTCTCAGAACTCATGAGCATGGGCCTGCGCATGGCCGGCTGGTCCGTGGCCATCGCCGCCGATGGACCCGAGGCCGTCAAGCTTGCGAAGGACTTCCGCCCGGATGTCCTGGTCCTGGACGTTATGCTCCCCGGATTCGACGGCGTTGAACTGCTGGGAAGGATCCGCGCCTTCGCACCCGAGGTCCCCGCGCTGTTCCTGACAGCCAAGGACGCCGTGCAGGACCGGATCGTGGGCCTTGCCGCCGGCGGCGACGACTACGTCACCAAACCGTTCAGCATGGAGGAAGTCCTCCTGCGGCTGCACCGGCTGGTCCAGCGCTCCGGCGTGGCTGCCATGGATACGGCTGAACTGGTGGTGGGCGACCTGGTCCTGAACGTCGACACCCGGGAGGTGACCCGGGCCGGTGAGGAACTCCAGCTCACGGCCACCCAGTTCGAGCTCCTCCGCTACCTGATGGAGAACCCCAAGCGGGTGATCAGCAAGGCCCAAATCCTGGACCGGGTGTGGGACTACGACTTCGGCGGCCAGGCCAACATCGTAGAGCTCTACATCTCCTACCTGCGCAAGAAGGTGGATGCAGTGCACCCGCCCATGATCCATACCGTGCGCGGCGCCGGATACGTCATCAAGCCCGCGGAGTAGGCGCACCATGGCGTCACAACCGGCCGCGCCCCACCCCCGGAGCTGGCTCAAGCCCGGCACCTGGCACTTGCGAAGCCGCCTCATCCTCCTCGCCATGACCCTGCTGATCGCCATCTGCGGCGCGGTGGGCGTGGCCAGCTACGCCTCCATGGACGCATTCCTCACCCGCCAGCTGGACGAACAGCTCAGCCAGGCCGCGGACCGGTCGAACGATCCTGGCCGCCCACCCATGGGCGGCTTCAACGGAAGGGACCCCTTGGACGCCCGCGGCCAGAGCGTGGGAACCCTGAACGCCCGCATCCTCAACGGGCAGGTCAACAGTGCCGGGTTTCTAGCCTCGGACACCACCCGGTCGGCGCTTTCGGCGGAGGACAAGCAGGCCCTGCTCGACCTGGCAACGGACGCGCAGCCAGGGGACCGCGCCCTCTCCAACGGCGAATACCGGCTGATAGCCGTGAGAACGAACTTTGGCGATGTGCTGGTGACCGGACTCCCCCTCGCCGCGAAGCAAAGTACGCTCGCCTCCCTGGTGTGGACCTTTGTGTTCGTCTCCTCGGGCGGCCTGCTGCTCATCGGGCTGGTGGGGACCGTCCTGATCCGGCGCACCATGAAACCGCTCGAGCAATTGTCAGAGGTGGCCACCCGCGTTTCACGGCTGCCCCTGGATGCCGGCGAGGTGGCGCTTGCGGTGCGCGTCCCGCCGTCGAACTCCAATCCGGGAACGGAAGTGGGCAGCGTGGGCCACGCGCTCAACCTGATGCTGGACAACGTGGCCAACGCGCTGCAGGCGCGGCAGAAGAGCGAGACCAAGGTGCGGCAGTTTGTGGCCGACGCCTCGCACGAACTGCGCACTCCCCTGACGGCCATCCGCGGCTACACCGAGCTGATGCGGATGACGGAGAAATTCTCCCCCGACGGCAAAAAATCGCTGGCGCGCGTGCAGAGCCAGTCGGAGCGGATGACCGCCCTGGTGGAAGACTTGCTGCTGCTTGCCCGCCTCGATGAGGGCCAGCCGCTCAAGCTCACTGAAGTGGACCTGACGCAGCTGGTGATTGAGGGTGTCAGCGATGAAAAGGTGATGGCGCCCGGGCACAACTGGCGGCTGGAGCTTCCGGGCGAGCCGGTAGTGGTCAACGGTGACGCTTCACAGCTGCGGCAGGTGCTGATGAACCTGCTGTCCAACGCACGCAAGCACACTCCTGCCGGAACCACGGTGGTGACAGGCGTGGGCACGTCGCCTGAAGGCGCGGCGGTAGTAACGGTAACGGACGACGGCGGTGGCATACCTGCGGAGTTCGTGGACCATGTGTTTTCACGCTTCGCCCGCGCAGACGCGGCACGAAAGGGCGCGGCCCACCAGGCCGGCACCTCCGCTGCCGAAGGCACTAGCGGGTTGGGATTGTCCATCGTGGAGTCCATCGTCGAGGCACACGGCGGAAGGGTAACGGTGACGTCACAGCCTGGGCGCACACAATTCGCCCTTCAGCTCCCACTTCCGCAGCTGCCATAGCAACGTGACGCGCCGCCGTCGTGATCTCTGTTACCAAAATGTGACTTAAGCGCCGCACTCCTGTACCGTCGATTGGGTGAGGTTCCCGACGGGAACCCATATCCGGATGACGCCAAGCTCTGCCGCTTCCCGGATTCCGCTTGAGCACAACGGCAGAGGCGGGGGACCCACAGTCCCGGGCAATAACTGCCCTTGGGGTTAAGCACGCACGTGTATTTTCCGTGCGGCCGGATGCCCTCATCCGAACCCGACAGCTAACTCCGCAGGTGTGAGAGGCGATCCATCATGTCCAAGTTCCTTGCTAAACCGCGCCCGAATTCCGAGGCTGCATCCCACACTGGCCGCAAGGCCGGAAAAGTCCCCTTCATTGGCAAGCGCGCCGCTGTCTTTGCCGCATCCGCTGCACTCCTGGTAGGAGTCGGAGCGGCCGGACAGGCTACCGAGTCCAGCCTCCGGGTCTCCGCCACGGAAACCCAGGCGGCCGCAGCCCAGTCCAACCTCAGCATCGAGAAGAGCGAAATCCAGGCCAACCCTGCGCCTGCCCCGGCTGCAGAAGAGATCGCGGTGGCCCCGCAGGCCGCAGAGCCCGCGCCGGCACCCGCAGCCGAACCGGCACCCGCCCCGGCTCCGGCCCCGGCCCCGGCTCCCGAGCCTGCCCCGGCGCCTGCCGCCGCTCCTGAGCCTGCACCCGTCGTCGCCGTCAACGACCCCGCCGGCGCCCAGGCTTACGCTGCAGGGCAGCTTGCCAGCTACGGCTGGGCTCCGGACCAGATGCAGTGCCTGGTGACCCTGTGGGACAAGGAGTCCGACTGGACCACCACGGCCACCAACCCCAGCAGCGGCGCGTATGGCATCGTCCAGTCGCTGCCCGCTGAAAAGATGGCGAGCGCCGGTGCGGACTACCTCACCAACTACCGCACGCAGATCAACTGGGGCCTGAACTACATCCAGGAGCGCTACCAGTCCCCCTGCGGCGCGCTGAACTTCCACCTGTCCAACAACTGGTACTAAGCCACACGGACCCGTGCCGCGGCGGCGGCACCTGTTGGAGAAGCAGGCGGCCCGGCATACTGTGATCCATGAAGTTCACCACCACCATCCAGGGCAGCGGAAACAAGACCGGCATTGAAGTTCCCGGAGAAGTCCTTGCAGCCTTGGATGCGGGCAAGCGGCCACCAGTAGTGGTGACCATCAACGGCAAGAGCTACCGGAGCAGCGTCGCGGTGATGGGCGGGCAGAACCTGATCTCCCTGAGCGCAGCAAACCGGGACTTCGTCGGAGTATCCGCCGGCGACACCGTTGAAGTGGACCTGGGGCTGGACACGCAACCCCGCATCGTGGAAGTCCCCGAGGACCTCGCGGCAGCGATGGCGGCAGAACCGGCTGCCGCGGAGTTTTACTCAACGCTGAGCTACAGCGCGCAGAGGCGGTATGTAGAGCCGCTGGGCGAGGCCAAGACGCCCGAGACGCGGTCCCGGCGTATTGCCAAGGTAGTGGCAGATCTTAGAGCCGGAAAGAAATAACGGTCGGGTCTTCGGCCCGGGCGGCGCCGTGCAGGGCCACAATGCCTTCGGTCCGGACGCGTTCCATCGCCCCGAGTTCCGCCGTCAGTGCCGCCACGTCGGCGCCCGCTGGAGCAAACCGGGTGATATTCTGCCCGCTGAATGTCAGCTTTCGCGCCCCGGGATGTACTGGACGGCCCACCTGTTGCCGTCGGGATCGGCAAAGTACACGAAGTGGCCCCAAGCCTGCACGTCTACGTCGCTGACGTCCACCCCGTTGTCTTTCAGATGCTTGTGGGCGGCGTGGATATCGTTGACCACCAGTTGAAGGTTCGATCCGGTGCCGGGAGGCGCGTCACTGAGCCCTTCCCCGATGCAGATCGAGCAGGCTGAGCCGCGGGGCGTCAGCTGCACAAAGCGGATGGAGTCCGAGGGACGCTCATCAAAGTCCGCGTTGAACCCCACCTTGTTGACGTAGAAATCCTTGGCGCGGTCCACGTCCGATACAGGGACAAACACAAGTTCCAGTTTCCAGTCCATCCGCACAGGCTAGCGGCGGGACGTGGAATGGAAAAGGGTTGTGGGCTACCCGGCGATGCCGTAGAGACGGTCGCCCGCGTCCCCGAGACCGGGAACGATGTACGACTTCTCGTTGAGCTTTTCGTCGATGGAAGCCAGGACGATGGTGACGTTCGCGCCGGAGAGTTCTTCCTCCAGCTTGGCCAGGCCCTCCGGTGCGGCCAGGAGGCAGATGCAGGTCACGTCCGACGCGCCGCGTTTGAAGAGGAACTTGATGGCTTCGCGGAGGGTACCGCCGGTGGCCAGCATGGGGTCCAGGACGAAGATCTGCCGGTCGGTGAGGTCCTCGGGAAGGCGCTCGGCGTAGGTGATGATGTCCAGGGTTTCCTCGTCGCGGGCCATGCCAAGGAAGCCGACTTCCGCGGTGGGAACGAGTTTGGTCATGCCCTCGAGCATGCCCAGCCCGGCGCGCAGGATGGGAACCACCAGCGGGGTGGGCTTGGTGAACGCGGTACCCACGGTGGTGCTGACCGGGGTTTCGATGGTGACGGGTTCAGTGCGGACCTCACGGGTGGCCTCGTACGCGAGCAGGGTCACCAACTCCTCCGTCAGCTGCCGGAAGACCGGGGACGGAGTGTTCTTGTCCCGCAGGACGGTGAGCTTATGGGCGACCAGGGGGTGGTCCACAACGAGAGTGCGCATGGGTCAAAACTACCACCCGGTTGTTCGGCACTTCCCCAAGCGTCAGCTGCCTGGGGCCCTCCGGGAGGAGCCGCCGTCGCTCCTTCCTGACGTGCCGCCGTCGTACTCTGCCGTGCCCGCGCCCTGCTGCGTTTCGCCGCTGTGGTCCTCGCGGATGACGGGATGCTCGAAGGTGGGGGCAGGTCCGGCGTGCTCGCGCCTGCGGATGAGATGGAACAGCCGGTGGGCAAGGATGACCATGCAGACCCAGGCGAGTCCCAGGACCCATCCAGCCATCACGTCCGTCAGCCAGTGGTGCCCGAGGAAGACGCGGCTCAACCCCATGGCGACGATGAAGATGGCGCCGGCCGTGATGGCTGTGATCCTGGCCCAGAGGATCTGGAACTGCAGGCACATGATGTAGACCAGGACGCCGATCACCACGGTGGTATTCAGGGTGTGGCCGCTGGGGAATGATGGCGAGGTTTCGTAAGGCGGCACTGCCTCTGAATGATCGGGGCGGGTCCTGCCTACGAGGCGCTTGCCGTACGTGGTGGCCAGCGTGGAGACGAGCGCCGCACCGCCCACCAGGACGATGGGACGCCACGTCCGGCTCAGGAAAGTCAGCCAGGCGGTGAGGATACTGGCCAGGATGGGCATGCCGATTCCGCCGCCCACGTTGGTGAAACCGGTGACGAGGGCATCCACTTCCGGATTCCGCAGCGTCTGCGAATATTCCAGGGCAGGAATATCAAGGCTGGCAAGCCCTTCGTCATCCACCACGTTGGAGTAGACCTCGGCGCCCAGCAATGCCAGGGTGAGCACCAGGGCTCCGCCGAGGATCATGGTCAGCCACAGGGCGGCATACGGCTTGATCCACGTCTCCACGCGTTCTCTGACGGTGCTCATTATGCCTCCCGGCGGATGTACGTCACGGCCTCTGGGTATCCTTCGAAACTATCATTGAGCCATGGTCTCCGCAGAAAAGAATCACCACGAGTGGATGGGCCTTGCCCTGGCGGAAGCACGCCGTGCCCTGGTGACGGAGGACGTTCCCATCGGCGCCGTGGTCATAGGGCCCGACGGCGGCGTCCTGGGCTCGGGACGGAACCAGCGGGAGGAGCTGGGAGACCCCACCGCCCATGCCGAGGTGGTGGCCATCCGCGAAGCGGCTGCGCGGCTGCGGGAGCTGTCCCTGGCCGGCGGCGGCAGCGGGGACGGCTGGCGGCTGGCCGACTGCACGCTGGTGGTAACGCTGGAACCGTGTGCCATGTGCGCCGGTGCCATTGTCCTGGCGCGGATTCCCCGCGTGGTTTTTGGGGCGTGGGATGAGAAGGCCGGGGCGGCGGGTTCTGTGTTTGACGTACTGCGCGAGCGCCGGCTCAATCACTGGGTTGAGGTTTACGGTGGGGTGCGCGAGGCAGAGTGCGGCGGGCTGTTGCGGGACTTTTTTGTGGGGCACCGCACGGGGATTTAGGCGGCCCGTTCTCCAGCCTTAGGACTGCGCCGATCTATCTTGGGGCCCGCTCTTGGAGACTGCTTCCAGTACAAGCCGGGCCGGCTGATCCCATCCCGGCAGCCTGTTCCGTGTTTCCACGGCTGCCGCCCGCCACGCGTCGCTGGTGCCTGTGTCCTGCAGCCAGGCCCGCAGCACGGCCGCGAGGAGGGCGGGGCCTTCCGGGCTGTCGCCTTTTGGGCCGTCAGTTCCCGGAAAATGCACTGCTGTTCCAGGCAGCGTTCCGCTTTTGCGTTGTTCCGGCGCCGCAAACCCCAGGGCCTGCACGGCACCTGTCCCTGCACGCACCACCACTGGGATTCCATGTGCCAGCGCTTCCGTGACCACCATGCCGAACGCCTCAGCCCTGGAAACCAGGACGCTCAGGTCCGAGCGGTTCCATTCGGCTTCGAGATCCTGCCCCTTACGTTCCCCGGCAATCCGGATACGGCCCTCCAGTCCGTGTGCGGCTACAGCTGTCCGCACACGCCCGGCGTAGTCCGGGTCCGCCTGGTCCGAACCCACCAGCGCCGCCGTCCATTCGAGTTCCCGGATAAGGGCGAGGGCTTCGACCACCAGCACCTGGTCCTTGTTCGGCAGCAGCGCGGCCACGGTAGTGATGTGGGGCGGAACGGAGCCTTCCGCCAGCGGCGCCCTGTCAGTCCCGGGCAGGGCGACCCGCAGTCCCCGCAATCCGTGCCGCTTTTTCAGGACGTCAGCCGCCCAACTGCTCGTGCAGATGACTCCCGAGGCAGCGCGAAGGGCCCGGGCCTCACGTTCCAGGGACTCGTCTCCGGACTCTTCGGGCACGGGCATATGGACCAGCACCCACGTTTGCTTCCCGGCCTTCGCCGCGAACTCAAGCTCGTCCGGGACGCCCACGGCGATGAGCCCGTCCACGATGGCCACTGGTTCCCCGGGTCCTGCTTCCGGTTCCCAGGCTCCGACAAGGCTGCCCAGCCGGCGTCGTTCTTTTGCAGTGGACTCGGGCCAGGAACCTGGGACGGGGATGACGTCCACCGCCGCGCCCAAGGCTCTGAGTCCCTCCACCAGCCGGGCGTTGTAGACGTTGCCGCCGGAGTTGTGGCGGATGTTGGCGGGCACAAGCAGCCGAAGGGGGCGCATGGGATCAGGCGGCGGGAAGGTCCAGCGAGTAGGTGGCCCAGGCGTCGGGGTTCTCCCGCAAGGTGACGTCGATGCCGGCGAGCTGGCCGCCGTCGTCGTCTTCCTTCAGCTTTTCCGCAACGGACTGCGCAATGTACTCAGCCAGCGCCTCGGTTGTGCTGAGCTTGCCTTCGAAATCCGGGTGCTCGTCCAGGTTGCGGTAATTCAGGCCGGCCAGCACCTCCTCGATGAGGGTGCCCGCGGCACCGATGTCCAGGACGATGGCGTTGTCATTGAGCGTCCGACGGCGGAACGTCACCTCTGCGACAAAGGTGGCCCCATGCAGGGCCTGGGCAGGGCCGAAAGCCTCCCGGGGAAGGCTGTGGGCGATCATAAAATGGCGGCGGACGGTCAGGCTGAACATGGCTACCTCTGATCTCTGGGGGCTTGGTCTTTGGGGTCGGCTTCGGCTTTTTGTGAGTCTTCGTCGTGGGGGTACTCGATAACGTGGCACAGAGCGTCGAGCCTGCCGCCTGCGAGTTCCTGCACTACACCCGGGAGTTCGGAGAACGGAGACGATCCGGTGAGGAACGCATCAAACACCGGATCCGCCAGGAGGGATACGGCCAGGTCCAGGCGGTCGGCATTAGTCCTGCGGTGCCGGCGTGCGCGCGCCACCACTCCCACCTGACTGGCCCTGATGGAGAGGCGGCGGGCGTGGAAGTCCTCCCCCAGCGGCAGCGTGACCTCGCGGTTGGCGTACCAGGACATTTCGATGACGTCACCCTCATCACCCACCAGCTGGAGGCTGCGCTCCAGGCCTTCTTGGGAAGCAGAACAATGAAAGACAATGTCGCAGTCAGCGAGGGCGTCATCCGGGTGGGTGAACTCCACGCCTACGGTGTCTGCCAGCCGTTTCCGCGCCGGGTCCAGGTCCACGAGCTGGAGGCGCTGCAGCGGAAACGTCCTCAGCAGGGCGGCAACCATCCCGCCCACCAGGCCTGCACCCACAACGGCCACGCGGTCCCCCAGGCGCGGGCCGGCCTCCCACAGGGCGTTGACCGCTGTTTCCACTGTTCCCGTCAGGACCGCACGCGGTGACGGTACGTTGTCCGGGATCCTGGTGAGGGCATCCAACGCCACCACGTACCGGTCCTGATGCGGGTTGAGGCAGAACACGCGCTGGCCGATCCACTCCTCCGGCCCCTCCTCTACGATGCCCACCGACAGGTAGCCGAATTTCACTGGGCCCGGGAAGTTCCCCTCCTGGTGCGGGGCCCGCATCGCCTCTGCAACCCGGGGCGGGACCGAACCGTGGTGGACCACCATCTCGGTGCCTTTGCTGATCCCCGAGTACAAGGTGCGGACCAGGGCCTCACCCTTGCCGGGGGCGTCGAGCTCCTCCGGCCGGAGCTCGCCGTGTTCCCGGGCGGTAGTCCAGTAGGCCGTTGCATGAATTGGCGCGCGTGAGTTAGTCATCTTGCTGATGAATCTAGCGGCCCGCGTGCGTTGGGGAAAGTTGGGCAGCTGCTTGCAACACCCCACGGTCCTCCTCAGGATCGTTCACGTGACGCCCACGTTCGCCTTGCGCATGGTGTCCGGGAGGGGTTCTTCCGGTAGCGGGTCGTCGGGTGGGTTGTCTCGGGACAGGAACCAGTCCGCGAAGGTCTCTTCGGGAATCTCGTCTTGAAATAGTTCATGGGGGAAGGGTGGTTCGTCGGGCGGGGGGCAGATGTGGGAAAGGTCGTCCGGCAGTGTTGGTACTCCGGAGAGGTCTTCGGTTGGTTCCCATTGGTCGAGGAGGTCATCGAAGGCGCGGATGCTTTTCGGCACGGCGGCGTCTGGCCAGTGGGGTGGTTCCCAGTCCTGGTGTTCGCTTTTGTAGTGGCGGCCGGTGGGTGAGATCCAGCCGGGTGGTTCGGTTTTGCTGGCCGGGGTGGGTTTCCAGCCGCTGGTGTGGCGGAGTTTGTGGTGCTTCGGGCAGGGCTGTCCCAGGTTCGATACCCCGGTGGGGCCGCCCTGGCCCCAGGCGAGAATATGGTCCGCCTCGTTGTCCGGGGATGGGTTGTTGCAGCCGGGGAAGGGGCATTTGCCGTCCCGCAGCCTGAGCCATTGCCGCATTGCTTTGCTGACCCGGTAGCTGGTCCGGCCGATCTCCAGCGGCGCCCCGTCCCGGGGGTCGACCAGGACCCGGTAGAACGAGGCGGCACCGTCGGCGACGAGCCTGCGGGCCATCGAGGGCGGGATCGGCCCGTGCCCGTCCAGCATTGCTGGCTCATCGGTCTGGCCCATGAGGGAGAGGGCCGGCACGGTGACCAGCACCTGCGCCCGGATCGGTGATCCTGTTCCGGGAGCTGGTCCTGCACTGGTTCCATTACCGGCAAATTCACCGCCATCGCCAACACTGTCCGCCCCGCAATTGCCGATCCCGTTGTCGCCGCCAGTGCCGCTCTCACCGCCGGCACCAACGCCGGTGCCACCGCCATTGTTGCTCGCGGTGGTGCCGGTCGTGAGGAGGCCTTCGGTGAAGGTGTCGGCTTTGAGTTGGGGCAGGCTGCGGGTTTCGTTGGGGCCTTGCTTGCCGCGGGCGATGGCGGTGAGCCGGTTCCAGATTGCCGAGGCGTGGTCCGCGGGCAGGAGCGCGGCGACCCAGGCCATCCCGTCGTTGTCGGGCCAGTACTCCACCCGCCGGTCCGCCACGGATTTGGCGTGGCGTTTTTCCAGGCTTTCGGGGTGGTGTCGCTCCCGCCAGGCCCGGGCCCGGGCCTTGAACCGGTACGCGGGCATCTCCCCGATCGGACACCCGCGGGCCGCGCCCGGGGCGTCCGGGTCCAGGAAATGGGCCTCCAACGCCGCCGCCCCGGCAGGGTCCAGGCAGGAGGTTTGCTCCACCATGGTCCGGGCATGGGCCCAGGACATCGTCCCGGCCTGCAACGCCGCCAACGCCCTGGGCAACGAGGTGGTCAACGCATGGGATTCTGCCAGCAATGCCCCCGCGGCCCGGTCACCGATCGCCAGCGCGCACCCGACCTCGGCCACCAGGCTCCGGTCCTGCGCGGTGGCCTCCTGCGGAGAGGACGCCGGGCCGTTCAACGCTCGCGTGGCC
This sequence comes from Pseudarthrobacter siccitolerans, assembly GCF_001046895.1. Lineage (GTDB taxonomy): Bacteria > Actinomycetota > Actinomycetes > Actinomycetales > Micrococcaceae > Arthrobacter > Arthrobacter siccitolerans. The sequence goes on from NZ_CAQI01000051.1 coordinate 91,018, forward strand.
CCGGCGAGCACCGCCACCGCCAGCGCCTTCACTGCCGCGATCTTCGCCTCCGACCGCCCCGCCGCCGCCAGAACTTCCACTGCCGCATCAGCCAACCGCTGCAACGGATCATCATCGGGACCGCCAGGGACAGCACCCCCGGAAGCGTCCGGGCCGGACACAGCAGCATCCTGGCCCCTCAACGCAGCCATAAAGGCAGCGACCGAGGCATCAATAGCTCCCTCGGCCTGCACCACCACCGGATCCCTTTCCATGCCTCGATCATCCTGCGGGGGTATGACAAAACCGGGTGCCTCCGAACGCGCAGCGACGGCACCAGTGACCTCTTCCACCTGCACCACCGCCGGCTCCATTTGCATACCAACATCATCTTGCGGGGGTCTGACAAAACGGTCCCTACTGACCGGTCCCCCCGAAAGACTCTTCAAACTTTTCCCGCTCAGATTGAGCATCGATGTGGAGTTGGTCGACAAATGGGGGCCTTTTGTGACCGCTTTTTGTCGCACCACTGCACGTGAGCAGTCTTGAATCCCTAGGCTTTCGAGGCGCGGAGGTTTCGAGACACCGAATCGGCTTAGGAGAAGGGTGTCGGCTGCGAACAGAAGGGGTCGGACCAAGGCAAGCTGAAGGCCGGTGATTCATTGCCCCCAAGGCATTGAATCACCGGCCTTCAGTGGTTCTTATTTGCCGGCGCGAACGAAAGTGACGGCGCCCTTGGAGGTCATCCAGGGCAGGGGGTGGACGGCGGTTTCATTCTTGCCGTTCAGGCCGGAGCTGAGGACCTGGCCGTCGCCGACGTAGATTCCTACGTGGCCGGACTGGACCACCATGTCGCCGGGCTGAGGATCGCTGACGACGGTGCCGTAGTTCATGAACTGCATCGGGCCGAGGTCGCCGACGGGGATACCGGCGGCATTGAGGGCGTTTTCGACCAGCCGGGTGCAGTCCTGGATCATCCCGATCTGGGCGTAAGCGGAGGAAACCATGATGGCATTGACGCCACCGGCTGCCGGTGCCGCAACGGGAGCGGCAGCAGCGGGCGTGACGGTGACGGTGACCTGAGCCTTGGCCGGGGCGGCAGCCTTCGCCGCGGCCGGCGCCGCAGCAACGGCCGCGTTCGCGGTCTCGACGGCAACAGGCTTGGGGGCTTCCACGACGGGGGCCGGCGTGGTTTCCACGACGGGACGCTCGAAGGAGATCTGCACTGTGGCATCCGCGCTGAGCGGGGTTTGTACCTGGCTGGTGACTTCCAGGTTTGATGCCGGCTCGGCCTCACGCTGGGTAGGGGCGTCTGCTGCCTGGGCGGCCATGCCGCTGGTCAGGACGAGCCCGGAGGCTGCTGCGATGACCGCGGCCTGGCGGCTTACACCGCCGGCGTTGCCGGCAACGGACTTTGTCAGGACTGCGAGGGGGCTGGTGTGGACGGGGACCGCGCGGCGGCGGCCGTGAGCTTTGCTGTTGGGCATGAAAGGGCCTCTCCCACTGCCTGCGAGGTTAGCTGTCGGATTCGGATGGGAGACACCCGGCCGTGGTGGTGCACGAATGCACCGGGCACGGCTTCACCCCAAGGCCTGCCGGAAGCAGGCCAATATTGGGTTCCCCGTCTCTGCCGGACGAATTTTGCGAACGGATCCCGGGCAGCGGCAGAGTTAGGCAAGTCTGCTCAGGAGTGCCGTATTCGGAGAAACCGGCACGGCTTCAGACCCTACGTCACATCAGCCCCATTTGTCACATTTGCATAACGGCAGGACTTCAAGGCACTGTTTTGGCCCCTTGCGGAGTATACCCCCTGGGGGTATATTGAGGGTGTTGTCAGTGAAGTGGTATGTCCCGGTCGGTGCCCGCACCGTCTTTCACAGCCGTTCAACCCCAGCGCCCATCGATCCTTCATCTTCAAGGAATGGAAACTGACATGTGTGGAACCGAAAACCGTACCGAACTGCCCCTGGCTTCAGCCGCTGGAGGTTGTAGCTGCTGCTCAACCGAAGCCTCTTCCGCATCCTCCAAGACCACCGGCGTAAGTGCTGGCGCATTCGCCGTAGAGGGTCTGACCTGCGGGCATTGCGTGCAGACCGTTGAGAAGGCCGTCTCCACCCTTGAGGGTGTGGAGTCCGCCTCTGTTGACCTCGTTCCGGGCGGCCGTTCCCGGTTGATTGTCGGCGGCAAAGCCGACGACTCCGCTGTGCGTGAGGCTGTTACCTCCGCTGGCTACACACTTATCAGCAACTGACCTCTCTTACCTTCCCCGGCGGCGAACGTGCCCGGAGGAGGTGGAGTCTCCTCTTGAAGGAGGAACTATGGAAGATCACACCCAGCACCACGGCGGCGGCCCCGCAGGCCACCACGCCGGGCATGCGCCCCTCACCGAATCCGACAGCCCTTCGCCTGCATCGGCCACCGCCGTCGCGGTTACCGAGCACAGCCACGGCCACCACGAGGTCCATGGCGGGCAGGATGACCACGCGGTCCACACCCATGGCCAGCACGCCGGGCACAGCACGGCGATGTTCAAGAACAGGTTCTGGCTGACCCTTGCCCTGTCCGTCCCGGTCGTTTATTTCAGCCCGATGGTCGGGCACATCCTGGGCTACATGGCCCCGATGTTCCCCGGGTCTGCCTGGATTCCGCCCGTCCTGGGCACGGTGATCTTTTTCTATGGCGGGCTGCCGTTCCTGAAGGGCGGATGGCAGGAACTGAAGACCCGCAGGCCGGGCATGATGCTGCTGATTGCCATGGCCATCACGGTCGCTTTCGCCGCGTCCTGGGTCACCAGTTTGGGGATCGGTGGTTTTGATCTGGACTTCTGGTGGGAGCTGGCCCTGCTGGTGGCCATCATGCTGCTGGGCCACTGGATCGAAATGCGCGCCCTGGGATCCGCGCAGGGCGCACTTGATGCCCTGGCCGCGCTGCTGCCGGACGAGGCCGAACGCGTCACTGATGCCGGCACCGAAACCGTCCCGGTCTCTGAACTCCGGGAAGGCGACATCGTTCTGGTCCGCTCCGGCGCGCGGATGCCCGCCGACGGAACGGTCGTGGACGGGCAGGCCGAGTTCGACGAGTCGATGATCACCGGTGAATCCAAAACGGTCCCCAGGGGACCCGGAGACGCTGTCGTGGCGGGAACGGTGGCGACGGATAACAGCGTCCGGGTCCAGGTTACGGCCGTCGGGGATAACACTGCCCTGGCGGGCATCCAACGCCTTGTCGCCGAAGCGCAGGCGTCCTCCTCCCGGGCCCAGGCTTTGGCCGACCGGGCCGCGGCTTTCCTGTTCTACTTCGCCGCCGGTGCAGGGGTCATCACCTTCATCATCTGGACGCTGCTCGGGAGCGTCCCGGAAGCTGTCACCCGCACCGTCACCGTCCTGGTGATCGCCTGCCCGCACGCACTGGGCCTAGCCATTCCGCTGGTCATCGCCATCTCCACCGAGCAGGCAGCCCGGGCCGGGGTGCTGATCAAGAACCGGATGGCGCTGGAGCGCATGCGCACCATCGGCGTTGTCCTGTTCGACAAGACCGGCACCCTCACCACGGGCGAGCCGGACCTCAAAGACATCGCGACCGTCCCCGGTGAAGACGCCGACGCGCTGCTGGCCCTTGCCGCGGCCGTGGAGGCCGACAGCGAGCACCCCGTGGCACGGGCCATCGTCCGGGCGGCCAGGGAACGGAACCTGAGCATCCCGCAGGCCACTGGCTTCAGCTCCCTGACCGGGCGCGGTGTCCGCGCTACCGTCAATGGCCGGACTGTCCACGTCGGCGGGCCGGCGCTGCTGCGCGAAGTCGGTGCCACCGAACCGGAAGATCTGGCCGGATCCACCAGCACCTGGATGGGCCGCGGAGCGGCGGTGCTGCACGTTATCGACGGACACCACGTTCTCGGGGCGGTCAGCCTGGAGGACAGCATCCGTCCCGAGTCACGGCAGGCCGTCGCAGCGTTGCAGAACCGCGGCGTGAAGGTCGCCATGGTCACCGGCGACGCCCGCCAGGTCGCCCAGGCAGTGGCCGAGGACCTGCACATCGATGAGGTGTTCGCCGAAGTCCTGCCCGCTGACAAGGACAAAAAGGTCGCCGAGCTCCAGGCCCGCGGCCTGAAGGTCGCCATGGTCGGTGACGGGGTGAACGACTCCCCGGCCTTGGCCCGGGCCGAGGTCGGCATCGCGATCGGCGCCGGCACGGACGTCGCGATGGAATCCGCAGGAGTGGTGCTGGCGGGCAATGATCCCCGGGCTGTGCTGTCGATGGTTGATCTGTCCCGGGCCAGTTACCGGAAGATGTGGCAGAACCTGATCTGGGCCACCGGATACAACGTCCTGTCCGTGCCGCTGGCAGCCGGTGTCCTGGCCTTCGCCGGGGTCGTGTTGTCCCCGGCAGCAGGGGCAGTGCTGATGTCCGTGTCCACCATTGTGGTGGCCCTGAACGCCCAGCTGCTGCGGAGGGTGAAACTCAATCCCTCCCAGGTGCGTTGAACAAAGAGGTCGTGACCGGCAGGAAAGACTCCTGCCGGTAGGCTTAAGAACCTGAACAACCTGCACGGAAGGGAGGACCCGTTGTGAGCGCACCATCGCGTGAAGGCTTCACCGCGTTCCTCCTTCGTGCAGGCTTCCTGACGGCTGCCCTGGCCATCATCGCCGGCATCTTCGGCATGCACATCATGACCGGCGCCCACCACGTGAGCGCCGCGCACACCATGCCGGCAGCAACGGCCCAGTCCACCGTGTACCTGGAAAGCCTTCCCGCCAGCCACTCCCACGGAATGGGCGCGTCGCCGGACGGAACGACAGTTTCCCAGGCAACAACTGGCTCCTCGTCGTCCTGCGGCCCTGCAGGTTCCTGCCCGGAAATGTCTGCCGGGGGCAATGCGTGCGTGCTGGCCCCGGGAAACACAACACTGGCCGCCCCTGACCCCGGCATGGTGCCCTACGCCTTACCGGACTTCGGTGCGGCGGCCGCGGCCAGCATCAACTATTCCTATTCACCGGCCAGCCCCTCCCCCGGTGACCTCTCTATCAGCCGGACGTAAACCAGCACCGACGGCGCCGTGCCCTGCCCGGCGCACCGTCCAGCCATGTCGGCACGCATCACGACAGGCCCTTTCGGGGGCAGTCACCACATGCAGTCCAAAAGGCGCGCCTGCGCGCCGCTGATACTTTTGAGGACCCTGATTTTCATGAAAAAGACCCTGACCATTTCCGCTGCCGCGATCGCCGCAGCAATCGCCCTGGCCGGCTGCTCCGCCGGCTCTGATACCGGAAGTTCGGCGACCAGCATGCCCGGCATGAACCACGGCGGCTCGGCGATGCCATCGACCTCAGCCCCGGCAACGTCGGCCGCAGCCTCGGCGGACTTCAACGATGCGGACACCATGTTCGCGCAGATGATGATCCCGCACCACACCCAGGCCGTGGCCATGAGCGACATCATGCTCAAGAAGGAAGGCATCCCCGCCGCGGTGACCGACCTGGCCACCAAGATCAAGGCAGCCCAAGGCCCGGAGATCGAGAAGATGACCGGCTGGCTTCAAAGCTGGGGTCAGCCCACCGAAATGCCCTCGGCACACAGCATGGAGGGCATGATGGGCGAGGACGACATGGCAAAGCTCGAGGGCGCGCAGGGCACCGAGGCCGCCAAGCTGTTCCTGACCCAGATGATCGCCCACCATGAAGGCGCCGTCATGATGGCCAAGACCGAAACCACCGACGGTAAGAACGCCGACGCGGTCCAGCTCAGCAAGGACATCGTCAGCTCCCAGGAAGCCGAAATCCAGGAAATGAAAGACCTGCTGGCCACCCTGTAGCCAGCACACCAGAAAGGCGCCGGCCCCGCCCCCCAGGGGCCGGCGCCCTCACACATTTCCCGGACCACCTTTGGAGTTCCCGTGCCCCTGCGCTTTATGACCCGAGGACGTTCCGCCGCCGGATTCTCCGCGGCCGCCCTCTTGCTGACCCTGTCCGCCTGTTCCTCCGGCTCACCGGCTGCGACCGCACCGTCCACTGCGGCCGCCGGTCTTCCCAGCTCCCACGTCCACGGCCTGAGCGTGAACCCCCAAACGGATCAGGTCCTGCTGGCCACCCATGAAGGCCTCTTTGACGTCACCAAGCAGCCCAAGTCGCCCGCCACCCAGATCGGTGACACCAACGACCTGATGGGCTTCACGGCAGCCGCTGACCAGGGCGTGTTCTATGCCTCCGGGCACCCCGGCCCCGGCTCGGACCTGCCCAACCCCATGGGCTTGATCCGCTCCGCGGACGGCGGAAAAACGTGGGAGCAACTGTCCCGCCAAGGCGAATCAGACTTCCATGCCCTCGCCACCGCCAAGTCCGGGATCGTCGCCTACGACGGAACGCTTCAGACCAGCCCTGACGGGAAAACCTGGACGACGGCCACCGCCGGGTTCGTGCCGGCCGTTCTCGCCGGCAACCCCGAAACCGACACCGTTCTGGCCACCACCCGCGAGGGGCTCCAGCGCTCCACCGACGGCGGAAAAACCTGGGCGCTGAACACCGCAGCCCCCATCATTCAATTCGTTGCGTACGCCAGCGGCACCGAAGTCTTCGGCGTCGAACCCGACGGTGCCGTCCACCATTCAACAGACGCGGGAAGCACCTGGACCCAAACGGGCTCAATCAAAGGACAGGTCCAGGCGATCACCGCTGTGAAAAAGCCAGACGGGAAACCAACAATCTGGGCCGCCACCACCGAAGGGCTCGTCGTATCCACCGACGGCGGCAATCTCTTCCGTACCCCTCCCGGTGCCTGATGAGCACCGCCGGGTTCGTTGCCTGATCGTGGCAGTGTAGGTGGCTCGCTGATGGAGCATCAGGAGAGGATCTGGTTCGTGGACCCCGCCACGCTGCGGGACGTAGTCGTGGACCGGGAGGCAATGGAAGCCCGGTTGGGCGACTGCACGGACCTGGAGCGCGTCTGGGTTTTATCCCTTCTGGGACGGGGTGACGAAGCAGTCAACGAAGCCCAACAGCTGCTGGCCGCCTCCACGGACCCGTTCCGTGCCCTGCTCGTTCTCGCCTATGCCTATCAGCGGCTGTATCGCTGGCGGGACGCCGCCCAGGTGCAGGAACGGGCCCTTCGTGCTGCCCGCACGACGTTCAGGGAAGCTCAGGTCCGCCATCAGATCGGGCGGCGGCTTTTTGACGAGGGTCTTTACCTCGCGGCCGCGGCCGAGTTCGAGTGGGCGGCTGACCTGTTCAAAGCTGCCGGACGTCCCCGCGCAGCACTGACCTCCTACAGAGCAAGGGAACGGGCCAGGAAGGTAAACCGGCAAAGCCGGCTCCCGGACTAAAAGGGCCGTTACTTACCAGCACGAGGACAGCCATACTGGCGCAAGGAGGAAGGAGGCGGACGGGAACACAGGCCCGGGCGCCACAAACACAATCCAGGCGGTGCCCGGAACATTTTTCAGCTACTCAAACCTTGGAAAGAGAGAGTGCACAATGACCCACGGGACCACACACAAACTGCTTGATGCCTACCCCAAGGACCTTGGTGGCATCGACACGCACAAGCTGGCCGAATGCATCGCGGCCTGTTTCGACTGCGCCCAAGCCTGCACTGCCTGCGCTGATGCATGTTTGAGCGAGGACATGGTGGCCGAGCTGACCAAATGCATCCGCACCGACCTGGACTGCGCCGACATCTGCACCACGACGGGCAACATCCTCTCCCGCCACACCGGCTACGACGCCAACATCACCCGCGCCGTACTCCAGGCCTGCGCCACCGCCTGCAAGGCCTGCGGAGATGAATGCGAACAGCACGCCGGAATGCACGAGCACTGCCGGATCTGCGCCGAAGCGTGCCGGCGCTGCGAGCAAGCCTGCAACGAACTGCTTACCTCTCTGGGCTGACTGGAGCCCGCCCTGCAGACGCCGGGGTACCCGGCGCCTGCAGGGCGTCCAAAGTGACTCCGACCAGCCGGGTCACGGCCTCATGTGACGCCAGTCCGGCCGCAGCGCCAAGGGCATGAAGGCAGAAGGCAGCCAGAACGTCCGGGGCAACATCGACGCGGAAAATTTTCGCGTCCGCGCCCTCGGCAATGATCTCTGCGATGAAATCCGTGAGGTGCTGGTGAGCCCGCCCCGCGTGGGCTCCCTGGTGCAGACGCGCCGCGTCTGTTTCGTCGTGGCCCGAGCGTGACAGGAAAGCATAGGCGTGCAAAACGGCTTCAAGCTGCTGCCGGGCTCCGGCGTTCTGTCCTTTGACGTCGACCAGCTCGTTCAGATGGGCCTGGATCTGGCGCTCGTGCCAAGCCAAGATGATGGACTCAACATCCGGGAAGTACTTGTACAGCGTTGCCCGGCCGATGCCTGCAGCCTGGGCGATCCCCGACATCGTCACCCCCGAGGCGCCCTGGCCCGCCAAAAGGCCAGCGGTGGCGTCAAGAACCGCACCCCGCACAGTATCCCGGTGGGTTTCGATCGTCTCGTTCCAGAGCTTGGGCATACCCGAATGCTACAACCTGACGCAGGATAGACATAGTGCCGATTGCGATACATACTGTTTACAAAACCACGTGAAGGATCATGATGACGAACTCCGGCTCCACCCCCGACGGCCGCTCCGCCGACAGTAAGGAGACCCGGCATAAGACACCGCTGTGGGTGAAGGGATTCCTGGTCGCTGCGGCTGTGATCGTGGTGGCCTTTGCTGTCATGCACCTCACCGGCGGCGGTATGGTCATGAACCACACGCCATGAAAGTCATGCCCCCCGCGGTACGCAAGGCGGCCCTGACGCTCCACATCATCTCGTCTGTGGGCTGGCTCGGCGCTGTCGCCGCGTTCCTGGTGCTGGCTGTCACCGGTCTAACGTCCGCCGATGCGCAGCTGGTCCGCGCGGTGTATGTGGGCATGAATCTGGTCGGGTGGGCGATCATCTTGCCCTTGAGCCTGGCTTCGCTGCTCTCCGGGATCATCCAGGGCCTCGGCACCGTGTGGGGAGTGTTCCGGCACTACTGGGTTCTGATCAAGCTCATCATCACCGCCGTGGCCACACTGCTGTTATTGGTGCATCTGCAGCCGGTCACTGCCATGGCCAACATGGCCTTGGCAGCTGACCTGGGCCCGTCGGACATGAACGGGATGAGGGTCCAACTGGTCTTCGACGCCGGCGCCGCCATCCTGGCGTTGCTCGTGACAAGTGTCCTATCTGTTTATAAACCTCGAGGGCTGACCCGCCACGGACAGAAAGTCCTCGACAGGCAGCAGAGTCAGATCCGGTCGGTTAAAGGCGCCGACGCCTGAACATTACCTGTGAGGCGCGGAGCTGAACGGCCACCCGACTCCCGAACCCCTTCCGGATACTGCCACCCCGGAAGGGGTTCGGAGTGAGGTTTTAGTTGCGTCCGGCGTTGTCTGTCAGCCATTGGCGGAAGTCGACGATTTCCTTTTCTTGGGTTGCGATCCCGGAGGAGGATTCGTCCCGCAACTTGGCATGGACGGCACGTGATTGGGGTTCAAGGAATTCGATGATGCCCCCGGTGTGGTGCGGGATCATCAGCCTGACAAATTCGACATCGAATGCCTCGCCGTCCGCGACTTCGGCCAACTGCTTCATCTGAGCCTGCATCTCTTGGTCCATGGCTGCCATTACCTCCCGGGCTTCGGGGGAGGCTTGGGCGGCTGCTTGTTCCGGAGTCAGCCCGTACCACTGTTCAAGCCAGCGGGTGAACAATTCGATCTGCTCCTGCTGCCCTTTGATAATGTCCCGGGCATGACTGCGGATATGGTTATCGGCGCCGCGCTCAAGCTCCATTTCGGCCATGTCGATCGCCGCTTGGTGGTGTGGAATGATCGCCGCGAGGAAGGTGGTTTCCAGTTCCTTGCCTTCAAGCGCGGCCAGGATTTGGCCGAAGCGGTAGGAAAGTGGTGATGTAGCCTCAGGCTGGATGTCGCCCTGCTTCTGGACCTGAATTTGTGCAGAAGTTCCTGATACAGGCAGGACTGCCGAGGCGGCAGGCGCGCCCACGAGCACGGTCGCCGCGATGGTCAGGCAGGCAAAGGCTGGGCGGACAGGTGAGGGTGCAGATTTCATTTCGGTCTCCTGATGTTTTTGTTTCTATTCACGATCGCCGGCGAAAGACAGAGACCTGCCAGCGGAAGCCGTTGCATGTCACCCGTTGGGCAACCTCACGGCGCAAGACGCGAATCCGAGCAGTGCTGGCTGTCGTCGCCCCCGCGACCTGTGCTTTGGAAGGCCAGTGCTCGTCCGGCGTGCAATTATCTGCCCGCCAGCGTTCGCGTTGACTGATTCTTAGCTGGATCCGTACCGGTTCAGGATGGATTGCATTTGGGTGATTTCTTCTTGTTGGGACTTCACGATCGAATCGCACAGCTCGATGATTTCCGGGTCGGTGATGTCCGATTCCTGGCAGACCAGGATTGCGCGGGAGTGGTGCGGGATCATGGATTTGAGGAACTGCTCATTGCCCACGAACGTTTCCGTCCTTCCCAGCGCGAACACGCCGGCAAAGAGCACAGCGAACCCGACCAGCAGGGCGATGTTCGCTTTCTTGTTTTTGAACATCGACCACATGCCGATGATCATGACGATGGCCATCGCCGAGACCATCAGCAGTGCCATCCAAAAGTTGCTCAGGTTGAAGTAGAAGTGATCGATCGAGCGGACCATTGACATCGACAACACCCACATCAGCCCCAGGCTGACCAACAAGATGACACCGAATTTCACGTACATTCGGGCTGAGCCGTGCCCGCTGGTGCCGTGGTCCGAGCCCTTGCTCTCGTTGGCGGCCGGATCGTCATGTTGGTGCTGCCCTGCTTGCTGTTGCCGGTGCCCACCGGTTCCGGGGCGGCTTCCGGAATTACTTGCTGCGCTCATGAAGGGGAACTCCTTTCAAACCCGCAGATCCCCCTCCCCGCCTGCGTGGTGCATTGATCGGAATGGGGGTCTGAACGGGGATTTTGCGGCACCGGGATGAAAGGTCCCGGTCCCGCCGTCGGCTGTGTTCTGGAGTGATTTATCCGAGCGTGGACAGAAGTTCCTGGCAGGCCGTTTCGCAGCGGCGGCAGGCCTCGGCGCAGACCCGGCAGTGATCGTGCATTCCGGCGTGCCGTTCGCACTCGTCACCACATGTTTTGCAGGCAGTACGACAGGCCTCCAGAACGGCGCGGGTGAGGTTGGCGTCATAGCCGGTATGCCGGGACAGGATGTTGCCGGTTGTTACGCAGATGTCGGCGCAGTCGAGGTTGGTGCGGATGCACTTGGTCAGGTCAGCGACCATGTCTTCGCTCAGGCACGCGTCGGCGCACGCGGTGCAGGTCTGCGCGCACTCGAAGCAGGCCTGGATGCACTGGGCGAGCTTTTCCTTGTCTACGCCGCCAAGATCCTTCGGATAGGTATCGAGCATGGACATTACATGATGGGTCATTGGTTTCTCCTCCTACAGGGGACGGCCAACCCGATGGTTCGCCGCTGAATGGTCATTCGCTTCGTTGTTGTTCTGGCCCTCGTCGGGCCAAACGGCCGGTTCGACGACCGTTCAGAAAGCCGCTGCGCGTCAGGCAGGCTGCAGCACCAAAGTGCTGGTTTACGTCCGGCTGATGGACAGGGCCGTCAACGACGGGGTGAGATGATCCCTCTTTTCCAGCGCGGGATCCAACCAACCAAGCGGCACGTAACCGTTAAGGGGAGGCGCTAGTTTCGCCTGCGCAGAGGCGGCAGAGGCAGGTTTGGGATACGTCCGCTGGGCCGGGGTGATGGCCTCGGGTGTGCTCTTCTGCTGCCAGCAGCAGGCATGCCGGGACGGTGATCCTGCGGGATCGTCCACGGCCGCGATTGCCCCGGCGGGGTTGGTGTGCTTGGCCGCAATCGGCACCGCTTGGGAGACGCCCATGGCCACGGTTCGGTGGTGGTCCATCTGCAGGCACAGGGCAGCCGCGGCAGATGTGGTGAAAGCCACCAGCAGCGAAAGGCTCAGGACGGCCCGCACCACCGCCTGCACGGTGACGCTCGTTCTCCCGCATGCTGATTGTGAAATAAGGCCTGCCTCCGGTCTCGTCCGGACAGTTCAAGTCCAACCCTAATAAAAGATCAGCATGCTGACTAGTTCGATGCGGTCCCTATTGAACGCCGTGCGCCCGGAGGTGCCGGCTTTGGCGCCCGTCCCCGTCTCATAACTCTTGGTAAACGAGACCTCTCATCCGGCGAACAAACAGGCGCGCGGTCAAGACCTTGGTTCCAGTGCAACCAGACGACTTTCTCCGCCCGCGGTCATTCTCACAACTACGTCTCGAAAGTTGCTGGTCAAATTGCCGTACCAACCATTAGTTATAAGACATCGGAGATAACCATGACGAAACTGATTGGATATGCACGAGTTTCGACCCGGCAGCAGTCCGCCGACCGGCAGCGGGTGGACCTACTTGCCGCCGGCGTTCGACGCGATGACCTCTACATTGACCACGGAGTCTCCGGCGGACGCTCTTCACGACCCCAGTTCGATCAAGCACTTGACGCGCTCATGGAGGGTGACACCCTCGTCATCACGACTTTGGACCGGCTCGGGCGATCCACTCAAAACATGCTTACTTTTGCCGATGAACTCCGCAGCAGGGGTGCTGGCCTTCGTGTCCTGAATCTCGGCGGAGGTGACGTCGACACAACGACACCCATGGGGTCCCTGCTGTTCACCATCATGGCCGCCCTTGCGCAGATGGAACACGAGATCAAACGCGAACGCATCACGGATTCGATCACCAAACGCAGAGAAGCTGGAAAGGACCTTGGCGGCCGACCCCTCAGCGTCACTGACAGCCAGATTCGAAACGCAGTCCGCCTGGTCGAAGGCGGTGAACCGGCGGCGCAGGTCGCCCGCGACTTCGGAATGTCCCGGGCAACCTACTACAGGCGGTCACGAGCACTCACGAACCAGCAGGGCGACATTTAGCGCCGTAAGCCATTACCGCCAACATTCTCAAGCATGGATGGTTCACCCAGGTTGGAGGCTCTTTTCAAGCAGTAGAGAAGGCGATCGAGCGAGACGAATAAGGGGCAAGGGCCTACCCCGTCCGCCCGTTTTGGGGTTGGGCGCCTCGCTCCGGTACCCTATTGAGGTTGGTGACGTGTCCGAGCGGCCGAAGGTGCAACACTCGAAATGTTGTTTGGTGTAAAAGCCAACGTGGGTTCAAATCCCACCGTCACCGCCAAATGAGAAGGCCCTGCTTCCCCTTGTAAACAAGGGGAAGCAGGGCCTTTGCTGTACCTGCTACCGGGGTTAGGGCGTGTCTCCTTATTGGCGTAGCCAGATCAGGACCGAGTAGAGGGCGACCCCGGAGCGGTAGGTGATGGCGAGTTTGTCGTATCGGGTGGCGATGCTGCGCCATTGCTTGAAAATGTTGAAGGACTGCTCGACGACGGAGCGGCCTTTGTAGGCCTCGCTGTCGAAGTCCACCGGCCGGCCGCCGCGGGCGCCTTTGCGTTTGCGGTTGGCAATCTGATCCCGAGGTTCGGGTATGACTGCCTTAATTTTCCGGGCCCGCAAGAGTGAGCGGTTGGCTTTGGAGGAGTAGGCCTTGTCACCCATCACCGCGTCGGGGCGAGTCCTTGCCCGTCCCATGCCGGGGCGTGGAACCTTTATTGCGTCCATGACGTGTGGGAACATTCGTGAGTCTGAACCTTGACCTGGTCCAATGATGAAGGCCAGCGGCCGGCCTTTCCCGTCGCACGCGTGGTGGATCTTGGTGCCCAGTCCGCCCCGGGACCGTCCGACGGCGTGATCCTCAGGTTCGACCCAGAGTTTCTTGTAATTCGGGACGTCCCCCTGTGCTGCGGGGAAGGTTCGTCCCGTGCTGGTGGGCGCGGTTGATCGTCGAGTCCACCGACACCGTCCAGTCGATCTCACCGGCGGCGTTAGCCTCGGACAGCAGGACGGCGTGGATCCGGTCCCAAATCCCGTCCGCGGCAAAACGGCGGTGGCGTTTCCACACCGTCTGCCATGGACGGAACTGCTCCGGAAGGTCCCGCCAGGCGATCCCGCACCGATACCGGTACGCGATGCCCTCCACGACCTGACGGTGGTTCCGGAACGGACGCCCGCGTTGTCCGTCGGAGCTGGGCAGCAACGGCTCAACGCGGGCCCACTGTTCATCCGTAAAAACCTGGAAACGAGACACGCGCTCAAGTTTTCCAGTCAGCCGCCAGGTATTTGAGAGACACGCCCTAGCCCCCTGCTACCGGCCAACTTCCAAGAGTGATGGGGCGTTGACCGGAAAGCCTCAGGAAGTGATGGCGCGATGGGCAAGAAGCGGCAGGAGCTGATGGCGCGTTGGGAAGAGCAAGCGTCTCGGCTTGGACAACGAACCGAAAAAGGGCCACTGAATTGGGGTTCCCTCACAAATTGCGGGGGACCATGGCTGGATACCATGGGCTGACCGGACAGAGCCGTCCGGACCGATCTACGCAGAAGGAACCCATGGCCGCGGTTACGGTGGACGACATCCTCTCGGATCTCCCCCTGGGGTTCGCAAGCCTCATCCTCCGCCCGGCGAACGGTTCCGCGATCGAACGTTTCCTGATCGCGGACGCCGAGGACGAGATACCCGACGGCGCCGGCGCCTTTGTCCTGTTGATTGGGGTGCGCGGGCGGTCGGCTTTGCCCGCGTTGCGGCGGCTCCTTCAGAACCCGCCCCCGGTGGTCGCCGTCAAGGGAAGCCGTGAAGAGCTCTCCGAGGCTGAGGAACTGCTCCGTGACGCAGGCACCGGCTTGCTCCTCGTGAACCCTGCCGCCGACTGGGACCGCCTGCTCTCCATCGCCAAGGACCGGATCCAGCCGCGCAGTTACCAGAGCGAAGTTCTGACGCTCCTGGAAGAAGACCTGTTTGCCATCGCCCAGACCACGGCCAGGCTCACCTCAAGCCATGTGGTGATCGAGGATGCCGCCAACAAGGTGCTGGCATATTCCACCGTCTCCAACGACATCGATGAGCTTCGGAAAGCCTCCATCCTGGCACGCCGGGGTCCCCGGAAATACGAGCTGCTGCTCAAAGACCTCGGCGCCTACCGGGAACTGCACGGAACACGGCTCCCGGTGCGCGTACCGGCGAGGCCCCAGGACGGGCTGCGCGAGCGGGTGGCCATCACCCTCTTCGCCGGGGACCGGATCATGGGCTACATCTGGCTGCAGGAAACCGGCGGCGGCTTCGGCCCCGACGTCGACCATGTGCTGAAAGGCTCCGCCGCCCGGACCTCCGCCGAGCTGATCCGCTACCGCAACCAACAGTCGGTACATATGCGCGAAGACCGGATTGCGCGGATCCTCTCAGGCCCGGCGGAGGCAGCAGCCAGCGCCCACAGCGAGAAGATCCCCGCAGAACGCCCGGCCGCCCTGATCCTGATCGGAATATCGGATGCGGAAGCCCAGACTGATGACGCTGCCCTCAAGCACGGCGAGCTTGCCAACCTGGCGTCCATCCACGCGGCTGCCTACAAGGCCTCGGCCATCGTGGGGCAGTTCAAGGGGGACACCGCCGTGATCGTCCCCGGCCTGCAGTCCTCCGCAGCAGCGGAACCGGGGCTCCGGGCCCTCGCCGAGTCCATCGTGCGGGATGCGCGCAAACACCTCGGGATCACTCCGTTCGCGGCAGTAGGACCCGTCGTCTCCGACCTGTTGTCCATCCATTCCGTCACCCGCATCGCGGAGGCACTCCTGAGCTGCGTGGCCAGGTCTGCGCAACCGTCCGTTGCCACCGTGGACGACTTCGAGGGAGAGATCCTTTTCCGCGAAGCCGTGCAGAATTTCGCGTCCTCGGGCTTCCGCCACCGAAGCCTCTCAGCCCTCCTGCGGGAGGACGTTGAACTCGCGGAAACCCTCCGGGTCTACTTCGAATCGTCCCTTGATGTCGCCGAATGCGCCCAGCGGATGAAGCTGCACAAGAACACGGTCTACTACCGGATCAGCAAGGCCTCCAGGGTGACCGGCCTGGACTTCGGCAACCCCCGCGATTCGCTGGTGGCCTTGCTCCATATCCAGGAAAGAACCGCAACCTCCACAGAACATCAAGGCAGGAAATGACCACCGCACTCGAGGCACCGCCGCTCGGCCCCCTCCTTGACGACCTTGTCCTCAGCCACCGGCCGCGGCACGAGACCGGCTCCGTCCCGGCGAACATCCCTTTCCTGGCAAAAGTCCCCTATAACTCGTTCGGGATGGCCATCGCCACCACCTCGGGCCAGGTTTTCAGCTCGGGCGACGCGGACGTCCCCTTCTCCATCCAGAGCATCTCCAAAGTCTTCACCCTGGCCATGGCGCTCCGGGGCGACACCACGGGAACGCTGTGGACCCGCGTCCTGCGCGAACCTTCCGGAACCGCATTCAACTCGCTGGTCCAGCTCGAAGTGGAACACGGGATCCCCCGCAACCCCTTCATCAACGCCGGTGCGCTGGTGGTCACGGACCACCTGATGGAGGAAACGTCCGACGCCGCCACGCAGCTTCTGCGGTTCCTCACCGCAGAAGCTGGCAGCGTTGGGCCGTTCATCGATGAGGCGGCAGCGTCCAGCGAGCTTTCCGGCAGCAGCCGGAACCTGGCCCTGGCGCACTTCCTGAAGGATTTCGGCAACCTGAAGCGGACGGCGGAATCGGTGGTGGAGAACTATGTCCGCCAATGCTCCATCATGATGAGCTGCGTCGAGCTCGCCAAAGCCGGACTCTTCCTCGCCCGGGAAGGCCAGGGAAGGCTGGGGCCGGTTTTGTCGCCAAGTGACGCCAAACGCGTGGGCTCCATCATGCTGACGTGCGGGATGTACGACGCCGCCGGCGAGTTCGCCTACCGGGTGGGCCTTCCCGGCAAAAGCGGTGTGGGCGGCGGGATCCTGGTCATTGTTCCGGGTGAGTGCGCCATTTGCGTCTGGAGTCCCCGGCTGGACGCCAAGGGCAATTCCCTTGCCGGGACTGCTGCCCTCGCCGATCTTTCCGACCGCACCGGCTGGTCGGTCTTCTAACGCTGCCGCTGCCGAAGAATCCACAAATCTTCCCCCAACCCAGTTAGATCTCCCCAGATCGAAAGGATCCCCCATGCCCAACAACCCCAATGACGAGGTTGCAGCACACGAGATTGACGGTGGGCATGCGCATGCCTCTGAGAGTGCCCTGCATGCCGAGGACAAGGGCTACCACAAGAATTTGAAGCCCCGGCAGATCCAGATGATCGCGATCGGCGGTGCGATCGGCACCGGCCTGTTCCTCGGTGCCGGCGGCCGCCTCAACGCGGCCGGCCCGTCCCTGGTCATCGCCTACGCCGTCTGCGGGTTCTTCGCGTTCCTGATCCTGCGCGCCCTGGGCGAACTGGTCCTGCACCGGCCCTCCTCAGGCTCGTTCGTCTCCTACGCCAGGGAATTCTTCGGCGAAAAAGCCGCGTTCGTCTCCGGCTGGTTCTACTGGATCAACTGGGCCACCACCACCATCATGGACATCACCGCCGCCGCCCTCTACATGCACTTCTTCGGCAACTACATCCCCTGGATGGCCAACGTCCCGCAATGGGCCTGGGCCCTGACCGCCCTCCTGGTCGTCCTGGCCCTGAACCTGGTCTCCGTCAAAGTCTTCGGCGAAATGGAATTCTGGTTCGCCCTGATCAAAGTCGCCGCCCTGGTCATCTTCCTCATCGTCGGCACCTACTTCGTCATCTTCGGAACCCCCGTCGACGGCCAGCAAGTCGGCCTCAGCCTCCTGTCCGATAACGGCGGGATCTTCCCCAACGGCCTGCTGCCCATGATCATCCTCATGCAAGGCGTCCTGTTCGCCTACGCCTCCATCGAACTCGTCGGCACCGCGGCCGGCGAAACCGAAAACCCCGAAAAAATCATGCCCAAAGCCATCAACTCCGTGGTCTTCCGCATCGCGGTGTTCTACGTCGGCTCCGTCATCCTCCTGGCCCTGCTGC
>NZ_CAQI01000052.1 GCF_001046895.1 Pseudarthrobacter siccitolerans
CGAAACCTTCAGGTAATCCGGAAACCAACACCAGCCATCCAAGAACCCGAACAACAAAGAAAGACCATGACAACCGAACCCGCAGCAACCCTGACCGCATCACCCACCCGGTCTGCCGCCGTCGAGCCTTCCCGGCAGCACAACGCACAGGAAGAGAATGCACCACCGGCAACCAAGTCCGCCGGGCACGTCATTGTTGATGCCCTGCTGGCGCACGGCGTGGAACGCACGTACGTGGTGCCGGGCGAGAGCTTTTTGGACGTGCTGGACGGCCTGCATGCCTCGGATATCGAAACCATCGTCTGCAGGCATGAAGGCGGCGCGGCCTACATGGCCGAGGCCGACGGCAAAATGAACCAGCGCCCCGGAGTGGCCATGGTGACGCGCGGGCCGGGCGCTGCCAACGCGCACGTGGGTCTGCACACCGCGTGGCAGGACTCCACCCCCCTGCTGCTGTTTGTGGGCCTGATCCCGTTCGCCCACCGCGACCGGGAGGCCTTCCAGGAGTTCGACATCAAAGCCTGGTTCGATACTGGTGCCAAGCGCGTGATGGTCCTGGACCATGCAGAACGGGCGTCCGAGATCGTGGCGGAGGCGATGTTCGCTGCCATGAGCGGCCGGCCGGGACCGGTGGTGGTGGGCCTGCCGGAGGACATCATCCGCCAGCAGATCGACCCCGCGCTACATCCCGCCATTCCCGTGGCCGCCGGCGGCATGAGCAGCACGGACGCCGCCGCCCTGCGCGCTGCACTGGCGGAATCGCGCAAGCCGTTGTTTGTCACCGGTGGCAATGACTGGACCCAGGAAGCAGCGGATCAGCTGACCGGCTGGCTGGAGCGGCACCAGATCCCGGCAGCCGCCGAGTGGCGGACGCAGGGAACAGTGTCCTTCGATTCGCCGTCCTACGTGGGCCCCATCGGCTACGGCCGCCCCCGCCCCACGTACGACCTGCTGGAGGAAACCGACCTGCTGGTGTTTGTGGGGACGGTGCCGGGAGACGTCATCACGGACGGGTTCGTCTGCCGCCAGGACTGGAACAAAAAGAACTTCCTGGTGACCGTGGACCCGTCGCTCCGCGGGCGCTCCGGTCCGGTGTCGCGGCAGATCCTCTCCAAGCCGGAAGCCTTTGTGCAGGACCTGGCCGGCATTGACCTGCCGGTGAAGGAAGAGTGGAAGGCGTGGACGGAGCGGATGCGGGGCGAGCAGGAGCACTTCGCCGCGCTCCCCCCGGCGGCCCCGGCAGCGGGCCAGGCCAGGATGGACACCCTCATGGCGAACCTCGTGCCGAGGCTGCCCGAAGACGCCATGGTGACCTTCGGCGCCGGGGAACACACCAACTGGGCCCACCGCTACTTCCCCACCCGCCGCTACGCCTCCATGATCAGTGCCCGCAACGGCTCCATGGGGTACTCCGTGCCGTCAGCCATCGCGGCTGCCCTGGCAAACCCGGAGCGCCGGGTGGTCACCATCGCAGGGGACGGGGAGTTCCTGATGAACGGCCAGGAACTTGCCACCGCCGCCCAGTACGGCGCCACTCCCCTGGTGATGGTGATGGACAACCAGGAATACGGCACCATCCGCACGCACCAGGAACGGCACTATCCACAGCGCGTGTCGGGTACCCAATTGCAGAACCCCGACTTCGCTCTGATGGCCAGGGCCTTCGGCGGTTTTGGAATCACGGTCACCGAGGACAAGGACATTCCGGCCGCCCTTGATGCAGCGTTTGCCGCCATTGACCAGGTCGGTGTCTTCGCCCTGATCCACCTCATCGTCGAACAGCGCGTCAAGGCGTACTGAGCGACGCCCGCGCGCAGCGGCCGCGGCGACGCAGTCTGGGGCTGACAAACAGCAGCGGACGACGGCGGGAGGTCCCGCCGTCGTCCGCTGCTGTTGTGCGAGGAGTTCCGACTAGAGCCGGGTGTCGAAGGATCCGCAGAACACGTTGTCGTTGAACGTGCCCTGGAACGCGGACTTGCCCTGGATCTTGTCGATGGTGGCCCGGATGGCTTCCCGGGATCCTGCATGGGCATGGATGGCCGTCTTCACCATGGGGACGTCAATCAGGTGGTTGGGCTGGTTCAGCGACACAAACACCGTCGGAACCTCGGTGACGTACCACGGGATCTCCGCCGCCATCGGCGAGGACCACTTGATCCGGATGGCTGCCTCCTGGGCGAAGCCCTTAACGTTGGCAAACACAAAAGCTGCGTCGTACCGGTCCGAGTAATCGCCGGTGGCTTCCTCGGACAGGACCCGCATGAAGTTCATCCCTGTCTCCCCCGCCGCTTCCCGCTGCTCTGCCGTCTTGAAGACATGCACTTCAAAGCCGGCGGCCTCGAGCTCTTCCTTGACCGTGTCCAGGTAGGCGAGCGGGTCGGCCCGGGTGAAGTCCGCACCGCCGGAAATGCCGTAGAGGCGGATCCGCGGATGCGTCTGGGGCGTGATGGGCAGGTTGTTCGCGGTGTCCTTGACCAGGGTGACGGTCTTGTCAGCGATGTCCGCCGCAATGGCCCGGTGCGCCTCGCTGCCGATCACGGCAAGCGCCTCAGCCGCCGGCACCAGCTCCGATGCGGGCTTGCGGTGCAGCCCCAGGGAAGCCTTCAGCCCGAGGATCCTGCGCAGCGCATCGTGCAGGCGCTGTTCGGTGATCACACCGGACTTGTACCCGTCCAGCATGTAGCCGAAGTCCTCCGCGGGGTTGCGGAAGAACAGGAACATGTCGCAGCCGGCGGCGATGGTGGCCGGCACCAGGTCCTTGCGCTTCATGGCCTGCGTGAGGCCCACCATGAGCGAGGCGTCGGTCAGCACCAGCCCGTTGAAGCCGAGTTCGCCGCGGAGCAGGTCCTGCAGCAGCTCGGGCGCGAGCGTGGCGGGACGGATTTCCGCAGCGGCCAGGCCTGGCCGGAAGTGCCGGGACAGTTCCGGCGCGCCGATGTGCCCCACCATGATGGACTGCACGCCGTGGCCGATCATTTCCCGGTACACGTGCCCGTAGGTGCGGTTCCACTCCTCGTAGCCGAACGTGTTGTAGGAAGTGACCACATGCTGGTCGCGCTCGTCCACGCCGTCTCCGGGGAAGTGCTTCATGGCGCACACCGTGGGGGACTCACTGATGCCGTCGAAGTACTCCTTGGCCCGCTCCACCACAATCTCCGGGGTGTTGCCGAAGGACCGGGTGGAGATGACCGTGTTCCGCCAGTTGTAGTGGATGTCCACGATCGGGGCAAAGGCCCAGTTGCAGCCCAGCGCCGCGGTTTCCACACCGGCCACCTGTCCCATCTGGCGGGCGATGCCCTTGTCCGGATGCGAGCCGGCCTGCAGGTGCGTGGACACAAACGTTCCGTCGTCGCAGCTTCCGGCTCCCCCCATTTCCGGGTTGGACGCCACCAGCAGCGGAATGCGGGTCTTGGCCTGCGCATAGCGGATGTGCTCCTGCACGGCTGCCGAGGGCCCGGGCCGGTAGCGCATGCCGCCCACGTGGAAGTTCTCCAGCACGCCGTCGAGGTACTCCGGGGAGTAGTCGTTGTTGTGGTTGATAAACAGCTGGCCGATTTTCTCCTCGAGGCTCATCCCGGCAAGGGTGGATTCCACCCAGGCGACCGCGTCTCCGTCGAGATTAAAGGGCGCAGCCTGGAGGTCGACGTCGAACTGCCGCGGCCGGGTGCCTGAGTCACCCGCAGTGCCGGCAACGTCAGCGGGACGTCCGACGGCGGTGATCCCGGAGAGTGCCTCCCGCACCACGTGCTCCACGGGGGCGGCGATGTCGACGACGACCCCGGCTTCGTCAGCCCCCAGCGGTTCCAGCGTGGCGAGCTGGGACTCCAGGAGGGCGGGCGGCATAAAGTGCCCGGTCCGCCCCTCGGTGCGTGCCCGCAAAACCTCTTTGCTCCCGTGCAGGTGCAGGAAGATGGTGTCCGGCGCCTGCGCCCGGATGGCGTCACGGTAGCTGCGGCGCAGCGCGGAACACGCCAGGACCATGCCGCCGTCGGCCGCGTTGGCCAGCGCGGTGCCCACGGTGGCGAGCCAGGGCCAGCGGTCCTCGTCCGTCAAGGGCGTGCCGGCGGCCATCTTGGCGACGTTCTCCACCGGGTGGAGGGAGTCGCCGTCCAGGAACGGGACGCCTAGTTCGCGTGCCACGAGGTCGCCGATGGTGGTCTTGCCGCAGCCGGACACGCCCATCACGATGATGCGGAGCCTGGGATGGGCTGTAGTGGATTGGGCAGTGTTCACCAGTCGTGGACCGTTCCGTCGATGAGGCGGTTGTAGGGCAGGTAGGCCTGCTGGTAGGGGAAGGCCGCGGCGGCTTCTTCGTTGAATTCGACGCCGATGCCCGGCTTGTCGCCGGGGTGCAGGTAGCCGTCCACAAACGTCATGGACTGTTCGAAGACCTCGTTGGTCTTGTCCGAATGCTGCATGTATTCCTGGATGCCGTAGTTGTGGATGGCCAGGCCCACGTGGAGCTGCGCGGCGAACCCGACCGGGGAAATGTCCGTGGGGCCGTGGAAGCCGGACTTGATCTGGTACTGCGCGGCGAAGTCCATCACCTTCTTCAACGGGCTGATCCCGCCAAAGTGGGTGGACGCGGCCCGGACGTAGTCGATCAGCTGTTCCTTGATGAGGGTCTGGTAGTCGTACACGGTGTTGAAGATTTCCCCGATGGCCAGCGGGGTGGTGGTGTGCTGGCGGACCAGGCGCAGGCCTTCCTGGTTCTCGGCCGGGGTGCAGTCCTCGAGCCAGAACAGGTCATACGGCTCCAAGGCCTTGCCGAGCTTCGCGGCCTGGATCGGAGTCATCCGGTGGTGCCCGTCGTGCAGCAGCGGGATCTCGGGGCCGAACTCGTTCCGGACCGCCTCGAACACGGTGGGCAGGTGGCGGAGGTAGGCGCGGGTGTCCCAGTCCTCCTCCACCGGGAACGCGCCCCGGCCCGCGGGTTCGTAGTCGTACCGCTCCCCCGAGGCCTGCGCCTGCGCGGCCACCCCGTACACGGCCTTGATCCCTGGCACGGCGGTCTGGATCCGGATGGACTTGTACCCGAGTTCCAGGTGCTCCCGGACCGAATCAAACAGGGAGGGCAGGTCCGCGCCCGAGGCGTGCCCGTACGCGCGCAGCCCGTTCCGGGACGCCCCGCCCAGCAGCTGGTAGACCGGCATGCCGGCCATCTTGCCCTTGATGTCCCACAACGCCATGTCCACCGCAGCGATCGCGGCCATGGTCACGGGCCCGCGGCGCCAGTACGAGGAGCGGTACAGAAACTGCCAGGTGTCCTCGATCCGGTGCGGGTCCTTCCCGATCAGCAGCTGCGCCACATGCTCCTTCAGGTACGCGGCAACAGCAAGCTCCCGCCCGTTCAACGTGGCGTCACCAATACCGGTCACACCATCCTCGGTGGTGATCCGGAGCGTCACGAAGTTCCGGGAGGGACTGGTCACAAAGACTTCAGCAGCAATGATTTTCACAGCAGGTCCTTTCAGGGGCTGGGCTGGAGGCGGAAGGTTGGGGCGGAGGGCTTAGTTGAAGGTCGGCGCCGCGGGCTTGGTTGCGGCAGCAGGCTCGCCTGATGCACGGCTTGCGCTGCCGTTGGAACTTCCGGTTGGATCGGCGTCGGTGTCGCTGCTGGTGCGGCGGGCCCGGATCTCGGCGAGGATTTCGGCATGCAGGGCATCGGTGAGCTTGTACTTGGACATCACCAGCAGGGCCAGCAGCGCAAGGACTGCGGGAATGGCGCCGGCAGCAACCTGGATTCCGAAGACCGCATCGGCGCTTTGGGCGGCGCCGGACTTGTAGCCGCCCAGGGCGAGGGCATACGCGGCCAGAGCGCCGCCCACGGCCTGGCCGGTCTTGCGGGTGAAGGAGAAGAGGGCGTAGGTGATGCCTTCGGTGCGGACGCCGGTCTTCCATTCGCCGTATTCAACGGTGTCCGCTTCGAGTGCCCACACCACGATGTTGACGGCCATAACGCCCACCAGGCTGAGCAGGAGGCCGCCGAAACCGATCCAGGTCTGGCTGGCGGGTGTCAGGAAGACGATGATGCCGCCGATGACCGTAACTACCGAGGCGTAGATGTAGACGTTCTTTTTACCGACCGCGCGCACCAGGCGGGGCATGATGGCCGCCAGGACGAAGGTCAGGACCAGCTGGATCATGGACAGGACCGGGTACAGGTCCAGCCGGCCCAGCACATCGCGCAGGTAGTACAGCTGGACCGAGGTGAGCGCCAGGTAGCCGGAGAGGAATAGGAAAGAGCTCAGGCACAGCATCAGCAGCGGCTTGTTGCCCTTCAGGGTGTCCAGGCTTTGCTTGAGGGTCACGTTGGGCACGGCGCGGTGGACGCGTTCCTTGGCGGTGAAGACCGTGAAGAAGTAGAGGGCGGCGCCGATCACCACAAAGGCCAGCGTGATGCCGGTGAACGTGGCCTGCAGGTCGGCTCCCGGCTTGATCAACGGGGCCACAAAAATACCCAGTGATGAACCCACCAGCGCGGCACCCACCATGCGGGCGGACCCCAGCTTGGCGCGTTCGCCCGGGTCCTGGGTCATGGCTCCGGCGAGGGAGCCGTACGGAATGTTCACCAGGCTGTAGGCCAGGCCAAGGGCTGCGTAGGTGACATAGGCGTACAGCAGGGTGCCGGATTCGCCGATCTGCGGGACTGAGAAGGTGGCCACGCTCAGCAGGAGCAGCGGGATGGAGCCGAACATAATGAACGGGCGGAACTTCCCGAACCGCTTGCTGAAGGTGCGGTCCACCACCCGGCCGGCGAAGACGTCAGCGAAGGCGTCGAAAATCCGGACTGCCAGCAGCAGGGTTCCTGCGGCCGCCGCGGAGATGCCGGCAACGTCGGTGTAGTAGACCAGCAGGAACATGGTTGCCGTGGTGAAGGCCAGGTTGTTGGCGGCGTCACCGGCGCCATAGCCGGCGATGCTCATTGTGCTCAGCTTTTTCATGATGCGGGCTCCTTTACCCGGGACGGCCTGGGGCGGCCAAAACATAAAGCGTCAGGGGCCGGGGCTGCCGGCGGGGCTTGCTCTGCCTGTAATCCTAATCACGTGGCAAACAAATGGCAAGCGGTTGCCAAATAATCATTGAATTTTCAAGAAAAAGGGCTGCCCGGCACCTTCGAGGTGACGGACAGCCCAAGGTCAGCGGGTTGGCGGACCGGCGTCTAGCGGGAAGGAAAGCTGCCGGCCATCGTGCCGCAGAGGCTTTCCACCAGGTCCACAACGGCCGTGTCCTCGGCCAAGAGCGGGTCGACGACGGCCAGCAGCCCCTTGGTGCGATCAGTGCCGGACAGCCGGTTGGCAGCAGCCACTTCTTCCCCCAGGGGGTCCTGGAAGGTCGCGGCCACGCTGTAGTCCATCCACGCGGCGATCATGAGTGCGGCGGCTGCTCCTGTCCTGCCGGCGGCGCGTTCCGCTTGGAGGACCGGTACGGCGCGCATCCGCAGCTTGGTGCTGCCGTCCTGGGCGATCTGGGCCAAGTTGTGGGCGATCCTGGCATTGCTGAACCGTGCAAGCAGCGCGGCCCGGTAGGACGCGATCTCCAGATCAACAGGCAGGTTCGCCTCAGCTTCATCCCAGAAGGCCTCCACCGCCCGCAGGCATTCCGTGTCCGCGAGAGCCTCGGCCACCGTGGAATGGCCGCGCAGCTGCCCGGCGTAGGCGAGCAGCGAGTGTGCGCCGTTGAGCAGCCAGAGCTTGCGGTTTTCGTACGGCTCAATGTCGTCCACAAAAAGTGCGCCGGCGTCTTCCCAACGGGGCCGGCCGGCAGGGAAGTCCCCGCTGAGCACCCAGCTGGAGAACGGCTCCGCCACCACCGGCGAAGTGTCGCGGTACCCGCAGGCGTCCCGCACGTCAGCGAGATCCTGGTCCGTGGTCCGCGGCGTAATGCGGTCCACCGAAGTGCTGACGAAGCTGACGCTGGCATCAATCCAGGCCGCGAGCCCGGAATCCCAGGCACCGGCAAACCCGGCAACAGCCTGCCGCGCAACTGCTCCATTGTTGGAAAGGTTGTCGCAGCAGACCACGGCAATCGGCCCGGAGCCCGCGTCCCGGCGGGCGGCAAGGGCCAGCGCCAGGCGCCCCAGCGGCGTGGCCGGATGCCCACTGCCGGAGCCCAACAGTGCAAGGTCGGTGGCGACGTCGGGCGCAGCGACGTCCAACGTGCCGTCGGCACCCAGGCCGTAGGCGGCCTCCGTGATGGTGAGGGTGACCACGGCCGTGCCGGGCGCGGCCACCAGCCCGGTGAGCCGCTGCAGGTCCGCGCCGTCCACGGCCTCCACGATGCTTCCCACCACGGTGAAGGAGTCGCCGGTGTCTGCGCGTTCCACCACCGTGTACAGCCCGTCCTGTTCCGCCAGGGCCACCGCGGCGTCGGGGCGGCGGCCGGTGAACGCGGCAATCCCCCACTGGTCCGCGTCCCCGGCCTGCTGGGTGTACCAGGCCTGGTGCGAGCGGTGGAAGGCGCCCAGGCCCAGGTGGACTATCCGGACCGGGGCCTTGGGTAACGGGCGCAGGGTCCGGTTCAGCTGCGGAAGGTCCGTGGCGGGACCCGGCGCGGCAGCAGCGTGCAGTCCGGTGCTCACAGCTTGAACACCCGCCGCGGCGACCCGTCCACGATGTCCACAATGAGTTCGTGGGCGCGATCCTCGCTGACCCGGTGCTCGGCCACCAGGCGCGCCAGGAACGAGGCCTCGATCCGGCGGGAGGCATCGTGCCGGGCCGGGATGGAACAGAAGGCGCGGGTGTCATCGATGAAGCCGGAAGAACGGGAGAAACCCGCCGTCTCGGTGACCGCCGAACGGAACCGCAGCATTGCATCCGGGGCATCCAGGAACCACCACGGCGCGCCCAGGTACACGGACGGGTAGAAGCCGGCCAGCGGCGCGAGTTCGCGGGAGAACACCGTCTCGTCGAGGGTGAAGAGCACCAGGTGGAAGTCCTTGGCGGTGCCGAAGTCCTGCAGGACCGGGCGGATGGCCTCGGTGTAGTTGATGGCGAACGGGATGTCGTGCCCGGTGTCCGCGCCGAAGCTGTTGAAGGTGGGCTCGTGATGGTTGCGGTACGAGCCCGGATGGATGGTCATCACCAGGCCGTCCTCCACGGACATGCGGGCCATCTGGTACATCATGTGCGCCTCGAAGTCGTCCCGGTCCTGCGCCGTGGCCTTGCCGGAACGGGCGCGCTCGAACAGCCTGGCCGCGTCCGCGGCGTCGAGCTTCAGGGTGGCCGGGGTGCGGACGCCATGGTCGGCGGACACCGCGCCGTGCTCCACAAAATAACGACGCCGGTTCTCCAAAGCGGTCAGGTAGGCACCGTAGCCCGTGCCGCCGTCGCCGGCTGCCGCGATGAGCTCATTCACGTTCTCCGACCACGACGGGTGGGCGATGTTCAGGTACGCGTCCGGGCGGAAGGTGGGCAGGACGCGGCCGTGGAAGGTTGGATCCTGGGCAATCGCTTGGTGGCTCGCCAAGGAATCCAGCGGATCGTCAGTGGTGGCCAGGACCTCGATATTGAAATCCTTGAACAGCTCCCGCGGCCGGAAGCCCGGCTCCTGCAGCTTCGCGGAGATCGCGTCATAGCTGGCATCAGCCGTTGCCTCGCTCAGCTCGCCCTGCAGCCCGAAGACACTGTGGAACTGGGTGCGGAGCCAGTATCCCGAAGCCGTGCCCTCGAACAACGGCCAGGCTTTGCAGAACTCGCGCCACACGGAGCGGGAGTCGGGCCGGGAGGTGTTGGATTCGCGCAGCTGCTCCAGCGGGATGCCGCTGGCGTGGACCAGCCGGGTGACGTAGTGGTCCGGGCTCACCAGCAGCGCTGCCGGGTCCGGGAAGGGGGTGTTCTGCTCGATGACTGCGGCGTCAACGTGCCCGTGCGGGGAAATGATGGGAAGGTCCTCGACGCGCTGCAGGAGCTCGCGCGCTATGCGGCGGGTTCCGGGATCAGCGGGCAGGAGCCTGTCTGGGTTGGCGGCAATCGACTGTGACATAGGTCAATGGTCCGGGCTGCATGCCACTCTTGTCAACCGGTTGCCAAAACTTGCCATTTGGGTTTCCACCGCCGGTTCGCGCCGCAGGCAGTGCAGGCAGGGAAGTTCGGGCGGGGGCTAGCCCTTGGGCAGGAGCCGGCCGCTGGAACCCCGCAGCACCAGCTCGGTCTCCACCCGGAGGATGCCCCCCGGATCCCCGTTGCCGTGGAGCAGTTCGAGCAGCAGGGCCGCTGCCCCCGAGCCGCACTCCCCCAGCGGCGAGCGCACGGTGGTCAGCGGCGGCGTGGTGAAGTCCGCACCGAAGATGTCGTCAAAGCCCACGATGCTGATCTGGTCCGGCACCACCATGCCGCCGGCCTGCAGCTCCTGCATCAGGCCGATCGCCAGAAGGTCGTTGTACGTCAACACGGCGGTTGCCTTGGTGGCCAGCACGTCGCGCGCCACTTGCCTGCCGCCGTCGACTGTTGGTTTGCTGGACTCCACCCGCACCGGTTCCAGCCGGGACCACTCACACGCGGCCTGCACGCCTTCCCAGCGCCGGGCGGACATCCAGGAGCGCGCGGGGCCGGCCACAAAGGCGAGCTTTTTGTGTCCGTTCGCAGCGAGGCTGCGTACAGCTTCCCCGATGCCCTTCCGGACGTCGGGGATCACGCACGGCACGCCCTCCACCTCGCGGTTGATGACCACCACCGGTTTGTCGCGGGACAGCGCGCGGATGTCGTCGTCGTCCATGCGCGGGCTGGCAAGGATGAGGCCGTCGGCGGTGCTCATCATACGGCGGGCTGCCGTGAGCTCGGTGGCTGCCGACTCGGCGGATTCGGCCAGGACCAAGGTGTAGTCCCTGGCTGTGCCCGTGGTCTCGGCGCCGCGGATGATGTCAAAGAAGGTGGGGTTGGTGATGTCCGCGACAATCAGGCCGAACGTGTTGGTCCTGCCCGTGGGCAGCGCCCGGGCGAACGGGTTGACCTGGTAGTTCAGCTCGGCTGCGGCGTCCTCGATCAGCTTCTGGGTCTTGGCGCTCACGCGGCCCGGCTTGCTCAAGGCCCGTGAAACAGTGGACGGGTTGACGCCGGCTACTTTGGCGATGTCGTAAATGGTGGCGTTGCCCTTGCCTGCCCGGGCGTGCTTTTTCGCGGCCTCCGTGGTTGCGGCAGGGCCCTGCGTTTTGGGTTCGGTCACCGCCCCATCCTAACGAGCATCAGGCAAGAAGTGGCCAGCGGTTGCCGGGCGCCCCGCCGGGCGCGCCCGGCAACCATGGCCC
>NZ_CAQI01000053.1 GCF_001046895.1 Pseudarthrobacter siccitolerans
CAGGTATTTGAGAGACACGCCCTAGGAGCGCTCGGGGAACTTGCCCTCTTCGCTGATGCGCTTGTTCAACTCCCGCATGTATTCCTCTTCGTCGAAGTCGAGCGGAACTTCCCGTCCGGTCCAGCTGGAGAGGTGGATGGCGTTGGCCAGGCGGACGCCGTTGATGCCGTCCGAGCCCGGGGCCAGCAGCGGGGTGCCGTCAAGGATATTGGCCGCGAAGTTCTCCAGCACGCCTGCGTGCTGGCCGCCCCAGGCCGACTCGAACTCGATGACCTCGGTGCTGTAGTACTGCTCCGGCTTCAGCTGTCCCATAAAGAGCTTGCGGACGTCGTCCATGTCCATGGCGTCGCTGAGTTCACGCTCCGGCCGGGTCAGCCGGGTGACGGTGGCGGTCTTGGAATTTTCGACCACGATCTTGCCCTGGTCGCCGAGGATCTCGAACCTGTCGGTGCCCACGATGTCGTGCGTGGCCGTCACGAAAACGCCCGTGGCGCCGTCGCCGTAATCCACCACGGCGGTGACCTCATCCTCGACGGCGATGTCCCGGCGGAAGCCGTAGGCCACCTTGGAGTACACCGATTTGGGTGCCCCGCAGATCCACTGCCACAGGTCCAGCTGGTGCGGGGCCTGGTTGACCAGCACGCCGCCGCCTTCGCCGCCCCACGTGGCGCGCCACTCGCTGGAGTTGTAGTAGCCCTGCGGCCGCCACCAGTTGGTGATGATCCAGTTGGTCCGGCGGATGGCGCCGATCTCGCCGTTGTCGACGATTTCCTTGAGCTTCTTGTACAGCGGGTTGTTGCGCTGGTTGAACATGATGCCGAAGGAAAGCTCGGGTCTGGACGCCGCGAACTCGTTCAGTTCCTTCACCTGCTTGGTGTAGACACCCGCCGGCTTTTCCACTAGCGCGTGGATGTTGCGCTTGAGCGATTCGATGCCCATTTCGGGGTGGAGGTAGTGCGGTACACACGTGACCACGGCGTCGATGTCGCCGCTTTCGAGCATCGCGATGTAGTCGTCGTAGAAGGGCACGTCCGGATACGAGGCAGCCGCCAGTTCCTTTTTCGCAGGATCGATATCCGTGATGGCACCGATCTCCATGTTCGGGACGAGGCCGTCGGTGATGAACTTGGCGTAAGCGCCGCCCTGCTGCCCCAGGCCGATGATGCCCAGGCGTACTTTCTGACTCACAGTTGTTGATCCTTCGTCGTTGATTGAGCTTGTCGAAACCCGGTTGGAAGAAGCCGGCTAGAAGAGGTCGCCGTGGCCCATGGCCACGAGGTTGTCGTACGAGGTCTGCAGCGCGTCCCATACCGTGCGGCCGTACAGTTCGTCCTGCTCCACGAGGAGGTACCGGGCACCCGCGGCCTGGGCGGCAGGGATGATGGAGGGGAAGTCCAGGTTGCCCTCGCCTACTTCGGCGAACTGCACCACGTTCTTGAATTCCGCCATGAATCCAGCGAAATCGCCGGACTCCAGGAGGCTGAACGAGGATGCCGGCAGCTGTCCGATCCGGTAGTCCTTCAGGTGCACCATGGCGGTCCGTCCCGCGTACTTCTGCAGGGTCCGGACCGGGTCCAGGCCGCCGCGCTGGGCCCAGTGCACGTCGATTTCCATGCCCATGGCCGGCGAGTTGTCCGCGATGATGTCCAGCATGTACGCGCCGTCGAACTTGGCGAACTCGATGTGGTGGTTGTGGTAGTACAGGCTGATTCCGTGTTCCTGCAGCCGCTCGGCGTACCCGTTGGCCTGCTTCGCGAAATCGATCACGGCGTCAAGGGACTTCATGGCCCCGAACGGCAGCATCCCGATCCGCAGCAGCGATGTGTCCAGCCGTTTGGCATCGTCCACGATCTTGTCGAAGTTGTCCGCCAGAGATTCCACCGGCATTCCCTTGCGGCCCTCAATATTGACGGAGAGAGCGGCAATGTCCATGCCCAGTTCGGTGCGGGAACGTTCCAGCTCTGCCACGTTCCCGGGGGACATGGGAATCTGGGATATTTCGACGGCGTTGTAACCGATCGCGTTGACCTTGCGGAGCGTTTCAAACGCTCCCACGTCCGCGAAGCTGTCCTTGAGCATCATCGCTTGTACGCCTATTTTGGCCACTGGTTTCCTCCGTGGTGTTCCGGCCGGTGACGGCCATTGGGTGTGTGCTGGGGGCGGCCGCTAAGCCGCAGCGCCTGCCTGTTCAGTCTGTTGCCGCTGTGCTTCCAGCAGCTGGTGCCGTTCCGCCCGGCGCTGTTCCTGCCGGTCCGGATCCGGCACCGGGGATGCGAGCAGGAGCCGTTGGGTGTACGGGTGTTCGGGGTCGGTGGTGACGACGTCGGCGGGGCCCTGTTCCACAATCCCGCCCCGGTACATCACGGCCACGCGGTGGCTGATGTGCCGGACCACGTCCAGGTCATGCGAGACAAAGAGGTACGAAACCCCGGTGTCCTTCTGGATCTGCAGGAACAGGTCCAGGACGCGGGCCTGGGTGGAGAGGTCCAGCGCGCTGACCGGCTCATCGCAGACGATCAGTTTGGGGGACAAGGCCAGGGCCCGGGCAATCGCGACGCGCTGCCTCTGGCCGCCGCTGAACTCCCGCGGCAGCCGGTGGATCGCGTCAGTCGGCAGCCCCACCTGGTCCAGCAGTTCCTTGACGCGTTTTCTCGCGGCCGTGGCGTCCATGCCCTGCACGCCCAGCGGCTCGGCGAGGATGTCGCCGATTTCCAGTGCGGGATTCAGCGAGGTGTAGGGGTCCTGGAACACCACCTGCAGGTCCCGGCTCAGCGTGCGGCGCTCCCTGCGGCTGGCATTGCTGATGTCGTTGCTCTCGAAGATGATCCTGCCCTTGGTGACGGGGGCCAGGCCCAGGACAGCGCGGCCCAGCGTGGTCTTGCCGGAGCCGGACTCCCCCACCAGGCCGAGGGTTTCGCCCTGGCCGATGGTGATGTTGATGTCCGTCAGCGCCCGGAACGGCTTGGCGCGGAACCTCTTGCTGGGGTACTCCACCACCAGGTTCTCGACTGACAGCAGCGGGGTGTTCTGTACTGCGCTCATGCCACCGGTTCCTTTTCTGCGGCTGCATCCTGCCCTGCCGGAACAGTGCTTCCGGATTCGTGGGAAACGGGTCCCTCCGGCGGGGAAACCAGCATAGTCATGGGAGTCTTTCCTTCCAGCATGGAGCCCAGGAGGGTTTGGGTGTACTTCTCTTTCGGGTTGCGGAGGATCTCGCGGACTGTTCCTTCTTCCACGAGCCGGCCGTTCTGCATGACCACCACGCGGTCGCACAGATCGGCGACAACACCGAAGTTGTGGGTCACCAGGATGACGCCGATGTTCAGGCGCTGCTGAAGTTCACGCAACAGGTCCAGCACATCGGCCTGCACGGTGACATCCAGCGCCGTGGTGGGTTCGTCCGCGATCACCAGGTCCGGTTCGCAGCTGATGGCACCGGCAATCAGCACCCGCTGGGCCATGCCGCCGGAGACCTCATGCGGGTAGGCCTGGAAAGTCCGCTCCGGGTTGGCGATCCCGACGTCGGCCAGCAGCTTCAGTGCACGCTTCCTGGCCTCCGCCTTAGTAATGCCCAGGACGCGCACCATCGGCGTGACCAGCTGGTAGCCGATGGTGAAGGCGGGGTCCAGGTTGCTCATCGGTTCCTGCGGGATATAGGAGATGCGCTTGCCGCGCAGTTTGGACAGCCTGTTCTGGTTCACGCGGTCCTCACCCGGCGCCACGGTGTAGTTGCCGTCGAACTGGATGGAGCCTGCCACGATGCGGGCATTGTCCGGCAGCAGTCCCAGGATGGAGAACGCAGTCTGGGACTTGCCCGATCCCGATTCGCCCACGATGCCCAGGATCTCGCCGCGGTCCACGTGGAAGGAGACGTCGTCCACCACCTTCCTGACCGAACCGTCAGCCTGCGGGTAACCGACGCCGAGGTTGGTTACCTTCACGAGGTGGTGCTCGGTGCCGCTTTCCACGGCGGCCACGGACTTACGCGACTGGCGCGCGTTGGCAGGTTCCGCCGTCGTACTTCCTGTGGAAGTACCCGCAACAGGAGTCCGCTGACGGCGGTGCTTGATTTTTTCGCCGTCTTCCAGGGCATCGCGGACGGCGTTGCCCAGCAGGACCAAACCGCCGATGGTCAGCGCCATGGCAAGTGCCGGCCACAACAGCAGGCTGGGGGTCAGGTAGACGTTTTTGAAGCCTTCGGACAGCATCACGCCCCAGGTCGCCCTGGTGGGATCGCCCAGGCCCAAAAACTCCAGGCCGGACTGGATGGCGATGGCAACACCGGCGATAGCCGCGGTCTGGATGATGATGGGCGCGCGGACCACGGAGAAGATGTGGCGGGCGATGATGGTCCAGTCCGAAAGGCCCGAAACCCTTGCCGCGTCGACGTAGAGCTCGTTCCGCACCGACTGCACTGCGGTCCGGGTGAGCCGGAAGTAGGACGGGCTGATCAGGACGCCGAAGGCAATCATGGAGATCCACACCGACGGGCCGAAGGCTGCTCGGATGGTGAGGAGCACGATCAGGCCGGGCAGGCTCATCAGGATGCTGACCACCCAGTTCGACACAGCTTCGAACTTGCCTCCGTAGTAGCCGGCAATCAGGCCTGCGGGCAGGCCGATCGCGATGGCGACCCCGGCGCACAGCAACGCGGAAAGGAGCGTCAGTTGCGCACCGAAGAGCAGGCGGCTCCAGTTATCGCGGCCGGCGCTGTCAGTGCCCAGGATGTTGACTGAATCGGGTGCTGCGAGGGTCTTGGCGATGTTGGCGAAGTTCTCCTCGAAGGGCGCCAGGACGGGGGCGAAAATGGCCAGCAGCGCGATGCTCCCAAGGATCACAATTGACGCGATGCCGAGGGGGTTTTTGATGAGGCGGCGCATCACGGTGGAACGGACCACCGTGCCGCTCTGCCCGGAGGGAACCGGTGCTGCTATGGCCGCTGTTTCTACGGAATCGCTCATGACACACGCACTTTCGGGTTGAGCCAACCATTGAGGATGTCCACCAGGAGGTTCACCACGATGACCACCACCACGGTGTACATCACCACGCCCATCACCACGGGAAGGTCTGTTTGGCCGGTGGCCGTGACAGCGAGTGGTCCCATGCCTGGCAGGGCAAAGATCTGTTCGATGATCACCACGCCGCCGAGCATGCCGATCAGCTGCAGGCTCAATACGGTGAGGCCTGCGGGAGCCGCGCTGCGCAGCACATGCTTGAAGAGGATCTCCCGTTCCCCGATGCCGCGGCTGCGCAGCGTCCGGACGTAGTCGCGCTCGAGCTGCTTGATCACGGCGCTGCGGATCTGCTGGGCACCGCCGGTCACGCCGTTGATCAGCAAGGCGATCACGGGAAGGGTCATGGAGTACACCCAGGCCTCGGGACCCACGCCGGGAGAGATGGTGCTGGTGGCCGGGAAGAAGCCCAGCTGGATGGCCAGGAGCGTCACCAGGAACACACCGATCACGTATCCCGGGATGGAATCGCCAACGATGGCACCCACCTGGACTACCCGGTCCACCCAGCCGCGCTTGACCGCTGCGGCAACACCGATCAGTGTTGCGCAGATAGCGATCAGGATCATTGCGGCGAAAACCATGGTCATGGTCACGGGAATCCGGGTGGCCAGGGAATTGGCCACCGGTTCCGAGGTGAACCAGGATGCTCCCAGGTTTCCGCCCAGGGCGTCGCCCAGCCAGGCGAGGTAGCGGGTCACGAGGGGCTGGTCGAGTCCCAGCTCCTGCTCCTTCAGCGCCACCTGTTCAGGGGTGGCCTGGTCGCCCAGGATGTTCCGGGCGATGCTTCCGCTGGCGGTATACAGCAGGGTGAAGGTGAGTGCCGAGACAACGAGCAACACCACCAGCCCGCTGCCCAGCCTTCTTGCAATGAACCTGATCATGGTGTCCTACTTGGCAGGCGAGTAGTTGTAAATGGACGGGACGGCCTGCTGGACCTGCGGCGTCACGTTGACTTTGTCGTTGTGGTAGTACATCTGGTTCACGCGGAACAGCGGGGCGAACCACGCCTGCTCCACCACATACTTGTTGACTTCCTGGGCCAGCTTGCCGGCATCCTCACCGCCTGTGCGGACGGCCTGGATCTTGGCGTCGAGCTCGGGAGTGGCGTTCTTGAACGGGTTGTACAGGGCCTTGGTGGACACGATCTGGTCAATCGCCACCGTAGGCTCACCCTGGAACAGGTTGAAGAACAGGGCGTGGTACTTCTGGGCTGCAACGTCCGCCGTGAAGGTGTTGGTGATGGCTGC
Source organism: Pseudarthrobacter siccitolerans (assembly GCF_001046895.1). GTDB lineage: Bacteria > Actinomycetota > Actinomycetes > Actinomycetales > Micrococcaceae > Arthrobacter > Arthrobacter siccitolerans. The sequence continues at coordinate 6,266 of NZ_CAQI01000053.1, forward strand.
GCCCGGGTTCAGGGTGACACCGACATCTGCCAGCTGCTGCTTCAGGACGGAGATCAGGGTTTCGGCACCCGGGAGTGTGGGAACGTCGATGGTCACGTTGCCTTCAAAGCCGGATTCCTTCAGCAGCTGCTTGGCCTTGGCGGGATCGTAGCTGTAGTAGTTCTCCAGCTCTTCGCTCCAGGCGCCGCTGTCCTTGCCGAACGGCTGTGACGTGGGCGTGCCCTGGCCAAGCATGACCTGGTCCAGGATGGTCTTGCGGTCGAAGGCGTAGTTGATGGCCTGGCGGACCTTGACGTCGGCCAGGGCGGGGTTCTTGGTGCCGTCCCGGTCCAGCAGGAGCAGCCCGGACCAGTCAACCTGGTTGGTTTCCAGTTTCATCTTGGCGCCCTCGGCCTGCTTCCCGTTTTTGGGATCCAGGAGCGTGGCGTCAATCTGGCCGGAGACCAGGGCGTTGGTGCGCGCCGTCGGGTCGGTGAGGATCTTCAAGGTCAGCTTCTGGTACTTCTGGAGATCATTGTTCCAGTAGTCCTTGCGGGCATTAAAGACCGTCTGGCTGTCCTTGACCGTTGCAGCCTTGTCCATCACATACGGCCCGGACCCCACGGGCTCGGTTTTGATGGCGTCAGTGCCCAGGGCCTTGGGGCTACCCATGAGGCCCGCCGCCTGGCTCAGGAAATATTCGAGGGCAGGTTCCGCCGCGCTCAGGTTGATGTCGATCGTGTCCGCGTCCACCACGGCGACGTCGGAGACCGAGGCCAGCTGGGCCATCTGCGGGCCATTGGCCTTCTTGAAGTGGTCCAGGTTGGCCTTCGCAGCTTCCGCATCGAACTTGGCGCCGTCGCTGAAGGTAACGTCCGTCCGGAGGTCCACGGTGAGCTTGGTGTTGGTGTCGTTGTACTTCCACTCAGTAGCCAGCATGGGGCTGAGCTTGCCGTCAGGTTCGCGCAGGATCAGGCTGTCATACGCGGCCTGGTACGGCTGCAGGGCGTGGCCCACGTGGGCCTGTGCCGGATCCCAGGAGGTGATGTCCCGGAGCGTACCCAGCGTCAGCGCGGTGACGGTTTTCCCGCCGGCGGCGGTGGAACCTGCACCGGCGCTGCCGCCACCACAAGCGGTGAGTGCCAGCGAGGCGCTCAGTACAAGGGCGGCAGCTGCCGCCTTGGGACCTAACTTCATTGTCGGCTCCTTGAAACTTTTGTCGAACGAGGGAGTTGGAAAGGAAAGCATTGTGGCGTGGACCACATTTACCTTGTGACGTTCACAGTACGCATCGCAGCCATCTTTGGCAACCGGTTGTCTAAAATTGTTGCAAAGTGCACTACCCTCATCAGAAAGCTAGCAATAGCAATTGGATTTGCTGTAACAATCGGTTGCCAGCTATCGCTAGGAGACGCGGGTAACAGCGTCCGGATAGCTCTGCCGGTAGACGTCCTTGATGATGCGCAGGGACTTTTCAGCTTCCGCCGGACTGATCCAGAACGGCTCTGCGTCATCCAGCAGGCCGTAGAAATCGTTAATCAACAGCTCATGCGAGACGCCCCAGTAGGACCTGCCGCCCGTGTCGCTCCTGCGTTCGGGAATCACCTCCACCCGCCCGTTTCCGTAAGTGACGGTAAGGTCCCCGCGCAGGCTCAGGACGGCCTTTTCAGTGACCACTTCAAGGGTCACCGGCGCGTTGCAGGCATGGCCGAGCGTGGCGTAGAAAACGCTCCTGGCACCGCCGGCGTGTTCGGCAAGGAACTCCGCGGTGTCTTCCACCTCGATGGTCCCGCCCAGGAAGCGGGTGGCGGCATTACCTCGCACTTCAACGACGTCGCCCACCAGCCATTGCAGCAGGTCCACGGTGTGGATGGCCTGGTTCATCAGGAGCCCGCCCCCGCCGCCTTCCCAGGAACCGCGCCAGGGCCGGCCCCGGTAGTAGTCCGGCGAACGATGCCACATGACGCTTGCGGCCGCCCCCACCACCGCGCCGAGTTCACCGGTTGCGAGGAGGGAGTGCATGGCCTGGGATGTCGCGTTGTAGCGGTTCTGGAAGCAGACGGCGATTTTTGCCTTACCCTTGGATGCTGCGTCAACCAGGCGTCGCCCTTCCGCCAGCGTGTGGGCCAGCGGCTTTTCAACGATGACGTTAACGCCCTGCTCCAGGCAGTCAGCGGCGATCGAGGCGTGCTGGTTGTGCGGCGTGCAGATGTGCACCACCTCGGGCCGGACGGCGTCGAGCAGGCTTTGATGGTCAGTAAAGCCGGGCACACCGTAAAGTTCGGCGGCGGCAGCCAGCCGCTCGGAATGGGGGTCGCAGACGCCCACCAGCTCGGCGCCGTCGAGCTTTGCCACCGCCTCGAAGTGCACGGTGGAGACGTCGCCGCAGCCGATCACGGCAGCCCGGATGCTCAAGAGAGCTCAACCCCGTTTTTAGCAGCCAGTGCCCCGAAGGCGCGAGCAGCGACCCCGAAGGCCACCGGCCCGGAAAAGCCGCCGAGCTCGTGGGCGCTGGCAAGATGGGGCTCCAGGGAGGCGAAACCGCCGTACCCGTCGGCCTTGAGTGCGGCGATGGTGGCGTCCAGTTCGCCGTCGCCCTCACCGGAGGGAACCACTTCCCCCGTGGTGGACAGCGCATCCTTCACTTGGAAGTACTCAAGGTACGGGCGCAGCATGGCGTACCCGTCCGTGTACGGCTTCACGCCTACCTGCACAAAGTTGGCATTGTCCCAGGCAACGCGCAGGGCCGGGGAGTTGACGGACTCCATGATGTCCAGCACGCGATGCGGAGTGTCCCCGTAGATGTCCTTTTCGTTCTCATGCAGCAGCACGACGCCGGATTCCCCGGCGAATGCCGCCAGCGCACGCATGCGGACCAGGACGTCGTCGCGGATGTCCTCCGGACTTTGGCCGTCGGCCCGGTAGAAGGAGAAGATCCGGACGTACTTTGTGTCCAGACCATTCGCTACGGAGATGATCCGGCGCAGCCGCTCCAGTTCGTGCTCAACAGGCAGGCTCACATCCACCTTGCCAATGGGGCTGGCAACAGCCGAGACCTTCAGGCCCTTGGCGTCCAGGATGCCCTTGAGGTCTGTTACCTGGGACGGGGTCAATTCGGAGACGTTCGTTCCCCAGGCGCTCCTGACTTCGATATGGCTGGCACCCAGCGCCAAGAGCACCGCGGCCTGAATGGCGGGGTCAGGATCGATTTCGTCGCCGAATCCCGAGAGCTGCCAGGTTGTTTGTGGTGCGTGGGTCAACGGAATCTCCTTGCTAGGACCCCGCGGCAGGGCAGCCTTCGATTCCAGCTACGTCGCGTGGGTGACTTGGTTCACAGAAAAGGTACTCCCGAAAGTCTAGGCAGCCTGCCAACTTTTGACAACCGGTTGCCACATATTCGCAAACTGTGGCATCCTTGTTGATGAAGCTGTGGCAACGGTCACAGCTTCCCGTCATTCCGTTCAGAGAGGAGCGCCGATGGCGATGCAAGCAGCAGGAACAGACCGTCCTGCCACCATCCACGACATCGCCGCCCTGTGCGGTGTCGCCGCATCCACTGTTTCGCGCGCCCTGTCAACGCCGGACCGGGTGAATATCCGTACCCGCGAGCGCATCCAGGCGGCTGCGGCGGAGCTGAACTACCTGCCCAACAGCCAGGCGAAAGCGTTGAGTTCGGGGCGTACGGGAGCGGTGGGCGTGCTGGTTCCCGACATCACCAACCCGTTCTACTTTGACTTGATCCGGGGAACCCAGCTCCAGCTCAAGGCGGCGGGTTACACCCAGCTGCTGGTGGACACCGAGGAATCAGACGAGGTTGAGGCCAGCACGCTGGAACAGCTGCGGAAGACGGCCGACGGCGTCATCGTCGCAGCCTCCCGGCTCACCGATGACGCGCTGCTGGCAGCTGCCGGCAAGGCGCCCCTCGTGACCATTAATCGTGACGTGGCCGGTGTGCCCGCCGTCATCATTGATACCCCGTCCGCCACCAGCCAGGCGCTTGACCACCTGATTTCGCTCGGCCATACGCGCGTTGCCTACATCGCCGGGCCGTTGACGTCCCAATCCAGCGAACGGCGCTGGACTGCCTTGTCCGAGGCGGCCCAGGACCGTGGCGTGGAGGTGCGCAGCCTGGGTCCGTTTGCCCCCAAGACCCAATCCGGCGCGGCTGCCGCCGACGCCGCCGTACATAGTGGTGTCACTGCCTGTATTGCCTTTAACGACCTGATCGCCATCGGTATGCTCCAGCGCCTGCGCGAACGCGGCATCCGGGTACCGGAGGAGATGAGCATCGTAGGGTGCGATGACATTTTTGGCGCCGACTTCTGCAATCCCCCGTTGACCACCATGGCTTCACCGATTGAACAGGCCGGCCGGGTGGCAGTTTCCATGCTGCTGGCCAAACTGAATCCGCTGGCCGGAGGCGGCATCCGCACCCGTTCCGTGATGCCCACGCACCTGACTGTGCGGGGCTCCACGGCTGCGGCGCCCGCCCCATCGACTGCTCCGTAGCTGCCGTTTTCAAGGGTCTAAAAGGCAGGAGCGGAGCAGTCGATGAGTGCTGTTAGAGCCGGTCCGTTTTGTCCTCGCCCTTGTGGCCCGCTCCGCGAAGGTTCTCCTGGACTTTGCCGAACAGGTCCTTGATGGTGGACTCCGCATTGGTGATCACGTCCACCGGCACGTAGACATCGTGCGTGATCGGCAGATCGTATTCGTCCTTCAGGTGCGTGCCGTTTCCCACCCCGGTCAGGGACAGGTAGACCATGGCCTCGGTGCGGGCGATTCCGGCAAGCTTTCCAAAGACGGTGGTGAACTCGTTGGGCTGGAAGCTGATGGTCTGGCCGATATGGCTGCGGCCAAGTTCTCCAGCGGGAACAGCCTTTTCTGACTGGCTTCCGGTGTATTCCATAACTACTCCTCAGGGTCGCCTGGCATCTACGCCTGCAGTCTAGCGCCGCCCGAACGGCCCGGTACACCTCCCCACCGTGACGCGAAGTGTTGGAGCGCTGCACAAAGTCCGGGCGCCGGCCGTGGCCACTCCTCCATTGAGCGGCGCCGCCCCGGCCGGGTTTGATGGAGGGACCGGCACAACCGACCGGACCATCCGTGATCTTCAACCTCAGAAAGAAGCGTGACTTCGATGGCGAATCGCGTCAAAGGCCCGGGCAGCTGGGAAGACGTGCAGGTGGGCGAACCCGTGGAACTCAGCAGGGACGGCCGGACAACCTATGCGGGCCTGGTGGATGACCGCACCGCGGACGGCGAAGTCGTGTGGGTCACGACTCCCGTTGGCGGCCGCCGCCTCTTCCACATCTCCGACGGGTACGACCTCGCGGCAGCAGGGTCATAACGGGCTTGGGCGCAGCGCCGCGGGCTGCAAGACTGGGTGCCAGCCAGCAGTAACACCACCAGGAGCCTGCCAATGACCGCCCAGCACCTTCCTTCCGTCAACTCCAGCAGGCTCACCGAACTATTGGGCATAGACGTACCAGTGGTTCTCGGACCGTTCGGCGGCGTATCGTCGGTGGCCCTGACGGCGGCAGTGAGCGACGGCGGCGGGCTGGGTTCCTTCGGTCTGTACGGGTACGACGGCGGCGCCATCAGGAAGACGGCAGCCGACCTGCGGGAAGCAACGGCCAAGCCGTTCGCCCTCAACCTGTGGGTGCCCAACGGCACTGAAACGACATCCCTCCCGGCCGGGGAGTACGAAAAATACACCGCTGCCCTGAAGCCGTATTTCGAGGAACTGGGCATTCCGCTGCCCGCCATGCCGGGCCGGTACATGCCGGACTACGGCGAGCAGGTGGAGGCCGCGCTCGAGGCGCGTCCCGCCGTCGTCAGCTTTGTCTTCGGCGTGCCGGCGGCCGGCGTCGTGGAGGAAGCCCACCGCCGCGGCATCAAGGTCATGGGTACCGCCACCACCGTCGCCGAAGCAGTGGCGCTGGAGGCGGGCGGTGTTGATGCGGTGGTGGCCAGCGGGATGGAGTCCGGCGGCCACCGGGTGTCCTTCCTGAAGCCCGCCGAAGAATCGCTGGTGGGTACGTTCGCACTGGTCCCCCAGGTGGCCGACGCCGTGTCCGTCCCGGTGATCGCCGCCGGTGGCATCGCGGACCGCCGGGGTTTCGCTGCCGCCATGGTGCTGGGCGCTGATGGCGTGCAGGTGGGCACGGCGTTCCTGGCCACCCGTGAATCCGCCGCCGTGCCGGCCTACCGTGAGGTGCTGCACAGCCCCGCCGCCGCCCACACCGTGCTCACCCGCACCCTTAGCGGCCGGCTGGCCCGCGGCATACCCAACCGGATCATCACCGAGCTTGAAGAAGCCGGCACGGCGGCCCCGTTCCCGGTGCAGAACTGGCTGACCGGCCGGTTCCGGCCCCAGGCAGCCGCCCGGGGAAACACGGACCTGATGTCCCTGTGGGCCGGCCAGTCGGCGCCGCTGCTCCGGCACCACACCGCGGCAGAGGTGCTTGCCGGGCTGCTGGACGGAGCCTGACCAGGCCTGGATCACCGGTAGAATCTGAACGTTGTCCGACCCGCGCCGCCTGCCCGCGCCAGGTTCCGGAACCGGGAAGGGAGGGTCCGTGCGAACGCAGCGTCCCCGCGCGCCCTTCCATCTCCTCCGGGCATCCTCCGTAGCCGCCGTCATCCTCACGCTTGCCTCCGGCGCCCACCTTGCCGGCGGCGGACAACTGCCCGCCCCGGCCATCCTGCTCGCGGTCCTGGCACTGACAACACTCGGCAGCACTACGGCCACGCGCCTGCGGCTGGGGTTTCCCGCCTTGGCAGTCCTGCTGGGCGGCGGGCAGCTGGCGCTGCACGAGATGTTTACCGCTTTTGGTTCCCCCGGCGCCGCGGCTCCAGGTGCAGCATCGCCGCATACCGCACACCTGGCGGGTGCTGACGTGCTGGCCCCGGCGGCGGGCCACCTGCACCCAACGGACACCGCTTCCGGGCCCCTGATGCTGGCCGCACACACCCTGGCAACGCTGGCCTGCGCACTACTCCTGGCAAGAGGCGAGGCAGCCCTGTGGGCACTCGCCGCCTGGCTTAGGCCACTGGCTGCCCTCCCTTGCGCGGCGGTGATCGACGCCGTACCGCCCGCTTCCGTTTCCTTCCCCACCGCGGCGGCGCCACCGCGTCCCTGGCGGAACCTTCGGCAAGACAGCCGCCGCGGCCCGCCGCCCGCCGTCGTTCTTTTCCGCTAGAACCGCGCCGCACCCGCGGCGGCGTCACCCCATACTTTTGCGCGCCCGATTCCGGGCTCCGGAGGGCGCGCGCCGGAAAGGCAACCACATGAACACTTCAGTACTCCGCCGTACCCTGCAGGCAGCCGCCGCCACCGGAGGCGCTGCAGCCCTGCTGCTCGCCGTTGCCAGCGGGGCGTCGGCGCATGTCGGCGTGACGCCGGACAAGACCGAGGCCAACTCGTACGCCCTGCTCACCTTCGCGGTTCCGCACGGCTGTGACACCTCGGGCACCACGAAGGTGGCCATCACGCTGCCGCAGGAACTCAACGACGCCCAGCCCACGGTCAATCCCAACTGGACGGTGGAGAAGGTCACCGAACAGCTCGCCGGGCCGAAGAAACTGGCCGACGGCACGTCCATCACCAAGCGGACCAGCCAGATCGTCTACACCGCCAAAGCGCCGCTGGCCCATGAGCTGCGCGATGCCCTGGTGCTCTCCGTGAAGCTCCCGGACGCCGCCGGCAGCACACTGTACTTCCCTACCCTGCAGAGCTGCGAAACCGGGCAGACGGACTGGTCGGAGATCGCCAAGGACGGCGAGGACCCGCACTCGCTGAAGGCTCCGGCTCCCTCGATCACGGTCACCGCGCCAGCCGGCACGGGACACGGCGATACTGCTGCAGCGTCGGATGCACACAGCGCTTCCTTATCTGCCGAGCAAGCCGCGGTGACGGACAGCGGGGCGGACGCCCGCAGCTGGGCCGGCCTGGCGGCAGGCATCGGCGGCCTGGTGCTCGGCGGCGCGGCCTTCTTCCGCAGCGGACGCCGCAAGCCCGGGACGGACCGGGCAGCAAAGTAGGGCAATGACTTTGATGCCCGGATCATCACGATCCGGGCGTCAAATTGCCGCGCCACCTCGCCGCATCGTTGACGCGGCCCACCGCTGCCACGAAGGTGGTGCCATGAGGTCTCAGCGAATTTCACACGGGTTTGCCATTACGACGGCGGCTGCAGCCGCCGCACTGCTGCTCAGCGGGTGCGGCCCCAGCCAACCGCAATCATCAACGACGACACCACCGGGCACCGGTTCTGCCAGCCCCGGCGCAACGTCCGCTTCGCCCCGCCCGTCCGGTCCGACGTCGGACTCGCCGTCGGCGACCGCCCCGGCACCCGCGCCCCCGGCGGGACCGGCGCTGTGCAAGGCGGGCGGCCTCTCCGCCGCCACGGATGCATCCGGCGGCGGGGCCGCGGGAAGCGTCTACATGAAGCTCAACCTCACCAACACCGGTTCCGAACCCTGCCTGCTGCGGGGCTTCGCCGGCGTATCCCTGGCCGCCGATGCCGCCGGTGCCCCCATCGGAGCTCCCGCCACCCGCGACGAAAGCACCGCACCGGCCGACGTCCTGCTGGCACCCGGGCAAACCGGTTCAGCCGTCCTGCGCTACACCCAGGCCGGCAACTATCCCGACTGCGCCATGGTGGACGCCGCCGGCTACCGGATCTATCCGCCGGAGGACACGGCGTCGCTGTTCCTGCCCCAGCCCACCAAGGCCTGCAGCAACGCCGCAATCACCCTGCTCACCATCGGAGCGTTCCAGCCCGCCTAGCGGCTGGGAACTTTCGGCACAAACAACTGCAGGCGGTCCGGCAAGGTGCCGGGCCGCCTGCAGTTTGGTTGCGTTTGCTAGTGGGCGGTGGTGGTACGTCCGGCACGCGCGGTGCCGCGGGACAGTGCCACGCCCAGGCCGATCATGCCTACGCCCAGGACAAAGTGCAGCCAGTTGTCCGCCGTGTTCACCGGGACGAAGTTGGCCGGGGTGTCGTGGCCGATCAGCAGGCCGTAGAGCCAGAGGACAAGGTAGATGGCGCCACCGACGATCAGGTAGTTCCGCGACTGTCCGGCGTCGCGGGCCAGGGCGATGCCGGCTGCGCCAAACAGCAGGTGGACGATGTTGTGCAGTACTGACACCTGGAAGATACCCAGGAGCAGGGCCTCAGATTCATGGCCGGCGAACCCCAGGGTTTCGTATTTGGCGGTGATGCCGGGGATGAACCCCAGGACGCCCACCAGGAGGAACACCGCGCCCACTGCGAGCGCAGCTTTCTGGATGTTAGTACGGCCTACGGTGCGACCGTTCGGACTTGTGCTTGTCATGATCACTCCTGCTGTTGTCGTTCCGTTTACATCATGGCTGCCGGGTTGCGCCTGACCATAGACTTAAACACCGACATCATAAGTATACTTATCACCTACGCCACGCATAGATCACGGTCTATAACGGACCCATCACAAACGGCCCGCCAGGGCCCGGACCAAAGGCAGGCTGAACTGGGATGACGTCGATTTGGTTGGACAACCGGGAAGCATTCGCTTCGGATCCGTTCGAGCCGGGAGGCACCTACGACACCGTGGTGGCAGGGGCGGGGCTCACAGGCTTGGTCACGGCGTTGCTTCTGGCCCGGTCCGGACAGAACGTCCTGGTGCTGGAGGCGCGGTTCCCCGGTGCGGTAACTACCGGCAACACCACCGCCAAAGTGACGCTGCTTCAGGGCACTTTCCTGTCCCAGCTGGCCCGCCAGTACTCGCAGAAGCAGGTGCAGGCGTACGTGGACGGGAACCGCGAGGGCCAGGCCTGGCTTCTGCGGTACCTCGACGAGCACAGCGTGCCGTACCAGACACGGGATGCCTATACCTATGCAGCTTCCGCGCAGGGGACCGAGAAACTCCGGGAGGAGGTCAGCGCCGCCACCACCGCCGGGCTGGATGTGGAATACGTGCGCGACGCCGGCCTGCCCTTCCCCGTGCACGGCGCCATACGCCTTGCCGGCCAGGCGCAGATCCACCCTGTCGATGTGCTGGACACGCTGGTGGCCGACCTCCGCAGCCGCGGCGGATCCGTGGTGGGCGGGGTCCGGCTGCAGGACGTCACCGGCGGCCGCCCGGCCACTGTCCACACGGACCGCGGCACCGTCACCGCAAACAACGTGGTGCTCGCTACCGGCATCCCCGTCCTGGACCGCGGGTTGTACTTCGCCAAGCTCAAGCCCAGCCGGTCCTACGCGGCAGCATTGCAGCTGCAGGAGGACCAGGCCCCGCCCCCGGGCATGTACATTTCGGTGGAACAGCCCACCCATTCCTTGCGGGACTACGAGAAGGACAGCCGCCGGCTGTTGCTGGTGGGCGGGCACGGCCACCACGTGGGCCGGGCAAGGTCGGAAAAACACCACCTCGGCAGCCTCCTGGACTGGGCCGCCCAGCAGTACCCCGGCTCGCAAGTGACGCACACCTGGTCTGCGCAGGACTACATGGCCGTCAACCTGATGCCCTTCTTCGGCAAGCTGCCGCGGGGCAGAGGCCACGTCTACTTCGGCACGGGCTACAACAAGTGGGGCATGACCAACGCCGTCGCCGCGTCCTTGGGGATTGCCGCGGACATCCTGGGCGGGCAGGTGCCCTGGGCGGACACCATCCACCACCGCATCACGTCCCCCTCCGGCGCCTTCTCCGCCGTTTCCCTCAACGCCGGGGTGGCGGCCAAGCTGGCTTCCGGCTGGGGGCAGCTTGCCGCCGAAGGGCTCAAAACCGAAGGCGCCAAGGTGCTGAGGAAGGACAAGGACCAGCTGCCCGCACCGGCCGCCCCGGTTGTCCCGGACGAAGGGCAAGGGCAGGTGTACCGTGAGGGCAGCCGCCCGGTCGCCGCCTCCACCGTGGACGGAACCACCTGCAAGCTGTCCGCCGTCTGCACCCACCTGGGCGGCATCGTGCACTGGAACGACAACGAAAAGACCTGGGACTGCCCGCTCCACGGCTCCCGCTTCACCAATGAGGGAGTGCTCCTGGAGGGCCCTGCCACCAGGAACCTTCCCGCTGCAGGGAAGGCTTGAACGGCCGCCCGCGCCAAGGCCAGCCCAAGCCCGGGTGGGCTGTCAGTGGGTTAGGGCATGATGGAGGCATGCAGCAGGAACAGGGCTCCGCCCCGGGCGGGACGTCAGTCTCCACCACGGCCATGGGGCAGTTCAGCAGCCCCACGCGGGAGTGGTTCCTCGGTGCCTTTTCGGAGCCCACTCCCGCCCAGGACGGGGCGTGGCAGGCCATTTCGTCCGGCTCGCACGCCCTGGTGGTCGCACCCACCGGCTCGGGCAAAACCCTGGCTGCGTTCCTCTGGGCGCTGGACCGGCTGCTGGTGTCAGGATCCGCCGCGCCGGAAACCCCGGTTCCGGCGCCGGAGGCACCCGCCAAGGGAAGGCGTCCCCGGGCGCCCAAACGCAAAACCCGTGTCCTGTACATTTCACCCCTGAAAGCGCTCGGCGTGGACGTGGAGCGGAACCTGCGCTCCCCGCTCATCGGCATCACCCAGACCGCCAAGCGGCTCGGGCTGCCCGCCCCGCTGATCACCGTGGGCGTCCGGTCCGGGGACACCACCACGGCGGACCGGCGCGCCCTGCTGAGCAATCCGCCGGACATCCTGATCACCACGCCGGAATCACTGTTCCTGATGCTCACCTCCCGCGCCCGTGAAACGCTCACGGAGGTGGACACCATCATCATCGATGAAGTCCACGCGGTGGCCGGAACCAAGCGCGGCGCGCACCTGGCCGTCTCTCTGGAACGGCTGGATGCGCTGCTGCCCAAACCGGCACAGCGGATCGGGCTCTCCGCCACCGTTGAGCCCCGGGAACTGGTGGCCCAATTCCTGGCCGGCACCGCGCCGGTGGAAATCGTTGCCCCGCCGGCGAAGAAGAACTGGGACCTTACCGTTTCCGTCCCTGTCGAGGACATGTCAGACCTCCAGGGTGCTGCGGGGGCCTTCGATTCCGGTCCTGCGTCCGGGCTGCAGCCCCAGGCCTCCATCTGGCCGCACGTGGAGGAAAAGATCGTGGACCTGGTGCTGGCCAACCAGTCCACCATCGTTTTTGCCAACTCCCGCCGCCTGTCCGAAAGGCTCACGGCCCGGCTCAACGAAATCTACGCGGAACGGCAACTGGTGGCGGCCGGCGGCGGCTGGGACGATCCCGGGCCGCAGCAGGCCGGCGTTCCCGCCTCCACGGCCACTCCGGCGCACATGATGGCGCAGGCGGGAAGCTCGGCCGGTGCGGATCCGGTGCTGGCCCGCGCCCACCATGGTTCCGTCTCCAAGGACCAGCGGGCGCTGATCGAGGACGACCTCAAGTCCGGCCGGCTGCGCTGCGTTGTGGCCACCTCCTCACTGGAACTCGGCATCGACATGGGTGCCGTGGACCTGGTGGTGCAGGTGGAATCGCCGCCGTCCGTAGCCAGCGGGCTGCAGCGCGTGGGCCGCGCCGGCCACCAGGTAGGCGAAGTGTCCCAGGGTGTCCTCTTCCCGAAGCACCGGGCAGACCTGGTGCACACGGCCATCACCGTGGAGCGTATGCTGACGGGAAAAATCGAGCGGCTCAGCATTCCGGCCAACCCGCTGGACATCCTTGCCCAGCAGACCGTGGCCGCAACCGCCCTGGGCAGCATCGATGTTGAGGAGTGGTTCGCCACCGTCCGCCGTTCAGCCCCGTTCGCGTCCCTCCCCCGGTCAGCATTCGAGGCCACCCTGGACCTGCTGGCCGGCCGCTACCCGTCGGACGAGTTTGCCGAGCTGCGCCCCCGGATTATCTGGGACCGCAATGCGGGCACCATCGAAGGCAGGCCGGGGGCCCAACGTTTGGCGGTCACCTCGGGCGGCACCATTCCGGACCGCGGCCTCTTCGGCGTCTACATCATTGGCACCGAGGTGGAGGGAACCGCATCCCCTTCAACCGACGGTAAACCCGCGCCTGCGCCCAAGGGCGGCCGGCGGGTGGGCGAGCTGGACGAGGAGATGGTGTACGAATCACGTGTTGGCGACGTCTTCGCCCTGGGTGCCACCAGCTGGAAAATCGAGGACATCACCCATGACCGCGTGCTGGTCTCCCCCGCGTTCGGCCAGCCCGGAAAGCTGCCCTTCTGGAAAGGCGATTCCCTCGGCCGCCCCGTGGACCTGGGCCGCGCGCTGGGCGCGTTCGTCCGCGAACTGTCAGCGTCCGACGCCGGGCCTGCCACCGAGCGCTGCAAGGCCAGTGGCCTGGACGACTTCGCTGCCAACAACCTCATCCAATACCTCAGCGAGCAGAAATTGGCCACCGAGGTGGTCCCCAACGACACCACGCTGGTGGTGGAACGGTTCCACGACGAACTGGGCGACTGGCGGGTAATCCTGCACAGCCCCTTCGGCATGCCCGTCCACGCGCCCTGGGCGCTGGCGGTGGGCCAGCGGCTGCACCAGCGGTACGGCATGGACGGCTCGGCCATGGCGGCCGACGACGGCATCGTGCTGCGGGTGCCCATGATGGAGGACGAGCCGCCCGGCGCCGAACTGTTCCTGTTCGATCCGGAGGAACTGGAGCAGATCGTCACGGCGGAAGTGGGCGGCAGTGCGCTGTTCGCCTCCCGCTTCCGTGAGTGCGCGGCTCGCGCCTTGCTGCTGCCGCGGCAGACTCCCGGCAAGCGGCAGCCGCTGTGGCAGCAGCGGCAGAGGTCCGCCCAGTTGCTGGACGTGGCCCGGAAGTACCCCACGTTCCCCATCGTGCTGGAAACGGTGCGGGAATGCCTGCAGGACGTCTACGATCTGCCCGCGCTGAAGGACATTGCGGCGTCCGTGGAGCGGCGCGAGCTGCGGATCGTGCAGACCACCACCTCGCAGCCCTCACCGTTCGCCAAGTCCCTCCTGTTCGGATACGTTGCCCAGTTCCTGTACGAGGGTGATTCACCGCTCGCGGAGCGGCGGGCTGCGGCGCTGGCCCTGGACTCCACGCTCCTGAACGAGCTGCTGGGCCGGGTTGAACTGCGGGAGCTGCTGGACGCGAAGGTCATCGAGGCCACCGAGCGGGAGCTGCAGCGCCTGGCGCCGGACCGGCGTGCACGCGGGCTTGAGGGCGTGGCGGACCTGCTGCGGCTCCTCGGACCGCTGGCACCGGAGGAAGCCGCCGCGAGGCTGGAGCCGCCGGTGGGTGAGCCGGTCGAAACCGGGCCCGCCGAAACCCTGGTGGGTGAGCCGGTCGAACCCGGGCCCGCCGACATGGCTGAGCCCGTCGATACCATCCATGCCGGCACCGAAACAGCCACCGCCCATCTGGTGGCGCTGCAGCGGGCCAACCGCGCCATCAAGGTGAACATTGGCGGCGTGGAACGGTACGCGGCGGTTGAGGATGCCGCCCGCCTTCGTGATGCTATCGGCGTGCCCCTGCCCATGGGGGTCCCGCTGGCGTTCATCGAGCCCGTGGCTGATCCTTTGGGCGACCTGGTCTCCCGGTACGCCCGGACGCGCGGACCTTTCACGGCGTCCGAAGCGGCAGCACGCCTGGGCCTGGGGGTGGCCGTGGTAACCACCGCCTTGAAACGCCTCGCTGCGGACGGCCGGGTGGTGGAAGGCGAATTCCGGCCGCACGCCGTCGAAACAGCGGCACCCGACGTACCGGCCGTGGATGCACCAGCACCTGAGGCAGAGCAACCGGCCGCTCCAACCCCGGAAGCCCAGAGCCACCTCCCCGTCAGTGAATGGTGTGATGCGGAGGTGCTCCGCAAGCTGCGGCGGCGGTCGCTGGCTGCGCTCCGCGCCGAAGTGGAACCGGTGGACGCATCCGCCTATGGCCGGTTCCTGCCGGCCTGGCAGCACGTCCGGACCCCCGGCGGCGGCCGCGGCCAGCCGTCGCTGCGGGGACTGGACGGCATCGTTACCGCCATTGACCAGCTCTCCGGAGTGCCCGTTCCGGCCTCCGCCTGGGAACCCCTGGTCCTGGCCAGCCGCGTGTCCAACTACCAGCCCGCCATGCTCGACGAGCTGATGGCCGCCGGCGAGGTGCTCTGGTCCGGGGCGGGAGCCCTGCCGGGGAATGACGGCTGGATCAGCCTTCATCTGGCCGACTCGGCGGAGCTCACCCTGAATCCGGCCATCGATTACGAACCTGGCGACGCCCAGCTGCGCCTCCTGGAGCACCTGCGCACCAACGGCGGCGGTTACTTCTTCCGGCAACTGACGGACGTGGCCGGTGGCATGGACTCCGTCCTCAGCGATCAGGAAGTGGTGACTGCCCTGTGGGACCTGGCATGGGCGGGCCGGATCACCGGTGACACGTTCTCGCCGGTCCGGGCACTGATCGCCGGGGGCCACACCGCCCACCGGCAGGTTGCCCGCGCACCGCGTGCGCGGGCCCCGCGCCTGAGCCGGCTGGGCCGTTCCCATGGGACGGGACTGATGGGTTCTGCCGGTCCGGGCAGCGGCCGGTATGGCGGGACCACGGCAGCAGCAGCCACGCCTCCCATGGCGGCAGGCCGCTGGTCCGCACTTCCGCAGCCGGAGCTGGACGCCACGATCCACGCCCGCGCCACCGCTGAGCTTTTGCTGGACCGCTACGGTGTGGTCACCCGTGGTTCGGTGATGGCGGAACAGATCCTGGGCGGTTTCGGCCTGATGTACAAAGTCCTGGCCCGGCTGGAGGAAGCCGGTCGCTGCCGTCGCGGCTACTTCATCGAACACCTGGGCGCGGCCCAGTTCGCCGTTCCTGCCACGGTGGACCGGCTGCGGTCGTATTCGGAGGACACCCAGCTCGCCAAGCCGGAACCTGTTGCCCTCGCCCTGGCTGCCACCGATCCTGCCAACCCGTACGGCGCCGCCCTTCCGTGGCCCGCCCAGCACGACGACGCCGGAACCGGGCACCGGCCCGGGCGGAAGGCCGGTGCCCTGGTGGTGCTGGTGGACGGGGCACTGGTCCTCTATGTGGAACGGGGCGGCAAAACCCTGCTTGCCTTCAGCGACGACGAGGGCATCCTGGCCGCAGCGGGTTCCGCCCTGGCGGGCGTGGTGACGCGCGGCGCCGTGGACAAGTTGATCATGGAGAAAGTGAACGGCCACGAGATCCTGGATACGCCGGTCGCCGCCGCCCTCAGCGCCGCGGGCGCCTACTCCACACCCAAAGGATTGAGGATCCGTGCCTGAGGGGGATTCCGTCTGGCGGGCGGCCAACCAGCTGCATCAGGCCCTGGCCGGGCAGAAGCTGATTGCCTCGGACTTCCGTGTTCCCCGCTTCGCCACCCTGAACCTTGCCGGCTGGACCGTGGCCGAAGTGGTCCCCCGCGGCAAGCACCTGCTGATGCGGGTGGTGGGGCCGGAGGACAAAAAGCTCACCATCCACTCACACCTGAAAATGGAGGGCACCTGGCAGGTTTATCCGCCGGGCGGCAGGTGGCGGAAACCGGGCTATACCGCCCGCTGCGTGCTGCGCACCCCGGTAGCGGACGCCATCGGCTTTTCCCTGGGGATCGTTGAGGTCGTGGCCACGGCAGACGAAGACTCCATTGTCGGGTTCCTCGGCCCGGACCTGCTGGGCCCGGACTGGGACCTGGACGAAGCGGAGCGGCGGGTCCGGGCGGCCCCGGACGTCCCCATCGGGGTGGCACTCCTGGACCAGCGAAACCTGGCCGGGGTCGGCAACATCTACCGCTGCGAAACCTGCTTCCTGTCCGGCGTACATCCGGCGTCGCCCGTTTCCGCCGTGGAGGATGTCCGCACCCTGATGACCGACGCCAAGCAGCTGCTCGAAGTCAACCTGGGCCCGGGCCGCCGCGTCACTATCCTCAACCCCAAAGGGATGCCGGTGGGCAGGATGGCCGGGCGCCCGGGCTACTGGGTTTACCGCAGGGAGCACCAGCCCTGCCTCAAGTGCGGCACACCCATCCGGCGCGGCACCCTCGGCAAGCCCAACGGCGAGGAGGAACGGGACATCTACTTCTGCCCGCACTGCCAGCCGTTGCCAGGCTAAGCCCCGCTCTTGGCAGTCGAAGCAGCGCCGGCGGCAGCGGGCTTGCGCTCCCGCGCGTCGGGGTCAGCATCGGGGTCAGCGTCGGCATCGGCGGGCAGGGCCGCGGGCACCATAAACAACGGGAGCAGCAACTGGACCAGCGGGCCAATGGCCAGGGCGTAAATAACGGTGCCCACCCCCACGGACCCGCCCAGGAGCCAGCCTGCCCCGAGCACCACAACCTCAATCAGGGTCCGGGAAACCCTCACAGACCACCCGGTCCGCCGGGCCAGCCCGGTCATCAGTCCGTCCCGGGCACCGGGACCGAACCGGGCGCCGATGTAGCAGGCGGAGGCGATTCCGTTGAGCAGGACGGCGCCCGCCAGCATGCCGATCTGGCCGCCCAGGTGCGAGAACATCGGGATCAGGGCGAGGCCGATGTCCGCGAAGACGCCCACCAGCACGGCGTTGCACAGTGTACCGAACCCTGGCCGCTGCCGCAGCGGGATCCACAGGAGCAGCACCAGGAAGCTGACGATAATCACCACCACGCCGATGCTGAGCCCGGTCCTGCCGGCCACACCCTGGTGGAAGACATCCCACGGGTCCAGGCCGAGTCCGGCGCGGATAAACAGCGCAAGGGAAATGCCGTACATGGCGAGGCCGATAAAGAGCTGGACGAGTCTGCGGGTCAACATGCGCTTAACTCTGCCGGAGAACTGGCCTTGAAATACATAGCCAGTTTGAGATACTGGCCTGATGTCCCCGCTTACCGCTTCAGCCCTTGCCCGCCTCCTGGGCGCGTGGAACCTGGGCGCCTCGCCCGCCTACCGCGAGCTGGCCGACGTCGTACGCCTGCTGGTGCTGGACGGCAGGGTGGCGCTGGATACCGCACTGCCCAGTGAGCGTGCCCTGGCCGAAGCCCTGGCCGTCAGCCGGACCACCGTCACGGCGGCCTACGGCCTGCTCCGCGACCAGGGATTCCTCAGCAGCGGACAGGGCAGCAGGAGCCGGACCAGGATTCCGCGCCCGACGGCGGCAGGCATCACAGCGCTCAGCGGACCGCTGCCCGGTGGTTTGGATCCGGCAGGAACAGGACTTGCGGCTGCGGGGCTGGAACCGGGACTCGCCGCGCCCGGCCTGGCAGCACCGGCGGGACTGATCGACCTCGCGTATTCGTCGCTGCCGGCCAGCGGTGAACTCGTACACCGGGCGTTTGCCGCGGCCCTCACCGAGCTTCCCGCCCTGCTCCCCGGCTTCGGGTACGACGCGATGGGCTTGCTGCCCCTGCGGGAAGCGGTGGCAGCACGCTACTCAGCAGCCGGTGTACCCACCACGGCGGACCAGGTCCTGGTGACGTCCGGGGCACAGCACGCCCTGAACATCGTCCTCCGGGCCCTCACCGGCCGGCATGACAAGGTGCTGGTGGAGCACCCGAGCTACCCCAACGCCCTGGACGCGATCCGCGCGGCGGGTTGCCGTGCGGTTCCGGTGGCTTTCGCGGCGCCCGTCGTCACCAAACCGGAGGGCCGGACAACCGTTACCTGGGACCTGCCCGGACTCCAGGCCGCACTGGCGCAGCAGCGGCCCAAGCTGGCGTATCTGGTGCCGGACTTCCACAACCCGACGGGCCAGCTGATGCCCGACCTCCAGCGCCGCCAGCTGGTCCGGGCTGCCGCGGCGGCCGGGACCATCCTGGTGGCGGACGAGACCCTGCGGGAGCTGAATCTCGACGGCGCCGGCACCACCCCCATGGCTGCGTTCAGTCCCTCGGTGGTCACCATCGGCACGCTCAGCAAGTCCCACTGGGGCGGCCTGCGCACGGGGTGGATCCGCGCTTCGCAGGAGCTGGTCCAACAGTTCGCGGCGGCCCGGACGTCCCTGGATCTTGGCGGGCCGGTGATGGAACAACTGGCCGCCGCGCATCTGGTCCGGGCCATGGACGAGCCGCTCCACGCACGGCTTGCCGCCCTCCGGGACAACCGGGAAGCCCTGCTGGAACTCCTCGCCGGACACTTGCCGGAATGGGAAACGCTCTACCCCTCCGGCGGTTTGTCCGCGTGGTGCAAACTTCCGGCACCCATCAGCACTGCCCTGACGGTCATCGCCCCGGACTTTGGCATCCGGCTGGCGGCAGGGCCGCGGTTCGGGGTTGGCGGCGCGTTCGAACGCTACCTCCGGGTGCCGTTCACCCTGCCCCCGGAAAAGCTGGAAACCGCGGTCCTGGCGCTGCGGTCAGCCCAGGACAGGCTGGATGCTGCCCCACAGCTGCGGCGGAGCCTCAAGAACGCGCCCGCTGTTGCTATTGCCTGACGGGCGATGACTGCCTGCCAAACCGGCCCATCCGCTGCTTGGCGGTATTGGTCCCGGCCCCCACCGGAACATGGGCCGTGGCTTTGGCCAGCCCAAAAAGCGGCATCCCGTTGTAAATGACTTCAATCCCGGCGGCAGGCACCTGGTACGTCTCATGCCAGACGCCCACGTCGCCACTGCCTGCTGTCTCCTTCATAAACCGCCGCCACGGCTCCAGATGGGGGGACTCCCGGTCCGCGGCAAATTTCCGCAGGTGCTCCGGGCTTTCCCAGTAGCTGAGCAGCATGGTGGTCCGGCCGAACCACTGCTCGAACCCCAGCATCCCTGACGTGGGGTCCGCGGCCAGGTGCTGGAGCATCCGGGGCATGGCGCTTGCCACCTTGCCTACCGTTCCCAGCTTCCACCACCTGTTGGCCCGCATGCCGATCAGGAAGACAGTCACTGATTCCCGGCCGGGATCGGCGGTGAACCGGCCCGAAAAGACACTGTGCGCCATGGGAAGCTCCTTGGGTTGTGGCAAAACCGTTTTGTAACAGCGTTACGAAACAAGGTTATGAAACAATGAAGCCTATGGCAAGACCTGTAATCCATAACGACTCCCTGCGGCAGGAACTGCTGGCGGTGAGCGCCGAGCTAGTGGATCGGGACGGACCGGCCAAAGTGACCCTGCGCGATGTGGCGTCGGCAGCGGGGACCTCCACCACTGCCGTCTATTCCCTCTTCGGCGGCAAGTCCCAGCTCCTCACCGCGGTGGTGGACCACGGCTTCGAATCCTTCCGGGACTCACAGGTGGCCGCGGCCCCCGGGGGCCTTCAGGAACTCGGCATGGCCTACCGGGCCTGGGCGCTGGAGCACCGGGCGCTCTACCGGCTGATGTTCGGCGGGGCGCTGGCCGCGTACGTGGACTGCCAGCCGAGCCCGGAAGTAGCCGCCGGGGCCATGGAGCCGCTGATGGAAGCGGTGGCTTCCGCCCAGGCGGCCGGCACCCTGCGGAATGAACCGGTGGAAAGGGTGGCCGTCACCATCTGGGGCCAGGTGCACGGGCTGGTGAGCCTGGAGCTGGCGCAGGTGGGCCCGCCGGACGCCGACTGGGCCGCCGCCTACAACTCCGCCCTGGCCGCAGTGGCCCGCGGCTGGGCCGCCTGACCGCACCACTTTTCGACGCGCGTGTTCCTGCGCGACACGCAAAATACCTGGCGCGGCGGATATATCCGCAGCGCCAGGTATTTTGCGAGTCGATCTGTATTTTGCGCGTCGCTGCCCGGACAAGACGCATCACTGCCGAGCCAAAGCCGCTTAGGCGTACACCTTCTCCAGGAAGTTGCCCCAGGCCTTGGCGGTGGTTTCGGTGTCGCCGGACCCGCTGAAATCGTGGACGGTCATCCCCACTGGCGCACCAAAGGCGTTGCGGCCGAAGAACCGGTACAGTGCATCGGAAGTGCGGATCCCCAGGAAGTGCTCGTTGGAGAAGTCCACTTCACCGCTCAGCCGTCCCACGCCGTCGAGCTCCAGCTCCACCTGCGACCCCTGCCCTGACGATTCCACGCCCAGGGCCCGGCGCAGCTGGGCAAAACCGGCGGCAGCCTGCGATGCCGCGGGCGCCTGGATATCCGTGAAGACCACGGGGCGGCCGTCGAAGTACTGCAGGTACTGACCCAGGGTGTGCAGGTAGAACTCGGTGTGGCGGGAGGCGCCGTCGTACTGCTCGTCCCAGTTGTCCGCGAAGATGCCGCTGTGCACGTAGTGCAGCCGGGCGCGGCCGCCCTCGAGGGGCTCCAAAACGTGCTCGAGCTGGTTGAACCAGCCGTCCGGGCCGTCCATCCGGGACACGAGGTGGGTGGGGTATTCCTGGACCGTTTTGACGTCC
Organism: Pseudarthrobacter siccitolerans; assembly: GCF_001046895.1. GTDB lineage: Bacteria > Actinomycetota > Actinomycetes > Actinomycetales > Micrococcaceae > Arthrobacter > Arthrobacter siccitolerans. The sequence goes on from NZ_CAQI01000053.1 coordinate 27,395, forward strand.
GGCCACTGGTCCGTGGGGAACATCCAGGCCGGCGTCCCGGCAGTGACCGCCTCCCACACCCGCTCCGGCGTGCCGGGCAGCTCGGTGTCGTAGACGATTTCGAATTCGCGCTTGTCAGTCATTGTCCTGCTCCTTTGCTGTAGGGCTTTCCGGGCTTTCCGGAGTCTCCTTGGTTGTCTTGGGGGTGCTTGCCTTGAGGACGGGGTGCAGTGCCACCACCAGCCGGTGCCGCCTGCCGCCCGGCGCCCCGGCAGCCGGCCGGGCACCGCCGTCGTGATACTTATCCACCAGCCGCGTGACCGCCACGCCCAGCTCCTCAGCGAAGGCGGCGCGGTCAGCTGCGGTCCGGAAGGTGATCTCGCCGTCGATCGCGAAGGTGGCCAGCTTTTGCCGGGCAGCGGCGGCGCCGGCGATGAGCTTGCCCATCTCCTGGACCATCCGGCCGGCAAGCGCCAGCAGCCAGAAGGCGGAGAAGCGGTCTGAGAACCGGTGCGGATCCGGCGACACCGAGGACAGCGCCTGCGGGGAAATCAGGTAGGAGGCCGCGGTGGCCTGCAGCACCCGCTCGGTCACATTGCCCTTGCGCCGCTCCTCCACCAGCTCCACCAGGCCATGCCGCTCAAGCGCCTTGAGGTGGTAGTTGACCTTCTGCCGGGGCAGCCCCACCTTCACCGCGATCTGTGTGGCCGAGCCCGGATGGGACAGCTCATGAAGGATCCGCGTGCGCACAGGATCAAGGGAAGCTTCTGCCGCCGCCGGGTCCTCGATAACTGCTATGTCCAACATGCTTCAAGTGTGCCTACCGACAACTTTTATTGTCAAGAACTTTTTTATCATCGGTAAGGGAAGGCACAAAACCGGCTCCTGCAGCAGGGCCACGTAGAATTGTCCGGTGATGCAATCCCCCCTTCCCGTGCGCGACGGCGTTAATGCCACCCGTTTGCGCCTTCCGGGCGAGGGGCCCTGGGACACCGCGATGGACTACATGATGCACCGCTGGGGCCACATCGATCCGCAAGGCATCGAGGACAGGTTCGACGCCGGCGAGATCGTGGGCGAGGGCGGGATTCCCCTGGACCGGGGTACTCCCCTGACGGACCACACCTTCATCTGGTACTACCGGACGCTGCCGCCGGAGACCCGCATTCCCGTCGAGCTGGACATCCTGTACCAGGACGGGCACCTGCTGGTGGTGGACAAGCCGCACTTCCTGCCCACCACCCCGGGCGGGACCTACATCCAGGAATCCGCGCTGGTGCGCCTGCGCAACCAGCTGGACCTGCCGGACCTGATTCCCATGCACCGACTGGACCGCATGACCGCAGGGGTGCTGCTGTTCTCCACCAACCCGGCCACCCGCGGCAAGTACCAGGTCCTCTTTGAGAAGCGCCAGGTCCAGAAGGAGTACGAGTGCGTGTCGGCGGCCGAGCCCGCGGAGGGGTATCCCGCCGTCGAATTCCCCGTGGTGGTGCGCAACCGGATGACCAAGTCGCGCAGCTACCTGCTCGCCGAGGTCGTCGAGGGCGAACCCAACGCGGAGACGCGGATTGAGCAGCTGGCAACGTTCGACGCCGGCACCGCGCCGGGTGCCTCAGCCGGCGCCGTTGCTGGGCCGGGTAATGACGCCCGCCGCGCGCTGTACCGGCTGGAACCGCACACCGGAAAGACCCACCAGCTCCGGGTGCACATGGCCTCGCTGGGGCTCGGCATCATCAACGATGCCTTCTACCCGGACCTGCTGGACAAGGCTCCGGACGACTACAGCAAACCCCTGCAGCTTCTCGCCCGGGGGATCCGGTTTGTGGACCCTATCTCCGGAAAACCTGTCGAGTACCGCAGCCGGCTGCAGCTCAGCGGGGCCGCCGGCTCCTGATGCACTGAGGGGACCCCGTTGCGGGCAGTTCTGTGGTCAACCCCCGATCCCGGCAGCATGAATCTGCGGTACCTTGTGGCAATGGACTTTGGCAGCGCTGACACCTGGGGAACGGCGATCTATTTCTGGATCATCCCCATTGTGCTCGGCGATGCCATCTTCCCGCCCATCCCGTCCGAGATGGTGGTGATCACCGGCGGGGCGCTGTCCGCGGACGGCCGCGCCAACGTGTTCCTGGTTGCAGCTTTGTCCGCCCTGGCCTCCTGGCTCGGCGACATGGTGGTGTTCCAGCTGTTCCGGCGGCGGCTGAGCCACGTCCTCGACCGCTGGAAGTGGGGCCGCCGCGTCCACTCCGGAATTCACGACGCCCTCGCCAAAGCGGGACGCTCATCCACGTACGGCGCCATCATCGGGGCCCGGTTCATCCCCGGCGGACGGCTGGCCACCTCGGCTGCCGCGGGCATCGCCAACGTTTCGGTCCGCGGCTTCAGCCTATGTGCCGGGCTCGGGGCGCTCCTCTGGGCATGCTGGCTGGTGGGCCTGGGCTACTTCACCGGCTCGGCCACCCGACTGCCGTTCTGGGCCAGCTCGCTGATCGGGGTTGCGCTGGGGCTGGTGATCGGCATCGTCGTCGGAATTATCGTGACGCGCCGCCGCGGCAACCGGTCCCCCGTCGTCGAAGAACCCGAACAACCCCTGGCGTAGCGGACCTAGACGGGCGTCCAGCGGCCGCGGCTGCGCCGCAGGACCACAAGGGAACCTGTCAGCGCAACGCGTTCGACGGCGTCGCGCATCATGGCTGCCGACTCGACCGCCTGCCGGTTCTCGCCGCTGTATTCGGTTGCCTCCACAAGGAAGCGCAGGTTCAGCTGTGGCACTCCGCCTGCTATCTGCAGCTGGTTCGCCTCCACATGGTGCCGGGTACCCAACGCCTCCACTGCCGCGTCCATCACGGATTCGGGCGGGTTGCCGGGACGCAGGCCGGTGATCTTCAGGCGGGTCTGGAACGAAGGCATGCCTTCAACCATACCCAGACCCCCTCTCACTTAATGTCGGGAAATTCCTAACCCTCTCTCCTGAGGGAGAGAGGGTTAGGGGAAAAACCACATTAAGTGAGAGAGCGTTGGGGGTTATCCGGTATTGCGGAGGCCTGCTGCCACGCCGTTCACCGTGATCAGCATGGCCCGCTGGAGGCGTTCGTCGATCTCGCCCCCGCTGATGGTGCCGCTTTCGGCGCGGACGCGGCGCAGGAGTTCCACCTGCAGGTAGCTGATCGGATCGAGGTACTGGTCGCGGATCTCGAGGGAGCGCTTGAGCGTGGGCTGGGCGTCCAGGAGCAGCCGCTCGCCGGTGAGGTTCTGGACCTCGGCGACGGTTAGCTCGTACTCTTCCCGGATGGCGCGGAAGATGCGGTGCAGTTCCTCAGGGACCAGCGTGGACACGTAGTACCCGGCAATGTCCATGTCAGTTTTGGCGAGCGTCATTTCCACATTGGAGAGCACCGACCGGAAGAAGTGCCAGTTCTCCCACATGTCCACCAGCTGCGCGGAGTTGCCGGCTTCGCGGGCGGCCTTGAGCCCTGAGCCGACGCCGAACCAGCCGGGCACGATCTGCCGGGACTGGGTCCAGCCGAACACCCACGGGATGGCGCGCAGGCCGCCCAGCCCTGCACCGGAATCCGGGCGCTTTGAGGGGCGGGAGCCGATGTTCAGCGAGCCCAGCTGCTCCACCGGGGTGGAGGACATAAAGTACGCGGGCAGGTCCGGATCATCGATCAGCTTCCGGTACCGGTCAAACGCGGCATCGGAAATGGTTTCCATTACGTGCCCGTACCGTTCGCGCTGGTCCGCGGAGGTCCGCGGATCCCGGTGCAGGGCCGAACCCTGCAGCACGGCGGCGAGGGACAGCTCGAGGTTTTCGCGGGCCAGTTCGGGCAGCGAGTACTTGTCCGAGATGACTTCGCCCTGCTCAGTGAACTTGATTTCGCCTTCGAGCACACCGTTGGGCTGGGCCAGGATGGCGTCGTAGGTGGGTCCGCCGCCGCGGCCCACGGATCCGCCGCGCCCATGGAACAGGCGGACGCGGACGCCGTGCTTGGCAGCCACGTCCCGCAGCTTGCGCTGGGTCTTGTGGATCTCCCACTGGCTGGTCATCACACCGGATTCCTTGTTGGAGTCCGAGTAGCCCAGCATGATCTCCTGGACGTCCCCGCGCAGCCGCACAAGTTCGCGATAGGACGGGTCGGACAACAGCCGGTCCACGATCTCGGCCGAGGCGCGGAGCTCCTCCACCGTTTCCAGCAGCGGTGCGAACCCGATCTTCGCGTAGGGCTTCTCGCCGAAGAGGTTCACCAGGCCGGCTTCACGCGCCAGGACGGCGGCGGCCAGGACGTCATCCGCGCCGCGGGTCATGGAAATGATGTAGGTCTCGATGACGTCCGGGCCGTACGTGCGCAGGGCACGGCGGATTTCGCGGAAGACGTCGTATGTGCCGTCAGCGGCGCCGTCGAGCTTGATGGGGTGCCCGGACAGCGGACGGCGGGAGGCGAGCTCGGAGCCGAGCACCTCGAAGCGCTCCTCGCGGCTGAGTTCAGCGTAGCGGAGTCCGGGGCCACCGAGCCGGTCCATCAGCTGGCCCACGGCGTCGTGGTGGTGGTCGGCGTGTTCGCGGATGTCCAGGGTGGCCAGGTGCAGGCCGAAGGACGCGATGGCGCGGCGGACGCGTGCCAGGGCGCCGTCCGCAGCGAGCGACGCCGAGTGGTTGCGCAGCGAGAGTTCCAGCAGCTCGAGGTCGGCGAGGAGTTCTGCCGCGCCGTTGTAGTCCCGGCCGTGCTCGTGGTTGGAGTCTGCGGCGACGCGCTTGCCGGTGTTGATGAGCTTGGCCTTGATGCAGGTGAGCTTCAGCCGGTAGGGCTCCTGCGCGTTCAGTTCGAGGACCCGGCGGTCCAGGCCCGGCAGCTTCTTCAAGTCCTCGTCAATGGACTCGAGCAGTTGCTGGTCAGCCCCGGCGAGCGCCGTGGAGTTGGAGAGGATGGAGATCAGTTCGTCGATCATCGCGATGCTGATCCGGACCGCGTGCTGGCTCTGGATCTGCAGGATTTCCCGGGTCACGCCGGCGGTGACGTTGGGGTTCCCGTCGCGGTCGCCGCCGATCCAGGAACCAAACCGGATGGGCGCTTCCTTGGACGCCAGGCTGACGCCGTGTTCGCCCAGCAGTTCGGAGAATTCCGCCAGCATTTCGGGCATGGCGTCGGTGAGGATGCCGCCCAGGTAGTAGATGGCGTTCCGGGCCTCGTCCACCGGGGTGGGCCGGACCTGGCGGAGTTCGTCGGTCTGCCACATCTGGTCGATGATTTCAGCCAGCTGGCGGTCCTGGCGGCGGCGGGCGGTGGTGCCATCGGCGGTGGGCTGCGCCAGCACATCCGAAAGCTTGCGGATCTTGTCCAGCACCGAACGGCGGGAGGCCTCGGTGGGGTGGGCCGTGAAGATGGGCCGGACATCAAGCCCGTTCACTACTTCCTGGAGGACGCTGGGCCCCGCCTGGGCTGCGATCTCATTGACGGTTTTGGCCAGCCAGCCGTCCTTCTCGGCGCGCGTCCGCAGGCCCCGCACCCGGTGGACCTGCTCGGCGGCGTTGGCGAGGTGGAAGTAGAAAGCGAAGGCACGCACCAGGTCCGTGGCCTGCTCGATGGGCAGGGAGCCGAGGAGCTCGCGGACCTGGGCGACGACGTCGTGCGCGCTCCAGGGGCCGGTGGCATCGGCGCCGCCGCGGGCGGCTTCCTTGGATTCCTTGGTGAGGAGGCGGACCTGCTCCACGAGGTCCAGGAGCTCGGGCCCGTGCTGGCGGACCAGGGATTCGCCCAGCAGGGTAGAGACGCGGCGTACGTCTGCCCTCAGTTCGGAGGCAAGGTCTGTTTCGGGATGTGCAGCAGTGTGAGCCATGGAAGCAATCTTTCGAGGGTTTCGGACCGGGCTCGTACACTGCGCTGGATACTGTGAGCCACGTTACTAGCTAAAGATGCTACCCGCCCGGCGGCGTCACCGGGGAATCCGTCTCAGATAATGTCAGTTCCGGAACCGTAACCAACGTGCTGTTTCACGCCCTCAAGCTCCGCCCGCAGCTGTGCAAGCTCCTTCCTGGAAGCAGCAAATTCAGCCTTGCGGCGCCTGGTTTCCCAGGCATTGCCGATCAGAACGCACAGCCCGGCCGGTACAGCGGCAGCGAGGGCCCAGCCGGCCGCAACAAAAAAGTCCAGCGCCACCGGAAGCGCCGCACGGAAGTCCACAAAATCGTTGGCCACGCCGGTAACGCCGCTGATCGTCGCGTCCAGCGGTTCCAGGAACTGCCCCACCATGGGCGTTTCCGAGAGCGACGGCGGATCAAACCTGGCTTCCTGGTCGCCGCCCCACCGGCCTTCACCCAGATGGTTCAACACATAGATACCCGCGGCCAGGTTGGTTGCAATAAACACATGGACGCCCGCAAACAGGGCCAGGTCCGGACGCCAGGGCCGCCGCAACAGCAGCACCACCGCCGCGATAGCCAGAGCCACGATCCAGGTGAGGTGTTTGAGCCAGTCGCTGCTGACTCCCGCAAGCATGTCCACAGCATCCATTCAACAATGCAGACCACCTTGTTGCTTGAACCCGCCCCGGTCCGCGCCGGAATGAATACCGGCACGGCGCAGTTGTAGGCGGGGCACAACGAACCTCCGAAAGGGAACCATGAGCACTCTTCCAGCCGCCAAGGTGGAGCGCTGGCAGCGCTTCCGCGACAACCGGAACAAGGCCCTGGCCGCCCGCCACGGCTGGCTGACCCTTACCTCCTTCCAGTGGCTCGAAGACTCTCCGGCCGCCGTCGAACTGGTGCCCGGGCTCTGGTCCACGGACGGTACGACGGCGTCACTCACCGCAGTGCCTGAGGACGGGTTTTCGCTGGTGGGGACAGGGCAGCCGGTGGCCGGGACCATCACGGCGGCCCTCGCGGACGAGGAGTCCCTGATGTGGGTGCAGTTCGGCGGCGAGGACGGCGCCCGGGTGGTGGTTGAGCTGGCCATGCGGGGAGGCCGGTATGCCATTCGCACCCGGGATGCTGGCTCCCCCGTCTTCACGGAGTTCAGCGGCGTTCCCACCTACGGCTACAACCCGGACTGGGAAGTTGTTGGCAGGTTCGAGCCCTACCCTGAGCCTGTGGACGTGCCGATTGCCACGGCCAACCCCTTGGTGGACGGCATCCACCGGACGGTGGGCGAGGTGGTGTTTCGCGTGCCGGGCAGCCCGCATCAGATGCGGCTGCAGGCGGAGGAGGAAAAGCTCGGCGCCCTCACCGTCACATTCCATGACGAAACCAACGGCGAAACCACTGATGACCGGCGCAAGCTCGCCGTGCCCCGCCCGCGTCCGGACGGCTCCGTGGTCCTGGATTTTAACCGCGCCATCAACTACCCCAGCGCCTTCACCCCCTACGGGACCTGCCCCATGCCGGTGAGGAACAACTCGCTGGACGTGCGCGTGGAGGCGGGCGAGATGCAGCCGTATCCCGGTGAGGACTAGACGATCGCCGACACCCCGGTGACAGCCCGTCCCACGATCAGGGTGTTGATCTCGAAGGATCCCTCGTAGGTGTAAATGGCCTCCGCGTCCGAGAAGATCTTGGCCATCCGGTAGTCGGTGACAATGCCGTTTCCGCCCAGGATCGATCTGCCCAGCGCCACGGTTTCGCGCATCCGTGCGCTCAGGTAGGACTTGGCCAGCGCCACCTGCGGCATGTCCGCGGCGCCGTTGTCCTGCAGCCTGGCAAGCCCGGCCATCATGCCCATGCTCGCCACGGCGTTGCCGAGCATGGTGACCAGCTGCTGCTGGACCAGCTGGAACTGTGCCAGCGGCCGGCCGAACTGGTGGCGTTCCACGGCGTACTGCCGGGCGACGTCAAAGGCCGCCAGCTGCTGGCCCACCGTCTGCCAGGCCACCATGATGCGCGAGCCGCGCAGCAGCTCGTTGGTGTCTTCGAAGCTGCTGATGCCGGCGAATCGGTCCGCCTCTGCCACGCGGACGTTGTCAAAGACGATGTCCGCGTTCTGCACCGTGCGCAGCGCGATCTTGTTTTCGATCCTGGTCCGAGTGACCCCCGGCAGGGCGGCATCAACGATGAAACCGCGGACCGATCCGTCCGCCTCGTCCCGCGCCCAGACCAGCATGTAGTCGCAGAACGTCCCGTTGCCGATCCACCGCTTGGCACCGTTCAGCACCCAGGCGTCCCCGCCGTCGTCGGGCCTGCCGGTTGTGGAGGAAATCCGCCGGGCACGGGTCTCCATGCCGCCGGCAACGTCCGAACCATGATTTGGTTCGGTGAGGGCGAACGCGCCGGTGATGCGCAGACTGGAGGCGTCGTCCAGCAGCCGCTGCTTCTGCCCGGCGCTGCCGAAGGCGTAGAGCGACTCTACGAAGAGATCGTGGTGGACCAGGAAAAACGTGGCGATGGACGTGTCCACACGGGTCATCTCAGCGATCACCAGGCCGGCGAAGAGGTGGCTGTAGCCGCGCTGGGCGGGCGTGCTCAGCTGCAGGGCCGCGAGTTTGGGCAGGATGTGCGCGGGAAATTCGGCCTTGTTCCACCAGTCGCCGGCAAAAGGTGCGATCTCCGCGGCAAGGAACTCCCGCAGTTCGGCCAGCTTGTCCCGTTCCGCCTGAATCAGCAGGGATTCGACGGCGAAGAAATCCGCGTCCGGCAACGCCACGGTCCCGGCGGTGCTCATTTCGGTCCCATCCGGATGGCGCCGTCCAGCCGGATGGTCTCACCGTTGAGCATGGCGTTGTCCACGATGTGCGCCACGAGGTTGGCGTACTCGGCGGGTTTGCCCAGCCGGGAGGGGTGCGGCACCTGGACGCCCAGGGAATCCTGGGCTTCCTGCGGCAGCCCCGCCATCATAGGTGTTTCGAAAATTCCCGGCGCGATGGTGACCACCCGCACCAGCGAGCGCGCCAGCTCCCGCGCAACAGGCAGCGTCATCGCCGCTACAGCGCCCTTGGAAGCAGCGTAGGCGGGCTGGCCGATCTGCCCTTCAAAGGCAGCTACGGAAGCGGTGTTGATGATGACGCCCCGCTCTGGTCCGCCCAGCTCCGTGCTGGCCGGTTCATTGGCCACCATCGCCGCCGCCGCCAGCCGCAGGACATTGAAGGTGCCCACGAGGTTGACCTGGATGACCCGGTTGAACGCCTCCAGGGGAAGAACGCCATCCCGGCCCAGCACCTTGCCGGGGGTGGCCACGCCTGCGCAGTTCACCACGATGCGCAGCGGGCCCAGTGCCTGGGCGGCGTCGACGGCGGCCTGCACCTCCGCTTCACTGGTGACGTCCGCAGGCACAAAGACCGCTGACTGTCCCGTTGTGCCGCTGACCGCGTTTCCGGCGCTGGTATCGCGGCCGTTCAGTTCCGCGGCGAAGGCCCCGCCTGCAGAGGAAGGAAGGTCAACAAGCACCACTGACGCGCCGGCGTCAAACAGCCTGCGGGCAGTAGCTGCCCCCAAACCCGAGGCGCCTCCGGTGATCAACGCAACGCTGCCTGTGACGTCCATACATCCTCCTTGATGCGGGCCTGCTCCCGCAGAAGTCCGGGAAGCATTAGTTAGTGCATGTTAACTGAAAACTCTGTTTCCACGCAGTATCCGGTTTCCCCGGGCCCCGCCGCGGGGCCGGGTTAGGCTAAGAGCCATGACTTCCGGAGACGCTTCCCCTCCCGTTGACTGGAACGAAAGAGCCAACGGGGCCGCACGGTCAGTCACCGCACTTTTCGGCAGGAGGCTGTTCTTCCTGCCGGGCACCCACCTGGGCGAAATCCAGTGGCCCGCTCCCGGCTGGCGCGAAGACCTGAAGGGCAAGCTGCTCCGGCCGTGGCACTACTGGTGGCAGGCACACTATGTTGACTGCCTGGTGGATGCGGGCCGCCGGGAACTGGGCAACGGCGCCACGCGGGCGGCAAGGTTCGACGGCCCGGAACACCCCAGCGCCGGCAGGCTTGCCTCCCGGCTGGTCACGGGAATCCGGCTGCGCAACGCCCTGACGTTCGTGAACAACTACTACGACGACATGGCCTGGCTTGCCCTCGCCACCCTCCGGCTCGACGCACTTGCAGGCGAAACCCGCCGGCCAGGGCGGCGGCGCAACGAGGCCGTCCGCAAGACGCTCACCCTTCAGTTCGATGCCGCCTGCACTGATGATCTGGGCGGCGGCTCCTTCTGGAGCAAAAAGCGCGATTTCAAAAACACCCCCGCCACCGCCCCCGTAGCCCTCTTCTACGCCCGCACTGGGCAGCGCGCCAAGGCGCAGGCGTTGCTGGACTGGCTGGACGCGACCCTCTTCGACCGGGAGCTGGGCCTGTACCTCGACGGCGCCCGCCTGGGCCCGGACGGGAACGTGGTGATCGAGCGGTCCGTCTATACCTACAACCAGGGCCCGGTCCTTGGTGCGCTGCTTGAACTGGGCGGCGAAGCGAACCTGGCCCGGGCAGCCTCGCTGGTGGAGGCCGCAGACCGGCACCTGAGCGTTCCCGCAGTGAAGGACAACGGCACTGATTCAAGGATGGTCCTGCGCTGCGAGGGAACGGGCGACGGCGGCCTGTTCACCGGTATCCTGTGCCGTTACCTGGCGCTCGCAGCGGCGGATCTGCGGCTTCCCCAACGGACCCGGGCCACCGCCGCGAGGCTGGTCACCGGTACGGCGGAAGCCTTCTGGGCAGGAAGGCGGCCCACCGTCCGGGGTGACGGGCGCGGCCGCAGGAACGAAGCCGGCAGGTTCATTTTTCCTCTGCATGCAGCGGACCGGGGTGAGCTGGCCTCTGAGGCAGGTTCCGTCGTCGAACTCTCCACACAGTTACAGGCGTGGATGGCCATCGAGGCGGCCGCGTCCATGTCCGCCCTGGAATACGGTACGCAACAGTTCCTTAATTGATGTGACGCTTGTCACCTTAAGCGCTTTCCGGCTTTCGCCTTAGGTTTGCCTACCCTACAGTTCCTCAGGTGGGCACCCCTTCCCCAGGGCTCACACGGACCGCGGTCCACCCCTCATCTTTCCCAGAAAGCAGCGCCCTCAATGAAGATTCGCAACAGCGCCCTGGCCGGCATCGCACTCGCCGCCACCGCCGCACTCGGCCTGACTGCCTGCGCCGGCAGCGGCACGCCCGCCGCCACCGGTTCAGCTGCGGCCTCCGCCTCCACGGGGGCGGCATCCGGTGAGATCACGGTCTACAACGCCCAGCACGAGAGCCTGACCAAGGAATGGATCGACGCCTTCACGGCCGAGACGGGCGTGAAGGTGACCATGCGCCAGGGGTCGGACACCGAGCTGTCCAACCAGATCATCCAGGAGGGTGCGGCATCCCCGGCGGACGTGTTCCTCACGGAAAACTCCCCGGCGATGACCCAGGTTGAAAACGCAGACCTCTTCGCGGATGTGGACAAGGCCACCACGGAGCAGGTTCCGGAAGAATTCCGGCCCTCCACGGGCAAGTGGACGGGCATCGCCGCCCGTTCCACCGTCCTGGTGTACGACAAGGCCAAGCTGAGCGAGGACCAGCTGCCCAAGTCCATGCTTGACCTGGCCAAGCCCGAGTGGAAGGGCAAGTGGGCCGCTTCGCCCACCGGCGCCGACTTCCAGGCCATCGTTTCGGCTCTGCTGGAGCTCAAGGGCGAGGCCGCCACCGAAGAATGGCTGGCCGGCATGAAGGAAAACTTCAAGGCCTATAAGGGCAACAGCACCGCCATGAAGGCAGTCAACGCCGGTGAAGTGGACGCCGCCCTGATCTACCACTACTACTACTATGGCGACCAGGCGAAGACCGGCGAGAACTCCAAGAACGTCACGCCGTACTACTTCAAGAACCAGGATCCGGGCGCGTTTGTCTCCATCTCCGGCGGCGGCGTCCTGAAGACCTCCAAGAACGCCGCCGCCGCGCAGGCCTTCCTGAAGTTCATCACCGGCAAGAAGGGCCAGGAAGTCCTCCAGAAGGGCACCTCCTTCGAGTACGCCATCGCCTCGGATGTTCCGGCCAACGAGAAGCTGGTTCCCATCGCGGACCTGCAGGCACCCACGGTGGATCCCGCCAAGCTCAACTCGGAGAAGGTCACCGACCTGATGACCAAGGCAGGACTCCTGTAATTTCGTGACCTCCGATCTATCGGCTCCCCTTCAGGGGAGCACGACGACGGCGGGCCGGGGCAGCAGCCCCCGCCCGCCTTTCGGCGTTTCAGCGGTGTCCGTCCTGGCGGTGCTGATCGCCCTCTTTTCGCTCGTCCCCCTGGGGTACGTGGTGTACATGACGGTGGCAACCGGCTGGGACACCGCCGTCGGACTGATCTTCCGGCCGCGGGTGGCCGAGCTGCTGCTGAACACCCTCCTGCTCATGGCGGCCACCGTTCCCCTGTGCCTGGTACTGGGCGTGGCCGGCGCGTGGCTGGTTGAACGGACCACGCTGCGGGGACGCAAAATATGGGCGGTCCTGCTGGCAGCCCCGCTGGCGATTCCAGCCTTCGTCAACAGCTACGGCTGGGTATCCGCCGTTCCCTCGATGGGCGGCCTGGGCTCGGGCGTCCTGATTGCCACGCTGTCCTACTTCCCGCTGGTGTACATCCCGGCCGCCGCGTCCCTGAGCCGGCTGGACCCGGCCATCGAACAGTCCGCCGCTGCACTGGGGCTTGGCGCCTGGCGCACGTTCTTCCGGGTGGTGCTCCCCCAGCTCCGGATTGCCATGACCGGCGGGGCGCTGCTGGTGGGGCTGCACCTGCTGGCCGAATACGGCGCGTTCGCCATGATCCGGTTCGATACCTTCACCACCGCGATCATGACCCAGTACCAGTCCACGTTCAACGGGGCCGCCGGGAACATGCTGGCCAGCGTCCTGGTGTTCTTCTGCCTGCTCCTCCTCCTGGCCGAGGTCCGCAGCCGCGGCAGTGCCCGCTACGCCCGGATCGGCTCCGGTGCGCAGGCGAGGGCCCTCCGGCTGCCGCTGCACGGGTACCAGGTCCCGGCCCAGGCCTTCCTGCTGGTGCTGACCGCGCTGGCAGTGGGGCTGCCGCTGTACTTCGTGGTGCGGTGGATCGTGGCCGGCGGGGCCGGGGTGTGGGCCGCGGACGAGTTCCTTCCGGCTCTGCTGTCCACGCTGGGTTACGGCCTGGCGGGCGCGGTTGCCACCACGGTGGTGGCGTTTCCCATGGCCTACCTTGCTGTCCGGCATCCAGGCTGGTTCAGCAAATCCCTGGAGCTCTCCAACTACATCACCAGTTCGTTGCCTGGCATCGTGGTGGGGCTGGCCTTCGTGACCGTGAGCATCCGGGTGGTTCCGGGGTTGTACCAAACCGCGGGCGTGCTGGTGGCGGCCTACGTCCTGCTGTTCCTCCCCCGGGCGCTGGTGAACCTCCGTACCGGGCTGGCCCAGGCGCCCAAGGAACTTGATGAGGCCGCGCAGGCGCTGGGCAAGCCGCCGCTGCTGGCCTTCATCCGGGTCACCCTGCGGCTCACCGCTCCCGCGGCCGCAGGCGGGGCCGCCCTGGTTTTCCTGGCCATTACCAACGAACTCACCGCCACCCTGCTGCTGTCCCCCAACGGGACCCGCACGCTGGCCACCGAGTTCTGGAGCAAGAGCAGCGAGATCGACTACGCGGGAGCGGCTCCCTACGCCCTGCTGATGATCCTGCTGTCGGCCCCCATGACCTACCTCCTTTTCCAGCAGTCCAAGAAAGTAGCCGGACAGTGATCGAACAAGCGCCGATTGAGCGAGCCCCGATCCCGGAAGCCCCTATCGATCGGGCGCCCTCAAGGCTGCCGGAGCCGCGGGTCGCGCCCTCGGTGGCCACCTCCACGGACAGCCACCTGGTCATCGCGGACGTCACCCGGAACTTTGGCAGCCAGCCGGTTCTGAAAGGCGTCAATCTTTCCGTGGCCCGGGGTGGAACCACCGCCATTGTTGGTCCTTCCGGATCGGGGAAAACCACCCTGCTCCGGCTGATCGCCGGGTTTGACCATCCGGTCACCGGCAGCATCTCCCTCAACGGTGCCAAGGTGGCCGGGGACGGCGCCTGGGTGCCGGCGCACAAACGGCACATCGGATATGTAGCCCAGGACGGCGCCCTGTTCCCCCACCTCAGCGTGGGCAAAAACGTTGCCTTCGGGCTTGACCCGGCGAAGCTGCCCGGCGGGCGCAGGGCTGTGCAGGACCGCATCCGCGAACTGCTGGAGATGGTGTCCCTGGATCCGGACATGGCGAAGCGGCGTCCCCACCAGTTGTCAGGCGGCCAGCAGCAGCGCGTTGCCCTGGCCCGGGCCCTTGCGCGTGAGCCTGAACTGATGCTGCTGGACGAGCCGTTCTCCGCCCTCGACGCCGGCCTCCGTGTTGCCACCCGGCGGGCAGTGGCGAACGTCCTGAACCAGGCGGGCGTCACCACCATCCTGGTGACCCATGACCAGGCTGAAGCGTTGTCCTTTGCTGACCAGGTTGCAGTGATGCGCGGCGGAAAACTGGCGCAGATCGGCAACCCGTTTGTGGTGTACACCCGCCCCGCCGACCGCGCCACCGCCGAGTTCCTGGGCGACGCCGTTATCCTGGACGCCTGGATGGAGGGTTCGCTCGCCACGTGTTCACTGGGCGGCATCCCGGTCCGCAGGCCACCGGCGCAGGGCCGGGTGCAGCTGATGCTGCGGCCCGAACAGATCCGGATCGCCGAGGACGGCCCCATCCGCGGCGTAGTGGTGGATACCGACTACTTCGGCCCGGAAACCACCGTCCGGCTCAAGCTTGCTGTTCCACCGGAGCTCGCCGGCGGTTCAGACCACCGCTACCCGGGCGGCGGCGAAATCATCACTATCCGGCACTGGAACGCCTCCATCGCCCGGCCCGGCATGGAGCTCTGCCTTCGGGTGGTGGGCGAAGGCGTTGCATTCCCGATCGAACCTTGAGCCGGTCGAACCCTGAGCCGGCCGTGCCCGTCAGCGGATGCGCGCGAGCGGGGTGACGGAGCCGCTCGTAATATTCACGGTGCCGCCCGCTGCAGCGAGCCGCACGTCCTTGCCGCCCGACGGCGGGAAGACGAGCGAGGTGACGGTCTGCCTGCCGCCATCCACAAAAACCTCCACGGAGGACCGGTCCACGTACGCAGTCAGGCGGACGGAGCCACGTCCCGGTGCGCCCTCGGTTGCGGAGACTTGGCGGTAGGTTTCCTGCGCTGCGGCCTTGTCACCCGATGCGTCCGGGCGGGGACCGCTGGCAACCTCGTCTCCGTCCCGGGCAACAAAAGCCTTGCCCTCGGCAAAGTCATAGCCCACGGTGGCATATGCCTTCCCGCCGCTTTGCAGAAGGACCCGGGCTTCGCCGGTCCCGGATTCAAGCTTTTCGAGTTCCAGGTCAACCTTGAACGCTCCGCTGGCCGGAACTGGCAGGACCTCGCCGTCTTCTGCCAGCGGTCCCTCCGCGACTGGCTCTGCGGGGCCTTCCAACGATTCCAGGGCACGGGTGGGCGTGGACACCAAAGCCGGCCGGCCGCCGTCGGACTCCAGGCGGATGTCCCGCACCACAGAGGCAGCGCCGAACCAGTCCCTGGTGGGCAGCTCGCGGGCGTAGGCCCAGTTGTTCATCCAGCCGATGGCGTGCCGTGACGACTTGCGCTGCCCGTCGGTGAGCCGCGGGTCGTCCCAGGTGACGGCCGCGTAGAAGTCCGGCCCGGCGTCGAGCCACTGGTGCTCTCCGTCCGCCGCGAAGCCCTTGCCATCCCAGGTGCCCGTCCAGTAGGCCAGCCCGGTGGTGCGGCCTTCCGCGGCACCGTTGGCGCCGGCAGCCAGCACCCAGGTGCGCCGGGAGGGATCGCCGTCCACGTCCATTTGGAAGAAGTCGGGGCATTCCAGGATGCCCAGGCCCTCCCGGTCTAAGCCCGAGACATAGTTCCACCGCTTCAGGTCCTGCGATGTGTAAAAGCCGATCTTGTGGCCTTCGGCAAGCAGCATCAGCCACTGGTTGTTTGCCTCGTCGCGCACAATCCGCGGGTCCCGCCAATGCTCCGCGCCGGGGTTGTCCATCACCGGATTCCCGTCATAACTGGTGAAGCTATACCCGTTGTCCGTGGAGTAGAAAAGGGATTGGCGCTGGACGCCGTCGTCCTGCTGGGTAAGGATCGCCACTACCGCGCCTTTGCCAAAACCTGCCGTTCCTTCGGTGTCGACGACGGCAGACCCGGTTTCAATGTCCCCCAACCCGTTGCGGAACTTGGGGATGGCCACACCCTCGTTCTTCCAGTGGACCAGGTCGGTGCTGGTGGCGTGGAACCACTCGGTGCCGTTCCCCTCGGGGTAGTCGGCGTTGTAGAGGTAGTAGTAGTGCCACACTCCAGCCAGGAGAAAAGGGCGCTGCGGATCGTTCATCCACCGCTGCTCGGGGGTGAGGTGGTAGGCCGGGCGGTAGCCGGGATCGTCTTCCAGAGTTTCGAGTTGGGCCGCGTCCGGCGCCGGCCAGGTCCGCTGCACGCCCAGGTCGGTGAGCAAGGCGTCCCGGGCCTCGGAACTGATGCATTCCGGAAGCTGCACAGCCTCCGGATCCTGCCCCACGCCGTCGGCCTTGCTGCTGCGGAGGAACACCTGGCCCTCCACGCGAGCCCCGGCAAGCCAGCCGCCGCCGCACTCGATGCTGCGCACATCCTCCGCGCCCTCCGCCGATACGTCCTGGCCACGCTGGGTGAGCGACCGGTCTTCGCCCTTGAGCCACAGGGACGCGTAGGCGCCGGAACGGTCCTTCGCAGCGGTCTGGGCGGCTGCGACGCTGTCCAGGACACGCCGGGCCTTGGCGTCTGCTCCTGAACCGGCGTTGCCGGACAGGACCAGGGAGAGGACCACCACCAGGGCGGCAGCGGCCGCAGCGGCGGCCCACCATAAGTGGCGGCCCGGGAAAAATCGAGAGGGAATTCTGAAGGGTTTGCGGATCATGGGTATCGTTCCGTCGCCGAACACACAAATGCCGCCCCCGGATGAGGAGGCGGCATCAGCGCAAGTGAACCATCAACCCTACGCGTTCAAACGCCAGGACCCAATTACTGTTACATCCCGGCCGGACGCTTCTTCTGCGGGTACGGCGCCTCGCCGCGGGCCAGCATGTCCACGAACCCGGCAATTTTGCGTTCGCGGGTGGCAGCCTGTTTCACCGAATTGGTCCGGTAAATCAGGGCAAAGCGGTTGGTTTTGGTGAGGACATCGAACATCGCCTGGGCGGCCGGAACGGCAGCGATGGCGGCAGCCAGGTCCGCCGGGACTTCGGCCGTGGCCTGCCCGTCGTACGCTTTGTCCCAGCGGCCGTCTTCCTTGGCTGCGTTGACGGCGGCCCAGCCGGCCTCTGCCATCCTGCCCTCGGCGTCCAACCGGGCCACATGGCCCACGTTCCGGGCAGACCACGGGCTTTTGGGGCCCCGCGGCGTCATCCGTTGCAGGGAAGTTTCTGCATCCCGGCCCTTGCCCTGGCCATCGATCCAGCCGAAGCACAGCGCCTCGTCCAGCGCAGCCGCATAGTCCAGCGCCGTTACCTGCCCGCCCTTCTTGTGCAGCACCAGCCACACGCCGGGGCTGGTCCTGTGGTTTTCTTCCAGCCAGCCGCGCCAGGCGGCGGCGTCCGGCACCAGCAGTTCCTCGAGTTCAACAGCCATTTCCCTATTCTGCCCGCGGGCGGCGACGGCACAAGCCCCTCCCCGGCGGACACGGGCCGTGGCACCATGGGCTTAGGCCTGCTCAACCAAACAAAAGGAAAGATCATGCTGCGTGTCCGTCCGCTTCATTTCACGTCCAAGATCGATGTCTGGGAGCTGCTGCTCACCGAGTTGGGCATGGTCCGCAGCGAAAATGAGCCCGGGTGGCAGGTCTTTGACGCCGGTTCAGGCCGCCTTGCCCTCCATACCGTGCCGGACGGGTCAGCCGAGGACGGATCCACAGCATTCGCCGTGGAGGTGGGCGACCTTGCCGAATTCACCCGCCGGACCAATCTCTCGGCCCAGGACGATGGAACCGCTCCTGCGGAAATCATCACGGCGGATCACGGTGAAACCTGCCGGATCACCGCACCGGACGGCTTCACTTTCCTGGCCGACAAAGCCGCCCACATGGCCCAGTGCGCCGACGCTGACCCGGCCCTGGCCGTCGTCGGGGTCTGGTTTACGGAGGATACCGCCGCGGCAACCCGGACGCTGCGGCACATAGGCGCCCGTCCCCGCCCGGTGCCCGACGCGGACGAAACCGCCGACTTCACGGCCAAGAACGGAGGCGTGCTTTTGGTGCGCCCGGCCGCGGGTCCGTCCCGGCCCGGCATTGGTTTTGAGTACGACGGCGGCCTGGAACCACTGCGGGCACGCCTCGCCTCCGCTGGGTTCGAGGCAACGGTAACGGAGGAGGCCTTTGGCAGCACGCTCCACGTGGCCAACCCGGACGCCGGGTCCGGCGCGGCCCACGTGCCGGCTACGGTGTGGATCTCCGAGCACCGTCCCATGGGGTAGAACTTAAGCATGAACGTGCGCACACCTGACCCGAATCCCGGCTGGCTCTCCGAAGAAGACCTATTTGAGGCGCGCGGGCGGCTGCCCATGGTGTACGTGGAGGCTGTGCCGGTCCGGCTCGATCCGCTGGGTTTCGTCAACGAAGTGGGAACCCTGCTCCAGGCTGACGAGGACGGCACCATGGTCCGCTCGCTGGTGTCCGGGCGCGTCATCTACCGCGAGACCATCCGGGCCGCGCTTCTCCGGCACATGGAAAAAGACCTTGGTCCGCTGGCGTTCCCGCAACTGCCCATCAGCCCGGTCCCCTTCACGGTGGCCGAATACTTCCCTGCCCCGTCGCAGACCGGCTTCACCGATGAGCGGCAACACGCCGTGTCCCTGGCCTACGTGATCCCGGTGACCGGCGAATGCGAACCCCGCCAGGACGCCCTCGAACTGACCTGGATGACCCCCGAGGAAGTCCTGAGCCCCGGCGTGCAGATGGAATTTTCCGGCGGCCGCGGGGGCCTGATCCGCCAGGCCCTGGCCTTCGCGGGCGTGGGGTTCTGACACCCTCGGCTGCACCCGGCGTCCCCGACTTCGGGCGCCCTCCTTTGTAGACTGTAGGGCGGACCGCAAGAGAACTTAAGGACTCCCATGACCGAAACACCAGCCGCCCGGAACTACAGCGAACAGCAGGCTGGATCTCTGACCACCGGCAGCCACATCCTGCTGCCGGACGGTGAGCGGACAGCGGAAATCCGCCAGGTTGAGCTTGAACTGGACGATTTCGGCGCGCCCGCGCTGGTGCTGGCCAGCCTGTCCGGCGGCGGAACCTTGCGGATCGCCGTGGGCACGGCAGTGACGGTGCTGGACGGGGAGTCCGACGGCGTCACGCAGCTTCCGCTGGCCGCCATCCCTGCCGAGGCGGCCGGCACCGCCCCGGAAACAGGCCCGGTCAAGGTGGCCGGGCAGGAGCAGCCCGGCGAAGAGGCGGCTGCGGCACCTGCGGCTCCCGCCGTCGTCGTACCTCCCCTGCCTCCGGTTCCCCCGGCGGCAACCGGCCCCAGCGAGGAGGACCTCGCCCTGATCCCGGCACCGAAGGGCACCCCGGAATCAGTGGTGGAAGCCGCGGCGGACGCCCACCCGGACGCGGAAGGTGTGCTGCTGCTGGCCGACCGGCTGGCGAAAGGGGTCAACTTCAAGTCGGGCAGCTGCCTGAAGGACCTCAGCGACCTCGCCCACGAACTGTTCATCACGCTCAAGGACGCCGATGGTGCCCTGGCCGTCGCGGACCTGCTCAACGTCCTGCCCTATGACGGGAACCCCGGCCGCTGGGCATCCGTGGAAGCCTCCCTGGCGCTGTCCAGCTACATCTGCCGGCAAAACGGCCAGGAGGAGCGGGCCGAGGTCTACGAAAAGCTGATCCGCACCCCGGAAAACCAGGAAACGGACCCCTTCAAGGCCAGGATGGCCGCCAAGGTCCGGCAGCGCTCGCTCAACGAGCCCAACCTGTACGACAAGGAAATTTTCCGGTCCATCGACAACTCCAACCACGACGCCGAGCGGGAGTGGCGGCTCCTGCGGCTCGAATCCCTGCTGTTCCTGCGGGCGCACGGGGGCTCGGAAACGATCGGGGCGGGCGAGCTTGAACGCCGCATCAGCAACGAACTTGAGGCAGTCCGGGCCTGAAGTCCACAGCCAACAAATTACCCCTACCCGGCGCGGGGCGGGAGTTGTACATTCGGGGCTATGACTAACAATCTGAGCGTTGTGATCAATGCTGACGCGCCGCAGGTCTGGACGATGCTGCGCGAACCGTCCAAAGTGGCCCAATGGCACGGCTGGCAGGCCGAGGACCTGGACGCCGAGATCAAGCAGATCTACTTTTCCGGGGACGAAGAGGAAGCACCGGACCACACGAGCTTCACGGTCCACGGCGGCGACGTCTTCGAGCTCCACCCCGAGCCCAACGGGACCCGGGTCAGCATCACCCGCGCTGCGCTGGACCACAACTCGGAATGGGCCGCCTGGGACGAAGACATCACCCAGGGCTGGCTGACGTTCCTGCAGCAACTCCGCTTTGCGCTCGAACGGCACCCGCACGGGAAACGCCACACACTGTTCCTGCAGGTGCCCGGCGGTGCGGTTTCCGCCACTGAAAAACTCGGCCTCTCGGACGTTCCCGCCCCGGGCGCTGAGTACACGCTGACCTTGCCCACCGGCGAGGAGATCTCCGGGAAGGTCTGGTACCGGAGCAACCACCAGGTGGGGCTCACAGTCCACAGCTACGCGGAGCACGGGGACGGCCTGCTGATCGTGGCCGACCAGCCCAAGATCGAGGATGTCCGGCCCGACGGCGGCTCGCTGGTAATTATCTCCACCTACGGCCTGGGCGCCGGCCGGCTTGACGCGATCCGCTCGTCCTGGGACTCGTGGCGGGCTGAGAACTACCCCACAGCGGAACCGGTCAGCTGAGGGAACAGTCCCAATTGCTGGCACACTGGTACGGTGCCAGCCAACCCTGCTTCCGCTTCGTCCCCTTCTGCCCCGGCGGCTGCCCCCGCCGTGGAAACCGCACTGCACGGCGCGTTGTCCCGGCAGTCCGAGTTCGGCTTCCGGGTGGGCTCCCGCCTTGCGGAGGCGTGCCCTGCATCGGCCGCCCAGGTTGCGGACAACGGCGGTGAATTCCTGGGGCGCACCGGCACCATCACCACGCCCCATGGGGAAATCCGCACACCCGCGTTCATCGCCGTGGGGACAAAAGCCACGGTGAAAGCGGTGCTGCCCGAATCGATGGCTGACCTTGGTGCCCAGGCCCTCCTGGCCAACGCCTACCACCTCTACCTGCAGCCGGGCGCGGACATTCTCGATGAAGCCGGCGGGCTGGGTGCCTTTATGAACTGGACCGGGCCCACGTTCACGGACTCCGGTGGATTCCAGGTGATGAGCCTGGGCTCGGGGTTCAAGAAGGTCATTGACATGAAGACTGTTTCTTCCGCGGACGCGGCTGTTCCCGATGACGCCGTTGCCCCCGGCAAGGAGCGCCTGGCGCATATCGACGACGACGGCGTCTGGTTCAAATCGCACCTGAACGGGGATAAACACCGCTTCTCCCCCGAGATCTCCATGCAGGTCCAGCACCGGATCGGCGCGGACATCATGTTCGCCTTTGACGAGCTGACCACCCTGCAGAATTCCCGCGGCTACCAGGAGGAGTCGCTGGAGCGCACGCGGCTGTGGGCGGAGCGGTGCATCACGGAGCATTTCCGGCTGACCGGGTCGCGGGCGGGGAAGCCGTACCAGGCGTTGTTCGGCGTGATCCAGGGCGCCCAGTACGAGGACCTGCGCCGGAAGGCCTGCCGGGACCTCGGCGCCATGCCGTTCGACGGTTTCGGCATCGGCGGGGCCTTGGAAAAGGAGAACCTGGGCACGATTGTCCGCTGGTGCAACGAGGAACTGCCCGAGGACAAACCGCGCCACCTGCTGGGCATCTCCGAGCCGGACGACATCTTCACGGCCATCGAAAACGGCGCCGACACCTTCGACTGCGTCTCCCCCACCCGCGTCGCCAGGAACTCCGCGTTCTACACGCCGCAGGGCCGGTTCAACCTTTCGGGCGCCAAGTACAAACGCGATTTCGGCCCGCTCCAGGACGGCTGCGACTGCTACACCTGCACCCACTACTCGAGGGCCTACATCCACCACCTGTTCAAGGCCAAGGAGATGCTTTCCGCCACCCTGATCTCCATCCACAATGAGCGCTTCGTGGTGAAGATGGTGGACGATGCCCGGCTGGCCATCGAAGCAGGCACCTTCTTCGAGTTCAAGGCCGAAACCCTGGGCCAGTATTACTCCTGACCAGGTTCCTGGGACGGCTCCGATATCCTGAGCCCATGCCCATCGAGATCCCTGCCGCAGCAGGCACCGCCGAAGCCCTGGTGGCCCGCCCGTCCACCGGCACCGGCCCGTTTCCCGGCGTCATCCTCTACATGGATGCGTTCGGCCTCCGCCCCCGCATCCAGGACATGGCCCAGCGGGTGGCCGATTGGGGCTACATCGTCCTGGCGCCGAACGTCTTCTACCGCGAAGGCAAGGCCGCCGAGCTTGCTCCCGCCACTGACATGACCACGCCGGAGGGCAGGGAAACCGCCGGCAAGGCCGCCTTCCCGCGGGTGGGGCGCCTCACTGCGGACAAGGCCATGGCCGACATCGATGCGTGGGTCAAGGCGCTCGGCGGGCTCGACGGCGTCACGCCCGGCCCGATCGGCGCCTTCGGCTACTGCATGGGGGCCAGGCTTGCCGTCCGCACCGCCGCGGCGCGGCCGGATGTGGTGGCAGCCTGCGCTGGATTCCATGGCGGCGGACTCGCCACCGACGCCCCGGACAGCCCCCATCTCGGCCTTGCCCGGGCCCGCGCCCGTTTTGTTTTCGGCCACGCGGACCACGACCCGGGCATGACTCCCGACGCCGTCGCCGGGCTGGGCGGGGCGCTCCAGTCCGCTGGCCTTCAGGCGTCGAACGAGATCTACCCCGGAGCATCGCACGGCTACTCGATGGCCGACACCTCGGCCTTCCATGCCGAGGCCACGGAGCGTCACTTCCGGGAGCTGCGGGCGCTGCTCGACGCCACCCTCAAGGGCTAGCTAAGCGCCGTAGCTCGGTTCGCGCTTCTTGACCCAGCCGATCACCAGGGACGTGACCGGCACAAAAATGAACTCCACCAGGGTCTTGTACACGAAGCCCACCACCACGTAGTTCACAAACGTGCCGAATTCAGTGATGCCGATGACGGAGGCGGCGATGCTGCAGAAGATCAGGGTGTCCACGAACTCGCCCGCACCTGAGGAACCCATCAACCGCGCCCACAGGGACTTTTCCCCCGAGCGGGCCTTCATCTTCACCAGGATCCAGGAGTTGATGGTCTGCCCGGCGAGGAAGGCCAGCAGGGAAGCCAGCACAATCTGGGGTACCGGGCCCAGGGCGCCTTCCAGCGCCGCCTGCTTGGCGGTCCCGTACTCGTCGCCGAAGCCGGGCAGGGCGATGATCACCCAGTAGCAGAGGGACGCGAAGACTGACAGCGCGAACGTGGTGAAGATGGCTTTGCGCGCCACTTTGAAACCGTAGACCTCGCTGATGACGTCGCCCAGGATGTACGCCAGCGGGAACAGGAAGAAGCCGCCATCGGTGATGATGGGCCCGATTGCCACGCCTTTAGAAGCGCCGATGTTGGACAGGATCAGCACTACGGCCATCACCGCCAGCATGATCCCGAAGTACGGGGAACCGATGGAAGCGAACCTGGCGCCGCTGCCGGTGGGAGTGGTTTCGGGCACGGCGTTCTGGCCTGGGGCTGAGGGCATGGAGAGTCCGTTCATAGTGGTTCGCTCGGGGCCGGGAAAGAATCCGGGCGGCCGGCTGTATTAGCACTGTCCGTCCCATTGTCCCATTGAACGGGTACTGTCAGGGGCGCTGTCCAGGCACACAAAGCGGACGGCCGACGCCGGATGGCAGGATGGTGCCATGACTTCCGTTGCCACCGATGTCCAGTCCCCCGCAGCTGCACCCGCCGTCGTCCTGACCATCGCCGGTTCCGAAGCTACCGGCGGTGCCGGCGCGCAGGCTGATCTGAAGACCTTCCAGGAGCTGGGGGTCTTCGGCATTGCCAACCTGACCTGCATCGTGTCCTTCAACCCGAACGACAGCTGGAACCACCGCTTCGTGCCGGTGGACCAGCAGGTGATCGCCGACCAGCTGGAGGCGACGACGGCGGCCTACGGTCCGTCGTCGGGCGCACCGTCCGTGCTGGACACGGTGAAGATCGGCATGCTGGGCAGCCCGGCCACCATCAGCACCGTGGCGGGTGCCCTCGGGGGCGGCCGGTTCCGCAATGTGGTGCTGGACCCGGTGCTGATCTGCAAGGGCCAGGAGCCGGGACACGCCCTGGACACCGATCAGGCGCTGAAGGCGCAGATCCTTCCGCTGGCCACCTTCGTGACGCCGAACCACTTTGAGGCGGAGTCCCTCTCCGGCCTGGAGATCACGGACGTGGAGTCCCTCAAGGCAGCAGCCGTCCGCATCCATGAGCTGAGCGGCGCCGCAGTTCTCGCCAAGGGCGGGGTGCGGCTGGCAGGCCCGGACGCCGTCGACGTTTTCTACGACGGTGAAACGCTTGAGGTGCTGCGCGCGGAGAAGGTGGGCGAGGTGGCGGTGTCCGGAGCAGGGTGCTCCCTTGCTGCCGCGGTCACCGCCGAACTGGCCAAGGGCGCGGCGCCGCTGGAGGCTGCACGGACTGCGAAGGCCTTCGTCACCGCCGGGATCCGGAACCGCGTGGCCTCGGGTGCACCGTTCGATGCCCTGTGGCAGGGCGGCCCGCGCTAGCTTCCCCGCAGCCCGCTTCACTGCCTGTTTTACTGCCGGGCCGCAGGCAGCATCAGCGGGGGTCGGTGACCCTCCCCATAAACAGCGGCAAGCCAGTCTCCGTGTGGACGATCTGGTAGTGGAACGGCCGGTCAAAGGCGATGGACCTGTCGGGCTGGGCCGGGCCGCTGCTCACCATACCGTTGATCTGGGTGACGGCTGCCGCTATGGTCCCCTTTTCCGCGACTGTGATGTTCGCGTCCTGCGCAGCCTCGGTCAGCACCATGCCCGGCTGGATGGCATCAAAATCCGTCGTTGTTTCCAAGGTTTTGCGGAGGCCCAGTTGCTCGAGCACCGCCCGCACATCAAAGCTGCTCTTGTGGTCCCAGGCGGGCAGTGCCAGTTCGACGGGTTCCGGGTCTGCGGCCTCCAGGGCAGGTGCCACGCCGGCCAGCATGTCCGCCTGGACGGCGGCAGCACCGCCGTCGGAATCTTCCGCAGGAAGCACCAGCCGCATCACAAACCCTGCGCCGTACGGCAGGTCCACTGCCTGCCAGCCCGGGCCCTCGGCGTATGCCATCTGCTGCACGGCGTGCATTGTGGGCACATTGGCGGTTCCCTGCGGCGTTGCGAACGGCCGGTCCGACGTAGCCTCAGCCTCGAACGGGGTATCCCAGGCTCCGGCAAAATAGACGGTGTTGAGGAGGCTGAAGGTGTTCCTGGTGTCGTATCGGGCGGGCGCCTTCTCGATCCGGCCGCCGGTGTTCCTGGTGACCCAGGCGTCCATCGCCGGCTTCGTGGCCGCCTCGTCACCGAAGTCCACCGGGTACACGCCGGTCCCGTAGTGCTTCGCGAGGGTCTTCAGGTAGTCCTCGCCCGTGGGAACGTTCCGGTCCACAAACAACCCGTTCGCGGTATGCACCAGCGGTTTGGCGGGCGGGTTCTCCTCGTCAACGGAGCCGGGGTCGCCGTCGTAGTCTTCCAAGGCGGCGAGCAATCCGTTCATGGCCTCGTCCCGGCCGTCAGCCGGAAGGCCGAGCATGGCATCCATCTCTGCGGCGGCGTCCCCGGTTGCTCCTGAGCGCAGCATGGCCAGGGCAATCAGCAGGCTGCCGGGCGAGGCAACCACGTTGCCTTCTCCCCCGCCGGCCAGGAGGGCATCACCCAGCGTGAAGGCGGAATTCCGGAAGGCGGCAAGTTCTTCGCTCAAGGCTGCGCTGTCCACAGCAACCCGTTCAACGCCCTCGGCCGTGAGCATCTGCGGCGGCGCCGGCGCAGCACACCCAGCCATGGCCAGCACTGCGCCCACCGCGATTGTCCGCTGAAAATGCTTCACGGCTGTTGCCTCCCCCGGCGTCACCAGGCGGAAACCCGCCTGCTTCCAGTGAAACAGCGGTGCCGGCAGCGGACCATGCCTGTACGGTCACGCTTTGCACTCATTTAGGTCTCGCCACCCGCGACGCCCCCACAGGACGCTCTATCACTTAACGCGGGAAAACCCGCAACGCTCCATCACTTTCCTGAAGAGAGTGATAGAGCGTTCGGGTATTTCCTGCAGGAACTGATAGAGCGTCCTGGTGTGGTGGGCGTACGACGGCGGGCGGCCACCCGCCGTCGTACCCTCCTTTGTTCCTTCTGCCGGCGTCAGACGCCCACCGGGTCCTTTTCCTTGTCGCCGTCCTTGGATGCCTGGACCCAGGCGTGGCCCTGTTCGCGGTCCAGGTGGGTAGCTTTTTTGTTCTTCAGGGCGAAGATATACACCAGCAGGGACACGGCAATCGCCACGGTGACGTAGGTGAAGAAGAGGTCCTCCCGCCCGGCTTTCTGGAACGCCGCGCCGATCAGCGGGACGGTGCCGCCGAAGAGCGAGTTGGCGATGGCGTAGCCCAGGCCCACGCCAAGGGCGCGGATGGAGGCCGGGAAGAGTTCGGCCTTCACCAGTGCGTTGATGGAGGTGTAGCCGCCCACGATCAACAGGCCGCCCATCATGAGGAGGAACGCGGTGAACGGATCCTTGGTCCCGGCAAGGGTGGAGAGCAGCGGCCAGGTGAACAGGACGCCGGTGATGCCGAACCACAGCAGCAGCGGCTTGCGGCCCACCTTGTCCGAGATGATGCCGTAAACCGGCTGAAGGAGCATAAAGATGAACAGTGCCCAGAAGTTGATCACGGAGGTGTCCGTCTTGGCGATGCCCGAGGTATCGTTCATGAACTTCAGGATGAAGTTGGTGTACGTGTAGAACGCCACGGTGCCGCCCAGAGTGACGCCGATGCAGATCAGCAGCGGCTTCCAATACTGGGTGAACAGCAGTTTCATGGTGCCCGGCTGGGCTCCGCCCGCCGCCGGCGCCTTGGCAGCCTGGATCTGCTCGGCCGAGACAGTTTCTTCCATGGAGCGCCGCAGCCACAGGACCACCAGCGCGGCGACGCCGCCGATGGCGAACGGGATGCGCCAGCCCCACTCGGTGAGGTCGCCCTTGGGCATGGCGTTCTGCAGGATCACCAGGACCAGCAGCGCCAGCATCTGGCCGCCCACCAGGGTGACGTACTGGAAGCTGGAGAAGAATCCGCGGCGCTTGCTGGTGGCGGCCTCTGACATGTACGTGGCGCTGGTGCCGTACTCGCCACCCACGGAGAACCCCTGGATCACCCTGATGAGGACCAGCAGGATCATCGCCCAAAGCCCGATCACATCCTGGGTGGGGAGGACGGCGATGGCGAAGGAACCGGCAGACATCAGGGTCACGCTGAGCGTCAATGCTGCCTTGCGGCCCTTGCGGTCCGCGTACCGGCCGAAGAACCAGGCGCCGATGGGGCGCATGAGGAAGGACGTGGAGAAAACGGCCATGGCTTCAAGGCCGGCCTGGAGTTCATCCTTGGAGTTGAAGAAGTGCGCCTGGAAGTAGGCGGCGAAGACTGTGTAGACGTAGAGGTCGTACCACTCCACCAGGTTGCCGGCGGAGCCCTTCAGAATGTTGCCCACGGCGCGCCGGGTCTGTGCCGACTCGCTGACTGCTGCGCTTTGCTGGCTGCTCATCGCTGAACCTTCCTTGGCTGCGCGGTCCCCGCTGTCCGCTCCGGCCTGATTTTTGTGCTGTCCACGGCAGCGTTGCTCATGGTTTCCTCCTTGAGGTTGTTCGTCCCCTCGTAACGCTTGAGGACCTCGTCCAAGCTATGCGTGAGCCACGGCACAGCCCAAGCGAAAACGGAATTCCTAACACTTCCTTAGGTATTCATTCCGGTTGCGGTTGTGCGGGATCGGTTGCCGGTTGTGCCGGGACGGTCCCGCGTACGCGGCGGAGAACCGGCGGAAGGGGTAATCTGCCAAGGGCGGGCAGAATGGTCCGGGGTCCGCGACGCCGCGCCGCTCGACCTCGCCGCTCGACCTCGCCGCTCGAAAGGGAACAGGAACTGGCTATGGACGTGCTCATCGTCGAGGACGACGACGCCATGGCATCCGCCCTCGAAGCGGCGGTGGTTTCTGCCGGGCACAAGTCCAGCAGGGTTTCCCGCGGCGCGGACGCGCTCCTTGAGCACCGGCGGTTCGGAGTCATTTTGCTGGACCTCGGACTCCCGGACATGGACGGCCTCGAGGTGCTGCGGAAGCTCCGCCGGGTGACTCCTGTCCCCATACTGATCCTCACCGCGCGGGACGATGAACGCAGCGTGGTGCTGGGCCTGCGCTCCGGAGCCGACGACTACCTGGTCAAACCGGTCAAGCTGGTGGAGCTGCTCGCCCGGATCGAGGCGGTGACCCGCCGGGCCGCAAGGTCCCAGGACACCCGGCAGCGCCTCATCACGCTGGGGGAACTGGAAGTGGACCTCGAACGCCGCGTGGCTGTCCGCGCCAAGGAAGACCTTCCCCTGACGGCCACGGAATTCGACCTGCTCGCGCTCCTGGCCAGCCATGCAGGTTCAGTGGTGACCCGGGAGCAGATCCTGGACTCGCTGTGGGGTGATGCGTTCGTCGCCTCATCCCGGGCCCTTGATGTCCACCTGACGGGTCTCCGGGCCAAGCTTGGACTTCCGGGCTTCATCATCAACGTCCGGGGCGTGGGCTACCGCATCGAGGCGGATTCTGCGTGAGGCTCCGCGTCCTCGGGGTCCTGAGCGTCCTGTCCGTCCTTCTGGTCCTCATCGCGTCCAACACCATTCTGGCCTCGGCCGGCAGAGAACTTACCCAGGAACTCCAGATCAACCGGGCCGCGTCCCTGAACCGGCTCGCCCAGGTTGCCTTCGATGCCGGGGCCGACGGCGGCGACGTCACCCAGCTGCAGGCCGAAATGGACCGGTACTCCGAGCTCTACGGCGAGGGCGTCCTCATCCGGCTGCAGCAGGGAACCCTGCGCTCCGGCGGCCTCAGCGAGGACAGGGCCGACGTGCGCGATGCCCTGGCCAGGGCGGGCCTGAACCTGAGCGACACCACGTTGGCGCCGCTTCAACCCTTCGGCACCGGCCCGGCAGTGATTTCCCGCTCCTTCGGAAGTGCCAGCCAGGTGCTCGGGGCGGCCGTCCTGGAAGTCAACCAGGACGCTGCCCGGCAGAAACTGCGCGAACGCTGGCTCGCCGTCGGACTGGCCGCAGCCGCCCTCGCGGCCCTGCTCCTCATCGCCGCGGCCCGGGTGACCCGTTGGGTGCTGCGCCCGGTCCACCGGCTCAATGCCGCCGTCGCCGAGCTTGAAACGACCGGCCGGAGCGGCCGGCTGCCGGAGGAAGGCCCGCCCGAGCTGAGGGAGCTGAGCCGGTCCTTCACGTCCATGGCACAGAGTGTCAGCGACAGCATCGAAGCCCAGCGCCAGCTCATCGCGGATACCTCCCATGAGCTCCGCAACCCGGTGGGAGCGCTGCGGTTGCGGATCGACCTGCTGCAGCTGGAGCTGAAGACCGCCAAGGAGCGGGTTGCCGCCTCCGCCGTCGTCACCGAGCTTGAAAGTGTGGAGGAGATCCTGGACGGCGTGTTGAAACTTGCCGCGGCGGAGCACCGGGCCTTCGCGGACTCGGCCGGAACCCCGTCCGGAGGCCCCTCCCCCGACGACCGGACTCCTATTGACCCCTTTCCCGTCCTGCAGGGGGAAGCCGAACGGGCAGGACCCGCCGCTCGGCTGGCGGGTGCCTCCATCGTGCTCGGGAGCCCGCCTCAAGTGCCGGCACTGATCTCCTGCCGCCCGGACGACCTTTCCCAGATGGTTGGCGAACTGCTGAACAACGCCATCAAGTACGCCGGCGGCGCCACCATTGCGGTTGGAGTCAGCGCACGCGGCAACACTGTGGTGATCGAAGTGTCCGACGACGGGCCCGGGCTTTCGTTCGAGCAAAGGTCAGTGGCCACCCGGCGTTTTTGGCGCTCGCCGGAGCACACGGCGGTCAGCGGTAACGGCCTGGGCATGACCATCGTGGACAAACTTGCCGTGGCGAACGGCGGACGCCTTCTGCTGGCCGCGGCACAGCCCCACGGCCTGCTCGCCTGTCTCGAGTTCCCGCGAGCCGGCTCAGAGCTGGGAGACGAACCGGCAGGCGGCACGGCATGAGTGACCCGTCTTCCCTTCTGACCGCACCCTCGATATCCAGGCGTTGGGTGCTCAAAGCCGGTACGGCCGCTGGACTGGCGGGAATTGTGCTGCCGGCGCTGGGCGCCTGCACTCCGGAAGACCGGGTGGATTCTTTAGTTGTGGCTGGTGGCGAGCCGGGCGGTTTCTACCTCGAGTTCGCTACCCTGCTTGCCGCCTCGCTGCAACGCAACGGGGTGGCCCGGCAAGCCACTGCCCTCCAGACTGGCGGCAGCCTGGACAACCTCGAGCACCTCCTCGCCGGGCGGGCCACGTTCGCGGTCGCCCTTGCTGATTCGGCGGCCGAAAAGGCAGCGGGGAGGATCGCATCCGAGGCGGGAATCGCAGCCCTCGGCCGGGTCTACGAAAACTACGTCCACTGTGCTGTCCGGCAGGCCAGCGGTCTTCGCGCCATCTCGGATCTGGCAGGCAGGACGGTGGCTGTGGGTGAGCCGGGGTCCGGAACGTCCCTGACCACACCGCGCCTGCTCGAAGCAGCCCGCCTTACTTCCGTCACCGCCGGTGGTGCCGCCAGCGGTGGCGGACAAACGGTGACGGTCCTGAACCTGGGACTCAATGACGGGCTGTCGGCACTCCGGGACGGATCAGTGGATGCCTTGTTCTGGTCCGGCGGCGTGCCCACCGCCGCCATCGCCGCCGCGCACCACGACGTGGGCCTCGCTTTCCTGGATCTGTCCGTGCTGCTTCCAGTGCTGCGTGAGGAGTACGGCACCTTTTACGACCGGGTGCTTATCCCGGCCGGAGCGTACGAGGGGCTTCCCGCAGTCTGGACGGTGGGGGTGACCAACCTGCTGCTGTGCCGGAGCGATCTGGGGGATACCACTGTGAAGCGGACGGTGGAGCTGCTCGTGGGCCGCGCGGAGGAGCTCATTCCCCAGTCCAGCCTGGGCGTCCAGTTCCTCAGCCCCGAATCCCTCATCAACACCGCCGGCCTGCCGCTGCATCCTGGAGCAGCTGCCGCATACCGCGAGCTCCACGGGTAGTTCCGGCGTACCGGCCTATGCCATTCGAAAAAGCCTGGACTGACCCTGGAATCGGGCCCCCACTACCACTTGAAGTTGCGTGGCAGTCGGTGTCACAGCCCTTGCATACGCTCTGACCATGAATACGCCACTTAATTCTATAAATCAGCTTCATACCATTGGCCTCAACGAGCGCAGAAGCGTCTCATTTGATGTGGGCGTCATTTTCTTAGGCGGCCTGTTCATATGGGCGATGCTCATACTTCTCCTGTCGGGACCCGACTGGTCCGTGGAGGTTCGCGAGGTGTCCTTTCTTGACGGACGGATCCTCGGTGCATTCCTGGTACTGTCCCTCGATCCCACCGGTATCACGCAGTTTGTCGCCTTGGCCGGCGTGGTTCTCGCTTTGAGCCGCTTTGACCGCCATTCCTCAGAAGATCTGGGAATGGAAGACGCAGTCAGGCTCTGGACCCGACTTGAGTTCAGGGTGCTGATTCAGTTCTTCCTAACCCTGGTCGCGGCATCTGCTCCATATCGCGCCATCAGTTGGATAATCCTCCACGTCAATGAAGTCGGCTGGGATCAACAGGCCGCTGCAAGTGCTGGGACCTGCATCATTCTCTGGCTGCTGCTACTGCTGGCTGGACCGACGTCAACGTTCTACGGCCTTAGCGAGATTCAAAGGAAGTGGCGTGTTGTCGACGTACTCCACAAGGCTGGAATTCTTGAAAGAGCGTGGGGCTACCGATGGGGTCAAGACCTTTACGACAGCGACATACAGAGTCGGGTGGCTCTGCGTATCATCGGCAACTGGTTAGCAATTTGTGGCCTGTCTGTTGCGTGCGTTGATGCATTAGGGAGGCTCTTAGATCCGGCATACCAGCAGCTTTCTGATCCACAGCACATCCGGTTCTTGATCTTAGTCGGGGTGAATCTTGGAGTCCTCGGCTTTGCCGGAGTTCTAGTAGGCGTGGGCCTGGCTCTGTTGTCGATAAAGGCGAGAAATGAAGGACGAGCAAAGGGTTCCTATATAACGCGTGTGTTTGCTCTGGCCGTCCCCTTTCTGTTTGCGACTGGGACCGTGATCGCAGTTGGCATGCCCTACCTTCCCCTGCTCAGCGCCATTTTGTTGATTGGCTTAGTTCAACTGGCATGCATTCGGGGGCTATTAAGTGACAAGCCTTTGACTAAGCAGGCTTGGAACCCGGTTCGTATATTCGTCCAGAATCTGAGGTATCTCATTCATAGACGCGCGCACTTACGTTCCGTAGCGCTTCAGGCTCGATGGCGCTCAGCTATCGAGGGGCTGGGATCGCGTGAAGGAAAAAAAGCATTAAAAGAAGCACGGGGCTGGAGGGCCTCGCAGAATCTTCGCCTGCCGTTCTTGAACTCCTGACCCCGGCGTTAACTCCCGGAGTGCGCCTGCAGGAAGCTGTACACCTCGGTTTCGTCCACGCCCGGGAAGGCTCCGGGCGGCATGGCGGCCAGCAGGTGCGAGTGGGCGCGGGCGGACGGCCAGGCGTTCCCGGCCCATTCGGAAGTCAGCGATTCCGGCGGCCGCTTGCAGCAAGTGGGATCCGGACAGTTGGAAGTAGCCCGCGCCGTCGTCTCCCGCCCTCGGAACCACTTCACGTGCTGGTAAGGAACGCCGATGCTCAATGAAAACTCGCCGCTGGGCGACCGTTCAGTGCGGGCGGTGCACCAGTACGTGCCGGACGGAGTGTCCGTGTACTGGCTGTAAGCGCTGAACTTATCCGGCACGTCAAACACTGCCCGGGACGTCCAGGCCTTGCAGGACGGCTGCCCCTCGATGGCGCCGGTGTGATCCTGCGGAAAATTCACGCCGTCATTCTCGTAGGCCTTGTAGATGATCCCGCTCTGGTGCGTCTTCTGGAAATGGGTGGTGATTCCCAGGTGCTTGGTGGCCAGGTTGGTGAAGCGGTGGGCCGCGGTTTCGTAGGAAACGGCGAACGCGTCCCGGATATCCTCGACCGCGATCTCCTTCGCTGTCTTGGCTTTTTGCAAAAATTCCACCGTTGCCTGCTCGGGGAGGAGTAGGGCGGCGGCGAAATAGTTGGTGGCCACCCGCTGCGCCAGGAAGTCACCGTAGTTCCGGGGCGTCTCATGCCCCAGAACGTAGTGGCCCAGGGCCTGCAGCAGCACCGAGCGGGGATCGTGGTCCTGCCGCTGGCTCTGCGTCAGATAAATTTTGCGGTTCTTCAAATCTGTCACTGACCGCGTCGAATGAGGCAAATCGCCCACGTGATGGAGGGTAAACCCGAGGTGCGCCGCGATGTCCGCGATCACGTGCTGGCTCAGCGGCCCGGTGGTGTAACCCACCTCTTTGAGGACCTTCTGCGCTTCGGCCTCATACTCCGGAAAGTAGTTGCCCCGCTCCCGCATCATCGCCCGCAGTTCACCGTTGGCCCGGCGGGCTTCTTCCGGGGTGGCCACCTGCTCGTTCATCTTGCGTTCGAGCTCCTGCAGCAACCCCACCTGGGCCTCGAGCACATCCAGCGGAAGCCGCGAGCTGATGCGGATTTTGGGCAGGTTCAGGGATTCATAAAGCCGCCCGCGCTGGTACCGTTCGAGCTCGATTTCCAATGCCGCCCGGCGGCTGGGAGGTTCGGCCCCCAGCAGTTGGTCGATGGTGACGTTAAGGGCCCCCGCAAGGTGCTGGAGCAGGGTCAGCTTAGGCTCACGCTTGCCGTTTTCAATCAGGCTGAGCTGGCTTGGAGCGGTGCCAACGGCGGCGCTCAGGTCATCGAGCGTGAGCCCGGCTTGTTTGCGCAGATGGCGGACGCGGCGGCCTAGGGCAATCACGTCCAGTTCCGCTGCGGCGGTGGACGGCGGTTGGGACACGTCCCTGTTCCAGCTTGAAGGTGGCATTTCTGAAGAATACGGGAAGAAGTGCATTTCTTTCCACACCTTTCATCTAGAAAGGGGGTTGAAAGTGCTGAAAAGTAGTGGCTACGGAAAGAAACACCGCACCGGAAAGCCGGTGGGAACCTCAACGACGCGGTTCCCACCTACTCCATCCGGAGCTCAACCAAGGAGATCAACGATGACTGCAGCATTTGAGCCCACCCAGCAGACGCCCGAACAGCAGGCCGCCGCCCTGGAGCTCGAGTGGGCCGCCAACCCCCGCTGGGAAGGTGTGACCCGGGACTACTCAGCCTCCGACGTCGTCCGCCTCCGCGGCCGCGTCTCCGAAGAGCACACCCTGGCCCGCCGCGGTGCCGAGAAGCTGTGGAAGCAGCTCACCGAAGAGCACAAGACCGGCGGCTACACCAATGCCCTGGGCGCCCTGACCGGCAACCAGGCCGTCCAGCAGGTCAAAGCCGGACTCCGGGCCATCTACCTTTCCGGCTGGCAGGTCGCTGCGGACGCCAACAACTCCGGCCACACATACCCGGACCAGTCCCTCTACCCCGCCAACTCCGTCCCCACGGTGGTGCGCCGGATCAACAACGCCCTGCTCCGGGCCGACCAAATCGAATTCTCCGAGGGCGTCCAGACCGTTGAGGACTGGCTGGTCCCGATCGTCGCCGACGCCGAGGCCGGCTTCGGCGGCCCGCTGAACGCCTACGAACTCATGAAATCCATGATCCAGGCCGGTGCCTCCGGTGTTCACTGGGAAGACCAGCTCGCCTCGGAAAAGAAGTGCGGCCACCTCGGCGGCAAGGTCCTGATCCCCACCCAGCAGCACGTCCGTACCCTGAACGCCGCCCGCCTGGCCGCCGACGTCGCAGGCACCCCTTCGGTGGTTATCGCCCGCACCGACGCCGAGGCAGCAACCCTGATCACCTCGGACGTGGACGAACGCGACCAGGAATTCATCACCGGTGAGCGCACCCCTGAGGGCTTCTACAAGGTCCGCAACGGCATTGAACCCTGCATCGCCCGTGCCAAGGCCTACGCCCCCTACTCGGACCTGATCTGGATGGAAACCGGCACCCCGGACCTGGAGCTGGCCCGCAAGTTCGCCGAAGCGGTCAAGGCCGACTTCCCGGACCAGATGCTCTCCTACAACTGCTCCCCGTCCTTCAACTGGCGCAAGCACCTGGACGACGCCACCATCGCCAAGTTCCAGCGCGAACTCGGCGCCATGGGCTTCACGTTCCAGTTCATCACCCTGGCCGGCTTCCACGCCCTGAACTACTCGATGTTCGACCTCGCCCACGGCTACGCCCGCGAAGGCATGAGCGCCTACGTCGAACTCCAGGAAAAGGAATTCGCCTCCGAATCCCGCGGCTACACCGCAACCAAGCACCAGCGCGAAGTCGGCACCGGCTACTTCGACACCATCGCCACAGCGCTCAACCCGAACGCGTCCACCCTCGCCTTGGTCGGATCGACCGAAGAAGGCCAGTTCCACTAAGTCTTTCCCCCTTTCCCGTTGCCCTATCACTTATGGTCCTCAATCCCTGCTTTTGAGGACCATAAGTGATAGGGCATCAGCGGACTTTCAAGGAGTCACTCCAATGAACAGCTTTACTGACAGCTTCACGATCAATGGCATAACCCTGACCGCCCAGCCGATTTGCCGGCAGGACGAGGTGCTGACACCGGATGCCCTGGCCTTCATTGCAAAGCTGCACCGGGCCACTGCTGAGCGGCGCCAGGAGCTGCTGCAGGCCCGTCGGACCAGGCGTGCTGACATCGCCGGCGGGCAGGATCCGAGGTTCCTGCGGGAGACCGAGCACATCCGCAACGATCCGTCTTGGCGGGTGGCTCCCCCGGCCCCCGGCCTGGAGGACCGGCGGGTGGAGATCACCGGGCCCGTGGACAAGAAGATGACCATCAACGCCCTGAACTCCGGCGCCAAGGTCTGGCTGGCGGACATGGAAGACTCCTCCACCCCCACCTGGCGCAACGTGATCAAGGGCCAGCTGAACCTCACCGACGCCCTGGAACGCCGGATCGACTTCACCAGCCCCGAAGGCAAGGAATACAAGCTCCGCCCCGCCGGCGAATTGCCCACCATCGTGGTCCGCCCCCGCGGCTGGCACCTGCCCGAAAAGCACATGCTCATCGACGGCGCCCCGATCGCCGGCGGGATCGTGGACTTCGGCCTGTTCTTCTTCCACAACGCCCGCCGCCTCCTGGCCCAGGGCAAAGGCCCGTACTTCTACCTGCCCAAGATCGAAAACCACCTCGAAGCCCGGCTCTGGAACGACATCTTCATCCTCGCCCAGGACCTGCTCGGCATCCCGCAGGGCACCATCCGCGCCACCGTACTGATCGAAACCATCACCGCAGCCTTCGAAATGGAAGAAATCCTTTACGAACTGCGCGACCACGCCTCCGGCCTGAACGCCGGCCGCTGGGACTACATCTTCTCCCTCATCAAGAACTTCCGCACCCGCGGCCCCCGCTTCGTCCTCCCGGACCGCGGCCAGGTAACCATGACCCAGCCCTTCATGCGCGCCTACACCGAACAGCTGGTCCGCGCCTGCCACAAACGCGGCGCCATGGCCATCGGCGGCATGGCAGCAGCAGTCCCCAACCGCAAAGACCCCGAAGCGAATGCCAGCGCGTTCGAAAAGGTCCGCGCGGACAAGACCCGCGAGGCCAACGACGGATTCGACGGCTCCTGGGTGGCCCACCCCGACCTCGTGCCCGTCGCCCGCGAAGTTTTCGACAGCATCCTGGGTGAGAAGCCCAACCAGCTCGACCGCACCCGCGAGGACGTCACCCCGGACGACCGGGCCCTGATCAACGTGGCCGCGACCCAGGGCACCATCACCGAACAGGGCATCCGGAACAACATCGAAGTCGGGATCCGCTACATCGAATCCTGGCTCCGCGGCAACGGCGCCGTCGCCATCCACAACCTCATGGAAGACGCCGCCACCGCCGAAATCTCCCGCTCCCAGCTCTGGCAGTGGATCTACGCCCGGGCCATCACCGACCACGGCGAAATCATCACCCACCACTGGATCGAGGAACTCCTCGACGAAGAATTCGCCCGGCTCGAACGCTTCGACGGCGACCGCTTCGAAGACGCCCGGGACATCTTCGAAGAAGTCACCCTCGGCCACGACTTCCCGTCCTTCCTCACCCTGCCCGCCTACGCCCGCTACCTCACCGAAGCGCGTGAAAAGGCAACTGTGGAGGAGCTGGCCGCAGTGTAAGCGGCGAGCAGGGAAACCCAACTTCCGTCCGCCGGGCCAGCACGCCCTTCGCAACAGGCACCTCCGAAATCCGGAGGGCCGGCCCGGCGACGGAGCACCAGCTGAGCACGCCCGCGCATCGGAAGGCCTTACCTGCCACAACACCCCCGGACGCTCTCTCACTTAACGTGCGAAATCAACCGACGCTCTCTCACTTTCCAGAAGAAAGTGAGAGAGCGTCGGTTGTTAAACCACATTAAGTGAGAGAGCGTCGCGGGCCGGGCGACGGGGAAGGGCAGACGACGGCGGCGGTCCGGCTAGCGCCCCTTCGGCACCCGCCGCACGGACAGGGTGGAGGCGACGAAGAATGTCAGCACCGACGCCAGGATGACCAGCAGGGCCGGTGTCCAGGAACCCGAAACATCGTGGACAAAGCCCACCAGCGGGGGTGCCACCGCACCGAAGCAATAGCCCAGGCCCTGGACGGTGGCGGACATCCGGCCGGCGGCAACCTGGTCCCGGGCCAGTTTGATGATGGCGATGAAGATCAGGGTGATCCCGCCGCCCTGGGCAACACCGCCAAGAACAGACCACAGCCACCAGAGCCCGGGTACCAGCAGGAGGCCGGCGGGCACGGACGTCCACAACATGCCCAAGGTGACCGCCGCCGTCGTCGTACTGAAATACTTGGCGGCAAAAGGCACGCCCAGGCCGCCCACGATGGCGAACACCTGGAACAGCGAGGACCCGGCGCCCGCTGCCGAAGCGGACATTCCGAGTTCGTCGTTGAGGTAGCTGGGCAGCCATGCCGTGAGGGCGTAGTAGGAGAATGCCTGGCCGGCGAATGCCGCCGTGAGCCCGGCAGTGGTCCAGGCCGAACCGGCCACGGCCGCCGGCCGCTGACCGTCCGGAACGGGAGCGGCGGCTGGCACGAAGGCGGCACGAAGTCCGATGGCGAGGAGCCAGCACACGATGGCCGCCACCGCCAGGAGCGCGGTGGACGCGAGCGCGAGCTGCCACCCAGCTAGTTCGGCCAGGGGCGCCGTGACCATCGATGTCACGAATGAGCCCACGTTCAGGGCAGCCGTATAGACACCCATGGCTGTTCCCTGCCGCAGCGGCGGGAAGTCGCGGCGGATGATGAGGGGCGCGGCGATGTTGCCGATGGTGATGGCCAGGCCGATCACCACCGTCCCGGCCAGCACCAGCGCGGGGCCGCCGGCGGACCGGATGATGACGCCCGCCAGCACGCCCAAAATGGTGACGGTCACGGCGAATTCGGCGCCGCAGCCGCGCGCCACCAGCGAGGCAAGGGGTGCCGCCAGCGCGAAGCACAGCACCGGAATGCTGGTGAGCAGGCCCAGCACCACCGGTGAAAACCCCAGGTCCGCCTGCATCACGTCCACCACGGGGGCAACGGCCACGAACGGGCCCCGCAGGTTCAAAGCCAACAGACCGATACAGGCCAGCAGGATCCAGGTCCGCGGAAGCCGGGACAGGAATCGGGCGCTCACCGGCCGGGCGTGGGGGTTGGATCTTTTTTCATCACCCTCATTGCTATCACGGGCATTACGCGGGCCAGTCCCCGATTGCCGCGCCGTCCTGCCATACGATGAACATCACTGCCGCAGACTCCGGGACGAAGGACACAACATGCAGCATCGGCTTGCCATCCTTGATGACTACCAGGACGTGGCGCAGGGATTCGCCGATTGGTCCTCCCTGGCGGCCGACGGCGTCACTGTCACCACGTACCGCGAACCGTTCCCCTCCCCGGAGGTTCTGGAGTCCGCCCTGGCTGATGCGACGATCGTCATCGCCATGCGGGAGCGGACTGCCTTTCCCCGCGAAGTGCTCGAAAAGCTCCCTGCCCTCCGGCTCCTGGTCACCACCGGAATGGCAAACGCGTCCATCGATGTGGCCGCGGCGGCCGACCTCGGCATCACAGTCTGCGGCACCCCTGGATCCCCCACCGCTGCCCCGGAGCTGACGTGGGCCCTGCTCCTGGCCCTCGCCCGCAACATCCCTGCAGAGGACAGCTCGCTGCGCGCGGGGTCATGGCAGAGCACGGTCGGATTCGAACTGGCGGGCAGGACCCTCGGCGTGGTGGGCCTGGGCAAGATCGGCCGCAGGATTGCCGCCTACGGGAAGGCCTTCGGGATGGACGTGCTGGCCTGGAGCCAGAACCTGACCGATGAGGCGGCCGCCGAGGCAGGGGTCCGGAAAGTATCCAAGGAGGATCTTTTCCGGAATTCCGACGTCGCCACCCTCCATCTGCGCCTGTCTCCCCGTTCGGAAGGCATAGTGGGCGAGCCGGAGCTGAGGCTGCTCGGCCCCGACGGGATCCTGGTGAACACCGCCCGCGGGCCGCTGGTGGACCAGGACGCGCTGGTCCGGGCGCTGGCGGAAGGCTGGATCGCAGGTGCCGCGCTGGACGTCTTCGACCACGAGCCCCTCCCGGCAGGCCACCCCCTCCTCACCGCCCCGAACACCGTGCTGTCCCCGCACCTCGGCTATGTCACCCGGGAGAGCTACCGGCAGTTTTACGGCGGGGCGCTGGAAGACGTAAAGGCCTGGCTCGCCGGCTCGCCGCTGCGGGTTCTTTCGGTCTAGGACCGGCGCGCCTCGGAGGGAGGCAGCCAAGGAGTTCCTAGCCGGCGGCCTGCAGGGTTGCCTCCACGGCAGCGGGAGACAACACATGCTGCGTGACCATCTGGCTGGCGCCCAGGATGGCAGCCCTGTCCCCGGCCATCGAAAGGGCGATCCTCAGGTGGGCCGTGGCAAGGGGCAGGGAGCGCCGGTAGACCACTTCGCGCACCCCGGCCATCAGGTGCTCCCCCGCCTGGCCCAGGCTTCCGCCAATCACAATGACTGACGGATTGAGCAGGTTGACCACCGCGGCCAGGACGTCCCCCACGTCGCGTCCGGCCTGGCGCAGGACCTGGATGGCCTGCAGGTTCCCCTGCGCCACCAGCCGCAGCACGTCGCTGCCCCTTGCGGCGGGCAAGCCCTGGCGGTCCAGTTCAGCGGCCAGGGCCGGGCCTGAGGCCAGCGCCTCCAGGCAGCCGTAGTTGCCGCAGCGGCACAGCACGTCGTCGCCGCGCGGGACCCGCACATGGCCAAGGTCACCGGCGGTGCCGTTGGCGCCGCGCTGCAACGTCCCGCTGCTGATGATTCCGGATCCCACTCCGGTGGCCACCTTGATGAACAGGAAATTGTCGTGTTCGGGCCAGTGGGCGGTCCGCTCCCCGAGGGCCATGATGTTTACGTCGTTGTCCACCAGCACGGGGACCGCCAGCGAGCGCTGAACGTAAGATACGACGTCGAACCCGTCCCAGCCCGGCATGATGGGCGGCTTAACCGGCCGTCCCGTCACGTGTTCCACCGGCCCCGGCAGGCCAATGCCCACTCCCGCCACGTCCTCCGCGCTGCGTCCAGCCGCGTCCACGAGCAGCAGGCCTTCCCGCATCACGCGGTCAAGTACTGCCTCCGGCCCGTCCGCCACGTCCTGCGCCAGGCGCTGCTCGGCGAGCACCTCGCCGCGAAGGTCAGTGACAGCGACGATGACGTGGGTGGCTCCAACGTCCACTGCCAGCACCACGCGGACGGCGGGATTGAAGGCAAAGCGCGACGGCGGCCTGCCGCCGCTGGAGTTGGCCTCCCCCGCAGGACCCACCAGGCCGGAAGCGATGAGGGCATCGATCCGGGACGCCACGGTGGAGCGTGCCAGCCCGGTGGTCAGGGCCAGTTCGGCGCGGGTGCGTGCTTTGCCGTCACGCAACAGCTGGAACAGCACGCCGGCCCCTCCCTGGGCAAGGGCAGGCTCAGGCACGGCGCTGCTCCCCGCTGTCTTGGTCATAGGACATAGATAGCACGGCCACTTCTGCATGTCACGCCAGCGACTTTTGCTTGACGCGCAGCAAAAGCCATCCTAGCGTTGCAGTAGCCGAAGAATTTGTGGCCGGGCCCACCCCGTGTCCGGATCCACCGCCGCTCCGGAACCTCCCAGAAACCAGGAGACTTCAATGTCCTACTCGCTCCAGCTCTACACCTTGCGGAACGCCATCCAGGAAGACCTCCCCGGCACCATCCGGAAAGTAGCGGAGATCGGCTTCACCCAGGTGGAGCCGTACAACTTCGTCGCCACGGCACAGGAACTGGGGGCGGCGCTGCGGGAGAACGGCCTGACCGCACCGTCCGGCCACGCCCCGCTGCTGAGCCAGGACCAGGACCAGATCTTCGCCGCCGCCAAGGAACTGGGCATCACCACCGTCATTGAGCCGTACATCCCGGCGGAGCGCTGGCAGAGCGCCGAAGACGTGCAGGCCACAGCCGCGCTGCTGAACGAGGCAGCCAAGAGGGGCGCCGAATACGGCATCCGGGTGGGATACCACAACCACCAGTGGGAGCTGGAGTCCATCATCGAGGGACGCACGGCGCTGGAGTACTTCGCAGACCTGCTGGACCCCGAGCTGGTCCTTGAGGTGGACACGTACTGGGTTGCGGTGGGCGGGCAGGACCCGGTGGACATCCTGGGCAAGCTCGGAAACCGCGTGAAGTTCATTCATATCAAGGACGGCCCCCTCACCACCGACACCAAGGCCCAGCTGCCCGCCGGCCAGGGCAAAGTGGCCGTGCTGGACGTCATCGCAGCGGCGACGTCGCTGGAAGTCGGCGTGGTGGAGTTTGACGACTACAGCGGCGACATCTTCGAGGGCATCAACGAGAGCCTGTCGTTCCTGATGGCTTCAGGCGAAGGAATCAAGGCATGAGCGCCACTGGTACAGGCCCGGTGGGCGTTGCCGTTATCGGTGCCGGGAACATCAGCAAGCAGTACCTGGACAACCTCACCGTTTTCCCGGACCTCAAAGTGCACGTCATCGCCGACCTGTTCGAGGAAGCGGCCCAGGCACGGGCCAAGGAGTACGGCATCCCCGAGTGGGGCGGGGTGGAGAAGGCGCTGGGCCACCCCGACGTGGACATCATCGTCAACCTGACCGTCCCGGCCGCCCACGTGGAAGTGGCCACCGCCGCCGTCAACGCCGGGAAGCACGTCTGGACCGAAAAGCCCTTCTCGCTGGACCGCGAATCGGGCCTGGGCCTGCTCAAAACCGCTGACGCCGCAGGGCTCCGGCTGGGCTGCGCGCCGGATACCTTCCTGGGCGCAGGCCTGCAGACGGCGCTGCGGATCATCCAGCGCGGCGATATCGGCACTCCGCTGACGGCCATGACCACGTTTCAGACTCCCGGGCCGGAATCCTGGCACCCCAACCCGGCCTTCCTCTTCCGGCACGGCGCCGGGCCCCTGTTCGACATGGGGCCCTATTACCTCACCACTTTGATCCAGGCGTTCGGCTCCATCCGCAAGGTGGCCGCCGTCGGCTCCAAGTCCAAGGACGTCCGCGCGATCGGTTCCGGCCCGAAAGCCGGCGAGGAATTCACGGTCGAGGTGCCCACCCATGTCTCCGCCATGGCCCAGTTCGAGTCCGGAGCGTCCTCCCACAGCGTGTTCTCCTTCGAGTCCCCCCGCGTCCGGATGGGATTCGTGGAGATCACCGGCACCGAAGCCACCATCTCGCTGCCGGACCCCAACTTCTTCGACGGCGACATCAAGCTGTGGCGGGCAGGCGACGAGGACTGGACCGCCATCCCTGCCACCGGCCCGGCGAACGGCCGCGGCCTGGGCGTGCTGGACATGGCCCGCTCCATCCGTGCCGGTGTCCCCCACCGCGCCACCGGAGAACTGGCCTACCATGTGCTGGACGCCATGGTCTCCATCAACGAATCCATGGGATCCGGCACCTTCGTGGACGTGGCCAGCAACGCGCCTGTGTCACAACCCGTCCCCGAAGACTGGTCCCCCGAAACCCTGACGCTGGGAGAAGGCGCATGAGCAACGAACCAGTCCAGTCCCCCCTGGGCGTGGCGATGATCGGCTACGCCTTTATGGGCAAGGCACACTCGAACGCGTGGCGGAACGTTGCCAGCTACTTCGACGTCCCGGCCGTCGAGCAGAAGGCCCTGGTGGGCAGGGACGCCGACGCCGTTGCGGAAGCCGCCGCCAGGTACGGCTGGAAGGAAACGGCCACGGACTGGCGCGCGGTCCTGGACCGGGACGACATCCATATCGTCGATATCTGCGCGCCGGGCTGGATGCACGCCGAAATCGCCATCGCCGCCCTTGAAGCCGGCAAGCACGTCCTGCTGGAAAAGCCCCTGGCCAATACGTTGGCCGAAGCTGAGGCCATTACCGCGGCCGCCCAGGCCGCCAGGGCACAGGGCGTGCAGTCGATGGTGGGCTTCAACTACCGCCGCGTCCCGGCCCTTGCCCTTGCGAAGGAACTGGTGAGCGAAGGCAGGCTGGGTAACGTCCGGCAGGTCCGCGCGGCCTACCTCCAGGACTGGCTGGCCGACGAGTCGGCACCAATGACCTGGCGCCTGCGGAAAGAGACCGCCGGTTCCGGGGCCCTGGGTGACATCGCGTCCCATGCCATCGACCAGGTCCTCTTCCTGCTCGGTGACAAGGTCACGGAAGTCTCGGGCCGGCTGCAGACGTTTGTGAACCAGAGGCCCGGCGCGCAAGGGCCCGAAGACGTCACGGTGGACGACGCCGCCTGGGCAACCCTGGCCCTCGCCTCCGGAGCCATCGCCTCGGTGGAGGCATCCCGGGTGGCAACCGGCCGGAAGAACTCCCTGCAGATCGAGATCTACGGCGATAAGGGCGCCCTCCGCTTCGACCTCGAGAACCTCAACGAGTTGGCCTTCAGCGACGCCACCTTGCCCGCCCGCGAGCAGGGGTTCCGCCGGATCGTAGTTACGGAACCGGAGCACCCGTACCTGGACGCCTGGTGGCCCCAGGGCCATATCATCGGCTGGGAGCACACCTTCACGCACCAGATCCGCGATTTCCTGCTGGCCGTCGACGGCGGCACCGCGCCCTCGCCGTCGTTCGAAGACGGCCTGGAAGTCCAGCGCATCCTCGCCGCCGTCGAGGAGTCCGCCGCCGCGAGAAGCGCCCTCATCCAGCCGTCCACCACTGAAGGAGCCTGACATGCCCCGCCCGTACACCCTGTTCACCGGCCAGTGGGCCGACCTGCCCTTCGAAGAAGTCGCGCGCCTGGCGTCCGGCTGGGGCTACGACGGACTGGAGATCGCCGTCTCCGGCGACCACCTGGACGCCTGGCGCT
Organism: Pseudarthrobacter siccitolerans; assembly: GCF_001046895.1. Lineage (GTDB taxonomy): Bacteria > Actinomycetota > Actinomycetes > Actinomycetales > Micrococcaceae > Arthrobacter > Arthrobacter siccitolerans. The sequence continues at coordinate 71,944 of NZ_CAQI01000053.1, forward strand.
GGGACGAACCCGGCTACGTCGAATCCAAACTCGCCGTCCTGGAAAAGTACAACCTCAAGGTCTGGGCCATCTCCAACCACCTCAAGGGCCAGGCCGTGTGCGATGACCCCATCGACTTCCGCCACGAAGCCATCGTCGGTGCCAAAGTCTGGGGCGACGGCGACCCCGAAGGCGTCCGCCAGCGCGCCGCCGAGGAAATGAAACACACCGCCCGGCTCGCCAAGGCACTCGGCGTGGACACCGTCGTCGGGTTCACCGGCTCCTCCATCTGGCAGTACGTCGCCATGTTCCCGCCCGTCCCCGAAAAGGTCATCGACGCCGGCTACCAAGACTTCGCCGACCGCTGGAACCCCATCCTGGACGTCTTTGACGAATGCGGCGTCCGCTTCGCCCACGAAGTCCACCCGTCCGAGATCGCCTACGACTACTGGACCACCGTCCGCACCCTCGAGGCGATCAACCACCGCCCCGCGTTCGGCCTGAACTGGGACCCGTCCCACATGATGTGGCAGGGCATCGACCCCGTCTCCTTCATCTGGGACTTCAAAGACCGGATCTACCACGTGGACTGCAAGGACACCAAGGTCCGCCAGACCGGCCGCAACACGGTCCTGGGCTCCCACCTGGCCTGGGGCGACCCGCGCCGCGGCTGGGACTTCGTCTCCGCCGGCCGCGGCGACGTCCCCTGGGAAGCGTCCTTCCGTGCCCTGTCCGCCATCGGCTACAACGGACCCATCTCAGTGGAATGGGAAGACGCCGGCATGGACCGCCTGCACGGCGCCCCCGAAGCCCTCGCCGCCCTTAAGAAGTTCGACTTCCCGGCGTCGAACACCTCCTTCGACGCCGCGTTCAAGCAGTAACCCGAGGGCGAAACGTAGAATCCCTGCATGCCGCATTCCATCCGCACAGCAACAACGGACGACGCCGGGGCGCTGGCGGCCCTGGCGTCCGTCACCTTTCCGCTGGCGTGCCCGCCGTCGGCGTCCCCTGAGGATATTGCCGCCCACCTGGCGAACACCCTCAGTGAACGCCACTTCCTGGCGTACCTCGCCGATCCCGATGTGACAGTCCTGGTGATCGATGCCGACGGCGGCCTCCGCGGCTACAGCCTGCTGGTGGACCGTCCGGCGACAGACCCGGACGTTGTTGCATCCCTGGAGATCCTGCCGTCGGTGGAACTAAGCAAGTGCTACGTGCACCCGGAACACCACGGGCTCGGTGCCGCCGCTGAACTGATGCATGCCAGCCTGGCGGCGGCCGCCGAAGCCGGCGGGAAGGGGGTCTGGCTCGGGGTCAACAGCCAGAACGCCCGGGCCATCCGCTTTTATGAGAAGTCAGGCTTCCGGAAGGCGGGCACCAAGTCGTTCCGGCTGGGCACTTCGGTGGAGCATGACTTCGTGCTGGAGCGCCCCGTTCCCTGACTGGCGCAGCGCCCTGGCGTGCGCCGCCAGCAGGGCGTCGTCACACGTGCTGATGGGCATTGGGAGCGTAGGCCAGGGGCGGACGTGGTTCCGATAAGAGTTTGAGTCCCGGCGGGAGCCCGTCGATGCTGCCGCCGGTCCCGTGCGCCCGGATGGTGATGCGGGAGGTGTCGATCAGGACATTGGCTGCCTGGAAGTCGCCCATGTCCTCGGGGAGGATCGGTGCCAGGTGCACCACTCCGTGGGTGTAGACGGGGTCGAAACGAAGCAGCACACGCATCAGCTGCACCGGCGCCGCCGCTGCCCAGGCCTGCGGCGAGCACGCGGTGGGATAGGGGACGGGCCCGGGGAATTCACCGCGGTCGAAACCGCAAAACAGTTCCGGCAGCCGCCCGTCAAAATGTTCTGCGGCGTCAATAAGGCCTGAAGCGACCCGCCGGGCCTCCTCCACGAATCCGTACCGCATCAGCCCCGTTGCCACCAGCGCCGAGTCGTGCGGCCACACCGAGCCGTTGTGGTAGCTCACCGGGTTGTAGGCGCCCATGTCCGAGCCCAGGGTGCGGATGCCCCAGCCCGTGAACATCTGGGGTGACATCAGGTGCTCCACTACGGAAGGCGCCTTGTCCTCGTCCACGATGCCCGTCCAGAGGCAGTGGCCCATGTTCGAGGTACAGGCATCCACCGGCCGCTTGTCCTTGTCCAGTGCCTCCGCGAAATAGCCCTTGTCCGGCAGCCAGAACTTCTCGTTGAAGGCCGCCTTCAGGGCGGCGCCCTTGTCCGCCCAGTGCTGTTCCAGGGCTGCATCCCCATCCCAGCGTGCCAGCAGCGACCTGCCGATGTAGGCGGAGTAGACGTAGGCCTGCACTTCACACAGGGCTATGGGGGCTTCGGCAATAGTGCCGTCGGCAAAGTTGATGCCGTCCCAGGAGTCTTTCCAGCCCTGGTTCACCAGCCCGTGGTCGTTGGGCCGCTGGTACTCCACGAATCCGTCGCCGTCACGGTCGCCGTACTTTTCAATCCATTCCAGGGCACGGTCCGCGTGCGGAAGCAGCGGGTGGATGATTTCCCGGGAAAGGCCCCACCGGCTGAGTTCGCCCAAGAGACCCACGAACAGCGGAGTGGCATCAGCCGTCCCGTAGTAGGCTGTGCCGCCCAGGGACAAACCGGCAGTGACCCCAAGCCGCACCTCGTGCGGGATGCGGCCCGGTTCTTCCTCCGAGTCCGGATCAACCTTGGTTCCCTGCAGCCCGGCCAGGGTCTGCAGCGTGCCGGCGGCCAAATTGGGACTCACCAGCAGGCTCATGTAGGACGAGAGCAGCGAATCCCGGCCGAACAGGGCCATAAACCACGGGGCTCCGGCGGCCACCGCCACGCGGCCCGGATGATGGTCGTCGAAGATCCGAAGCGAGCCCAGGTCGCTCTGGCTCCGGTTCAGCACCGCCTGCAGGTTACTGTCCGTCACGGTGACCTGCGGGACGTTTTCCTCCCAGGCGCGGTGCCGGCGCACGCCTTCGCGGTGGCGCGGGAGCCGCGCCTCGGTAAAGGGATCGGCAGGGGGCTGCCCGTTGACCAGGGGCACCACAATCACGCTGGTGGCCCATTTCCCCCGGGCCGGGACGGTGGCGCGGAAACGGAGCCCGTCGGTGCTGGCCTCGGCACCCTGCGCCCTGATGGAGCTTCCCCGCCGTTGTCCGTGGCGTGCGGCTTCAATAACCAGGCTGCCGTCCACCACTTCGCGGGTGGCGGCGGCACCCTGGGTAGTCCGGCCGCCCTTGACGTCGAAGAGATCGGCTTGGTCGGCGTCCACGAGCAGTTCTATCTCGCAGTCCACCGGCTCCGCGGCGTAGTTTTCCAGGGTGATGTCGTCCTGCAGGCCCGGACCGATGTGGCGGACGTGGCGGACCACCAGCGGGCTGTCGAACCTGCCGTCCGGCCATTTGGCGCGGCCAACAAACGTGGCTCCGAACGGCTGCGGCTTCTGGGCTGCCAGGGGCTCCCGCAGGGATCCGTTGATGCGGAGGATCCAGCGGGAGATGATGCGGGTGTCCTGGAAGAAGGCCCCGTTCGTACCGGCGACGGAACTGATGTCACCCGTTTCGGACGAGATGCAGAACGAGGACCCCTCCACGACGGTGACCGAACCTGACTCGGATGCGCCGGCCTCAGTATCGGCGTTCCATGCGGTCATGGATGCACTCCTTTGCTAGGCGACGGGCTTGCCGCGGATCGCCAAGACCGTGCCTTAAAGATTCTGGTGCAAGCCGACCCTATCCGGAACCCCTGCGGGCATCTCCCCTGCCGCCAGCTTCCCGAACAGCCAGAGGTGCTCGCGCACCATGCGTTCCTCGCCGAACCGTTCCCGGGCAACTTTTCGGCAGGTTGCCCGGCTGAGGCCGGTCGCCTCCTGCACGAAGCCCGCAAGCTGCTCCGTGCGCCCCAAAAATCCGGTCCGGCCGTGGTCGATAATTTCGGGCGCGGAGCCGATCGGGGTACCGATCACGGGGGTACCTGTTGCCAGCGCCTCGATCATCACCAGCCCGAAAGGCTCGGACCACTGGATGGGATTGAGGAAGGCCAGCGCTTCACCCATCAGCCCGTACTTGGCGGCATCATCCACTTCGCCCACAAAGTCCTCGTTGGGCCCCAGCATCGGCTCGATGACCTCGCGGAAATAGCGGATTTCGTCAGGTTGGCGCATCTTGACCGCTATGCGCAGCGGTATCCCGGCCTCCCTGGCGATCATGATGGCCTCCAGAAGACCCTTGTCCGGGCATGCCCGGCCAACGAAGCACAGGTAGCCGCCGCTCCCCGACCCTACGGGGACGGAGGCCACGTCCATCCCGTGGTGGATGACCCGTGTCACCGGCACCTCCGGTGCACGGGAGCACTGGTCGCGGGAGATAGCGATGACGGCTGCATGCCGGCCAATGGCACGGTAGATGTCCACCGCTTCCTCGTTGAGCGGGCCATGGATCGTCGTCACCAGGGGGACGCGTTTGGGCCGCTGCATATACAAGGGCCCGGTCAGGGTGTGGTCATGGATGATGTCCACATCCCCCATTGCCTCGTAGGCCCGGGTGACATGGCTCAGCTCGGAGATGGTGAAACCCAGATCGTCGATTTGTGCTGGCCGCATGCCCGGCGCCAGTGGTACCGGACAGGTGCTGTCCGACGGCGCGGCCAGGACAACCTCGTGCCCGGCAGCAGCAAAGCCCCTGGCCAGGCTGTCCACTACCCGTTCAATACCGCCGTACGTCACCGGCGGAACCGGAATCCAGGGTCCCGCAACAAGTCCTATCCGCATTCCCTGCCTCGCAAGAATACAGGCCGGGCTCCCCAGCTGACCGGGCACTTCCGACCACGCGCCGGCTCCGGCCCGCGGTGCAATCGGTTTTCCTATGGCGTCTGTTTCACCTAACTCAGACTATTGCCTACGTTGCAGCCCCACCGCAAGACCTCGTGTGGCGCAAATAACGTGCTGCCTCGGAATGGCCGCCCGGAGAGTGCAGTTATGCCCAGCATGAAGATTGAGATCTGGTCAGACGTTGCGTGCCCATGGTGCTACATCGGCAAGCGCCGCTTCGAGAGCGCCCTTGCCACGTTCGAGCACCGTGATTCCGTGGAAGTGACATGGCGCAGCTACCAGCTGGATCCCACCCTGCCGGAGCACTATGACGGGACCGAGCTGGAGTATCTGAGCACACGTAAGGGCATTGCGCCGCAGCAGGTTTCGCAGATGTTCCAGCATGTCACCGAGCAGGCCAAGGGCGAGGGCCTGGACTACCGGTTCGATTCGGTGGTGGTAGCGAACAGCTTCACCGCCCACCGCCTGATCCATCTTGCAGCTGCCCACGGCAAGCAGGATGAAGCCAAGGAGCGCCTGCTCAGCGACCACTTCGAACACGGCAAGGACATCGGCAGTCGCGAGTACCTGACCTCCCTCGCCCTGGACCTGGGCATCAACAGGGACGAGGTGGAGGAACTGTTCACCACGGACAAGTACGCCGCGGACGTCCGGTCAGATTTCGAGGAAGGCCGCGCGCTGGGCATCAGCGGCGTGCCGTTCTTCGTGATTGACCGGAAGTTCGGCCTTTCGGGCGCCCAGCCTGCCGAAACGTTCACTGCAGCCCTCAATGAGGCGTGGCAGGCCGCCAATCCCCTGGTGCTGGTCAACTCCACCGACGGCGACGCCTGCGGACCGGACGGCTGCCAGGTCTAGCCGGCACCTGCCGCCAGGCAGCGGGACGTTTACTGACACTTCGCGGTAAAGTGTCTGTATGCCCAGGATTTCAGCGGCCAGCAATGCCGAGCAGCGCGCGGAGACGCAGCGCCGCATCCTCACCGCCTTTGGTGAGCTCCTCTTCTCCCATGGGCTGCCCGGGCTGACCATGACCGATGTTGCCCGGCACGCCGGGGTGGGCCGGACCGCCGTCTACAACTACTACGCGGACATTGAAGAGCTCCTGATCTCCTACGCGCTGGATGAGACCGAAAAGTTCCTGTCCGAGCTGCGCGATGCCCTGGGCCGCCTCGACAATCCCGTGGAGCGGCTGGCACTGTACGTCCGCGCCCAGGTGGTGGACCTCAGCCGCCGCCACCTCCCCCCGGGACCTGCGATGGGGGCCGTCCTGTCGCCGTCGTCCTTCGCCAAACTCGCCGACCACGTGGGTGAGCTGAGCGTCCTGCTGCAGGGCATCCTGCGCGACGGGATGGAGCAGGGCTACCTTCCCGTGGCCGACGTGGGCCAGCAGGCGCAACTGATCCTCGGGACCCTCTCGTCCAGCGCGGCGCGGGGCAGCGACGAGCCTGCGGAACTGGAAGCCCGCGTGGCCCGGACGGTGCGGTTCATCCAGCTGGGTGCGGGAGCGAGGTTCGACGACGCCGGCCGGCCGGTCCGCGTTGCCCCGCTTCCCGCCGTGGCCCGCTAAGGGATTCTTCAGCGGGTGGGCGCCGCCGAGGGCATGACCGGCCATTTGTCCTCATCGGCGACGCGGCGGCTTTCACGCGGGCAGCTGAGCGTGCCCGGCGTCTGGTCAACGAGCTCCGGCGGAGCCAACGCCTTGTAGTCCTGGGCCAGGATCACGTCAACGCTGCCGTCGGTCCTGCCGTCCTGGAAGTAGTCCGAGCCCGGCAGGTTGCGTTGGACGCTCAGCGCCGCGGACTGTCCGGCCGGACCTGAAACCACCGCTGCGATGCCCCGGTAGCCGGCCTCGGTGTTCGCCACCGCGCCCACCACGAACTTCCGCGCGACAAACTCGTCGGCCACGGTACGCGCCAGCCCGGGCCGGTTGGTGGCGTTATAGACGTTGAGGTTGATTTCGCCGTGAGGGGTGTAGTCAAAGGTGCCGGCCGGGCAGGAGGAGACCGTGTCCTCTGCCGGTTCCGCGGCGGGAATCTTGAGCCGTCCGTTGATAATGGCCAGCGCCGTGATGATGGCGGCGGCGATCAGTCCGATGAGGAGTACAAGCACCACGCCGTGAAGCACGCGGCGGCGCACCCTGGCGGTGTCATCGGCGTCGTGCCCTGCCTGGAAGGTGGCCCTGAGCTCAGGGCCGGTGACAACGTGGTGGCCGTGGAGGACGCTCGCGTCCTGCTGCTTCTTCCTAGCCATCTATGACCAGCACACGGGCGTGGATCGCCGTGCGCTGGTGCAGGGCGGTCCGGACGGCGCGGTGCAGGCCGTCCTCAAGATAGAGGGTTCCCTGGTACTGCACGACGTGTGGAAAAAGGTCGCCAAAGAAGGTTGAGTCCTCGGCGAGGAGCGCCTCCAGGTCGAGGGTGCGCTTGGTGGTCACCAGTTCGTCGAGCCGGACCGGCCGGGGCGGCAGCGCAGCCCATTCCTTGGGAGTGTTGTAACCATGGTCAGGGTAAGGGCGGCCCTCGCCCACAGCTTTGAATATCACCATGCCACACTAGGCACCCATCGGTTCCAGCGAAAGTATCCGGCACGCCCCGGGGAAGGTTGTAGCCAAACAGTGACCATGTGTCACACGCGGTGATCTTCCCGGAGCGGGCCAGGAGTTTACGGCCCTGCTGACAGAATGGAGCCATGACAGCAACCGAGTTCACTGCTTCCTCCGCCCCTGGTGTCCGCGTGCCCGCCACGCCGCCCCTCGCGCTGCTGCTGGACGTGGACGGCCCCGTGGCCAGCCCCGTGACCCGTGACGTGAAACAGGAAATCATCCTTGACCTCGTGGGCCTGGCTGCAGCGGGCATTCCTGTAATTTTCAATACCGGCCGCTCGGATGCCTTCATCCGCGGGCAGGTCATGGAGCCGATGATCGCCGCGGGAATGCCGGCCGGCACCATCATCCACGCCATCTGCGAAAAGGGCGCCGTCTGGTTCAGCTACACCGCTGCCGGCCCCGGCCCCATCCACGTGGACCGTGAACTGGCCGTGCCCGCAGCCTACGGCGACGACATCCGCCGCATGGTGGCCGAAGACTACTCAGCGCATATGTTCTTCGATGAAACCAAGCGGGCCATGGTGTCCGTGGAACAGCACATCGAGGTTCCCAACGCCGAATACCTGGACGAACAGAAACTTTTCGACGCCGACGCCATGGAGCTGATGGCCCGCCACGGCCTGGGCGTGGTCCGGCTGGACCACCACGCCCCCAACTCCGACGACGAAGTGGACTACCGTGTGGACCCCACCATCATTTCCACCGACATCGAGTCCGTGCGGCTGGGCAAGGACCTGGGTGCCAGCCGGGCCGTGGAACTGCTGGCCGCCCAGGGGATCACGCCGCAGGCCTGGCGGACGGTGGGTGATTCCCGCACGGACTACGCCATGGCAGACTGGCTCCACCACAACGACCACGAGGTGAAGCATGTGGACGTCCGCCCGGCGGACGGTGTTCCGGACAAGCCCTACGACGTCCTGACCGCCGTGGACCTGGGACTGGATGCCTCAGTGATCCACGACGACGCCGGCGGCGCTTTCCTGCGCAGCTGGCGGGAGGCGCTAGGCGTCTGAGCCCCTTCCGCGGCCGGGTGAGCCCGGCCGGAAACCTTCCGTTTCCACCGCGCGGCTATCATGCAGGTAGGAAGGCTTACTTACTTTGACCAGCTCGGAGAACATCATTACAGAAGCACCGGTACAGGACGAGGTCTACTACGGCAGCCAAGCGTCCGTAGAAGAACAATTTCATGCAGAGGTTACGTCTGCGGCGGCGGAACAGCGGCTCAGGCACCGAGCCGATGTACTCAGGCACAAGGGCCGCTACGCCCTGATCAATTACAACAGGACTCCTTACCAGGCCATGGTGGAGGACCTGCTGTTCCTGCGCAATGTCCTGGTCAGTGCAGATCTTGCCTACCTCTTGGTCCGCGGCAACAACGACCGGCCCGTGCTCGCCCTGGACTGGAAGGACCGGAAGAAGCTCCGGGCTGCCCTGGTGGCGGCCTGCCGGGACGAGCCGTTCTACTCCATGACGGTGGATGCCAAAAAGAAGACCTCCGTACTGGTGGCAGACGGCGAGCTCTCCTCAAACCGGCAGGCCCGCATCTTCCGCTTGTACCGGCCCCGGGTTGAACCCGTGGGCGGCTTCGAATTCGGTGCCTCCGCCGGGGTGCAGATCGAGCTGTGGTCCTTCGAAGGCGAACAGCTGATCCTGCCTATCGAGAATTCCCTCACGCGCCGCACGCTGCTGCGCCAGGACGCCGTCCGCGGCACCGTGGAGCGCTACGGCCACACCTGGCCAACCATTGAGAACATGTTCGCGGACCATGCCAGCGACATCAGCTTCGACATCGACTTGGTGTTCTCCTGGGTGGACGGCAGCTCGCCCGAATACATCGCGGCCCGGCGTTCGCAGCAGCAGGGCGTGGTTTTGGGTGAAGGCGACGACCACGAAGCCCGGTTCCGGCAGATTAACGAGCTCAAATACGCGCTCCGGTCCGTCTACATGTTCGCGCCGTGGATCCGCCGCATCTTCATCGCCACGGACTCCCCCGCGCCCGCCTGGCTGGCGGACCACCCGGCCGTCACCATTGTCCGCAGCGAAGAGTTCTTCGCCGATCCTGCCGTACTGCCCACCCACAACTCGCAGGCGGTGGAATGCCAGCTGCACCACATTGATGGGCTGTCAGAGCATTTCCTGTACTCGAACGATGACATGTTCTTCGGCCGTCCCGTGGGCCCGGACATGTTCTTCACCCCGGGCGGCATCACCAAGTTCATCGAGGCGGAAACCCGGATCGGTCTGGGCGAGAACGCCGCTGAGCGCAGCGGCTTCGAAAACGCGGCCCGGGTCAACCGGAAACTGCTGTGGAACCGCTTCGGACGGATCACCACCCGCCACCTGGAGCACACCGCGGCCCCGCTGCGGCGCAGCCTGGTGGCGCAAATGGAGCAGGAGTTCCCTGAAGAGTTCCGGAAAACGGCAGCCAGCCGGTTCCGCGCGGCGGACAACATCTCCGTCACCAACTCGTTCTACCACTACTACGCGCTGCTTACCGGCCGGGCCGTCACCCAGACAGCGGCCAAGGTCCGTTACGTGGACACCACCATGCGCGCCGGGCTGAACTACCTGCCCAAGCTGCTGGCCAAACGAAATATGGATTTCTTCTGCCTGAACGACGGCAGCTTCCCTGAAGTCGGGGCGGACGAGCGGGCCGAACTGGTGACGGACTTCCTGGAAAAGTACTTCCCCATCAAGGCGCCCTGGGAAAAGTAAGGGCCTGGGGCAGGGTCCGCACCGCCGTGGCGGCGCGGATCCTGCCGAACCCTTCGTACCGTCCCGGTCAGTGGCAGCCCTTTTAGTGGCTCGTGGGCTGGCCTTGCTTAATGCTGCTCCGCTGCTTCGCAGTTTCGGGGATCCGGATGCCTGCGGCAGCCAGCCGCCGCCCTGTCTCCTCCGGGGAAACATACTCGCCCACCGTCGTCGCACTTCCCAGCGGGACTACCGAGTGCACGATGGTGTGCTCGTAAACGTGCACCAGGTTAAACGACTGCCCGGCATCCTGCCCGCGGGAACCGCCCACGGGGACGTTCAGGTCCTGGGTGTAGCAACTGGCGGAGGCGACCGAAACGGGGACGCCCGCAAAGCTCGCTGTGGTGGAGTAGTGCAGGTGCCCGGCCAGGATGGTCCGGACGTCCGAGTCCCGGACCACCGCTGCCAGGGAGGCCTGGTCCCGAAGCTCCACCAGGACCGACAGGTCCAGGACCGAGGGAACAGGCGGATGGTGGAGCGCCAGGATGGTGCCGTCCGGAGCAGGGGTCTCGAGTTCCTGCGCCAGCCAGTCCAGCTGTGAGTCATCAAGTTCGCCATGGTGGAAGCCCGGGACTGACGTGTCCAGGGTGATGACGCGCAGGCCGTTGATGAAGTAGCTGTGGTCCAGCGGGTCGTCGTTGCCGGGCTGGTCCAGGAGGCCCTTCCGGAGGTTCGCCCGGTTGTCATGGTTTCCCATGGCCCAGATGACTTCCGCGCCGAGTTCCTCACAGGCAGGCTCAACGATGGCCCGGAGCTTCACGTACGCTTCCGGATGGCCCTTGTCTGCCAGGTCTCCGGTGAAGATGACGGCTTCCGGCTTCGCGCCGGATGCCTTGACCTCATCGAAGAGCTGGATGAGCCGTTTTTCGCTGTCTACGACGCCGTAGAGGGGATCCGGACCTCCCAACAAGTGGGGATCACTCAGGTGGAGTAGGAAGTGGCGTGGCCGGGGATGTTCGGCCTCGATGTGCTCCATTGCTGCCTCTGTGGTCGGTGGGAAGCCGTTCTTCCCTTCTACCCTTCAGTAATCTTTATCCAATCAGACATTTGGCAAACTTGGGGTGAATCGCCGAAGCCCGTGTGGAAAAAGCTAAAAGAACTGCGCTTTCCTGGTGTTAATTCGGGAAAGCGCAGTGTCAGCCCAGGGCGCTTTCGACGGCGTCGATAACTTCCGCTGAGTCCGGCTCAACAGTCGGGGCAAAGCGGGCCACCACTTCGCCGTCCCGGTTGACCAGGAACTTCTCGAAGTTCCATTTCACCAGTCCCGGCAGCAGCCCCGTCTTGAATCTGGTCAGCTCGGCGTAAAGCGGGTGCTGGTCCTTGCCGCGGACGTCGGCCTTGGCTGTCAGGGGGAAGCTCACGCCGTAATTCCGCTCGCAGAACTCGGCGATTTCGCTGTCGCTGCCCGGCTCCTGGCCGGCGAACTGGTTACAGGGGACGCCCAGGATTTCGAACCCGCGGTCGCGGAACTTCTCATACAGCGCCTCAAGCCCGGCGTACTGGGGTGTCAGGCCGCAGTTGGATGCGACGTTGACCACCATCACCACTTTCCCTTTGAACCTGCCGAAATCAGTCTCGGTTCCATCGTTCAGGGTCAGTGGGATCGGGTACAGGGGTGTCACAGGCTGCGTCCTCAGGAAGTTGTTCATACATGGAATTCGTGGCCAACGGCTCAGGGTACTGGTCCGGGCTGGACGTTTCCTGTGCAGGCTGCACAAGGCACTGCTCCGGCTCCTTCGCAGCAGGAGTTTCCCCCGGATCAGAGGGCTGGGTGGGTGCCGGCGAAGGCGTCTGTTCCGGCGGTGTCGGGGACGGCGAGGCCTCAGTGGACGACGGCGAGGGTGAGGTTGCCGGCGCCGGAGCGGTTACCGGCGTCGTTATGGAGGTCGTCGGGGACGGCTCACTGGGCGACGGCGCTGGCGGTTCAGTCGGTGAGGCAGTCGCAGTGGGTGTGGGCGTCGGGGTTGGTGTTGGTGTTGGTGTCGAGGTTGTCTCAGGCGCCGAGGGTGTCGGTGACATAGAGGGCTCAGTCGGTGACGGCGTCGGCGTCGGTGTCGGTGATACGGCCGGCTCACTCGCCGACGGTGTCGGTGTCGGTGACACGGCCGGCTCACTCGGCGTCGGTGACGGTGACACGGCCGGCTCACCCGGTGACGGCGAAGGGGCACTAAGGGCAGGCACGCCCGCCTCCAATGGCGGCGGTGCCGGCGTCGTAGGCGTTCCGGCACCACCCACACCTACATGGTCATCCGGACCAAAGCCGACCGGAATGATCCACTGCAGCCACCCCAGTGGGGAACCGCTGCCGGGGGCATAGTTTTGCAGGTGTTCTGCGCCGTTGCCGGCAAGGGGACGCGCCGGCAGCAGTTCCCACGTCAGCGGAGTGACGTGGCGCCCGTTGAGGATCGTCTCGAAGTGCAGGTGGCACCCGGTAGACCATCCCGTGGTTCCCAGCTCGGCGATGAACTGGCCCACATTGACCTTGTCGCCCGTGTGCACAGCAATAGCGTCCAAGTGGTTGTAGGTGGTGACCAGGCCGTTGCCGTGGTCGATCTCCACCCTGTTGCCACCGCCCCACGCGTGCCAGCCTGCTGCCCGGACCACTCCCGAGTCCGCCGCATACACCCTGGTTCCGCACGGCGCCGCATAATCCTGGCCGAGGTGGAAGTCTCCGGCGGCCCCGGACAGTGGGCTCACCCGGTGACCGAAAGGTGAACTGGAAACCAATAGTTCAAGGGGCGCCCGGAGGAAGCCGGCAGGGGGCCTGTCCAGCCCTGCGTGCCCCACCGACAGCGGCAGGGAACTGTCGCCGGTGTAGCTGCCCAGCGCCGGACGGGGAAAGGAGACCAGTGCTGAGGGATCTGTGACGATGGTTGTCTGCAGGCTGCCGGCGCCCACAACCCCGGACGGCAATTCGCCCTGGCGTCCGGACACCGCCACGGCCGCACCAGAGCCGGCGGAGATGGCAGCCATGCCGGCCGGTCCCGCCGCCGTTGACGTCACATCCGCTGCGGTTCCCGAGAGGTTCAGGGCCCAGATGGAGAGGGCAAAGGCGCCCGTGGCCGCGGCGGCGCGCATCAAGGCACCATGTGGACGGCGCGGCTCAACGTGCTTATCCGGTCTCCGATGATTCCCCAAAATACTGACTCCAGAACAAGATCTACCGCCCGCTGTCATGACAGTTCTCCCATGGGACCACATGGCAGGAAGCCTGTGAACCCCGTAGCGTGACCCGGGTCAAATAATTGAGCAAACCTTGCGGTGTATGCTGCCCCTGCCCCCAAGGGTCTTACCGTGGGCAACAATGGGGTATGCGCAGTTTCCTTCGGAAATGGCAGGACGAACTCAAGAAGACGTTCACCGGCAGGGCCGATGCGGTCCCTGACTGGGTAACGAAGCTGGCTGAGGGGGAAGACCCCGGCTACCATCTCCCGGGCTCGGCAGTGTGGGCGGTGCACGGCTCCATGTCTCCGATTGTGGCCGGAATCCGGACGCTGCTGATGCAGTCCCTTCACCCCGGCGCCCTTGCCGGCGTGCACGAGCACTCCAACTTCCGCGACGATCCCCTCGCCCGCCTGGCGGCGACCATCCGATGGATCTTCACCGTGACGTACGGATCCAAGGCCGCTGCCGAGGAAGCTTCCCGGCGGGTGCAGCGCCTCCACGAGCCGGTCCAGGGCAAGTTCGTGGACAATTCGGGGGTCCAGCGCGAGTACAGCGCCAATGATCCGGAACTGGCCGGCTGGATCCACATCGCGTTTACGGACGCATTCCTTACAGCGCACAAATTGTGGGGCGGTCCCATTCCCGGCGGCCCGGATGCCTACATCCGCGAATGGGCGCAGGCGGGGAGGCTGATGGGCGTCCAGGATCCGCCGCTGAGCGAAGCTGACATGCGGGCGCAATTAGACCGGTGGTATGAGAGCGGTGAGTTGCGGATGGACCGCCAGGTGGCTGAAACGGTGTCCTTCATCCGTAACCCGCCGCTGAGCCCGATGCTCCGGCCCGGGTACCGTATTCTTTTTGCCGGCGCGGTTTACAGCCTGGAGCCCCGGTACCGGCAGATGCTCGGCCTGTCCTTGCCACGGCTGGGCCCGTTCCCGCTCCCGGTGAGGTTGGCCACCAAGGTAGTGCTCGGCGTCGTACGCCTTGCCCTGGGCAGGCGCGGCCCAAGTGAACTTGCAGCGAGGGAACGCCTTCGCCGACTGGGCTACGCCGAGGGTCGAACTCCCCAGTGAACGCCTGGCCGCCTAAAGCATCCCAACGCCCCATCACCTCCTAATGAGGTCCGACGGCGGTGCTGCCGCGGCAGCGCGCCTTCGATGCCACCGGCAGAGCCCACACGTGATGTAAGGTTCCCCGATGTGTGGCAGGACGTGATGGAGCGTCGTGCAATTCCTTGCAGGAGGTGGTGGAGCACCAGGGATCTGCACCCGCAGTCCAAATGGCCCTTGAACCGCCGGGCCGTGCGGGTTCAGCGGCAAACGAAAGAACCCGGTCCCAACGATGCGGGACCGGGTTCCTACCGGCGGAGAATGGGGGATTTGAACCCCCGAGGGCGTTAACCCAACACGCGTTCCAGGCGTGCGCCATAGGCCGCTAGGCGAATTCTCCAACTGCTTCTGAATCAAAAGCAGGTACTAGACTACCTGATGTTTTCCGCTTCGCCCAATTGACGCTCGCGGGCCCGATTTCCCGGCTGGCCGGCCGCTCCCGGAAGCTTGCCGCCCGGGCTTAACCCAGAAATGGACGCCCCCAACGCGCCCATTCCATCGGAACCCCGTTGAGCTGCCGGGTCCGGCTCCGTTCAGCCAGGCCTCGCAGCTCACAATCTTGAGATTGCCCCAATCGGTGTACATACCCATGATCGTGTCTGGCGGCCGGATAAGCAATGGATTTCCCGGCCTTTGCGGTAACGGATGGGGAACTATGGGAGGCATGAACGAACTGCACGCCCTGGTGTTTTACGTTCCGGTCACGCACACGGAACGGGTCCTGAAGGCAATTGGTGACGCTGGCGCCGGCCGGATCGGAAACTACTCGCACTGCTCCTTCACCTCCCGGGGAACAGGCCGTTTTACTCCACGTGACGGTGCGAACCCCTACCAGGGGCGGCCGGGCATTCCGGAGGAAGCTGCCGAGGACAGGGTTGAATGTGTGGTTGAAGGGCCGTTGCTGCAAAGCGTAGTGGCGGCCTTGCGGGCCGCGCATCCGTATGAGGAGCCCGCGTTGATGAGCTGGAAGGTCGAGGCCTGGCGCCCGCCGGAGGCCGATTCGAGTCGTGCCTGAACTTCGGGTAAAGTAACTGGCGGCCCCTCATGTGGCGTCATCCTGTTGAACTCCCCCAGGACCGGAAGGTAGCAAGGGTAAATGGGCTCTGGCGGGTGCATGGGGGGTCTTTACTATTCCCCCACAGGGCGGCAGACTGTCAGCCCGGATTGGTAGGGTTTTCTCTGTGACAGTTACTACCGCCCTGTACCGCAGATACCGTCCAGACTCGTTCGCTGACGTTATCGGGCAGGAGCATGTCACCGAGCCGCTGATGACGGCTTTGCGGAAAAACCGCGTCAACCATGCTTACCTGTTCTCCGGCCCCAGGGGCTGCGGCAAAACCACCTCCGCCCGCATTCTGGCCCGTTGCCTGAACTGTGCCAAGGGCCCCACGGACACCCCCTGCGGCTCCTGCCCCAGCTGCGTTGAGCTTGCCCGCGGCGGGTCCGGGTCCCTGGACGTCATCGAGATTGACGCCGCCAGCCATGGTGGCGTGGACGACGCGCGTGACCTGCGCGAGCGGGCCACGTACGCCCCGGTGCGGGACCGCTACAAAATCTTCATCATTGACGAAGCCCACATGGTTACCTCGGCGGGGTTCAACGCGCTGCTGAAGATCGTAGAAGAGCCACCGGAACACATTAAGTTCATCTTTGCCACCACGGAGCCGGACAAGGTCATCGGCACCATCCGCTCCCGGACGCACCACTACCCGTTCCGGCTGGTGCCGCCGGAGCCGCTGATGGCTTACCTGGAACTCCTGTGCAACCAGGAGAACGTTCCGGTGGCGCCCGGAGTACTGTCACTGGTGATCCGTGCCGGCGGGGGTTCCGTCCGTGACTCCCTATCTGTCCTGGACCAGCTGATGGCCGGTGCCGGGCCCAACGGCCTGGACTACGAGCTTGCCGTAGCCCTCCTGGGCTACACCCACGCGTCGCTGCTGGATGATGTTGTGGAGGCTGTGGCCGCCTCGGACTCCGCCACCGTTTTCCGCGCCGTTGACCGGGTCATCCAGACCGGCCATGACCCCCGCCGGTTTGTCGAGGACCTGCTGGAGCGCTTCCGCGACCTCATCATCGTCCAGGCCATGCCGGAAAGCGCGCAGACCATTCTTCGCGGCATGCCGGCGGACCAGATTGCGCGGCTGAAGAACCAGGCCCACAACCTGGGCACCGCCGAGCTGTCGCGCGCCGCGGACGTCACCAACACAGCCTTGACCGAGATGACCGGCGCAACCTCCCCGCGGCTGCACCTGGAGCTCTTGTGTGCCCGCATCCTGCTGCCCAGTTCCGAGCAGAACGAGCGCGGTATGGCGGCGCGGATTGACCGCGTGGAACGCCGGCTCAACTACGCCGGAAACGACGTCGGTGCTCCCGCCGTTGAGCCGGGTCACCAGCCTGCCCCTGCTGGTCACGCCGTGCCCGTTGGGGACACCGCATCAGCTACTCCGCCAGCCCCCGCCTCTGTCCCCGGTGCTGCCCGGCCGGAAGCCGCCAGCCCTGCGCCAGCAGTGCAGAAACCGGCACGGACGGGACCATCAAGCCCCGCGCCTGCCGCGGCCGAACCGGGCGCCGCGCATGCTTCACAGAATGCGGCGCGTCCTGCGGGAGCAACGGGTCCGGGCGGCACGCCAGCGGCCGCCGCTTCACCAGCTGATGGTGAAACCCGTGCGCCGCTGACCGCGCCCCGCGTGAGCACCAGCGATTGGCCGGTCGAGGGTTCCGCCGGAACCTCGCCTGCCCCTGCTGGTTCGTGCCCGGCCCCCGCTGACCCGCGCTCCGACGAGCGCAATACGCCTGACGTACGGCCCGAGCCCGCCCCGGTTCAGCCCGTCCAACCCGCTCAGCCGGTTCAGCCCAACCAACCCGCTCAGCCGGTTCAGCCCAACCAACCCGCTCAGCCGGTTCAGCCCAACCAACCCGCTCAGCCGGTTCAGCAGGCAACCGTTCCTGCCGGGCAGACGCAACCTGGCCCGGCTTCCGCGGGGCCCGCTGCCTCCGCTCCCCCGGCGGCCATGGGCGACGTGGAAGTGCTGCGCCGCGCCTGGCCGGACGTCCTGCAGACCCTGACGAAAATCAAGCGCAGCACCTGGGCGCTCGTTGAGCCGAACGCCCAGGTGAGCGCCTTCGACGGACAGACCCTTACCCTTTCGTTCACCACGTCCGGACTTGCGGGCGCCTTTGGCCGGGCAGGCCATTCGGAAAACCTCCGGCAGGCAATCCACAAGACTGTGGGCATTGACTGCCAGATCACCGCCGTGGCCGGCAGCGGCGGCCGGACGAGCTCTGAACCAAACCCAAAAGCACCCGCTAGCCGGCCTGCCCCGGCAACGTCAGCCGATGTTGCCTGGGGACTGGCTCCCGCCGCCCCCGCAACCGCGGCGCCGGAGGCACCAGCACCATCCGGTGCTGCTACGGCTCCCGGCCAGGGGCACGCTCCTGGAAGCGTTGCGGGCCAGCCTGGAATCAATACCCCAGGGGACCGCCCTGCAGCGTCGGACTCTGGACTTCACCAAGGGGTGAACGTCCAGGGCGCCTCCGCCACCGATGACATCGCAGCCCTTACGCCAGCCACCCGCCCGGCCCAACCGGCGTCCGCAGCTCCGGCAGCACCTTCAACTCCGTCCCCTTCGATTCCGGTCCCGTCACCCCAACCGGCGGCGGACAGTTCCGCCGCACCTTCGGCCCCCGCCGACCCGTACAGCGGCGCCGCCGGCGACTACTCGTACTCTGACGACGACTGGGGACCGCCCCGGGACGAGGACGCTCCACCGCTGGATGAAGAGCCTCCCCTGGACTGGGACCCTTCGGCGCGTTCGCAGCCCCGCTCCACCCGGGGCGGTTCGGCGGGCCAGCCGAGCCGAGACCCGGGGGCAACTGTTCCATCCGGCGCTTCAGCCGCGGGAAACCTGCCGGCCAGCCAACCCGGAACCCGGCCAACCCCCGGTACCCCCGCAGGGACCGGAACCGTGCCGGCGACGCCCTCCACCGGAGGGGATGCACCACACGATCCGTGGACCCGCGCTGTGGAGCAGGCACCGGGCGTCTGGGTGGTTGGGGAAGAGAGCAACATCGGCAAACTGGCGGCTGCCGTCGTCCCGGAAAAGGAACCTGCCGTCTCCGCTCCAGCGCACCATTATGAGCCCGCTACTGCGCAGATTCCCCCGTCCATCCCGGTCACCAGCACGGCGTCGGCCGTAGACGCCGAGTGGGGCCTGGCAGCACCGGCCTCATCGGCGCCACAGGCAACAGGCCACGGCAGCGAACCCTCCCGGCCTGCCCCGGAACCGGCTCGAGAGTTCGCCATGGCGTCAGCCGCTCCCGCGGCAGCGCCAGTTACGGCAGCACGGCAAGCTACCGTTGCCCCGCCTGTACCTGCGGTGCGGCAAGCTCCCGCGGCCGCGGCGGCACCTGCTGCCCCACAGGCGCCGACCGCTCCGGCGGCGTCCCCTGCCGCGGCCGGAACGCGGCAGAGCCTTTACCAGCGGCTGTCCAACAGTCCGGAGGCGGAGGCAGGCCGGGCAAAAGCCCCTGCCCGGACGGTCCCGGCCGAGGCCACCTACGTCCAGGACATCCCGAGCCCCGACGATGAGACCATTGAGGCATCCGGCGTCTTCGGCCGTGCCGCGGTGGAACGTATCCTCGGCGGGAAGCTGATCGAAGAACGCTCACTCGACGGCAGCCCCGTCCCGCCCCGCTACTGATCCAACCACTATCCACCCCTAGCTAAAGAGGAAAACGTGTACGAAGGTGCTGTCCAAGAGCTGATAGACGAGCTCGGACGCCTTCCCGGCGTGGGCCCCAAATCCGCACAGCGGCTGGCGTTCCACATCCTTGAAGCGGATCCGCAGGACATGAAGCGGCTGGTGGAAGCCATCACCACTGTGAAGGAACGGGTCAAGTTCTGCACCGTCTGCGGCAACGTGACCGAGCAGGAACTCTGCAACATCTGCCGCGACCCCCGGCGCGATCCGGCAGTGATCTGCGTGGTGGAGGAATCCAAGGATGTACTCGCCGTGGAACGCACCCGGTCCTTCCGGGGCAGGTACCACGTACTGGGCGGCGCCATTAATCCCATCGCCGGCATCGGTCCGGAACAGCTGCGGATCCGCGAACTCCTCACCCGGTTGAACGACGGCGCCATCCAGGAAGTCATCATCGCCACCGATCCCAACCTGGAGGGAGAAGCAACGGCCACCTACCTGGCCAGGATGCTGAAAACCATCGGGATCACCGTGACCAGGCTGGCGTCCGGGCTGCCCGTTGGCGGCGACCTCGAATACGCGGACGAGGTCACGCTGGGTCGGGCCTTCGAGGGCCGCCGCAACGCCCTCACCTAAGCCTGGGCACAAAAAAATGGGCCGGAGTGGAATCACGCCGCTGGTCACTGACCGGCTCGTCCTGCGGCTGGTCGAGGGCTCGGACGAGTCCGCCATCCACAGGTACCGCAGCAACCCCGCCGCCACCCGGTACCTCTCCCACGAACCGCTCTCCGTCGAGGCCAACCGGAAAAGGCTCACAGAGCTCCTGGCCCTTGCCGAGGCATCCACCGGCACCTGGTTCAACTACTGCTGGGCCATCACACTCCGGCAGTCCGGAGAGGTAATCGGGGATGCCCGCACCTGGAACAGCACAGCGGTCTCAGAGCCGGGTGTACTCGCCCCGGGAATGCATCCGGCCGGACATGCTGCCCTGGCCTATGTGCTGCATCCCGATCACCACCACCAGGGTTACGGACGTGAGGCCGCAGCCGCCCTCGTGACCTGGCTCTTCACCCAGCGCGGAATCAATGCCGTTGCAGCTGCAGTCTATGAACCAAACAGCCCCTCCATCCGGCTCCTGCGGAGTCTTGGCTTCCAGAGTGACCCGGTTCTTCCTGTGGACCGGGATCGGGCAGGCAAGGGCCTCCCCTTGCTGATGTTCCGGCTGGACCGTCCGGATTCATCCCCCTGAGGCGGACTTGTTCCCGGCGGTCCTGGAACCGCCGGCGAGGAACAGCCCGCCCATGGACAATTGCACTGCGATACCTACCGCTGCCAGCGGCAATTCCGTTGCCGTGCGGTCGCGTTCCTGGCCCTCCACGCAGGGGACCTGGGAGCCGTCAGCCGCGTTTTGCATCTCCCCCGGCAGCCACACCAGGGCGCCATCCTCGGAACCGGACCCGGCCGCAAGCAACCCGAAAAGGACCAGCGGATTGCTCGCAGCTATCCAGACGATCCGCTCGGTGTGATCGACCTCGGTAAAACCCCGCAACTCGGGCAGGCATTGCCATGACACCAACCGCCCGGAGTCGTCGCGTTCGATGTTTACCGCCACAAGGACGCGTTCGGTGGTCCGCACGGTGGGAAGAAGCGCCGCAACGGCAAGGACATTTCCCACCAGGAGCAGGAAGGCCGCACTCCACGCCACAACCCGGCCCGTGGTCTTGCTGAACCACCACACTGTTCCCGCCCCGACCGCAGCGAAGACCAGGACCTCCAGGAAGACCAAGGCGGCCGCGACTCCGGCGACCGCCGGCGATGACTTCGTTGCGTAAGCAAGGGCAAGCAGGAACAGTGCAACCAGCACGGCAAAAACCGCACCGCGGCCACAAGCCACGGCCCAGTGCAGGAACGGCCCGGCAGCCGGATGCTCCCGGATTGCCTCCGTCATGCCCGGGCGGCGAGCCCACGTAAGGGCCAGCACGCAGGAAACCACAACCAGTATGGCCGCCGTGAGAATGCATGCACCTCCGGCGGAATCAGGCGGAACGCGGCCTCCGTTCGCCACCATCAGCACTAACAGCGCAGCACCCAGCGAGGCCAGGAGAATCGCGGCCCCCTGCCACCAGAACCGCCCCGACCGGACAAACCCGGCGATCTCCACTAAGGCTTGGCCCAGGACTACCCGGGCGGCACCCGGTCCCCGGGACACATCGCCGTCGTCCCCGGCAGCCTCAGGGTTCAGCCTGCCCGCCCCTATGACCTCGTACACAGGTTCTTCGACGCGCGGGCCTTCGTCCTGCCGTTCGTCACCAACCACAGTTCAACCCCATCTACAGCAAAAGGCCCGGTCCGGGCAGCCACGGGCTAATCCCATGGTGGTCCGCCCGGCCGGGCCTGTCCACAGGAGCAGCTAAGCGATGCGGGTTCCCCGCGCCAGCCTGTGGGCGGGTGTGCGCAGTGCACGCCAGCCCAGCCACATCAGGAGTGCGGCGACCACCAACTGCAGGCCCAGTCCGAGGGGCCACAGCGGGGTGGACTGCGCCAGGTACCGCGGCTTGACCTCGCCGTTCGCGCACGGGTAGGTCTCCTCCGGCCCGGCCATGGCATAACGTGCGCCCTGGCTGATGTTCTCTATTGCCCCCACGGATGTGTAGTTGCGCTCCTGCGAACGGTCCTTGTACGGGATCGCATCGGCCACCACCACGTAAGGATTCATCGCCAGCAACCAGGCCACCCGTTCGGTCCGCATCGCAGGCTGTTCCTGCAGCGGTCCGGAGCAGGTGTACTCCGGCTCCACTGGTCCTTGCTGGACTGCCTCCTGGGAGAGCGGCTCATAGGCCCGGTACTGCGCCTGGTTGGCCATGATGGTGCCCTGGGTCAGCCCGGTTCCCAGGCCAAAAGCGATCAGGGTTCCCACGGCAAGACCCGCCACGGCCAGGTAGGTGACCACGATCGAAAACAGCGGCCGTCCGGCGAGCGCCGAAATGCCAACCCCGATGGCGCAGACAACTCCCACCTCGACGGCAAGCATGAGCAGCGCTACCAGCACATGGCCTGGAGTCATGCCGCCCAGCGCCACCCCGATCACCAGGAAGGGTGTGCTGGCCACAAGGAAGGCCAAGGCTGCTGCCCATGCCGCCACGAATTTTCCCCACAGGATCTGGCCGGGCTGCAGCAGCGTCACCTGGAGGATGGCCAGAGTCCCGCCGGCCCTGTCACCGTTAACGGCGTTGGCGGACAGCGCCGGGGCAACCAGCAGCGCAAAGAGCAGGACAAAGGCCAGGACAACCTCGAAGATCATTGAACCTGGGCCGGTGTCCGGCGGCGGCACGTAGCCGGGGTAACCGCGCTGCGCCTCCTGGGTGGCATTCCAGCTGGCCCAGGTCAGCCAGGTCACCAGGCCGGTGAGGGCAAACCAGATGGCCAGCATGATGTACCAGCCGCGGGACCGCAGCCGCTGCTTGAGCTCAAGCACCACCACGTCCCGGATGCCGGGCAGGTAGCCGCCGGTTGTCCTGCCGCGGGTGTCCTGCCGGTCTTTTGTTGCGTGGCTCATTGCAGCTCCCCCTCAAGGCTCATGTAGGTCTCTTCCAGGGCGCCCGTTGCCGGGGCAAAGGAAGTTACCCCGACGCCGGCAAGCACCAGATCGCGCAGCAGCCGCTCGGCGCCGTTATCACTGCCCAGCATCAGGCTGACCGCGGGACGGCGTCCGTCCTCCCGGCGGAACGCCAGGCCCAGCTCCCCAAGTTTGGCAGCGAGCGCTTCCGTGTCGGAGGCAGTGATGGCATACCGGCGTCCTGACGCCGCAGCCTCCTCAGTGGTTTGCTGCCTGACGGTACGGCCCTTATTAACGAACACCGCGCCGTCGGCAATTTCATCAAGTTCGCTGAGCACGTGGGACGAAACCACCACTGCCTTGCCCTCAGCCGCCAGTTGCCGCAGCATCAGCCGAAGCTCCACCCGGGAACCGGGGTCCAGGCCGGACGCCGGTTCGTCGAGCAGAAGGACGGAAGGGTCATGAATCAGGGCCCGCGCCAGGCTGAGCCGCTGCTGCTGCCCGCGCGAGAGCACCCGCGCCGGCTGGTCTGCAAGGTCATCAAGCCGGACCCGTTCCAGCAGCTCAGCAACCCGCCGCCCGATGCCCTCCGCCGGAAGCCGGTAAAAGCGTGCCATCTGGGTGAGGATTTCACGGGCGGTCAGCGACTCCCACACGCCCAGGGTGTCCGGCATCCAGCCCACCCGGCTGCGTACTTCCGCCCTGTCGCGGCGCGGATCGAGCCCGCCCACACTGATGCTGCCTTCATCGGGCGCCAGCAACGATGCCAGCATGAGCAGCAGCGTGGTTTTGCCGGCCCCGTTCGGCCCGATCAGCGCGGTCACCTTGCCCGCCGGGGCATGGAAGTCCATATGTTCGACAGCGTGGACCGCGCCGAAGCTGCGGCTCACCGCACGCGCCGTGATGCCGCCGTCGGGCTCCCGGCCTGCCGTGCTGTCCGGTAATTCAGAAATCATTGCCATATTGTGCGCACCTGTCCCCCACAGTTTTTGATGCATGCTGACACTTTTGAGCGTACGCCCGCGGACAGTGCCGGCACGCCCCCGAAAGGCCAGGATTCGGTCACAATTCAACCCCTGGCCGCGGGCGGCGATAAACTGGTGCGAAGAAGTCGCGCCAATCATGGCGTTAGTTCCCCCGGGTCAGGGCCAACACAGCGTTACTGCTGCCTGGCCGGACTCCAATCGATCCAGTGAAGGTTCGCGCATGAGTACGCCCACTACCGAAGTGCACAACGCAACGCAGCCGCAGGAGCTGCCCGCCGGCGGCGCCGTGACCAAACAGCTCATCGTGCAGAAGTTTGGCGGATCCTCCGTGGCGGATGCCGATGGCATCAAGCGCGTGGCAAAGCGCGTGGTGGACGCCCAGATTGCCGGCAATGAAGTGGTCGTGGTGGTCTCGGCCATGGGCGATACCACTGACGAACTCCTGGACCTTGCCGCCCAGGTGACGGACTCCGCCCCCGCCCGCGAAATGGACATGCTGCTGTCCGCCGGAGAGCGCATCTCCATGGCCCTGCTTGCCATGGCCATTAACAAGCTGGGCGCCTCGGCCCAGTCCTTCACTGGTTCCCAGGCCGGCATGATCACCGACGGCATCCACGGCAAGGCCCGGATCATCGACGTCGACCCCCACCGCATTCGCACAGCGCTGGACAAGGGAAACATCGCCATCGTGGCCGGTTTCCAGGGCATGAGCCGCGCCACGAACGAAATCACCACGCTGGGCCGCGGCGGCTCGGACACTACTGCCGTGGCCCTGGCGGCAGCCCTTGAGGCCGACGTCTGCGAAATCTACACGGACGTGGACGGCATCTACACGGCAGACCCGCGCGTGGTTCCCTCCGCCCAGAAGATCGACAGGATTTCCAGCGAGGAAATGCTTGAACTCGCAGCCTCCGGGGCCAAGATCCTGCACCTTCGCTGCGTCGAGTACGCGCGCAGGTTCGGCGTGCCGCTGCACGTCCGCTCGTCATTCAGCCAGCACGAAGGCACCTGGGTCATCCCCAGCGCCGAAGACAAGATCACCACACAAGAGGGAGTTGCCTTGGAGCAGCCAATCATCTCCGGCGTTGCGCACGACCGTTCCGAAGCCAAGGTCACCGTTGTTGGTGTTCCGGATATCCCCGGCAAGGCTGCCGCCATCTTCCAGGTCATCGCCGACGCCCACTCCAACATCGACATGATTGTGCAGAACGTGTCCACGCACGGCACCGGCCGGACGGATATTTCGTTCACGCTGCCCATCGTGGAAGGCGCCGACGCACTGGCGGCCCTGCACGCAGCACAGGACCAGATCGGTTTCGAGACCATCGAATACAACGAGCAGATCGGCAAGCTGTCCCTGATCGGCGCGGGCATGCGCTCCCACCCGGGCGTGTCGGCCACGTTCTTCAAGGCGCTCTCGGATGCGGGCATCAACATCAACATGATCTCCACCTCGGAGATCCGCATCTCCGTGGTCACTCATGCTGACCTGCTGGACGAGGCCGTGCGGGTCATCCACCGGGCTTTCGAGCTGGACAGCGAGAACGAAGCCACGGTGTACGGCGGCACCGGCCGCTAGCCGCTCCCTGCACCACAGGCCTTGCAAAAAAATGCACTGGTGGCGGACTCAGTCCGTTACCAGTGCATTTTGGTCTGACCTCAGCAGCGCTGCCCGCGTCAGGCCTCTTTCTCGAGGTCTTCGCGGCGTACCGCGTAGTGGTGTCCTGACGTATCGGTTTCCACCACAAAGTGCGTCAGTTCCTCCTCCGAGGCCTGTTCGAACTCGTCATGCTTGTGTACCACAGGCGAACTGGAGTCCAGCCGGGTGGCGGGGCCAAAGATGAAGCGGAGCCTGTCCGTCAGGCTCATGAACCCATCGACGATATGTGCCACTGTTTTCCACCCCCTTCCCGCGTGCCGGGGAAAGAGCATTCCAAGGAGAAACCTGGCGGAGCCAGTGCCCTTATTTTACGCCCGGCATCCTGAAAAGGATCTGCAGCCGGGCAGAACAAGGTGCAGGTTGTAACAGCTGCCGGCCCGGCGATGGCCCGGCGGCGGAGTCAGCGAAGCGACTGGTCCTCGGGATTCCGGGGCACCACATAGGTGCTGCCGTCGGCACGCGTGACTGTCTCCCACTGCAGGGTCTCGGCCTCGCGCTGCGCCAGGAGCCGCTGGTTCTCCTCCGTCATGTCATGGACCAGGGACGAACGGTTGGCGGGGCCAAAAACGGCCCGCAGCTTGCCGGTTGCCCGCATGAAGCGCTGCGAAGCGTTTCCCTTGCTTCCCGAGCTTGCCTTACCCATGAACCAGATCCCTTCCACTACCCTCGTACTGACTACAGTGTACGCTAATGATTAGTGCACTAACAATTGGAGGCCCTGATGAATCCTGCAGCCGGAACCGCCACCGCAGCCGGCACTTCCACCCGTGCCGGGACGGCCGGCGCGGACACCCCGCAGGAGGATGACCTGCTGCTGGAGCATCAGCTGTGCTTCGCCCTGACCGTTGCCGCCCGCAGCGTGGTGGGAGCCTACAAGCCGGTGTTGGAGAAAATGAACCTCACCCACCCGCAGTACCTGGTGATGCTCTGCCTTTGGGAATCCAGTCCCCGGACCGTGCGGAACATCAGTGATGCGCTCGCGCAGGAACCGGCCACCATCTCGCCCCTCCTGCGGCGCCTTGAGGCATCCGGCCTGATTTCCCGACGGCGGGTGGATGGCAACGAGCGGGCCCTTGCCGTTGACCTGACCCCAGCAGGTGCAGCGCTGCGGCAGGAGGCGCTCAATGTTCCCGGAACGATGATGGAGCGCCTGGGCCTGACGCGGGACCAGGTAGGCGAGCTGCACGCGTCCATGATGGGACTCATTGCCGCAACCTCCCAGGCCCCACGGTCTTAGCCGGGCGCAAGGGATACGGCAGTAGAATGGCACCATGACGGACAGGCCCCGGCGCAGACAGCACGTGCCTTCAGGCACGGGGCAAGCAGCGGCGCTGATACTGGCGGCGCTCCTGCTGTTGCCTGCCTGCTCCCCCGGCCAGGGCGGCGGCACTCCGTCCGGTGGTACCCCGGCGAGCCCCACAGTTTCCGCTTCATCATCCGCTTCGCCCACCCCCACCGGCAGCACGGCCCCGGACGCCGAATCAACCGTACCGGCTCCCGCACCGGAGCCACCCGTTGGGCCATCGTCCGGTCCGGGACAAGGCAATGCCGAGCTGGCGATCACGCTTAAACCCTCAGCCGGCGAACCGGAAGTCCACTACACACTGGTCTGCGTCAACGGCGTACCCGACGCCGAAAGCAAGCACCCCACCGCCGATGCTGCCTGCGCGGCACTGAAAAACAACGCGGGCCTGCTGGCCTCCCCTGCCCTTCGGACCGACCAGGCGTGCACTGAGCAATACGGCGGCCCCCAGGAAGCCACTGTCACCGGCGTGGTGGACGGCGTACCTGTCGACGACGCCTTCAAACGCACCAACGGTTGCGAGATCAGCTCCTGGAATGCCGCGAAGGACGTCATCGGTGCCACCGGTGGAGCAGCTTAGCGTCCTGGCGGCGGACGAGTGGCGGGCAAGGGAGGAAGCCCACCAGCAGCGCGTCAGCCGCTATGCGGACCCCTACATTGCCCGTCGTTCTGCCGGGCAAAAGCATCCGGTGGAAGACTTCCTGTTCACGTACTACACCCAGAAACCAGGCCAGCTCCGGCGCTGGCACCCGGGTGCCGGCATCGTCCTTGCGGGCGGTGAAGCGGCCGCCCGCAGCGGCTGGAAACACTACCGGACGCTCGACGACGGCGAACTCGCCGCCCTGGGGCTGCCGGCAGGAAGTACCGCGGTCACCATGGACCTGGACGGCTTTCTTGCCGACCGCAAGGATGCCGTCTCCTTTGCCGGCATCATCCTCCGCGGCACCGCTGCGCGGCCGGCCCAGTTTGGCTGCTTCGGCCTGCATGAATGGGCCATGGTCTACCACCAGGACCGTTTCGACCTGCGGCACGAGTACCTGCAACTGCGCCTCGGTCCGGCAGGGACGGACAAGGTGGTGGAGGACAACCGGATCCGCTGCACCCACTTTGATGCCTTCCGCTTCTACACACCGGACGCCATCCCGCTCAACGAACTGGCCCCCAGCCGGGAGTCCCAGCGGCATCTGGAGCAGCCGGGCTGCCTGCACGCCAACATGGACCTGTACAAATGGGCCTACAAACTGCTGCCGGCCCTGCCCAGTGAACTGGTGATGGACTGCTTTGAACTCTCCTGGCGCATCCGGACCATGGACATGCAGGCTTCCCCTTACGACCTCGCCGAGTGGGGTTATCCGGCCATTCCCATCGAAACCCCGCAGGGCAAGGCCGCCTACGTGGAACACCAGCGTTCGTTCGCCGCAGAGGCAGCGGGGCTCCGGGAAAAGCTTGCTCTGGAGCTTGCCGCACTTTCCAGGAGCCGTGCGGCATGATCGACCTGACCATCAGGCTGCGGGAGGACCCTGACGCAGCCGAATACCTCTTCCGGCTGGTAGCCGACGATGACGGCCCGTCGGCTGAAAGCACCCTGCCGGACCCGGAAGCTGCACTGAGCGCAGTCCGGGAGCACGGCGAGGACGTTTTCTTCCCGAAACCCGGGCCACCCAAACTGTGCACCCAGCAGTACGGCGGACCGCAGGTTGCCGTGGTCACCGGGACGCTCGAGGGGCGGGCTGTGGAGTCGGTTTTCACACGGACCGACGGCTGCGAAATCGCCCGCTGGAGAGCAATGGCACCGCTGCTGGGCAGCGCGGGTGGCGCCTGGGACAACACCTAGGCCTACAAGCAAAAAGCAGGGTCCCGGGTGGTTCAACCACCCGGGACCCTGCTTTGTAAAACAACCGGCTGCTAGGCGGCAGGCACGCCGTTCGCGAAGGTTACCTGCGGAGCTCCGGACGGGGCAGCGGAGGCTGCACCCACCTGTACGTTGACCCAGGTCCTGATGCCGTTATCGCCCAGGCTCAGGCGCGACAGGTAGGTCCCTTCGGACAGGCCTGTCCAGGACAGGGTGGCCGAGGTGGCGGTGCCGTTGGGAGCCACGATCGGGTTCGGGTCCACCGTCAGATTGCCGGCATCCCCGGCGAAGGAAACCGCCTGGACCGCTGCACTGGCCGGTCCGTTGCCCGGGGTTGAGTAAAGGTTGGCCACGATGTAGTAAGTGCCGGCGCGTGGCGCCTCCAGATCCAGGAACTCGCTGGCGGAAGCGGTGGCCACCTGGGTGGCGGTCAGCCCTCCCAGCGCATTCGGCGCGAATACCACCATGTCCCAGTCGACGTCGTTGGATTGGGCCTGGACACCCAGGCGGGCGAAGGACGCCCCTTCCGGCACTGCCACCTGGACCAGCGCGTTGTGCTCATCGTTGGCCGGTGCGTATGGGCCGGGGGTCTTGGTGATGGCCGTCTGGCTCAGCGGAGCGAGGCCTTCCACCCCTACCTTGATGGGGGTATCCGACCCGGAGACCAGCTCCATGGTTCCGCTGCCGGTTCCCGTGGACGACCTGAAGGAGAACGACGGCGCGATCTGCGCGTCGACCGGCCTGACCGCGATCGGCGAACTCACAGTGCGCGGACCCTTCCAGGTGAGGTTTCCGGTGCTGAACTTGCCCATCGGGGCACTCACGTTCCTGATGGTCAGGGTAACTTCACGCGACTGGCCCTCCTTGGAGAAGTTCAGTACCTTGGGCTCGACGTCGACATTGAAGCCTGGCAGGTTGACCTCGGGCCGGTACATGCCGGGGACCAGGGCGGTCAGCTGGCGCTTGACCTGGACTTCGCCTACCAGGCTGCCGAGCGCGATGGATGGCAGGTTCAAGTCCCGGGCGGCGATGGTGCCGGCTTGTGGAGCACCGGTGTCCACTCCTTGGCCATTGAGGAAGGCCAGCCAGTCCTTGACGCCGGATTCGTAGACCAGACCGGGATCCAGGACACGGGTTGAGTCGATGTGCCCGGCCCCGCCCTGGAACGGATCCGTATTGGGTGAACCGTCGGCGTTGACCAGCGGATAGGCGGTGGTCATCATGGCCGACTTAACCGTGGCGGGGGTCCACAGGGGCTGCTTGCCCAGTACCAGTGCGCCGAAACCGGCAATATGCGGTGCCGCCATGGAGGTGCCGGACATAAATCCGAACTGTGCGCCGTGGTTGCCGATGGTGGAGACGCCGGCCAGGACATTGACGCCGGGGGCCGCGATGTCCGGCTTCAGCAGGTCGCCGCCGGAAGCAAGGCTGGGGCCGCGGGACGAGAAGCCCGCGATCTGCGGCGCGGGGGCCGGTGGTTCACCGGTCAGGTCTCCCTTGACCAGGCTGACAGTCAGCGCGGGATTGGCTTCCAGCTTGGACTTCAGTTCCAGGCTCGTCGGGGCGTTCACATGGACGGTGGGCAGCACGTGGTTGTCCGCGTCTTCGGAGCTGCTGGTGAGGTTCACCAGGATCATTCCGACGCCGCCCTTGTCCTTGACCTCCTGGCTCTTGGCCGTCCTGTCCACCACGCCGCGGTCGCACACCACTACCTTGCCTGCCACCTTGGCGGCATCAAGCGAGCCGGGGCCACAGAGGTTTGGATTGGCGGCACCTGCTGCTGCCGCGACGGCCGCGACAACAACCGGCTTGTCCGCCACTTCAGATTTCATGATCGAAGCTCCCCGGTACAGCGAACCGTCCGAGACCTTGACGGTTCCCAGCAGCTCACTGGGGAACGTGGATGCAGCCACCGTGGTCAGCCATGGCGCGGCGTGGTTGACGGTGGACACCGTGGGCCCGGAGTTGCCGGCGGAGGCCGACACAAAAACGCCGGCGGCGGCAGCATTCAGGAAGGCCAGCGCCACAGGATCGGTGGTGCTGTTGTTGTTTCCTGAGATGGAGTAGTTCAGGACATCCACGCCGTCCTTGACGGCCGCGTCCACTGCCTCCACCGCAGCGGAGGAGTAGCAGCCGCCGGTATCCGGGTTGGTGTCCTCCCAGCAGATCTTGTAGACGGAGACCTTTGCAGCGGGGGCGACGCCGGAGCTCTTGCCGAAGCCGGCGCCGTCAATGACCTGCTCCACGTTCGCGTTGCCGGCTGCTGTTGTGGCGGTGTGGGTGCCGTGGCTGCCCACGTCCACCGGTGAAATAAGTTCCTGCGGAGCACGGTTCGCCGGTGGCACGTACTGCAGGAAGGAATCGGCGAAGTACCTGGCGCCGATGACCTTGGAGTTGCACAAGGAACCGTCGAAGGACGCACCAGTTCCCTGGCCCTTCTGGCAATCACCCTCGAAGGTGGAGCCATCGGCCTTGAGCATGGCGATCTTGCCCTCCGGCGTGCGGTAGGGGACGCCCACCTGCGCCGGGCCGCTCAGCGGCTGCACGGGTTCGCCCTGGAGGAAGGGGTTATCGGGAGCGTAGCCGGAGTCGATGACACCCACCACAACACCCTTGCCGGCGTTGGTTTCCCCGCCAAACTGTGTGGCCCACATGCCGTCCGGCCCGGTCAGCTTGAGGAAATCCGACGTGGTGTAATCCGGGGCATTTTCCGCGTCCGGCGTCACTGCCAGGACCTTGTTGTTCCGGGACAACTCCATGGCCTGCGCCGCAGTCAGCTGGGCGCTGAAGCCGTTGAGGGCAGCGGTGAACTGCTTTTGCGGCGTAACCCCCTGGCTGGCGGCGATGTCCTGCTGCTGCTTGCGGAGGTGCGCATCGTAGGCCTTGTAGTTGGCGCTTCCCGTATCCAGCTTGCGGCCATTCTGCGGTTTGGTGGGCGCGAGCCCCGGCGTTTCGCCCTCATACGCGGCGGCTGCCGCGCCCGCGACGACGACAATGTAGCGGCCGTCCCTGAACTCGGCCGGCGCTGCATTCTTTGCAGCGACCGCCAAGTCCTGGCCTACCGGCGCCGCGGTAGCGGGGCTTCCGGCCAACGGGGTGAGGAGAAGCGGCAATCCCACGGCCAATGCCGCAGCCTTCCGGAATCCCCCGCCCCGCAAGGGGCTCTTTCCAGTAGATCTCACGTGCAACCCTTTCATGAGGAACCGGCCCAGCCATGGTTGGGGGGCCAGAAACGACAGGCGCGGCACACGAAGTTACAGGTTTTGTCATTCCGTGACACCGGCTGACTCAAAGGCTACAGACTGATAGCCAAATATGACATAGGGCACAAAAGCGGATTTTGCGCCTGTCACTGCCGTCCCCCAACAGGGCGGAGGGAAGCAAGAAATGACGCCCGGGCGGTTACTCCGGCAACGTCACGCAGGGTGCCGGACCGGCTATTCCCGGGGCGTCCTGACGACGTCGCTGATCCACTGCCTGGTCTTTTCATCCATTGGGCCGGCAACCCGGTTCTCCCGGGCGAACCGGTCGGCCTTGATCTTCTGCAGGACCATTCGTCCGAGGCCGGCAAACACTGCGGCGGCCATCACCGGCAACAGCACGGATCTCGATTTCTCAGCCATTCGGCAATCCTAGTGACACCACCAGAACAACTCCAGAACCCAGACAAAAGTGCCCCGGCCCACTCCTCAAAAGCCCCTCACCTCACGTCGCTTCAAGCCGGGATGAGGGCGGAAACAGGCCGAATACAGGGTGTGGCGCTCCGGCCGGTAGAATGGACTAGCAAGCTCGCGGAGCGCCCGTCCACCATGTCTTTCAATGTGTCCCCCAACACCTCGGTACGGCGTGAGACGGCACCAGTGAGCTGCGCCCTTACCCAAGCTCACGCACAGGAGTTACCGGATGCCCCGGATCGTTGTTGACGTCATGCCCAAGCCCGAGATTCTGGACCCGCAGGGGAAGGCTATCGTCGGCGCCCTGCCTCGGCTGGGCTTCACCAGCTTCAGCTCTGTCCGCCAGGGCAAGCGTTTCGAACTGACGGTCGACGGCGAGGTGACCGAGGACATCCTGGCCCAGGCACGCGATGCCGCAGCGACCCTCCTGTCCAACCCCGTGATCGAAGACGTCGTCAACGTCGAGGTCGTCGAGGCCTGACATGACTGAACTTCCCCTGATCGGCGAGGCAATCGCCGTGGCAGCCGACGCCTCTGGTGCTCGCGGGCTCGCTGGCGCGCGAATCGGCGTCGTCACCTTCCCGGGCACCCTCGATGACCGCGACGCCGCCCGTGCCGTCCGCCTCGCCGGCGGCACCGCCGTCGAGCTCTGGCACGCGGACGTCGAACTCGGCGACGTGGACGCCGTGGTTATTCCCGGCGGTTTCTCCTACGGTGACTACCTCCGCGCCGGAGCCATCGCCCGCTTCGCACCGCTGATGTCCAAAATCATCGACGCCGCCAACAGCGACGCCAAGCTGCCCGTGCTCGGCATCTGCAACGGCTTCCAGATCCTCACCGAGTCGCACCTGCTGCCCGGTTCAATGATCAAGAACGACCACCTGAAGTTCATGTGCCGCGACCAGGTGCTGCGCGTCGAGAACAGCAACACCGCCTGGACGCTGGACTACCAGGCGGGCCAGGAAATCACTGTGCCGCTGAAGAACCAGGACGGCCAGTACATCGCTGACGAGAAGACCCTTGACGCGCTCGAGGCCGAGGGCCGCGTGGTGTTCCGCTACGTCGGGTTCAACCCGAACGGCTCGCGCCGGGACATCGCCGGCATCTCCAACGCCGCCGGCAACGTGGTGGGCCTGATGCCGCACCCCGAGCACGCTGTGGAGGCCGGATTCGGCCCGGAGTCGCTTGACGGCATCGGCGGGTCCGATACCGACGGGCTGGGCTTCTTCACCTCCGTTTTGACCAAGATTGTGGGAGGCGACAAGTGAGCATCGAAACCACCAAGAAGTTCAATATCGACACTGTCGAGAACGCCGCGAAGACCCCGGACACCGAACTGCCCTGGGCCGAGCTGGGCCTGAAGCAGAACGAGTTCGACGAGATCGTAAAGGTCCTGGGCCGCCGCCCCACCGGCGCCGAGCTCGCCATGTACTCCGTGATGTGGAGCGAGCACTGCTCCTACAAGTCCTCCAAGAACCACCTGCGCCAGTTCGGCGAAAAGGTGACCCCGGAGATGAAGAAGGACATGCTGGTGGGCATCGGCGAAAACGCCGGCGTGACCAACCTCGGGGACGGCTGGGCCGTGACCTTCAAGATCGAGTCGCACAACTCGCCGTCGTTCGTTGAGCCCTACCAGGGTGCGGCGACCGGCATCGGCGGCATTGTCCGCGACATCATCTCCATGGGCGCCCGCCCTGTTGCCGTGATGGACCCGCTGCGATTCGGCGCGATCGACCACCCGGACACCGCCCGCGTCATGCACGGTGCCGTGGCCGGCATCGGCGGTTACGGCAACTCGCTGGGCCTGCCGAACATCGGCGGCGAAATGGTCTTCGACTCGGTGTACCAGGGCAACCCGCTGGTCAACGCCCTCGCGGTTGGCGTGATGCGCCACGAGGACATCCGCCTCGCCAACGCCTCCGGCAAGGGCAACAAGGTGGTCCTGTTCGGTGCGCGCACCGGCGGCGACGGCATCGGCGGCGCCTCCGTGCTCGCCTCGGAGTCCTTCGATGACACCAAGCCCTCCAAGCGCCCCGCGGTGCAGGTGGGCGACCCCTTCGCCGAAAAGGTCCTTATCGAGTGCTGCCTGGAGCTGTTCAAGGGCTCCCTGGTAGAAGGCATCCAGGACCTCGGCGCCGCCGGCATCTCCTGCGCCACCTCCGAACTGGCTTCCAACGGCGACGGCGGCATGC
This sequence comes from Pseudarthrobacter siccitolerans, assembly GCF_001046895.1. GTDB lineage: Bacteria > Actinomycetota > Actinomycetes > Actinomycetales > Micrococcaceae > Arthrobacter > Arthrobacter siccitolerans. The sequence continues at coordinate 106,279 of NZ_CAQI01000053.1, forward strand.
AGGTTGAGCTGACCTCCGTGCTGCTGCGCGACCCCACGCTGACCCCGGGCGAAATCCTGATGTCTGAGTCGCAGGAACGCATGATGGCCGTTGTCACCCCGGAGAACGTTGCGGCGTTCGAAGCCGTGATGGACAAGTGGGCTGTTGAATACGCCTGGCTGGGCGAGGTGACCGATACCGGCCGCCTCATCATCACCTGGGAAGGCGAGGTGATTGTCGACGTCGATCCCCGCACCGTGGCACACGACGGTCCGGTCTACGACCGCCCGTTTGCCCGTCCCGAGTGGCAGGACGCCGTCCAGGCAGACACCTTCACCGGCTCCGTTCAGGACGCCGGCCGGCCCTCCGCCCCGGCTGAGCTCGCGGCCGCTGTGACTGAACTCGTGGCATCGCCGAACATGTGCTCCAAGGCCTGGATCACCAACCAGTACGACCGGTACGTGGGCGGCAACACCTCCATGGCGTTCCCCGACGACGCCGGTGTGGTCCGCGTGGACGAGGAAACGGGCCTGGGCGTTGCCTTGGCCACAGACGCCAACGGCCGTTACACCTACCTCGATCCGTACCACGGCGCGCAGCTGGCCCTGGCTGAGGCGTACCGTAACGTTGCCACCTCCGGCGCCGTTCCGATGGCCGTCAGCGACTGCCTGAACTTTGGCTCCCCCGAGGACCCGGACGTGATGTGGCAGCTGGCCGAGGCCATCCGCGGCCTGTCCGACGCCTGCCAGGTGCTCGGCGTCCCGGTCACCGGCGGCAACGTCTCGCTGTACAACCAGACCGGCACCACGCCGATCCATCCCTCCCCCGTGGTGGCAGTGCTGGGCAAGCTCGACGACGTCGCCCGGCGCACGCCGTCGGGCTGGCGTGAGGACGGCCAGGCAATCTACCTGCTGGGCACCACGGCTGCCGAGCTCGACGGCTCCGAGTGGGCCAACATGCGCGGCCACCTGGGCGGCCAGCCGCCCAAGGTTGACCTCGACGCCGAACGCGCCCTGGGCGAGATCCTGATCAACGCCTCACGCGACGGCATGATCGACTCCGCCCACGACCTCTCCGAAGGCGGCCTCGCGGCTGCCCTGGTGGAGTCCTCGCTGCGCTACGGCGTAGGCGCCCGGATCGCGCTGCAGGATGTTCTGGACCGGGACGGCGTGGACCTGTTCACGGCGCTGTTCTCCGAGTCCCAGGGCCGCGCTGTTGTGGGCGTGCCCCGCTCGGAGGAAGTCCGCTTCACGGATATGTGCACCGCCCGCGGCTTCGCCCACACCCGCATCGGCGTGGTGGACGCTGCCAGCGGAACCCTGGACATCAACGGGGTGGAGAGCCTGTCCCTGGACACCCTCCGCGAAGCCCACGAAGGAACCCTGCCGAAGTACTTCGGCTGATCCCACCCTCCCCCACCACGCTCGCCTCGCAGGCTCAGACAGGGAACCTTGGCGGCGTGGGCCACATCGATTGCTCTGCAGTCGTCGTTTTGAACCCTCAAAACGACGACTGCGGAGCAATCGATTTTTAAGTGGCCTTTCTCCAGCCGGCCTGCACCAACGCACTCCGCACCTTCACGACAGCGGCTTTGGCGTCGTTGTGCATGTGTCGTTTGGAGATCCTGACCTCGGTCCAGCCCAGGGCGGCGTAGCGCTCCGATCGTTCGATGTCCCGAACGATCTGGCCTTCTTCGCCGTGGTGTTCACCCTCATACTCGATCCCGATCCGGTACTTCCGGTAGGAGAGATCCGGCTCGTGGTGCCGTGTTCCATCCGCCGAGATGATGGGAACGTTCAGCTCGGGTTCGGGCAGTCCGGCCCGCAGCACAGCCAGCCGGAGCAGTGTTTCCTGGGGTGAGTCTGAGCCAACGCGGACCAGTTTGATCGCCTCTTTGGCTTTCCTCAGCCCACGCTTTCCCTTGTGCCTGTCGATCATTCGTTGAAGGTCGGCGATGTTGCACAGCGGCATATCCCGGCCCTCAAACTCCGGACGGGGCACACGGACACAGCTGTCCCCCGCCACCACAAGCTCGTCCACGCTGAGCAATTCAGCGAGGTCAAGCCACGTGCGCTCCGGCGTAGTGACCGGTATACCCTGATGGACCGTCACTTCGTCGTCGTAGAGCTTCATTCGGTGCACGATCACATGCGGCCGGTTGAGATGTGCTGCACCCTCGGGACGGATGATGTGAAACATATCGTTTGGCTCCTTTCGCTGTCGACGCGGCAGTAAAAGGAGCTCCTCCGCCGTGAGATGCGACGCTGCGCATCTCTCGTTGACCTCTATGAAGGGGCGCACCCTGGCACTCAAGGGGAGCTCCGCCGTCGTGCGTTCCATGCGGATGCCCCTGCCATGGCGCTCCAATGACCCGTGCCGCCAGCGCCGCGAAGACACTCCCGTGAGCGAGGCGTCAGCAAGGGTGAAGGGGCGTCCCCGGAGCTCCTCCGGCAACGGGCGTGGGGTCTTCATCGGTCCATAAGACCAGATTTGGGGAAAGACCGCAGAAGTTATCCACATCCACCATCGATTGCTCCGTAGATGCCGTTTTCCCGTACCAAAACGACATCTATGGAGCAATCGATGGGGTCAATCAGTCCTCGCTGTGCAGCTCCCGCTGCCGGGCGCTGAGCAGTTCGATTTCGGGCCGCGCGGCCACAAGGCGTTCGACGGCGGCCAGCACCTCCACGAGGTGGGCGCGGTCCGCTGCCACGAGGCCGACGCCCAGCCGGGTGCGGCGGTACTGGTCGTGATCGCCCACCTCGGCGACGGAAACGTCGAACCGGCGCTTGACCTCGGCAATCAACGGCCTGACGACGGAGCGCTTTTCCTTGAGGCTCTGAACGTCACCGAGGAGGATGTCGAATTCGATCCAGCCGATCCACATCAGATGGTGAGCTCCCCCATGCGGTCCCAGGCGTCGCCGTCGAGCTGGCGGCTGATGATCCGGGGCGTTTCGGCGAGGGCCTGGGGCATGTCTGCCATGGCCTGCTTGAAGTGCGGGCTGTTGACGTGGTCGCCGGCGGCATCGTCCTTGAAGGCTTCCACCAGGACGTACTCGTTCGGGTCCTCGAGGCTGCGGGACCAGTCAAACCAGAGGTTCCCCGGCTCCTGCCGCGTGGCTTCAGTGAAGCCGGCCACCAGGCCGGGCCAGCGCTCGGACCATTCCGGCTTGACCTTGAACTTGACGACGATAAAAATCACGGGCGTAGTCCTTCCGCGGCGAGTTGGCGTGCCCCTTCAATGTACCGGGAAGTAACGTAGCGCTGCGCCGCCCGGGTCACCAGTCCGCCGGCCGCGTAGAACCAGTTGCCCGGTTTGCTGAAGGCGCGGATCCGCAGGTGTACATCGGCGCCGCCGTTGATCTCCACTTCGAAGGATTCCTCGCCGCGGGCCGGGTGGCCCGGCAGGGCTCCGTACCCAAATCCCGCTGACTGCGGCACATCCGCCGGCAGGGGTTCACGGACCCACACCACCTCGCAGGGTGCATTCAAGCGAAAAGGCCCGACGCCGAAGCCGCTCACCACCCGCGCTCCCGGCACCACCCTTGGCGAATCCGTACGCACCCGGAGGCCGGCCCGGCGCTGCAGCTCCCAGGAAAGGATGCCGGCGGCCACCCGCCTGTACACCGCGAAGCCCGTACCCAGCTGGACCTCTTCCAGGACGCTGGCGTATCCCTCCGGCGCAAGCCCGTGTTCGGTGCCCCCAATTCCGGGGTAATCAAGGTGGTGCACCCTGCCCTGGGGCGACCTGTTGGCTTTCACTGGTTGACGCCCCGGGAGCCTGCCAGGCGGGCCCAGCCAAGCTGTTCCTGCTGCTTCCTGGTCAAGCCTGCAACCACGAGATCGTAGGAATCCTCCACCATGTCCCGGATCATGTCGTCCGGCAGCGTCCCGTCCAGGCGGACGCCGTTCCAGTGTGTCTTGTTCATGTGCCACGCGCCGGTAATCTCGGGGTGCGCGGCGCGCAGCTGCACAGCGAGGGTCGGCTCGCATTTGAGGTTGACGTACAAGTCCCGGGGATCCATGCTGCTTAGCGCGAAGAGCTTCGCCTCATGCCTTGCACCCCCGGCGATGTTGGCGCGGACCTTGAACACGGCGGTCTCCGGACCGAACGGATAATCCTCGTAGGCGCCGGGAAACGCGAGGCAGATATTCCTCAATGCAGCAAGGTCCATGCAGGAAGCCTATAAAGCCGGCTGCCGCGGTGCTAGTCTGCGAGGATGTCACACGATCAGGGGCCCATTCCTGTTCTGGACCTGGGCAAGGCACGGCAGGACGACGGTTCATTCAGCCCCGACTTCATCGAGCAGCTGCGCCACGCGACGCACCATGTGGGTTTCTTCCAAATCACCGGTTACGGCGCGTCCCCCGGCCAGCCTGAACGGCTGCTGGACCTGATCAGGCGGTTCTTTGCACTGCCGCTGGAAGAGAGGATGAAGCTGGACAACCGGCTTTCCCCGCATTTCCGCGGCTACACGCGGATGGGCACCGAGGTGACCCAGGGACGGGCGGATGCGCGGGAACAGATCGATTACTCGCCCGAACGCGAGCCGGTCACCGATTACCCGGAGGACCAGCCGTATTGGCTGCTCCAGGGCCCGAATCTCTGGCCGGAGGACTCCTTCCCGGAGCTCAAACCGGCCGCCATGGAGTGGGCCGAACTGATTTCGCGGGTGGGCATGGAACTGCTCCGGGCCATCGCGGTCTCACTGAAACTGCCGGAAGACTACTTCGACGAGCCTTTCCAGGGTTCCCCCGCCTGGATGGGAAAACTGGTCCATTACGTGGGCGGCGTGGTGGAGGCGGCCGGCGACCAGGGCGTGGGCTCGCATGCGGACTACGGGTTCGTCACCCTCCTGCTGCAGGACGACATCGGCGGGCTGGAGGTTCTTCCGCCCGGGGCAACTAACTGGTTGCCCGTGGAGCCCATCCCCGGAGCCCTGGTGGTGAACCTGGGCGAGATGCTCGAAGTCGCTACCGAAGGCTACCTGGTGGCCACGATTCACCGGGTCCAGGCGCCGCCTCCGGGCGTGGACAGGTATTCGGTCCCATTCTTCTGGTCGCCCCGGCTGGACGCGGTCATCGACCCCGTCCCGCTGCCGCCCGAACTCAAGGCGGAAGCGCGGGGCATCTCGGGTGACCCCGCCAATCCGCTGTTAGCTTCCTACGGGATGAATATGCTCAAGGGCAGGATGCGGGCCCACCCGGACGTAACGGAGCGCCATTATCCGGAGCTCCTTACGCGCTAAATCTGCAGGAACGTCAGAGGTTGTATTTCCAGGCCTGCTGGGCGGGGCAGGAATCCATCACAACGTCCAGCCCGGCGGCCTTGGCCCGTTCCGCCGCGGCCTCATCGATGACGCCCAGCTGCAGCCACACCGCTTTCGCTCCCACCGCAATGGCCTGGTCCACCACGTCCCCCACCTTTTGCGAGTTCACAAAGCAGTCCACGACGTCGATGGGATGCTTTTCGGGAGGAATGTCGCCAAGGCTGCGGTAGCCCGTTTCCCCGTGCACAGGTTCGCCCGGAAGGTTGACGGGGATGATCTCCATCCCCAGCCGGTCCCGGATAAAAAGCGAGGTGTCGTAAGCTGCACGCCACTCATTCGTAGTGAGGCCAACGATGGCCCAGCGGCCCTTGGTCCGCATCAGGCGTTCAACAACGGCAGGATCATTTTTGTGGCCCATGGGCTTAGCCTACGTTGCCCGCCCGCTACCGGTTGAACTTCTGCAGCCAGCTTTTGCCGGGGACAGCGGCCAAGGCACTGCCGGCGGTGTCCGCGGCCGACTGCAGCGTTTCACCCGCCACCCCGGCAAGGACCCCGGGAACGGCACCCACCACCGTGCTTGGCGCGTCGGAAACACCAGGGGTGCCCTGTCCGGCGGCATGCTCCGGCTGCCCCGCAGCGCCCTCCTTTGCGGGGGCGGCAGCCCCGGCGTCGGCCTTTCCGGCCCCCTCAGCAACACCCTGCCCCGCGCGGGCCGGTCCGTTGGCCCTTCCGTCGGCACCGGGCGCGGCAGGGATTTCCGCGGGCGCCGGGCCGCGGCGGGAAACTGCAGGGTCTTCCGCCGCGCCGCCACTGCTGGGCGGGCTGCCCGCTGCTTCGCTGACTTCCGGTCCGGAATCTGCTGGTTGCCCTGCTTCCGATGGGCTGCCGGGCACGGCTTCCGGCCGCACCGAACCGGCGGCGGCCTGCGGCACCGGAAGGCTCCAGCCGGGCGCCCAGTCCTTGAGCAGATGCTGGATGGAAGGACTGCCAGGCTGTCCGGGAGGAAGCGAGCTGGCAGCGACTCCGCCCGCACCCATTCCCATCCCGGCTATCAGGGCGATGCCCACCACCGTTGGGCGGTGGGCGCGCAGCCAGCGGCGACGGGCCAGCTCGTCGCCGGCAGATCCGCCGCCGTCTTCTGCCAGCAGCGCGGCAAGGTCGCCGGATGGAGCCGGTGCGGGCAGCGATGCCAGGGCTCCCAGCGAGAGGAGGGCGGAGCGAAGCGCGTCATCCTGCCCGAACCCGGCGTCGAGGAGCATCTCGTCCACGAGGCCCGGCAACACGTTGGCGTGCGGTGTCATGGCTTCAGGTACTCCTTCACGGCCGAAAGTTCGCGGAGCTTACCCAGTGCCCGTCGTTGAAGCTGCTTCACTGCACCCGGGCTTTTGCCCAAGGCCTGCGCTGTCTGCTCCACCGTGAGTCCCGCCACGAGGCGCAAAGAGAGGACCTCGCGCTGTTCCCCGGGCAACCCGTCCAGCAGGGCCAGGACCTCTTGCGGGGAAATGCGTTCGAGCGCTTCGGCCTCGGCAGAGGAGTCTTCCCGCTGGTCCAAGTCGGGCTCGAAGGGCAGCCTGGCGGGCATCCGGCTTTGGCGGCGGTGGTCGTCAACCATCCGGGCATGGGCCACGGAGAAGATCAGCGTACGGAGCCCGGCGGAACCGCCGTGGATGGTGCCAAGACGCGGCAGGACGGCCAGGAACACTTCCTGCATGGCCGCCTCCGGATCCTCGACGCCCCGGGCCGTGAGATAACCGAGGACTTGTGATGCATACGTGCGATAGACAGCACTGAAACCGGATGACGCGATGTCCTGGTCCCCAGGGGCCAGGTCAGTCAGTGCATCAGTCACGGACGTAGTGCTTTCAGTCAAAGAGAGGTGGCGTGAAGGAGCAGGCTCCGCTGCATGGAATGCCTTTTCCCCGGATCACTTTACCCCTCGGTAACCACTGTCCAGGTGCGCCACGCGTTGTTGCGGCAGCAGGTGCTTTCCGGACCAAAAATGAAAGAGCCGGCCTGGAACGTGATGGGGGACAAGTTCCAGACCGGCGCTACATAGGGGTAATCGCTTGGGGCACGCCAAGGGTTACGCCCGGAGGCAAAAAACTTTAAGGAATATTCCGGCCCGCTTCAGCGGGCGGCCGCGGTGATCCAGCGGGGCCGGCTTACCTGCCGGCGTGGCCCTGTGGCCAGGCTGAAAGTGTGGGCGTTGGCGGCTGCGCGCCGGTCGTCGCAGTCATCCTGGACGGCCGAGGCGGCCTGGACGGCTGCGGCGGCCTGAACGGTTGGAGCAGGCGTCTGGCGCGACACCGTGCCGGCAGGGCAAAGATCGGTGACAAGTCCTGTGCCTGCGCATTCCCTGACGGCGGCGATACCGGCCGCGAGGGAGGACTTGCTGTCGAAGGGGCCGGAAACGGCCATAACGGTGCCGTCCGGGGCAAGGAGGCGGAACCTGAAAAAGGAATCGTGGTCTACAAACGCTTCGAACTTACCGGCCATAACAAATCCTTCCGTTCTGCGGGTCCGTGTCCGGAGGCGCCATTGCCACCGGCCGGTCCGGGCGCATCACTGCCCCTTATTCCCGCGGGTCTGGTCGAACGATTGGTGATCGGGTCACCGGGTGTACCTAAGAGTCTCGCCCGTAGGCCAGCAGCGCCGCAAGACCTGAGGCGTTAACCCTGTGTAAATTACAGTCATTTTCCTGCCAAACGCACGCGGCGGGCCACCTGTGAAGGTAACCCTCCCCGCTACCTCCCCAATCTCGCAAGCTCGATTGGGGCCCCTCGGTAGCGTGGGCCCAGGCGTGGGCAAATGCGTCAGTCGTTGATGAGGTCGTTGACCACGATGGTCTGGTCCCGGTCCGGGCCGACGCCGATGGCGGAAAAACGCGTACCGGACAGCTTTTCGAGGGCAAGTACGTAGTTGCGGGCATTCTCCGGCAGGTCCGCCAGTGTGCGCGCCCCGGTAATGTCCTCGGTCCAGCCCTCGAAGTACTCGAAGATGGGCACCGCGTGGTGGAACTCGGTCTGCGTCATGGGCATCTCGTCGTGGCGGACGCCGTCCACGTCGTAAGCCACGCAAACGGGGATCTGCTCGATGCCGGTGAGCACGTCGAGCTTGGTGACGAAGTAGTCCGTGAAGCCGTTGACGCGGGAGGCGTGGCGGGCCAGGACGGCGTCGTACCAGCCGCAGCGGCGGGGCCGGCCGGTGTTGACGCCGAATTCGCCGCCGGTCTTTTGCAGGTACACGCCCATCTCGTCGAACAGTTCGGTGGGGAACGGCCCGGCGCCAACGCGCGTGGTGTACGCCTTGATGATGCCGATGGAGCGGGAGATGCGGGTGGGGCCGATGCCCGAGCCCACCGAGGCGCCGCCGGCGGTGGGGTTGGACGAGGTGACGAAGGGGTAGGTGCCGTGGTCAACGTCCAGGAACGTGGCCTGGCCGCCTTCCATCAGCACTACCTTGCCCTCGTCCAGCGCGGTGTTCAGGACCAGCGTGCTGTCGATGACCAGCGGGCGGAGCCGTTCGGCGAAGGACAGGAAGTACTCCACGATCTCGTCCACCACCACGCCGCGCCGGTTGTAGATCTTGACCAGGAGCTCGTTCTTCTGCCGCAGCGATCCTTCCACCTTCTGGCGCAGGATCGATTCGTCAAACACGTCCTGGACGCGGATGCCCAGGCGGGCCACCTTGTCCATGTAGGCAGGGCCGATGCCGCGGCCGGTGGTCCCGATGGCGCGGCTGCCGAGGTAGCGTTCCGTCACCTTGTCCAGCACCTGGTGGTACGGGGCCACGAGGTGGGCGTTGGCGGAGACGCGGAGCTTGGAGGTGTCGGCGCCGCGCGCCTGGAGGCCCTCGATTTCCTGGAAGAGTGCCTCAAGGTTAACCACGCAGCCGTTGCCGATGATGGGGACGGCGTTGGGGCTGAGGATGCCGGCCGGAAGCAGCTTGAGTTCGTATTTTTCACCGCCTACGACGACGGTGTGCCCGGCGTTGTTGCCGCCGTTTGGTTTGACGACATAGTCAACGCGGCCGCCCAGAAGGTCGGTAGCCTTGCCTTTTCCTTCGTCGCCCCACTGGGCTCCTACGATCACAATTGCTGGCATGGGATCCTCCCCCATTCGTTCGGGCTGCCCGGCCCGGCCACAGCGTGGCGGGCCTGTACAGCGCCGTTCATGAGAATGCCCCGAATCGACCGGCCTTCACCGGTCCGCGGGGCGGCACGGCGAAGCAAGAGTTCCGGGGCTCTTACCACCCAAGTTTAGCCGATAGGCGGCTTTGTCCACCCGCCAGGCCGCCGCGGTCCTTCTTGCGGAGCAAAAGGACTCCGCAAGGGACCGCAGCGGCCTTCGGCAGCTGCTACTCGCCGTCGGCCTCCTCGCCCGGGCGGGAGGTCTGGGTGGCGAGGCTGTCCCAGAAGGAGGTGTCGGCGTCGGCAATGGACCCGTCAGCGATGGCAGCGGCCGTGGCAGTGAGCGTGGTGACCGTCTGCTTGATCAGGTACCCGTTGCTGCGGAGGCCCAAGGCGTATCCGTCCAGGTAGTGGTCCGACATGCCGCGCATCTCGAACAGCAGGGTTGCGATGTTGTATTCGACGGCGATGCCGTTGCGGCTGATGGTTTCGGCGCTGCCGCCCACGTACTTGCCGAGGTGGCCCCAGCCGGTGGAATCGACATTGTTGAACACCACGGCGCCCAGCTGCTTGGACTTCTCCACAACTGCAGGATCGGCGTTCGGCGTGGTGGGGTAAAGGATGGAGCCGGAGACAAGCTCGCCGTCACGCTCGCTGCGGGTGCCCTGGTGGTGGAGGTCGATCATGTAGTCGACCTCGTACTTGCGCATCACGTTGTTGTGCAGTGCCTGGGTTTCGGGCTGGACCTTGTCCACGTGGTCGCGGTTGAGGTCCACTTCTTCGGCGTTGTAGCGGGTCATGTTGCGGTCGCCCTTGGCCTGGTAGCCGTCAAGGGAGAAGTTGACGTCACCCATGGCACCGTCTGCGTTCAGCATGGGAACGATGAGGATGTTGACTCCATCCAGGACGTCCCCCGACTTTGCGGTGCCGAGGTGCTTGACAAATTCCAGGGCGCCTTCGGTGGTGAGCTGCTCATTGCCGTGCTGCTGGGTCAGGTAGAGGATGGTGGGCTTGGCCGGATCCGAAATGTATTTGACCAGGTGGATGTCCCGCCCCTTCACGGTCTGGCCGATGACTTCCAGTTCCATGGCCTGCTGGCGGGCGTCCTGGTCTTTGAGGAATGACACCATCTGGTCGTACGTGGCCAGCTTCGAGGTGGTGATCTGGCCGTTCCCGTCATAGTTGGGCCCTTCGCCTACGGCCATCGCCGGTGCCGGAACGGTCACTGCTGCCAGGGCCAGGGCTCCGGTCGCGGCCAGGGTCCTGAAAGTTGCCAGGGTTTTTCTCACGGTGCGTTACCTCTTTCGAGTGCATTGGGTGCGTGCAGGCCGCCATGTCCCCCATTGCGGCCTGTGACAAGAGCCAACCAAGCTGAACGAAAGCTGTCAATGGATATAACAGATCCCAGCATTCAGTTATTACGATCCGGAACGTGCGCCATCGCACGCACGATACTTGCCCCCGGAAGCGCCGGCCCCGCGTTTCGTCTCCCTGGGCTTGCTAAACTGGTCAAGGCCGACCCGGAATCGGCCCACCCCATTTCAACCACCTCGGATGTGTTGCGCCATCGTGCGCCCATTTTCGCGGTGGCAGCAACACCAATCCCCGCAGGAGACCCAGCCCTACATGACCGCACTGGCACCCGAATCTTTCCATGAGCAGCTTCTGAGCCGCCGCTACGAACCCAATGTTGCCGCCGTCAACGAGCTGTGCGATTCCCTGCAGGAGGCAAAGCCCGGCACGGTGGTGCCCTACGTTGACCCCATGCACGACGTGGATGAGTGCAGGATCATCAGCCTGTATTCGAATATCGGCGAGGCCGACAAGTCCGGCTTCATCACGCCCGGCGACGCCGACGCCGCCGCCCGGATGCTCGGCATCCAGTGGAAGCTGGGCCTCCGCCCGGAGTACGTGATGCCCTGGAACGTCCACCCCTGGCACATTCCCGGTGAGCCGAACGGGAAGTTCACCCCGGACCAGGTCTCCGCCGGCCTGAAGCCGCTGCTCAAGTTCCTGGCCGTGGTTCCCCGCGCTTCGGTGATCGTGGCGCACGGCACCGAAGCCAACCGCCTGGCCAACCTGCTGCTGAAGACCGAAGTTCCGCTGCTGTGGCGCCGCGGCCTGAAGACCTACAAGGTACGCTCGCTCAGCGGCCGCGCCTTCGCCGGTTCGCCTGCACGCCAGGAGGAATACCTCGAGGCCATGCGCGTGGCCTACGCCGATGCCATGGCGCGCACGGGCCTGCAGAAAGCCAGCTAGTCCCCCCAAACCTATGAGTTTTTGTCCAGATATGCAGGCCAAAACAACGTTTTGAGCTGCATATCTGGACAAAAACTCCTGCAGGTACGACGACGGCCGGTTACCTTTTCTCAAAGGTGACCGGCCGTCGTCGTACTTGCTATTTCGCTTCGATGGCTGCTTTCGCTGCGGGATCGGAGTCGTTCAGGAACTTCTCGATCCGCTCCGGCTCTTCTGCCTCGCCGATGGCAGCCGACGCCCGGCCCAGCGAATACAGGGCCCGCAGGAAGCCGCGGTTGGGCTCATGCTCCCAGGGGATGGGGCCCACGCCGCGCCAGCCGTTACGGCGCAGCGAGTCCAGTCCGCGGTGGTAACCCACCCGGGAGTAGGCGTAGGAATCGATGGTGCGCCCCTCTGCCCAGGCCTCTTCGGCGAGCAATGCCCAGAGCAGCGAGGACGTGGGGTGCTTGGCCACAAGGTCCAGGGGCTCCTGGCCCGCTTCCAGCTGCTGGTTGACCTCGGTCTCGGCAGGCAGGAGCGTGGGCTCGGGGCCCATGAGGTTCCGGCGGAACTCGTCAGACATTCCTAGAAGGTCTTTCCGGCCGAACCGAGCTGCTTGGTTGCCTCCACCACGCGGGCTGCCAGGCCGGCTTCAGCCGATGCGCCCCAGACGCGGGGATCGTAGGTCTTCTTGTTGCCCACTTCGCCGTCAACCTTGAGCACGCCGTCATAGTTGCGGAACATGTGGTCCGCCACCGGACGCGTGTAGGCGTACTGGGTGTCGGTGTCGATGTTCATCTTGATGGTGCCGTAGGAAACTGCGTCCGCGATCTCCTGGTCCGAGGAGCCGGAGCCGCCGTGGAACACGAGGTCGAACGGGCTGTCCTTGCCGATCTTGGCGCCAACCTGTGCCTGGATGTCCTTAAGGATCTCCGGGCGCAGCTTCACGCCGCCCGGCTTGTACACGCCGTGGACGTTACCGAAGGTCAGCGCGGTGATGTAGCGGCCGTTTTCGCCGGAGCCCAGCGCTTCAACGGTGGCCAGGGCGTCTTCGACTGTGGTGTAGAGCTTTTCGTTGATCTCGTTCTCAACGCCGTCCTCTTCGCCGCCCACGGTGCCGATTTCGACCTCAAGGATCATCTTGGCGGCAGCGGTGCGCTCAAGCAGTTCGCGGGCGATGCGCAGGTTCTCCTGCAGGGTTTCGGCTGAGCCGTCCCACATGTGGGAGTTGAACAGCGGGTTGCGGCCGGCCTTGACCTCAGCCTCGGAGGCTGCCAGCAGCGGCAGGACGAAGCCGTCCAGCTTGTCCTTCGGGCAGTGGTCCGTGTGCAGGGCGATGTTGACGTTGTAGTTCTTGGCCACCTCGCGGGCGAAGGCCGCGAAGCCCAGCGAACCGGCAACCATGTCCTTGGTGGAGGCGCCGGACCAGTAAGCCGCACCGCCGGTGGAGACCTGGACGATGCCGTCGGACTCAGCTTCGGCGAAGCCGCGCAGGGCTGCGTTCAGCGTCTGGGAGGACGTCACGTTCACGGCGGGGAATGCGAAGCCGCCCGCCTTTGCGCGGTCGATCATCTCGGAGTAGATCTCTGGGGTTGCAATGGGCATGCTGACTCCTATGCTGAGGTTCGTCTATGGGCTGGTAACCCTGGAGTACCGCTTACGGCTAGCACCATCCTAGTCATTTCCGCACCGGGAGTGCTGTGGGTTACGCCCCGCCCGCACCCGCACCTGGGAGGTCGGCCCGGCACCCGCGGAGCTACACGTGCTGGTTGAAGACGTGGCGGCGCACCCAGGCGTGCATGGCGATTGCGGCGGCGGAGGCTGCGTTGATGGACCGGGTGGAGCCGAACTGCTCGATGGACAGGGTAGCGACGGCGGCCTCGTGCACCTCGGGGGTCAGGCCCGGGCCTTCCTGCCCGAAGACCAGCACGCAGTCTTTGGGCAGTTCGTAGGTTTCCAGCGGCACGGAGTCGGGAAAGATGTCGATTCCGATGATCGCCAGCCCCTCCCCCTGCGCCCAGGCGACGAAGTCCTCAACGGTGGGGTGGTGGCGGACGTGCTGGTAGCGGTCGGTGACCATGGCACCGCGCCGGTTCCACCGGCGTCGGCCGATGATGTGCACTTCCTTCGCGAGGAAGGCGTTGGCGGTGCGCACCACCGTGCCGATGTTGAGGTCGTGCTGCCAGTTCTCGATGGCGACGTGGAAGTTGTGGCGCCGCGAGTCCAGCTCGGCGACGATCGCGTCGTGCTTCCAGTAGCGGTACTTGTCCAGCACGTTCCGCCGGTCCCCGTCCGCGAGGAGGTCGGGATCCCAGTGGTCGCCTTCGGGCAGTTCGCCTTCCCAGGGCCCGACGCCGACCTCCGCCTTTTCGGGCGCGGTTTCGTCCGGCTCGGGCTGGGTTTCGGAGGTCATACCGGGCGTTTGGTTCACCCCTCAACACTAGACTGGACCTTTCGGGCTTTCATCACGGGTGAAGAGGTAGGCATGGCAGAAGCGGACAAGGTTGCAGGCAATCCGGCGGTATATCGCAGCGGCCAGGAGATCGAGTGCTGGCTGACGGACATGGACGGGGTCCTGGTCCACGAGAACCAGGCAGTGCCGGGCGCCGCAGAGCTCATCCAGCGGTGGGTGGACACGTCCAAGCGCTTCCTGGTGCTCACCAACAACTCCATTTTCACGCCGCGCGACCTGGCGGCGAGGCTGAAGGCTTCCGGGCTCGAGGTTCCGGAAGAGAATATCTGGACCTCCGCGTTGGCCACCGCCCAGTTCCTGAAGGACCAGGTGGAAGGTTCCGGATCGGGCAACCGCGCCTACACCATCGGCGAGGCAGGGCTGACGACGGCGCTGCACGAGGCCGGTTTCATCCTCACCGACCAGGATCCTGACTTTGTGGTCCTCGGCGAGACGCGCACGTATTCCTTCGAGGCCATCACCACGGCCATCCGCCTGATCCTGGCCGGGGCGCGCTTTATCGCCACGAACCCGGATGCCACCGGCCCTTCCAAGGATGGCCCCCTGCCGGCAACGGGAGCGATAGCCGCACTTATCACCAAGGCCACGGACCGGGAACCCTACATCGTGGGCAAGCCCAACCCGATGATGTTCCGTTCGGCGATGAACCAGATCGACGCGCACTCGGAGACCACCGCCATGATCGGTGACCGGATGGACACGGACATCATCGCCGGCATGGAAGCGGGGCTCCACACTGTCCTGGTCCTGAGCGGCATCACCCAGCGCGAAGAGATCGGTTCGTACCCGTTCCGGCCCAACCAGGTGCTGAACTCCGTGGCGGACCTGAAGAACCAGATCTAGCTAGAAGACCGTCACCCGGGATCCGCCGCGGGGCAACGGGAAGTTTTCGTCCAGCAGCTGCTGCAGGATGGGCCGGTAGACAGTGGGATTCCAGCCCGGGCTGGCGTGCGCCGGAAGAGCACCCTCCGTCTGCAGATCGCTGGAGACCATGTTCGCCTTGAACGCTACCGCCCAGGCCTCAGCCGCCGTCTGGTAACGGACGGTACGGTCCCGGGGATTGCCGATGTACGCCATTTTGGCGCTGCCCAGCCTGTCCACGAACCGCATGCCCTGGAAGTGGTAGATGTATGCGGATTCGGACTGGATGAGCAGGTTGGACGGGGCGATCGGAGACAACTGTTCGAGCGTCTGGTCAAGGATCTGGCGCCAGGTCCTTTCGTCCTTGTGAATGACCCGCTCCCCCAGTTCGTATCCGCCGCGCAAGGTGGACGGGAACCGGATGCCGCGCTCGTAAAGGAACACCACGCCGTCGAACCAGCTTTGGTCCAGCACGTCATGCTTGCTGTAAGGGCTGGAGTCCAGCACGATGAACTCCACCTGCACCCCGTGGATTTCAAGCAGCCGGGCGGCCACCTGCGTCGCCACCATCCCGCCGAAGCTGTGCCCATAGAAGAACAGCTTGGTGAGCTTCTGCGCGCGGACGTATTCGATGATGGAAATGACCAGCCCATCGATGTCCAGCCCCTGGTTTGAATAGCCGACGGCGGCGAGCCGGGCACGTTTGTTCAGCGCGCCGCGGAGGGAGTTCAGGATCCACTGCGCCTCCTCCCAGCTGGTTTTGTACCCGGGGAACAGGAACCAGCTGGCGTCCGGGTAGTAAGCGTCGGCGAAGTCGTCCGGCATGGTGAGGATCCTGTTGGACCGGCGCTGCGACTGTACCTCGCGGGTGAGCAGCATGTCGGCGGCGAGCACGCCGGAGGCGCCGGCACCGGTCAGGAAGGCGCGCCGCGAAAACTGTTTGAGCGCAGCGGCTTCCGCCAGCAGCCGGGCTCCGGAAGCCCCCCGCCTGTCCTGCGGACTCGTGTCCCCCTCATACGGCACACCCCTACCGTAGGCACAAGGGAAGAGGCCGCCGCAAGCAGGCGGCGGTAACCATTCAGTGACGCCTGGTCAGCAGGGGTGGTTCAGCTGGCGGCCTGTCCTTCCGTGGCGGGGAAAGGGCTGAGGGTGTCCTGCTGGCGCCTGGTGATCTCCCGGCCGATGTCCTCGTACCGGCCCAGCAGGTCGGAGCCGGCAAACGCCCCGGGGTTATCCAGCAGGGCAAAGAGCGTGTCGCTGGCCAGCAACAGTTCCTCATCCGAATACTCCTGCAGCGCCCGGCCGCCCCATGCCCCGAGCCCTGCCAGTTCCAAGGACTGCCCCTCATCGAGGCCGGTCGAGGCTGCCGCCGGTTCGATGGCGTCAGGTTCAGGCAAGGAATCAGCTTCTGCGAAGGCGAGAACCGACAGGGCGTCCGTAACCGTCAGCAGTTCTTCGTCCGGGAACTCGTCGTCGGAAGGCGAAAGGTCCAGCGACACGCCGGCGCCGTGGATTCCCATCAGGGTGCTGGCATCGATGGCGTTGAGTTCAAGGCGAAGGCCCGCCAGCGCGGCCGACTCTACGAGCGCAGCCCGTGAAAGCTCAACACGGATATGGGAACGGATCCCCATGCGCCGGACACGCCGGACGATCTGGACAAGGCCGGGGCGGGAATCCTGGCTGAGGGTTCCCTGGACATCGATGCGGACAACGTCGGCGGGGACATCGAGATTGACGAGGGCATTAAGTGCGCGGTCCATAGGTACTCCAAAAAAGGGTGTCTATGGCCGACGGCTCAACCTCGGCAAGCCTAACCTCCCGCAGGAGTTCCGCACAAGCGAAGCGCTACGCTGTCTGGTCCGCCTGCAGCTGCCCGGGCTCCTGGAAATGGGTGCGCGTTCCGGCTCCGCCGACGGAATCCACGAGGGACTTGGCGATCTCCCGCAGCTTGGTGTTGCTGTTGCTGGCGGCCTCGGTGAGGATACTGACCGCAGCTTCCTGGCTGCACCTGTTCTGCGCCATGACGATGCCGATGGCAATATCGATGATGGTCCGCGATTGAAGGGTGGCCCGGAGGTTTGCAGCGCTGTCGGAGTGAAGCGAGAACCGTACGGCCAGCCGGAGCGCCTGGGAAATTTCCCGGGTGAAGCCCCGCGCCTTGGCGGTGGCGCGTTCGTCGAACTTCCGCGGCACGTCTGAGTACAGGTTCAAAGCCGCCTTGGCATCGCCCTGGAGGTTAAACGGCAATGACAGCACTGACCGCAGCCCGTGGGAGGCCACAGCGGAGGCATAGTCCGGCCCCCATCGGTTTTCCTCAAACAGGTCGGGAACGTGGACTTCCCGCTCCTCTTTTGCAGCAGTAAGGCATGGCCCCTGCGACAGGGAATACTGGATTTCGTCCACTATCCGGGCAGAATCACTGCTCCAGCCGATCGTGGCCGCCTTCCGGTCGCGGAGCAAGGTGATGCCACAAAGGGCATCATCGCCGTCACCGGCCACCTGGTGCGCCGAAAACCGGGCAAGTTCATTCATGAAGTCTTCGAAGTCGGCGCTGTCGAGGATAAGGTTCTGGACCTGCTCGGTGGCGGTCAGGGGCTGTTCAGGGTGGAGCATGGTGCACGATCTCCGTACGGGAATGAGGGGTTAACGCAAATGATAAAGGACTCCCACCCCAGATCCAACAATGCTGCCCGGGACGCAGGGGGCCCGGGCAGCATTTGGGTGCTACGAAAGGCCAAGCTCGTCCTTGCCGAACGCGAACAGGTAGGGCACACCCGTCTCGGCCTCGATCTTTTCCTTGGCGCCGGTGTCGCGGTCCACGATGACGGCAACAGCCACCACGTTGCCACCGGCCTTCCGGACGCCTTCCACGGCGGTCAGCGCCGATCCGCCGGTGGTGGAGGTGTCCTCCAGGACCAGCACCTTGCGGCCCTCCACCGCGGGGCCCTCCACCTGGCGGCCCATGCCGTAGGACTTCTGGGCTTTGCGGACCACAAACGCGTCAACGGTCCGGCCGGCGTCGCGGGCGGCATGCATCACTGCCGTACCCACGGGGTCGGCTCCCATGGTGAGCCCGCCGGCGCACTCAAAGTCGATGCCGGCGTCGTCCGCCAGGGCCAGCATGACCTGGCCCACCAGCTTCGAGGCCTCGTGGTGCAGGGTGATGCGGCGGAGGTCGATGTAGTAATCGGCTTCCGCTCCGCTGGACAGGATCACCGTGCCGCGGACCACGGCGAGCTCCTTGATCAGTTCCAGCAGGCGGGCGCGGGCGGCTGCAGTGTCTAGTGCAGTGTCACTGGGGGAAGTCATGGTCTCCAGTTTAGTGCGGGCCTGCCGGTGTGGATGCTTGAGCGCCGTTGACACTGCTGGCTAGGCTTGACCACATGCGCGAACTCCAGGCCAGGATCATTGAAGAAATGGGCGTACAGCCCCGGATCGACCCCGCCGGGGAGGTGCGCAAACGCGTCACGTTCCTCAAGGATTACCTTAAAGCCACCCATACCAAGGGGTTTGTCCTGGGCATTTCGGGCGGCCTGGACTCCTCGCTGGCCGGCCGTCTGGCCCAGCTCGCCGTCGAAGAGCTCGAGGCAGAGGGCGTGGAGGCGAACTTCGTGGCCGTGCGCCTGCCGTACGGCGTCCAACATGACGAGGAAGACGCCCAGGCTGCATTGGACTTCATCCAGCCCAAAACGGAGTGGACGTTCAATATCTCAGCCGCGGTGGACGGCTTCGAGGACGAGTTCGAAAAGACCGTGGGCTCTGAGATCTCCGACTTCCACAAGGGGAACACGAAGGCCCGCACCCGCATGATTGCCCAGTATGCACTGGCCGGAGAACACAACTACCTGGTGATCGGCACAGACCACGGCGCGGAGTCTGTCACCGGATTCTTCACCAAATACGGCGACGGCGGCGCCGACATCCTGCCCCTGTTCGGCCTCAACAAGCGGCAGAACCGTGCCCTGCTGGCCGAACTTGGCGCACCTGCCCGCGTCTGGGAAAAGGTGCCCACCGCGGACCTGCTCGATGGCAAGCCCGGCCGCACCGACGAAGACGAGCTGGGCCTCAGCTACGACCAGATCGACGATTACCTCGAAGGCCGGGACGTTTCCGAATCTGTGGCGGAATCGATCGAAACGAAGTACCTTCGCACGCGGCACAAGCGCACTGTTCCCGTCACGATTTTTGACACCTGGTGGAGGGGTGAGGGCCCCGAGGAGCCCCGCGCCGGGCTGTAGCCCTGAGGACGTACGACGGCGCGTCGCACCCAAAAGGGGCGGCGCGCCGTCGTCATTCCCTGGCAAAGCCGGGAAGCTCAGCGGGCCCGGCCGCCTTTCCCCTCCGTCCCCAGCTGCTGGGTGATGCGGTGCGCCTCGGTCATCAGGAGGTTGCCCAGCTCCGCCTGCCGCTCCGGTTTGAACCGCGGTTCGATGCCTGTCAGTGAGAGCGCCCAGGCCGGCCGGCCGGACTGGTCGAACACGGCGGCACCCATCCCCCAGCTGCCCTCCAGCACCAGCCCCGGATTCACGGCGTAGCCATTAAGCCTGGTGCGCTTGAGGTTGGCCCGGACAAGTTCCTCCGGATGGCCCGCTGCGAATGCCCCGGCATGCGCTGCCCAGTCATGCAGCAGTTCCTCCTGCTCGGGTTCCGGCAGGAAAGCCAGGATCGCGGTGCCCGCCGAGGCCACGCCCAGCGGGAACCGGACACCCTCGTGCAGCACAAATGACCGCACCGGGAAACTCCCCTCCTCGCGCATCAGGCATACCGTCTCGGCGCCGCGGCGAATGGAAAAGAAGGCACTCTCGCCGGTTGCCTCAGCCAGCCGCCGGAGGCTGGGGCGGGCCAGCTCCTCCAGGGGGAAGCGGGCCGACGCCACCGACCCCATCAGGAAAATCTCCGGACCCAGCACCCAGTGACCGCTGGCGGGGTCGTGGTCCAACAGGCCCTCGGAAGCCAGCGAGGACAACAGCCGGTGGACCGTGGGCCGGGTAAGGCCGGATTCGTTCACCAGGGCGGACAGCTGCATGCCGTCCGGGCTGCGCCCGACGAGCCGGAGCAGCCCTGCGATGCGGCTGACCACCTGGGCGCCCGGAATTGGGGAATTGCTCACTTTCCTCCTTGGTATATCCATATTATGGACATCTAGTACTCTACCGTCCACAGTGTAAGAGAGCGCATTTTTGGCACTATTCCTTGTCTTGACAGCCCTCCCAAACCGCCCGTAGGGTCCATAACCAGACCCATCGTCCACAAAGTGGACAGCATCTGCGGGGAACTCAACGAGGAGGCGCCATGTCCAAACTTCAGCCAGCTGCCGCCGTCGCCCTTGAAGGGGCGCTGCGGGATGGAATGACTCTTGCCGTGGGCGGATTTGGCCTCAGCGGCATCCCGGCGGACCTCATCGACGCCGTCCGGGATTCAGGCGTGAAGGACTTGACGGTGGTCTCGAACAATATGGGTGTGGACGGCAAAGGCCTCGGCATCCTGATCGAGGCGGGCCAGGTCCGGAAGGTCGTTGCCAGCTACGTCGGTGAGAACAAGCTGTTCGCGGAGCAGTATCTTGCCGGCCGCCTGGAAGTCGAGTTCACCCCGCAGGGCACGCTCGCTGAACGGCTGCGGGCCGGCGGTGCGGGTATTCCAGCGTTCTACACCAAAACCGGTGTGGGCACCCTGGTTGCCGAAGGCAAGCCGCACGAGGTGTTCGACGGCGAAACGTACGTCCAGGAGCGCGCCATCCGCGCCGACGTCGCACTGGTCCATGCCCACACCGCGGACACGGACGGAAACCTCATCTACCGGTACACCGCCCGGAACTTCAACCCGGTGGTCGCGACGGCAGGGCTCCTGACCATCGCCGAGGCTGAGGTGATTCTGGCACCGGGAGAACTGGACCCCAACCACATCGTCACCCCTGGCGTCTTCGTCCAGCGCCTGGTCCAGGCGGGCAACAGGGTCAAGGACATCGAGCAGCGGACCGTGCGGCAGCGTCCTGTTTCCGCAGAAACCGAAGCCCTGGCCGTCTGACCATCGAATACCTAGCGACAAGGAGAACCCCATGGCCTGGACCAGGGATGAAATGGCCGCCATCGCGGCCGAGGAACTGAACGACGGCGACTACGTCAACCTGGGCATCGGCATCCCCACGCTGGTGGCCAACAACCTCCGCGACGGCGTCCGCGTTGTCCTGCAGAGCGAAAACGGTCTGCTGGGCATGGGGCCGTTCCCGTACGAGGGCGAGGAGGACGCCGACCTCATCAACGCCGGCAAGCAGACCGTCACGGTGCTGCCGGGCGGCAGCATCTTCGATTCCGCCACCTCCTTCGGCATGATCCGCGGCGGCCACGTCAAAGTGGCCATCCTGGGGGCCATGCAGGTTTCCGGCAGTGGAGACCTCGCGAACTGGACCATCCCCGGCAAGATGGTCAAGGGCATGGGCGGCGCCATGGACCTCGTCGCCGGGACACCGCGCGTGGTGGTCCTCACCGAGCACAACGCCAAGGACGGCAGCGCCAAAATCGTCCGCGATTGCACCCTGCCGCTGACCGGCCTTGGCGTGGTGGACCGGATCATCAGCGACCTTGCGGTCTTTGACCTCGTAAAGCGCGACGGCGGGGGGCGGCAGCTCACCCTGACCCGGCTGGCGCCCGGGGTCTCCTTGGAGGACATCCGTGAGAAGACGGAGGCGGAGTTCACTGTTGCCCTGGACGGGTCCGGTGTCGGAGAGTCCGGCGTCGGGGAATCCGCCCTGGAAGGAGCAACGGCATGAGCCTGCAGGAACAGTTCGGCAAGGATGTCCTGCTCACCGGCTGGGGACACAGCCGTTTCGGGAAGCTGACGGACGAGACCTTGGAGTCGCTGATCGTCCAGGTTGCCAGCCAAGCCATCAGCAACGCCGGCATCGAGCCCGGCCAGATCGACGAGATCTACCTCGGCCAGTTCAACTCCGGCATGATGCCCCTGGCGTTCCCGTCATCACTGGCGCTGCAGGTCTCCCCCGACCTGGCAAACGTTCCAGCCACCCGGGTGGAGAACGCCTGCGCCTCCGGATCCGCCGCCTTCCAGCAGGGCACCAAGTCCCTGCTGGCCGGTACCGCGAAAACGGTGCTGGTGATCGGTGCGGAGAAGATGACGCACGCCGGAGCCGACGTTGTAGGCGCGGGCCTGCTGGGCGCCGACTACGACATGGCCGGCAAAGCATCCACCACCGGCTTCACCGGGCTGTTCGCCGAGGTAGCCAAGCACTACGAAAAGCGGTACGGCAGCGTTTCCGACGTCCTGGGCTCCATCGCCGCCAAGAACCACCGCAACGGCGTGGACAACCCCTGCGCGCAGCTCCGCAAGGACCTCGGCCAGGACTTCTGCCGCACGGTGTCGGACAAGAACCCCATGGTCGCCGACCCCCTGCGCCGCACGGACTGCTCCCCCGTGTCCGACGGTGCTGCCGCCGTCGTGCTGTCCACATCCGCTACCGGCGGCACCACTGCCCCGGTAAGGCTAGCCGGCTTTGGCCACGCCAACGACTTCTTCCCGGCCGCGCGGCGGGATCCGGTGGCCTTCAACGCCACCCGGGTGTCGTGGCAGCGGGCACTGGCGATGGCCGGCGTGGGACTCGACGGTCTGGACTTCGCCGAAGTGCACGACTGCTTCACCATCGCGGAGCTGCTGATGTACGAGGCCATGGGCCTGACCGAACCGGGCCAGGGCGCGCGCGCCATCGAGGAAGGCTGGGTGTACAAGGACGGCAAGCTGCCGGTCAACGTTTCCGGCGGGCTCAAGGCCAAGGGCCATCCGGTAGGCGCCACCGGCGTTTCCCAGCACGTCATCGCCGCCATGCAGCTCACCGGGACCGCCGGGGACATGCAGCTGGCCGGCCCCCGCCGCGCCGCCGTCCAGAACATGGGCGGCGTGGGCATCGCCAACTACGTCAGCGTCCTCGAGGCTGTGTAGGCCGCCGGATTTCCCCACCTTTGAGGGACCACGACGGCGCGTCGCACGGAAAGTGCGGCGCGCCGTCGTCATTTCCGGCAAAAGGTGGGGAATCTCAGCGGGACGGCATCTGGAGCTCAGCCGCGGCTGCGGATCAGGGCGGCAATCTCCGCGAACCCCAGACGTTCGGCGTTCTGCAGGGCCGTTCTTCCCTCCGGGTCCCGGATGTTTGGGTCGGCACCGGCGTCGAGGAGCAGCCGGACCACCTCCTGCTGCCTGGGTCCGCCGTTGTTCAGCAGGATGGCTTCCTGCATGGCGGTCCAGCCCAGGTTGTTGACATGGTTCACCGGGACCCCGGCCGCGATCAGGATCTGCACCGTTTCCACGTGGCCGTGTTCGCTGGCCGGGATCAGGGCTGTGCCGCCGTAGCGGTTGGTGCTTGTAACGTCTGCCCCGGCGGCCAGCGTCAACCGCAGAACCTCGTTGAACCCTTCGGCGCCCGCATAGAGGAATGCCGAGTCCTGGATCGCATCCTTGGTGTTGACGTTTCCGCCGCGACCGATCAGCTCAGCGACGAGCGGCGCGTTGTTGGCCTTGGCAGCGGCAATCAGTTCCTGATCGAGCTGCGCCTGTTCATCCGCGGGCAGGACCGGCGGGGCCGTCACCGGGTCAGGCGGCGGTGCGGTTGCCGAGGTTGGCTCCGCTTCCGTGCTGACGGCCGACGGCGGAGCTGACTGAGGCGGCTGCGTTTCCCCAGGTGCCACCTGGCACGCTGCCAGGAACACCGCCATGCCTCCTGCGGCAATGAGTGCTGCCCCGCTGCGGCTCCACGTCATACGTGCAGCCTACTTTGCAGTCCCGGCAGCAGCGATGGCGTCAGCACCGGCCGTGGCGCAAGCTGCATCCAGGGCCCCGTCGGGAGCACCGCCGACGCCGATCCCCGCCACGGACACACCGTTCACCTTCAGCGGGACGCCACCGGCCAGGAACAGGGTGCCGGGGAGGTCGGCGATGCTGGGGCCGTTTCCGTTGATCCGCTTGGCCAGTTCACTGGTGGGGGTGCCAAAGGCTGCCGCCGTGTAAGCCTTCTGCTTTGCGGCCTCGATGGTGTGCTCGGCGGCGTTGTCGCCCCGCAGGAGCGCCTGCACGGTGCCGAAGCGGTCCACCAGTGCCACGGTGACAAAGGGCAGCTTGTCCGCCTGGCACTTCGCGAGCGCAGCGGAAACAGCCTTGGCGGAAGCGCCCACGGAGATACGGTTCTGCTGGACCACGTTCTCCGGCACGGGCTGGATGTCAGCAGCAGGGACGGCCGTTGGAGCAACACTGGTGCCGGCGTTTGCGGTGACAGTCGCGGCGGCGGTCAGGGCAAGGGCGCCGGCGGCGGCCACGGCGAATACTTTCGAGGACTTCTTCATGCTGATTCCTTTGGTTCTAAGCCCCAGCGGCGGTTCCGGGCCGGGTACCTTCCCATCCTGTCCAAAGTCCGGGCGGCTGCCATCGGGCCTTTGGCTGGCGCCTGCTGCTCCGAAAGGCCAGCCGTATCAGCCAAAAGGCTGAGAGACGGAGCAGGGCCCGGGGCCATAGCATGGTGGCTAGCAACCCTCCTCCCGAACCGGACTTTCCATGCCTTCCCGAGCCACCACCAGCCACGCCGCCCCAGCCCCGGACCAGCGTGGTGCCGGGCCTGCCGGGGCTGGCTCCTCAAACAGCACCTTCCCGCGCCACCCCCGCCTCGGCAGGATCGACACCGCGGTACACCTTGGCTTCGGCGTCCTCCTGGTGGCGTCGCTGGTCCGCTACGTGATGCGCCACAGCCCCGCAGACAACATCCTGGTCTTGTGCCTGGCCGCCGGCGCCTGCCTGCTGTATGTCGCCGTCGCCGTCCAAGCACGGCGCGGCAGTCCGGGTGCCCCATGGATGGCCGCACTGCTGGGCGTGTGGGCCGTCCTGGTCATCGCTGCCCCCAGCTTTGCCTGGTGCTCGTTCGCGCTCTTCTTCCTGTGCCGCAGCGTCTTCACTGGAGCCGCAGCGTACGTGGCGGCAGGTGTTACAGCGGGTGCCACCGCCGCTGGCCTGTTCAAGCTGAGTGAGGGCACCGACCTGGCCATGCTCCTGGGCCCGGTCGCCGTGGGTGTGATGCTGACCTTGGTTTATGACCGGATCCAGCACGACGCCGAGGAGCAGCGCCGCCTGCACGCGGAAGTATCGCTCGCACAGGGACAGCTCGCGGCCAGCGAGCGCCGGGCCGGAACCATCGCCGAACGTGAACGCGTATCCCGGGAAATCCACGACACCGTCACCCAGGGCCTGGCCAGCAGCCTCCTCCTGCTGGAAGCGGCCGGCAGGGCGTGGCCGCGCGATGCAGCGCGGGCGGACCTTGCCCAAGCTACCGCACTGCTGAGGGGCAACCTGTCCGAGACCCGGAACCTGGTCCACGAGCTCGCCTCCCCCGGACTGGACGGGTCGCCATTGCCCGACGCCCTTCTGGTCGCAGCCAGGCAATACGTCCCGGCGGCCCGGCTCCTGGTCACCGGCGAACCGCGGCCGGTGCCGGCTGACGTCCGGCACGCACTCCTGCGGATGGTCCAGAGTGCCGCCTCAAACATCACACTGCACGCTTCCGCGTCCACGGCCACAGTGACGCTCGGCTTCCTGCCGGACGCCGTCACGTTGGATGTGTACGACGACGGTGCCGGCTTTGATCCGGCGGCGGCAGCACCGCCGTCGGACGCCGGAGGGTACGGCCTGCGCGCCATGCGGCAACGCGTGGAACAGCTGGGCGGCGTCTTCTCCGTGGAAAGCGCACCCGGCGAAGGGACCGTTGTCGCAGCCCAACTGCCCGCAGCAGAGTCCGATGCCCCGGGAGGGACACAATGAGCCCCATCAAGGTATTGCTGGTGGACGACCACCTCGTGGTACGGAGCGGGCTGCGGGCGCTGCTCGGCACCCAGCCGGATATCGACGTCGCGGCCGAGGCGGCGTCCGGCGAAGAAGCGCTGCAGCTGCTGGAACGGGATCCTGTGTCGGTGGTGGTGATGGACCTTGCCATGGGCCCGGGGATGGACGGCATCGAGGCCATCCGGAAAATCCGCGAACGGAACGCCCGGCAGGCCATCCTGGTGTTCACCACTTACGATTCCGACGCCGATATTGTCCGGGCGGTGGATGCCGGCGCTATGGGATACCTGCTGAAAGACGCCGCCCCTGACGAAATTTTCGCGGCCATCCGCGGCGCCGTGCAGGGCAAAAGCGTGATGAGTGCGCCCGTGGCGTCCCGCCTTTTTCAGCAGCTGCGCAACCCGGACGAGATCCTGACGCCGCGCGAGGCCGAACTTCTCAGCCTCCTGACCGAGGGCCTCAGCAACCGCGAACTGGGCCAACGTCTCTTCATCTCCGAGGCGACGGTAAAGACCCATCTGGCGCACATTTATGCCAAGCTCGGGGTGGACACCAGGGCTGCTGCCATCGCCACCGCAATCCGCCGCGAAGGCATGCGTTGACGACTTCGAGTGCCCATACCCTTGCAAGGTTGGCTCCGGCCCCGTACGTTGGGGACAGCGGGGGACGTTCTCCGCGCACCTCGGACCGCTGGGTCCGGGGAGAGAATCAGAGTCACATGAAGGAATGCAGCCATGGCAACAGGCACAGTTAAATGGTTCAACGCCGAAAAGGGTTTTGGCTTCATTGCCCCCGATGACGGGTCCGCTGACGTTTTCGCCCACTACTCCGCAATCGCCAGCAGCGGATACCGCTCACTCGATGAGAACCAGAAGGTTGAATTCGATGTGACCCAGGGTCCCAAGGGCCCGCAGGCAGAGAACATCCGCCCGCTCTAAGGCTTCGGCGTCCTCCCGCACCTGCAGGAGGAAACCCGCCACGCAGCGGCCCCTCCAACACCTGTTGGAGGGGCCGCTGTTTTTCTGTCCCCTCCCCCCTCCGACGCTCTCTCACTTAACGCGCTATTTTCTCCCACGCTCTCTCACTTAACGCGCCATTTCCCCCGACGCTCTATCACTTTGGGCGGGGGCGACGGCGGTGCTGCCGCGGTCTTCGTGCCGGAGGTCCCCGACGGGACCCGGGGAGCGATGGAGCGTTCCCAAAAAACCGACGTTAAGTGATAGAGCGTTCCCCAAAACCCCACATCAAGTGATAGAGCGTCACCCGAAATGCCGCATCAAGTGAGAGAGCGTTGCCGGGGAGCTGTCGGGTTGCCGGGTTTGGGATAATTGGGTTATGACCGGACAGCACCCGGACAACGTTCCCGGCAACAACGCGGGCAAGGATCCGTGGGAGGAGTTTGACCAACTCCCACCCGCCGTGCCGGATCGTGTCCCGGGGCATCCTGGCGGGGAACCGCTGGGCTTCGGTTTCCGCACTGGGGTCCGCAGCGCGCGTGTCGCCGTCGGATTTGCCGTCTACACCCTTGTCCTCGGAACCATCCTCGCCCTGGCAGGATCCATTGTGTTTATTGCCGAGCAACAATGGCTGCTCGTGGCCCTGATGCTCCTCATCGAAGCGGTCTTTGTTCTTGCCTTCACCCGGCTCGTTACGCAGGCCCGCCAGCGTTCTCCACGCAACCGTCAGCGGCCCCGTTCCCCTCGCCGTCCGTTCCCGGAAGAACCCGCTTGACCTTGACGCTGCGTCAACCCCTACGCTCGGAGCATGGAAGCAACCGAAACCACCGCAGGCACTGACTGGTCCATCCAGGATGTCGCCAGGATGGCAGGGACCACCAGCCGGACGCTGCGCCACTACGACGACATCGGGCTCCTGAAACCCAGCCGCGTTGGCAACAACGGATACCGCTACTACAACGGCGCAGCGCTCCTGCGGCTGCAGCGGATCCTCCTGCTCCGGGAACTCGGCCTGGGGCTGCCGGCCATTGCCGAGGTATTCCAGCACGAGACAGACACCGTCAATGCGCTAAGCCGCCACCTGGACTGGCTCCGGCAGGAGCAGGAGCGGCTGGCACGGCAGGTCCTGTCTGTACAGCAAACGATTGAAACAGTAAAAGGAGGAGGCGAACTCATGGCCGAGAAAATGTTTGACGGCTTCGACCACACCCAATACAAGGACGAGGTGGAGCAGCGCTGGGGTAAGGACGCCTACGCGAAGGGGGACGCCTGGTGGCGCGGCATGGAAACCGCGGAGAAGCAGGAGTGGAAGTCCCGGGCCGAAGAGCTGGGCAAGGACTGGACGGCCGCCTCTGAATCTGGACTCAGCGCGGACAGCCCGGAGGCGCAGGACCTGGCACGGCGGCACGTTGAGTGGCTGACCTCCATCCCCGGCACTCCGGCGTCGGAGCCCGGCGGAGACGTCAAAGGCTACGTGGTGGGCCTGGGTGAGATGTACGTTGCCGATTCGCGTTTCGCCGCAAACTACGGTGGCGAGGCGGGCGCCGGCTTTGTGCGGGACGCCTTGCGAGCCTACGCCGACAGGAACCTCCAGTAAGGCCTGAAGCACGACGGCGGAGGCTGGCTTGGCGAGACAGGTATGGCCCCGCAGCTCTCAGCCCAGCCGCTTCCGCACGGCGAGCATGCCTGCGGCGAGCAACGCGGCGGTGCCGATCCGCCGTTGTGCCGTTCGGCGTCGTCCGTGCCATCCGCCCCCGGTGGAAGTCTTCCGGATGCCCTGCGAGGCCTGGTGCAGGTTTCCCGAGGTGACGGGGGCGGACTGCCGCCGGGACAGCTGGCTCCTGTCCACTTGGCGCGCAGTGGTAGCTTCGACGGCGTCAGGGGTCATCTTGTGCTGCAGCACCAGGAGGCGCCCGGCCAGTCCTCCGGCGACAGTTTCCCGGCGCGGGCGGTCCACAAGCCCCACGATGGCTTTCGCGACCCGCTCCGCGGTGTACACAGGAGGCATCGCCTTGGGCCGCCGGCCGGTGTAATTGGCCGCGTTTTGGTAGAAGGGCGTGTCAATGGTGGCAGGCAGAACGGTGCAGACCTTCACCCCGTCAACGCCTTCGCGGGCCAATTCGGAGCGCAGGCTGATGCTCAGGGAACGCACGGCGGCTTTGGAGATGGAATAGGCGGCGGAGTACGGCAAAGGGATTTCCGCCACGATGGATGCCACGTTGATCAGGACACCGGTTCCCTGCGCGCGGAGACGGGGCAGTGCGGCCCGTGCACCGTTCACGTACCCCAGGATGTTGACGTCGAGGACGCGCTGGAAATCCTTCGGCGGAATCTCGGTCAGCAGGCCGAAGGCACCCACTGCGGCGTTGTTGACCCACACATCCAGGCGCCCGAACTCCTGTTCGGCCCGGGCTGCCAGTTCTTCCATGGCGCCCACATCGGTCACGTCGGTAGGAACGGCGATGGCTTTCGCACCGCGTTTCCTGCAGGCCCCGGCCACGTCTTCCAGGGATTCCGCTCCCCGTGCGGCCAGGACCAGCCGGGCCCCTTTCGCAGCGAAACGAAGGGCCGTGGCCCGCCCGATCCCGCTGGAGGCGCCGGTGATCACCACAACTGGATTCTTGACACGCATTCGGCATCCCTTTCTGTCCGGTGGACGGCCCCCCGCATAAAACTAAGCAGGCTTAGTGTTTGATGCTACCGATCACAGGGCGGCGGGACAACGGCTGCGCCCGCAGCCGGGCAGGGTACCTAATGGAAGGCGGATTTGCCAGTGACCGCCCTGCCCACAATGAGCGAGTTGATCTCGTAGCTGCCCTCGTAGGTGTAGAGAATTTCGGCGTCGCCGAACAGCTTGCCCATCTCGTAGTCGCTGCTGATTCCGTTGCCGCCCAACAGCGAGCGCCCCATGGCCACCGTGGCCCTGGCCAGACGCGTGACTGTGGCCTTGGCCATCGCGGCCTGCACCATTTCCAGCTTTCCCTCCTGCTGGATGCGCGCCAGCTGCGCCATCAGCGCCAACGAGGCCGAAGCGTTGCCCAACATGTCGGCGAGCTGCTGTTGGACCAGCTGGAAGCCGGCCAGTTCCCTGCCGAACTGCCGACGGCTCAGGGCGTAGGCGCGGGCCACGTCGAAAGCGGCCAGCTGGATGCCCGCGCCCTGCCAGCCAACCCAAGCGCGGGAGTCCCGCAGGAGCTCGTTGGTCCTGGAAAAGCTCGTGGCGCCGGGCAGCAGGTTATCCGCGGGGATCCGCACGTCCGCCAGCACAATGTCCGCGTTCTGCATGATCCGCAGGCCGATCTTGTTGGAGATCTTGGTGGCTGTATAGCCCGGCCTGTCCGTTTCGACGATGAAGCCCTTGATCTCACCGTCCGCCACGTCCCGGGCCCAGACCAGGGCGAAGTCGGCGATAGTGGCAGCACCGATCCAGCGTTTGGCGCCGTTGATGACCCACTCGCCGCCCTCCAGCCTGGCCGAGGTTTCCAGCCCGCCGGCGATGTCAGAGCCATGGTCCGGCTCCGTCAGCGCAAAAGCCCCGAGGTGCCTGAAGGATTTCAGGCCAGGCAGCCACCGGGCCTTCTGCTCACCGGAGCCCAGCTCGCTGACCATCCCGAGAATGAGCTCGTTGTGGATGCCGGCGAGCGCCGACAGGGACACGTCGGCTCGGGCAAGCTCCACGTACATCAGGCCTTTGAACAGTGTGGAACTTCCATCCAGCTGAAGTGCGCCGAGGCCATGCTTTCCCAGGTCCGCCAGCAGCCCGAAGGGGAACTCTTCGCGATTCCAGTACTCAATGGAGGCCTGGCGGACAGAGGACTGGAGGAACTGGCGGATGCGGAAATACGTGTCCCGTTCCGGAGGCGCCAGGAGGTCAACGATGTACATCAGGTCCGCATCAGGAAAGGGCGCTGCTCCGTGATGTCCTGCGGGCTGCCCGGGCATTGGTCCCCTCGCTCTGCCAGACTGCTTTACGAAACCGTTGGATGTCCTAGTATATTGCACAGGCTCACCCAACGCGTGAGGCACATCACAGGCGAAAGGCTGGCTATGGGCATCCCGCTCTCCCGTGACCCCATCGCTGATGCCCGCCGGAACTGGGAGGAACGCGGCTGGGCGGACGTGGCCGCTCCCATGGCCGCCATTACCGCCATTATGCGGACCCAGCAGATTCTGCTCGCCCGGATCGAACTGGTGCTGAAGCCTTTCGGACTGACTTTCGCACGCTACGAACTGCTCGCCCTGCTGAGCTTCGCCAGGAACGGGTCCCTACCCATGAAGAAAGCGAGCACGCTCCTCCAGGTCCACCCCACCTCCATCACCAACGCGGTTGACCGGCTGCAGGACGCCGGGCTGGTGCGCCGCTCTCCCCATCCAACCGACGGGCGCACCACGCTGGTTGAGCTCACTCCTGACGGCCGCACCCTGGCGAAACGTTCGACGGCGGCACTCAACTCCGAGGTTTTCGGCGCCTCCGGTTTCGGCCCGGAGGACGTCGATCAACTGATCCGGATACTGGGAGATTTCCGTCGGAATGCCGGCGATTTCACCGACGCCTGAACGGGCCGGCAGGAGGCAAGGCCAGGTACGAGGCAGGGGCAGGCCGGGCAGCCGGGTCAGGCAGGAGACAGTGCCAGCAGAGAGCAGGGTCAGGCAGGGAGAGCAGGGTCAGCGCGGTGCTTTGGCGCGTTTGATCCGCCGGGCGACCAGCAGGATTACGGTGACGCCCACCGCCGCATACACCGCGTAGTTCAGGAAGCGGGAGTATTCCTCGATCAACCGGTACTGCGTGCCCAGCAGGTACCCGAACCCCAGCAGCAACCCGTTCCAGAGCCCACTGCCGGCGAGCGTGTAAATAGTGAACGTGCCCAGCGGCATGGCTGCAGCGCCGGCCGGAAGGGAAATGAGGCTCCGCACGCCGGGCAGCAGCCTCCCGAAAAAGATGGACGACCGTCCGTGGCGGCGGAACCAACCGGCCGCGTGTTCAAAGTCCTCCCGGTCCACCAACGGAAGCTTGGACAGCCCGCGGATGGAGCGCTCCAGGCCAAGCTTGGCCCCGAGCCAGTACAGGAACACCGCGCCAAGGTAGGCGCCCAGCGTGCTGGTCACAAAAACCAGGAGCAGGTTCAGGGAGCCCTGCCGGGCAAGGTAGCCGGCCAGCGGCAGGATGACTTCGCTGGGGATGGGCGGCACCACTGTTTCCGCCAGGGTGAAGAGCCCCACACCCCATTCCCCGAGCTGCTCGATGCCGCGGGCAGACACGCCCACCAACCCTGTCAGGTTATCCGCCGAACCGCCCGCGTCCGATGCCGTCCCCCACATAAAACTCCCCATCCACGCCGCAGCCATGCTGTCTTCCCGGTTCTGTCTACCTTACGCACCTGTGTAGAAGCTGGGCCCGGCCTGCATCAGGCAGGCTTGGCCCGGACGTGCATCCTCTCCCCCTGGGTGCCAAAGAGGCTCAGGAACTCCACCGGGTTGCCGTCCGCGCGGCCGAACCAATGCGGGACCCTGGTGTCGAATTCCGCGGCTTCCCCCGCAGTAAGCACCAGGTCCCGGCCACCCAGGACCATCCGCAGCCTGCCGTTAAGCACATACAGCCACTCGTATCCTTCGTGCACCTGGGGGTTGGGTTCCTCCAGCCGCCCGGCGGGCAGGATGTGCTTGTAGGCTTGGATGCCGCCGGGCTTTTTGGTCAGCGGAATGATGGTCATTCCCCGCACCTGGAGGGGCCGCAGGTGCACCCGGGGATCTCCCGTGGCCGGAGCGCCCACCAGTTCATCCAGCGGAACCTGGTATGCCTTGGCCAGCGGCAGCAGCAGCTCGAGGTTTGGCCGGCGCTGGCCGGACTCCAGCCTGGATAACGTGCTTACGGATATGCCAGTGGTTTCGGACAATGCTGTGAGCGTGATGCCGGCTGCCTGCCGAAGCACCCGCAATCTGGGGCCCACCGCTGCCAGGACATCGTCGATCTGTTCTTCCATGCCCTCATCTTGCCATTCCGGCAAATTATTTTGCCAGCACAAACCGAGGCGGGACACCATGGGAACCATGACAAACCACAACTCATCAATCGCCGATGTCCTGATCATCGGCGGCGGCGCGGCCGGCCTCAGCGCGGCACAAATGCTCGGCCGGTCCCGCCGGTCAGTCATCGTGATAGACAGCGGGGACCCGCGCAATTCCCCTGCTGAAGGCGTCCACGGCTTCCTGTCCAGGGACGGCATCAAACCCGCCGAACTTCTGGCCATCGGCCGGGCGGAGGCCGAGCGATACGGAGCGCGGGTGGTCCGGGGCACCGTGGCAGCCAGCCGGGGCAGCCTGGCAGAGGGCTTCGAAGTAACGCTCGACGACGGCATGCAACTGCGCGGACGCCGCGTCCTTGTTGCCACCGGGCTGAGGGACGAACTCCCGGATATCCCCGGCCTCCGGGAACGCTGGGGCAAGGAAGTACTGCACTGCCCGTTCTGCCACGGCTGGGAAGTCCAGGACCAGGCGATCGCCATCCTGGGTAACGGTCCCTGGTCAGTGCACCAGGCCCTGCTTTTCCGGCAGTGGAGCAGCAACATCACGCTGTTCCTGAACAATCTGGTTGTCCCCTCGGAGGCGGAGGCTGAACAACTGGCGGCCCGCGGGATCAAGGTGGTTGCGGGGCAGGTGGAATCCGTGCGCGTGGCAGGTGACCGCGTGCGGGGCATCGCACTGGCAGGCGGTCCGGAGCTTGCAGTGCAGGCTGTGGTGGCGGGGCCAACGGCACATGCACGGCTGGAGGGCCTCGCCGGCCTCGGCCTGGCCCCGTCGGCGCACCCGTCGGGAGCGGGAACGCACCTGGCCACCGATGCCGACGGCGCTACGTCCGTCCCCGGCGTCTGGGCAGCGGGCAATGTGGCCGACCTGAAAGCACAGGTCCTCGCGTCCGCAGCAACTGCCGCGTGGACCGCCGTTATCATCAACAACCACCTGATGGCGGAGGAGATGGCAGCAGATCTGTCCGCCTACCGGCAGTCGTTGACGCTTAGCGGTGCCGGAATTCAGGCTGGCGCTTCTCAGTGAAGGCCGCCATGCCTTCCTTTTGGTCCTCCGTGGCGAAGAGTGAATGGAAGAGCCGGCGCTCGAACACCACTCCCTGGGCGAGGCCGGTTTCGAAGGCCGCGTTCACGGCCTCTTTTGCCACCATGGCCACTGGTTTGGACTTGGACGCGATCACTTCCGCAGCCTTAATGGCTTCGTCCACCACGTCCTCGGCCGGAACCACGCGGGACACCAGGCCGCACCGGTCAGCTTCCTCCGCGCCGATGAACCTGCCGGTGAGGATGAGGTCCATTGCCTTGGCCTTGCCGATGGCCCGGGTGAGACGCTGCGATCCGCCCATACCGGGCAGCACCCCCAGGTTGATCTCGGGCTGGCCGAACTTGGCATTGTCCCCGGCAATGATGAGATCGCACATCATGGCCAGTTCGCAGCCGCCGCCCAGCGCGAATCCGGAGACTGCCGCGATGGTGGGAATACGGACCCGGGTGAAGTCCTCCCACCCCCGGAACCAGTCCGCGGCGTACATATCCATGTAGCCCTGGGCCGCCATTTCCTTGATGTCAGCGCCGGCGGCGAACGCCTTGCTGGAGCCGGTGATCACCACCGCTCCCACCTCGGGATCCGAGTCCATGGCGCGGACGGCCTGCACGAGCTCCTCCATGGTGGCCTTGTTCAGGGCATTGAGCGCCTGTGGCCGGTTGAGCGTCACCAGCCCCACCCGGCCGCGCTGTTCCACCAGGATGTTCGTGTATTCCGTCATTCAGGGCTCCCATCGTCCTGCGCTGCACTGCCTGCTGTACCCGTTGTTGCCGCCTGCGGAGCGCTACTGCTTCCGGGCTGGTTCTTGTTCCCCGCCCCGTCCCCAACCTCGGACTTATCCCGGATGTCCGTAATGATTCCGGAGAAGTCGCGGCCGGCGCCGCCTTCGGCGGCAAACGTATCGTAGATTTCCGCGGCGAGCGGACCCACCCGGGCCGCCACTCCGGTGCTCTGCAGTGCATTCACGGCAAGTTTGAGGTCCTTGGCCATCAGGGCTCCGGCGAAACCGGGCTGGTAATCGCGGTTGGCAGGGCTGGTGGGGACCGGCCCCGGCACGGGGCAGTTGGTGGTCAACGCCCAGCACTGCCCGGACGCTGCCGATGCCACATCGAACAGTGCCTGATGGCTCAGGCCCAGCTTCTCCCCCAGGACGAACGCCTCGCTCACGGCAATCATGGAGGCACCAAGGATCAGGTTGTTGCAGATTTTGGCAGCCTGCCCGGCGCCGTGGGCGCCGCAGTGCACCACGCGTTTGCCCATCACTTCGAGCAGTGGACGCACTGCCTCGAAGTCCTCCGGATCGCCGCCCGCCATAAATGTCAGCGTCCCGGCCTCGGCACCCACCACGCCGCCGGAAACCGGAGCATCCACTGACCGGTGGCCGGCGTCGATGGCCAGCCTGGCTGCTTCGCGGGCTTCGTCAACATTGATGGTGGAGCAGTCCAGGAACATGGTTCCGGGGGCAGCAGCAGCCAGCAGGCCGGGTCCGCCGCCGCTTCCCTGGTAGGCGTCCAGCACGTGCCTGCCGCTGGGGAACATGGTCAGGACTACAGCAGCACCGGAGGCTGCTTCAGCGGCGCTGGCAGCAACAGGTATCCCGTTAGCCCGCGCAGCGTCAAGCGCCGCAGGCACCACGTCGAAACCCGCCACGGTGTAGCCGGCCCTGACCAGGTTGACTGCCATGGGTCCGCCCATATGGCCAAGGCCCAGGAACGCGATGGTGTAGTTCTCAGGCATGGCCCGTCTCCTTCACTCCAAGGTCCAGTTCCCTGCTGCCCAGCGGCTCAAAAAAGCGCTCCACCTCTTCAGGGTGCACCTCGGCGAGAGTTGCCGGGCGCCAGCGGGGTGTGCGGTCCTTGTCCACCACCTGGGCCCGGATCCCCTCGCGGAAATCGGGCGTTGCCAGGAACCGCAGTCCCGCCCGGTATTCCTGTGCCAGGGCTTCATCGAGGGTCATTCCGCGCACCCGCCGCAGCGACGCCAGCGTGACCTTCACGGAGGTGGGCGACTTCGCCTCGATGGTCTCGGCGGCGTTGGCTGCCTCCTCATCCCCTTCCCCGTCAAAGTTCCGGAGCCGCCGGACGATCTCCCCGGCGTCGTCAGAGGCGTAGCAGCTGTCGATCCATCCCCGCTGCCGGGCAAGTGCCGAGGGCGGAGCGTCCTCGGTGAAACGCACGACGGCGGCATCCGCACTTTCGCTTTCCAGCGCCGCCAGCAGTTCCGCGAGACTGGCGGACGGGACGTAGTGGTCGGCCAGCCCGAGGTGGAGCGCATCGCCCGCACTCAAGTGCGCGCCGGTCAGCGCAGCATGGGTTCCCGCCTCGCCGGGCGAGCGGGACAACAAAAAGGTCCCGCCGACGTCGGGTGCAAAACCAATGGTGGTCTCCGGCATTCCCATCCGGGTGCGTTCCGTCACCACCCGCACGGAGCCGTGGGCGGAAATTCCCACGCCCCCGCCCAGGACCAGCCCGTCCATGAGGGCAACATAGGGCTTGGGGTAGCGGGCGATCAGCGAGTTCACCCGGTACTCGGTCTGCCAGAAGCCGGCCGTCCGACCTCCCCCGGCGGGGATGTCCTCATAAATGGCCACAATGTCGCCGCCGGCACACAGCCCCCTGTCCCCGGCCCCGCGCACCACAACCGTGGCAACGCCGTCGTCGTCCGCCCAGGCGGTGAGCTGGTCCAACAACGCCTCCACCATGCCGGCAGTCAGCGCGTTTACCGCGCGGGGCCTGTTGAGGGTGACCACCCCCAACTGCCCGCGGCGCTCAAACAGCACTTCGGCATTGTTTTCCGTACCGGTTTCCGTGGTGTCCGCCATCAGCTTCCTTCCGGCATAACGAAGCTGGCCCCGTGCCGTATCCCTGATGGCCACCGGGTGGTAACCGTTTTCGTCTTGGTGTAGAAGCGGAAGGCGTCGGCGCCGTGCTGGTTGAGGTCGCCGAACCCTGATGCCTTCCAGCCACCGAACGTGTAATAGGCAAGGGGTACCGGGATGGGGACGTTGATGCCCACCATGCCCACGTCCACCCTGGTGGCAAAATCCCTGGCGGCGTCCCCGTCGCGGGTGAAGATGGCCACGCCGTTGCCGTACTCGTTTTCGCTGCAGAGCCGGAGCGCTTCGTCGTAGTCGGCGGCCCGCACAACGCTGAGGACGGGGCCGAAGATTTCCTGCCGGTAGATGTCCATCTCGGGTGTCACGTGGTCGAAGAGGGTGGGGCCCACCCAGAAGCCATCCTTGTAGCCTTCCACCGTGAGGCCCCGGCCGTCCGCCAGCAGGGTGGCGCCCTCGTCCACACCCGCCTGGATGCAACCCTCGATCCGTTCCTTGGCGGCAGCCGTGACCACGGGGCCGAAATCAGTGCCCTGGTCCAGGCTGTGCCCCACCTTGAGCGACGTGACCCGGTCCTGCAGCCTGGCCACCAGCCGGTCAGCTGTTTCCTGTCCCACCGGAACGGCCACTGAAACGGCCATGCAGCGTTCCCCCGCGGAGCCGTACCCGGCGCCGATGAGGGCGTCCGCGGCCTGGTCCAGGTCTGCGTCGGGCATCACCACCATGTGGTTCTTGGCACCGCCGAAGCACTGCGCCCGCTTTCCGTGGGCAGCGGCGGTGGCGTAGATGTATTGGGCAATCGGGGTGGAGCCCACGAACCCGACGGCTTTGACAAGCGGGTCCTCGAGGAGGGCGTCCACGGCTTCCTTGTCCCCGTTGACCACGTTGAACACCCCGTCCGGGACGCCCGCTTCGGAGTACAGTTCGGCCAGCCGAAGCGGCACGGAAGGATCGCGTTCGGAGGGCTTGAGGATGAACGCGTTGCCGGCAGCCAGGGCCGGCCCGGACTTCCACAGCGGGATCATGGCGGGAAAGTTAAACGGGGTAATCCCGGCCACCACGCCCAGGGGCTGCCGCAGCGAATGGATGTCTATCCCCGATCCGGCCTCGGTGGAGAACTCACCCTTGAGCAGGTGCGGCGCGCCGGCGGCGAACTCCACCACTTCCAGCCCCCGCTGGATGTCTCCCCGGGAGTCCGCGATGGTCTTTCCATGTTCGGAGGACAGCAGCCGCGCCAGCCCGTCCATATCCCGGTTGACCAGGTCCACGAACCGAATCAGGATCCTCCCCCGGCGCTGCGGGTTCATGGCCGCCCATTCCTCCTGGGCCTTCGCGGCGGCGGCCACGGCGTTGCGGACCTCGTCCCGGCTGGCCAGCGGCACGCGGGCCTGGACCGCGCCAGTGCAGGGATCAAAGACCTCGCCGAAGCGGCCGGACATGCCTGCTGCCTGTTGGCCGCCGACGTAGTGGGAAAGCTCGCGCACCATGAGCGGACGCTCCTTTGTATGTGACCCAGGTCATCTGTGGTTGCGAATATACTCGGACTTCCAACTAAACTCCACCGGCCCCCGCACCCCCGGATACAGCCCGCGCCGGGCTGCCGCAGCGTGCTTTACCTGCGGCCGCACCGCCAAGGTAAGTTAGGAACGTGAAGATTGCTACCTGGAATGTGAATTCGCTCCGTGCCCGTGCCGACCGTGTGGAAGCCTGGCTTCAGCGCAGCGACTGCGACGTGCTGGCCATCCAGGAAACCAAGTGCAAGGATGACAACTTCCCCTGGGAGCTCTTTGAACGGATGGGCTACGAGGTGGCGCACTTCGGCGTCAACCAATGGAACGGTGTAGCCATCGCCTCCCGGGTGGGGCTCGACGACGTGGAGCGGACGTTCCTGGACCAGCCCTCGTTCGGCAAGGCGGGCAAGGACCCCGTGCAGGAGGCCCGCGCCATGGCCGCCACCTGCGCCGGCGTCCGGATCTGGAGCCTCTACGTGCCCAACGGCCGCTCGCTGGACGACGAACACATGCCGTACAAGCTCAAATGGCTGGAAAGCCTGAAGACACACGCCCAGGAACTGGTGGCGCAGAACCCCGAAGCCCAGGTGGCGCTGATGGGCGACTGGAACATCGCCCCGTTCGACGAGGACGTCTGGGACATCGATCTCTTCGTCAACAACCGCTACACCCACGTCAGCCCGCCGGAGCGCGCGGCCTTCCACGCCTTCGAGTCGGCCGGCTTCACCGATGTGGTGCGGCCCTACACTCCCGGCCCGGGGGTCTACACCTACTGGGACTACACGCAGCTGCGCTTTCCGAAAAAGGAAGGCATGCGGATCGACTTCGTCCTGGCCTCTCCGGCCCTGGCCGCCCGCGTCACCGGCGCCGCGATCGACCGCGAGGAGCGCAAGGGCAAGGGCGCCTCGGACCACGCCCCGGTGCTGGTGGAACTGGCCGACTGATGACAGAATCCTGGACCCATTCAAGGAGACCGTGATGACGGGAAACCTCTACCGGGGCCAGGCCGGCCTGCCGTTCTCGTCAACCCTGCGCGTCTACGAACCGCTGGATGCCTTCCCGGAGGAGCAGCGCGCCGCGATCCAGGCCGCCGGGGCGCGCTCTGCCTCGCGTGCCGCCGTCGAAAACGCCGAACTGCTGGCCTCGCTCGGCCGCATCACCCGTTCCGGCGGCGATCCGTTTCCCACGGGGCGCACCGACCTGGTGCGCGTCACCACTGCCCCGGCGGCGCCGGCCGGAGCGGACGACGACGGCGCTGACGCCGACCCGGTGCTGCTGTACTGTCCCAGCCAATTGGTGTTGCGGGCGGGCCTGGCTGCCAATGCCCTGATGGAGGGCATCCACGGCCCGCTGGCCGAGCTGCTGATTCCCGAGGAGCAGCGGGACAAGCACCAGGAACGGATCGACCAGGTGAAGGCCCGCGACGGGTCCATCCGCGTCCACACCCGGGCATCCACCTGGGGTATCCCCTTCAGCTGGTTTTCCCTGTTTATGGAACAGGACCACAAGGACGTGGTGGAGGCTGCCGGCCGGATCCTCACGGTCCGCGTATGGGCGCCCATCACCGAAGCCCTGGAACGGGCCCGCTACGCCGTGGCCAACTTGGCACTCGCGGCGCCGGACCTGGACATGCTCGACGACCTCGCCCAGCTCACCGAGTGGCTGGAGACGTTCCACGTGGAGTCGATGGTGGAACTGGACTACGGGGCCGTGGCTGACAAGGTGTACCCGGACGATTCGCCCATGGACATCCGGCTGGGCATTGAATGCCTGGCTGAGGGCGACATGACCGGCGCTGCCGCTGCATACCGGCGCCTGGCGTCACGCTGGATCCCCATCCGGCAACTGGCCCGTGCGTCCTGACAGCGGGCGCCCTCACAGTTCGTCCTGACAAGGGCGTCCGGAACCGGCTCCGAACTGAACTTAACCCCTAGGACTGGGGCGGCGCCGTCGTCCTTCTGACGATCAGTTCGTGCGGCGCGACGGCGGACCGGACCGCCCCGGTGTCCCCGTCCAGTTCATCGAGGAGCATCTTGGTGGCCAGCTCGGCCTGCTCGTCGGGCCGCTGGCCTACGGTGGTCAGGCCCATGGCGTCGGCGAAATCATGGTTGTCGATGCCCACCACGGAGAGTTCCTCCGGCACCCGGACCCCCAGCCGCAAGGCTTCAAAAATGACGCCCATGGCCATCTCGTCCGAAGCGCAGAAGATGGCGGTTGGCCTGTCCCCGCCCTTGGCCCAGAGACGGCGGAACGCCTCCTGCCCGCTGCGGACCGTAAAGTCCCCCCATTCGTCCCATTCCGGCCGGGTGGGGAGGCCGGCGGCGGTCATCACATCCTTGAAAGCCAGGATCCGGACGCGGGGAACATCGAAGTTCAAATCAGTTTCGTCGTCGCCATGGAGCAGCGCGATGTTGCGGTGGCCGAGGTCGATCAGGTGCCGGACTGCGGTGGAGGCGGCGGCATAGTCATCGATACCGATGTAGGCGCACTCTTCCACATGCCCGCCCACCACCACCAGCGGGATGTCGATCTTCTGGAGGTGGTCCAGTTCGTCATGGGACAGCGCCATACACAGGACCAGCAGGGCGTCGATCTGCTTGTAGACCATGGTCTTGCTGAAGAGCCGCTCCCGGTTGCTGCCGTGGCCGCCGAGGTTGAACAGCGAAAGGTTGTAGTTCCGGGCGTGAAGTTCGCGGTCCGCGCCTTCGATGGCTTTGGAGAAGAACCAGCGGCTCACGAAAGGGGCGAGCACCCCGATGGTCCTGGTCCGTCCCGTTGCCAGGCCGGACGCGGAACTGGACGCTACATAGCCCAGGTTCCCGGCCACCTCAAGGATCTTTTCCCGGGTGGCCGGTGATACCCGCGGCAGGCCCCGGACGGCGCGGGATACGGTAGCGGTGGAAACTCCCGCTGCCGCGGCCACGTCCTCAATGCTGACACCACTGTGGCCGCCCCGTTGGGACCTTTCACTTGTGCGAGCCACGGTGCCCCCTCAATACTTCCTGCAGGCCTCCGCCATGCTTCGTGCGATGCCCCCACGCCATAGTATTTGCGGCGCCGGTGTGTATCGCAGTGTTACCTTGGGCCGGATGGCCGACGGCGGGGGCCAGGCGCGTGCCCTACCTCCGGTCCGGCAGCTTCCGGCGCAGACGCACCATCCCGTAGAGCGCAAGGAGAATGGCCAGCAGGCCCAGTGCCCAGCCCAGTGCGGGCTGCGCGGTCACTTCCATCCAGACAGTGACAACAAGCAGGACCACCGCCCAGAAACCCAGGAAGCCGATGATGATGTCGAAATCCTGTCCCGACCTCACCCGGCGGCGGTCACTTCCCGCCCCTGTGGACCGGGGGCGGGAAGGGCCGTTTGTCACTTGACTGCACCAGCCGTCAGGCCGGCGACGATCTTGCGTTGGAAGACCAGCACCAGGATCACCAAGGGGATGGTGACGATGGTGCCCGCTGCCATGATGGCGGTGTACGGGATCTGGTTCGGCTGAGCGCCGGCGAAGCTGGCAATGGCAACCGTGACCGGCTTGGTTGCTTCGTTCGACAGCTGGCTGGCGATCAGGAACTCGTTCCAGGAGGAGATGAAGGCCAGGATCGCGGTGGTGAAAATGGCCGGTGCCGCGAGCGGCATGATGACCTTCCGGAACGCTTCGCCCTGCGTGCAGCCGTCAACACGGGCTGATTCTTCAAGCTCCCACGGCATCTCGCGGAAGAAGGAGGTCAGCGTGTAGACGGTGAGCGGCAGGACGAAGGAAATGTTCGGAATGATCAGCGCCTGGTAGGTGCCCATCCAGCCGATATTGGTGAACAACTGGAACAGCGGGGTGATCAGGGCAACGCCGGGGAACATGGAAGCGCCCAGGATAAAGCCCAGCACCAGGTACTTGAACCGGAAGTTCAGGCGTGCCAGTGCGTACGCTGCGAAGACGCCGATCACCAGCGAGATCACTGTGACAGTGACGCCGATAATAATGCTGTTAATGAGTGCTTG
This sequence comes from Pseudarthrobacter siccitolerans, assembly GCF_001046895.1. Taxonomy (GTDB): domain Bacteria; phylum Actinomycetota; class Actinomycetes; order Actinomycetales; family Micrococcaceae; genus Arthrobacter; species Arthrobacter siccitolerans. The sequence goes on from NZ_CAQI01000053.1 coordinate 148,417, forward strand.
GCCGAACTTGTTGCCGAACGAGGTATCGAAGGCGGTGATGAAGTTGTCCAGCGTTACGTGCGTTGGCCAAGGCGTTGTGTCGTAGGTGAAGCCCACCTCGCGGAACGCCGTAACCACCATCCAGTAGGCCGGCGCAAGGCACCAGATCAGGATGACGGCGGCACTGATGTAGGTGCGGACGCTTGCCCACTTTTCGCGGTTCTGGGCAGTCTTGCGGCCCTTGTCCTGGCGTGCCCGCAGGTCTGAGTTTGCTGTTGAGGTGGTCATTTCTTCCCCTTACCGGTGGCTCCGCTTTGCTCCACGACATTTGCCCCGAGGAACCGGACAAAGATGAACGCCACCAGGAAGATGATGATGAATGTGATGGTGGACAACGCGGCCGCCGAGTTGAACCCTTGCCTGATCTGGTTGATGACCAGGATGGACAAGGTGGTGGTGTTGTTGGCACCGCCGGTGAGGATGTACGGCAGGTCGAACATACGCAGCGCATCCAGGGTGCGGAACAGGATGGCAACCATCAGTGCCGGCTTGACCAGCGGAAGCGTGATCAGCCGGAAGCGCTGCCAGGCGGTAGCTCCGTCAACCTTTGCTGCCTCATAGACCTCTGCCGGGATCATCTGCAGGCCTGCCAGGATCAGCAGCGCCATAAACGGCGTGGTCTTCCAGGTATCAGCAATGATCACAGCCCACTTGGCCGGCCATTCACTGCCGGTCCAGAGGATGGAGACATTGAACAGCTTGTTGATGATGCCTTCGAAGTCGAACATAAACAGCCACAGCTGGGCGGTGACGGCCGTGGGGATGGCCCACGGTACGAGCACAGCTGCACGGACCAGGGCGCGGCCCTTGAAGGTGCGCGCCATGATCATGGCCATCCAGAAACCGAGCACGGTTTCAAAGAGGACCGTGATGGCAGTGAAGAGGAAGGTGGTTCCGGTAGCGGTCCAGAACTGGCCGCCCAGGGTGCCCGGGGGGCACGCGACGGTGCCGCCGCCCGGGGCAGCACACTGCTGCCCCAGCCAGTTGACGTAGTTCTGGATGCCCGCCGGCCCGCCGGCGGTAAACAGGCCCGTAGCGGGGTCGAGTCCCGCGTCCTTCTGGAACGACATCACGATGGCGCTGATGATCGGGTAAACGATCACCACTCCCAGGGCGATGATGGTGGGGGCCAGCAGCCAGGATGCCCACTTGCCCTGGCTGAGGATCGCGTTGTCTTCACCTACGCCCTTGGGTGCGTGGTGTACATCGGGAGTGCCCGACGCCGGCTTGACCGGCGTCGGGCCCAATTCGGTTGCCATGGCTAAACTACGATCCTGCGCCAGCGGACTCGATGGACTTCTGCATGTCGCTCAGCGCCTGCTTGGCAGGCTTCTCACCCTTGAGTGCCGCGTAGGCGTTCTCCTGGATGGCCTGGGTAACAGCGGGGTAGAACGGCGTCACCGGACGCGGAACCGCGTTCTCGATGGACGTCTTCAGAACCGGCAGGTACGGCAGCTTGGAAACCAGTTCCTGGTCTTCGTACAGTGCGCCATAGACCGGAGCCAGCGAACCCTGCGTTGCGAAGAACTTCTGCTGCTCTTCTTCAATCAGGAACTTCACGAAGTCCAGGGCTGTTGCCTTGTTGTCGGAGTAGACGCTGACGGCAGCGCTGTGGCCGCCGAGGGACGAAGCACCCGGACCGTCCTTGCCGGGGAGGGCAGCCATGCCCAGCACATCCTTGACCTTGGACGAACCCTCAGTGGTTGCCAGGTTGTAGACGTAAGGCCAGTTGCGCAGGAACAGGAGCTTGCCGTCCTGGAAGGCGCGGCGGCTTTCCTCTTCCTGGTAGGTGATCGCTTCGGCGGGGATGTTGCCGTTCTTGAAGGCATCAACCAGGTTGTTCAGGCCTTCTTCAGCCTCGGGAGTGTTCAGGTCCGGCTTGCCCTCATCGTTCAGGACAGAACCGCCGGCCGAGTTGATGGCTTCCGAGGCGTTGACCGTGAGGCCTTCGTACTGCTTGAACTGGCCGGAGTAGCAACCAATGTTGTTCTGCTTGGCGATGGAGCACATGTCCATCATCTCGTCCCAGGTCTTGGGAGCCTCGGGAACGAGGTCCTTGCGGTAGTACAGGATGCCGCCGTCGGAGGAAACGGGAGCGGCGTAAAGGGTGCCCTTGTAGGAACCTGCTTCAACCGTGGGCTCCAGCATCCCCTCGGTCTCGATGGCCATCTTGTCCTTGAGCGGCTGCAGCCAGCCCTTGGCGGCAAATTCTGCGGTCCATACGACGTCGACGCTGGCCACATCGTAGTCCGCGTTCTTGGCCTGGAAGTTCTGGACGAGGTCGTCGTGCTGCTGGTCAGCCTGGTCCGTCTGCTCCTTGAACGTGACCTTCTCGTCCGGATGGGCCGCGTTCCACTTCTCAATCAGTGGACGGACAACGTTGCTGTTGTCCTTGCCCTGGACGTAGGTGATGGGCCCCCGCTTGTCGAGGTTGGCCTCGGCATCGCCGCCGCCGCCGCCCGTGGTCCCGCCACCGCCGCCGCCGCAGGCGGTCATCGTCAGGGCCAGAATGCCGGCAGTAGCTGCCGGGAGTAGGAATCTAGGGGTTTTCATTGGCTTGAAGCTCCTCGCTGAGTGACAAGTACGTCGACAGTGCGTTTGCTAGTGAGGTTGATGTGGTGACGCTCACACTAGTAAGGTTGCGACAGGTTATGCAAGCGTTTACATCAAAAAGTTATCTGAGAGGAACCAAATGTCCAACCCGGACGTTCCCGCCGGCGAGCCAACGCGAACACCTTGGTGGGCCGACGCCGTCGTCTACCAGATCTATCCCCGGTCCTTTGCGGACGGCAACGCCGATGGCATGGGGGATCTTCGCGGCGTAACGGACCGTTTGCCCTATCTGCAGCAGCTGGGCGTGGACGCCGTCTGGCTCTCACCGTTCTACAAATCACCCCAGGCGGATGCGGGTTACGACGTGGCGGACTACCGCCAGGTGGACCCCCTGTTCGGCTCATTGGAAGACTTCGATGCAATGTTGCAGGAAGCTCACCGGCGCGGCCTGAAGGTCATTGTCGACCTGGTTCCCAACCATACTTCCGACGAGCATGCATGGTTCCAGGAAGCGTTGGCCGCACCTCCCGGCTCCCCTGAGCGCGGCCGGTACATCTTCCGCCAGGGCAAGGACGATGTTCCCGGCTCCGGAGACGGCAACCGGGCACCCAACAACTGGAAATCGATTTTCGGCGGACCGGCCTGGAGCCGGATCACCGAGGCGGACGGCTCACCGGGCGAGTGGTACCTCCACCTTTTCGACACTAAACAGCCGGACCTGAACTGGGACAACCCGGAGGTCCATGAGGAGATGCGCTCGGTGCTGCGCTTCTGGCTGGACCGCGGCGCGGACGGCTTCCGGGTGGACGTCGCCCATGGCCTGGTCAAGGAGGCGGGCCTGCCCGACTGGGAGGGCGTTGCCGCCATGGTTGAGGGCACGCCGGAAGTGAAGCGGGAGCCGCTCCCTCCCGGCGACGCCCCCGGCGCCCATACTGATGCGGAGGAGCCGCACCGCGCCGTCTCACCCGTTTATCCGCCCTCGCCGTTTTTCGACCAGGACGGCGTCCACGACATTTACCGGGACTGGCACCGGGTCCTGGCCGAGTACGACGGCGACCGTATGATGGTTGCCGAAGCCTGGGTGGAGCCGGCGGAACGGCTGGCCCGCTACACCCGGCCTGACGAAATGCAGCAGGCCTTCAACTTCGATTTCCTGCTGGCCGGCTGGGACGCCGAGCGGATGGCGGAGGCCATTGAGTCGTCGTTGGACGCCGCCGCCTCGGTGGGAGCGCCCTGCACCTGGGTGCTGAGCAACCACGACACCGTCCGCCACACCACCCGGTTCGGACTCAAGGACCCCACCACCTTTCCCAAGGGCATCGCCGCTGACGATGAGCAGCCTGAGCCCGCGTTGGGACTGGCCCGCGCCCGTGCAGCCACGCTGATCTCGCTGGCCTTGCCGGGTTCGGCCTACCTGTACCAGGGCGAGGAACTGGGCCTTCCGGAGCACACCACGCTCCCGGCGGAGGCACGGCAGGATCCGACGTTCCACAGGACCAAGGGGGCAGAGATCGGCCGGGACGGCTGCCGTGTCCCGCTGCCGTGGAGACAGGAAGCGCCCGGTTACGGTTTTGCAGCAACCGGAAGTGCAGCAGCACCCTGGCTTCCGCAGCCGGAAAGCTTTGGTCCGCTGGCGGCCGACCAGCAGGAAGGCGTGGAGGGCTCCACCCTGGAGCTCTACCGGGCCGCGCTTGCGTTCCGCTCAGCCCGGCAGCTCGGCAGGGGTTCCTTCAGCTGGGCTGAGGTACACGCCCCGGACAGCGGGCTGCTGGCCTTCCACAACGGGGACGTACTGGTCCTGGGCAACCTGGGCTTCGCCTCCGCTCCGGTCCCCGAGGGCTATTCCGTGGTTCTTTCGAGCGGCCTTGAGCCTGCTGCCGACTGGAACGGCATGGACGAGGTGCCGGTGGACTGCACCGTCTACCTCACCAAGGATTAGGACCGCTGCCGGTCAGCGGACGCGCTCTGCCCTGCGGAAGCGCGTCCGTGCACCGGCGCCGATGTGGATCAGCACGGGAATCCTTGTTCCCACCACGGTCTCAAGTGCGCCCACCAGCGCGTGCACCTCGTCTGCGAGCAGGTGCGGGGCCACCCCCTGGCGCGGCAGCAGGCGGATCTTCAGTGCCGGGGTCCCTTTGACGTCGTAAGTGGCCACAGTGGCCCCCGCCAGGTCCGGCCGGTTTGCGAGGGCGTGCTTCAGGGCTTGCTCAGCCACTCCCCCGCCGATCCGGACGTCGCCGGGCACTTCACCTGGATCGTATTCCAAGGCCAGGAGGTCCGCCCGGCCTTTTCCTTGCTGGGCTACCCAGGCCACCATGAGCCCGATCAGCACCAGCAGGACCAGGGCCACCAGGATCCACAGCCAACTTTCGGACCGCCCCGGGAACCGTGTGGCGCTGAAGGCCTGGTTGGCTCCGGCCCAGACCCCGGCGGACCAGGAGTGCCACCATGAAGCGACGGCAGGGACGGTAGCCAGCAGTATCAAGAGGACGCCCGCGGCCAGCAGTTTCAGGCCCAGGACGGCGATGAGGATCCGGTTGAGCAGGGTGGGTGTGCTGTTCATGCCCCGATAACTCCCGACGGCGCAACATTCACCTGCACCACAGGCGAGGGGTCCAGCGCCATGGCAGCAAGTTCGCTTTCGACGGCGGCCAGCACGGCATCGTGCTCCACCGGCACGCCTGACGTGGGCCGCACATTCACCACCACCTGGCGCTTCGAGACAACCACCATGACCTGTTCGGGCGTGACGTTCGCGGCGAGCCGGGCACGCCGGGCCAGCGAGGAGGCCACAACTTCGTCGTCCACCACCACGGCAGGGCCCCCCGTATCCCGGCCGGAGGCCAGCACATGCCGGGCACGGCGTCCCGGAAGGATCCCGTTGAGGAAGAAGACGAGGCCGAACATCGCCAGCACGCCTCCGATGGCGCCCAGCAGCAGCGGCGTGATCCCCGCAGGCAGGGCAACCAGGCGTTCAGCGGCCACCTGCGGCTCGATCAGCCAGGCAGGTTGGCCGATGGCGTGCACCCCGGCTTCAAGGAGGCCGTAGGCGGCGGCGACAATGACGAGGACTGCCGCGGCAGTGGCCACCACTGCACGTGTTGAATGCGTTTCGCGGTACAGGATCCGTCCCATGTCCGGCGACTGGTCCTCCTGGCGCCTGCTCATCGCACCCGTCCCCCTTCGCTGATCTTTGCTCCGCTGATCCTGATGTCCACCCGGCTCAATTGGGCTCCGCTGAGCTCAGCCACTGTTGCCAGGATGCGTGCCTTTGCCCTGACGGTGCGGTCCCTGATGGATCCGCCGGCCGCGTCCACCCGCGATGCATCGGCTGCCACCGCTTTCAAAGGCGGGATGCTGATGGGTGTGACGAGGGACAGCGCCAGCATGCCGTCGTCGTCCGTCCAGTCAGCCCGGACGTCCTCCGCCTCCACCCCCAGGAACTGGGCTGCAGCGGCTCTCGCGAGGCTGGTCAGCGCCTGGGTGCTGATGCGGTTGTGGCCGCTGAACCCCTGCGCCCGGACCAGCGGGGCGGTGGGGCTCATGAGGACGAGCGCCGGCCGATGATGGCGTCCAGGACGCCGCGGAGGTCCAGCTTTCCTTCCGCGGCGCGGCCCAGGAGTGCCCCGATGGCCATAAACAGCAGGGATATCAGGAAGCCCCACAACCCGAATTGGAGGGACATAAAGGCGACGAAGGCGCCCATGGCGATGCCTGCGACAGTGAGGTTCACAGCAGCGCCTCCCGCTCGGCAGGGCCGGAAAGGCTGGGCTTGACCGGCGGCGGCACGTAGACGTCAGTGATTTCGACGTTGACTTCGATCACCTGCAGCCCCACCAGTTCCTCCACTGCCCGGTACACCGCGGCGCGCACCCCGTTGGCCAGGGAATGCAGCGGTGTTCCGTAGCTGGCCACCAGGCTGATGTCCACGGCCACCTGGGTTTCGCCCACTTCGGCGTGCACCCCGGCGGCATGGTCCGAACTTCCGACGGCGTCGCGGATGGCGCCCAGGGCACGTGACGGTCCGGAGCCCAGCGAGTACACGCCGGGGACGGCACGTGCGGCGATTCCTGCCACCTTGGCCACTGCTGTTTCGGAGATTACTGTGCGGCCGAGGCCGGGCACGGGAACCGGTACCGTAGCCGGCACTGCGTGGCTGCCCTGGCCGGGTTGTGGGTTCTGGTATTCCATCAGGCACTCCCCCTTCTGTTGATCCCAACCCTATCCCCTGGCCGCATCGATGTGCTGGATACCCTGCCGCCAGTGTAAAAGGGCCCAGGCGGGGACGCCCCCAAGGACATCCCCGCCTGAGCGGTGCCGCCGGTTTCAGCGGCGTTGCGGCAGGTGCCGCAGCCTATTTGTAAAGGCCTTCGCCGCCAACCTTGACGTTGGTGGGCAGGTAACCGAGCGGGCCGAGGCCGTTCTGGCCGAAGCTGCGGTCAACCTGGGTCACGCCGTTCTTGAAGTTGATCTTGACGGTCGGGGACAGCGAGCCGCCGCGAACACCGTTGACGTTGTCGATGAAGGACTGCACCAGGCCGCCCGGCTGCACGTAGTGCGAGTAGGCCTGGAACTGCCGGCCGTTCTGCTGGCCCGAGATGGTCCCGCTCGGGTTGTTGGCCGGCAGGTTCAGGTCGGTGGGGGAACCGAGGGCCAGGCCGCTGTTGTTCACCGGCTGGTAGTCGGAACGGACGCCGTCGCCCACGAAGCCGTAGACGCCGTCGGGGCCGCGCATGCCGGCCGCGTACGTGAACTGGTGGCTGATCGTGTACAGGTAGTACTTGTTCTTGCCGTTCTCGTTCTGGATGAAGATCTGCGGGCGCTCAGTCTGGTCGTTCACGCAGTTGGCGGAGAGGATGGGCGGCAGGAAGGACCATTTGGTCAGGTCCTTGTTGTCTGCCACGGCCAGGCCCACGTTGGCGGTCTGGTAGTGGGCGCCGCTGTTCTGGACGTCGGTGACATTCTCGGCCTGGGGGTCGCCGGGCCGGTAGCCCAGGTCTTCGCCCTTGCACTGGTAGTCGCCGCGGTTTCCGGCGGTGTTGCCCTCGAAGACCATAAAGGTCTTGCCCGGGTGGGCGGGATCGGCGAAGGTGTACGGGTCGCGGAAAGCGAAGCCGGGGTTCTGCGCCTTTGTCTGGTACATCTTTCCGTCCGGCTCCAGCAGCTTGGTGTGCTCGAAGCCGTCGAACGTGACGCCGTTCTGGTCGGCGTGGATGTTGCCCAGCGCCTTGGCAATTGCCGCGTCCGGTGCGATGCCGCCGCCGCCCGCATTGCGCTGAGCCACGTCATGGAAGGTGGTGGCGGTGTAGAACACGTTCACGTGGTTGCCCTGCATCAGGCGGGTGGAGCCGGACCACTCGGTGTTGCCGATGGAGGTGTTGTCCAGGAACAGGTGTCCGCCGTAGTTCCACTTGTCCTTTGCCGGATCGGCGTCGGTCTTGCGGAAGAAGTAGCCGATGCGGGCGTTCCAGTGGCGCTGGTCAAAGCCGTAGCCGGCGTGGCGGTCGGCCACCAGGGAGAAGATGACGTCCCAGCCCTTGTAGCTGATCTGGTTGGCGTTCTCGTCCGTCAGGGACCAGGTGTCCCAGACCCAGACGTCGTCATTCATGGCGGGGAAATCCTCGGGGATCTCCGGCATGGAGACGTCCGGGCTCATGGAGTTCTGGCCGGGGGCGACGCTCGGGTCGCTCTGCGCCATGATCTGCTTGGCATCCGCGCGGGTCCACTTTGAGGTGAAGTCCGACGCCGGATCGAAAGCCTGCTGCGTGTGTTCCGTGGGGAGTGCGAAGCCCGGGGTGGGGGCCGGCAGCTGCTGGCTGGCCGGCGGATCCGCCGGCTCGTTGGCCTGCGCGGAGGGAACGGCCAGGAAGGCCGAGGCCGCCACGGCCATTGCCAGTGCTGCGGCGGCAGGACGCCACCGCAGCAACCGGGGGGTTTGGGGGTGCTTGTGCATTTTTGCTCTTCTCGCGGAGTTGAAACTGTTCGTGGAAGACGGGCTGGTGCCCAGGTCCTCGAACTCCGGCGGTCCCAACAACACTTCAGGCGTCATCGGGGACGCCGTTGTATCGAGGGGAACGGGGTTGGGTGGTCCCCGTAGAAGAGGCCCAGTACGCGGTGCGTTCCCGGGCCGGTCTCCACGCTAGGCAGCCTTGCCGGTGCATTTCAAAACGTGTTGCGGGGGCAGTTTTCTTCGTGGGGCACCCGTTGCGCAAGCGCTTACACATTCCAAGGCGCGCGCGTGCCACAACGGTTTGGCGGGAGTCAAATGTTTCAAATGTCAGTCAAATTTTTTTCTATGGTCTTTGAGGCGGAGTGCTCGGGCTCTGTGGGATGTGGCCAACAGCACTGGGGTTCAGCGGCTGGCTGCGCAAAAACACTGGCGGGAAATGCGTCCCGCCGTGGGAGGCGGTGCGGCGAACTGGGCCAACAGGAGCTTGTTCGCAGATCCCAACCATCAAGGCGGGGTTTTGCGAACAAGCCTAGGAACTTCGCGGGCCCGACCAGGAAATGGGGCCAGCCGGACACCGCGTTAAAGAAGAAAAGCACCAGTTCCGAAGAACTGATGCTTCCCAGTGGTGGCTCCGACCGGCGTCGATCCGGTGACCTTTCGATTTTCAGTCGAACGCTCTACCAACTGAGCTACAGAGCCTAGGTGACTAGTCACCATGAGAGCCGGAATTGCTTCCAACAATCAGAGCGACCCTGACGGGACTTGAACCCGCGACCTCCGCCGTGACAGGGCGGCGCGCTAACCAACTGCGCTACAGGGCCTTGCGTTTCTTGCTTCACAGTATCTCTACTGCTTTTTTTCAAGGCTTCCAGCCTACCAGACATTTTTTGTCTGTTTGACCAGTTCCTTGCGTACCCCCAACGGGATTCGAACCCGTGCCGCCGCCGTGAAAGGGCGGTGTCCTAGGCCGCTAGACGATGGGGGCCAGAACCCGTTCGGAACAAAATAAAAGGCGTAAAGCTTGGCTTTGCGTCTTTGTCCTTTGCGTTTCTCCGAACTGGACTCTAAAACTATAGGGCCTACTCAGGAATAATCCAAAATCGGCTATTTCAAGCCCCAAAGACGGGGAAGAACAGGTGAAGATGGACTGATGGATGCCGTTGCAGCACTCAACGAGATCGCCTTCTGGCTGGAGCGCGGCCGCGCTGCCACCTTCAAGGTGCAGGCCTTCCGGAAAGCCGCGGCGGTGATCGCCCCGCTGGCGCCGGAGGAAGTGGCGGTGCGCACCCGGACCGGCCGGCTGAAATCCATGAAAGGCATCGGTGACCGGACGTACCAGGTCATCCAACAGGCGGTGGCCGGCGAAGTCCCCGACTACCTGGCGGACCTCCGGGAAAGAGGCGCCCAACCGCTGGCTTCGGGCGGCTCCGACCTCCGGGCGGCGCTGCGGGGTGACCTTCACAGCCACAGTGAATGGTCCGACGGCGGCTCCCCCATTGAGCTGATGCTGGCGGCCGCCGGGGTGCTGGGGCGGGAATACCTGGCACTGACCGACCACTCCCCCAACCTCACCATCGCGAACGGGCTTTCGGCCGAACGCCTCCTCCAGCAACTGGACGTGGTGGAGGACATCAACGCTGGAACACATCCAAGCCTGGACGGTCAGCCGGACCACAAAGCGCAACTGCTGACCGGCATCGAGGTGGACATCCTCGAGTCCGGTGAGCTGGACCAGGATCGGGAACTGCTGGACCGCCTGGACATCGTGGTGGCGAGCGTCCATTCCAAGCTTCGCGCCGATTCGAAGACGATGACCCGGCGCATGCTGGGCGGGATCATGGACCCGCACACAAACGTTCTGGGCCACTGCACCGGCCGCCTGGTGGAGGGCTCACGGGGAACGCGCCCGCCGTCGGACTTCGATGCCCAGGAGGTGTTCGCCGCATGCGCCGAACACAACGTGGCCGTGGAGATCAACTCCCGGCCCGAGCGCCAGGACCCGCCGGACGCGCTGATCCAGCTGGCGCTGGACGCGGGTTGCCTGTTCTCGATCGACAGTGACGCCCACGCGCCGGGCCAGCTGGATTTCCTGCAGTACGGCGCCGAGCGGGCCGAACGCAACGGTGTCCCCGCTGAACGGATCATCACCACCTGGCCGGTGGAGCGGCTGCTGGAATGGGCCGCCGCAAAATAGCCCCTACTTGGCCGCGTCCGCGAGTTTCTGCCGGAAGTCCGCCTTGGTGGTGAGGGTCAGCTTTTCCCCGTTCAGGAAGAAGGTGGGTGTCCCGCTCACTCCCAGGGCCTTGCCGTCCTCGATGTCCGCCAGGATGCGCTCCTCCGTCTGCGGATCCGCGACGACAGCGTCGAATTTCGCCAGGTCCAGCCCGAGCTGCCCGGCATAGGTGCGGAAGAGCGGCGCCTGGGACTGCTGGCTGCCGGCCCACTGGGACTGGGTCTCGAACAGTTTGTTGGCCATCTCCTGGTACTGCCCCTGCTGGGCTGCGGCCTCTGCAGCCAGGGCAGCCTGCCCCGAGTTCGGGTGGGCGGCCAAGGGGAAATTGCGGTGGACGAACGTGATCCTGTCCCCGAACTCGGCCTGGAATTCCTGCACCACGGGGTGGATGGAGCCGCAGGAGGGACATTCGAAGTCGAGGAATTCCACCAGTTGCGCCTTCTCCACCGCCGGGCTGGTCAAGCGGTGGCTGTCTTCCCGCACGAGTTGTTCGGCACCCGCAGCAGGCGGCGCTGGTTGCTCGGATTTCCCCAGGGTCAGCACGGCGTACCAGGCCACCCCGGCCACCACCAAAGCGGCAAGGACCAGCCAGATGATTTTCCGGACCAGGCGTGCGGTATCACTGGGAGGAGCAAGGTTTGAGACCATAACCGGCATCCTAACCGGCTCGGTCATCCCCAACGGCCCAACTTTGGCGAATCTTTGGCAGGAACTTGGCTAGACGTGGCCGATTTCCGCCAGCCTGCCGTCCCTGTCCCCGGCTACATTGGCAGCATGCCATCAACCACCGCCGCCAGCACAAGCGGCATCCCGCCTCTTTCGTCCCGGATCAAAGCCCTCGGAGTCGCGGCCATGGTCACCACGGTGGTGCTGTGGGCGTCCGCCTTTGTGGGCATCCGGGCCATTGGCCCGCACTTCTCCCCCGGCTCCCTGACGCTCGGCAGGCTGGCGGTTGCCGCCGTCGTGCTGTCCCTGCTTGTCCTGCCCCAGCTGCTGAAGAGCCGCCTCCTGCCCAAGGGACGCGAGTGGTGGCCCATCCTCGCCTACGGCGCCATGTGGTTCGGCGGCTATAACGTGGCGCTCAACGCAGCGGAGCACGTGCTGGATGCCGGCACGAGCGCCCTGCTCATCAACGTCAACCCCATCCTGGTGGCCGTTATGGCCGGAATAGTCCTCAAGGAAGGTTTCCCCCGCTGGCTCATCATCGGGAGCCTGGTTGCCTTTGCCGGGGTGGCGCTGATCGCCGTAAGTTCCGGCCAGCCGTCCCAGCCCGGGGAAAGTCCGACGGCGGATGTTGCGGGTGTGCTGCTCTGCCTCCTTGCCGCCGTGCTCGCCGCAGTCAGCGTCATCATCCAGAAGCCTGTGCTGCGCAAGTTTCCGGCCGCCCAGGCCACCTGGTTCGGTATCCTGGTGGGGGCTCTATGCTGCCTGCCGTTTACCGGCCAGCTGGTTTCTGAGATACAGGCCGCACCGCCGGAAGCGACGCTGGGACTGCTCTACCTCGGCGTTTTTCCGACGGCGATCGCCTTCACCACCTGGGCCTACGCGCTCTCCCTGATCGATGCCGGCAAGCTCGCCGCCACCACCTACCTGGTGCCCGGCACCACGATCCTGATTTCCTGGCTCCTCCTGGGTGAGAGCCCCACCGCACTCGCACTGGTGGGCGGCCTGATCTGCCTGGCGGGCGTGGGACTGACCCGGCGCAGGTCCCGGACGGTGATCCGCCATGACGCTCCGGCCGGTGCTGCCGGGCAAGCTCCGGGGCAAGTTGCAGGACCGGTTGCTCCGGGATCAGGTCCGGGGCAAGTTGCAGGACGGGCTGCTGCGGGAACAGACGCCAAGCGGAGCGCTTCCCGCTAGAGTCGGAGTATGCCAGCCAGCCTGCCGCCGGGCCTGCCCATCGTTCCCGAAGGTCCCAGCGAGCCCCTGCACGCCAGCGGTCCGGCCCACTTCTCCCAGCCGCAGGCGTTCAGCATGTCCGCGGACGAGTTCGAGGCTGCCGTCCAGGACGCGCTGGACAGCATCCCCGCCAAGCTGGCGCAAGCGATGGACAACGTGGCGGTGTTTATTGAGGACGACTATGTGCCCCGGCCCGGGGAGGACCCGGACACGGTCCTGCTGGGGCTTTACGAGGGTGTGCCGCTGACCGAACGGGACTCGTGGTGGGACGCGGGTTCGCTGCCGGACCGCATCACGATTTTCCGCGAACCCATCCTGGAAATCTGCGGGTCGCGAGAGGCCGTGATCCACGAAGTGGCGGTCACGGTGGTCCACGAGATCGCCCACCACTTCGGGATAAACGACGACCGTCTGCACGAACTCGGCTGGGGCTAGCCTTGAAGGCATGGGACACAACCACAGCCACACGCATGGCGTCACCGCAACAGGCCGGCACCGCAACCGGCTGGTGGCCGTCCTCGCCATCACGCTGGCCGTGGTGCTCGTCCAGGTGGTGGGTGCCGCCCTCTCGGGGTCGCTGTCACTGCTTGCTGATGCCGGGCACATGCTCTCGGACGCTGCCGGGGTGACCATCGCGCTGCTCGCCGCCTGGATTGCCGGCCAGCCCGCGAGCGACCAGCGGACCTACGGGTACCAGCGTGCTGAAGTACTCGCCGCCCTGGCCAACGCCCTGATCCTGATCGTGATCTCCGTGGTGATCTTCACTGAAGCCATCCGGCGGATCGGGGCAGCACCCGAAGTCCAGACGGACATCATGCTTTTCGCCGCCATCCTGGGTGCCGCCGCGAACCTGGTGTCGCTGCTGATCCTGCGGGGCGGGCACCAGGAAAGCCTCAATGTCCGCGGCGCCTACCTCGAAGTCCTGGGCGACCTGCTGGGCTCCTTCGCCGTGATCGCCGCTGCCGTGGTGATTATGGCCACCGGGTTCCAGGCCGCGGATACGATCGCCTCCGTGCTGATCGCCGTGCTGATCCTCCCCCGCGCCTGGACCTTGCTGCGCGATGTTGTGGACGTGCTGCTGGAAGCCAGCCCTAAGGGCGTGGAAGTCCAAATGATCCGCGAACACATCCTTTCCGTCGAGGGCGTCTCGGACGTGCACGATATCCACATCTGGACCATCACGTCCGGCGTCCCCGTCTTTTCCGCACACGTGGTGGTGGAGGACGGTGTGCTGACCGCCCGGGGCGCGGACCAGTTGCTGGACAAGCTGGTCACCTGCCTGGGCTCGCACTTTGATACGGACCACTGCACCTTCCAGCTTGAACCGGCCACCCACTCTGAACACGAAGCGCACCAACACGCGTAGACCGCCTTTTTTGCGTCCCGTTCCGCCATTGCAACCTCCGGGCGCCTCCGGGGCAGCGACCCGTCTTCGCGACACGCCGCGCCCACATGCAGCACGCCATGCCTTCTTGCAGTTACTGTTACTGAGGTGACCAGTGTTGCCAAAGTGCAGCCAGTCACGTAGCCTCGGACTGCTGGGGAGCAGGCCAGGGGCACAGCCCTGCCGCGGTCAGGACCTCCCGGCCCTACCGTTTCGAGGTTTCAACAGATGGTTTCGACTGGATCCGGCCGCAAGGCTGCCCTCCTGACTGCCGCCGTCGTACTGGTCACGGCACTGGCAACACCGGCTGCGGCGGTTTCCGCGCCGCTGTCCCCGGCCGTTGCCGTTCCGGCCGCTCCGGAAATACCTTCGCCGGAGGACATTGCCGCGGCGAAGGCCAACGAGGCCGCCACAGCGGACCAGGTGGCCACCATTGAGCGCATCCTGGAGACCGCGGCAACGGCCCAGCAGGCGGTTTTCGCTGCCGCCATGCAGGCCAACAACGCCTACAGCGAGGCACTGGTGGAGCTGGAGCAGCGGTCATCGGCGACAGCAGTTGCGTCAGCGAAAGCTGCAACTGCCAGGGAGCAGCAGGACAAAACCAGGAAACAGGTGGGACAGCTCGCGGGAGACCTCTACCGCAACGGCGGGCTGAACCCCTCCCTGGGCACTTTCGTCAGCGGCAACGGGGAAACCCTTCAGCAGGCTGCAACCCTCCAAGCTATTTCGGCCAGCCGGAGCCGGACGTTCGAGGCCGCCGATGCCGCCGCCCAATCATCAATCTCGCTGACCGCGGCGGCGGAGGATGCCACCAGCGCGGCCGACGACGCGGCGCGTACAGCCGAAGCACGGAAAGCCCGGGCCGAGGAGGCCAACGCAGCCGCTGCCAAAACTGTGTCGGATGCCAAGGCCCAGCGGGCCGTCCTGGTGGACCAGCTGGCCGAGCTCCGAAACACCACGGTGGCGCTCGAATCCGCGCGCGTGGATGCACTCGACCGGCAACGGGAGGAAGCCCGGCTCGCGGCGGCTTTTGCAGCTGCAGAGCGGACTGCCCGGGAGCAGCCAGCCGCCCCTGCTGACATTCCCGCCGCGGCAGCGCCTGCCCCTGCAGCTCCCGCTCCGGCTGCGGCCGCTCCTGCCCCGGTTCCCGCACCCGCGGCGCCCGCACCGGCTGCCCCAGCCGCGCCAGCGCCCGTTCCGGCTCCCGCGCCAGCACCCGCTCCAGCCGCCCCCGCGCCTGCTCCTGCACCTGCCCCCGCGCCTGCTCCTACCCCTGCCCCCTCAACCGGCAGCGGAACCTACGAGGCCGCCATTTCGGTAGCCCTCAGCAAGGTGGGCGCACCCTACTATTACCAATACGGCGGCACCGGGCCCTACGGCTTCGACTGTTCGGGCCTGGTGCAGGCATCCTTTGCTGCGGCCGGAAAGTACCTCCCGCGCACTGCCGGCCAGCAGTATGCCGCCGCACCGGTCCACGTTCCCATCTCACAGGCCCGGCGGGGTGACCTGCTGGTCTGGGGATCGCCGTCGAACTTCTACCACGTTGCCATTTACCTCGGTAACGGCCAGGTGGTGCAGGCACTCAACCCGCAGGAAGGAATTGGAGTGACGCCGCTGAACGCGATGGCCGGCATGGAGCTTTATGGCTACGCGGCCCGCTACTGACCCTGCCCCTACTGAACCTGCCCGCCATCGGGACAGGCGGGCTGAACGTCAGCTCAGGACGTCCTTGGTGACAAACCGCCCGTAAGCGAGCGCTCCGAACACGGCCACGTAGCCTCCCTGAAGCCACGCGTTGTCCGCGAACGAATCCCACAGCACAGGCTGGCGGAGCAGGTCCCCGAATCCCAGCCAGTAGTGGCTGAAAAGCCACGGATGCAGCCACTCCAGCTGCGGCAGCTGGTCAAGGACCTGGGACACCACAGAGACCACCACTGTGGCGGCCATCGCACCCACTGGGACCACCGTGAGCGTGGACAGGAACAGGCCCACGGCGGAAAGCCCGGCCAGGGACACGGCCAGGTACGCGGCGATCAGCAGGATGCGCAGCGCCGCTTCCGGAGGCTCTATGACGTCTCCGGACAGCAGCGTCACGGGGCCGACCGGGAAAAGCGCCGCCCCGATCGCTGCTCCGGCCAGTCCTACCGTGAGGGGCGCGGCGAGGCAGAAGGCCAGCGCCGCCGCGTACTTCACCAGGAGCAGCCGTACCCGGCCCGTCGGGGCAACCAGCAGGTACCTCAGCGTTCCCAGGTTGGCTTCCCCCGCGATGGTGTCCCCTGCAACCACTCCCACCGTGAGTGGCAGGAACAAGGGAACGGACACCAGCATGGCGGTGAAGGCGACGAACAGGCCGTTCTGCGTGATGCGGTCCAGGAATGCCGGCCCCCGTCCGGCAGGAACCGCCGAAGAGATCCGGACGGCAACCGCAATCAGCACCGGGATCGCGGCGAGCGCCAGCAGCAGCGCCCAGGTGCGCCGGCGCCCGAACAGCACCCGGAGTTCCGAGCGCAGGAGGGAAAGTCCTGCTCCGCGCGGCCTCGCTGCCACCGCCGTCGGCCTGGCTAATCCGGCGCTCTCCGAATGTGCGCTACTGGGCAACGTCAAACCCCTCCCCCGTCAAGGCGACAAACCTGTCCTCAAGGCTTTCACGTTCCACAGCGAACCCGCGGACCCGGACGCCGGCCTGCACGAGGGCGGCCACAATGTCCTCCGGGGCGGTGTTTCCCTGGCGTGTGTCCAGCGCCGCCGTCAGCACCTGGCCCTCCGGCTGCCCTGCTGTTTCCTCCGGCACCAGCCCCAACCGGGCAAGGCCTGCCAATGCCGCCCCGCCATCAGGCGTGACAAGGCGGATGCGGGACGTGCCGGAACGCCGCAGCTCCGCCAGCGGACCCTGGGCCACCAGCCGGCCGGCGCTCATCACGGCCGCGTGGGTACAAATCTGTTCCACCTCGGCCAGCAGGTGGCTGGACACAAAAACGGTGGTTCCGTCCGCCGCGAGGGAACGGACCAGGTTGCGCACCTCCCGGGTCCCTTGCGGGTCCAGCCCGTTGGTGGGCTCGTCCAGGACCAGCAGTTCGCGGGGCGAGAGCAGCGCGTTGGCGATGCCCAACCGCTGCTTCATGCCGAGGGAATACGCGTGAACCCGCTTGCCTGCGGCGTGCCCCAGCCCCACCCGTTCCAGCGCCTGATTCACCCGTGCCTTCCGGGTGGCGGGGGCTGCATGCCTGGTGGCGGCGTCGAGGCGGTGCAGGTTCGCGGTGCCGGAGAGGAACGGATAAAAGGCCGGGCCCTCCACCAGTGCGCCCACCTGCGGAAGGACTTCCTGGAACCGGCCCGGCATGTCCATCCCGAGCAGCCTGACACTTCCGGCGGAAGCCGCGGCGAGGCCCAGCAGCATCCGGATGGTGGTGGTCTTGCCCGAGCCGTTGGGGCCCAGGAAACCAAAGACCGCGCCCTGCGGCACCGCAAGGTCCAGTCCGTCCACGGCCAGCTGCTGCCCGAACCGCTTGGTCAGCCCCTGCGTCTGGATGGACAGCCCGGACGTCCAGGATCCGGAGTCCTGCGCAGCGGCCGTCACGGAGCCGTGGAAGCGGCTTGCAGCCTCTCCGGCGGGACCATGCCCGCGAAGATACGGCCGTCGTCGGTGAGCAGGACGTTGAAGAGTGCGGTGGAAATCAGCCGGCCGCCAGGGACGGCGGCAGCAGCCTGGGCCAGCAGCGGGTTGCGGGTCAGCAGGGCGCTGAGGCCAGAGCCGGCGCCTCTTTCCGCAGGGATTTCCACTACCGTCTCCCAGCCGGAGCCGGACTGGTAGCGCCGGGCGTTGTCCTGGGCGTTTCCGGCCGGGCCGTCAGGAGTGATGTACGTTCCCGGTGTTTCGGGGAACGCTGCACCGGCCGGGTGGTGGAACTGCAGTTCCTTCACGGTGCTGCCCGCCGGCGGGGTGAAGTTGAACAGTGCCGCCTCCGGCGCTTCCAGGGAAAGGCTGGTGAATCCGGCGCTGAAGGCAGGCGCGGCAGCACCGCGTGCAGTGACCTTCACGGAGAGCGGCATGCCGTTCCCGGCGTCGACGGCGACTGCTATCTTTCCCACGAGCGTGCCGTCAGTGCGGGGCTCAAGCACCAGGTTGTACGCGCGGCGGCCGGCAGTTTCAACGTCAGGACCCACAGTTACCGCAGTGGTGCTGTCCGCTGCTGCCAGGAACTTCTCCGCCAGCTCCTCAGGCGTGCGCGGGACCTTCATGTGGTTATGGTGTCCGTCCGCCGGAGGCGTTCCGACGGAGCCCGGGTCAGTCAGGGGCCCGGCCTGGGACGGGTCCGCCAGCGGCAGGTCACGGGCGTGGGCCGGCAGGGTCAGGTGGGCCGCCGAGTTGTCCTTGGACGAGTAGAACCAGACGTCGTTGTCGTGGCGGATGATGTCCCGTTCCGCGAGCCGGTCCACCACCTGGATGCGCGCCTTGGCGGTGCCGTCCATAAACACCCGTGCGGTGTGCCCGCCGCTGAGGAACTCCATCAAGGAGGCCACGCCGTCAGGTGATGCCGGGCCGGAAGCAGGCGGCGTTGCGGGCAGTTCCGGCAGCCCCAGCTCCGAGACCTGCTCGATGGTGCCCGAGAAAGTGTGCGTTTTGTGCGAGGCGAGGAGGGCCATGACTTCGGCCGGGGTCTTCGCAGGCAGGGGGTCGCCGGCCCGCGCTGGGATGGTTCCTGCCAGCGCTCCGGCAGCGATCATCGCAGGTACCGCCACCGCGGGAACCCAGCGCAGCCACGGGCTGCCCATGGCGTGCCTCAGGCCGCGGTCCCTGGCCCTGTTGCTGGCCAATTCGTTGGTCCCGTGGCTTGTCCGGTTGCTGATACTCCGGTTCATCGCCGGCAGTCTCCGTTGTTGGAGCCCATAGTCCAAGGGTACGCCTCGCCGGCGCACCCTACACCTGCCCGGGCAAACCCCCAAGGGGCTGCGCGGGCAGCACCGTTCCCGCACCGCCGTCGACCGTTATGTGTTGTCCCGTGGTCAGCCGGAGCGTGGCTTCAGGAACCCCCACCACGGCCGGGATGCCGTACTCCCTTGCCACGACGGCACCGTGGGAATTCGGCCCGCCCATCTCCATCACCAGGCCGCCGGCAGTAAGGAACAACGGCGTCCAGCCGGGATCGGTGGACGGCGCCACCAGAATCTCCCCGGGTTCGAGATGGGCTCCGACGGGATCCAGGATGACCCGCGCCGGAGCTGTGACGGACCCGGCTGAGGCGGGGCTGCCGGTCAGGGCCCCATCCGCCGCCGCAGCACCGCGTGAGGACAGCACCTCCGGCTCGGTGCCGTCCGAGAGCAGGACCCTGGGAATGTGGCGCCTGCCTAGTTCACTGGAATACGCGGCCCGCCGCTCCACCACCAGTTCGCGCAGGTTGCGGTGCCGGCCGGCCCCGTCCCCACTGGTGCCGTTTAGCGCGTTCCGGAGCACATCAAAGTCGAGGAAGAAGACGTCGTCGCCGCTCTCGAGCCGGCCGTCGGCGGCCAGTGCGGCACCTACGAGCGCAAGTTGTTTCCGCACTTCAGCAAGTCCCAGGACCAGCTGGTACTTGGGCAGTTCCCGCAAACCGGCGAACAACCTGGTGCGTTGCAGTGCGGTGCGCACCAGCAGGGCCCGCACCCTGCCGCGCCTGCGGGCCTCGGCTACAAGCCGGTCCACAGCCGCTTCTGCCTCCGCTTCGGCCCGGCTGAACTGCGCGTCCGGGGCCATGGCGGGATCGGCCAGGCGGAGGTAGTTGGCCAGGACGCCCAGGATATACGCGGGTTCGTCCTGCCACCGCGGCATCCCCACATCAATCTCGGCGACGGCACGGTGACCGTACCGCTCCAGGAACCGGGTCAGGCCGGCATGCAGCACGGGAGGCAGACTGCCGCCGCTGAAGTCCGCGGCAAGCAGGGACGGCGCGCGCGTCTCGAGGGCCTCGCGCGATTCCCTGTCGTCCTTCATGGCCGACGCCAGGCGCCACAAATCGAGGTCCATCTCAGTGGTCACATTCTGCGGCAGGCCCCGGAGCACTTTCTGCAGCTCTTCCCCGCGGCCCGGGCCGCCCAGCAGCTTTCCCACCGCCCACAGCGACGCAAAGGCCAGGGCCGGCAAGGGCAGGATGGCCGGAACAATCGCAAAAAGCCGGCTGCCAAGAAGCCGCTCGGCGTGGTCCAGCCGTTCAACGGGGCCCGCTCCTGCCCCCAGCTCCAGGTTGTCCGCGAACTGCCGGGTGAAACGGTCGAGGCGGCGGAGCGCCGACCTGGGCATCAACACCCCGCGGAGCAGCGTTTCCGGAGCCCTGGTGCGCACCGCGGCGGGCAGGACATGGCGCAGCAGTCCAAACGGAGTCTTCCGGGTCACCGAAAACCGGGGGTCCGCAAAGATCCGGCGCAGCACCGTGGCGGAGCGGGCCTCCATAACGTCGAACACGCGCGGCAGGATGCGGCGGCCAACGGTACTCCGGACCGGCGTGGTGACGTCGACGTACATGCGCTGCGCCGCCTCGGCATACGGCGAAGGACCGCGGCGGGGGTCAGGGACGTCGAACCCCGCCGCCTTGGCCACGGAGGAACCTATAAGCCGCAGTGACGCCAACCCCATGGGAGTGAGGGGGCGGGTGAGCCCTTGGGCGAGGCTGAAGCACAGATACACCCGGATTCCCCCGGCCGCCGCGGAACGGCTTTCGGGGACCGGGTACATGGTAGTGACGGGCCGGGACTGCGTCAGCCAGAACGCGCCGCCGGCGTCAATGGCCCACTCGGTGTCCTGCGGCGCGCCGAAATGCCGCTCGGCTTGCAGGCCAAGGGCGGCGAGTTCCAGCGCCTGCGCATCGGTCAGGCTGGAAGTGCCCGCCCCGTCCTGGACGGTGCGGGTTTCGGTTCCACCGCCAGGCAGGCTCCGGACGGCCACGCGCTTATCGCCAAACTTCCGGTCGAGGACCCGGTTTGTTGCCGTGTCCACCACGAAGTGGTCCGGGTTGACTGCACCCGACACGACCGCTTCGCCAAGCCCCGGAGCGGCATCGATGACAACCTCCCGGCGCCTTCCGGTCAACGGGTTGGCGGTGAACATCACGCCCGCTGCCGCGGCGTCAACCATCCTTTGGATCACGACGGCGAGGGCTACTTCGTGGGGCTCGATGCCCAGGGCCGCCCGGTAGGCAACAGCCCGGTCGGTCCAAAGGGACGCCCAGCAATCCCGCACTGCCTCCAAAAGCGCTTCGGCCCCAACGACATTCAGGTACGTGTCCTGCTGGCCGGCGAAGCTGGCGAACGGAAGGTCCTCGGCCGTCGCAGAGGACCTTACCGCCACCGGAGTTTTATGCCCCAGCGCGGAGTAGGCCTGTTCCACCGCTGCGGCGATGTGCGGCGGGACCGGTATGCCGCGGATTGCTTCGCGTACCTTGCCGGCACTGGCGGCCAGGGCAGCGGCCTGGTCCGCGCTTCCCTGTGATGTTTTTTGAACGTCCCCAAGCTGCCGGAGGGCACCGTCGCGGATCCCGGCGGTGGCCTCTTTGTAGGCCTTGGTGGTGAGGCAGAACCCGTCAGGCACGGGCAGTCCTGCTGATATCAGTTCACCAAGATTGGCTGCCTTGCCGCCCACCAGCGGAAGCATGCCGCCGTCGAGGTGGCTGAGGCGGACCACCAGAGTGTGGCCATTTACCCCGCCCGGATGGCGGGGCTCCTGCCCCGCCCCTCCTGAATAGTCGGCAGCCATGGTGGCGTTCCGAAGACGCCGTACCGGGTCAGGCTGCGCCGAGGATGGGCCCGAAACGCGCCCGGTCCGCCAGCCGCGGATCCTCACGGTCCGGAACCACCATGACGGGGCCCTTCGAGTGGTGGAGGACGCCGTCTGACGTTGAACCCAGGAGCATGCCTGTGAAGCCGCCGCGGCCGCGCGTTCCGACCACTACCAGTTCCACGTGGCGGCTGGCTTCCACCAGCACATCCACCGGCGAGCCGTCCAGCAGTTCACATTCCGCCGGAAGGTTGGGGTAGTGGCTCCTGAGCCAAGCCATCCCGGCGTCCAGGGTCACCTGAATGTCTGCGAAGAGCGCCTTCCGGTCCATGGGCGCCGGCACCCAGGCCAATGAGCCGCTGTACTGAGGCACGGCGCACACCACCCGGAGCGACGCGCCCAGCCGTTCGGCCTGCTCCGCGGCTTCAAGGACGGCAACCCGGGCCTGCTCCGAGCCGTCAACGCCTACCACCACCACATTGTCCACGCGCCGGTGCCCGGCCTTGGCCTGCTCGGCCCGGACCCGTTTGTCCTCGGTGGTTTCGCCGAGGCGGTCCGAACACACCAGGGGCACCGTGACGGTGGGGCACTGTGCATGGGCCGGCAGCGCACTGCTGACCGAACCCAGCAGCCTGCCCACAAAACCGCCCCGGCCCCTGGTCCCGAAGACCAGGAGCTCGGCCGTCCGCGACATTTCCAGCAACACACCCGACGCGTCCCCGTTTTCCACGGAGGCGCTGACGTTGATGTCGTAAGCGGAAACCTTCTCCAACGCCTGCTTGACCACGGCTTCCGCGCCCTCACGGATCACCGAATCGTCCACTGTGGCGTATCCGCCGTCCAGCCCGGAGGCAGCAAAAATGGGCACGGAATAGGCGGTGACTATGTGCAGGGGGCGGCGGCGGCGCTGGGCTTCCCGGGCCGCCCAGACCAAAGCGCACTGGCCGTGGTCCGAGCCGTCCACGCCAACAACAATGCCGTCGGGAGCGGCAGGAGCACCACCGTTGTCCCGTGCCGGGTCCGGATGCAACTCTTGTGCGCCCATGGGGCCGCCTCCTCGCGATACTGCCGTATGTTGCGGCTATTCTGCCAGAAACCGGACCCTTCCCCGTGCACCCGTTCAGCAGCAGCCGCTGCGAAGGAAGGCCCTGCTTCCAGTTCTCACTATTCTCCGTCCACCGTTCCTTAGCAAGCCTGTTCAGGGCCGGATGGGTCAGGTTATCCACAGGCTTGCGGGGCTGCCGTCGCGGGCCGCCCGGGAGTACCTTCCCAAGCCCCTGGGCACCCTCAAGCCCGCCCTCTCGGCGTGGCCGCGGAAAGCGTGTTCACCCGCAGGAGAATGTTTCCGGATTGGGCTATCCAGCACTGCAATTGTTCTGTAGTCTTCAGGACATTGTTGGTCCGGGACGCCTGCTTCCATTCGAGTGGGCGCTGCCCGGGCCATGCACTGCGGCCGGGCTTTGGGGGTAACGGGACGCGCGCGGGCGAGGACGCCTGCACCTGCCGAATCTTCGAAGGAGGGAAACTGTAGTGTCAAGCATGCCTGGGAATGCCGGGACCGAGCAGACCACCACTGTGATCATTGGCACGGGCCTGTCCGGCCTGGCCGTGGCTGCCGAGCTGTGCCGCCGTGGGGTTGATTCGATAGTGGTGGACGGACTGGACCTCCTGGGTGCGGCGCAGCCGGCCAACACGGCATCCCTCCAGCGCTGCGACGCGGCGGACCCTGTCACCCTCCGTGAACGGAACGAGATCCTGCGCCACCTGCGCAACTATGCCGCCAGCCATGACGTGGATGTCCGGAACACCACCAGGGCGGTCCAGCTGACCATGGTGAAAGGCCTAACCGGGGGGACAGCTGTTCCGCAGTGGCAGGTTCACACCCCCACCGGCATCCTGATTGCCGACCACATCGTTTTGACGCGGTGCGCCCACAGCCAGCTGCGGCGGATGATCCACGAGTTCGGCATTGCGGTGGGCCGCAACGTGGTTGCTGCCATGCGGGCCATCGGCATCTACCTGGTGGGTGTGGGCGAACTGATCACCCCATCCCCGAAGGAAGTGCTGCGCCAGGCCAAAACCGTGGGCCACGCCATCTCCGCCAAGGTCAACCCGGGCGGCGTTGCGTCCCCGTTCACCGAAAGCCTGGCGATTCTGCCCTGCTAGCGCCGGTCAGCGCTCGTCGTCAGTGCCCGCCGTGAGCCTGCGGCGGGCCAGGATGGCGAGGGCGGCGAGCAGCCCCACCGCGGCGGCGGCGAAGATCACGATGCTCCACTGGAACGGCTCACCCGAGCCGGCGGTATCCGGCGCTGCTGTCTGTCCCGGCTGGGCGGTGCCGATGGCTGGAACTGTTGCCGCCGCCGTCGTACTGGCCGCCGAAGCAGCCCCGCCGGCAGCCGCAGCGGCCGTGAAACTGAAGGTCCCCTCGATGGGGTGCGAGTCTGAACTCACCGCCCGCCAGGCAACGATGTATTGCCCCGCCGGCGCACCGGCCTTGAGCTTCTGGCTGGCCACGTTGTCCACAATCTCCACGGGGCCGTCCGCCCACTCCGTGCCTGCGGCGTCCTTGATGGAGAAGGATGAGCCGATTCCGAGCGGGTTGTTGTTGAAGGTCACCGACACCTTCTCCGGCACTACGGCCACGGAGGCGCCCTGGGCGGGGCTGCTGGATTCGGCGGCGTCATGGGCGGCCGCCGGGCCGGCCAGGCCCAGGACAGCGGCGGCGCAAACGAAGGACGCGAGCAAAAAGCTCAATAATTGGCGGCGGATGGAACCCATGCGTGGACTGCTCCCTTGGTGTTGGCTTCCTAACAGACTAGGCGAAATTGGCGGGCATCCCGCCGGGGCCGCCATAGGATTCAGGTATCCCCACAGACTTCCCCGGAGGACTAATGCTTAAGCAAGGCTCTGCCCTGGACCGGTATTTTATGATCACCGAACGCGGCTCCAACCTCTCCCGCGAGATCCGCGGCGGCTTCGCCACCTTCTTCGCCATGAGCTACATCGTGGTGCTGAACCCCCTGATCCTTTCCGGCCCCGACTCCAGCGGCACCACGCTCGGATTCCCTGCCGTTGCCGCCGTCACAGCCTTTGTTGCCGGCATCCTGACCATATTGATGGGGGCCTGGGCCAAGCACCCCTTCGCACTGGCCACCGGGCTGGGCGTCAACGCCTTCGTGGCGGTCACCGTTGCCACCAACCCGGGACTGACCTGGCCGGACGTGATGGGCCTGGTGGTAATATCCGGCGTCACCATGCTGATCCTGGTCCTCACCGGATTCCGCACCGCCGTGTTCAAAGCGGTTCCGGACGGCCTGAAGACGGCCATCGTGGTGGGCATCGGGCTGTTCATTGCCCTGATCGGGCTGGTCAACGCAGGCTTTGTCCGCCGCATCCCGGACGTGGCAGGCACCACCGTCCCGGTTGGCCTCGGCTTTGAGGGCAAGCTCCTGGGCTGGCCGACCGCCGTGTTTGTGTTTGGCCTGATCCTGACCATCGCCCTGGTGGTGCGGAAGGTCAAGGGCGCCATCCTGATCGGCATCATCTCCTCCACCCTGATTGCCGTGATCGTTGAGATGACGCTGCACATCGGCCCCAGCGTGCAGCCCGGCAAGCCCTTCAACCCGCAGGGCTGGTCGCTGGTGGCCCCCACGTTCAGCGAATGGGCCGCGCCGGACCTGTCCCTGATCGGCAAGGCCAACCCGTTCGGCGCCTTCGAGCACCTCGGCTTCGTGGCCGCCACCCTGCTGGCCTTCGTGATCCTGCTCAGCATCTTCTTCGACGCGATGGGCACCATGGTGGGCCTGGCCAACGAAGCCGGAACGGTGGACGAGCACGGCAACATCCCCGACGTCGACCGGGTCCTGCAGGTGGACGCCCTCGGGGCGATCGCCGGCGGCGGCGCATCCGTGTCCTCCAACCAGATCTACGTCGAGGCCGGCGCCGGCATCGGCGAAGGCGCCCGCACGGGCATCGCCTCGATCGTCACCGGCCTGCTGTTCCTGGTGGCCATGTTCTTCACCCCGCTCATCAACCTCGTTCCCTTCGAAGCCGTGGCTCCGGCCCTGGTGGTGGTGGGTTTCATGATGGTGTCCCAGGTGGGCAAGATCGACTGGCAGGACTGGGGCATCGCCATCCCGGCCTTCCTGACCTTCACGCTGATGCCGTTCACCTACTCCATCGCCAACGGCCTGGGCGCCGGGTTCATCGCGTACGTCCTGATCCGCACCGTGCAGGGCCGGGTCAAGGACATCCACCCGCTGATGTGGGCTGTGGCCGGGGCGTTCCTGCTGTTCTTCGCGATCGGCCCCATCGAGGCCGCCGTCGGAATGTAACCGTCGGGATGTAACGGTCGGGTTGTAACGGCCGGGTTGTAATGCCGGGAGGCAGCAGGCGGCCTACACGGGCGTGTTGGGGGCCAGGCCCTCATCTCCGGAGACAGCGCGGGCCTTTTTCACGCGGAGCCTGTCCAGCCGGTTCATCAGCGGTGAGGTGGTGGCGCCATGGATCACGATCGAGAGCGCCACCACCAGGCCCACAAAAGCCCACAGCCACTCCGCCTGGCCGGCAAACCGGCCCTCGCCCAGGGCATAGGAGAGGTAGTACAGGGAGCCGATTCCGCGGATTCCGAAGAACGAGAGGGCAATCCGTTCCCGCGGGCCGGTCTTGCCGCCCAGCAGCCCGAGCCAGCCTGCCAGCGGCCGCACCACCAGCAGGAACGCAAGCGCCACCAGCACCTCGGCCCAGCCGATTCCCGCCAGCAACCCGCGGGCGATGGCGCCGCCCAGCAGGACCAGGATGACCACGGTGAGGAGCCGTTCCAGCTGCTCCACGTAGGAGTGCAGCACCCGGTGGTACCCATGCGTACGTTCTGCGGCGCGGATGGTCACGGCGCAGACAAACACGGCGATGAACCCGTAGCCCTCAACCATCTCGGTGACGCCGTAGGCCAGGAACGTGGCCGCGAGCGCCACAAAGCCTTCGGAGTGGTTGGACAGCCGCAGGCTGTCCGCCCGGGCGGAGAAGAAGAGCCTGGCCAGGACCTTGCCGGTCAGGAAGCCCAGCAGCAGCCCGACGGCGAGCCGCCACAGCACGTCCACGCCGAACCATTCCGGAAACCACGCGGAAGGCGATGACCCGGCGATACTGATGGCGATGGACAGGTAGACGAACGGGAAGGCCAGGCCGTCGTTGAGGCCGGCTTCGGAGGTCAGGCCAAACCGGACCTCGTCCTCCTTGTTGGTGCCGCCGTCGTCGTCAGCGGGCTCTCCCACCTGCACCTCGGAGGCCAGGACGGGGTCCGTGGGTGCGAGGCTGGCAGCCACCAGCAGGGCGGCGCCAAGGCCCAGGCCCAGGAACCACAACCCCAGCAGGGTCAGGCCTATGATGCAGAGCGGCATGGCGATTCCCAGCAGACGCCAGGTGGTTGACCACAGGCGCCGCCCTACGGGCCGGTCCAGGGCCAGCCCGGCGCCCATCAGCGAAATGATCACGCAGATTTCTGAGAGATGCAGGACAAAGTCGCCGTGCGCTACCGGGTCCGGGTCCGGAAGGGTGGGAATCAGGGCGAACGCGCCCATGCCCGCCCCGAGGAAAACCATGGGCATGGAGAACGGCATATCGCGCAGCAGTTTGGGGAGCACCGCGGCGGTGAACACGGCAAGTCCGGCGGCGGCAAAGAGGATGTTGGGGGCTTCAAACACGGCGATGTTCTCCGGCCTGGGTCGAGTGCACCCTGGTTGCGGGGCAAGATGGCATGGGTCCCGTAGGGGATTGCTCCACCTTAGCCCCTCCGGATTCCGCCGCAGGTTCTCAAATTCCAGACACTGCGACGGCGGCGCTGCTGGTTTTCGTCCCCGGCATGCGGTGAGCTTGAACCATGCCTGCCTCAACCCCTGCCGTCGACGTCCCGCCCCAGCCCTGGACCGGCAGGTTCGACGGCGACGGCGCCGAACACCGCCGCTGGTGGCAGGCGGTAGCCAAATACGACGCTGGAGCCACCGCTGGCTCCGCAAAACAACCTGCCGCGCTGCTCGGCTTTTGCAGTGACGAGGGGGTCCGCCGGAACAAGGGCCGCCCGGGAGCGGCTGCCGCACCCGCCGCACTGCGTGCCGCGCTGGGCCCGCTGGCATTCCACCTGGACCGACCCGTGGCGGACGCCGGTGACGTCGTGGTGTCCGGCTCCGGCCTGGAGGCCGGCCAGGAACGCGCCGGCCGCGCCATCAGGGGAATGCTCGACTCCGGGCAGCTCACCGTGGTGCTGGGCGGCGGCCACGAAACCGCTTACGCCAGTTATTCGGGCGTTGCCGCATCCGCCGCCGTCCAAAGCGGCCGGCGGCTGGGCGTCCTGAACCTCGATGCCCACTTCGACCTGCGCGACGAGCCTGTACCCAGTTCCGGCACGCCGTTCCTCCAGATGGCCCGCGCGGAAGCCGCCGCCGGACGCGAGTTCCGGTACGCCGTCGTCGGAATCTCCGAGCCCAACAACACCCGCACGCTGTTCAGCACGGCGCAGGAGCTGGGCGTGCGGTACCTGCTGGATGAGGACTGCGGCGCGGAGCAGGTGCAGGAGTTCGTTGCTGGGTTCCTCGCGGACATCGACGTCCTCTACCTGACCATTGACCTTGATGTGCTGCCGGCAGCGGTGGCGCCCGGAGTCAGCGCACCCGCTGCGTACGGCGTGCCGCTTCCGGTCATCAGCGCCGTGTGCCGCCAGGTGGTCCGGTCCGGGAAGCTGCTGCACTTTGATGTCGCTGAGCTGAACCCGGACTTCGATGTGGACGGCAGGACGGCGAAGGTTGCCGCACGGCTGATTGACACCCTGCTGCGCTGACCGGCTACTTGCCCTTCATGACGTAGCGACGCTCCGGGCGCCCCACCCCATACTTCAGCCTCACGTCCAGCGTTCCTTCGTCGTGCAGGTACTCGAGGTAGCGGCGGGCGCTGACCCGGGACGTCCCCAACTGTTCGGCCACCTCCGCCGCGGACAGGTCACTCTCCGCGGCGTTGAGCGCGGCTTCCACCAGCTTCAACGTCTCGATGCTGCAGCCCTTGGGCAGCGGGCGCTCCGTCCGGTCCAGGCCGAACACCCGGTTCACATCCGACTGCTCCGCGACGTCCTTGGCCGAGTCCAGGCCCTGGTACGCGCTGCGGTAATGCTCCAGGCGCTCCTGCAGGTCAGACTGGGAAAACGGCTTGATCAGGTAGTGCACAATTCCGCCCCGCAGGGCCTTGCGCACGGTTTCGACCTCACGGGCCGCGCTGATCACCAGCACGTCCAGTTCCGGGGCAACATCGCGCAGCTGGTGCATAAGATCCAGGCCGTTGATGTCTGGAAGATGGATGTCCAGCAGCACCAGGTCCGGCTGCAGCCGCTCCGTTTCGGTGACGGCCTGGGCGCCGGTATGGGCAGCACCCACCACGGTGAAGCCGGGCGTGCGCTGGATGAAGCCGGCGTGCACCTTTGCCACCATAAAGTCGTCGTCAACGATCAGCACCTTGATCATGGCTTCGCTGCACCCCTTTTGTGCTGGGTTGTACCTCTGGTGAACCGTGCGGTGAAGACTGCTCCGTTGTGGTTGGCCACAGTGAGATCGCCCCCGGACCGACGGCAGACCACGAGGGACAGGGCCAGGCCGAAGCCGCGGCCGTCCGCGGGCCCCACCTCTTTGGTGGTAAACCCTTGGCGGAAAATCTCCTCCACTGCCTTCTCCGGGACGCCCGGGCCATTATCACGGACGGTGACAGTGACCTGGCCTGCACCCGTCCGCGCGTCCCTGCCCTCTTCCACCAGCACGCGGACAGCGGCGTCCGGAAGTCCCGTCACGGCGTCGAACGCGTTGTCCACGAGGTTCCCCACCACCGTAGTGAGGTCGCGGGACAACTCGTCGCTGACCGGATGCAGGGCGGACTCGGGATCCAGCTGCAGGGCCACACCCCGCTCGGTGGCAAGGCTGGATTTGGCAATCAGGAGCGCAGCGAGCGCGGGATCCTGGATGCGGCTGGTGACCTCATCATTAAGCCTGGTCCGGTCCACGGTGGCGCCATTGACGAACTGCACCACCGAATCATATTCACCGATCTGGATCAGGCCGGAAATCACGTGGAGCTGGTTGGCGAACTCGTGGGCTTGCGCGCGGAGGGTATCCGTGGCGGTGCGGGTAGCGCCCAGCTCACGCTCAAGGGAGGACAACTCGGTCCTGTCACGCAGCGTGGTGACTGAGCCGATGTCACGGCCACGCGAGCGAATGGGGACCCGGTTAGCCACCACCAGCCGCTCGCCCACCAGCACCAGCTGGTCCGGATCCGGCTGGTCGCGCGTGAGGACACCCTTCAGCGCGGGGTCCACGGGAAGGGATGAAATCTTCTTGCCCACGCAGTCCGCCGGCAGGCCCAGCAGTTCCCGGGCGCTGTCATTGGCGACGGTGATCCGCTCGTTCGGATCGAGCGCCACCACCCCTTCCTTGAGCCCGTGCAGCATGGCTTCCCGGTTTTCCACCAGGCCGGTAATCTCACTCGGTTCCATGCCCAGGGTCTGGCGCTTAACCCGCCGGGACAGCAGCAGGGAACCGGCCACCCCGAGGACACTGGCAACGCCGAGGTAGGTGAGCAGGTTGGGTACCGCGTCCCCCAGCCGTTCCAGGGTGGTGGGATAGTTCCGGCTGATGGCGGCGATCCCGATCATTTTTCCTGCGTCATCGAGGACGGGCACGTGCGCGGACAGGACGGCAGCGTTGCTTTCTGCCACCACGCCGGTCCAGGCCCGTCCCTCCATAACCCGGCTGGCCCCGATATCCAGCTTCCCGCCCAGCAGGCCGGGATCGGAGGAAGCCACCACGGTGCGGTCCAGTTTCGCCAACGCCACCTGGGACGATCCGGACAGCGTCCGCACCGCTTCCGCCACTGCGGGAAGTGCTGCTCCCACCCGTGGCTGCGCGTCCGGCAGCAACGAGCGCACAGCGGGGTTGTTGCCCAGGGCTTCGGCGGCAGCGAGCGCGCGCCGGCCCTCCACCCGCTCAAACGTGGCGGCGGACTGGGCCAGGGAGATGGCCACCACCGCAACCAGGACCGCCAACACAATCAGCAACTGCAGCACGAGGTATTGCCCCGCGAGGGACATCCCTCTTCGTCGAGTCACAGTGGTGGTCCTTTGGATGGTTCAGCGTCTGTCTCCGGCCAGGCTGCGGCATTTTGGCCGCTGGGCGGAGGTACGGGAACTATACCGCAGGCAGCGCCCGGGCCACGGCCGCCGGCCTTTTCTGACCCAGCCGCGCGCAGCCACGGTTGGTTCGCTGAAACGTGAACGCAATGAACTTAACTTTCTCTGCGTACATAAGAGTGACCGGCATCACCGCGGAACCTAGCATCGAAACACCAAGTCAGTCTTGCTGATCATTTTTATGAGAAGAGGAACACCATGCGCCAGATCCGCGCATTGCGTATTGCCGCCGTCGCCGCCGGCATCGCCCTGATGGCCACCGGCTGCGGTGCCACCGGAAAGAGCTCCACCGGTACGGAAAGCTCCGGCGCTGCCGCCGGGCCCCTCACCGGCCTGCAGATCATGGTCCCCAACACCCCCGGCGGCGGGTACGACACCACCGCCCGCGCTGCAGCCAAGGTCCTCGACGACGAGAAGATCTCCACCAACACCGAAGTCTTTAACCTCGCCGGCGCCGGCGGCACGGTGGGCCTGGCCCGCGTGGTGAACGAAAAGGGCAACGGGGACCTCACCATGCTGATGGGCCTGGGCGTGGTGGGCGCAAGCTACACCAACAAGTCCGAGTCAAAGCTGACCGAAACCACACCGCTGGCCCGCCTGATCGAAGAGCCCGGCGCCATCATGGTCAGCAAGGATTCGCCGTACAAGACCATCGATGACCTGGTCAAGGCCTGGAAGGCCGATCCCGCTTCCATCTCCGTGGGCGGCGGCTCCTCCCCCGGCGGCCCTGACCACCTGCTCCCCATGCAGCTCGCGGGCGCAGTAGGCATTGACGCCACCAAGGTTAACTACGTGGCCTACGACGGCGGCGGCGACCTGCTCCCAGCAATCCTCGGCAACAAGCTTGGCTTTGCCGCCTCCGGCGCCGGCGAGTACCTGCAGCAGATCCAGTCCGGCGAGGTGCGCGTCCTGGCCACGAGCGGTGACGAGCGGCTCGAAGGCGTGGACGCACCCACGCTGAAGGAATCCAACATCGACCTGGTGTTCACCAACTGGCGCGGCGTCGTGGCCCCTCCGGGCATCAGCGATGACGACAAAGCCAAGCTGATTGCCGCCCTGGAGAAGATGCACGGCACCGAAGGCTGGAAGGAAGCGCTGAAGACCCACAGCTGGACCGACGCCTTCATCACCGGCGACGAGTTCGAGACCTTCCTCACCGACCAGGACAAGCGGGTGGCGGACGTCCTCACCAAGCTTGGGTTGGCGTGAGCTCCCTGACAACAGGCCTTAAAGGCCGCGCCGAGCTGGGAGTTGCACTCCTGCTCGGCGCGGCCGGCGTCCTGGTCTTCGTGGACGCCAACCGCCTGGCAACCCCGTATTCCCAATCCGATCCGGTCGGTCCCAAAACCGTTCCCTACATCGTGGCCGGCCTGCTGGTGGTCTGCGCCATCCTGCTGGCCATCAACGTGCTCCGCGGCGGCCAGGGCGAGGCCGAGGGCGGCGAAGACGTGGACCTCACCCACCCTGCCGACTGGAAGACCGTCCTGCCCCTGGCGGGCGCCTTTATCCTGAACATCCTGCTCATCGACTGGGCCGGCTGGGTCATCTCCGGCACTGTCCTGTTCTGGGGCTGCGTCCTTGCCCTCGGGAGCAGGCACTACATCCGCGACGGGCTCATCTCCGTGGCCCTGGCCCTGCTGACCTTCTACGGCTTCTACCTCGGCCTTGGCATCGCCCTTCCGGCCGGACTCCTGGAAGGAATCCTCTAAATGGACGTCTGGTCCTCATTGATGGACGGCTTTGCCACCGCCCTCACCCCCATGAATTTCCTTTACGCCGTTATCGGCGTACTCCTGGGCACCGCCGTCGGCGTCCTTCCGGGCCTCGGCCCGGCCATGACCGTAGCCCTGCTGCTTCCGGTCACCTATGCCCTGGAGCCCACCAGCGCCTTCATTATGTTCGCCGGCATCTACTACGGCGGCATGTACGGCGGCTCCACCACCTCCATCCTGCTGAACACCCCGGGCGAATCGTCGTCGGTGGTGACGGCCATCGAAGGCAATAAAATGGCCAAGGCCGGCCGGGCGGCGCAGGCGCTTGCGACGGCGGCCATCGGCTCGTTCGTTGCCGGCACCATCGGTACCGCCCTCCTGGCCGTCTGCGCACCGATCGTGGTGCAGTTCGCCGTCAGCCTGGGCGCCCCCAGCTACTTCGCCATTATGGTCCTGGCCCTGCTGGCCGTCACTGCTGTGCTGGGCTCGTCCCGGCTCCGCGGGTTCGCCTCGCTGGCGCTCGGCCTGGCCATCGGCCTGGTAGGCATCGACTCCGTCACCGGCCAGCGCCGCCTGACGTTCGGCCAGCCACTGCTGGCGGACGGCCTGGATATCGTGGTGGTGGCCGTGGCCATCTTCGCGGTTGGCGAGGCCCTTTGGGTTGCCGCCCACCTGCGCCGCACCCCGCTGCATGCCATTCCGGTGGGGCAGCCCTGGATGGGCAAGTCCGACTGGAAGCGGTCCTGGAAGCCGTGGCTGCGCGGTACCGCCTACGGCTTCCCCTTCGGCGCACTGCCGGCGGGCGGCGCCGAGATCCCCACATTCCTTTCCTATGTCACAGAAAAGCGCCTCAGCAAACACCCTGAAGAGTTCGGCAAGGGTGCCATCGAAGGTGTCGCCGGACCGGAAGCCGCCAACAACGCTGCCGCCGCCGGCACCCTGACACCCATGCTGGCGCTGGGCCTGCCCACCAACGCCACGGCCGCCGTTATGCTCGCCGCCTTCACCTCCTACGGCATCCAGCCGGGCCCGCAGCTCTTCAGCAGCCAGGGTCCCCTGGTGTGGGCGCTGATCGCGAGCCTGTTCATCGGCAACCTCCTGCTCCTGCTGATCAACCTGCCGCTGGCACCGATGTGGGCCAAGCTACTGCAGCTCCCCCGCCCGTACCTGTACGCGGGCATCCTCTTCTTCGCCACGCTGGGCGCCTACTCGGTGAACCTGCAGGCGTTCGACCTGGTGATCCTGCTGGTTCTCGGTGCACTCGGATTCATGATGCGGCGCTTCGGGCTGCCGGTGCTGCCGCTCATCCTTGGCGTGATCCTTGGCCCGCGCATCGAAGGCCAGCTCCGGAAGACGCTGCAGCTCAGCGCGGGCGACCCCGCCGGCCTCTTCAGTGAGCCGATCGCCGTCGTTGTTTACATCATCGTGGGGCTGATCCTGCTGTGGCCGCTGCTCTTCAAGCTGATCCTGCGGAACCGTCCGGCGCCAGCCACATCAGGTCCGGCCACACCTTCCGCACCGGATGCTCCTTCCGGCAGCTCTGCGCATGCAGACCTGCCAGTCCATTCAGAAAACGCCGTCCAGTCAGAGAAGAAGGAGACACCATGACCATAGTGGTGGGATACGTCCCGACCCCGGAGGGTGAAGCAGCCCTGACGCAGGCCATCGCCGAAGCCAGGAAGACCAACACGAGGCTCCTGGTCATCAACTCGTCCAAAGGTGACGCCCTGGTGGACAACCGCTACGCCCAGGAGCCGGAAATCCAGAGCATCGAGGACCGGCTGGCCACCCAGGGCATCGACCACGTGATCAAGCAGCCGGTCCGTGGCCACGATGCCGCCGCCGAAGTCCTGGATGCGGCGGAGGAGAACAACGCTGAACTGATTGTGATCGGGCTGCGGCGCCGGACCCCGGTGGGCAAACTCATCATGGGCAGCGTGTCCCAGCGGATCCTGCTGGAAGCCGACTGCCCCGTCCTGGCCGTAAAGGCCTAGCTGGACTGAAGCTGTTCCTGCGGCGCCTGCTCCGCAGGCGCCTGCATGGCCGGCCGGGCGCTTGCTGGACGTGCGCGGAACAGTTCCTGGCGCTGGCGCCCCAGGCCTTCAACCTCAACCTCCACCACGTCCCCCGGCTGCAGGTATGGGAAGCGGCCGCTGAGAGCAACACCTTCTGGAGTCCCGGTGATGATCACATCGCCGGGCTCCAGCCGCATGTACTGGCTGCAGTGGTGCACCAGAGTGGCGACGTCGAAAATCAGCCCGGCGGTGGACGAGTCCTGCCGGGGTTCACCGTTCACCCGGCTGCGCAGGGGCAGGTTGCCGGCGTCGATCCCATCCGCCGGAACCAGCCACGGGCCCAG
Organism: Pseudarthrobacter siccitolerans; assembly: GCF_001046895.1. Taxonomy (GTDB): domain Bacteria; phylum Actinomycetota; class Actinomycetes; order Actinomycetales; family Micrococcaceae; genus Arthrobacter; species Arthrobacter siccitolerans. The sequence continues at coordinate 183,507 of NZ_CAQI01000053.1, forward strand.
CGGCGTGGAACCGGGCAGGGATTTGCCCTTGGTCCACTGGCCCGCGGCGCCGGGAATCTGGTATTCGCGCTCAGAGAAGTCGTTGGCCGTGACATACCCGGCGATGCAGTCCCGCGCCGCCTCCACTGACTCCAGGTAGCTGGCCTCCCTGCCGATCACAACGCCCAGCTCCACCTCCCAGTCGTACTGGGTTGAATGCGGCGGGACCGGGGCAGGATCAAAGGGACCAGTGACGGTGTTCGTCGGCTTCAGGAACACGACGGGAATCTCCGGTGGTGCGGAGCCGGACTCCGCCGCGTGCGCGGCGTAGTTCATGCCGATGCCCACTACCGCCCCTGGACGGGCCACCGGAGCGCCCACCCGCAGCCCGGCACCTCCCTCAATGACCGGCAGGACGCCGGCATCGAGGGCTTCCCGCACCTTCGCAAGACCTCCGGCGGCGAGGAAGGCGCCGTCAACGTCCCCGGTCAGGGGCAGCAGGCTGAAGTACTCTTCCCCTCCGTCGGCGGACCTTGCCAGAACGGCCGGCTGTTCCTTGCCGATGTCTCCGAGGCGCATGATCTTCATACAGGATGTCCTTCTCTCCGCAGTCCGGCCGCAATCCGGTTGATGATGGCTTACCACCATGGTGTCCGAGCCGGGCGGGACTTCGCCACTGCGCCGATTGTGACTGCACGTGCGGCGGCAGGTTCGCGCCGTTCTGCCCGTACAAACGCCCGCTTAGAGGACAGTCATCTGACATTCGGATCCTCAGCCGGTAGACTGGGTTGGCCCTGGGGGACGAAGAAACAGAAAGTTCAGTACATGTCTACAGCCACTCTGGAACGCCTGCCGGCTCCTTCCGCTTTCGCCGAAGAGCCGCTGAACCGGACCATCGACCTGGAGTTTTCCACTGCCGGGGAGATGCACGCAGGCCTGGAAGAAGCAGTCGCCGGGCTGATCGAGGTGGCCGCCAAGGACGCCTCCTGCGGGATTCTCGTCACGAGGCTCCGCCCGGGACGCTACACAGTGGCGCTGGATGAATCAGTGCCGTTCGGCGAGACCTACGAGGCCATCGCCGCCTGACAGTTTGCGATGGAAACGCCTCTTCCGCGCACAAACAAAAGTTCCCGCCCTGCAGCACGCAGGGCGGAACTTTTGTTTGTCTTGCCAAACCCGTCAGCCGCGGCGCACCTGAACGCCGTCGGACTTCAAAAAGAGCTGCTTCTCGGAAGGACCAGAGGGCACAAGCCACAAAACGTTGCCGCTCTGGGAGACTTCCTCCACCTCCCCGGTGGCCACCACATGCGCCTGCTTGATGATCTCCACGCGTTCCCCGGCCCGGAGGGTCCTCCAGTCGGAAATAGCGGCGGAATGGGCATTGCGCCTCGATAAGACTGCCCCACGTGCTTTCATCTGAACTTCTACCCCTTTGTATATGTTCTTCCGCCACAGCCTCTTTGATGTGACTTTCACTACACCTTCAGTTCTACTACACTCCCCGCCCGCCCGATGACCGTGTCGGCGGAAATTTCACCAGGCGGACGGTTAGTGTTGTGGTTCCGAAGATTCTTCTTCCTTACGCCAGTGAGCCGACGGCGGATTCGGCCGCCCGGCGCACCTCACCTGCGGCGACGAACTGGTCAGCCGCTTCGAGTTCGGGCGAAAGGAACCGGTCCGTCCCCGGCCCGTCCACCACGGCGCGGAGGGCAGCGACGACGGCAGTGCCCGCCGGTCCCGGGGTCAGCACGCCGCCCGAGAGCTGCGTGCGGATGTCCAGTGCCCGCGCCGAGGTCACCAGTTCGATGGCCAGGACGCGGCGCAGGTTCTCCACTGCCTTGCGCAGTTTGCGCGCCGCGTGCCAGCCCATGGACACATGGTCTTCCTGCATGGCCGAACTCGGGATGGAGTCCACGGACGCCGGGACGGCCAGCCGTTTGTTGTCGGACACCAGCCCTGCCTGGGTGTACTGGGCAATCATCAGGCCCGAATCCACTCCCGGGTCAGCCGCCAGGAAGGCGGGAAGGCCATGGGAGCGGGCCGGATCCAGCATCCGGTCCGTCCTCCGCTCGGCGATTGAGCTCAGGTCGGCGACGGCGATCGCCAGGAAGTCCAGGACGTAGGCCACGGGGGCTCCATGGAAGTTGCCGTTGGAGCTCACCCGCCCGTCCGGCAGGACCACGGGATTGTCGATGGCGGCTGCCAGTTCGCGCGATGCCACCAGGGCAGCGTGGTCCAGCGTGTCCCTGACCGCGCCGGCCACCTGCGGTGCACAGCGGAGCGAGTAGGCGTCCTGCACCCGGGAGTCCCCTACCTTGTGGGAGGCCACGATGGGCGAATCGGACAGCACGCGCAGCATATTGTCGGCACTGGCCGCCTGTCCCGGGTGGGGACGGAGGGCGGCGTGCAGCTCGGGCAGGAACACCTGGTCGGTGCCCAGCAGCGCCTCGACGCTGAGCGCGGCGGTGATGTCCGCCGTGGTGAGCAGCTGGCGAAGGTCGGCAATGGCCATCAGGAGCATGCCCAGCATGCCCTCGGTGCCGTTGACCAGGGCCAGGCCTTCCTTCTCGGCGAGGGTGACGGGTTCGATGCCGTGATCGGCGAGCAGTTCCGCTACGGTGCGCTGGCCGGCGCCGCCCACCAATTCGCCGTCGGGCCCTTCCGCCTGGCCCTCACCCATCAGGACCAGCGCGCAGTGGGACAGCGGGGCGAGGTCCCCGGAGCAGCCCAGTGACCCGAACTCGCGGACCACGGGAGTGATGCCCGCGTTGACGACGTCCACCATGGTCTGCAGGACCACAGGGCGGACGCCGGTGCGGCCGGAGGCAAGGGTCTTGGCGCGCAGGAACATGATGCCGCGCACCACTTCGCGTTCCACGGCCGGGCCCATGCCGGCGGCGTGGCTGCGGATCAGGCTCTTCTGGAGCTGGGTGCGCAGTTCGTTGGGGATGTGGCGGTTGGCGAGGGCGCCGAAGCCCGTGGAGATGCCGTACGCCGGGACGTCGCTGGAGGCGAGGCCGTCGATGTGGGCGCGGACCTTGGCCACCGTTTCCAGGGCATCCGCGGAAATGGTGACCCGGGCGTTGTGGCGCGCGACGGCGACAACATCCTCGGGCGTGACGCCGCTGGAGCCGAGGGTGACGGTCAGCGGTTCGTGGGTTATAGCGGTCATTGGAAGTTCCTTGTGGTGAGGTTCCATCGACTGCTCCGTACTTGTCGTTTTCGAGGCTCTGAACGACACCTACGGAGCAATGGATGAGGGTTGGTCCGGGATCAGCGGGTTTCGGCGGGGCCTTCTTGCATGGGGATGCGGACGCCGCGTTCTTTGGCGACGTCCAGGGCGCGGTCGTAGCCGGCGTCGGCGTGGCGGATGACGCCCATGCCGGGGTCGTTGGTGAGAAGGCGTTCGAGTTTCTGCGCGGCGAGGTCGGTGCCGTCGGCGACGGAGACCTGGCCGGCGTGGATGGAGCGGCCGATGCCGACGCCGCCGCCGTGGTGCAGGGAGACCCAGGTGGCGCCGGATGCGGTGTTGAGCAGGGCGTTGAGCATGGGCCAGTCGGCGATGGCGTCGGAGCCGTCGGCCATGGCCTCGGTTTCGCGGTAGGGGGAGGCGACGGAGCCGGAGTCCAGGTGGTCGCGGCCGATGACGATGGGCGCCTTGACCTTGCCTTCCTTCACGAGCTGGTTGAACAGCAGCCCGGCCTTGGCGCGTTCGCCGTATCCGAGCCAGCAAATCCGTGCCGGCAGGCCTTCGAATTCGACCCGTTCCTGCGCGGCGTCGATCCAGCGGTGCAGGTGCTTGTTCTCGGGGAACAGTTCCTTGATGGCCTCGTCGGTGACGCGGATGTCTTCCGGGTCCCCGGACAGGGCCACCCAGCGGAACGGGCCCAGGCCCTCGCAGAACAGGGGCCGGATGTAGGCGGGAACGAAGCCGGGGAACTCGAAGGCCCGGGTGTAACCGCCCTTGCGGGCTTCGTCGCGGATGGAGTTGCCGTAGTCGAAGACCTCGGCGCCGGCGTCCTGGAATTCCACCATGGCCTGCACGTGCCGGGCCATCGATGACTGGGCCTTCTTGGTGAAGCCCTCGGGGTCGGCTTCGGCCTCGCGGTGCCACTCGGCCACCGTGATGCCCTCGGGCAGGTAGGACAGCGGATCATGGGCGGACGTCTGGTCGGTGACGATGTCCACCGTGAGTTCGCCGGCCTTGTGGCGGCGCAGGATCTCGGGGAAAACCTCCGCGGCGTTGCCCACGTAGCCCACGGACCAGCCGCGGCGCTCTTCCTTGGCCGCCAGGACCTTGGCGATGGCGGCGTCGAGGTCGGTTTCCACTTCATCGAGGTAGCGCTTGCCGGCGCGGCGGCGCAGGCGGGTCTCGTCGACGTCGACAATCAGGCAGGCGCCCTCGTTCAGGGTGACGGCCAGCGGCTGGGCGCCGCCCATGCCGCCGCAGCCGCCGGTGAGGGTGAGGGTGCCGGCGAGGGTCCCGTTTTCATCGCCGGTGAGCTTGCGGGCGATCGCGGCGAAGGTTTCGAAGGTGCCCTGCAGGATGCCCTGGGTGCCGATGTAGATCCAGGATCCGGCGGTCATCTGCCCGTACATCATCAGGCCTTCGGCCTCGAGCCGGCGGAACTCGGGCCAGGTGGCCCAGTCGCCGACGAGGTTGGAGTTGGCCAGCAGCACGCGCGGGGCCCATTCATTGGTCCGGAACACGCCCACGGGCTTGCCGGACTGGACCAGGAGGGTCTCGTCCTTTTCCATGGTTTCCAGGGTGCGGGTGATCGCGTCGAACGCGGCCCAGGAACGGACCGCCCGGCCCGTGCCGCCGTAGACCACCAGGTCATCCGGACGCTCAGCCACCTCGGGGTCCAGGTTGTTCATCAGCATCCGCAGCGGCGCTTCGGTCTGCCAGGACTTGGCGGTGAGCTCCGTGCCCCGGGCAGCTTTGACCGGGCGCGCACCGGTGGTGAAATCGGCGGGTGCCATGATGGCTCCTTTTCGTTGTGTCTGTTATTTCAAGAAGTTCTGTATCAACTAAAGCCCTTGGAGAAGGGGCTTTACAGTGGTTTCGGAAGGGTGCTGTTCGGTATTCCAGACGCTCCCCACCCTCCAGTCGCACCATCACTTTTGGCTGCCAAAACCCCCGGATAGGGACCAAAGGTGATGGTGCAAAAAGGCGAGGGCGGTTACTTGACGGGGCGGCCGTGGAGCCGGAGTGACAGTTCGTCGGCGACCTTCCGGACCCGCCCGGCCAGCACCGGCCATTCCTCCACGGGCAGCTTGTCCTCGAGGAAGGTCACGGCGACTGCCGCCGTCGGCCATCCCAGGTGATCCGTGACGGCGGCGGCGATCGAGCCGAAGCCTGGGGTCACCTCGCCGTGTTCAGTGGCATAGCCGCGCTGCCGGACCTGGTCCAGGTGGGAGGACAGCGCGGAGTACTTCATGATGGCGCCTTCCACCTCGTGCCGGGCCGTGAAGGCGGCGGCATTCGGGTACAAAGCCCGCACCTGGGACTTGGGCAGCGCGGCGAGGATGGCCCGTCCGCTGGCGGTGAGGTGGCTGGGGAGCCGGACGCCGACGTCGGTCACCAGGGACGGGCGGTTCTTGGCCCGCTCCTCCACGATGTACAGCACGTCGCGGCCATGCAGCACGGCCAGGTGGGCACTCTCGCCGAGGGCGTCAACGAGGCTTGCGAGCAGGGGCCGGCCGAGCCGGGACAGCGGCTCCTGACGGGAGTAAGCAGAACTGAGCTCGAAGGCGCTGATCCCGAGCCCGTATCGCTGCTCCTCATGCAGGTGGAGCACGAAGCCGTTCGCCTCCATCACGCCGAGCAGGTGGTAGACGCTGGACCGGGGCAGGCCCAGGGTGGAAGCAATCTGCGACGCCGCCATCGGTCCCCGCCGGGAAGCGAGCAGTTTGAGGATGCGGAGCGTGTTTTCCGCAGCGGGTACCTTCGATGCCATCTTCGAGGCCGCTTTTGATTCGACGCCGGCCTGCGGCACTGCTTCCGTAGCTAACACCGGAGCCTCCTTCGTTTTTCGCTCTACATCCCACTGCTATCCGGGATCCCGTACTTAAGCTTGCGCCCTACTCCCGCCCGCAAACCTCATACAAACACGCTTGGTGTCTGGAATACGAGACGCGCACGTCAGCCGGGTCCTGCTGCCCCAGCCGCGGCGGGGCCGTTATTGGGTAGAGTCCGTCTATGGACGAAAAAGAGACGCTGCACCGCTATCTCCGGGCAAGGCGTGACGACCTGCTCGGCAAACTGGATGGCCTGAGCGAGTACGACGTCCGCCGGCCGCTTACGCCCACCGGAACCAACCTGCTGGGCTTGGTCAAACATGTGGCCAGCGTGGAAGTGGATTATTTCGGCGTGGTGTTTGGCCGTCCCAGCGGACGCCACCTTACCTGGCTGGACGAGGGCGCCGTCCCGGATGCGGACATGTGGGCGACCGCTGACGAGTCCCGCGAGGACATCATCGAGTTGCACCGCTTCGCCGCTGCGCACAGCGACGCGACCATCGAAGCATTGCCCGCTGACGCCCCCGGAGTGGTTCCCTGGTGGCCGGACGACCGGCGCAATGTCACCCTGCACCAGATACTGGTCCATATGGTGACCGAACGCGCCCACCACCTGGGCCACGCTGACATCCTGCGTGAACTCATCGATGGCAGCGCCGGGCAGCGCCCGGGTGATCCGAACCTCACCAGGCGCAGCGCCGAAGAATGGGCCGCCCACCGCGCCGCCATCGAAGCTGCGGCGAGGCAGGCATGAGCACGCGTGACGTTCCCGCTCAAATAGGAGATCTGCCCCCGGTTGGCCGGCCCGCCAACAGCGCCCTCCTTCAGGCGGGCATCATTTCCCTGACCGAGGTGGCCTCCCTTGGGCGCCGGGAACTGCTGGCCATGCACGGGATTGGCCCCAAAGCCTTACGGATCCTCGAGGAAGCCGCCGCCGAGCGGGGACTCACCTTCGCCGCCTGAGGAAGCGGTAGTCCCGGATGATGGGGGTGATGCTGAAAAAGAAGGAGCCGGTGTCCCTGGATACCCAGCGGACAGCCTGACTTTGAATGCGTCGAGCCGGGCTTCGATCCTTTCGAACTCTGCGAGCTGGCCCATATAAAAGCCCCTTCTGGCAACTGCATCCACGGTGCGGCCGTAGGGCGATGGCGGGCTATTTTCCATGGCGGCCCCCGGACCAGGACACCCCAGAGTGCCCAGTGGATTGCCTCAAGAGCTCGTCTGTTTGCGGCGTCCCAGTCTGCTTTGCTTTCCATGCCTCCAGCGTCCCGGACGGGCCCGCCCGGATCATCCTGCCTTCTTGCCTATGTGCATAACCTGTCCCGCTCAGACCCTGACAACCACCTTGCCGCGACTCCGCCCCTCACGGAGGTACCGGATGGCGGCCGGCGCTTCGGCAAGGGGAAAGACCTTGTCCACCGCGGGCTTCACGCTGCCGCCTCCCATCAGCGATGCCAGGGCCTCGAGATCCAGGTGCGTTTCCTTGGCGACAAGCCCCTTGAACTTCCGGCCCCAAAAACAAGGAGGCCAGCGGCGCTCCGAGGGACCGCTGGAACCCGCCGGTCAGTTTGCCGCCGTTTTCGCCGCCAATGATCACCAGGGTGCCCTTGGGGACGAGCAGCCGGCGCAGGAGGGACAGCGGCCGGTTTCCGGCTGTGTCCAGGATGACGTCGTACAGCTTCCCGGCGCCCGCAATATCGGTTGTGGTGTAGTCAATGACGGCATCCGCCCCGAGGGAACGCACCAGCTCCACCTTGCCGGTGCTGCAGACCCCTGTCACGTCTGCTCCGAAAGCCTTGGCCAGCTGGACCGCGAAGGACCCCACTCCCCCGCCCGCACCCAGGACCAGCACCTTCTGGCCGACCGTGACCTGGCCCGCGTCGCGGACAGCCTGCAGGGCGGTGACACCGGAGATCGGCGCGGCCGCCGCTTCCTCGAAGGAGAGACCACCGGGTTTGCGGGCCGCCTTGTCCTCCTCGGCGCAGGCATATTCGGCAAAGGATCCCTCGCAGGTTCCAAACACCTCGTCCCCGGGAGCAAAGCGGGTCACTCCACCGCCCACTGCTTCCACAACGCCCGCCACTTCCCGGCCCCGGACGGGAACTTTCGGCTTCTTCAGCCCGTAGCCAAAGAGGCGGATAAGGTACGGAAGCCCGGCCATCAGATGCCACACGCCCTGGTCGACGCCGGCCGCCCGCACGCGGATCAGCACCTCGCCGTCGCGGGGCCCGGGCCTGGCAATATCCCGCAGCTCCAGCACGTCCGCCGATCCATAAACGTCCTGCACGATCGCTTTCACCATGATCTCCTTCAGGCTGACGGTACGGGGGCACAACAACCTCATCCGTCCGGTTACCGGCGGCCCCTCAGGGTAAGGAAAAGGCCGGGGTCGCGTCAAGGGTCCGCCTCTGAACCGAAAACGCAGCGATCCACCGTCCAATCTGAAATGAAAGACACCAAGGCCCCGTGAGGCTCATCACGTCAGCCTCGGAGGTGGTCTGCTGGTTACCGGCCCCCTCCCAAAGACGAGAAGGTATTTGTATGCAACAAGCCCCAACCCCAACCAGGAACGACAGTGCTGCCGGAAAACAGAAGCCGGCTGCCGCCGTCGGAAGCGTCCTGAACCGGGGGCTGAACGTGCGCCACATCCGGTTCATGGCCCTCGGCTCGGCAATCGGCACCGGCCTCTTCTACGGTTCAGCCTCCGCAATCCAGAAGGCCGGCCCGGCCGTACTGCTGGCCTACATCATCGGCGGGGCGGCAGTTTTTATGGTGATGCGCGCGCTCGGTGAAATGGCCGTCCGGCACCCGGTGTCCGGCTCCTTCGGCCAGTACGCCAGCCGCTATCTCGGCCCGCTGGCCGGCTTCATCACCGGCTGGACCTACGTGTTTGAAATGGCCATCGTGGCGATCGCGGACGTCACGGCATTCAGTATCTACATGGGCTTCTGGTTTCCCCAAGTGGAGCGCTGGGTCTGGATCCTGGCGATCATCTTCTTCCTGGCCGCCCTGAACCTGCTGAGCGTGAAGGTCTTCGGCGAACTCGAATTCTGGTTCTCGCTGATCAAGGTGGTGGCCATCATCGCCATGATCGCCGGCGGCGCCGCCATTATCGTGTTCGGCTTCCAGGCTGCCGGTACAACTGTCGCACCAGGCCTGGGCAACCTCGTGGAGCACGGCGGGTTCCTCCCGTTCGGCTTCGAAGGGCTGCTCGCGTCCTTCGCCGTGGTGATGTTCGCCTTTGGCGGGATCGAGACCCTCGGCATCACCGCGGGCGAAGCAGCCGACCCCAAGAAGGTCATCCCCAAGGCAGTCAATACCGTTCCCGTCCGCGTCCTGCTGTTCTACGTCCTCACCCTGGGCGTGCTTATGAGCCTCTTCCCGTGGAACGAGATCGGCAGCAACGGCAGCCCCTTCGTCCAGATTTTCAGCGGGCTGGGCATCCCCGCCGCCCCGCATATCCTGAACGCCGTGGTGATCACGGCCGCACTCTCCGCCATCAACAGCGACATCTTCGGCGCCGGCCGCATCCTCTTCGGACTCTCCCGCCAAGGCCACGCCCCTGCCGCTTTCGGCAAGGTGTCCCGGCATGGGGTGCCGTGGATGACGGTAGTGATGATGGCGGGCATCCTCCTGGTGGGTGTGGTCCTGAACGCCGTCATTCCCGAGGACGTCTTTATCCTCATCGCATCCATCGCGACCTTCGCCACCGTCTGGGTCTGGGTGATGATCCTTGCTTCGCATGTGGCCATGAAGCGGGAAATCGCGCGAAGCGGCCTGCCGGCGTCGGAATTTCCTTCGCCATGGTGGCCTGCCGCGTCGGTCCTCACCATTGCCTTCATGGCACTGGTGATCGCCGTCCTCGGCGCCTTCGAAGACACCCGGATCGCCTTGTATGTTGGCGGCGCCTGGCTGGCGCTCCTCGTCCTTGCGTACCGTTTGTGGATCAAGGGTGACGGACGACGGCGGGCCGAACTGGTGGATGAAACGTCGCCGCTGCCGGTGGTCACCACCGCTGTTTCCGCCCGCAGCTAGGCATCGACCCCCGGCGGGGCCAGGGCTATCATCAGGCATGGTTCCGTTCCCCCATGTCCTGGCGTTTGCGCTGACCTCGCTGGTCCTCATCGCCATCCCCGGCCCCAGCGTGCTGTTTGTCATCGGCCGTTCGCTCGCCCTCGGACGCAAGGGCGGACTCCTGAGTGTGCTGGGCAACGCCCTGGGGATGGTGCCGCAGATCATCGCCGTAGCCCTGGGGGTTGGCGTAGTCCTGGCACAGTCGGTGGTGCTGTTCACCATCATCAAAATCGCCGGTGCGGCCTACCTGGTGCACCTCGGTATCCAGGCGATCCGGCACCGGGGCGGAACGGCGGCGGCCGGCCCGGTGCCGCCGTCGTCCACGTGGCGCATGGTGCGGGAGGGTTTCCTGGTGGGTGCCACGAACCCCAAGACGATCGTGTTCTTTGTTGCGGTGCTGCCCCAGTTCGTTGACTACGCGGCGGGCAGCATTCCGCTGCAACTCGCGTTGCTCGGTGTCATTTTCCTGGTAATAGCGCTGGTTTCGGACAGCATCTGGGCCTTGGCCGCCGGCACCGCCCGGCACTGGTTCGCCCGCTCCCCGAAGCGCATCGCCAGCCTCAGCGCCGCAGGCGGAGTCATGATGATCGGCCTCGGCGGAACACTGGCACTGACGGGCAGCAAGTCCTGATTGCCCTCGTCACCGCTGCGCCGCGGCCGCCCCGGTGGCGGCCAGCATGTCGGTGAATGTCGCCGTCAGCATCCTGTCGATCAACGGGCCGGTGAAGCGGCCGATGACGCCGCCCCGGGGAACATACCGGTAGTCGAAGGTGGCCAGGGTCCCGTTGCCGTCCTGCTCGAGCCTGAGCGAGGAGGCGGCCCGCTTGAACGGCACCAACGCACTCGGCTGGTTCCCGGTATCGATCCGGCGGCCTTCCTCCCAAGCGGTGACGGTCTCCTCCATGCTGCCTATAGGCTTCAGGTCTACGTGGCGCCGGGCGCCCACGCCGGTGGCCTGGTCACCGATGGCTCTCGTTGCCCTCAAGCCACTCCAATGGTTCGCGAGGTTCGGGAAGTCCGCGTAGAGCGCCCATACGGAATCCCTGGACGCCGACATGCGGCGTTGCACCATGATGTGGCGTTCCGGCATGATCATCACTCCAAGCGTCCGGCTGCCTGCAGGGTAACGCGCTGCTCCGTTCATCATCACGCCGGTGGATGCAGCGGCGCAATGCCGTTGGACTGCCGACTTCGGGGTCCTGGTTGGCCGGCAGGCATGGCCGGGCAACCAGGACCATTCCGTCAGTCGGCGTCGGTCAGGCGGCGACCGTCAGGCTGTGACGACGGCTGAGCGTACAGCCTCAGCCAGGGACGTCGTCGGGCGTCCGATCAGCTTGCGCAGGTCCCCGGTGCTGACCAGGAGGTCTCCGCGGGCGATGCCAAGATCGGAATCGGCGAGGATGTCCGCGAACGTTTCCGGTACTCCGAAGCCTGCCAGCATTCCGGCATATTCTGGCGCCGGAAGGTCCTGGTATGAAATATGCTTTCCTGCGGCAGCGCTGATCTCGGCGGCAAGCTCCGCCATGGTGAACGGTTCGTCGCCGCCCAGCTCGTAGATCCTGCCGGCCTGTCCGTCGGCAACCAGGACAGCGGCAGCGGCGTGGGCGTAGTCGGCCCGGGCAGCGGCACTGACGCGGCCTTCCCCGGCGCTTCCCGCGATGGCACCTTGGGCAAGAGTGCCGGGCAGCTGGTCGGTGTAGTTCTCGAGGTACCAGCCGTTACGCAGGAGGACAAAGGGAACACCGGATTCCCGCAGGATGGCTTCCGTGGCCTGGTGCTCGGCGGCCAGCTTCATCCCTGTGGTGTCCGCGTTGGCGATGCTCGTGTAGGCAAGCAGTTCAACGCCCTCCGCCTTGGCGGCTTCAATCACCGTGCGGTGCTGCTCCACCCGCTGGCCCACCTCGCTGCCTGAAATGAGGAGGACCTTGGAGGCACCCTTCAGGGCCTCAGCCACGGAGGCGGGATCAGCGTAGTCCATGCCCTTGACCTGGACGCCGCGCTCCGCGAAGTCCGCAAGCTTTTCAAGGGAGCGCCCGGTGGCCACAATCTCCTGGGCGGGAACTTTGCGTTCCAACAGTGCCTCGACCACGTGACGGCCCAGCTGGCCGGTTGCGCCCGTAACAACGATGCTCATGAATCTTCCTTCCGTAGGGGTTGTTCATGGGACACAACCATGAGGCTGCGTTGATACTTCCCAAAAGAGAGTACGCACTTTGAGGTAAGGTACTGACATGAAAGTAAGTACCGCCGCTCCCGCGCATGCCGAACTCCTCCCCGCAGCGCTTGCCGACGGCGTTTTCCCGGCCGGGTGCCCCAGCCGGACGGTACTGGACCACATCACCAGCAAATGGGGCCTGCTGATCCTGCTGGCCTTGTCGGAGGGTGAGCAGCGGTGGAGTGAACTGCGCCGGCGGGCCGAGGGCATCAGCGAGAAAATGCTGGCACAGACCCTCAAGACCCTTGAGCGTGACGGCCTGGTCAGCCGGCAAGCCCAACCGGTCATTCCGCCGCGGGTGGACTACAGCCTCACCGACCGCGGCTACGAACTGAGCGCGCTGCTGGTTCCGCTGGCCGCCTGGGCATTCGAGAACGCGGAAGAGATCGTCAACGGCCAGCGCTGAGGGGCACGAACCTCTCAGTCCCGGAGCAGCAGCAGAGGCAGGTATGCCCGCCTGCCAAAAGCGAGTACATGTTACTGGTGTGACTGATGTGATTAGCGCATAGCTTTGGCGTAAGGTGCCGACCGGAATAGGAGGGCCGCCCTCTGCTGGGAGCGTTCCGGTTACCTGCACCGCCAGTGGGTGGCTGCACTGCCGCCCGCAAGGAGTTGGTATGCATGGTGAAGACCTTTGTCCCCGACCCGGCCGGCCTGGGGCAGCCCATCAGCCTTGCCATGGCCGCCGCGAGAGCGTGGGACCGCGTAGTGGCCGCCTTCAAACCACGGTCCCCCTACAGGATCGGGGACGCCGTGGTGGGTGATGATCCCTTCAACGGCCGGCGCGAGGGCGTGGTCATCTCGCAACGAAAAACAGCGGTGGGCGTGCACACGGCCCACGGTGTTTTCTTCTACGACCACCGGCAGCTAAGGCAACAGGACTGAGTTTTTGTCCAGATATGCAGGGCTGGAGGGCGGAAAAGTCTGCATATCTGGACAAAAACTCCAGAGGGACGGGGATGGCCTAGCGGGCCGACCAGCCGCCGTCCATGGTGTAGCTGGCGCCGGTGACCATGCCGGCGTGGTCGGAGGCGAGCCACGCAACCAGCGAAGCGACCTCCTCGGGCTCCACCAGGCGCTTGATGGCAGATTCGGTGAGCATCACCTTGGCCAGCACCTCGGACTCCGGAATGCCGTGCACCTGCGCCTGGTCCGCGATCTGCTTCTCCACGAGTGCGGTCCGGACGTAGCCGGGGTTGATGCAGTTGGACGTAACCCCGTGGTCGCCGCCCTCAAGCGCCGTCACCTTGCTCAGCCCCTCCAGGCCGTGCTTGGCCGAGACGTAGGCGCTTTTGAACGGCGAAGCCCGGATCCCGTGCACGGACGAGAGGTTGATGATGCGCCCGAACCCGTTGGTGTACATGTGCGGCAGGGCGGCCCGGATCAGCAGGAACGGCGCCTCCAGCATGAGGGCGATGATCCGGCGGAACTGCAGCGGGTCAAACTCCTCGATGGGGCTGATGCGCTGGATCCCGGCGTTGTTCACCAGGATGTCGCAGTCCAGGCTCAGGGTGGCGAGCGAGTCCACGTCCAGCAGGTCAACCGCCCAGGAAGTGCCGCCCACCTCGTCGGCGAGCGCGGCGGCGCCGGCGGAATCGACGTCGGCCACCACCACTTTCGCTCCGCGTGCGGCAAGCTCGCGTACGCACGCCGCGCCGATTCCGCTGGCTCCGCCGGTGACCAGGGCCTTGCGGCCGGTCAAAGTGTTGTCCATTGCAGTTCCCTTACGCTCGTCCATCAGACTGTCCAGCTGCTTGAGCAGCTCAGCGGTTCCTGGCGGGGAGCAGGCCTTCGCGGGCGGCGTCGGCCTTGTCCACGTCCTCCAGGGCGATGCCCTTGGTTTCCCGCAGGCTCAGCACCGCCACGGAGGTGAGGATGCAGGCAACCACCAGGTACAGGGCAGTGGGCACCCAGGAACCGGTGTCCTTCAGCCACTGGGTGGCCAGCAGCGGGGCGAGCGAACCCGCGAAAATCGACGTCACCTGGGAACCGAGCGACACACCTGAGTAACGCATCCGGGTGGGGAACAGTTCCGCCATAATGGCGGGCTGGCCGGCGTACATAAAGGCGTGCAGGCACAAGCCGATAGTGACGGCGGCGACGATGATCACGGCGTTGCGGGTATCGAACATGGGGAACGCGAAGAACGGCCAGGCGGCACCGGAAATGGCGCCGATCAGGTACACGGGCTTGCGTCCCAGCGTGTCCACGAGCCGTCCCACCTGCGGGATGACCAGGAAGTGGATGACGTGGGCGATCAGCAGCGCCAGCAGGAGCGAGGACGTGTCGTACTGGTGCACGCTCTTGAGGTAGACAATGGAGAAGCTCACCACGAGGTAGTACATGATGTTCTCGGCGAAGCGCAGGCCCATTGCCTGCAGGATGCCCTTGGGGTACTTGCGGACCACTTCAAAGACGCCGTAGCTGACGGCCTGTTCCTTCTCCACCAAGGCTTTCGCCTCGAGGAAGATGGGCGCCTCGGTGACATGGGTGCGGATGTAGTAGCCAACGAACACAATGACGGCGGACAGCCAGAACGCCACGCGCCAGCCCCAGCCAAGGAATGCCTCGGGGCTCAGTGTGGAGGACATGATGAACAGCACCAGGGTGGCCAGCAGGTTGCCTACGGGTACTGCCGCCTGGGGCCAGCTGGACCAGAAGCCACGGGACTTGTTGGGGCTGTGTTCGGCAACCAGCAGCACGGCACCGCCCCATTCGCCGCCCAGCGCGAAGCCCTGGATGAAGCGCAGCGCCACCAGCAGGGTGGGCGCCAGGTAGCCGATCTCGGCGAAGCCGGGCAGGCAGCCCATCAGGAACGTTGCCACTCCCACAATAACGATGGTCAGCTGCAGCGTGGGCTTGCGGCCCAGCTTGTCGCCGATCTGGCCGAACACGATGCCGCCGAGCGGACGTGCCACGAAGCCGACGGCATAGGTGATGAAGGCCTGGATGATGCCGTCCAGCTCGTTGCCGGTGGCCGGGAAGAAGTACTTGCCGAAAACCAGGGTGGCTGCGGTGGCGTAGAGGAAGAATTCATACCACTCCACCACGGTGCCCACCATGGAGGCGGCGACGATCTTCTTCAGCCCCGACCCTTTGGCTGCGGACCCGGCATTGTTGTCTGCCGGGCGTTGCTCTACGCTCACTGTTTCTCCTTTAGTGTCCACATTGACACGTGCTGTGATCTACAGCACTGATGACTCCCCTGAGTATTGCTGCACAAACTTGCGGCTTCAATGACCAAAGTGGCACCAGCTGTGTGCAGAATTGCAGATATGAAAGCCAACCCTGACGACCTGCTGGTACTTCTCGCCGTGTCCCGGTCCGCAAAATTTACGACGGCGGCGCAGGCTTTGGGACTCAACCACACCACCGTCTCACGCAGGATCGCCGCGCTCGAGAAGGCGCTCGGCGGCCGCGTCCTTGCACGCGCTACGGGCGGCTGGGAGCTGACGGACCTCGGCGCCCAGGCGGTGCAGGTGGCCGAACAGGTGGAGGCAGTGGTGGGCACGCTGGGAGCTGCCGGCCAGGCACCCGACCCGATTACCGGCGTCGTCCGCATGACCGCCACCGACGGGTTCAGCGCCTATATCGCGGCACCAGCGGTGGCCCGGCTGCGGCGCGACCACCCGGGGCTCAGCGTGGAGGTGGTGACCATGACCCGGCGGGCCCTGCAGCAGCGTTCGGGACTGGACATTGAAGTGGTGGTGGGCGAACCCCAGGTGCACCGGGCGGAGGCCGTGCGGCTGGGCGACTACATGCTGGGGATGTATGCCTCCCGCGCCTACCTGGCCGAGCACGGGACCCCGGCCACCGTGGCCGAACTCAACGCGCACCCGCTGGTCTATTTTGTGGACTCCATGCTCCAGGTGGACGACCTCGATGCGCCGCGGCGGCTGGTGCCCGCCATGCGCGACGGCCTGACATCCACCAACGTCTTTGTCCACGTGGAAGCAACCCGGGCCGGCGCCGGGATCGGCTTCCTGCCCTGCTTTATGGGCGATCTCCACGAGGACCTGGTGCGCCTGCTGCCCGCCGAAATCGCCGAGCTGCTGCCGTACTGGATGGTGCTGCGGCCGGACTCACTGCGCCGCCCGGCCGTGGCTGCCGTAGTCCAGGCGCTTCGCGAACAGATGGCGGAGCACCGGGACTGGCTGCTGGGCCGGGGCAAGGATCCGGCCGGATGAGCTACTCAGGAGCGGGGTCGTGACGGACAGGTATGCCGGCCGCGAACGACCGGACCTGGGCGTCGTCCCAAAGGTGCGCGGGCACTGCCCCGCCCAGGAGCCGGCGGTGCAGCTTCGGGTCGTCGCCGAAGGGGACGTCGCTGCCGGCCATCACCATGTTTCCGTAGCGGCGGCCCTTGAGCATGGCCGGGTCCGCGATGATCACGGTGTGCTTGAAGGCAGCGGCAATGGTGGCAGCGTCCTCGCGGGCGTTCTTGAGATCGGGGGCGTCGCCGGAGTTCACCACGTAGAGCCCGCCCGGCGCCAGGACGCGCTTGACGTGCTGGTTGAACTCGGCCGTGGTGAGCGAGCGCGGGGTGAGGGCGCCGGCGAAAACGTCGCGGATGATGAAGTCCCGGGTTTCGGCGGTCAGGGTTTCGGTGACCTCGCGGGCCTCCCCCACCCGCAGGCGCAGCAGCGGGGCCTTGGGGAGATCGAACCAGTTGCGCACATGTTCGGCGAGCTTGCCGTCCAGTTCAACCACCACCTGCCGGGCCTCGGGATAGACGGCATGGAAGTAGCGGGCCAGCGAGCAGGCGCCGCCGCCCAGGTGCAGGCCGCGGAGTCTGGGCCTGGTCCCGGAAACGCCCGACGGCGGCCAGCGCGACTCGATCAGCGCCGACATCCACCGCATGTACTCGAAGTCCAGGAACAGGGGGTCCGCGAGGTCGATGTGCGAGCTCATCACACCGTTGATCTTCAGGAGCCAGCCGGTGGAGTTGTCCTGGTCGGCGATCAGTTCGCAGTCCCCGGTATCGATGTAATACACACCTTCAACCGGTCCGCTCTGACGGGAACCGGCCGGCACCTCCACAACCCCGGCCACCGAGCGCAGGCCGTTCCGGCCCCCTGACCTTCCGCGTTTTGCCATTACCCGTGCCACGCTTCAGTCATGCTTCAACCCTAGCTGCCGGGCACCGCCCCTTCGCCCTCGCGGATCCGCTTCACCACTGCGGAGGTGGACCGCTCCGCCACGTAGTCCAGGATGGCCACCCGGCCGCCGTATTCCTCCACGGCGGGCGTCTCCGCCAGCATTTCGGGCGTGTAGTCCCCGCCCTTCGCGTACACCTCGGGCCGGAGCTGCCGGATCAGCGGCGCCGCCGTGGGGGTGTCGAACACGGTCACGTAGTCCACGCAGCTCAGCGCAGCCACCACGGCGGCACGGTCCGCGGACGAGTTGATGGGCCGGCCGGCGCCTTTGAGTTTGCGCACGGAATCGTCGCTGTTGAGCGCCACCACCAGGACGTCGCCCAGCTGCTTGGCCTGGTTGAGGTAGCGGGTATGGCCGCTGTGCAGCACGTCGAAGCAGCCGTTGGTGAGCACAATGCGCTGGCCCTGGGAGCGGTGCAGCGCCAGCTGCCGCTCGAGTTCATCGGCGCCAAGGGCGGTGTCGGCGAAGGCCTTCAGGTACCGGCTGAGCTGGCCCGTACTGCAGACTGAGGTGCCCGGCTGGTGCACCACCACGTCCGCGGCCGACTGGGCAAGGTCCAGGCTCGCCGTCAGCGGCAGCCCTGCCGAGCGCGCCAGCGTCAGCGCCGCCACGAACGTGTCGCCGGCGCCGGAAGCCTGTTTCTCGGCTGCGGGACGGGCCCACGTACGGTGCGTGACGCCGTCGGGCCTTAGCAGCACGGTGCCGTCACGGTCCAAGGTGACCACTACGGCACCCGCGCCCGTCGCTTCCAGCAGCTGCCCTGCGTGCCGGCTGACAGTTTCCACCCTGTCCTGCCCGTCCGGAAGGCGGAGGTCCAGCATCCGTGCGGCCTCCTGGGCGTTGGGCGTCACCAGGTCGGGGCGGAGCGGGGCCCAGGGGCGGGGATCGTGGGAGTCGACCACCAGCAGCGGGCGGTCCCCGCGGCCAGCGGGGGCCTCGCCCAGCGCTTCGATCAGTCCGTTGCGGACGGGATCGGCAAGGACGCCGTTGCCATAGTCGCACACCAGCACCGCGTCCTGGCGTTCGACGGCGGCCCGGACCGAGGCGGCGAGTGATGCCAGCGCTTCGGCCGGGACGGTCTTGGCGGAGTCGTCCAGGCGGAGCATCACCTGGCCGCCGCTGCTGATCCGGATTTTGGTGGTGGTCACCATGTCCGGGTGGCTGTGCAGATGGGTCACGTCGATGCCCGCGGCCACGAGCTGGCTGCGCAGGTCCTCACCGGCGTCGTCAGTTCCGATGATGCCGGCCACGGAGACCCGCGCACCGAGGGCGGCCAGGTTCATCGCGGTGTTGGCTGCCCCGCCGGGAACTGATTCGCGGACCTGGATATCCACCACCGGAGCCGGGGCTTCCCGGCACAGCCGCTCGATGCTGCCGCTCCACCAGCCGTCCAGCATCAGGTCGCCGATCACCAGGATGGCCGCCTCCTCTGCGGCCAGCCTGCCCGGCAGCCATTCGGACAGGGCGCGCTGGCTGGACAGGTCCACCAGTGCGGGGTCCACCGGCACGTCGCCGGGAGAGCCGGGCAGGTCGTCGGGAAGAAGGCTCATGACTTGTCCTGTCCAGTGACGGCGGCTTCCGGGCCAAGGCCGTCAGCAGCGCCTGCGTTGTGCTTGGCAACTGCCGGCGGCGCCGCGATATGCACGACCTTCACCCGGCTGAACTCGTCCAAAAGCTCGGGGCCATAGCCGAAGCCGGCACCACTTTCGCCCCGGGGCTGGGCCGCGCCGCCCGGGGCGCCGCCGAACACTTCGTTGATCTTCACGGTACCCACCGGGAGGGCGGCCACCGCCTGCTGGATGTGCGCGATGTTGCCGCTCAGGACGCTGGCGGCCAGGCCGTACCTGCCGCTGCACGCGAGCCGCAGCCCGTCGTCGAACGATTCCACCACCTGCACCGGTGCCACGGGCCCGAAGGTTTCCTCCGTCATGATCTGCATGCTGCCGGTGCAGCCGAGCAGGACGGTTGCCGGGTAGAAGGAGCCCGGGCCGTCCGGAAGTGCACCGCCCTCCAGCGCCCGTGCGCCCTGGGCGAGCGCGTCGGCCACCTGGGCGTGGACTTCATCCCGCATCCTCAAATCCACCAGGGGTGCGACGGTCCCGTTGCTGTTCCGGCGGGCCGCTTCGGCTTCCAGGGCAGCGCAGAACTCGTCCGCGATGTCCTTATGGACGTAGATCCGCTCCACCGCCACGCAGATCTGGCCGCTGTTGCTGAAGGCACCGATGGCTGCCTGTTCAGCGGCCCACACGGGGTCAACGTCGCGGTCCACCAGCAGCGGATCGTTGCCGCCGTTCTCCCGGATGACGTGGGCTCCCGTGAGCGCCCCGGCCCTGGCGATCCGCCCGCCGGCCGCGCTTGAGCCGACGTGCGCGATCACGTCCACCCCGGACTGGGCCAGCAGCGCGCCCACGGCCGCGCCGCCGGACACCGTCTGGAACACGCCGGGAGGAAAGGCCGGAGCGAGGACTTCCCCCAACGCCTCACCCAGCCGCGGGCAGCGCTCGCTGGGCTTGTGCACCGCCGTGTTTCCGGTGGCCAGCGCGGCGCCGATCAGTCCGCATGCCACCGCCACCGGATCGTTCCACGGGGTCAGGAGGACAGCCACGCCGCGTGGTTCGGCCACGGTGTAATCGGCGGCGAGCCGGTTGCCGCGCAGGCTGTGGCCGCGGTGGACGGGACCCAGTTCCGCGTACTGCTCCAGGGTGGAAACGCCCGCGCCGATGCCGGCAATGGACTCCTCCACCGGCCGGCCCGTCTCGCTGAAGTTGAGTTCAGCCAGTTCCTGCGCGGCCGCCGCAAGCGCTTTCGCCGCTTTCCGGAGGGCGGCGCCCCGCTCCGCAGGCGCGGTGGAGGCCCAGTCCGCCGCAGCGCTCCGTGCCACCTCTACGGCATGGTTCACGGCGGCCGGTTCCGCTTCCGGCACGGTCCACAGGACGTCACCGGTCCTGGGGTTCCGGATGGTGATGATGCCGGTGCTGTCCGTTGTTTCCTGTTGTGCAGTGGAGTCGAGTGCAGTGGTGTCTGTGGCAATGCTGGGCATGATGTTCCTCCCGTCGGTTCCGGCGTGGATGGTTCAGCGTTTAGGGCCAGGAGCCCTCTTCCTCATGGCAGATCAGCATTTCGCGGACCTCGCAGCCGGTGGGCTGGGACAGCGCAAAAAGGATCGCCTGCGCCACGTTGGACGGGTCGTTGAGCCGTGAATCGTCCTGGGGCTTGTACTGCTCAGTGCGGTCGTCGAAGAAGCGCGTCTTCATGCCGCCGGGGATCATGGTGGTCACCCCGATTTCGCCGCCGGTCTCCGCTGCGAGCGCGTGGCTGAAACCCACCACACCGAACTTGGACGCGCAGTAGGCGGTGGCATCGGCCACCGCACGCTTGCCCAGCGTGGAGGCAACGGTCACGACACGGCCGTGTGAGGACTTGAGGTAGGGCAGTGCCGCCCGCACCACGGAGACGGTGCCCATCAGGTTGACCCCGATGACCTTCTCCCATTCCGTGGCCTCGACGTCGGCCAGCTTGCCGCAGCGGTCGATGCCCGCCGCGGTGACCACGGCTTCGAGGCCGCCGAGGGATTCGGCGGCCTCCTTGACGGCGGCCTCCACGGCCAGCCGGTCCGAAACATCCACTTCGAAGGCCTTCACGGAAGACACGTTGCTGATGTCGCGGTCCAGCACCACGGGGGTGCCTCCCGCTTTCAGGACGGCGTCGACGACGGCGGCCCCCAGTCCGGAGGCACCTCCGGTCACGAGCACGCGTCCGGGTGTTTTCAACTCTGCAGTCATGGTGTTCCTTTCGATCGGGAAAACAAACTTTTTATGGGCGGGCCAGGCCGCCCTGCCGGGCAGGTGGCGGTCAGCTCACCTTGGCGAGTGCATCGGCCAGGCCGGTGGTGGACCGGGCCGGGTGGTAGGGGACGGTGACGCAACGCCCGCCCCAGCTCTCCACCAGCGCAGCCTCGGGCAGGCTGGCGCCCTTGTAGTCGCCGCCTTTGACCCAGATGTCCGGGCGAAGGCGTTCCAGGGCAGCTTCGGGAGTGTCTTCGTCGAAGACCATCACCGCGTCCACGCATTCCATGGCGAGGAGCAGCTCGGCACGGTCGTGCTGACCGATGATGGGCCGCTCCGGGCCTTTGAGCCGGCGTACCGAATCGTCCGAGTTGAGGCACACGATCAGGCAGTCCCCCAGTTCCCGGGCAGCCGCGAGGGACCGCACGTGCCCGGCATGCAGCAGGTCGAAGCACCCGCCGGTGGCCACCACCTTGCCGCCGTTCTCCCGCACGGCGCGGGCCAGCAGCAGGGGGTCGCTGATGCGGGGCTGGACTGCCGCGGGCTCCTCTGCATCAGGGAGGGCGGACACCCCGCCGCCGGCCAGGAAGTCGGCAGCGTCGTGGACTGCGAGCACCGCGGCTTCGTCCAGACCGCGGCCGGCGAGGAGGTGCACGGCAAGGCTGGCCGCAAGCCGGTCCCCGGCCCCGCAGGGATCACCGGCCTCCACACGCGGGGCCGGAACGGCTTCCGGTGCACGGCCCCGCCGGCACAGGACAGCGCCCTGTTCGCCCTTGGTGACCAGGACAGCCTTGCTGCCCCATTCCTCCAGCAGGACAGCGCCTGCCTCGGCGGCCGGATCACCGCTGTGATCGGGATCGGGTGCAGCGGACAGCCGGGCAGCAGCAGTCTGCTGCCGGCTTTCCTTCCGGCCGCGCGCCTGCACGGCTTTCTGCGCCTCGGCCAGGTTCGGCGTCACGACGGCGACGCCGGGCACCGGATCCGGCCCGGCCGGGTGCGGGTCCCACACAATGGGCACCTCATCCGCCAGCCGGGCCAGGAGCTCCCGAAGCTGCGGGTTCGCGGCCAGGCCGCGGCCATAGTCGGCGACAATGATCACGCCGGCCTTCTCCACCGCGCGGAGCATGGCCGGGCTGACCTCCGGGACGGGCGTCTTTTCGCAGCCTTGGTCGAAGCGGACCACCGGATGCGATCCTGCCCGGACCCGGGTCTTGACCGGGGACGGATAACCGCTGGGACCTGACACGAGCCGCACCCCGGCAAGCTGTGCTTCAAGCTGCCGGCCGGCGTCGTCATCGCCCAGGACCGTCACCAGCGTGACAGGCCAGTTGTCCCCGGCCAGCATCCGGGCCACGAGGCCTGCTCCCCCGGCGCGGCGCTTGACGCCGGACACATCCACCACGGGCACGGGTGCGTCAGGGCTCAGCCGTGTGGCCTCACCGGAGAGGTCCACGTCCAGCATCACATCGCCTACCACCACAATCCTCATGCCGCACCGCCCCGCTTCTGCAGGCCCTGGTTCTGCACGCCGAGGTTCGTCAGGGCCGGCGCGTCAGCCGAGCCGCGCCGGGCCACTTCCAGGTCGAAGGCGCGGCAGACGGCGTGCACGGCAATGAGGTGCCCCTCCTGCGCGTTGGCGTTGAGCGCGTCAATCATGACCGCCTCGTCGCAGGCGTCGGACAAGGGATTGGGGCCACTCCCGGTGAGCGCCCAGGTGGTGATGTTCAGGCGCGAGGCAGCTTCGGCAGCACGCAGCAGGTTCCGGCTCTTGCCGCTGGTGGAGAGCAGCATCAGCACGTCCCCGGACCTGCCGTGGGCGCGCACCTGGCGGGCGAAGACGTCGTCGTAACCGTAATCGTTGGCGATGGCAGTCATAGCCGAAGACTCCGCGTGCAGCGAGATCGCCGAAAACGGCACCCGCTCGCCGTCGAACCTGCCCACCAGCTCCGCTGTAAGGTGCTGTGCCTCCGCGGCTGAACCGCCGTTTCCGGCGGCGAGGAGACGCTGGCCGCGGAGCAGGCGCTGGGCCAGCTCCACGCCCCAGGCAGCGAGCCGGCCGGACTGGCTCCGCAGCGAATCAAGGGCCGGCACCACATTGTCCAGGTGGGTCCGCACGGCCTCCGCGCTGTCCTGATCAACAAAAGCGGCACCGGGCAGCACCGCGGGCAGGGGGGCCGGCCGCGCCAGTACCGGCAGGTCGGCTTCACGAAGGGACCATTCAGCAGTCACAGTGCTGCTCCTTCCATCGGGACAACGCCGGCGGCGGCCCCGGCCACCGCCAGCTGATAGGCCTTTTCGGTCTCGGCGGCCACCCGGTCCCAGGAGTACCGGGTGCGGGCGCGCCGCTTGCCTGCAGTGCCCAGTTCCGTCCGCAGGGCGGGGTTTTCCAGCAGCAGGGCCAGGGCGGAAGCGATGGCCTCCGGGTCCCGCGGCGGCACGTGCAGCCCGGTCCCGTGGTCAACCACCGTGTCCCTGAGCCCGCCCACGGCGGCAGCAACTACGGGGACGCCGCAGGCCATGGCCTCGAGCGGGACGATGCCGAACGGCTCGTACCAGGGTGCGCACACCACGGCATCGGCGCTGCGGAAGATGCCGGGCATCTCACCGCGTGACACCTGGCCCTGCAGGTTCACCTGGTCCGCAACCCCCAGTTCCTCGGCCAGCTTCAGCAGGCGGCGGACCTCCGGGTCGGCGTGGAGCACGTCCGATTCCGCGCCGCCGCCCACAATCAGCAGCTCGACGTCCTCGAAGCCCGCGTCCTGCAGGTACGGCAGGGCCCGGATCACCAGATCCACCCCCTTGCGCGGCACCAGGCGGCCCACCGAGAGGATGCGGTGCTTGCGCTGCCTGTCGGGCACCGGCCCGTCTGCGGAAAAGAAGCCCAGGTCCACGCCGCACGGGGCGATGGAAATCTTTCCTGTGTTGATGCCCATGGCCTTGAGCTCAAAAACTTCGTCGGAGCAGGTGGCGACAATCCGGTCCACGGAACGCCCCACTCCGGGCTCAAGCCACCGGCGTTCGGCCGGGCTGGTGTCCTCCGCGCCCTGGTGCCGCCGCTTGACCGTGCCCAGGGCGTGGAAGGTCTGGATGACGGGCACCCGGTAGCCCTGCGCCGGGCGCCGGGCGGCGTCCAGGGCCGCCAGGCCGGACATCCAGAAATGCCCGTGCACCACATCGGGAGGACGCTGGCTCCAGTCCCTCGCCACGCCGTCGGCAAGCTCGCCCATGTACGGCAACAGTTCATCCTTGGGGACGTGCCGGGCGGGACCGGCGTCCACGTGGACCACTTCGAACCGGCGCCCCACACGGACCCGCTCCGGAAGCTCCGTTGCGTCCCGGCGGGTGTAAACAGTAACGTGGTGGCCCCGCTTGGCAAGGGCTTCGGACAGTGCGGCAACATGCACGTTCTGACCGCCGGCATCCACTCCGCCCAGCGCCGCCAGCGGACTGGCGTGCTCGGAAATCATGGAGATCTTCATGGCGTCTTCCTCTCTCGCGCCGGAACAAGGATCTTCTCTTCCAGGCGTCCGTTGTCGGAGTGCCGGAGCCGGCCGCCCAGGTCCGCGAGGAGCTCGTCCCAGCGGTCCTGGAACCTGCCCAGGCTGTAGCGTTCCAGTGCCGCCTCACGGGCGGCAACGCCCCGCCGTCGGGCTTCATCCGGATTGGCGACCAGCCGCTGCGCGCAGCGGAGCAGCTCATCGATATCGGCGGACACGATGCCGGCCTCCGGCGGCACCGCCCGCGGCGCTTCGGTGGTGGCCAGGGCAACCACCGGCATTCCCAGGTGCATGGCTTCCAGCAGGGACAATCCCAGGGAAGTCCAGCGCATCGGGTGTACATAGACGCGGCAGCGGGCCAGTTCCCGGTGCAGCTCACCGGTCCGGAGGTCGCCCCGCACCGTGAGCCGCGACGCGTCGATCCCCGCGGCGGCGGCCAGGCCATCGGTCTTCATGCCGAAGACGTGCAGCGGGGCAACCGAAGCAAATGCGGGCAACAGGTCCGTTCCGGTGACCCGGCCGCGGCGGATGGGTTCATTCACCACCACGCCCAGCTCCGGCAGCTCCCCCGTGTAAAGCTGCCCCGGGTCCGGGATCCCGTGTTCGATCACCAGGCTGCGGGCGGATCCGTTGTCCCAGGCCAGCCTGTTGAAGTGCGTGACGTGCACCAGGGGGATGGTCCGCTGGTCCGCGAGCGGGTGCCGGGTAAACGGGAAATCACCCTTGGGAGTGTTGTGCTCCACGTACACCGCCGGCAGGTCCGCACCGGGCGTCCGGCCCAGCAGGCGGGCAACTTCGTCGATTTCCTCCGGGCGCTGCAGCACGACGGCGTCAACAGCGTCCGCGTCCAGCGCCGCAAGATCCACCTCCCGCACTGATGCCGGCCAGTCCCTGCCGGCACGGCCCAGCCCCCAGGCGCCACCTCCCGGCAGGACCGGAAGGAGGTACTCATGACGGCCGCGGACAAACGCGTCCGTCCAGGAACCGTGGACATGCCAGAGCAGGATTCTCATCTGTTGCGGGCCTTTCTACGGGTGCTGACGTGGGTGCTGAAAGAGCTCACTCCGCCGATCAGCCGTTCCACGGCCGCCACCACTTCCTCGGGTGATACGGAGTCAAGGCAGGGGTGGCCGGGGACGGGACAGACGCGGGCCCGGGACATGCGGCAGGGGGCGTTCTGATCGCCGAGCAGTTCCAGTGAGACCCCATACGGCGCCCAGCGGATGGCCGGGACCACCGGCGAAAAAAGGCAGGCCACGGGAGTGCCCACAGCTGCGGCGAGATGCGCGGGGCCGGTGTTTCCGGTGACGACGGCCTCAGCCCCGGCCATCACTCCCGCGAGGGTGTGGAGGTCCGTTTGTCCGCCGAGGTCCAATGCCGAGGGTCCGGCAACGGTGGCGGTCAGTGAAGTCTCGCCGGGGCCTCCGGTCACCACCACGCGGCGCCCCGCGCCCTGCAGGAGCTCGACGGCGGCGGCATGGTGCAGCGGCGGCCACGCCCTGGCAGGGACCGCGGCACCGGGGTGCACCACCACATACGGGTCATCGCCCACGAGGTCGCGGACGTCGGGTACGGACGTGAGGCGGAGTTTGCCGTCGTCCCCGGCCGGGAGCCGGAAACCGGCCGCCTCCGCGATGCCCAGCGCGCGTTCGGCTTCGGGCTGGTCTTCGGGGAAGTCTTCGCCGGGCTTGAGCCGCACATCCAGGAGGGAGCCGGCGTAATCGGTGGACGCACCGGTGATCCGTTCCACCCCTGCCAGCCGGAGCAGCAGGGCCAGCGGAAGGGGCGACTGGTGGAAGGAGGTGAGGATGACGGCTTCGGTGATCCTGGAGTTCCGGACATACTCGATGAGCCTGTCCGCGTGCGGGCCGGTCATCCGGGGGGCCGGGTTCATGATCCACGGGCTGTCCCAGGTGTACACCTCTGCTGCGCCGGGCAGCATTCCCGCCGCCGCTTCGCCCTGCCGTCCGCAGAGCATCACCACCTGGTTTGGCCGGCTGCCGTCAGGGAACCGCCCGTTGGCCACGGCCCGCACTGCGGGTCCGGCCAGGAGGACGTCGCCCATGCTGTCCAGGCGTGCCACCAGGACGCGGCCCATCAGGGCTGCCCCACCAGCAGCGAGACGGCCTCGGCCAGGTTGCGGGCCACCAGCCCGGCCTCGGCCACTTCTTCAGCCCGGGTGACCGGCGTTGGAACCAGGATGCCGGTGGCTCCGGCGGCTTCGGCTGCGCGCACGTCGGCGCCGATATCGCCGATCAAGGCTGCTTCCGATTCCCGGATGCCGAGCTTGCGGCAGGCGCTGTGCACCATTCCCGGAGCGGGCTTGCGGCAGGAGCAGCGGTCCTGCTCGGAATGCGGGCATACCTCCCACACGTCGAAGGGCCCCAGCAATTCCTCAACCCGGGCGTTGACGCCGGCCACGTCGGCAGCGGTGATCAGGCCGCGGGCGATGCCGGACTGGTTGCTGATGACTCCGGTGGCTATCCCGTCTGCCCGGAGGGCGTCAAGGACTTCCTTGGCACCCGGCATTGGGGCGACCCGTTCGGGGTCCCCGTTGTAGGGCACATCGACCACCAGGGTCCCGTCCCGGTCGAACAGGACAGCGCGGAACTTCGAGGTTGCGGAGCTTCCCATACCCACTCCGTTCCCCACTGCTGCTGCTCCTAAACACGGGTTGCTGCTTTTCTCACCTTTCGACTGGTAACGGGAGAGCGGTTTGAACAGGCAAGATAGGGCTGCGCTGGCTTTCCGGCCGGTGCCGGCGCGGCCGCCGGAACGCCGCCGAAGCTACCGGCGCCCGGTCCCGGAAGCGGCCCGGGACGTGCTCCGGCGGGAGGTGACTTTGCCGGAAACCGCGCTCGAACCTACCGGCGCGGCCGTGCCCCGCAGCGACCGGCTGGCACCGGCGGCCCCAGCTGCACGGTCCGGTTCCGTCCGGACGCTGTCCACGTGCCCGTTGTTCAAGAGGCGCCGCTGGAGTTCCACGAGCACCCGGGCCAGCCGGCGCGAAACCTGCATCTGGGACATTCCCAGCCGCTTGCCCAACTGGACCTGGGTTTCCTCGCAGAAATAGCGCCGGTACAGCAGTTCACGGTCCGCGGCGTCCAGGTCCTGCATTGCCTCACGCAGGCAGGCAAGGTCCTCGAGCCGCTCCAGGGGCGTTTCCGGACAGGCGAGCAGGTCGCCGATGGACGGTGCGTCGCTGTGCGGGTTGGCTGCGTCCAGGGAGTCCGGGTGCATGCTGCTCGATGCCGAGATGGCCTCCTGCACCTCCGCGGCGTCGGTTCCCAGCTCGGTTGCCAACTCGGCCACGCTCGGGTTCCTGCCCAGCGCCTGCACCAGCTCCGGCTCCACCCGGAACATCCTGGTGCGGAGGTCCTGGATATGCCGGGGCGGCCGGACCACCCACGTCCGGTCACGCAGGTACCGCTTCAGTTCACCGGCAATGGTGGGCGCGGCGTAGGCCGGGAAGCTTTCCCCCTTGGACTGGTCGAAGCCGCGGGCGGCCTTGACCAGTCCAAGGTAGGCCACCTGGTTCAGGTCGGCACGTTCCCGGCCCCGGGCCTCGAAACGGGCAGCGAGGGCTTCGGCGAGGTCCAGATAAGCCAGGACCAGGTCGTTTTCGAAGGTCTCCCGCAGCCGCCCTTGTTTACTGGCGGCCCGGTTTTCCCGCGGAGGTTCTGGGCATGGCTCCGGGACGGGCGTAATATCCACGGCAAGCGCGGCGAAGGATTCGGGCATTGTCGTTGGTTCCCTCGGTCTGGTTCCGAAAGCCTGCGGCAAGACTTAGCAGTAGGAAATCATAAGGTTGCTTATAAAACAATCCTTCGCGGCATTAGGCTCGGCATGTAAGACGAAACCGCACACCCCTGCCAAGGAGTTCCTGCCATGCGTATCGCCATTACCGGAGCCAGCGGAAACGCCGGGACAGCCCTGCTGCGCAACCTGCAGCGCCAGCTCGCCAGGAAGCCGGGCAGCCTGCAACTGACAGGGATCAGCCGGCGCCTTCCGGACACTTCACGGGCCCCCTACGCCGGGGTGGCGTGGCATACGCTCGATGTGGGCCTGGAAAGCCACCGCCCACGGCTGGAATCCGCACTGGCGGGTGTTGATTGCGTGGTGCACCTGGCGTGGCAGATCCAGCCGAACAGGGACCTGGACCAGCTGTACCGGACCAACGTCACAGGCACAGCGAACGTGGTGGAAGCAGCCCGGAAGGCAGGGGTGAAGCAGGTGGTCTGCGCATCATCGGTTGGCGCCTACAGCAAGGCCCCCAAGGACCGCCGGTCCGATGAGTCCTGGCCGGCCACGGGAATAGCGGGCTCACACTACAGCCGCCACAAGGCCGCCCAGGAAGAAGTTCTCGACAAATTTGCGGCGGCCGAGCCGGGCATCGCAGTGGCAAGGCTCAGGCCCGGACTGATCTTCCAGCGTGATGCCGGCAGTGAGATCGGCAGGTACTTCCTGGGGCCGGTCATCCCCCGGTTCCTGCCGAAAAGGCCATGGATTCCCCTGCTGCCTGCGCCGGACAACCTCATCTTCCAGGCCGTCCACGCCGACGACGTGGCCGAGGCCTACTGGCGCGTCATCGACCAGCGGGCCTCTGGCGCTTTTAATATCGCAGCCGAGCCGGTGCTATCGCCGCAGGAACTTGCGCGGATAGTCCGGGCGCGCAGAATCTTTCCCCTCCCCATGGGCATGCTCCACAAACTGGTGGGGTTGGCGTGGCGGCTCCGCCTTCTGCCGACAGACTCAGGATGGGTCGAAATGGCGGCGGGCGTACCCGTTATGGACACCGACCGTGCGCGCAGGATCCTGGGATGGGAAGCGGAACACTCATCAGTGGAGGCAGTCCTGGATGTGCTGGAGGGCATGGGAGCGGGGGAAGGAGTAGCCCCTTCCCCCGTCCTGAAACCCAGAGGCATTCCACTGAAAAACCAGGCGCCGCCCCTTCGGCGGAGGTAATGCCGCCCGGGCTACTGCCTAGATACCGGAATGCGGATTATCACGATCCACGTGGGAACCGCCCTGGCCGGGATTGGCACCATCGCCGCGGCGATCATCGCGGGCGGCGTCCCGGGCACCCGCTCCGCGGGCTGCCTCAGCAGCGTCGCGTGCCGCATTAGCATGGCCGGTATTCCGGCCGTCGCCGTCGCGGTCCGCCTTAACATCGGGGTCGAGTTCGTCAGCCTTCCGCGCCCTTTCACTCACGTCATCACGGAGCGACTTCGCCTCGGTTGCCTCCTGGTCCGCGTGCTGGCGCAGCCGCGCCGCCTCAACCTGGGCCTGCTCGGCGTCTGCCCGGGCGCGTGCCGCCTTGGCCTCACGCTCGCGGGCATCGAGTTCCCGGTTTTCAGCCTCCCGGCGAATTTCGGCGGCCTGCTCGCGATGTGCGTCGTCCCGCTTTTGCTGGATCGCCTTGCGGCGCCGTCCCGTTGCCAGGAGCAGCAGCACAATCAACACCACCACAACAACGGCCACTATGACCCAAACCCATGGAGCTGTTTCCACGCTATCCACCACTTTCACCTTGTATTGTCCGGGCGGGCGAAGATCCCTTCCGGCTGACAATTTTTGGAACCGTTACGAACTCGCTTAGCAAGGGTACTTACCTTTTATTAGTAATCATGCTTATTATTTTACGGCCAGTATCGCTGGTTCTTGATCAACAACCGGCCTTCTTGGAAAGAGAGAGCGAAGATGACAGAGAACCAATGGCCCGAGGACCCCGCTTACACGGCTCCGCCGGCCTCCACAGGAATTCCGGGCGAGCGAAGCACCCCATTCCCGTCCACCGCTACTCCCCCATATGGCGAGGTACCCGCTGGTAACACCTCCGGGACGTCCCGCAAGGAAGCAGCGAAGGAAGAAGCCGCAGATGTGGCACGGACTGCGGCAGGCTCCGCGCAAAACGTGGCCCAGACGGCAAAGGAAGAAGCCGCCAACGTCGCCGCCGAGGCGAAGTACAGCGCCCAGGATCTGCTGGCACAGGCAAAGTCAGGATTGACCAGCCAGGCCGGCACGCAGCAGCAGAAGGCCGCCGAAGGCCTCCGCACCATGTCCAGCCAGCTGCACAGCATGGCAAGCGCTCCCGATCAGCAGGGCATGGCCAGTGACCTCATCCGGCAGGCCGCCCAGCGCAGTGAGTCCGTGGCTTCCTGGCTGGAGAACAGGCAGCCGGGCGACTTGCTCGGCGAAGTACAGAGGTTCGCCCGGAACCGCCCCGGCACCTTCCTCCTGCTCGCAGCAGGCGCGGGCGTCCTGGCGGGCCGCCTCACCCGCGGCCTCACCGCCGGCGCAACCGAAAGCCAGACCGGCACCGGCAGCAGGGGGCTCTCAGGCCAGTATTCCAGCCCGTACGGTGATCAGTACGGCAGCACGTACGGCGACCAGTACAGCGAAGGCTACGCTCCCGCCGGCGGAACAGTCCCGCCGCCTCCGGTCCAGATGCCTGGCCCGGCCACCACGACGGCTGGCTATGACACGGCTCCCGGCACCGCCTACCCGACGGCTGCGTCCACTGCCGGTCCCTTGGGCAGCCCCGACCTGGTGGAAGAAGAACCTTGGTCCGGCAACCGGACGGCTGAGGATCCCCTGGGCAACCGGAGCCTTGCCGATGACCCCATGGCCGGCGACCCCCTTACCCGGGACCGCTCCAGGGACGGCCAGTCTGGCGGCCTGTGATGAGTAGCCAGATTCCGGAGATGCCGCCGAGTGAGGCGCACGCGAAAGCGGACAACGCGTCGCTGGGTGAGCTCCTGGGCGAGGTGACCCGGGACTTGTCCACCCTGATGCGCCAGGAAGTGGAACTTGCCAAGGCCGAACTGAAACAGTCCGCCACCAAGGCCGGCAAAGGCGGCGGAATGCTCGCCGGCGCCGGCGTGGCCGGACACTTCGTCCTGGTATTCCTGTCCCTGGCCCTGATGTTCGCCCTGGGCGCGCTGATGCCGCTGGGCTGGGCCGCCGTGATCGTCGCCGTGATCTGGGCCATCATCGCCGCGGTCCTGGCCTCGATCGGCCGCAAGAACCTCAAGCAGATCCAGGGCATGCCCCAGACGGGCGAAACACTCTCTGAAATTCCCCCAACCCTAAAACCAGGTGAGGTAAACCGATGAGCGATAACCCGGACGCAATCCGTTCAGACATAGAAGCCACCCGCGCCCGCCTGGGCACCAACGTCGACGCGGTCGCGGACAAAGTCACCCCGTCCAACATCGTCCACCGCCAGACCGACAAGGTCAAAGACGCCGTCACCGGCGTGAAGGAGCGAATCATGGGAGCAGCCGACTCAGCAACATCCTCGGTCCAGGACAGGGCCCACTCGGGCGCAGGGCACACCACCGACGCCCTGCACAGCACCGGAGAGACCCTGCACGGGGCCAAGGACAACGTCAGCGCCAAACTCTCCGACGCGGGCACCGCGATCTCGCACGCACCGAACCAGATCAAAACCCAGACCCAGGGCAACCCCCTGGCCGCGGGGCTGATCGCGTTCGGCGCCGGGATGCTCATCTCGTCCCTGATCCCGGCCAGCCAGAAGGAACGCGAAGCGGCCCAGCAGCTCAAGACGGCCGCCGAACCCCTGGCCACCCAGGTCACCGACGCCGCCAAGGACATGGTCCAGGACCTCAAGGAACCAGCCCAGGAAGCGATGGAAAACGTCAAAGCCACCGCCACCGAAGCAGCCCAGAACGTCAAAGCCGAAGGCCAACACGCCGCCACCGACGTCAAAGACCGCGCCACCGACGCCAAAGACCACGTCCAGAACACGTAAGCACCGACGCGGCACCCAAGGCATGAGCATCATCCTGACAGGCCGGCCCCGCCATCCCGCGGAGCCGGCCTCTCAGCTTTTGCACCCTTAGCGAGAGGACAACCCCATGGCCACTCAGGATTCATCCGAAACCAGCACTGCCAAGGCAGGGCAGGCACCGGATCCCAACGACCCACGGAAGCCGGACAGCCCCCCGGACCTGGACAAGCCGAACTGGAAATACATCCTCAAGAAAACCCTGCGGGAGTTCACCAAGGATGATTGCCCGGACCTTGCTGCAGCCCTGACCTACTACGGGGTTTTGTCCCTGTTCCCGGCCATTCTGGCGCTGGTTTCACTGATCGGGCTTTTCGGAGACCCGCAGAAGACGACAGACGCCCTGCTCCAGATAGTGCAGGGATTTGTCCCCGCCGAGACAGTGGACACCGTCGGGGGCGTTGTCTCGGATCTCGCCAACGCGCCGGCAGCAGGCTTCACGCTAGTGATCGGCCTCGCCACAGCTCTCTGGTCCGCCTCCGGCTACGTCGGTGCCTTCGGCCGGGCCATGAACCGCGTGTACGAGGTGGACGAAGGCCGCCCGTTCGTCAAGCTGCGCGGCACCATGCTGGCAGTCACTCTCCTGGCGATCGTCATCGTCGCTGTCCTGGCCGGCATGCTGGTGCTGAGCGGCCCCGTGGCGGAGGCAGTGGGCGGGCTGATCGGCCTTAGCGGTGTCTTCCTCGCCATCTGGAACATCGCCAAATGGCCCGTGATGGTGGTGCTCATCATCGTGATCATTGCCGTGCTTTACTACGCCACACCCAACGTCAAGCAGCCCAAGTTCAAGTGGATGAGCATGGGATCAGGAATTGCCTTGTTCGTCTTCCTGCTCGCGTCCGTTGGCTTTGGTTTCTACGTGGGCAACTTCGGAAACTACAACAAGACCTACGGCGCCCTGGGCGGTGTGATCGTTATGCTGCTGTGGCTGTGGATCCTTAACATGTCCTTGCTCTTCGGTGCGGAGTTTGACGCCGAGATGGAGCGTGGCCGCCAGCTTCAGGCAGGCATCGAGGCGGAAGAGACCATCCAGCTGCCGCCGCGGGACACCAAGAAAAGCGAGAAGCTGCAGAAGCAGGAGGAAGAGGACATCCGGCACGGGCGCGAACTTCGCGAAAAGTACAGTGCAGCAAACGGCGGGGACGACGGTTCCGGTGAGAACGCGGACCGGGGCCAGCGTTCCGGCCAGTCCGCTGAGCGGCACCGCGACCGCGTCCGGGACAAGCTCCGCGAACGCAGTACCGGCAAAGAGTAGTTAGCAGCGCGAACCCGGGGGCGGCGGAAGGGCGGGCACGGCGCGCCGTCTCCGGGGGCTAGGCAGGACCTGAAAGATGGGGGAAAATTGTTGCAAAGGTTCTGTTGAAACTTCCCGGGTCAACAAGGTGGTCCGGGACAAGGCGGGGCCGGCGGTGAGATGGCCTCTTCTGAGACCGAGGCCAGTCCCCCCAGTCGCCGTCGGCCCCCTCGATCTCCGGAACTAACAGCTCGACTGGACAAAGTGAACCGCCCTGCCATAGTTTCATGTTTACTCTGCTCGGCATCCCAGAAGCCGCGCAGGGCCGCTGAAGCAGATACGGCGGCATCACGGTCGACCCTGAATGAGCGAACATGCCCGCCACCCATTTTGAACAATTTATCGCTGAAGCAGTCGTCGCAGACCGGGAGCCCGGACTGGGCCTTCGCCGCGACGAGCTCTATGGCCTCTACACCAGCTGGTGCCTGCTCCAGAAAGAGCAGCTTCAGGCCCCGGAAGCCTTGTGGGATGCACTCCACGCCCACGGGATCAATCCGGACAGCAACAACCTGTCCATGACGGGCCCCGCCGCCGCGGACTACATCGTAGCCAGCGCCCCGGACCTGGTCTGAGTTCTTATCCTGGGTTCCTTGCCAAGCCTGTTGAAGCTGACTTTGGCTGGCTAGCATAAGAGCATGGCCGGCGCATTACCGTCCGCCGGCCACCAGCCGAAGGGAGAATCACCATGGGTTTGGATGACAAGATCGACAATGCCGCGGAGAAGATGGGCGGCAAGGCCAAAGAGGCTACAGGCGCTGCTACGGATGACGAAGGCCTGCGCGCCGAAGGCAAAATGGACCAGTCCAAGGCCGACCTGAAACAGGCTGGCGAAAAGATCAAGGACGCCTTCAAGAAGGATTAGGTTCCAGGGACCATGCCGGTAAAACGAACAGGCTCGTACGAATAAGGGGCTGCTGCGGAATTCCGCAGCAGCCCCTTATTCATTCTTCCGGCCCGGCTTCGCACCAGCTTCAGCGAAATACCGGCTAGGCAGGCTCGGTGACAGCCGCCGTGGCCGCCATGGTTTCAGCATTGACCATCCAGGCCAGCTGTTCCAGGCGTTCGATGGCAGCGTGCAAAAGGTCGGCGCTGGTGGGATCTTCCTCGTCCACCTCATCATGGACGTCCCGCATGGTTTGGACGGTCCGTTCCAGCCGCCCGGTGATCATCTTGACAGTGTCCTTCGTGGTGACCAGCCCTTGCGGAAACTCCTCCAGCCGGCTGCCGGATGAGACGGTGCTGCTGCGGCCGTCCGGAAGTGCGTGCAGGGCCCGCATCCGCTCAGCCGCCTGGTCCGCGAAGAGCCGGGCAGCGGCGATAATCTCGTCCAACTGCAGGTGCAGGTCACGGAAATTGGTCCCCACCAGGTTCCAGTGGGCCTGCTTACCCTGAAGATGCAACTCGATGAGGTCCGTTAGCACCATTTGCAGGTTGCTGGCAAGGGTGGGCGACGCTTTCATCATTTTCCTCCACTGCGGCTGATATCCGGCTGCGGATCAACCGGATGCTTACTGTAAGCATACTTACCAGTTTGGTTGAGGCCGTGCCAATACCGCCGGGCAGCGAGCTACTTTATCCGGGCCAACGCGAATCCATCCCAGCCTTTGGAGCCCACCGTCTGGATGACGGTGGCGTCGAGCCGGGGATGGCTGCCCAGCAGCTTCAGCGCCTCAACGATTCCCGGTGCGTTGACAGGGTCCATGTCCGGGTCAAGGACTGCGCCTTCCCAAATGGTGTTGTCCAGGACCACCGTGGCCCCGGGCCGGCCCAGGCGCACCGCCCACTCCAGGTAGCGGCTGTTGTTCTCTTTGTCGGCGTCGATGAAGATGAAGTCGAAGGGCTCCCGGTCCTCCTCTGCCAAGGCGGCGAGTGTGTCCAGGGCAGGCCCGAGCCGGATCTCCACCTTCTGTCCCAGCCCAGCGAAGTCGATGTTTGCCCACGCTACTTCCGCGTGCTTGGGGAGGAACTCACACGTCACCAGCGTGCCGTCGTCGGGCAGGCCCTGCCCCATCCAGATGGTGCTGAACCCCGCCAGCGTGCCGATTTCCAGGATCCGGCGTGCCCCGGACAACTGCACCAGGAGCTTCAGCAGCTTGCCGGCGTTCGGCGCCACCTCTATGGCCGGCATGCCGGCCTCAGCCGCGGATTGCACCGCACGGACCAGGGCCGGATCCGGATGAACCACCACGTCGGACAGGAACTCTTCAGTGGCGGCCCACTCCGGCCGCGGCTTGTGCTCAAACATGGGCACAGTCTGGCACGCGGCTTCCCGCGGGTCCAGACAATTAACCCGTCAGGAAATCAGCGCCGGCCGCTGCAGTGGCCGGTCATGAACCTTCGCCGGCCAGAGCTTCTTCGAGCCGCTCCACCTTGGCCGTTAACTCGCCGGAATAGCCGGGCCTGATGTCCGCCTTGATCACCAGCGAGACCCGGCTGCCGTAGCGGCCCACCGCCTCGGTTGCCCGCTTTACGACGTCGAAAACTTCGTCCCATTCACCTTCGATAGTGGTGAACATGGAATCCGTTGTGTTGGGGAGCCCTGACTCCCTGACGATTTTCACGGCGGCCGCGACGGCGTCGTGAACGGACGCGTCCGCGGGCCGGGAACCTTCAGCCGGGGTACCGGAGGGGGCAACAGAAAAGGCAAGCAGCATAGGGCCAGTGTGCCATGGCAGGGCTGCGGGCGCAGGCCGAACGTACCGTTGGGGCCGTCACAAAACCCCCTACCCCTCAGTAACGGTGAACGGCAGGACCTGCGTTGCTAATCTTTTGGCATGAGCCTCGCAGTCGCCCGCAAACCCCTCCGCGCCGACGCAGCGCGGAACGTGGACAAGATCATCACGGCGGCGCGCCAATGCTTCCGCGAGTTCGGCCCGGAAGTTCCCCTCCAGACCATCGCAGCGACGGCCGGCGTGGGGCCCGCCACCTTGTTCCGGAACTTTTCGGACAAGGAGGAACTGGTCCTGGCAGCCCTTAACCGGCAGCTCCGGCTCACCGTTGACCCGGTGGTGGACGGCGCCCTGGCCGATATCGACGCCACCGCCGGACTGCTGCGGGTCATGGAAGCCCTCATGGCTGCCGCCAGCGACGACGCCAACCTCCTTGGGGCTGTTGCCGGCCGCCGGGAACTGCTCACCGGCATTACGGGTTCACTGATGGAATCGATCAGTGTGCTGCTGGTGCGGGGGCAGGGCCAGGGAAGCCTGCGCGAGGATATTTCCATGACGGACATGTTCCGGCTGCTGGCGATGCTTATCGGGGTTGTGGACACCATGGAACCCGGATCTGATGCGTGGCGCAGGCCCCTTGCGCTGGTGGAGGATGCCATCAGGACAGTCAGGCCCAGCCGACCGCTTCCCGTCCATATACCGGTCCCTGCGGCTCCGCTGACGCCGGTTCCCTGACAGACTTTACCGGTGGTTTAGACGCCGGAAGCGGGCCCGGGCTACCCTGGCGGCCGCGGGGATCTCTCCCTCGCACGGGCTGCGGTTTCCCCCATTGTCGGCGTTCAGCGGGTGCAATACACTTCAAGTGGGTTACGCAGCCAGCCTCTCTGTTCTTTCAGATGGAGCCATCCATGCCCCAGTTCCTGCACCTCCGGCCGGCGGCCGAGCCGTGATGAACACTTCCCGGCTTCTGCACTACATCAACGATCCGCGCGGCCCGGAAGAAGTTCTGCCCACCCTGGCGGCCGAGGAACTGGCAAAACTGCTGGATGCCCTTTTCCAGAACCTGGATACCCCCGAGCCCGAGTACGGCGCACAGGCCTGGTACGAGATGGCAGTGGAAGAAAGCTTGCGCCGTTCCAGTCCGGTGGGCTCAAACGCAAGCGAAAGCGCTGCGCACGGAGTAGCGTGACCTGGGAGTTGCCGCCCAGGTCAGCCTGACTCACCTTCCTGCTCACCGGGCGGAGTGGCCGGCGCACAGTCAGCCGGTCCAGGTGCCGCCCGCCGGTCCCCTCGCCCGGATCTCCTCGCGAACCAGGGCCTGCAGTGCCAGGACCTGGGAGGCGGGGT
This sequence comes from Pseudarthrobacter siccitolerans, assembly GCF_001046895.1. Classification (GTDB taxonomy): domain Bacteria; phylum Actinomycetota; class Actinomycetes; order Actinomycetales; family Micrococcaceae; genus Arthrobacter; species Arthrobacter siccitolerans. Next base: position 221,355 of record NZ_CAQI01000053.1, read on the forward strand.
CGAGGTCCATCGTCCTTTTCAGGCTTTCTGACAGCGCCTCGAGATCTTCAGCGGGGACGTCGGACAAGCCGGCAAAACGCCTGAAGAAACGTTTGGCCGGAAGGCCTGCGCGGCGTCGCGCATTTTTGCGGAAGACGGGCCGCCCGGGTCTTTCCCCGGCCGCGTGCAGTTGATTTTCCATCGTCGCCATTCATACGAAACGTTCGCGGCCAACTGCATAGCCGCTTTCATAGTACAACTCCCCTGGCTCCGCGCCAGTGACCGGTGTCACGCCACCAGCAGTTCTTCAATTCCAGCCGAGCATCCTCAGCACGGCAGCAGTTCCCGCACCCAGCACCACCACCAGCAGGAACGGCGCCCGCAACGCCAGCGCGATGGCTGCAGCCGCGAGCGCACCAAGGCGTGCATCCGCCGCCAGCGACTGACCGGAAGCCACAGTGTTCACAACAGTGAGCGATGCCAGCAGGCCAATGGTCATGGTTCCTGCGACCCGTGACATGCGGGGGTCTTCAAGGAGCTTGGCTGGGACAAGATATCCCACCAGCTTCCAGGCGTAGGCCAACGCACATGCAATGAGCAGCCAGATCCAGAGGCTCACGTATCCGCCCCCGAGACCCCGTTGCCGTGCCGCCGCCCGTCACCGTGGCGTTCCGGGCCCCGGCGATCCGGTCCATGGTGGTCCGCGCCGTGGTGGTCCGCGCCGTGGTGGTGCTCCCGGTACGGATCAACGTCAGGCTCCAGGCCCTCGTCGCTGCGGCCGTGGCTGTACCAGCCGATCACCGCCGCCACGACGGCCGCCACCAGGATTGGCACGCCGGCGGGAACGAACGGCACCGCCACGACCGTGGCAACAGCGCAGACCGCCGCGATGGCCACCGGTTCGCGGCCCTTGAGCCTGGGCCAGAGCAATGCCAGGAAAGCGGCCACGGCCGCCCCGTCCAGTCCCCACTGTTTCGGGTCGCCCAGCCCGCTGCCGGCAAGCGCCCCCACCGCCGTGAACAGGTTCCACAGCACGTAGATGCCGATTCCAGCCGCCCAAAAGCCGCGGCGCTGCTCAGCGGGATCGGTCTGGCCGGTGCTGGTGGCGGTGGATTCGTCGATGGTCACCTGCGCGGCGACGTACCTGCGCCAGCCGGTGGGGTGCAGCAACGCGTTCAGCTGCATCCCATAGATCCCGTTGCGCATGCCCAGCAGCGTGGCAGCGCTCATGGCTGCGATGCCCGAGCCGCCCCCGCCCACAACGCCGATGAACGCGAACTGTGAGCCGCCGCTGAACAGCAGGAGGCTCAGCGCCATGGTTTGCCAGAAGTCCAGTCCCGACGTCACGGACAAAGCGCCGAACGACACTCCGTATAAGCCCGTGGCGACACTGATGGACAGACCCACCCGAACCGCAGGGGACTGCAGGAGCTTCACGCCCAGGCTCCCGGCGCGTGCCCGCTAAGCTTCGGAGCAGGCTTTCGAAGGCTCCACGCCCACAGGATGAGGGGCGCCTGCAGCGGCAGGCGCAGCGTATGCACCTTGCGTTGGGCCGGAGTTCCTTCCGGGCCGTAAGCCCGCCGGATGGCGTCGACGTGTCCGGCCACAAAGACGGCGAACATGGCGGTGAGGGCAGTGGCGGTCGCCCTGCGGGCCGGCGGGACCAGGATGCCGGCGGCAGCGGCGAGTTCCAGCAGTCCGCTCACGGCAATCCATTCCTCCCGGGTCATCACGGCGAACGGCCGACGGCGGTCCGGTTCCGAACCGCTGTCCCTGCCCTCCAGGCAGAGGTAGTCAGGCACCACATGGCGGTAGAACCGGGGGTCGCGGAAGTGTTTCATGGCGCTGGCCAGCAGGAGGGCGCTCATGGTTGCGGCGGAAAGGCCCTGGAGGGCCCGGCCGGACCGGGGAAAAGGCATGCCTCCACTCAATCACAAGCCCGGCGTGCCCTTGAACCGGTCAGGTCCAGGCCAGCGGGGAACTTCCATAGGGCGGCGGCGGGGTGCTGTAGTCCAGCGGCTGGCCGTCCAGCAGGAGGGGCGGCCCCACATAGCGCAGCTCCCCGTAGCTGCTGGCCATACTCCGCAGTCCGGGTGCGGGCAATGGCGGTTCCGGAACGCCGGAGGCAGCGGAACCGGGGGCAGCTGCTTCGGTGTGCCGGACAGGAGCTGCAAGGCTGCCGGAAGGCACCGGCGGGAAACCCTCCGCCGGAAGGGAGAAGAGTTCCTCGGCGGTCCTGGCCAGGGACAGCCGGGCCGATCCGCCCACCCCCGTGTGCAGGCGCCTGGCGAGCAGGGCAATGGCTGCCGCCGCCGCGCCGTATCCTGTGGCATGGTCCAATGCCTGCACGGGGAGCGCACCCGGCCGCCGCCCGCCGTCGTGGTTCCCGATGGCGTAAAGATCGGCAATGCCGGCGGCTGCCTGGACAATGCTGTCGAAGCCCCGCTGCCTGCTCCACGGGCCCGTGCTGCCCCAGCTGTCCAGCGTGACCACCACCAGCTCCGGCCGCGATGCCAGCAGCGCTTCCGGTTCCAGTCCGAAGCGGTCCAGCGAGCCGCGGCGGTATCCGCTAATGACAACGTCGGCGGCAGCCAGCAGCTCTTGCAGCAGGTGGCGGTTCCGCGGGTCTGCAAGGTCCGCCTCGGCGCTCCTCTTGCCGAACCCGGTGTCCACGAACTGGTCGGTGATTTCGGGAAGCTGTGGCGGATCAATCCTCAGGACGCCGGCGCCGAGTGCCCCCAGCAGCCTGGTGGATACCGGACCTGCGATCACGCGGGTCAGGTCCAGCACCCGCACCCCCGCCAGCGGACGGTGGGGATCTTCTCCGGACGGCCGAACGGGCCTGCGCCGCGATGGTTGCCCGGAGGCGAGGTTCACGTCGATCCACGGCCCGCTGCCGGCCGCGCTGCCCATCCCGGACGTGAGCCACTCCCGGCGGCTTCGGACAGCCGCGGCCACCCCGCCCCGGGCTTGGATCGCTGCTTCTGCTTCGAGCGAGGTCATAGCGGCGAGGGCGGCGGCCACCCCATCTGGCGTGGTGGTGTCCAGCGCCTGCATCAGCCGCTGTTCATGGTGCGGGTAGTTGGTGTGGAGCCGGATCCACCCGTCGCTGGTGCGGCGGAAACCGGACAGCGGAGCGAAGCCCCGGATCTTCCGCCCGTCAATCCGCAGGTAGCCATAGGAGTCGAAGGCTGCGGCGGCCAGCGACGCCGTGGTGGTGAACCTGCCAGGCGTTCCTGCCAGGAGGTTCAAAGCTGCGGCCGCCGCCCCTACGGAACCCAGCGCCAGCCCTTCCACATCCAGCGGCCCGCCCCACCAGCGGCGGGGACCGGTCCAGGACGCGGCCTCCCCATCCAACACCAGCCCCGCGTCCGCGAACACCGGGTCCAGGTATCGGAACAGCGGAGGAACCCCGCCGGCGCCTTGCGCCATCCCGTCCCTATCTTCCCTGCGGCGAGGCCATGTGCAGCTGCCCCAACACGCGGGCGGGGACGTTGGTGGTGATCTCGTGGATCCCCAGGCCCTGGCACAGCGCCACATCCTGGTCGCTGTCCACTGTCCACACCCGCAAGCGCCGGCCCCGCTCCAGCCACCGCAGGACGGTGCCCGGATGCCGCCGGACATATTCGACGCCGGGACCGGCCAATCCGGCTTCGCCGGCGTCCAGGATCCGTTCCCCTTCCAGCTGGGCAGCTTTCATCACATTGGCGATCGCGCCCCCGGTGATCAGCCCCAGGCCCAGTTCTTCCCGGAGTTCGCGCACGTCCACGTCATCCACCAGCTGGCAGACGTATTGCGCCGGAACGGAACGGAGCAGCCGGCGGACGGATTCCGGGCTGAAGCTCATGAAGGTCACCGACACGTTATCCACCGAAGAGTCCGCCGCATTCCAGCCCTCGGCCCGCAGGACCTCAATCACCCGGTCCTCCAGCTTGAGCTGGTAGGGGCTGGGATGCTTCAGCTCAATCGCCAGTCCCACTGGCCTGCCCGCACCGCGGAGGATCTCCAGCAGTTCCGGAAGGGTCAAAAACTGCTCCGAACGAGCACCGTAGATCTCGGGGATGCGGACCCCCTTCCACGATGAGAAGTCCAGGCGACGGAGCTCGCGCAGCGTCCGCTCCGCCACGGGCCCGGTCCCGTCGGACGTGCGGTCCAGGTTGGCATCATGCAGGAGGATGACGTGCTGGTCCCGGGTCAGGTGGACATCGCACTCAACACCGTCGGCGCCGTCCGCCAGCGCCTGAAGATAGGCGGCCCGCGTGTGTTCGGCGAACGCAGCGCTCGAGCCGCGGTGGGCAAAGACCAAAGGCCGCTGCGGCAGTGACTCTTCGATAGTCATGCAGCCACGGTAGCCGACCCGGCCCGGACTGCGGGGCTAGGCTTGGCACATGCAGGTGAACTCTGAGCCAACTACCCGGCAAGCACCCACCAGGCCCGCATCGTCCGGGGCTCCTCCCGGGCGGGACCGCACAAAGGCGCGTGCCGCCGTCGTCCGCCAGCAGCTCACTGCCGGTGATGCTGAGAAGGCGGCAGCGCTGCGGAAAATGAAGCTTGTGGCGCTGGGACTGCTCATCGCCATGGCCGTGGTTTTTGTGTTCGCCTTCGCCCTGCAAAAAGAGTATCCGTGGCTCCAGTACGTGCGGGCGGCCGCCGAGGGCGGCATGGTGGGCGCGCTGGCCGACTGGTTCGCCGTCACCGCACTGTTCAAGTACCCCATGGGCATCAAGATCCCGCACACCGCGATCATTCCGCGCCGCAAGGACCAGATCGGCGCCTCGCTGGGTGAGTTCGTGGAGACGAATTTCCTGTCTGAGCAGGTGGTCCAGGACAAGCTGGCCAGCGTGAACATCGCCCGTCGGGCCGGTGAGTGGCTTGCCACCCCGGCCGGTGCCGAGCGGGTGGCCAAGGAGGGCGCGGCCGTTATCCGGGGCTTGTTCAAGGTCCTGAACGACGACGACGTCCAGGCAGTCATCGAGGGAATGGTGCGCAAGCACCTGCTCACTCCGCCGTGGGGACCTCCGGTGGGCAAGATGGCGGAGCGGATTTTCCACGACGGGCACCATCACAAGCTGGTGGACCTGCTGGTGGACCGGGCGGCCGACTGGGTCAGCGAAAACCATGAGACGGTCAGCCGGCTCGTCTCGGAGCGCTCGCCAACCTGGGTTCCACAGTTCGTGGACGGGCTGGTGGGCGACAAGGTCTACATCGAGTTCCTCAAATTCGTCCGGGCCGTGCAGTCCGATCCGAACCACCAGGTCCGGCAGTCCATCGATAAGTACCTGAACGATCTTGCCCAGGACCTGCAGCACGACCCGGTGATGATCGCCCGCGCGGAGGACATCAAGGCACAGGTCCTCGGCGATCCCGAAGTCCGGGAACTGGCCTCCCGCACGTGGGGCACCGTGAAGAACGCCCTGCTCGGCGCCGTGGAGGATCCGGACAGCGACCTGACCATCAAGTTCAAGGCCGCCGTCCGTGACTTCGGTTCACGGCTCGTCAACGACCCCGAACTCGCGGGTAAGGTGAACGCCTGGATCGGCGACGCCGCGGGCTACCTGGTGCGGACCTACCGCTCGGACATTGCCGGGGTGATCACCGATACCGTGGCCCGGTGGGATGCCGAGGAAACCTCGCAGAAGATCGAGCTCCAGGTGGGCAAGGACCTGCAGTTCATCCGCATCAACGGCACCGTGGTGGGGTCCCTGGCCGGCCTGGCGATCTTCACGGTGGCGCACCTGATTTTCGGTTGAGTGCCGTCAGGCGAATGCTTCCAGCTCCACGCCGGCGGCCTCCAGCCCGGCACGGACGGCCGCGGCCATCCCCACCGCACCGGGGGTGTCGCCGTGGATGCACAGGGAGTCCGGCTGCACCTGGACCAGGCTGCCGTCCAGGGCCACCACTTCTCCCTTGGTGGCCAGGCGCACGGCCCGCTCAACGATTGCGTCGACGTCGTGCAGGACAGCACCTTCCTGCGACCGCGGCACCAGCGTCCCGTCTGCCTGGTAGGCGCGGTCCACAAAGGCTTCGATGAAGACCGGGTGCCCGGCTTCCTTCGCCTGCTTCAACAGCTCAGACCCGGGCAGGCCCAGGATGGGCAGGCCTGGATCGTAGGAGTTCACGGCGGCCACCACTGCGGAGGCCTGCTCAGCGTCATGGACTAGCCGGTTGTAGAGCGCCCCGTGCGGCTTCACGTAGTCCACCGAGGCACCCACGGCGTGCGCCACGCCGTCGAGCGCGCCCAGCTGGTACAGGACGTCGCCGAACAGCTCGTCAAAGGACATGTCCAGGGACCGGCGGCCGAAACCGGCGAGATCGCGATAGCCCACGTGCGCACCGACAGTTACGTCCAGCTCGTACGCGGCGCGGCAGCTGTCCAGCATGGTGACGGGATCACCGGCGTGGAACCCGCAGGCAACGTTGGCGCTGGTGACCAGCTGGAACATCGCGGCGTCGTCCCCCATGCTCCAGGAGCCGAATGATTCGCCGAGGTCAGCGTTGAGATCCAAGGTTGTTGCCTTCCAGCGTCAGGTGGTCCGGTGCGGCGGCGTTCAGCTCGCCGGGAATGGTATCCGGCATGGGACCAAACGCTTCCTTCGCGTTGCCCACCACTGCCCGCCCCATCATGAGGTTACCGGCTCCGCCCACCACTGCCCCGATGCCGAACGGCAGTGCCCGGCCGAACAGTGCAGTCCCCTGGCGCTTGAGGAGGTTCTTCAGGAAGGCTTTCTGGATGCGGTTGCGGACCGAGCCGAAGCCTGGCACGGCCATGGATTTGGACAGGACGTTGCCCCACGCACTGGAGGCGCCAATGCCGTTGCCGGCGGCTTGGCCGCTGAGCGTCCCGAGCAGGGCCGTGCCTTCCTCGCCCAGCATGATGGCCATCACCATGGTGCTGGCCTTCTCCGGGTTGGTGAGCCGGATGCCGTGCAGCTCCGCAAGGGAGGTGGCATAGAGGGCAGTGGCTTCCAGGAACCCCACCGTCGCCGCAGCGGACAGTCCCAGGGACGCCACCGTGCCAACGCCGGGAACGACGGCGGTTGCCCCCACGATTGCGCCGCCTCCGGTGACGGCACGCAGGTAGTCGCGCTCCAGGATGTCTGCCAGCTGGGCGGCGGTGGCGCGCGGGTGTTTTTTCTGGAGCCGGCGGATATACGCCAGGACCAGCGGGCGCTGGATCTCCACCGCCTTCAGGAGCGCGTTGTGGACGCCGGGCTTCGGCTTTCCGTCGGCGTCGAACACCGCGTTGTGGGCGGTCTCGGTTGCGATTCGTACTGCGGGGTTGCTGCGCCTGGCCATGGTCACCTCTGTTGGTCTCGACGGCCGCATTGGTTGCGGCTCTCCTGATACTAAGGTTGCTTAACACTAGGCCACGGCACCCCCGCTGCCCCAGCCTGCCAAGCCGGGGGAGCAATCCGGGTGCCGGGATATCCGGCCAAACCCTAGACTTACCTTATGCCCGCTCCCAAAGCCTTGCGGCCCTTTGTCCACCGTGAGTACCGGGTACTGATTTCGGCGCTGGCCATCTCCATTTTCGGTTCCGGCATGTGGGCCGTCGCCATGGTCTACCAGGTGATCCATCTCGGCGGCGGCCCGCTCGAGCTGTCCCTGGTGGCCGCTGCCGGCAGTGTGGGCCTGGTGGCCTTCGTCCTGGCCGGCGGCATCGCCGCCGACCGGATTCCGCAGCGCCGCCTGATCATCGCGGTGGAGGGCGCCAACCTCGCCGTCATCGCCGCGATCAGCGGGCTGGCCCTCGCCGGCTGGCTGCAGCTCTGGCATGTCGCCGCAGGCGCCTTTGTGCTGGGCGTTGGGGCTGCCTTTTTCTTCCCCGCCTATTCGGCCATCCTGCCGCGCATCCTTCCGGCGGAGGACCTGCTCGCCGCCAACGGTATGGAGGGCTCCATGCGGCCGGTGCTCCAGCAGGCCGCCGGACCTGCCGTGGCGGGCGTGGTGGTGGCAGCCTTGTCGCCGTCGCACGCAGTCACGGCTGTGGCCCTGTGCCACCTTTCTGCCTTCATCGTGCTGAACTTCCTGGGCCAGCATGCGCTGGCCGCGCCGGTCAATGGCGCGGAAGGCCATGGCGTCCCGGGTAGTAAATCATCCTTTTTCCAGGACCTGCGGGAAGGTGTCAGCTATACGTTGCGGACCCCGTGGCTGCTCTGGACCCTGATCTGGGCGTGCATCTCCGTGCTGTTCCTGATCGGCCCCATCGAAGTGCTGCTGCCGTTTGTGGTCCGCGACCAGCTGGGCGGCGACTCCAGCATGTTCGGCTTCCTGCTCGCCGTGATGGGCGTGGGTGCCGCACTGGGCTCGCTGCTCACGGCCTCCCTGCGGCTTCCCCGGCGCTACCTCACCGTGATGATGGTGAGCTGGGGCGCCGGCAGCCTGCCGCTCGCCGCCGTCGGGATCATGGACAGCTTCTGGACCATTGCGGCGGCGCTGTTCATCTTCGGCGCCACCGGCAGCGTGGGCATGGTCATCTGGGGAACACTGCTCCAGCGGCGCGTTCCGCCCCACCTCCTGGGCCGGGTGTCCAGCCTGGACTTCTTTGTGTCGCTCGCCCTGATGCCGGTCTCGATGGCCCTGGCCGGACCGGCCGCCGAAGTCCTGCCCATCTGGCTGATCTTCGTGGTGGCCGGAGGCGTCTGCCCCATCATGGCGGTCATCGCCATGATGGTGGCACGGATGCGTAACGACGAGCTGGCCCACCCCCTGGACCGGTCACCCGCGGCAGAACGGACGACGGCGGGCGGGGACCAGGCAGCGACAGACCAGGCCGTCGGCGGCTAGCTGTACCGCTGCGGCTTAGGCTGCCGGGCGCGGCACGTCGCTGTTGGCATGCACTATCGGAATGCTCGCCGTCGGATGCCCGCTCGGGAACACAGTGGACTCCGGCTCAGGGACGGGTGCAAGTGCCACCTGCACGGGCTCGCCACCCACGGTGAGCTGCCGGCCGCGGACGTCCACCTCGAGTGCGACGCCTTCCTTGATGGTCAGTGTGATCGAGCCCGCACCGAGCTGGACCAGCAGCAGCCGTCCGCGGATCTTGAGGTGGAAGGTGAGCCCGTCCCACCCGGCAGGCAGCCGGGGATCGAAGAACGGGACGGGGCCCTGGTCCCGGAGGCCGGCGAAGCCGCAGACCAGGGAGCTCCACACCCCGCCGGTGGAAGCGATGTGCACGCCGTCGATGGTGTTGCCGTGCGTGTCGTCCAGGTCGATGAACACGGCGTTGGTGAAGTGCTCCAGCGCTTCGCGGGAATACCCCACCTCGGCGGCCATGATGCCCTGCACGCACGCGGAAAGCGTTGAGTCTCCGGTGGTCAGCGGGTCGTAGAAGTCGAAGGCCCGGTGCTTTTCCTCTGCGGTGAAATCCTGCCACTGCAGGAACATCGCCAGGACAGTGTCCGCCTGCTTCAGGACCTGGTGGCGGTAGATCACCAGCGGGTGGAAGTGCAGGAGCAGGGGGTACTTGGACCGGGGCGTGTTCCAGTCCCACGACTCAAGGGTCATAAAGTCGTTGTCCTGCGAATACACCTGCATGCGCTTGTCGAACGGCAGGTGCATCCGGCTCGCCGCCGCCTCCCACAGCTGCCGCTCTTCAAGGGTGACCCCTGCGTGCTCCAAGGCAGCGGCGGCCCGCAGATTAAAGCGGGCCATCACGTTCGTGTAGAGGTTGTCATTCACCACTGCCGTGTATTCGTCCGGCCCTGTCACACCGTGGATGTGGAACATGCCGTCTTTGCCGAAGAAGCCCAGCGATATCCACATCCTGGCCGTCTCGATCAGCAGTTCGGCGCCGATGTGATCGCGGAATCCAACGTCCCCGGTGGCCCACACAAACCGGTTGGTGGCGAAGGCGATGGCCGCGGCAATGTGGAACTGGGCTGTCCCGGCTGCGTAGTAGGCGCTGGCTTCGAGCCCGTTGATGGTGCGCCACGGGAACAATGCGCCTTCCACGCTCAGTTCTTTGGCCCGGATCTTGGCTTCGGGGAGCATGGCGTGGCGGAACTCCAGGACCCGTCGGGCGCCCACGGGGTTGGTGTAGGTCAGGTACGGCAGGAGGTAGACCTCCTGGTCCCAGAAATAGTGGCCCTCATAGCCCGAGCCCGTCACGCCCTTCGCCGGGATCCCGGCCACGTCGGCGCGGGCCGTTGCCTGGGCCAGCTGGAACAGGTTCCAGCGGATGGCCTGCTGCAGCCCGGCCTGGCCGCCGTCCACCACGATGTCGGCGGTGGCCCAGTGCCCGCGGTAGTGCTCAACACTTTCGGCGAAGATATCAGCAACCGGCCGCAGGCCCTCTTCGGCCACCGCGGCCGCGTCAACGGACGCGTCCTGGATTGCGGCACCGGCAGCGTAGCTGACGCTTTTCTCCAACCGGAACGGCTGGTCCGCGTTCACGGCGAGCACATAGCGGACGCTGCTGTCGTCCTGGTCCACAAGGGTTTCGAACGGCTGGTGGCCTGCCGAGGTCCAGTGGTCCACGGCAACGCCCACACGCTGCTTGGATTCGGCGGCTTCCCAGGCGAGGCGGAGCGAGCCGTCGCCGCCGTCGAGGCGCAGCGGCAGCAGCACGCGTCCGGCGTGCCGGCCTGCCCGGCGGGGGTCATGGACTGAGTGGTCCTCCACCGGCTGGTCCTGGCGGTTGATCACGGAGGAGGTGACATCCACGGAGATCTCGCGGTCCGTGGCCACCTCGAGCGAGATCCCGAGGGCTCCGCGGGTGGCGAACCCGACGGCCCGGCGTTCAGTGGTGGTGACGACGGCCCCCGAGCGGCACTGCCAGGTGATGCGGCATTCATAGACGCCGGTGGCGAAGTCAACGGAGCGGCGGTAGTCCCGGACCTCGGATTCGGCCAGGCTGAGGGACTCGCCGTCGATGACCACGGTGAAGTTGTTGGCATCCGGGATGTACAGGATGCGCTGGCCGGTGCGGGCAAAGCCGAAGGCGTTTTCGGCGTGCTTGATGTCCCAGATCTCGTGCAATCCGTTGATGAAGCTGCCGGGAAGGTCGGAGTCGGCGGCCGCCCAGTGGGCGCCGCGGATTCCCAGGTGCCCGTTGCCGAGGGCGAAGAGGGTTTCCAGTGCACCTTCCATACCCGGCTCGTGGCGGGTTTCGACGAGTTGCCAGGGGGTGTCGGGGAACCGCTCGCGGTCTGCGGTGATGATAGCCATGGTGTTGGGGTCCTTAGGCGGGTGCTGTGGCAGCTGTCGTTGGCCCGGGGGCGCGGCAGCTTGGGTGCTGCTGACTGCTTGCTTAAGTTAGTTCGTTGGGGCCGGGTGCCGGGATGGGGAATCGCGGCACCCCGTCCGGGGCCGGTTAGAGGAGTTCGTCGAGGTCGTTGACCACCACGGTTGCTCCGGCGTCCAGCAGGGTTTGCCGTCCGGCGCCGCGGTCCACTCCGATCACCGAGTGGAACGAGCCGGCCTCTCCGGCCTGGACTCCGGAGACGGCGTCTTCCACCACCACGCATTCCTCGCTGGGCAGGCCCAGCAGCCGGGCGGCGTACTGGTAGGTGGCGGGGCTGGGTTTGCCCGGCAGGCCTTCCCTGGCTGCCACCACGCCGTCCACCACCACGGCGAAGTGGTGGCTCAGCCCGGCGGCATCCAGGACTGCGGGGGCGTTGCGTGAGGAAGAGACGACGGCGACCTTCAGGCCGTGGCCCAGTACGGCTTCCAAAAACCGGACCGAGCCTTCAAACGGTTCCACGCCCGTGCTGACGATGTCGTTGAAAATCCGGTTTTTGCGGTTGCCCAGGCCCTGCACGGTGGTGTTGGCGGGGTCGTCGTCGGTGGGGCCCTCCGGGAGGACGATCCCGCGCGAGGCCAGGAAATCCCGGACACCGTCAAAACGCGGCTTGCCGTCGATGTGGTCGAAGTAGTCGCTCTCGCTGTAGCCCGTGACCTCGGGCCGGGAGGAGAGGTAGCCCTCGAACAACTCCTGCCACGCCTGCTCATGCACCGTGGCGGTGGGCGTCAGGACGCCGTCGAGGTCAAAGAGGATGGCGGAGGCTCCGGTCCATGCCGTGAGGCTGGTGACCGGATGGTGCGTTGCAGTGTTTTCACTCATGCGTGGTGCGGTGTCCTTTCAGACGGCGGGCAGCCTCGAAGGCGGGGTTGCTTCTGGGATGTGGTGGCTTCGGCGCCCGGATCATCTGCAGAGTCGGCGGGCCGGCCGGCGTTACACGCGCAGCGGTCTTGTTCCACCGTGGGCCTCGTTGGCGGCCCTGCTGATCCATCTGTCCCTACCATCACGGGCCTGTTCCGGGCTGCCGGACAAGCGGGCGGAATGTCCGGCTCCACCGCGGGGGCCAACAGTGATGCGCCTCAATGGGCTGCCGCAAAGCATCCGCACCGCACCGCCCTCCTTGTCTGCCCAGTTCACAGCCGCGCGCGCGGCCGAAGACGAGTGTAAGCGCTTACAAATTTGGCTGGCAACTGTTTTTTCTTCAACCCTCTTTGTGACGCACATCTCGCCGCATGCCCCGCAGGTGCTAGGAGCCGGCGGAACCGTTGGGGCGGAGCACGTAGTGGCGGAGGAAGGCGCTGACGTCCACCATTTCCGTCTTGGACATGGCGTGGCCCATGCCGGGGTAGGTCCTGGCGGTGAGGAGCGTGTTCGCCTGCAGCCACTCTTCGGTGTACGCCACAGCGTCTTCGTTGATCACCAGGTCCGCCTTATCCCGGCCCCAGAAGAAAGGCGGCGGTGTATCGAAGGACTCAGTGAGGGACAGGAGCTCATTTTCGAGCACAAAGCCGGACAGCCCCACAACTGCCTCATAGTCCTTGGGATGCAGGCGCAGCAGGGTGCTCGCCATAGCCATGTGAATAGCCAAGGAGACTGACGCTGGAGTGCCGGCCCTTGACGCTGCTGATCCAGGTCTGGACTGCATTGGCAGCCTTAATGACATCCGCGAAGTCATTGGCCAGGAAGTAGTCCAGCAGGAACCAGCCATAGTGGTCGCCGATGGCCATGGGAGCCCGGAGGGCCGCGCAGGTGAATTCCGCCGGAAGGTACTCAAAAAGCCGCACCATCCGCGACTCGTCGGTGCCATAGCCGTGCATCATCACCAGCAACGGCGTGCCCGCCCGTTCGCCCTCCGGCTTCGACCACACAACTGTTTCCATCGGATCAGCCTATCGAGGCAAGCAGCGGCCCTCAGTCCACGGCCCGCCAAAATGTTGCTCATTCGAAACGCCCGGCGACCGGCCAAAGCATTGAACAGGGCATCCCGGCGCTGTAGCGTGGCGCGTGACGGACAGCATACTTAGCATCCCGTCACGGGCCTGGACAAGGCCCCTCCGCGACCAGCAAGGAGCAGCACATGAGAATCGGCTCTTCCATCTTCCTCATCGCACTTGGCGCCATCCTCGCCTGGGCAGTGGCTCCAGGCTTGATTCCCTTCGTCGACCAGGTGCTCATCGGCTACATCCTGATGGCCGTGGGCGTGATCGGCCTGATCGCCTCGCTGATCCTCGCCTCCCCGGGCCGCAGCCGGCGGGTCAGCGAAAGCCGGTCCGTGGTGGACCCGAACACCGGCGAGCGCATCACCAGGAACGAAAGCCGCGACGGCGGGCTGTAGCAAGGACAGAAGGAATCCCGGGGACAGCAACCCTCCAATGAACCCGCAGAAGCCGGGCCGGACCACTACGGTCCGGCCCGGCTTTTTCGCACCCCGCTCCGAGTTTTTGTCCACATATGCAGACTTCAGGGGCCCGCAACCCTGCATATGTGGACAAAAACTCCCAAGCTGGGAAGGGGGATTTTGTTTCATGTGGGTTTCCATTGACAAACCAACAGAAGCAAAGATAAAGTCAAGTAACTCAACATCTTGTGATGCCAGTCACTGACAGCAAGCCTTACGCAACGGAGGGTATGTGTTCGCCGAGGAGCGCCAGCAAAAGATTGCCGAGCTTGTTGCCGGCACCGGCCGGGTCACCGTGACCCACCTGGCTGAGCGCTTCCGCATCACCACCGAAACCGTCCGGCGCGACCTGGCCACCCTCGAAACCGCCGGCACGGTCCGCCGGGTGCACGGCGGCGCCGTTGCCACGGACCGGTTCAGCACCACCGAGGAAAGCGTCACCGAGCGGGCCATCCAGCGTCCGGACCAGAAAATCCGTATCGCGGAGGCAGCCTTGGCGCTCATCCCCCGCAACTCCCCCGGCAGCGTCCTGATCGACGGCGGCACCACCACCGAAGTGCTGGCGGACCTGCTCTCCCGGCGCACCGCCGGGGAACCCTCGGATGGAGCAGAAGACCGCGCCGAACTGGTGGCCATCACGCACGCCCTTCCGATCGCCGGCAAACTGTCCAACATTCCCGGAATAGCCCTCGATGTCCTGGGCGGACGGGTCCGCGGAATCACGCAGGTTGCCGTAGGACAGGCAACCGTTGAGGCCGCGGGCAGGATCCGCCCGGACATTGCCTTCATCGGCACCAATGGCATCCACGCCTCCTTCGGCCTCAGCACTCCCGACCCCGAGGAAGCCGCCGTCAAGGCAGCTTTCGTCCGATCGGCACGCCGCATCGTGGTGCTGGCCGATTCCTCCAAGCTGGACACGGAAACCCTGGTCCAGTTCGCCTCCCTGAAAGATCTGGACACCTTGATTACAGACAGCGAACCCGGCCCGGAACTGGCAGCCGCCCTTGAGGACGCCGGCGTAGACGTGGTGGTCGCATGATCGTCACCTTCACGGCCAACCCCAGCCTGGACCGTACCGTTGCCCTTCCCGGCCCGCTTGAACGGGGCGAAGTGCAGCGCGCCGTTTCCGTCAGCCAGGAGTCCGGCGGCAAGGGCGTCAACGTCTCCCGCGCACTGGTGGCCTCCGGCCTTGAATCCATAGCCGTCCTCCCCGGCGCGGACAGCGACCCGGTCCTGGCCGGCCTGCGCGAAAACGGCGTGCCCTTCGTCTCCCTGCCCATCGCTGAGCCGCTGCGCACCAACGTTGCCCTCACCGAACCGGGCGGTGTGACCACCAAGATCAATGAACCGGGCCCCGTGCTGGATGAAAACCAGCAGGAAGCCCTGATTAAGCTGCTGGTGGAGACCGCCCGCGGCGCCAGCTGGGTGGTCCTGGCCGGTTCGCTGCCGCCGGGGTTCCCGGCAGGCTTTTACGCGACGGCGGCCCAGCGCCTGCGTTCTTCCGCCGACGGCGCGTCTCCGGAACGGAAGCCGCTGATCGCCGTCGACTCGTCCGGCCAGCCCCTCGCCGCTGCCCTCACCGGTGGCGCCGGCGGCATGCCGGACCTTCTCAAACCCAACGCCGAGGAATTGGCGGAACTGGCTGCCGCAGCCGGCTTCGCTTCCCCGGCCACCGCTGAGGAACTGGAAGCGGACCCGGCTGCTGCCGCAGCGGCAGCCGCCGCCGTCGTACGTTCCGGCGTGGGAGCTGTGCTGGCAACTCTCGGATCCAAGGGAGCTGTCCTGGTAACGGCCGACGGCGCGTGGCTGGCCACGCACCCGCCGGTCGCCGCTGTCAGTACGGTCGGCGCGGGCGATTCAGCCCTGGCCGGCTACCTGCTCGCCCAAGGCCAGGGCGCCGCCCCGGCCGATTGCCTTCGTCAGGCGGTGGCCCACGGTGCCGCAGCCGCCTCCCTGCCGGGCTCCACTGTCCCGGCAGTTCACCAAACCACCCCGGATGCCGTAACCATCACGGCCCTTCGAAAGGATTGACAGTGACCCAGCTCATCACCACGGAACTGGTCGAGCTCGACCAGAACCTGGGCAACTCCCCCGAGACGGTGATCCGGCACCTGGCAAGCAAAGTAGCTGCCACCGGACGCGCATCAGAAGTTGAAGGCCTCTTCGCCGACGCCTTCGCCCGCGAGCAGAAAACCGCCACGGGCATCCCCGGCGGCATCGCCATCCCGCACTGCCGCTCCGCCGCCGTGATCGAACCCACCCTGGCCATGGCCCGCCTTGACCCCAAGGTGGACTTCGGCGCCAAGGACGGCCCGGCAGACCTGGTGTTTTTCATCGCAGCCCCGGACGGCGCGGACCAGGCGCACCTGAAGCTGCTGTCCAAGCTAGCCAGGTCCCTGATCAAAAAGGACTTCACCGCAGCCCTGCGCAACGCCTCCTCCCGCGAAGAGATCGTGGAACTCGTGGACGGCGCACTGGCTGACAAGCCCGCCGCCCATGCCGCCGCTCCCGCGGGCGTTGCCGCCGGCGCCGCCGGCGCTCCGGCCGGTTCCACATCGGCAGGCCCGGTTTCCGCAAGCTCAGCCGCCGGGGATTCGGCAAGCTCACGGCCCAAGCGCCTCGTGGCCGTGACCGCATGCCCCACCGGCATCGCCCACACTTACATGGCAGCCGACTCCCTGGTGGCGGCCGCCCAGGAGGCCGGCGTCGACCTGCAGGTGGAGACGCAGGGTTCCTCCGGCGCCAAGCCGCTGGATCCCGCCGTCATCGCGGCCGCCGACGCCGTCATCTTCGCGGTGGACGTGGACGTGCGCGGCAAGGAACGCTTCGCCGGCAAGCCCGTGATCAACGCGCCGGTCAAGCGCGGCATCGACGAGCCGGCCAAGATGGTCCAGGAAGCCCTCGCCGCGGCCGACAACCCCCACGCCCGCCGTGTCCCGCACTTCGGGGCTGAAGAGCAGGCAGAGCACGAGGCGGACGAAAAGGGCGAGCACATCGGCCAGAAGCTGAAGCGCGCACTGCTCACCGGTGTCAGCTACATGATTCCGTTTGTGGCCGGCGGCGGCCTGCTGATCGCCCTGGGCTTCCTGCTGGGTGGCTATGACATCACCGAAGTTGCGGACACGGTGGTTGTAGAGAACAACTTCGGCAACCTGCCTGAGGGCGGCCTGACCACCTATCTCGGTGCAGTGCTGTTCAAGATCGGCGCGCTGTCCATGGGCTTCCTGGTCCCTGCACTGGCCGGCTACATCGCCTACGCCATTGCCGACCGGCCAGGCATTGCACCCGGTTTCGTTGCCGGGGCAGTCTCCGGCTTTATGGGCGCCGGCTTCCTCGGCGGCATCGTCGGCGGCCTGCTGGCGGGCTACATGGCCCACCTGATCGGGACCTGGCAGGTGCCGCGCTGGCTCCGCGGCCTGATGCCCGTGGTGATCATCCCGCTGCTCGCCTCCATCTTCGCCTCCGGCCTGATGTTCCTGGTCCTCGGCGGCCCCATCGCAGGCCTCACGCTGGCCCTCAACGGGTGGCTGTCCGGCATGACCGGTGCGTCCGCCGTCGTCCTGGGCATCATCCTCGGCCTGATGATGTGCTTCGACCTGGGCGGTCCGGTCAACAAGGTGGCTTATGCCTTTGCCGTCGCCGGCCTGAGCGCCGGCAGCGCCGACAACCAGGCACCGTGGCAGATCATGGCCACCGTCATGGCTGCCGGCATGGTCCCGCCGCTGGCAATGGCCCTGGCCACGGTCCTGGACAAGAAGCTCTTTAGCCTGGCCGAGCGTGAAAACGGCAAGGCAGCCTGGCTGCTGGGTGCGTCCTTCATCTCCGAAGGCGCCATCCCGTTCGCCGCGGCCGACCCGCTGCGGGTCATCCCCGCCAGCATGGTGGGCGGTGCCCTCACCGGCGCACTGTGCATGGCTTTCAACGTCACGTCCCAGGCACCCCACGGCGGCCTCTTCGTCTTCTTCGCCATCGGCAACCTGCTGATGTTCGTGATCTCGATCATCGCCGGAACCATCGTCAGCGCGCTGGCCGTGGTGGCCCTCAAACGCTGGGCAGCCCCGAAGAGCGCTGCTACGGTGGAGACCGTTCCAGCAACCGTCTGACCCTGCCCCACCCACTACCTCAACCCGGCATACCAGCCCGCCGGAAGACAAAGGAGCAAAAATGCCAGAACGCACAGCAACAGTCGCCAGCCGCGTGGGCCTGCACGCCCGCCCCGCCGCCATCTTTGCCGAGGCAGCAGGAGAGTACGACCTGGACATCACCATTGCCCGCGAAGGCGAGCCGGCCGACGAGGCGATGGACGCAGCCAGCATCCTGTCCCTCATGAGCCTGGGCGCCTCGCACGGCGACGTAGTGGTCCTCCGGGCCGAGGGCGACGGCGCTGACACTGCCCTGGACCACCTGGTCCAGATCCTCGAAACGGACCACGACGCCGAGTAGCAGCCTCGCTGCCTGGCAGCAGAGCGTACGGCCGCCGTCCGGACTCTCCCGTCCCCGGGAGGTGTCCGACGGCGGCTGTTGCGTTTAAGCGCTCCCCCTCCCCTGCCGGGTGGGTCACCCGCGTTCCGAGAGCCTCTTGACGTCCGCCACCAGCCGGTCCCACATGCCCTGTGAGTGCTCGGCCGCCTCCGCTGTGGGGTTGTTGTCCTGGGCCAGCGTCAGCAGCGTCCGGCCGCCCTGGTCCCGCAGCGTCCAGGTCAGCGTGTGGTAGTTCTCCGGTTTGTCCTCCTGCCCGCCCAGCGGGCTGAAGTGGGTGTACACCAGCCGCTGGCCCGGTTCCACTTCGAGGATTACGCCCCTGTCTTCGTATTCCTTGCCTTCCCAGCTCCCCCGCCAGGTAATGGGTCCGCCCACGCTCCAGTCCGTGGCGAGCTCGGCGCCGAACATAAACTCCTTCGTGGCCGCAGGGTCCGTAATGACCTCCCACACCCGGCCGGGCGGGGCGTCGATGGTGGCGGACGACGTCGCCACAAAGTCATCCGGCATTACCCTTGGCCTTCTTCGCCGTGAACAGCAGGTACTCCCATTCCATCTGGAACGGGGAATCGCCGTGGGCATCGCCGAAGGACTCAGCCAGTTCGGTCAGCGCAGCATCGAGCGCCTTGACCTTGTCCGGATCCTCCGCGATGAACTTGTACACCGAGATAGTGGGCCCGTAGTGGGACTTGAAGTAGCGGACGAAGTCCTCGGGCTGGTGGAAACTCCGGACGGCCAGGGATTGCTTGCGGGCCTTGACGTCGGTGACCCTCCCGCCGAGCAGTTCCCGGACGTGCTCCTCGCTTCCCCACAGCGGCGCGGGCTGCGCCCCCGGTGGCGGCGGCGGGGCAAACGGCTTCAGCGCGGCGAACATCTTGCCTATGAACCCTCCGGGGGTCCAGCTGAGCAGGCCGATGGTGCCGCCCGGCTTGCAGACGCGCAGGAGCTGGTCCGCGGCGGCCTGGTGATGGGGCGCGAACATCACGCCGAGGCAGGACATGACGGTATCGAACTCGTCATCGCCGAACGGCAAGGCCTCCGCGTCCCCCTCCTTCCACTCCAGCTCAACGCCGCGGTCCGCGGCCTGGTGCCGGCCGGCGTCGAACAGCTCAGGAGTGAGGTCGCTGGCCACCACCTTCGCGCCCATCATGGCGGCGGGGATGGCCGCGTTCCCCGAGCCGGCAGCGACGTCCAGGACCCGCTGGCGCGAATTGATGCCGCAGGCTTCAACGAGGATTGCCCCCAGCTCCGGGAGCAGCTCACTTGCGAGCGCAGGATAATCCCCCGATGCCCACATGGCCCGGTGTTTTTGCTTCAGCGCCCGGTCCGCCTCCAGAACATCAGCCTGGTCATTCATGGCTGTGCCTCCCTACTGCGATGGTTCCCAGTGAGTTAACAGCACGCCGCCGGCACAGCGGAGGCTGCGATGCGACTCATTGTGGACGCGCCTGCCGCCGCTGTAAAGAGCGTTTGTACAACGACTATCGAAAAGCAAGCAAGCTTAGTAGTTTCATAGACATGGCATTCCCCAAGGCGGCGCCCCCGGCAGGCCCACGAGTATCACGCGGGCTTGCGCGCCCTGGTGCCCGTCGCCTTGCCGGCAGTGGTCTTCGCGGCAGGTTTATCGGCAGTTTTGCCCGCCGTGGACTTGGCGGTGGATTTGGCGGCCGTGGTCTTGGCTGCACCGGTCTTCGTGTCCGCCGCTTTCGATGTGGACTTGGTGGCGGTCTTTCCCGTGCCGGTCTTGGCGGCCGTGGACCTGGCTGCCGTGGATTTGGTCCCGTCAGACTTGGCGGCCGCCGTCTTGCCGGCCGTGGCCCGCTTGGGGGCGGGCTTGCCCTCTTCCTCGTCGTCGGAATCCGCGGCCTCCTCCCCGGAACCGCTGCCCGCGGTTCCGGACCCGCCGCCGCGTTTCCGGTCCAGGCTCCGCTTCAGCGCCTCCATCAGGTCGATGACTTCGCCCTTGCCGCCTTCACCGGCTTCCACACCAAAGGTCTCGTCCGTGTCCAGCGCGTCACCCTGCTCGAGCTTGGCCTCGATGAGCTGGCGCAGCTGCACCTGGTAGTCGTCGGTGAAATGCTCGGGATCAAAATCGGCCGCCATGGACTCCACCAAAGCCGCGGACATGTCGCGTTCCTGCGGGGAGATCTTGATGGATACGTCCAGGGACGGGAAGTTGGCTTCGCGCACCTCGTCCGGCCAGAGCAGGGACTGCAGCACCAGGACGTCGTCCTTGATCCGCAGCGCGCCAAGCCGCGTCTTCTCGCGCAACGCGAACTGGACGATCGCCACCCGGTCCGTGTCCTCCAGCGCACGCCGGAGCAGCACGTAGGCTTTGGGCGACTTGGAGTCCGGCTCCAGGTAATAGCTCTTCTCGAACATCATCGGTTCAAGCTGCTCGGAGGGGACGAACTGCACCACTTCGATTTCGTGGCTGTTCTCGGCGGGAATGGCCTGGAGCTCATCCTTCGAGAGGACAACGGTTTTGCCGTCCTCCTCGTAGGCCTTCTCGATGTCCGAGTAGTCGATGACCTGGCTGCAGACCTCGCACCGGCGCTGATAGCGGATCCTGCCGCCGTCGGCATTGTGCACCTGGTGCAGACTGATGTCATGATCTTCGGTTGCGCTGTAGACCTTTACGGGGACGTTGACCAGGCCAAACGCGATGGCACCTTTCCAGATGGCTCTCATTCCCTAAGTCAACAGCACGCAGCGCCGGAGGTGAAGACCTGTGGCCGCCGCTAAGGAGCGTGTCCGGGTTGCGGGCCGGGAATTGACCCTCACCAACCTGGGCAAAGTCATCTATCCGGAGACCGGCACCACCAAGGCGGACATCCTGGCGTACTACGCCGCCGTGGCACACGTCCTCATCCCCGCCGCGGCCAACAGGCCCGCCACAAGGAAAAGGTGGGTCAACGGCGTTGGAACCGAGGAGAAGCCCGGCGAGGTCTTCTTCCAGAAGAACCTTGAGGATTCGGCCCCGGGCTGGCTTCCCCGCGCCGCCATCACCCACAAGGACCGGACCATCTACTACCCCATGGTGAACGACCCCGCCACGCTCACCTGGTTCGGGCAGATCAACTCGCTGGAAATCCACGTTCCCCAGTGGCAGGTGGATTCGCACGGCAACCAGCTGAACCCGGACCGGCTGGTCCTGGACCTCGATCCCGGTGTGGGCGCCGGGCTTGAGGAGTGTGTGGAAGTGGCATTGCTGGCGCGCGGCATCCTCGAGGACGTGGGCCTGGACCCGGTCCCGGTGACCAGCGGCAGCAAGGGCATCCACCTGTACGCCGCCCTGGACCGGAGCCAAACCTCCGACCAGATTTCCGCGTTCGCCCGGGAGTTGGCCCGCGCACTGGAAGCAGACCACCCGGACCTTGCCGTCAGCGACATGAAAAAGACGCTGCGCAAAGGCAAGGTGCTGGTGGACTGGAGCCAGAACAACGCGGCGAAAACCACCATCGTGCCCTATTCACTGCGGGGCCGCCCCACTCCAATGGCGGCCGCACCGCGAACCTGGGAGGAAATCAGTTCCCCGGGCCTGGAGCACCTGGACTACCAGGCCGTGCTGCGCAGGGTGCAGGAAGGCACTGACCCGTTCGCCGCCGTCGTCCGCGCCTCAAACCAAAGCCTGGACGTACCGGACCAGCATCACGACGGCGACCCGCGCCTGGGCAAGTACCGCTCCATGCGTGATCCCAACGCCACCCCGGAACCCTTCAGCGGCATGGCCGGCAGCGGGGACGCGTTTGTCATCCAGGAGCACCACGCCAGCCGGCTCCACTTCGACCTCCGGCTCGAGCACGACGGCGTCCTGGTGTCCTGGGCCTTGCCGAAAGGCGTTCCCGAAAGCGGGGGCAAGAACCACCTGGCCGTCCAGACCGAGGATCATCCGATGGACTACCTCACCTTTCACGGGACCATCCCCAAAGGCGAATATGGTGCCGGCGAAATGACCATCTGGGACCACGGCACCTATGAACTGCACAAGTGGATCAACGGCAGGGAGGTCATTGTTACCCTGCACGGTTCCGAAGGCGGCGGCCTGGGCGGAACGAAAAAGGTGGCGCTCATCCACACGGGCCGCAGACAGGGCAAGGACGCCGAAAGCCAGTGGCTGATCCATCTCATGGACAAAGACCGGCCAGGCATCCGGCAGCGGCCTGTCGCCGTACAGGAGGAGCCGGAGGAAGCGGCGGAGTCGGAGAAAGAAGGCAACGAGCCGGAGGAAGTCCCGGAGCAAGGGCAAGCGGAGGATTCCCCGGCCGCCGCTCCAATAGCACCCGAGGACTTCAGCCCGATGATGGCCACGTCCGGGACCACAGCGGACCTGCAAGGCAGCAACTGGCAGTTCGAGCTGAAGTGGGACGGGGTGCGCGCCATCCTCGTGGCCGACGAGGAAACCATCCGCATCTTCAGCCGCAACGGAAACGACGTCACCAGGACCTACCCGGAGTTCACTGACCGGGACTGCTGGCCGCCCCAGCCGTTCGTCGCCGACGGCGAGATTATCGCCGTCGGACCTTCCGGCCGGCCTGACTTCGGCCTGCTCCAGGGCCGCATGAAGCTCACCCGGCCCGCCGACGTCGCCAAAGCACGGAAGGCCATCCCCGTGCGGCTGATGCTTTTCGACCTGCTGTACGACGGCGGCACGGACCTTCGCGCGCTGCCCCTCGCCAAGCGGCGCAGCCGGCTGGAGCAGTTTTTCACGGCGTCGGACTGCCCCGTGGACCTGTCCCTGGTCCTGAAGGAACAGGTGGAAGACATCCTTGAGAGTGCGCAGGAACTCGGCCTTGAAGGCGTGATGGCCAAACGCACCGACGGCCGGTACGTCACCGGACAGCGGACCCGCACCTGGATCAAGCTCAAGCTCGACCAGACCCAGGAGGTGGTGGTGGGCGGCTGGCGGCCCGGCAAGGGCGCCCGCGAAGGGTCGGTGGGATCGCTCCTGGTGGGCATCCCCGACGGGCGGAACCTGCGGTACGTGGGCCGGGTGGGCAGCGGCTTCAGCTGGCGCGAGCTCACTGAGCTCCGGCAGACAGTGGACCGGCTGGCGAGGAAAACGTCGCCCTTCCAGGATGTGCCGCGTGAAGATGCGGCCGATGCCCGCTGGGTGAGTCCCCAGCTGGTGGGTGAGGTGACGTACAGCGAGTGGACCGGAACAGGGCGGCTCCGGCACCCGGTGTGGCGCGGCTGGCGGCTGGACAAGGAACCATCGGAGGTTGTGCCGGAGGCGTAAAGCTCCCGGGCGGCCCGCAGATTTGCGGGACACGGAAACGGCCGGGCGAACCCATAAGTGTGGGTGTCGCCTGGCCGTCTCCGCGTCACGGGGCTCGGTGCGTGTCCTAAACCCGTGTGATCCTAGGACGAGTGTGGCATCTGCGGCCGGCTGGTGCGGTGGACCGCCGTCACGGCAGCCCCCTGCCCCATGCGGCCATGGCCGGATCCGCGTTCCTTGGGGTGCCGCCGCTTCCCGTTGCCATCAGGCCACGTTCCCGGGGCGCCCGCACCCGTCGGGGCCACCGGAGCTGCGGCCCCGGGCATGTCCGGGGCTTTCATTGCCTGCGCCAGGTGGTCGGCCACCTCCGGGGCCAGTTTCTTTCCAGTCATGTCGTCAGCCATCTGTTCTTCCTTTCCACGATGAAACGAAGTGTTACCAAAAGTGAGGCCGCCGGGGCCTTATTCGCGATGGGCGGCCGGCAATGGCCTGGCCGCAGGCGTCCGCCCGCCTTTAAGAAAGTGTTCCCATGGCACAACCTTAGGGAAGCGCCGGGCCCCTGTGAACCCCTCAAGGGCCGTCGGGATGAGGGGCGCCATGCGGCGAGGACGACGCCGGCCCCCGCATGCCGGCCCGGACAGCCTTCGCAGGTGGTCCGGAAAACCGTGGCGGCCGTCACGATTAGCCGCCGGGAGCGCGCCAAAAGCGGCTGCCGCCGTCGTACTTGCGAAAAAATTCGGTAACGATTGCGCGGTGCCCCGCCATTCCCTGTGCTGGCGCGGGAAAAGCGGGAAAAAGATACCGGCCAAACCGTCCTGAAAGGTGCCGAAAAGGGTTGATCCTACGGCATAAAACGGGCGGGCGCCATGGGTTTCGCGTAAAATTGAAGGCCTGCCCGGAGCGGGGCAGCTACAAGTCGCAAGCAAATGACCTCCACAGGAGTTGCCCAAATGCCCACAGACCGAAGCATCACCGACTCTTCCGCAGGCACCTACAGCGCCTCCGGAACCAACCCAGCAACACCCCCCGGCACCCCACCCGCGGCTGCCAAGGCACCACGGAAGCCCATCAAACTGGGCCGCCGCCGGCTCAAGGAGTCGGACGTCAACGTGGTGAACCAGCCCATGCTCAAGAAGGCACTGGGCGGAACCATCGTGGGCAACACCATGGAATGGTACGACGTAGGCGTTTTCGGCTACCTCATCACCACCATGGGCCCGGTCTTCCTGCCGGAATCAGATCCCACCACCCAAACCCTGTTCCTGCTCGGAACGTTCGCCGCAACGTTTATCGCCCGCCCGCTCGGCGGCGTGATCTTCGGCTGGCTTGGCGACAAGGTGGGCCGGCAGAAGATCCTCGCCACCACTTTGATGATCATGGCGGCAAGCACTTTTGCCATCGGACTCCTCCCCGGCTACGCGCAGATCGGCCTGTGGGCAGCAGGCCTGCTGGTCCTGCTGAAGATCGTCCAAGGCTTCTCCACCGGCGGTGAATACGCCGGTGCCACCACCTTCGTGAGCGAGTACGCCCCGGACAAGCGCCGCGGCTTCTTCGCCAGCTTCCTGGATATGGGCAGCTACTTCGGCTTCGCCCTCGGCGCCGCCCTGGTCTCCGTGCTGCAGCTGACCCTGGGCCAGGGTGCGATGGAAGAGTGGGGCTGGCGCATCCCGTTCCTTGTGGCCGGTCCGCTGGGCCTGATCGCGATCTACTTCCGGAGCAAGATCGAGGAATCCCCGCAATTCCAGGCCACCCTGGACGCGCAGGAAGACCTCGCCAAGCACGCCGCCGCAACCGACGAGGCAACGGCAAAGGGCCCGGTAGGAATCGTAAAGGCTTACTGGCGCTCGATCATTGTGGCGATGGTCCTGGTGGCCGCCGCCAACACCGCCGGCTATGCGCTGACGTCCTACATGCCCACCTACCTCACGGAGTCCAAGGGCTACGACGAGGTGCACGGCACCCTGCTGACCATCCCCGTCCTGGTGGTGATGAGCCTGTGCATACCGCTGACCGGCAAGCTGTCCGACCGGATCGGCCGCCGGCCCGTGCTGTGGATCGGTGCGCTGAGCACAGTTGTCCTGGCCGCCCCGGCCTTTATGCTGATCGGCGTCGGCGAGATCTGGTCCACACTGTCCGGCCTTGCGCTCATCGCGTTCCCGGTGACGTTCTACGTGGCCAACCTGGCCTCGGCCCTCCCGGCCCAGTTCCCCACGTCCAGCCGCTACGGCGCCATGGGTATCGCCTACAACTTCTCGGTGGCCATCTTCGGCGGCACCACGCCGTTCATCGTGGCGGCCCTGATCAGCGCCACCGGCAACGACATGATGCCTGCCTACTACCTCATGGGCACCTCACTGGTGGGCGCCGTCGCCATCTACTTCCTGAAGGAATCGGCCCAGCGGCCCCTGCCCGGCTCAATGCCCAGCGTGGACACCCAGGCTGAGGCCCGCGAACTGGTGGCTACCCAGGACGAGAACCCGCTGATCGACCTGGACGAGCTCCCGTTCGAGACCCAGGACATCACCGATTCAAAAGCCGAAAAGGTTCCCGCCCAGGTCTAGCGGCCACCAGCAGCCCACGCTCCCAAGGCCCGTCCAGCGCAGCTTCCACAAAAGCGCGCGGGGCGGGCCTTTGCCGTGCCGCGCCCGATGTCGTTTTGTTTCCCCGGGACACGTCAGGAAATGCCGGCAGGCGGCGCCCGATGATACTTTCCAAAGGGACCTTGAAGGGGACCCGGAATACAGGCAGGGACGGTGCGGCATGAGGCTTCTGATGGAGCAAATGCGCGCCCTCCACCGGCTGGAGCCCGCAAACCGCGACCACCTCGCCGCCCTGCGCGTCGCCATCAGCGTCGCCGTCCCCTCGCTCCTCCTCCTGGCCGCCGGCCGGACCGACCTCATCATGTACGCCGTCTTCGGCGCCCTGACCGGGATGTACGGCCGCTCGGAACCGCACCAGCTCCGCTTCCTGCACCAGTGCCAGGCCGCGGTGGTCCTGTTGGGCGGCGTGACGGCAGGCCTCCTGCTGTCCGTCAACCACCTGCAGTCCTGGTGGCTTGTCGCCGTGGAAGCGGTCCTGGCCGGCGTCGGATCGGTCTTCGCCGACAGGGTGCGGCTCAAGCCGAACGGGCCGTTCTTTGGCATCCTGGCGCTGGGAGCCTGCGCCTCGGTCCCCGTACCAGTTCCCTGGTACCTGGCCCTGCTCATTGCGGCCGGCTCAGCTGCTTTTTCCCTGCTGGTGGGTTTCGGCGGCTGGGTCCGGCACAGATCCTGGCAGCGGGGTACCGCCCGGACCCCGGCGGCCCAGCCCGCCGGCCGGCGCGGGTTGCTGGTGCACGCCGCACGGTACGTGCTCGCCGTGGGGGCCGCCGGTACCGTGGGGGTCCTCAGCGGCAGCGGCCACCCGCACTGGGCCATGGCCGCCGCAGCCGTTCCCCTGGCCGGCGCCGACCTGCCCAGCAGCGTCCGGCGGGGCATCCACCGCATCGTCGGAACGTTTGTGGGGCTGGCCGTCACCGCCGTCGTCCTTCTTCCCGGGCCGTGGACCCTGGCGGGCCTGTTTCCCGGGCAGCAAGCGGTGCTGCTGGCCCTCCTGGTGATCCTGTTCCAGTTCACCACGGAGCTGTTTATGGCCCGCCACTACGGCCTGGCGATGGTCTCCTTTACGCCGGTGATCCTGCTGATGACCCAGCTCGCCGCACCGATCGACCCCGCGGTCCTGATCCTGGAACGCGGCGTGGAGACCCTGGTGGGCGCGCTGGTGGGCATCGCAGTGGTGGCCGCGGTGCGGCGGGCAGGATCACGGACTGTTGCTGCCCTCATCGGGCTTCCGCGGCGGGCCCGCCACTAGTTTCGCCGGGGCTATCCGCGCCAGCGCAGCGACCAGTTTGTAGCGTTTGGTGGGGATGGAAACGGCTTTGCCCCGGGCATTGTCCGCCAGCCCTTCCCGGACCACGCGCCCCGGGCGCAGCCAGGTCCAGGATGGAACCACGGACTTGTCCATGCCCATGCGGTCGTGGAATTCGGTGTGGACAAAGCCCGGACACACCGCCGTGACTTTTACGCCCCGCGGACCGTAGGCGAGGTTGGCCCATCGGCTGAAGCTCACCATCCACGCCTTCGCCGCGGAATACGTGCCCCGCGGCAGGAAGGCGGCGATGCTGGCCACGTTGATGATCCGCCCCTCGCCTCGGTCCAGCATGCCCTTCAGGGCGGCATGCGCCAGCAGCATGGACGTTTCCACATGCAGCTTCAGGTGCAGTTTCTCCTCGGAGACGGGGTTGTCCTCGAAGTTGTGCAGCAGACCGATGCCCGCGTTGTTGACCAGGATTCCCACCGGCCGCAGGGGATCGGACAAGCGTCCGACGACGGCGGCCACGTCCGCGTCGTCCGTCAGGTCCGCGGGAAGCGCCTCAGCCGTGATTCCGTAGCGCCGTTCCAGGCCCGCCGCTGCTTCCTCGAGGCGGGCCCGGTCCCGCGCCACCAGCACGAGGTTGTAGCCCTGGGCAGCGAGCTGGCGTGCGAACTCGGCGCCCAGGCCTGCACTTGCCCCGGTAACCAGGGCCGTAGTTCCGGAAATCGAAGTTGGTCCGGAGATATCTGGGGTCATGGTGCCAGCCTAGCCGTGCACCTTTCCGCCAGTCCTTCTTCCCGTTGTTTTACCCCGCGAACCTCGCCAAGGGATTCGCGAGGCGGCCGGCCATTTGGAGCCCGCCGGAGGGATCCGCCAGGTCCAGCATCTGCTGGTTGTTGCGGAGCTGGAGCCGGTTCAAACAGGACAGTTCGAAATCCTCCGCAAACAGGTCGTGGCGCGCGAACTGGTCCGAGAATTCCGGATGCTGCCCCTGGTAGTCGCGGATGCTGGCGGCAGCGGTCCGCCAGAACTCCTCCTGGCTGACCTTGCCGTCCTCCGCCAGGAGTGCGGCCAGGAAACGGAAGATGCAGTCGAAGATGTCCGTGAAGATCGCCAGCACCTTTTCCCCGTCCGGGATGTCCGCCTTGATCCGGGACACCTCCTCCGGAAGGTCCAGCCGGTCCCCCATCACCACAATCTCCTCGGCAATGTCCTTCATGACGGCCCGCACCGGCACCCCGTCTTCGAGGATGAGGATCACATTCTCACCATGCGGCATAAAAGCCAGCTCATACTTGAAGAGGCAGTGGACCAGCGGGACCAGGTAGGCCTCGAAGTACCGCCGGAGCCAGTCCGCGGGGGCCAGTCCGGACCGCTCGATCAGCGCCGAAACCATCGGTTTCCCTTCGGCGTCCACATGCAGCAGCGAGGCCATCGTGGCCAGCTGCTGGCCTTCCTGCAGCAGCGGAAGCGGGCTTTCGCGCCAGAGGGCGGAGAGCATCTTCCGGTACGGCGACCCCTTGGCGGAGGCGGCCTCGTAGTATCCGTTGTGGTAGCCGATCGCGGCGAGTTCGCCGATCATGGTGAACCCCCGGCTTTGGAGGGCATTATCGGATTCGATCAGGTTCCGCAGCCAGTCATTGATCGCCGGCGTGGCCTTCATGTACTGCGGCGACAGTCCGCGCATAAAGCCCATGTTCAGCACGGACATGGCGGTTTTGACGTAGTGCCGGGCCGGGGCCGTGGTGTTGAAGAAGGTCCGGATGGACTGCTGCGCCTGGTAGCTGTCCCTCCCGGTACCCAGGTACACAATCCGCTGGCGGGCGATCTCGGCCGCGAACGTCACGGTGAGCTTGTTCTCCCACTGCCACGGGTGCACGGGCATCAGGAAGTACTGGTCCGGGTCGAGGCCCAGCACCTGGAGTTCGGCGTCGAAGCCGCCCAGCAGTGAACCCAGCTCGGCGTCCAGGTGCGCGCGGTAATCCAGTCCTGCAGTTGCGGTGAACACCGCGTGGCTCCGGTGCACGGCGATCCACTGCAGCTGCACCGGGGCTCCCGTCTCCGGCGCGAAGTCGTGGTAGTCGGTGATGCCGAAGCCGAGGCGCCCGTTGTTGGCCACAAAGCAGGGGTGGCCTTCGGTCATGCTGCGCTCGATGGCCTGGAAGTCCACGGCCGGGTTGAGCCCGCCGGTGACTCCGGCTGCCAGTTCCGCCGCCGTGGGCTGGCCGGCCCACTGCTTGTACGTGTGGCTTGCCAGGGTGCTGCTGACCTCCTCGAGGTACACCGGCAGCATCTGCAGGTTGATGCCCAGTGTGCCGTGGAACGCGGTGATGAACTCCAGCACGTCCAGCGGCTCTTCGGCTCCGTCCCGGAAGCAGCGGATGGAACTGGCGTCGATGGACCAGTGCTCCAGTTCCAGGAGCCTGGCAGTGAAGCGGCACTCCAGCGTGCCGTCGTCGCTGCGGACCCGGTAGTTCCCGGCCTTTTCGTCCAGGGGCTCGGGGGCAAGGATCCGTTCGTGGGAGAACTCGGCGAGTGCCTTGCGGAGCAGGTGCCGGTTGGCGTTGTCCCACCGCTCTGCGCTGAGGTGCGGGGCCGCGTTGGCCGTGCCGGCAGCAGCCGGATCCATGCCGGGTGCAGGTGCGGAATCGAGGTGGACGGTCATAGTGAGGCTCCCTGCATGACGGGTGTGGACAGAGTGTTCAGTGCCGCACGCGCGGCCAGGTAATCGGTGCGGCTGCAGAAGCTCAGCAAGGCGTCTTTGTCCGGCAGTGTCACCACGCCGGCAGGCTGGAAACCCAGCCGTGCATTGAGCGCGTGGATCTTGGTGTTCCGGGCATCCGGCTCCACAACGATGCGCTCCACTCCCGGTTTGGCGAACAGCCGGTCAAGGACGGCGTCCATCACCGACGTGGTGTAGCCCGGCACGGGAGCGTCCCGCGGCGGAGCCACCAGCAGGTGCATCCCCACGTCGCCGGGCTGGACAGCGTACAAGCCCGCCAGCGGCGAGGATTCCGGCAGGTACTCCTCCATCAGGAAGGCGGGGACGCCGTCGTCGAGCCCCAGCAGGGCGTGGTGGTGGCCGCTGGTCTGGATCCTGGTGTATTCCGCCACCACATCCTCCAAGCTGGCCGTCAGCATGCCCCAGAACGAGGCGTACGGCCGGGTG
Source organism: Pseudarthrobacter siccitolerans (assembly GCF_001046895.1). Lineage (GTDB taxonomy): Bacteria > Actinomycetota > Actinomycetes > Actinomycetales > Micrococcaceae > Arthrobacter > Arthrobacter siccitolerans. Next base: position 251,692 of record NZ_CAQI01000053.1, read on the forward strand.
ACCCAGCTGTGGAGGAGCGGTGCGTCGGACTGCGCGTCAAGGCAGCGGAACGTGAAGCTCATGCCGGCACCCCTGCCGCGGGGTCTGCAGGTGCACTGACATCCGCCGGTACAACCACGTCCGGTGATGCACTGAGCTCCGCGGGCGCGCCGAACTGCTGGAACGCGATGCTCCGCTCCACGGGGTACACCTCGCGGCCGGTGATTTCGCGCAGGATGCAGGAGTTGCGGTAGGCACCCATACCCAGGTCCGGGGTGACGAACCCGTGCGTATGCAGCTCGGCGTTCTGGACGAAGATCTCGCCCGGTTCCACGCCGGTGCTGTAGTTCCGGTCCACGGCGAACCTGCCCGTGCCGTCCCGCGCGATGCGGTCCTGGATGCCGCCCAGGAACCCGGGTTCCTGGTAGCCGTAGCCGGTGGCGAGCACCACCGCTTCGCTGTCCAGCGTGTAGGACGTGCCCTGTTCCCCGTGCTCCAGGTGCAGGATGTGCGTCCGGGCCTCCGGGTCCCACCGGGCGCCGGCCAGGGTGGAGTGGGTCAGCAGTTGAGTGTCCACCAGGCCGGAGATGCTCTTGGTGTAGAGCAGGTCGTAGATGGCATCGATCAGGTCCGAGTTGATGCCCTTGTAGAGGTTCTTCTGCGTCTTGTTGAGGTGGTCGCGCTGGTGCTGCGGCAGGCCGTGGAAGTAGTCCACGTACTCGGGCGAGGTCATCTCGAGCGTCAGCTTGGTGTACTCCAGCGGGAAGAACCGGCCCGAGCGGGTCACCCAGTTCAGCTGGTAGCCGTGGACGTCCGATTCCTGCAGCAGCTCGTAGTAGATCTCGGCGGCACTCTGGCCGCTGCCCAGGATGGTGATGCTGCGCTGCTGCTGCAGCTCGGCCTTCCGGGTCAGGTATTCGGCATTGTGCAGGACCACTCCCCCGCGGCCGGCAGCGGCGTCAGCCGCTATTCCCGCCGCTGCCTCCGGCACGTACGGGGAGGTTCCGGTGCCCAGCACCAGCCGCCGCGCCAGCAGTACCTCCGGCCCTTCGGGACCCGAGACGGACAGCCGGTACACGCCGTCGTCGTACGCCGTATCCAGCACAGCTGTGCCAAAACGGACGCCGGGCAGCTGCCCGGCCACCCACTGGCAGTACTGGTTGTACTCGGCCCGCAGCGGGTAGAAGTTTTCGCGGATATAGAAGCGGTACAGCCGGCCGGTCTGCTTGAGGAAGTTCAGGAAGGAGTAGGGCGAAGTGGGATCGGCCAGGGTGACGAGGTCCGCCATAAAGGGCACCTGCAGGTGGGCCGGCTCCAGCATCATGCCGGGGTGCCAGTCGAAGGATTCCCGGCGTTCCAGGAAGACGCCGTCCAGCCCGTCCACCGGCTCGGCAAGTGCGGCCAGGCCCAGGTTGAAGGGCCCGACGCCGACGGCGGCGAAGTCGTAAATCCTGCCGTTGCCTCCAGCTCGGTTATTGGTGCTCATGCGGAGACCCCGCTCTGCAGCAGGCCGGCGCCCGTGTGGCGCAGGAGGGTGATGATCTGGGCAATGTCCTCAAGGGTGGCCTCAGCGTTGAGGAGCGTGAACTTCAGGTAGTGGCGGCCGCCCACCTTGGTTCCCGCCACCACCGCTTCCCCGGAGGCGAAGACGGCGGCGCGGATGGCAGGATTGAGGGCATCGGCGGCGTCCTCGGCGAGGCGGTTCCCGCCCTCCAGGCGCGGCCGGTACCGGAACACCAGGGTGGACAGCTGCGGCGGTGCGGCCAGTTCGAAGTCGTCATCCGCGGCGAGCAGCGTGCCCACCCGCGCTGTGAGATCGATGGCTTCGTCGAACAGGGCGCCGATGGCGTCCGCGCCCATGATCCGCAGGGTGAGCCACAGCTTCAGTGCGTCGAACCGGCGGGTGGTCTGGATGCTTTTGTCCACCTGGTTGGGGATGTCGGCGAGGGCGGCGCTTTCCGGGTTGAGGTAATCGGCGTAGTACGTGATGTGGCGCAGCATGGTCCGGTCGCGGACCAGCAGGGCGCTGGAGCTTACCGGCTGGAAAAACGTCTTGTGGAAGTCAACGGTGACTGAGTCCGCGAGCCTGGTTCCGTCCAGGAGGTGCCGGTAACGGCCGGAAACCATGAGGCCGCCGCCGTACGCGGCGTCGATGTGGAACCAGGCTCCGTAGGCCCTGGCCAGTGCGGCGAGCTCGGCGAGCGGGTCCACCGCGCCGAAGTCGGTGGTGCCGGCGGTGGCCACCACGGCCATGGGGGTCAGGCCGGCGTCGCGCGCTTCCGCCAGGGCTTCGGCGAGGGCGGCCGGGTCCATCCGGTGGTCAGCGGTGCAGGGGACGGTGACCACGGCGTCGAACCCCAGTCCCAGCATGGAGGCCGACTTCTGGATGCTGAAGTGGCTGTCCTCCGAGGTGAAGATCCGCAGGGTGTCCAGCAGGGCAGGCAGCCGGAGTGCGCTGCGTGCAGAGTCCTGGCGGAGGCCGGCGACAGCGTGGTTGCGGGCAATGAGCAGGGCCTGGAGGTTGGACTGGCTGCCCCCGGAGGTGAAGATGCCGTCGGCCGCGTCGCCGAGGTGCAGCCGGCCGGCGGCCCACTCGATGAGGCGGCGCTCGATCATGGTGGCCCCGGCGCTCTGGTCCCAGGTGTCCAGCGAGGAGTTCACCGCGGAGAGGACAGCCTCGCCCACCAGCGCCGGAATCACCACGGGGCAGTTGAGGTGGGCGGCGTACTTGGCGTCGTGGAAGTAGATGGCGTCACGCAGGTACACGTCTTCGAGTTCCTGCAGCGCTGCTGCCGTGTCCGGCAGGGGTGTTTCCAGGTCCACCGCTCCCACGCGGGCCTTCAGCTCTGAAGGTCCGACGCCGGTGAACGGCCGGGTGGTCCGCTCCAGTTTGGTAGCCACAGCCGTGACGCCCTGCAGCACCTGGGCCACGTAGCGGGGTGAGTTGCGCGCGTTGAGCAGGTGGTTGCTGGCCGCGAGCGCGAGTTCCACCCGCGAGCCAAAATCCTGGCCCGGAGATTCCCCGCGGTCTCGCGGTTCGTCCACTTCTAACTCATCAAGGCGGGGCATCAGCGGCACTGGTCATCCTTTGGGTTGGCGTTTCACTCCGATTGCAAAGGCAAGCCTTACTTAGGGGAGCCTTTTAATCAAACTTTCGTGATGTATTTATCAGGAGTCCCGGAATTCAGCGGTTTTTGGGCTTCCGCCCACGTCATTGACTGGCGGCCCGCGGCCCTTCTGCTGCAAAATACCCCGCCGCCGCCCTTGAGCTGCCAGTCCATAGGCGGCGCCGGGAGAGTTAGGGTTGGAATACAGGCAGCCGGCGCGGCTGCAGATCCATCAGGGGGAAACATGGAGCAGTCAGCGGGCATGATGGGCTTCCGGGAAGTGGACCAGGATGGAAATCCGGTGGGCCTTGGGGACAGCGCGGCAGCGGCGGAGGACCAGCCCGGCGGGCGCCTTCCTGCCGCCGTAAACCCGTTCATCGTTACCTTGTGGGTGCTTGCCGCCACACTGCTGGGCGGCGGAGTCTGGGCTTTCCTCAACACCAGCGTTGCGATCGGGCCGTCCCCCGCATCCATGCCGTTGTCTTTTGTGGTTTTTACTTTTGCCCCGTATGCGGCACTGAGCGGCATCATCGCGATTATCGGGCTTCTGTTCTGGCACGCCCACCAGTGGCAGCGGAAGCGCACCCGGGCCCTTTAGGGCTCGTCCGCGGACCTGGAAATGTGACCTGGGGAACACGCGGATTTGTTTTGGGATTAGTAAGCATGCTTTGCTTATGGGGTAAATGAACCTCCGCAAGCAATCGCGGCGGGCTGCCAACGCCGGCAGGACCGTAAGAAGCCCAAGGACGAACATCATGACCACCGCTACACCAGACCAACTCGCGGCCCCCATGGAAACGGCAGGAGAAGGCGGAGCTCCTGTGAGCTCCCTCCGTCCTGCAGATATGGGTTTGCTGGAGACGTTGAGTTCAAAAATGCACTGCCGAACTCCCATGAAGCGCGTGGATCCGGACGAGACGCCTCTCTTCCAGCCGGTGCTCGTTGACGGCGCCACGGTCATTCCCGTCGGCACCGCATCCCCGGCCGGCCCGTCGCCCGCCGCCGTCGAAACCTACCGCTGCGCCTGCGGCTTCACCATCGATGTCCCCATGGCCGAGGCACACGCCCTGGCCAGCTGACCCACCGGGCGGCACTGCGCCGCCCCTGCGGTGCCGGATGGCCAGGGCGAGCCCGCTAACGTGCTGAAGCTCTGGCAGCTTCCACCGCCAGCCGGGTATCTTCCAGCACCAGGTCGGCATTGATGGCGGCGGCAGCTTTCAGTCCGGCGGCCGCCGCCGTCATCACCTGTGCCGACACATCCGTCACATTCCCTGCGGCCCATACTCCCGGGCATGATGTCTGCCCGGAAGCGTCGGTGTGCAGGCGGGTTCCCGGCCCTTCCTCCAGCCCGACCGGTTCCAGCCCAAGGACCTGGAGCATGTTCGTTCTGCTGACCGTCGCCGGACTCACCACCAGCACCTCCAGCGGTACCGCCGAACCGTCCTCGAGGGTGACTGCCGTGAGCTTGTCGTCCTGGACCACCAGCCCGCGCACCCTGCCATCAACCACCCTCACGCACCGGGCGTCCAGCTGTTCCCTGTGGCCGGGGCTAAGGGTCAGTTCACCGTTGAGCAGGAGAGTCACGTCTTGGCTCCACTGCCGAAAGGTCAGGGCCTGAAGCACGGCATGGGAACCGGCAGCCAGGACCCCCACCTTTTGGTTACGGATCTCCCAGCCATGGCAGTAGGGGCAGTACAAAACGTCCCGGCCCCAGCGCTCGTTCAGGCCAGGCAGGTCCGGAAGCTCATCCTCGCTGCCCGACGTGATCAGCAGCCGGCGGGCCGTGCAGGTGGAGCCGTCCTCCAGTGACAGCACAAAGTTCCCGCACTTCCGCTCAGCGGACCTGACGAACCCGGTCACGGCCGTCCCGCCGTAGCCCGCCAGCTCTGCCCGTCCGGCAGCCAGGAACTGCTGCGGACTCATTCCCTCACGCGTCAGGAAGCCGTGGACTCCCTCCGCCCGGAGGTTCCGCTGCCCGCCGGCGTCGATCACCACTACTGAGCGCAGCGCCCTGGCCAGGGCAACTCCGGCGCTCAGCCCGGCCGGCCCGCCGCCAATGACGGCAACATCGAAAAGTTGCTCGAAGTTGTTCATCCCCGGTTCCTTCCCGGTGTGCGCAGCACTGTAAAGCGTGCGCATTCACGATGCGCGCGCCCTCTGCAAGACCGCGCTCAGGAGGAATTACCCGGCCCTGCGGCAGAATAACGTTCGGTCCTCGGATCGGCGGGATGGAGGGCGGGAAGGACCAACGTCTACCGGCGCCGGGTCACGCTCCCAAACCTGTGCTGGCCGGCCGTTCCGGCCAGTCCACGCACTGTTCATAGCCCTCGTGCTTGCGCAGGTAGGCGGCGATGAACGGGCAATGCGGAATGATCCGCTTTCCTGCTGCCACAACGTCGTCCAGCGCAAAGTGGGCGAGGACCTTTCCCAGGCCCTGGCCTTCAAAGTCCGGCGAGGTTTCGGTGTGGCTGAAGTCGATATGGCCGGGCAGGTCCTGGTAGAAGGACTGCACGGCGAGTTTGCCGCCCACCAGCAGTTCGTAGCGGTGCTGCGCGTCATTGCGCCGCAGCGTGACGTCGGGGGTGAACCTATCCTCGGTGGACATCATGTTCTCGGTCATGGTTCGACACTGGCACTACTTCACCCCGCTGGCAATGCCCGGGAGCCCCCTCCTGCGGCTTCCCGGGACGCTGGCCCGCAGGAGGGGGACACTGGTCCGGCAGGAGGGGGACACTGCGGGCTAAGGAGCGGCCGCGGCGTCAGGCCATGCGGAGGAGGGCGAAAAGCCCCAGCACGACGGCGAGCAGGGGCAGAGTGCCTTGGGTGGCAGCGGGCCGGAGGTACTTCCTGCCCGTCAAGGCCAGGACTGCCGCAGCCAACACCATCGAACCGCAGCTGCTGAAGACGAGGGTCCAGCCCGCCACCCACGGTGCCGATCCCCCGGGTGCCAGCGCCACGCAGCCGACGCCGATGAAAGCTCCGACGGCCAGGAAGAGGTTGTAGAAGCCTTGGTTGTAGGCAAGCGGCCGGGTGGTTTCGGCGTCGGCCTGGGAACCCACCCCGAAACGCTTCCAGGTGGCCGGCCTGGTCCAGGTGACCGACTCCATGGTGAAGATGTAGACGTGCAGCGCAGCGGCCAGGAACGCAAAAAGGAGGGAGACCAGGATCATTGCTTGATCCTAGCCTCCCCCTCCCGGAGTTTTTGTCCAGATATGCAGGCCTAATGAGGGTTTAACCCTGCATATCTGGACAAAAACTCGAAGGGAATGTCAGCGCGTGAGGGTCGCCAGCGTGGTGCTGGCGAAGCTGCGGGCGGCCTGGTTCCAGTGGCTCAGGAGACCCTGGAGGTTTTCGCCGTCGGAACGGTGGGCCGGAAGCTGGGCCTGCAGCGTGGCCAGGACGCCGGTGCGGAGTTCGGTGTTGAAGTTGACCTTGCCGACGTTCATGGACGCCGCCTTCACCAGTTCCTCTGCAGGAATGCCGGAGGCGCCGTGGAGCACCAGCGGGATATGGGTCCGCACGGCGATGTCCTGCAGGACATCCCACCGCAGCTGCGGCTCCCCCTTGTACTTGCCGTGGACATTTCCGACGGCGACGGCCAGCAGTTCCGCGCCGGTCCGGGACACAAAGTCCTCCACCTGCGCCGAATCCGTCAGCCCGGCCACCGACACGCCGGACTGGTCTGCGCCGAAGGCGCGGTCCTCGTCTCCGGCCAGGCCGCCCAGCTCGGCTTCCAGCACCACGTCCGGACCCAGCAGATCCCGGGCGGCGCGGACCAGCGCGATGTTGTCCTCGTAAGGGAGGGACGAACCGTCGGCCAGGACGGAATCCGCCCCGGCCGTAACGGCGTCGGCCATCACTGAAAGGTCGGTGGCGTGGTCAAGCTGCACCGCGACCGGAACGGCTGCGGCGTCGGCGAGGCCGCGCAGGGCTCCAATGAGCCGCAGTCCGTTGGGTGTGGCGGCTGTTTTGGGTGCGACCAGCAGGATGACGCCGCGGCCGGATTCCTCCGCAGCGGCCACCACTGCCAGCGCGGTGGTGAAGTCGTAGCAGGTGAAGGCCGGGACCGCCGAGCCGTGCTGCAGTGCGGACGTGACCAGGTGGTCGAGTCGGGTGCGCATCAGACGGCAAGTCCGCCTGTGAGGATCCAGACCAGGAACGTCAGGGCGAATCCGGCCAAGCCCAAAACGGTGGTGAGCACCGTCCAGGTCTTGAGCCCGTCCGCCACTGAGAGGCCAAGGAAGCGCGTCACGATCCAGAAACCGGAGTCGTTGACGTGGCTGAGCCCCAGCGCGCCGAAGCCCATGGCGACCAGGATGAGTGCCGTCTGGAAAGGTGAGAAACCGCCGTCCGCCACGGAAGCTGCCAGCAGTCCCGAGGTGGTGATGATGGCAACTGTTGCAGAACCTTGGGATGCACGCAGGATGGCTGCGAGGACGAAGGCCATCACGACCACCGGGAGGCCGGCAGTCTGCAGCCCTTCCGCGAGGGCCTTTCCGATGCCGGACACGGTGAGTACCTTGCCGAAGACGCCGCCGGCGCCGGTGACCAGGATAACGATCGCGGTGGGGGCGAGTGCGGAGTCCATGACCTCACCGGTGTGCTGCGAGGACCACCCGCGGCGGATTCCCAGGAAGTAGTAGGCCAGGCCAAGGGCGGTGAGAAGGGCGATCAGCGGAGCTCCAACAAAGGCCGCGAGCTGGGCGGGGAAGGAATCCTTGGGCAGGATCACAGCGCCGACGGTTCCCACCATGATCATGAGGATCGGAAGGACAATCAGGGTGATGATCATGGCCGGGCTGGGAGCGGTCTTGACCTCGCTCTTGACGGCAACGCTGGAAGTGCCCTGGGCAGCCTCCTGCTCGACCTGTGAAGTCCCGGTACCAAAGAGCCGGAACTGCTCGGCGGTGGAGGGCAGCATGGTGAAATCGCGGCGGTTGAGCCGGCGGGCAACAAAGTAGCCCAGGACGCCCACGGGAATGCAGAGGGCGAGGCCGATGATGGTGGTCCAGCCGATGTCCGCGCCGAGGATTCCCGCGCCGCCGACGACGCCGGGGTGCGGCGGGACAACAACGTGGATTGCCAGCATGATGCCGCCAACGGGCAGGCCGATCTTGACCGGGTTCACCCCGGCGGCCTTGGCAAATCCGTAGATGATGGGGATCAGGATGATGAATCCGACGTCAAAGAAGACCGGGATGGCCAGCAGGAAGGCTGCGGAGGTCAAGGCGGCGATGACCCTGCGGGGACCGAGCAGCTGCGTGAATTTACCGGCGAGGGACTGTGCGCCGCCGGAAATCTCGATCATCTTGCCCAGCATGGCGCCAAGGCCCACCAGGATGGCGACGGAACCCAGGGTGCCGCCCATGCCTTCAGTAACGGTCTTGATGACGTCCGGCAGCGGGATGCCTGCCACCAGGGCCACTGCAACGCTGACCACGAGCAGGGCAAGGAATGCGGGGATTTTGAACTTGATAACGGCCACAAGGAGCAGGGCGACGCCCGCCGCTGCTATGGCCAGAAGAGCTAGTGCGCTCATCGTGTGTCTCCTTTGACGTCGCTGGCTAAGCCTAGCGAGCTTGCTGATTAGGGGAACGCTGGGAGGTACGGCGACGGCGGAGGGGGGACCGCCGTCGTCGTCCTTCTTTGGAGTTTTTGTCCAGATACGCAGGGCAAACAGGCCCTTAAGTCGGCTTATCTGGACAAAAACTCCTGGCGGGGAGGTACGTGCTACTTGGTGCGCCTGGTGGGGGCGACCACCTTGATGACGGCAGAGTCATCGGCCGCGGCGAGTCCCTGGGCCTGGCCCAGGAGGTAGAGCTGCTCGGCAGCGGCGGCAACCGGGGCTGCCAGTCCGGCCGCGCGGGTGGCTTTGCCCACGATGCCCATGTCCTTGACGAAGATGTCCAGGCGGGACAGGACCTCGGCGCCTTCCTCGTTATAGGCCTCGAGGATGCGGGGACCGCGGTTGGAGAGCATGAACGAGCCGGCGGCACCGGCTTCGAGGGCGGCGAGGGTCTTGGCCTGGTCCAGTCCCAGCGCGTCCGCGAGGGCCATGGCTTCGGCGGCTGCGGCGATGTGGACGCCGCAGAGGAGTTGATTGACCGTCTTGAGGGCCTGGCCGTCGCCGGGCTTGTCGCCCACCACGGTGAGCGTGGAGGCAAGCAGTTCCAGGGCGGGGGCAGCCTTTTCACGGGCCTCGGGGGAAGCGCCCACCACGATCAGCAGGTCGCCTTCGCCGGCGCGCTTGGGGCCGCCGGACAGCGGGGCATCCACGAGCTCAACCCCGTATTCGGCCAGCTTCGCGACGGTGGCGGGGATGGCCTCGGTGCCCACGGTGCTGCCGAGGATCACGACGGCGCCCTGCTCCAGCACGGTGGCAACGCCGTTCTCACCGAAGAGGACGTCATTGAGCTGCTCGCCGTTGCGGACAGCCAGCAGGACGGCGTCGGCACCCTTGGCGGCTTCGCGGGCGGTGCTGAACGTGGCGATGCCGGCTTCTTCGGCGAGCTTGAGGCGGGGCTCTGCGATGTCGAAGCCGTGGACGGTCAGCTGGGATGCGAGGCGGGTGGCCATGGGCAGGCCCATGGCGCCAAGGCCCAGGACGGCGACGGTGTAGTTACTGGTCATGGTGTTCTCCATTGAATTTTTTGCGGGGGTTTCGACGGGCTCAATCACCGGTGTGGGGATTAGAAAGTGTTGCTGAGTTTGCGGGTGACGTCGGCGAGGGACTGGTCGTCGCCCACGTTGCCGGCGAAGACGATGTACGGGATGCCCTTGGCGGGGCCGTCCACCGGTTCCCAGAGCGAGACGATGCCGGGAAGCATGGGCCCGCGGACGATGGCGTGGCGGATTTCCAGGCCGTGCGCCGCCACATCGGAGGAGGTGATGCCGCCCTTGGCGATGACGAACCGCGGCGGGAAGGTCTTCAGCGTCCGGTTCACCACGGCGACGACGGCGGCGGAGACGGTGCGTGCGATCCGCAGGCTTTCGGCGGGGTCGTCCGTCTTGATCAGCAGGCGGCTGGTGTGGACGATGACGTCGCCGCCGCGGAGGGCTTCGACGACGGTGTCCACAGTCTGGTCCAGGTGTTCCTGTGCGGTGCCGCCGAGGAGTTCCTCGACGTCGATCTCCACGATCCGGGCGGCGCTGTGCTGTTCGGTCAGGGCCTTGAGCTGGCGGGTGGTGACGCCAACGTGGGAGCCGACGACGATCAGGCCGCCGGCCTCGGACGGGGTGTTCCCGGCGTACGCTTCAGCGCCGCTGAGCTCGGCGCGGATCTCCTGCCCGATGCGGGCGCGGCCAAACGGCGGACCCACCCGGTAGAGCAGCTTCTTGCCCCGGCGTTCGGCTTCTTCGAGGCCGAGGGACAGGGCGCGGAGGTCGTTTTCGGTGACGATGTCAGCCACGATGGGGGTGGAGTCCGTGGCGGCTTCGATGGCGTCGGCGATAGCGTTGGCGCTGGTCTGCGCACCCTCGGCAGGATCCTTGGCCGTTGCTCCGGCGCGGATGGTATTGAGGTCCAGGACGATCACGGAGTCCGCGGCGAAGCGTCCCTGGGACTTTTCCTGGACGTAGTCGGCCATCACGGAGGTGGTGAAGCCGAAGGTGGCGTCCTTGGCGAATTCGGTCTGGGACACCGGGGTGAGCGTGCCGGCTGCCTCACCGGTGCCGCGCATGTAGTGGACGCCGCCGATGGTGACCCGCCCGGCGTCGGGGAACGCTGGAACCAGGACCACGCCGTCGGTCCTTTCCCCGCTGACCTCGGCCACGGTGGCGGCGATGACGTCCGGCTCGAGGGGGTAGTGGCCGCGGAGGGTGGAATCGCTGCGGCTGACGAAACCGAGGCGCAGTTCAGCGGGTGACCCGGCGGCGGCGAGGGCGTTGCGGACCACTTCCTCGTTGCGGGCTGCGGCTTCCGCGGGGTCCAGGCTCCGGGTGTTGGTCAGGACGTAGACGGCGGGCTTGGACTGGCCGAAGGCCCAGATGAAGTCCTCAACGTCCCAGCGGGTGAGCACGGGCAGATCCGCCACGGACTGGGTTCCCGTGGGGTCGTCGTCGAGCACTACCAGCACCCGCGGGGTCTCCGCGTTGGAGGCGGCCAGGGTGCTGGCCACCAGTTCGGCGGGAATCCGGACCTCGGCCGGATAGGCGGCCAGGACGTCTGCTTCAAGCTTCACGGTGCACTCCGTTGTGTATGGGTCCTCGGAACCTGCTGGAACTGTAAGATGTCTGACATCTTGCATTTGAATGTTAGTGTGGCACAGGACATAAAGACGCGCAAGTAGACTTGTCTGACATATCCGCAAAGGCAGTAATGGGGGCAGCAGCATGGCAAGGAAGTCGCTGGTAGGCCAGGTGGCCGACGAGCTCCTGGACCGCATCATTGCAGGCGAATTCCCGCCGGGCTCACTCGTCCCCGGAGAGCACGAACTCAGCGCCCGGCACGAAGTCAGCCGCATGACCGTCCGCGAAGCCATGAAAACCCTCGAAGCGCAGCACATCCTCAGCGTGGAGCGCGGCCGCGGCACGTTCGTCAACCCGCTCAACCGGTGGGCATCCCTGGAAGCAGTGCTGCGCGCAGCGTCAGAGGGCAAAAACGAAGGCGACGCCTCCGTCCAGCTCATCGAGCTCCGGCGGATGCTGGAAACGGGCGCCTGCGAACTGGCGGCGGGACGGATCAGCGACAGCGACATCCAGACGCTCTTCGGCCATGTGGCCGCCATGCGCGCCGCCCACGAGGTGAACGACGTTGCCGCCTTTGTGGCAGCTGACCTGGCTTTTCACGACCTGATCCTGCATGCCTCAGAAAATGTTTTTGTGGCCGTTTTGTTCGAGCCGCTCCATCGCGTGCTGGAGAAGCGGCGCACGGAGACTTCGGCCGTGCCCCAGATCCAGGAGCACGCCATCGGGCATCACCAGAACATCGCTGAAGCCCTCGAATCCCGGGACCCCGCACGCTCCCGCGAAGCGATGGACGCGCACATGCAGCAGACCCTGGACGACCTCAAGAACCTGGTACTCGAGGCGAAGTAGCTTCGGCGCCTTCGAGTCAGGGCTGCGGCGCGGCAGTGGTCCCGCGGACCACCAGTTCCGTGGCCACTTCCAGGGCCGTCGGCGTTCCGGAGGCAGGCTGGTCCTGCTGTTCGGTCAGCATCCCCACCGCCATCGAGGCCAATTGTGCCAGCGGTTGGCGGACAGTCGTCAGCGGCGGGGACGTCAACGCGGCCTGGGCAATGTCGTCAAAGCCCACGATGCTGAGGTCCTGCGGGACACGCAGCGATCGCTGGGCCGCCGCGTTCATCACACCAAGCGCCTGAAGGTCGCTGCCCGTGAAGATCGCTGTGGGCGGCTGCGGCAGGTCAAGCAGTTCCCCGCCCAGCCGCATCCCCGACTCGATACTGAAATCCCCGTCCTGCACCAGCTCGGGCAGGACCGGAAGCCCGGCTTCATGCAGTGCTGCCGCATAGGCGGCATAACGTGCCCGGCCATGTCCGGCGCTGTGCTTTCGGCCGGTGATGATGCCGATCCGCCGGTGGCCCTGCCCCAGCAGGTGGCTCACCGCGGCGAGCGCTCCGGAGAACGACGCCGGGCTGACGCTGGGAACTGCCAGGCCTTCGGTTCCTTCCGGGTCGATGGCGACGGCCGGAATCTTCAGGGCCCGCACCATGGTGACCAGCCGGGAGCCCTTCCGGGGCGCCAGCAGCAGCACGCCGTCGAGCCGGTTCACTGACGGCTCCCGCAGTTTGCGCCAGCGCTCCGCCGTGGTGTGTTCTGCGCGGGCGTACGCCACCGCGTATCCCAACCGGTCCGCCGCCGCCTCCACACCCGCCATGGTCTCCAGGACCCAGGGCGAATCGAAGTTGTTGACCACCAGCTGCAGGAAGCCCGGTTGGGCAGGCGCCGCCGCACGCTTGGAGTAGTCCAGCTCCTCCAGGGCCTGCTGCACCCTGGCGCGGGTGGCGTCCGAGACATGGGTCCGGCCGTTGAGCACCTTGGAGACAGTGGGTACGGAAACACCCGCCGCGGCCGCGACGTCAGCAATCTTGGGACGCGGGGTGGCGGTCACGGGGGCAGTCCTCGGGGTCATGTGGTTGCGGCGGCGAGTTGCGGGGTGGCTGTGCGCCGCGGGGGCGAAACATCCACGCGCACGGGTCCCACGATAACATTGCCGCCTTCTTCCGAACCCAGTGGAGACGTGGCGAAAAGGCCCAGCTCGGCGCCGATCCACTGCCCCTTGGCTACCTCGAAGTTCCAGCCCTGGACCTCCCACGGCTCCCCCGGCCCGGAACGCCAGGCGAAGGTGGACCGGGGTGTTCCGTCGGTCCGGATCTGCAGCTCTATCCGGGGACCCGGCAACCCAATCCTCCGCCCCAGCTGCTGCTCATGCGGCCCCCCGCCCCCGGTGCCGTCGCCCAGGACGTAGCCCTCGGCTGTACGGATGATGCCGAGCCAGGCGTACTTCAGGCCAAGCACCACCACTCCCGCCCGGGTTCCCACCGGCACGTCCTGCAATTCAATGGAGGTGGTGAAGGTGGACGGCGTGCCTGGCAGGATCTGCCCCAGCACGTTGGGCAGCTCGCGCAGGTTCACGGGATCGTTGGCCTTGGGCTTCAGGACCAGGTGCCCGCCCCCGCGCTGGTGCGCCCAGTCTTCCTGCGGGTTCGCCTGCCAGTGCCACTGGGGCCCGAGCCGGGACGAGGAAAAATCGTCGCTGGCGGGCGGTGCCACATCCTGGGCAGAAGTACCCGAAGGGTAGGTATGCGCGGATACCGGGGTGCCCGGTCCGCCGTCGGGATCCCGCTCGCCCATCCAGGGCCAGCCGTCCTCAGTCCAGCCCATGGGCTGCAGATGCACCACGCGGCCGTACGGCCCGCGATCCTGGAAATGCAGGAACCAGTCCTCGCCGCGGGGGCTGGTGACCCAGGCGCCCTGGTGCGGCCCGTTCACCTCACTGCTCCCCTGCTCCAGGACGCGCCGCTCCTCATAGGGCCCGAACGGGGACCTCGAGCGGAACACAGACTGCCAGCCCGTGGCCACCCCACCGGCCGGGGCAAAGATCCAGTACCACCCGTCGCGCTTGTAGAACTTCGGTCCCTCCAGGGTGGTGTAACCGGGCAGGTCAGCGCCGTTGATCACGTGGGTTCCGTTGTCCAGGAGCCGGCTGGCATCCGGGCTCATGCGGTGGACCGTCAGCCGGTTCTTGACCCCGATCCGGCTCTGCGCCCAGCCATGCACCAGGTATGCCTGGCCGTCGTCGTCCCACAGGGGGCAGGGATCGATGAGGCCCCGGCCGGCGTAGAGCAGGTGCGGCTCGGTCCACGGCCCCTCGGCCTTTTCTGCGCTCAGCACGAAGATGCCGTGGTCCGGGTCCGGGTAGAAAATCCAGAAGCGCCCGTTGTGGTGGCGTAGCGCCGGGGCCCACACGCCGCTGCCATGCCGCACCAATGAATAGTGGGTGGCCTGCGGCAGTTGGGTCAGCGCATGGCCAATGTGCTCCCAGTCCACCAGGTTCCGGGAGCGCAGGACCGGCAGCCCGGGCACCCTGTTGAAACTGGAGGCAATGAGGTAGTAGACGCCGTTGACCTGCACGGCGTCGGGGTCCGGCCAGTCGGCGTTAAGGATGGGGTTGCTGTACACGGGGGCGGGGAGCCGGGTGGTCATGGTGTCCTGTCGGAAGAGCCGGAGTTAATGAGGGGGTGCTGGTTCAGGAGTTCAAGGGCATGCGCGGCCGTTGACACAGGCCCGTCATGGATGACGGCGTGCAGGGCGAGCTTCAGCGGGTTGTGGTGGTCCACGGCGGCGGGTTTGGCCCACGCCACCGCCGGTCCGGCCCCAATGTAGCCCTCAGCCCGGACGAACCAGGGCAGGATGCGGCCGGCATCCTGGGCGAGGAGAACTGTCACGGGTGCGCCATTGATGTGCATACCGATGGACAGCCAGCGCGAGCCGGAACCGTGGGCGGCATCCGCGCCATGTCCCGCCTCGGACAGGACCAGCGCCTGGCTGGCGTTCTCCGGAAAGCGCCAGAAAATGCCGCCGTAGCCCGCACCTTTCCGTCCTTTCACGGCCGACGACGACACCTCCAGCCGCTGTACGTCCGCCGCCGGGACAATTACCGAGGACAGTGAAAGGGCCCAACTCGAGGGTCCGGTGCTGCGGAAATACTGGATGCGGCGTTGTTCGGCGGCCACTTCCCGGCCGTCGGCGGCGAGCCAGGAGACCAGGCCTGTTTCTTCCCGGCTGTGTTCCTCGCTGCCTTCCTGCGATGGGGACTGCCAACCGTGCGGCACCTGCTTTCCGTGGTTGGGCAACTGCAGTGGGCCGTTGGCTGCCGTGTAGGTGGACCCGCCCCAGAAATTGGTTCCGTTGACGTCGGAAAACGCGATGGACAGCCCCAGATGGTGCGGGTGGTCTGAGGGTTCGGCGTCGGTCACAACTGTCCCCGCCTCTGACCGCAAAGGGTGGAGATAGGGCCGAGGCGACAAGCTCGCGGGTTGCCGCAGTGCAGTGTTGTGCGTGGCCAGCGGATGCTCTTGCCACGCAAAGCGGCGTGCCGCAGCAGTGGTATCGAAGGGAATGGACAAGCAGACCTCCCGTGAGGGGCAGTTCCAGGATGTGGGCATCAGCATACGCAGAACAGAAAAAAAGGGCAATACTAAAAGAAAGTTTCCGAACTCAGGCATCAGCCGAGTTTCTAATTATGTGTTGACAGTCACAGCTTTCTCTTGCTAGAAATCGTTTACTGAGTTTTTGTTCCGGGGATACTCACTCACAAGTCTTGACGGCGCAGTAGCCAGTGGATCCTTTATCCCTTACAGAAACTTTCCTAACTTTTGCGCAGAAATCCACTACCTTTCGGCTGGTGGAAACCCCTTTTAGAGAGGCGTCATTCAATGATGAAGACAGTCAGTACTTCCATCTCCCGCAGGCTGGTCCTGGGTGCAGCCATCACTGCTGCAGGGCTGGCGTTGAGCGGCTGCGGAGGAGGTGCAACCCCGTCGGCCGGCGGTGATGTGGAGCTCAACTTCGTCTTCTGGGGAGACGCCAACCGTGCCAAGGTGACCGAGGAGGCGCTGCGGATCTTCGAGGAGAAGAACCCCGGCATCAAGGTGAAAACCGAATACCAGGACAGCGGCCCCTACGCGGACAAGCTGGCCACCCGGTTCGCCGGCGGAAACCCGCCGGACGTGCTGGCCATGGCCAACCGCAGCCTCCTGGAGTACGCCCAGCGAGGCACCCTGGCGGACTTGAAGAGCCTTCAGGAACTGGACCTCGGCAACGTGCCGGACACGGTGCTGAGCCGTGGCGAAGTGGACGGCAAGCTCTATGGCCTTGCCACCGGCGTCACCACCATTGGCATGGTGGTCAACAAGACCATCACGGACCAGGCCGGCGTCACCATCCCGGACGACAAGACCTGGAGCTGGGAAGACTACGCGAAGTTCGCCACCGAGGTGACGCAGAAGACCGGCGGCAAGGTCTACGGCGCCGGTTACGACGTGTCCACCGAAACCGGACCCATCATGCTCGCCAGGCAGCGCGGCGAGGATTTCTACACCAAGGACAACAAGCTGGGCGTCAGCGAGGAGACCATCCGCGACTGGTTCCAGTACAGCGTTGACCTGCGCAATGCGGGGGGCTATCCGCCGGCCGGCTTCTTCGAGCAGATTGGCGGTTCCCCCGCCCAGTCCTACCTGGCCAAGGGCACGGTGGCCTCACAGATCATCCCCATCAACAACTACAAGGGCTACAACGATGCTGTTGAGGGAGAAGTGGTGCTGCTGCGTATCCCCGGTGAGACCTCCGGCGAGCGCCGCGGCTATTCTGCCGACCCCACCATGCTGTGGTCCATTGCCGCCAAGTCCAAGCACCCCAAGGAAGCTGCCAAGCTCCTGGACTTCCTGACCAACGACGCCGACGGCGCCGCCCACACGCTGACGCAGCGAGGCGTTCCGGTCAACCCCGAGGTTGCCGGGTCCATCACCTCCAAGCTCAGTGAAGACGACAAAAAGTTCGTTGACCTGATGGCCGACATCCAGAAGGACGACCTCGCCCCCGCCTACGTGTACCCCAAGGGTGCCAGCGTTGTGGCGGACACCCTCAAGCAGCTGGCCACTGAGGTGGAATTCGGCCGCGTCACCCCGGCTGATGCAGCGAAAACCTTCCTTGAGAAGAGCAATGCGGCGATCAACAAGTAGGCATCCCGCCCTCTTGCCACAATCCGAAGCCGCCACAACCAACACCGGCAGATCCGACGATAGGAGCCTGGCGCCATGTCAGTGCTGACAAAGCAAGCCCCCGGCGCGGCCGCCACCTTGGCCGCGCCGGGCGGGAAACCCGGCCGGGCACGCCTCAAACGCAAGAACCAGCGTTCGGGCTACCTCTTCCTGCTGCCATGGTTTATCGGCATGCTGTTCACGATCATCCCGTTCTTCGCTTCGCTCTACCTGGCGTTCACGGACTACAACCTCTTCACGGAGCCGAACTTTGTGGGCCTGGCCAACTTCCAGGCCCTGTTCGAGGATCCGCGCCTCCTGCAGTCCCTGAAAGTCACGTTTATCTACACGTTCGTGTCAGTTCCCATCTCGCTGGCAGTGGCCCTGCTGATAGCGCTGGTGCTGAACCGCGGCCTCCAGGGCCTGGCGATTTACCGCTCCGTGTACTACCTGCCGTCCCTGCTGGGCGGGAGCGTGGCGATTGTGATGCTGTGGCGCTACATCTTCGGCAACGAAGGCATCGTCAACGGTTTCCTGGGCCTCCTGGGAATCCAGGGCCCGGCCTGGGTCACCGACCCGGAATTTGCCCTGGGGACCCTGATCGTCCTGAACGTGTGGACCTTCGGCTCGCCGATGGTGATTTTCCTGGCAGGGCTCCGGCAGGTCCCCACCATGTACTACGAGGCCGCTGCCATTGACGGCGCGTCGCGGTGGCGCCAGTTCCGCAGCATCACCCTGCCGCTGATCAGCCCCATCATCTTCTTCAACCTCATCATGCAGCTGATCGGGTCTTTCCAGACCTTCACCCAGGGCTATGTGATGAGCGGCGGCACCGGCGGGCCGGCGGATTCCACCTTGTTCTACAACCTGTACCTGTACCAAAAGGGCTTCACGGAGTTCGAGATGGGTTATGCCTCGGCCATGGCGTGGCTGCTCCTGATGATCATCGCGGTTTTTACTGCCATCAACTTCATCGCATCCAGGTTCTGGGTCTTCTACGACAATTAAGGCACCGCTATGGCTCTCCTCGAACTACCTCTCAAAAACAAGCAGAAGAAGGAAGCACCTGCGGAAGATGCCTTGACTGGCACCACGGGGACCCGCTTCTCCCGGCACCTCATCCTGTGCCTGGTCGGGCTGGTGATGCTCTACCCGCTGCTGTGGCTGATCTCAAGCTCGTTCAAGCCCAGCAATGACATCTTCCGGCAGCTTGGGCTGTGGCCCGAGAACTGGGACTTCAGCAACTACGCCCAGGGCTGGACTGCCTTGGACCAGCCCTTCCATGTGTACCTGATCAACTCACTGATCGTGGTGGTGTTTTCGATCGTGGGCAACATCTTCTCCTGCGCCCTGGCCGCGTACGCCTTCGCCCGGATGGAGTTCACCGGCCGGAAGCTGTTCTTCGCCCTGATGCTGGGAACCCTTATGCTCCCCGGCCACGTGCTCCTGGTGCCGCAGTACATCATCTTTTCGCAGCTCGGCTGGCTGGACACCTATCTGCCGCTGATCGTTCCCAACTTCATGGCCACCAACGCTTTCTTTATTTTCCTGATGGTCCAGTTCATGAAGGCCCTGCCCAAGGAGCTCGACGACGCCGCGCAAATCGACGGCTGCGGGCCCTTCCGGACTTTCCTGCGGGTCATCCTGCCGCTCTGCGTACCGGCGATGGCCACCACCGCCATCTTCACGTTCATCTCCACCTGGAACGAGTTTTTCGGTCCCCTGCTCTACATCCAGAACCAGGACCTCTACACCGTTCCCCTGGCGCTGCGGGCCTTTATGGACTCTGAAGGCCAAAGCATGTGGGGTCCAATGTTCGCCATGTCGGTGGTGTCCATTGCCCCCATCATTGGATTCTTCATCGCCGGCCAGAAATACCTCATCAACGGCATTGCGACCACAGGCCTGAAGTAGCGCAGGCCTGACATCGGGCGGGCCTGAAGCAGGGCAGCCCGAACCGGCAACGGACTGGACCGCAAACCGGAACCATCTCCGCACGCATCATCAGCACATCAACCATCCCTCATTGCACGTGCCCGGGCCGGAGGCTGCCCGGGCACAAAAACAAAGGAGTTTTTGTATGAGTTTGCGACGCCTTCTCGGCGCGGCCACCGCCGCCGCCCTCTTGGGAAGCCTGGCGGCGGTTCCGGCCGCCACCGCTGCCCCGCCCGCCCTGCAACAGCCGGGCGCCCTGCCCGCAACCCTCGCACCGGCCGCCGATGCCGCCCCCGAAGCGCTGTGGAAACAAACCCCGGACGGCTTCGCGGCACTGCCCGGCTACGGCCTGGCAGGAACCACCGGCGGGCAGGCGGGCCGGATTGTCACGGCCTCCACCATCGAGGAGCTCAAGGAGTATGCCGCGGCACCCGAACCCCTGGTCATCTTCATCAGCGGCAGCCTGAAAGCCACGGACTACATCAAGATCCCGGTGGCCGCCAACAAGAGCTTCATCGGCATGGGTGCGGGCGCGGAGGTGGTGAACGCCGGCTTCAAACTCATCAACGTCTCCAACGTCATCTTCCGGAATTTCACTATCCGCGACGCCTATATCCCGGGTGACTGGGACGGCAAGACTCCGCAAAATGACCGCGACGGCATCCAGCTGGATACCACGCACCACGTCTGGGTGGACCACATGAAGATCCAGCGCATGGGCGACGGCCTGATTGACACCCGCAAGGACTCGGACCTGGTCACCTATTCCTGGAACGTGTTCTCGGACAACAACAAGGCGCTGGGCGTGGGCTGGACTGCCAACGCCGTAACCCGCATGACCATCCACCACAACTGGATCCGTAACACCACCCAGCGGAACTTCAGCCTGGACAACACCGCGGCCGCGCACGTCTACAACAACTTCCTGCAGGACATCGGCCAGTACGGCATGATGGGCCGCAACGCCGCCAAGGTGGTCCTGGAGGGCAACAGCTTCAGCGCTGTCCAGGACCCGATTGTGGCCAAGGATCCTGCCACCGAGGTGGTCAACCGGGACAACGTCTTCAACGGCACCCGCGGCCGCAGGGACAACGTGGGGGCCGCCTTTGACCCAACGCAGAACTACAGCTATCAGAAGGACGATGCTGCCCGCGTTCCGGAGATTGTTGCCGCCGGCGCAGGCCCGCGGGAGAACAACGCCCCGAACACTACCACCAGCATCACCGTTGCCCTGGACGGCACCGGCGACTTCAGCAGCCTGCAGGCCGCGATCGGCTCCATCCCCAGCGGAAGCACACTCCCCCGCACTATCACCGTCAGACCCGGCACCTACCGGGAATCGGTGAACATCTGGGCGGACCGCCCCAACCTCACCATCCAGGGCGCAACGGCCAACCCGGCCGACGTCGTTATCAGTTACGACCTGCCGGCCAACGGCGTCAAGTTCTTCGGCGGCACCTGGGGCGCGGGCGGCAGCGCCACCCTCAACGTCCTCGCCGAAGGAACCACCATCCGGAACCTCACCGTCGAAAACGCCTATGACGAGGCCGCCAACGGCGGAAGCCAGGCCCTCGCCGTACGCACCGTGGCGGACCGGGTAACGTTCGACGGCACCCGCTTCCTGGGCAACCAGGACACCTACCTGGCAGACACCGCCGGCCGCGACGCGACCGCCCGCACCTACCTCAAGAACTGCTATATCGAAGGCGACGTTGACTTCATCTACGGCCGGGGAACGGCTGTCCTGGACGGCTGCACCATCCACTCCCTGGACCGCGGCAGCGACACCAACAACGGCTACATCGTGGCCCCGAGCACCAAAAACTCGAACCCGTACGGCATCCTCATCTTGAACAGCGCCCTGACCTCCGATGCCGCCCCGGGCACCGTCAGCCTGGGGCGCCCCTGGTTCGCCAGCAGTGATCCGGATGCCCACCCGATGGCCGTCATCCGGGACTCCGTGCTGGGCAGCCACATCGCGGTCCGCGGCTGGGCGGACATGAGCGGACACGCCTGGACCGAGGGCAGGTTCGCTGAATTCAACAACACCGGCCCCGGCGCCTACATCAACGAGTTCCACCCGCAACTCAGCCCGGAAGAGGCTGCCAGGTTCACCGTGGAAACCTTCCTCGGTGACTGGACCCCGGCAGGGCGTGGTTGAGGTGGCTGAAGCTTCGGGAATGATGGTCCGACGGCGGAGCTTCCTTGCGGCGGGCCTGACAGCCGGCACTGTGGTTGCGTCCGGCCTGCTGGGCCCGGCAGCCAAGGCGGCGGGGCCCGTGGGCCGGGCTGCCGCCGTCGGCTCCAACGGCTTTGCCGAAGCAGGGCTTCCAGTGGGCCAGGCTCTCGGCGGTAACGCCTGGGCCGGGACCCCCACCGGCTTCGCCGGCGTAGCAGCCCAGGGCCGCGAAGGCGCTGCCGGCGGCGCGGGCGGGGCGCTGGTCCATGCGAAGACACCGGGCCAGCTCCGCACTTATGCCAAGAGCCCGGACCCGCTGGTGGTGATCCTGCACGGCGAACTGGTCTTTCCGCAATACGAGAAGCTGGCGGTGACTTCCAACAAGTCCTTCCTGGGAGCAGGCGTTGGAACAGCGGTGGTGAATGCCGGGTTCAAGCTGGTCAACGTCTCAAACGTGGTGTTCCGCAACTTCACCGTGCGGGATTCCTACATTCCGGGCGACTTCGAGGGAAAACGCCCGGATAACGACCGGGACGGGATCCAGATGGACACCTCCACGCACGTCTGGGTGGACCACATGCACTTCACCCGGCTGGGCGACGGCCTCGTGGACATCCGGAAGGACTGCGACAACGTCACCCTGTCTTGGAACGTTTTCTCGGACCACAACAAGGCGCTGGGCGAAGGATGGACCTCGAACGTGGTCACCCGTCTCACCCTGCACCACAACTGGATCCGGAACACCCACCAGCGCAATGCCAGCCTCGACAACACCGCGGCGTCGCATGTCTATAACAACTACCTGGAGGACATCTCCAGCTACGGGATGCTGGGGCGCAACGCTGCCCTGCTGGTGGTTGAAGGCAACTACTTCCGGGACGTACGGAATCCGCTCCACCACCAGGGTGCGGGCGGTCAACTGGTGGCGCGGGACAACATTTTTGAAGCCTGCACCGGCAACACCGGCCAGGAGCGCGGGCCCGCCTTCGATCCATCGGCAGCATACGGCTACGAGCTCACGCCAACGGCGGCGGTGCCTGCGCTGGTCCGCCACTTTGCCGGTCCGCTGGGCGGCACGGAACCTGCGCCCGCACGCGTCATCACCGTCGCCCTGGACGGCACCGGCGATTACGCAAGCATCCGGGCGGCCGTGGGTGCTATTCCCGCCAACAATCCGGGGCCCGTCACGGTGCTGATCCAGCCGGGCACGTACCGCGAGCCAGCCGTATTGTGGGGCGACAGGCGCAATGTCACCCTGGCAGGGGCAACCGGAAATGCCGACGACGTGGTGCTGACCAACAGCGAGGGCGTCACCCTGCTGGTGGCCGCTGACCAGAGCACCGTCAAGGATCTGACGGTCACGTCAGACACACCGCAGGGCGGCGACGTCCTGCGCACCGCGGGCAGTAATGTGGCCTACTCCAACGTTACGGTTCTCAACGGAACATCCGTATAAGGGCTGGCCAACGTTCTTGAAGTGCTACTAGTCTTCAAGAACGGCCCGCAACCGGGAGCCCCAAGGCAATCACGAGGAGCGAAGTTGTCCAACCACACGTACAGCATTTCTGAAATTGTCGGCACGTCGGAACAGGGAGTGGACGACGCCGTCCGAAACGGTATCGCCAAGGCCTCCCAGACACTGCGCAACCTTGACTGGTTCGAAGTGAAGGAGATCCGGGGGCACCTGGAAGAGGGCAAGATCGCTGACTGGCAGGTGACCATCAAGCTCGGCTTCCGGCTCGAAGAGCACTAGTCCAATCACAACTGACCCGCAGTTAACGTCGCGAAAACCCGAAACGGGGACGTTAGCTGCGGGTCAGTTGGTGTTTAAGCAGGACCTAGTTGGCCGAGACAGTGCCCGCTGTACGCCGCCGCCACACGGTGGGAACGCCGTCGAACGCTGGAAAAACGTGGCCTTCGAAGAAGGACAGCACCGTGTGCGGGTCCTGGTCAGGGCTCCAGAGACCGGACACGGGGCAGTGTGATCCGGTGGCGGTGGAGGGAGTGCCGGCGGGTGAGGCCTGGCGTTCCTTGAGCAGTGCGATGCGTTTCATCGTTGAGACCATCCTTGGGTAAGCAGTTCGTGCTTCCAGCCTAGGAAGGCGGCAGCAGCTTCCCAATGGGCTCCTGGCCAGAATCAGCCCGTGGAGCTGGCCAAATGTACAGCACCCTGCAGCGGCGGGAGTTATTCGCCGCTTTCGGCTACGGCGGCAGGTGCGTCCTCCGAAATAATGTCCGGCCGCGGGGCCTTGGTTGCGGCGCCCAGGCTCCCCAGCAGGGCGAGGGCATCCGCCGACGGCGAGCCGGGCCGGGCGGAATAGATCCGAAGCGTCTGGTCGGGATCGTCCGGGAGGACAAGGCTTTCAAAGTTCAGTTCGAGGTCCCCGACGGCGGGGTGGTGGAGGCGGACGGTCCCGGCGGACCGGCTGGCCACCCGGTGTCCAGCCCACCATTGCCGGAAGTGTTCGCTGTTGACCGCCAGTTCACCCACGAGATGGTTGGCCTGCGCGTCATTCGGGTGCCGGCCAACGTCGAGGCGGAGCGCTCCTGCGGCTTCCGCGGCCACGGTCTTCCAGTCGCGGAACAACTCGCGGGCAGCGGGGTCGAGAATGAGCCAGCGCGTCAGGTTCCGTTCCGCCGCCGGCAGCGCAGGGAAATCGGTGAAAAGCTCGAAGGCCAGCCTGTTTCCTGCCAGGACGTCACTGCGGCGCCCCAGCACCATCGCCGGCACGTCCCCCACAGCTTCCAGAAGATGGCGCAATGCGGGGCGGACCCCCTGCGCCGGCTGCCCGGCAGACCGGGGCGACGCCGCGCAGTTCTCCAGCAGGTCCATCATGTGTGCATGCTCGCTGCTGCTGAGCCGGAGCGCCCGGGACACCGAGTCCAGTACCGTGCGTGAAGGGTGGATGTTCCGGCCTTGTTCCAGCCGGACGTAGTAGTCCGTGCTGACTCCGGCCAGCCGGGCCACTTCCTCGCGCCGCAGTCCGGGCACCCTGCGGGCGCCGGAGGCAGGACCGGCTCCGATGTCCTCCGGACTCAGCCGGGACCGCATCGCTTTGAGGAATTTTCCGAACTCGGCGCTTTGACCCATGCAGACCATTGTGACCCGCGCGGCCCACCAGGTTCCACAACCGGCCGCCTGCTTTCTACAACGAAGGTAGGACTGGCAGTCCTAGGAAAAACAAGATCAGCCTTGCTTACTGACAGGGCAGCCAAAAATGCATAGGCTCAATAACGAGCCAAGCGGAAAACGCTTTCTCCCGGTCGAGCCATCGGCACCCCGCACCCCTGACCTTTTCAAGGAGCCATCCATGTCAGAGCTGACACTGAACAACGGCATCACCATCCCCCAACTGGGCTTCGGTGTTTTCCAGGTACCGCCGGAGGACACCCAGCGGGCTGTGGAGGACGCCCTCGAGGCCGGATACCGCCACATCGATACGGCCGCCGCGTACCGTAACGAGGCCGGCGTGGGAGCAGCCATCGCGGCTACGGGCATTGCCCGCGAGGACATCTTCGTCACCACCAAGCTCCGGAACGGCGAACAGGACCGGGCGCAGGCCGCCTTCCAGAACAGCCGCAAAGCCCTGGGCCTTGACTATGTGGACCTGTACCTCATCCACTGGCCGGTCCCGTCCCAGGGGCTGTATGTCCAGGCCTGGAAGGAGATGGAGCGCCTGTACGAAAACAACGAGATCCGCGCCATTGGTGTGTCCAACTTCCTCGCCGAGCACCTGGACAAGCTGGTGGAGTCCGCCGAAATTGTTCCGGCCGTGAACCAGATCGAACTGCACCCCAGCTACCAGCAGGCGGAGCTGGCGGACAAGTGCAGGAGCCTGGGCATCGCCGTGGAAGCATACAGTCCCCTGGGCCGCGGCGCCGACCTGAACGGCAACGCGGTCACCGCCATCGCCAACGCCCACAATGCCACCACCGCCCAAGTGGTACTCGCCTGGCACCTGGCCGCCGGGAATATCGTGATCCCCAAGTCCAGCCAGGCCTCGCGGATCCGGGAGAACTTCGCCGCCTCAGCCCTCACGCTGTCCAGTGAGGAGCTCGCGGCCATCACGGCCCTCGAGTCAGGCGCCCGGCTGGGTTCCGATCCCGCCGTCGCCTCCTTCACCCAGATGTAGCAGCGCTCAACCCAAAGGATCCAATCATGCAGTACACCCACCTTGGCCGCTCAGGCCTGAAGGTCTCAAGGCTCTGCCTGGGCACCATGAACTTCGGCCCGCAGACCGAGGAGGCCGATGCCCACAGCATCATGGACTCGGCGCACGATAACGGCATCAACTTCTTCGATACCGCCAACGTGTACGGCGGTGCCGGGCACCGCGGCTGGACCGAAGAAATTATCGGCCGCTGGTTCGCCAAGGGCGGCGAGCGCCGCGAGCACACCGTCCTGGCCACCAAGCTGTACGGCACCATGACGGACCGGCCCAATGAATCAAAGCTGTCCGCACTGAACATCCGCCGCGCCCTGGATGCGAGCCTGAAGCGCCTGCAGACGGACTACATCGATGTCTACCAGTTCCACCACATTGACCGGGACACCCCCTGGGATGAGATCTGGCAGGCCATCGAAGTCGCCGTACAGCAGGGCAAGATCCTGTATTCGGGAAGCAGCAACTTCGCCGGGTGGCACATCGCCCAGGCGCAGGAAGCTGCCCGCCGGCGGAACTACACCGGACTGGTCAGCGAACAATCCATCTACAACCTGTTCATGCGCCAGGTGGAACTGGAAGTCATCCCGGCCGCCCAGCAGTACGGGCTGGGCCTCATCCCCTGGTCCCCGCTGCAGGGCGGGCTCCTGGGCGGCGTCCTGAAGAAGGAGCAGCAGGGCGTCCGGCGGAGTGAGGGGCGTGCCGCCGAAACGCTCAAGAAGCACCAGGACCAGATCCAGCAGTACGAGGACTTTGCCGATGAACTGGGCCAGGAACCCGGCGACATCGCCCTCGCCTGGCTGCTGCACCAGCCCGCCGTCACTGCACCCATCGTGGGGCCGCGGACCCAGGAACAGCTCGACGCCGCAATCCGGGCGCTGGACGTCACCCTCGACGCCGACGCCCTCAAGCGGCTCGACGACATCTTCCCCGGGCACAGGACGGCGCCGGAAGACTACGCGTGGTGAACCCACTCGTTCGCGAGGCCGATACGGTGGCGCCGAAGAGCATCCTTTTCATCGGCGGCACCGGGGTCATCAGCGCGACGGCGGCAGAACGCGCCGTCGCGCTGGGCCACCGGCTGACGATCCTCAACCGTGGCCGGTCCACCCGGCCGGTCCCGGAAGGGGTGGAAACCCTGTGCGCAGACGTCCGGGACGCCTCGGCCGTCCGCGAAGCGCTGGCGGGGCGGGAGTTTGACGCCGTTGCCGACTTCATCACCTATACCCGCGACCAGGCCAAGGCCAGCCTGGACCTGTTCACCGGCAGGACCGGGCAGTACGTCTTTATCAGTTCCGCCTCCGCCTACCAGAAGCCGCCAACGCGGCTGCCCATCAGGGAATCCACGCCGCTGAAGAATCCGTTCTGGCAGTATTCGCGGGACAAGATCGCCTGCGAGGAACTGCTGTTCCAGGCCTACCGTGAGCAGGACTTCCCGCTGACCGTGGTGCGCCCTTCCCATACCTACGACCGCACCAAGATTGCGATGGTGGGCGGCTGGACGGACATCCACCGGATGCGCGCCGGGTTGCCCGTCATGGTGCACGGAGACGGCACCTCGCTCTGGACGCTGACCCACAGCCGGGACTTTGCCAAGGCCTTCGTCGGGCTGCTGGGCCGTCCGCAGGCGGTGGGCGAGAGCTACACCATTACCTCGGACGAGTACCTGCCCTGGAACCAGATCTACCAGCTGTTTGCCCGGGCAGCGGGGGTTCCGGAACCGGAACTGATCCACGTGGCCTCGGAAACCATCGCCGCGCACAGCGAAGAGCTGGGACCAAACCTCCTGGGCGACCGCTCCCATTCGGTCATTTTCGACAACACCAAAATCAAGGCCTTGGTGCCGGAGTACTGCGCAACGATCCCGTTTGCCGACGGCGCCCGCGAAATCGTGGAGTGGCACGACGCCAACCCCGGTCTCCAGGTGGTGGACCGGACATTTATGGACCTGAGCGACCGGCTGACCGGCTGGGCCCGCGGCCGCGCCTGAGCAGCAACACTGCGCGCCGGCCGGCGGCGACAACTCGCCGGCCGGCTTCTACAACGTTCTAAATACTGCGTTTCGAGCCAGACCGCAAGGCTTGTTTTCCCCTCACCCCACCACTAAATTGCTGGGGAAGCGTTTTCCCGTTCTGAAATTGAAAGGATTCACTGATGAATCCAAGCCGTACTCCCGCGCGCCTCCTCTCCGTCGCCGCCCTCGGCGTCGCCCTTACTTTCGGCTGCCTCGCAGCCCCGGCCGCCGCCGTCGGCTCCTCCCCCAAGGCCGGTGCCGCCGGCGTACAGCTGGACCACCTGGACCGCGGGCTGGTGGCCGCCAAAACGTCAGAAGGAGTCTTCCTCAGCTGGCGCCTGCTCGGCCACGAGGCCACCGGGTCATCAGACACCGGCCTCACCGGCACGGACTTCAACGTCTACCGGGACGGGCAGAAGCTGGCCACCGTCACGGACAGCACCAACTTCCAGGACCCTGCTGGAACCGCAGCGTCCGAGTACCAGGTGCGGGCCGTCGTCGGCGGTGTTGAAGTGGACCGGAGCGCGACTGCCACGTCCTGGGGCGGAAACTTCAAGGACATCCCGCTGAAGAAGCCGGCCGACGGCGTAACCCCCGCCGGACAGGCCTACACCTACGCCGCCAACGATGCCTCGATCGGCGATGTGGACGGCGACGGCCAGTACGAGTTCGTCGTCAAATGGGACCCCAACAACTCCAAGGACGTCTCCCAGGTGGGCTACACCGGCAACACCTACGTGGACACCTACAAAGCTGATGGGAGGCTGCTCCACCGGATCGACCTCGGCGTCAACATCCGCTCCGGCGCGCACTACACCCAAATGCTGGTCAATGATTTCGACGGCGACGGCCGGGCCGAGATGATGATGAAGACCGCCCCGGGGACCAAGTCCACCAACTTCAACGCAGACGGCAGCGTCGCCTCGGAGAACTTCATTTCCCTGCTGCAGTCTGACATCAACGCCGGCTACTCAAACTCGGACGACTACCGCATGAGCGCCGCGGACTACTACCAGCACATGGTAAAGACCTTCCAGGGCTGGACCGAGCACCCGGAGGTCAAAGCCGGCCATTGGCCCGCCACGCTCGAGGAAGCGTTCGGCATCGCGCCGAAGTACCAGTACCCGCTGTCCCAGGCCGACGCCGAAGCGCTGACGGACTACTTCATGGACGTCTACGCCCCGTCGCGCAGCGCCCGGAACAACCTGCGCGGCTTTGAAGGCTTTATTGTGTCGGGCCCGGAATACCTCACCGTGTTCGAGGGTGCCACGGGCAAGGAACTCAAGACAGTCGCCTACGAGCCGGGCCGGCACGACGACGGACTGATGTGGGGCGATTACGCCATGGCCCGCATCGAACCGGGCAACCGCGTGGACCGGTTCCTGGCCGGCGTCGCCTACCTGGACGGCAAGAAGCCGGCGGCGGTCTTCGCCCGCGGCTACTACACCCGCAGCACCCTCGCTGCCTACACCTGGGACGGATCCGACCTCGCCCCCGTCTGGAATGTGGACTCGGGCTGGGCGCCCATGACCAACCCGTTTAATGATTCCCCGCACGGCCGGGACGGCACCGATCCGGAGTTCGGCAAGCTCACCACGCAGGGCTTCCATTCGCTGAGCGCCTCTGATGTTGACGGCGACGGCAAGCAGGAGATCGTCTACGGCTCGGCCACCATCGACCACGACGGGTCCCTGCTGTACAGCTCGTTCGACACCCTGCCAGCGGGCAGCGCCGTACCCGGCGACGAAGCGCGGCTGGGCCACGGCGACGCCATGCACGTCACGGACATCGACCCGGCCCGGCCCGGCAAGGAAATCTTCACCGTCCACGAAGGTGCCGCCTACGCGCCCTATGGCTACGCCATGCGCGACGCCGCCACCGGCGAGGTCCTCTTCGGCGCCTACTCCGGCAAGGACACCGGCCGCGGCATGATCGGCGACGTCGATCCCTCAGTTCCGGGCATTGAGAACTGGGCGATCGGCATGCAGTCCGCCGACGGCGACAAGCTCTCCTCGTCCGTTCCCGGAACCAACATGAGCATCAAGTGGGCCGCGGACATGACCACGCAGATCGTCAACGGTTCCGGCGAGCAGACGCCCGGCATCGATGACTGGAAGCGCGGCCGGCTCCTCACGGCCACCGATACCCGCACCAACAACAGCACCAAGGGCAACCCCAGCCTGGTGGCGGACGTGGTGGGCGACTGGCGCGAGGAACTCCTGGTCCGAACGGCTGACAGCTCCGCGCTGCGTATGTACCTCAGCACCGAGGTGACCAACCACAAGCTGTACACCCTCATGCACGATCCGCAGTACCGTGCGGAGATTGCGCGGCAGAACACCGCCTACAACCAGCCGGCGTACACGGACTTCTACTTCGCCTCCGACATGGACTTCGCCGATGTTCCCCTGCGGGCCGCCTGGCTGCCCGGAAGCGTGAAGGCGCTGGAGCATGCGCTGGAGGACCTGGTGGATTCCGGGGACGTGGCAGGGCCGGTAGGCAGCCAGTTGACGGCGAGCGTGCAGCAGGCAGCGAAAGCCGTCGAAGAAGGCGACGCCGGCAAGGCAGCGCAGGCGCTGAAGCGCTTCGTGGACTTCCTGGGCCAGCAAAAGGGCCCTGACAAGGTGTCCGACACCGCCCGCGTGTCCCTGACGTACAACGTCGAAAATATTCTGCGGGCGTTTGAGGGGTAGGTTTACCTCGATAAGGGAGAGACTGTTGAAATGACACTTGCACCGCTGCTCAAACTCAATGACGGTTACTCCATCCCTCAACTGGGCCTCGGCACCTGGCCGCTGGACGACGATCAGGCGGCGACCGCCGTCGTACAAGCCCTGGAAGCCGGGTACCGGCACATCGATACAGCCGTGAAGTACGGCAACGAAGGCGGCGTGGGGAACGGTGTCCGGGCCAGCGGCGTGGACCGCGCGGAGCTGTTCATCACCACCAAGCTGGACGGGCAGTTTCAGGGCAACGACCGCGCCATTGCGGGGTTGGACGGGGCGCTGGAGCGGCTGGGGCTGGACTACGTGGACCTGCTCCTGATCCACTGGCCGCTCCCCCAGCGCGACCAATACGTGTCCACGTGGAAAACCTTCGAGCGGCTGCAGGCGGAGGGCAAGGTGCGCTCCATCGGTGTTTCCAACTTCAAACAGGCCCACCTCGAGCGGCTGATGGCCGAAACCGGGGTGGTCCCGGCGGTGAACCAGATCCAGCTCAGCCCGGCCATCACCCGCACGGCGGAGCGGGAGTTCCACGAAAAGCACGGAATCGTCACCGAGTCCTACAGCCCGCTGGGTGGATCCGGGGCAAGCCTGCTGGACGCTCCCATCCTGTCCCAACTGGCCGAAAAACATGGAAAAACACCCGGCCAGCTGGTCCTCCGGTGGCATATTCAGCACGGACTTGTAACGATTCCGAAGACGGCCAATCCGGAGCGGATGAGGGAGAACCTGGACGTCTTCGATTTCGCCCTGGATCCGCAGGATCTCGCGGAATTGGCTATCCTCGACGAGGGTCCTGGAGCAGGCAATGATTCCGACGTAACCGGGCACTGAAACAGGCCTGAACTGCGCTTTTTGTTATCTTCGGGGCTGGCAAAGAGATAGTAAGCATGATTACTATTGAGGCAGAAGGATGAAGTGCTTCCGGGATCCGGAGGCCTCCTTTACTTAGGAAGAGGAACGAAAAATGGGATTTATTGCATTTCTGATTCTCGGACTTATTGCTGGTGCGATCGCTAAGGCGATCCTTCCAGGCCGGCAGGGTGGCGGCTGGCTCATCACCCTCGTCCTGGGCGTCGTTGGAGCACTCCTCGGCGGTTGGATCGGCGGAATGATCTTCGGCACCGGACTGCAGGAGTTCTTCTCCCTGCAGACGTGGCTGCTGGCCATCGGCGGTGCGCTCATCGTGCTGCTGGTCTACGGCCTGGTCACGAACCGCGGCGCGCGCCGCTAAGCGGAGCGCAAGCCATGGAAACCGGCCCGGGGACACCATCCCTGGGCCGGTTTTTCCCTTTCCCGGCCTCTTGGTTTCTCCTGGGCCGGAACTGAAAACCTTCTCAAGGAGCAGGAGTTCATCATGAAAAACAAACTTCTTTTGGGCGTCGGAATCGCCGCCGGGTACGTTCTCGGCTCGCGCTCCGGCCGTGCGGCCTACGACAAGCTGAAGGCACGGGCAGCCGGAATCTGGGACAGCAAACCTGTCCAGGACAAGGTCACCGTTGCCACCGAGGCCATCAAGGAAAAAGCCCCTGAGGTTGCGGATCAACTGACTGAGGCGGCCCGGCGTGCAGGCACCGTGATCGGTTCTGCCATGCACCGCGACGGCTCGTCCGGCGACGGCAAGCCTTCAACGTCCGACGGCGGCACTTCCGCAGGTGCTCCTGCCGGAACTTCAAGCGGGCTTGGCACGTCGGGTACCTCCGGCACCACTGGCACTGCCTCTGCAACAGGCACGGCTTCTGCTGCAGGCACTCCTGCCTCGGCCGCTGACCTTGACGACAGCCATATCCCGGCGCACAGCACGCACCCGGAAACGCTCAACCTGGATACCTCCAGCGGGGAAGCGCAGTCCAAGGCGTAGGTATTCGCCTGCTCATGACGTGGCATTCCCCTTGTGACAAGGGACCAGGCCCGCTCATGTGTTACAACTAGATGGTTTTGCTGGCCGTCGCGATCCTTGGGGGACGCGGCGGCCGGCGGCGTTTTAACCGAGCAGGCGTTTTAACCGAGCCGCGTGTTACTTGGCTGGCGCTTGAACTGGCCACCTTGCCTCTTTTCTGGCTAACTCTTTGGGCCGACATGCGCTGCAGTTGCAAGGCGCTTCGGAGTTTTCCACATAGCTTCGGTTGCAGCCACTTTTGTCAGTGCCCTTTGGCAGAGTTGACCTATGGAAGCCATTGGGGAACGTCCTGGGGAGTACGGCGGCAACGTCGTGGTGCTGGGGCGTGCCGGGGTTGCTACCCAGCCGGCCCCTTCGGGCTTCAATAATCCGGCAGCAGGCAAGTCGGGTTCCTTCACCGCTTCCAGTCCCTACGCATCCGCCGACTTGGACGACGCAGCCGTCCCACTTAGTCCCGGGTGGCCCCTTCAGGCCGTGCCCACGGAGACTGCCGAGCCCACGGTGGCTGATGCCGCATCAGCAGGGTCGGCAGCAGGGTCCGCAGATGCTGATGCCGAACCAGCCTCGTTCGCAGAGGCTGAATCCCAATCAGCGCCGCCACAGCAGGCTGATTCCGCAGTCTCCGCGCCGTCGCTGGCTGATGCCGAGTCTGCGGTGCCCGTAACAGGGCCCGGGGCGGCAGATTCCCTCCGTGCCGCCGCTGGGTCTGGCGGAGCTCGGCAGGCTCGTGGCGCAGGCCGCTGCTGCCGCGCCCTCGATCCTTGCCGGGGCCAGCTACGTTGAGGCCGCCAGCTACGCCGCTGACGTGGAGGACCTCTCCCGGACTGTGGAGTACCTGCAGGTCCTGTCGGCCGGGACCGTGGACCGCACCCGCACCCAGGCCATCGCCGCCGCGGACACCGCACGCGCCAACCGGTCCCGTTCCGGCAAGGTCTGGGTCACCGGCTGGGACAACGGCGTCGAAACCCTCAACGCAGTCGAAGCCCTGGACGAAACAGACACCAACTGGCCCGGCCAACCAACAGCACCCCTCACCTCACCGGCCGATGACGGCTGCGCCAACACCGGCGAGTCCCTCCGGCTCCTCCTACGGATCGGTAAAAGCGAAGCCAACCGCCGCCTGGCCCTGGCAAAAGACATACTGCCCGCCAGCACCCTCACCGGCGACACCATCCCCGCACCCCGCCAACACCTCGCCACCGCCCTCACCCCCAGCACCAGCACCAGCACCAGCGCCAGCACCAGCGCCAGCACCGGCCCGGGCACTCCCAACACCGAAGCCAGCACCGGTCCGGAAGACGGCACTGGCACCGGGGACAGCACCGGCACGGGTACCGGCAGCGATGACACCATCGGCAGCGAAGAGCCCTTGGCCGCCGACAACCGAGTGCAGGGCACAGCCGCTGCCTGCCCGGCGGTCTCGTCCCGGGCCGGGACCATCATCGCCCTGACCCTGAACCGGCTCCAGCACCTCACCACACCCGCGAAACTGGCCCTGATCGAGGAAAATCTCACCGCCACCGCGGCCACATCAGACCCCGACTTCCTCGCCCGCGTCGCCCGCCGCTGGGCCGACACCATCGACGCCGACGGCACCGAACCCAGCGAAGAAGCCCTCCGCCACACCCAAGGCGCGTTCATCCGCAAACCCCGCCACGGCCTGCACCACCTCGAAATCTTCGCCACCACCGACCAATACGAACACCTCCTCACCGTCATGAACACCGCCACCAACCCCCGCACCACCACAACCACCACCAGCAGTGGCAGTAGCGGCGATCAGGACGGAAACACTCAGGACCGGGTCTGGAACGAGAACAACACCGGCCCGGACCTGGACCGGCGCACCCGGCCGCAAAAACAACTCGAAGGACTCGTCGGCGCCGCCAAACTAGCCCTGGCCACCAACACCCTGCCCGCCACCGGCGGCAACCGCCCCCAAATCATCGCCACCATCAACTACCAAGACCTCTTCCCCCACCCCACCCCCACAAACACAAGCACTGCCACGAGCACAGCCACAGGCACGGGGACGGACGCCGGCACCGACACGAACACAGGCACCCAGACCGGCACCGGCACGGGGAACTTCGTGTTCACCGGCCCCGTCGCCGCCGCAACCCTGCGCAAAATCGCCTGCGACGCCGACATCATCCCCGCACTCCTGGGCACCCACGGCGAACTCCTGGACCTCGGCCGCAAAACCCGACTCTTCACCCCAGCCCAACGCACCGCCCTCACCGCCCGCGACCAAGGCTGCGCCTTCCCCAACTGCACCATCCCCGCACCCTGGTGCGAAGCCCACCACATCACCTACTGGTCCCACCACGGCACCACCAACACCAACAACGGCGTCCTGCTCTGCAGCGGCCACCACCACCTCATCCACAAAGAACAATGGACCATCACCACCACCAACAACACCCCATGGTTCACACCCCCAAAACACCTCGACCCCCACCAAAAACCCCAACAAAACACCTACTTCAAACCACCCCCACCACCCCGCGAATAAACCAGGGTTCCCCGTCAAAACCAGCGGACACCCCCAAACCGAAGCGGCAGCAAAAGAGACACTGACAGCGGTGCACTACTGGGAGCGGAGAGTGCCAACCACTACAGTTCCGTCCAACTCCTCCGAGTGAACAGTTCGTGCCACCAGCCCCGCCGCCGCCATGATTCCAGCGGTTCCTGCGGCCTGGCGTTCACTGGTTTCAATGGCGATAAGTCCGGAGGGATCCAACCACTCCGGGGCTTCGACGATGACCCGGCGGTGGAGGCTCAAACCGTCCGGGCCGCCGTCGAGCGAGATCCGCGGCTCATGGATCCTGGCCTCGGGCGGCATCGTCGGCAGCACATCCGTGGGAACGTACGGAGCGTTGACCACAATGAGCTGCACCTGCCCCCTGAGCCGGGAAGGGAGGGCCGCATACAGATCCCCTTGGTGGACCTGCCCACCTAAAGTTGCGAGGTTCCGGCGAGCACAGCCCACGGCGGCGGGATCAATGTCGGCGGCATGAAGTTCCTTCACCGGCACTTGGGACGTAACCGCAACACCCACAGCTCCGGATCCACAACAAAGATCAACAACGACGCCGGGCTCCTCACCGGCAGCGAGGCGTTGCCTCAGCAGAGTCACGGCTTCAGAAACGAGGAGTTCCGTACGGCGGCGCGGCACAAAAACACCGGGATCAACAGCAATGCGAAGACCACTAAAGCCGGCCCAGCCAAGAACACATTCAAGCGGCTCACCAGAAACACGGCGGCCAATCCATTGCGTGAGCTCATCGAGGCCGGGCGCCTCGGACAACAACAACTGCGCTTCTTCCTCGGCGAAAACACAGCCGGCCGCCCTCAGCAGGGTGACAATTTCGGCAAAACGGGGACTGGCAACTGATGCGGGACGCGGCATGGGAACGCCTTCCGGTGGGCCGGCGGGCACTCGCACGTCTTCCAGCGGTTGACCTAACTAGCCTTGGCGGCCCGTGCGGCCCTGGAAGGGAGTACCCGAAACAGATGAAGCAGTAACCGGGCTCACCTCCTTTGGCCATGGCTGGAATCCAATGCTAAACCGCAGTTCCACCGAATGCGGGCACTTTGTTGGCAGGATGGAGCTATGACTTCCCCCGCCCAGCACCCCATCATCTGGATCGGCACCTACACTCCCGACGGCGGCGGCCGGGCAGAAGGGATCGGAGCCCTGTCCGCCCACCCTGACGGGACGCTGGAATGGCGGGGTACGGCAAGCAAGGCGGATTCGCCGTCGTTCGTTGCTGTCCACCCCAAGCTGCCCGTGGTGTACGCGGTGGCCGAGCAGCGCAAGATGGTGCGGGCCTTCCGGCGAACAGGCGATTTCGGCCTTGAGCCCCTGGGCGACCCGCAACCCGCTGGAGAAGCGACGTGCCACGTGGCGGTAGACCCGCAGGGACGCTTCCTCACCGCCACCTGCTGGGGAGATGGCCAAGTACTGCTCTACGAACTGGATTCCAACGGCGGCATCACGGCACGCTTTCCCGCGCCCGCTTCAGTGGATCCACACTCCGCCCAGACCCCGGGTGAACCCCGGCAGAGCCGCGCCCACGCCAGCCTTATGCTGCAGGACGGCCGGATCATGACAACAGACCTGGGGCACGACACCCTCCGCATCTGGAACTACGTGCCCGGATCAGGACTGGAAGCAGATCACGAAGTCGCCCTTCCCTTCGGCTGCGGACCCCGCCACCTCGTTCAGCACGCCAGCGGCAACGTCTTTGTGGTTTCCGAATACTCCATCGAGGTCTTCGTGGTCCGGCCCGAGGCCGGGACATTCGAACTCGTTTTCCGGGGCCCCGCGACCTCCGGCGGCAGCATGCCGGATGACTCCGCCGCGGAAATCTGCCTCGACCGGCAGGGAAATCACGCCTACGTCGGCGTCCGCGGTTCCAACCTGGTCAGCGTCCTGGACGTCGCTGCCGACGGGACGGAGCTGCTCCCCGTCCAGGACTTCCCCAGCGGAGGCAACTGGCCGCGCCACCACATTGTCAGGGGACAATGGCTCCACGTTGCCCACGAACGCTCGGACAACATCGCCACTTTCGAGCTGGACGCAGCAAGCGGGCTCCCCGGGCCCCTGGTCCACGACCTGCGGACACCGTCGCCCACTGCCCTGGTGCCGGCGCCCGGACAGTAAGCAGGCCGTTAGCAGGCCACCGCAGGACATAGCCCAGGTGCACTAATCCGGGTTGCCCAAGGCTTTTCCTAAACGCTGGAGTTATCCAGTGCAAGCGCTTACAGTTGTGACGTGGTTCACAGGGGCAAGGGGGCCTTGTTGACCCGGCAGCCTCATGCCACACCCCCTGCCCCGGCAAGCCTGTACAGCAGCGCAGCTACCAGGAAAGGTCTCTTCCTTGATATTCCGCACCCTCCCCGGCGCATCCCCACGCGCCGGAACGAACACCAGAACAAGCCTCACATTATCCATCACACCCCGTCCATCATCCAGCCGCCTTACCGCCGGCCAGCGGGTTCAACCCGTCAGCAGAACATCAATGCGTTCAGCCGCTGCCCTCGTTGCCGCCGTGGTCGCCATTTCTGCCTCGGTTCTTCCCGCCCAGGCTGCCCCCGGCGGCAAGGACCCGGGGTCGAACGGGCAAGGCAACAAAAACCCGGGCTCGACGTCGGCCCTGCACAGCCTGCGGGCGCCCGTCACGGACGAGAATTTCTACTTCGTTATGGCCGACCGCTTCAGCAATGGGAGCAGCACCAACGACGACGGCGGTCTGGGCAGTGATCCCATGGTGTCCGGCTTCGATCCCACCAAAAAGGGTTTCTACAACGGCGGCGACCTGGCCGGCCTGCTCGACAAGATCGACTACATCCAGGGCCTGGGCACCACTTCCATCTGGCTGACCCCCAGCTTCAAGAACAAGGCGGTCCAGCCCGAGGACAAGTCCGCCGGCTACCACGGCTACTGGATCACTGACTTCACCCAGATCGATCCCCACCTTGGCACCAATGACGAACTCAAGGCACTGATTGACGAAGCGCACAGCCGCGGCATGAAGGTGTACTTCGACATCATCACCAACCACACCGCTGACGTCATTGGCTACGAGGAGGGTGCCCGGAAGGGCTATGTCTCCAAGGACGCGGTTCCGTACAGAACGGCGGAGGGAGCCGCATTCGATGACCGGGACTACGCGGGCACCGGGAACTTCCCCAAGCTCAGCCCAGCCACGTCGTTCCCCTACAAACCGGTGCTGGAACCGGGCGAAGAAAACCTGAAGGTTCCCGCCTGGCTGAACGATCCCACGCTGTACCACAACCGTGGCGACACAACGTTTGTGGGCGAGGACTCGTTCTACGGTGACTTCTTCGGCCTGGATGACCTTTTCACCGAACACCCCAAGGTGGTGGACGGGATGAAGGACATCTACAAAACCTGGATTGGCGACTTCGGCGTGGATGGCTTCCGGATCGACACCATGAAGCACGTCAACAACGAGTTCTGGCAGGAATTCGGCCCGGACGTCCTCAGCTACGCCAAAGAGCACGGCAAGGACGAGTTCTTTATGTTCGGCGAGGTCTTCGACACCACCAAGAGCTTCACCTCGCAGTTCACCACCCGGAACAGCATGCAGGCAGTACTGGACTTCCCCTTCCAGGACGCGGCACGGAACTTCGCGTCCAAGGGCCATGACGCCACCGCGCTGGAAACATTCTTCGCCGGTGATGACTGGTACACCGACGCTGATTCGAACGTCTACCAGCTCCCCACTTTCCTGGGCAACCACGACATGGGCCGCATCGGCAGCTTCATTGCCGCGGACAACCCCGGATCAACCGACGCTGAACAGGTGGCCCGAGACCAGCTCGCCCACGAGCTGATGTACTTCTCCCGCGGCAACCCGGTGATCTACTACGGCGACGAGCAAGGTTTCACCGGCCCGGGCGGCGACCAGGACGCCCGGCAGACGCTTTTTGCCAGCCAGGTGCCGGAGTACCTCGACGACGACCTGCTGGGCACTGATGCCACCCACGGCACGGACAACTTCAACACAGGGCATCCGCTTTACGCCAAGATCAGCCAGCTCGCGGAACTGACCAAGGAACACCCGGCACTGCGCGACGGCGCCCACCAGCACCGGTACGCTTCGGACGGTCCCGGCATCTATGCCTTCTCCCGCACCGACGCCGGGGACCAGCGTGAGTACGTGGTGGCCCTGAACAACAGCGAGCAGCCGCAGACCGCCGAGGTTCCCACCTACATCGGCAAGCGCAACTACACCCGGATCTATGGTGAAGGTGCGGATGAGGCCAAGACCTCGGAAGACGGCAAGCTCGCCGTCACGGTTCCCGCGCTTTCCGCTCTGGTGTACCAGTCCTCCGGCCGGATTCCGCACTCCAAGGCGGCACCCGCCGTCGTCCTCCAGGCGCCGGCCCCGGCGCAAGGTGACAACGGGCGGCTTAAAGTGACGGCCGACGTCGACGGTTCCTCGTTCTACGAGGTCACCTTCGAGGCCAGGACGGCAGGCGGCGAGTGGCAGCCCATCGGCACTGACGACACGGCGCCCTACCAGGTGTTCCATGACGTGGCGGCCCTGGATGCGGGCACTCCCGTGGAGTACCGCGCCACCGTACTGGACAACGGCGGCCACACCGCTGCCTCCCAGCCCCGCGCCGCCACCGTTCCTGCGCCAGTCCTCACTCTCCAGAAGCCCATTGAGGGCAGCAGCGTGAAGGGCTCCGTGGAGCTCAGCGCCACAGCCGACCCGGAGAAGGCCAGCCACGTGGTGTCCTTTGAACGCAGTGTGGCCGGCGGGGACTGGACCGCGGTGGGTTCGGACGACTCCTCCCCGGTGTACTCGGTAAAGGATGACGTGTCGGGCCTCGGGGACGGCACCCAGGTGCGGTACCGCGCCACCATGTCCGGCACCGGTTTCAACGCATCCAGCGAAGTCCGGACCGTCACGGTAGGCGACGCGCCGCAGCCTGATTCCGTCACCGTGGCAGGCTCCCTGAACCAGGCCATGGGCTGCGCTAAGCCGTGGGACCCCGAGTGCACCCAGGCCATGATGGTCCTGGACCCCGCGGACAACATCTGGCGCCTGACCGTTGATGCTCTTCCCGCCGGAAAGTACGAGTACAAGGCCGCACTCAACGGCAACTGGAACGTGAATTACGGAGCTGATGGCGCCTTCAACGGATCAAACATCGTGTTGGACCACCCGGGCGGCCCGGTGACGTTCCGCTACGACAACAGCACGCACCAGCTCAGCACGGTGTATGCGTCGCAGCAGCCGAAGGCCGTGTCTGTGGCCGGGAGCCTGGGGTCTGAGCTGGGGTGCAGCGCCGACTGGCTGCCCGAATGCGACCAGGCACAGCTGGCACTGGATCCGGCAGACCTGGTGTGGAAGCTGACCGTTCCGAACCTGCCGGCGGGCAGCTACGAGTTCAAGGCGGCCCTGGACCGGTCCTGGAACGTCAACTATGGCGCCAACGGCGGGCCGAATGGCGGCAACATTCCGTTTGCGCACGACGGCGGCCCAGTCACCTTCCGTTACGACCACTTCACGCATCTGATCAGCGCGGCGCAATAGCAACGTGGGCCCACACGCCGGGTCCCTGGCCGAGCTTGAGGCCTGGGCGCGAGTGGTGGGCCCACGCCCGCAGGGTTCCCTGGCCGAGCTTGAGGCCCGGGCGCGGGTGGTGGGCCCCCGCGTTGTTGCTGGCGGACCGCTTACCGGCAGGCCGTCAACCCTTGACGGCGTGCCCCAGGCTCGTGACAAGCCTCCGCACGGCATCCTCCGCGGTGGGCGGCGGGCCGAAAACTTCGGTCTGCCGCGCGGTGTCCGCAACGTACCTGCCGGTCTGGAACCAGCCCATCATGGCCGCCAGGTCCTTCGCCATCGGGTTGACCGGACCCATCACGGCACCCGCTGCCCGAACCACCCCGACGGGAACGGACTGGACACGGATCTCCTCGCCGGTCAGCCGCTCTGAAATATCGGCGAACTCCTGCATGGAGATGGGCCTGTCCCAGCCGATATCGATCCGCTGACCCTCCACCCCCGGAGCGTCAACGGCGGCCGCGAGGTATGCCGCCAGATCCGGGGTGAGCACGAAAGTCAGCGGGATTCCCGGCGAGCCGAACCACCTGACCCGATGCTTGGTGATGGGGTCGCCGCCAAACCGGGTCACCTGGTCCAGGAAAGCTCCCGGACGCAATGCGACAAACGGGACGCCCAGGGCCTGCAGCCTGTCCTCCATCAGCCGCTTGTGCCAAAAATGCGGCACCTCCGGCGTCTGGTCGCAGGTGAGGATGCTGGTGAGCACGAATCGGCGGATCCCGGCACGCTTGGCAGCATCAGCGAGGTTGGAGTTGCCCACAGTATCGATGTTCGGGTTGTCCCCCTTGCGGTGCCTGGTGTAACCGGCGGCCGAGGTCACCACCGCGTCGGCACCAGACATGGCGCGGACCAACGAGTCCGGGTCCATCATGTCCCCGCGTGCAATTTCCACCCCGGCTGACTCCAGCCGGGAGGCGTCCGAGCCGGGGCGTACCAGGGCACGAACGTGCTTACCCCGGTTCAACAGTTCGGTGACAACCTGGCCGCCCACCATGCCCGTGCCGCCTACAACGAGTACTGATCCTTCACGCATCGCCTTCTCCTGACTGTTGGCCCGGCTGTCGTGGGCAGCCTGGCTGGCCCGCCTGCGCTAGCCGTGCAGGGTCTCCTCCACCGCCGCCAGCAGTGAGTTGAACCGCGGGTTGGCGGGAAGATCATCCAGGAGGACAGGCCGCCCGTCCGGTCCTGCCAGGGGAACCTGCCAGTTCGGGTAGAGGGCTTCAGTGGTGCCGGGCTGGTTCTGGACCCGCCGCTCACCCACGGCATCCACCAGGGCAACACCAAGCAGGACCGACGGCGCCTGGGCCAGCAGCAGGTGCAGCGCCTCGATGGTCCTCTCTTCGTGTCCGGCCGCTCCCCCGGGCCCGTCCTCGGGCAGGTACCCGCGTTCGCGGAGCAGGGCAAACATCTTTTCCAGCGAGGCGTTGTGCTCTGCCCGCTCCTCCGCCTCCGAACGCTCCAGCAGGCCCAGTCCGCTCCGCAGGGCCACGTGGTCCCCGGCGAGGTAGCCCGCGGTGGGCGGCAGGTCGTGCGTGTTGACGCTGGCAAGCGCCTGCGTCCGGTACCTTTCCGGCGCAAGGGGCGAATCGCCGTCGTACTCAAACCAAAGGATGGACGTGCCCAGGATGCCGCGGGCGGCAAGGTAGTCCCGGACCCACGGCTCGAAGGTGCCCAGGTCCTCGCCGATCACCACGGCCCCGGCACGCTGCGCCTCCAAAGCCAGGATGCCGATCAGTGCCTCGTGGTCGTATTTCACGTACGCGCCATCGCCCGGAGCGTTCCCGGACGGGATCCACCACAGCCGGAAGAGGCCCAGGATATGGTCCACCCGAACTCCGCCGGCATGGCGCAGCACGGTGGCGAGCATGTTCCGGAACGGAATGTAGCCGGCCTCCGCCAGCCGTGCAGGGTGCCATGGCGGCTGCCCCCAGTCCTGGCCCTGCTGGTTGTACATGTCCGGTGGCGCCCCCACGCTGGTGCCTGGCGCCAGAACATCCCGCAGTGTCCAGGCGTCAGCGCTGCTGTGGTCCACGCCGACGGCAAGGTCGTGGACCACCCCAAGCCGCAT
The DNA here is from genome assembly GCF_001046895.1 of Pseudarthrobacter siccitolerans. Lineage (GTDB taxonomy): Bacteria > Actinomycetota > Actinomycetes > Actinomycetales > Micrococcaceae > Arthrobacter > Arthrobacter siccitolerans. The sequence continues at coordinate 294,087 of NZ_CAQI01000053.1, forward strand.
GCCGGACCGCAGCGCCGCCCGCTGGGCGTCTTCGAGTTGTTCGTCGCAAATCCACTGGAGCCAGCGGTGGAACCCGATGCGGTCCGCCAGCCTTTCCCGCAGCGCTTCTGTCTGCGGCGTGCCCAGTGCGCAGGCCGGGTCCGACCAGAACGGGTCGCCGGCCGGCAGGTCCTCCCGGATCGCAGACCACAGGGCGAAGTCGTCAAGGCCCTGGCCGGAGATCCGGCAGAACTCGTCAAACGCGGCCTGCCGGGCCGGCGACCGGCGGGCATGGTAGAGCAACTCGAGGGCCTGCAGCTTGGCGGCGTACACGGCGTCGCGGTCCAGCCGGTTGCCCTCCTTGTTCAGTCCCGCCACCTCCTCGTGGAGCCTCTCCACCGTGGCGCGCTTGCGCGGCTTGAGGTAGGCCACTTCGGGGATGGCCTCAATGCGAATGTACAGCGGGTTGAAGAAGCGCCGGGTGGACGGCGAATACGGCGACGGCTGCAGGGGCGGAACCGGCTCGGCAGCATGCAAGGGATTGACCAGTACGTAGTCCGCCCCGCGGGTACCGCTGAGGGCAGCCAGGTCGGCCAGGTCGGAGAAGTCGCCGATGCCCCACGAGCGCTTGGAGCGCATGGAGTAGAGCTGGGTAGCCAGTCCCCATCCGCGGCGCTCTTCCAGCGGAGCTGCGGTGGTCAGCCGTGCGGGCACGACTACCAGGGTGGCGGACGCGGTGGTTCCTTCAGCTTCGGCGTGCAGGGTGTGCCATCCCAGCGGCAAGTGCTGCGGCAGGGCGAAGGTGGCACGTCCGGTCGCAACGCCGTCGACATCCCGCGGCTGCACCCAAAGATCCTGCTGGACTGCTTCTACAGACCCGGCCCCGCCTTCCAGGGTGATGCTCAGCCGGGCGGTAGCGCCGTCGCGCACGTGGACCGGAACCTGCGCCGGTTCACCCTGCTGGATCACGACGGCGGGCGGCAGCATCCGACGCCAGGGCGCCAGTTCGGCTTCCGCCAATGCCGCCTGGATGAGCTGGCTGGTGTGTGCCTGCACTCCGAGGGAGGCGAGGACTTTGATCAGGGTGTCTTCGGCAACATTGTGCGGCAGGCCGTCCCAGCCCTGGAAGGAGGTTCCCACCCCATGCGCATCCGCCAACTGCTGGAGGAGGTGCGGATCCACGGGCTCCCTGGCAGCAGTTTCACCGGCAGCCGGTGGAAGATCCTGCGCCTCTGTTGGCGCCGGCGATGGTGGGAACTGCTGCTGGTCTGAAGCCGTCATTCGTGTCCGCCTCGTCTGGTGTGATGTGGCCCGAACTTACAGTGCTGCCTGTTGCACCGGGCGTTTGCACCCCGCGCACAACCGTTGGTTCAGATTATTGCAGGCCGGCGCGCAGGTGAAACCCAGACTGGTTTGAGTCGGCATCAGGGGTCAAAATGCGTGCTGATTGTGCCCGTGCTGACCTGGCCGAGGATGTCCGCTGCGAGGTCGCGCAGCTTCCGGTTGCGGTGGCTTGAAGCCTTGGTGAGGACGGCCATGGCTTCCTCCTGCGAGCACCTGTTCTGAGCCATCACCACGCCGCAGGCCAGGTTGATGACTGTACGATGCTCCAGGGCCGCGGTGAGGTCCTCCGCGAGGTTCTGGGCATCAGCGATCCTCAGGGCCAGCCGCACTGCCCGTCCCGCCAGTTCGGCAAAACCTTCTGCCCGCCGTACCACCGCATCCGTGAAGAGGCCTGGTTCGGAAGCGAAGAAGTTCAGTGCCGCAGTGTGGCTGTTGTCCAGCGCGAGGGGCACGCCCAGCACGCTGGCACAGCCGTTGTCCTTAAGAAGCTTCTGATACTCAGGCCAGCGTGAGTCTGTTGCCACGTCGGCAAGGACCACGGGCTTCATCGTTTCCAGGGCTGTCAGGCACGGCCCCTGCCCCAGTTCCTGCTCGAGCTTGTCCAGCAGGGTTGCCCGCGCGCTGCTTCCGGCTACGGTGGCACTGCGCTTGCGCTGCCGGAGCGTAACCCCGCACTCAATGAGGGAACCTGCGGTCTCGCCAAGTGTCGAGGCAGCGAGAACGGACAGCTCGCCAAGGAACGCGCTCACGTTGGCGCTGCCGATAATCATGTCGTGCAGCTTGACGAACTGCTCGTCGCTGCTGGGAGTGTCCATGCCTCAATATATGCGACGCAGCCCCTGTCCTGCGCTCCACAAAACGTCACACCAGGCCCGGGCATTACTCCAAGAGTCGAAAAGAGAAGCACTAAGGCGGAGTTCTGCAGCAGCACCACCGATCTGTGTAGCCTCGTGACGATCAAGGGCATATGTCAAAAGCTGCATGCCGAAGAGACTGTGAGGAGACCGGAAAATGAGCCTCAGTGAACTGCGGGTGTTCGGGCGGTCAGGCACGCCGATCAGCCCGCTGACCCTGGGCACCATGAACTTCGGCGAGGGAACCGGCGGGCCGCCCGGTGCCCCCACCGGAGCCGAGGAGAGCATCCGGATCATCCACTCCGCGCTGGACGCCGGCATCACCGCCATCGACACCGCGGACGTTTACTCCCAGGGAGAGTCGGAGCAGGTTGTGGGGCGGGCATTGCGCGGACGCCGTGACGACGTCTTCCTGGCCACCAAGTTCCACGGCCAGATGAGCCCCAATCCTGCCCATTCCGGCAACTCCCGGCGCTGGATCACCCAGGCCGTGGAGGGCAGCCTCCGCCGTCTGCAGACTGACCGGATCGACCTGTACCAGGCGCACCGGCCGGACTACAACACCGATGTGCTGGAGACGATCACCACCCTCAACGACCTGATCAGGCAGGGAAAGATCCTCTACTACGGCACCTCGGTGTTCACCCCGGCGCAGCTGGTGGAGGCCCAGTGGCTTGCCACCACCAACCACCTGATTCCGCCGCTGGGGAACCAGGTGCCCTACTCGATGCTGGTTCGGGCCAACGAACGCGATGTGTTCCCGATCGCCCAGCAGTACGGGCTCGGCGTGCTGGCTTACGGCCCGCTGGCCGGGGGCTGGCTCTCAGGCAGCTTTGTCCTGGAATCGGGAACCGCCCCTACCCGGGTGCATTCACTGCCGGGCCGCTACGACATCTCCGGCCCGTCCAGCGAGCGGAAGCTGCACGCTGCGGATGCCTTGGCGCGGCTGGCCGACAAGCTGGAGCTGTCGCTGGTGGACCTCGCACTCGGCTTCGCCCTGACCCACCCTGCCATCAGCAGCGTGATCATTGGCCCGCGCAGCGAAGCGCACCTGGCCGCCTACCTGAAAGCGGCCGACGTCCAGCTCGGCGAGTCGGTCCTGGACGCGATTGACGACGTCGTGGCGCCTGGCACCAACTTCGTGGAGCGGGACGCGGGCGCCATCGTTCCCTCCCTTGAGTTCGCAGAATTACGACGCCGGTAGTCCAGTACCGCGGTGGGGCCGCCTGAGCGGGAGCCCGCGCAGCCCGTACCCTTGACGGAAGGCGGCAAGGCTCCTACGGTCAGTATCGATAGTCCCGAATTGAGATTTCAAGGGCGTCCAATGCCAATGTCCGAGGAGGAGCGCAGGCTCCTCAAGGAGCTGGAGCTCGGGCTGATAGCCGACGACCCCCACCTGGCGATGGAGCTGCTGTCCGGCTACCCATCGCGCCGGTTCAGGTCAGGCATTTACTACGGTTCAGCCGCGGGCTTGCTCGGCCTTGCGCTTTTTATGACCGGCATCGGCGCCTCCAGCATCGGAGTCGGCATCTGCGGGCTCCTTCTAATGGCCCTTGGCCTCTACCTCGCGCTGCGCAGGCGCAGGCCCAACCGCCAGGGACGGCACGGTCAGGCGGGGTAATCCGCCGTTCCCGGGGTCCTCATCCTGCTTTCAGAGCGTGGCAGCAGGAAAACCAGCCCCGCCAGGACAGCTGCCGCCCCGATCCAGCCCGCGGCGGGGAGGCGCTCCCCCACCACAAGGACTGCCAGCGCGGCTGCCACCACCGTTTCAACCAGGGAAAGGCCCGTGGCGGTGCTGGCACGGACACGGGCCAGGCCCCACCCGAACAGGACGTACCCGGCAAACATCGGGACGAGGGCCATATACGCTCCGACGCCGAAGCTGGTCCAGGATTCGGCGAGCGGGCGGCCGGTCAGGAGGAGTACGGGCATCAGCAGTACGCCGCCCATTCCGAACACGGCGCCCATGGTGGCCCGTGAGGAGAGTCCTCCACGAATCAGGCGATGCGCTGCCCACGAATAGAGGGCGTACGTCACGCCCGCAACCAGGCCCAACACGATGCCCGCCGGCGCGGCCCAGGAATCCAAGGGGGATCCCACTCCAGCCCCAGCAGCGTCGGCGCCCCCGGGCCGGTGTCCGGCAACGGACAACAGAACCGCCCCGCCCACGCCGAGCAGTGCCCCGGCCAGCCACCGGCGGGTGAGCGGTTTCTTGTCGGCCCAGCGCTCGATGACTGCTGCGGCCACGGGGGCTGAACCAATGGAAACCACGGTACCTACCGTGACGCCGGCAAGGTGCATGGAGGTGTAAAAGGCCAAGGGATAGACCGCAACGGCCGCCGCTCCCAACAACACCAGCCGCCATTGCTCCAGCAGGTCCCGCCATTGGCTGCTGATCGGCCTTGCTGCATACAGGGCCTGGAGCAGCCCCCCGATACCCATGGCTACGGCACCAATGGCAAGGGGACTCACTGCCGGGGCGAACGTGGCAGCAGTTCCGGTAGTCCCCCACAGAACCGACGCGGCCAGCACAAAAACAGCACCCCAGCGCGGCCCCTGCAGACCGCCGCTGCCAACCAGGACGCGGCTCCGCTGAAGCGGCGCGGAAGGGCGGCCGGTGGAACCCGTCACAGCTCGTCCAGCATCCGGGCGGCAATCGTCCGGCCCTGAAGGAGCCGGCTGTCCCCGCCTTCGAGTCCTGCCCGCACCATGGCGCCTTCCAGCAGGAAGGCCAGGTGTGCGGCCAGCCCTGCACGGCGTTCATCCTGCCCCGGCAGCAACTCTTCCAGGTGCTTGGCCAGGAGCGCCTCAACTTCTTCCTTATGTCGCCGGACGGCGAGCCGCCCCGGGCTTCCGGCAGGCAGTTCTGCCGCCGCGTTGAGCAGTCCGCAACCGCGGAATCCGTGCTTGTAGGCGAAGTTTGCGTGATCCACGTAGGCGTCGAAAATGGCAAGCAGCCGTTCCCGTGATCCGGCAGCAGCTTCCGCCCGCGCGCGGTACAGGCCGAGCCATTCTTCATGCCGGGCTTCGAGGTAAGCGGTCACCAGGTCCGCCTTGGAAGCGAAGTTGTTGTACAGGCTCTTTTTCGCCACTCCAGCCTCGGCCGTGATCGCGTCAATCCCGGTGGCACCAACACCCTGGGCGTAAAAGAGCCTTGCCGCGGCGTCAAGCAACAGCACGCGCGCACGTTTTTTGGGTGGCAGGGAGACATCGGTCGGAGACACTGGGGATCCTCTTCCTGGCGGGTAGGTAGACCAGTCTACCTACCATCTTGTCGTCAGCACCTTGCTTTCTCAGGATGTGGGTGATGAAACTCCTTGCCGGGCGTAACCTGAAGGCGGTTTCGGCGCTGAGGAGACGGCAATGGGTTCAATGGATGGTCGCCTTGCACTTGTCACGGGTGCGACAGGTGGTCTGGGGAAGGCGATTGCCGCGGGGCTGGCGCGTGAAGGAGCTGCGATCGTCGTCGTCGGACGTTCCACTCCTCGGGCGGAGGAGGCGATGGCGGGCATCCGCGGCCAGGTGCCGGACGCCCGGCTTGAGCCGCTTGCCTGCGACCTGTCGGACCAGGCCAGCATCCGGCGGGCGGCCGCGGAATTTTTCTCCCGCCATGACCGGCTGGACGTGCTGGTCAACGCTGCGGGCGTGTTCCGAAAGGAGCGCCACGTAACTCCTGACGGCCTTGAGTTGACTTTCGCCACCAACGTGATGGCCTACTTCCTGCTGACCAACCTGCTGCTGGATGCCTTGAAACGGGGCGGAGCGGGGACCGGTGGAGGCGCGGGGCGCATCGTGAACGTGGCCTCGAAATACGGCACAACAGCACTGAACTTCGATGACCTCCAAACAGCGAACGGCAAGTACAGCTACCTTCGCTCGACACCGCCCACCATGCTGGCCAGGGTCCTCCTCACCCAGGAGTTTGCCGAACGGCTCCGCGGTGCGGGCGTGGTGGCAAACGCAGTGCACCCCGGGCTGGTCAAAAACACTGGCCTGCTGCAGGACGTGGGCGGCCCGTTCCGCTGGATCACCAACACATTTGGCGGCCCTGCAGAAAGAGCAGCCGACACCGCCATCTGGCTTGCCAGCTCACCCCAAACCGCAGGGGTTTCCGGGAAGCTGTGGGCAAAGCGTAAGGAACTGCCCACGCCGGGGATGGGCTCGGATCCTGACGCCCGGAGGCGTTTATGGGAGGCCTGCAACCGGCTGGCAAAACTTTCCTGAGTTCCCGCCCATCCAGTGCGGTAGCGGCTCCGAACATCAGGGGAGAATACTCTCTTTGCGGCAGGCGGGGCCATGGACGAGCAGGACCAGCAGGCGCTGACCGCGGGAATCATTCAGGAGCACCATCTTGACCTGGCGCAGTTGTGGCTCGAATACATCGCTTTGGGCGGGAATGCTACGCAAGAGGAAATCAAGGACTACAGCGCGGGTCTCATCAGCCTTCCGGCCAAGGAACGCGACGTCCTGTCCCAGGCCGTCAATGAGCATTCCGACCCTGAAGGCCGCCCCCGTGAACTGCTGGCCATGGCCCCCTACAGCGACTCTCCCCTCACCAAGGTGGGAAAGGATCCCTCCGGCCCCGCCAGGTAGGGCTCTAGCCCCCAGCGCGGGCGTTGAGGGTGTCCCTGATTCCGTTCAACGCCGGATCCCGCAACGACATAAACGCCGGCTTCAGGAGCGGCTGGATGATTTTCGCCGGCCCCTTGATGCTGAACTCTGCGGTGTACTTCACCACGGATCCCGCGCCGGCGGGACTCACATCGATGGAGTCGAAGGCGGTCACGGTCTTGTTTTCGCCACGTAGCTTGATGTGGTTCTCCGTCAGCTCGATGACCTCATATTCCAGGGACTGCCGCTTCCCCCGGAACTCGGACTCGGCGTGGTACCGGTGGCCCACAGCAACCGGACCAGGCGTGAGTTTGTCCATCACCGGGGTGCTGGGATCCCACTCGCTGGTGTTCTCGAACTCCCGCATGTAGGCGAAGGCCTGGTCCGCGGGCAGTATTGTTTCCACGCTTCCGGTGACTGTAATCATCACCCCAGTGTAGGAACCCCGCTTCCGGAAGCCCACCCCTATCAGCGACGCGGCGCAAAGAGTTGGCCGGCTGCCATCTTGAAGCACAGTTTTCCGTCCAACTCCTGCGGCCTGATCCACACCTCAAAACCCTCTGCAGCCGCAAAGAGCGTCCTTCCACCGCTGGCATCAGCCGCGATCCACAAGGCTGAGGAATCGTCCATGGCGTCATCCACCACGCCTGCCCGGACGATCTCGAAGTCCTTGCGGACCTCCACCGGTGTTCCCACCAGCCGGCGCCAGTCGTGGTAGCGGTACGGCTTCACAGCGCTGTTCCTGCGTCCGGCCGGACTGTTAGTGGAGGTGGCTTCCGCCGTTGATGTCGATGGTGGTGCCCGTGAGGTAGGCGGAGTCCTCGGAGGACAGGAAGGTGATCACGGCTGCCACTTCCTCGGTAGTGGCGTTGCGGCCCAGCGGGATGCCGGCGTTGATGGCTGCCTCCTGCTCCTCGGTGCTGCCCACGCGGATGTTGGTGTCCACAGCGCCGGGGGTGATGGCGTTGACGGTGACGCCGGTGGTGCCGAGTTCCCGGGCAAGCGCCTTGGTGAAGCCGAGGATGGCTGCCTTCGCGGCGGAGTAGGGAACTTTGCCGAAGACGCCGCCGCCGCGCTGGGCGGACACCGAGGACATGTTCACGATGCGGCCCCAGCCGTTCTCGATCATGTCCGGCAGGAAGGCTTTGGTGACAAGGTAAGTGCCGGTGGCGTTGACATCCATCACCTTGTGCCACAGCTCCAGCGTGGTCTCGAGGAACGGGACGGGCGAGGTGATGCCTGCGATGTTGGCGAGGGCACCGACGGGCGGCAGGTTGCCCGCGGCAACCTCGGCGGCGACGGCGGCCTGTGCGGCCGTGACGGAGGCTTCGTTGGCGACGTCGATCTCGTGGCCGAAGGCGGGAACGTTGAAGTCGTTGCCGATTTCGGCGGCGACCTTGGCGGACTTCTCGCCATCGAGGTCCAGGATCACCACCGCCCAGCCCTGGTTGGCGTAGCGGCGGGCGGTAGTCAGCCCGATGCCCCGGTCCGAAGTTGCCCCGGTGAGTACGGCGGTGCGCTGAAGAGTGGTCATGGTTACTCCTTGGACGTGTGGTGGCGGTAAGCGGTACTTGGCCAAGGAGCCTCGTCGGTCCTTGTACTGCACGCTCTTGCTCAAGTGATGAGGAACACACTACGGCTTACACTGTTAACAGTCAACCTCAAACATTGACTGTTGACACGTGAGCATGATGGAAGTCACACTTAGGGATATCATTTGTTAACAGTCGACAGCGGCGGATCCTCAGCTGCCTATCGAAAGGGAACCACCATGAGCAATGAAGCTCTGAAAATGCGCGGCCATGTGCATGGCACCAAGGACGCCAAGCGCGTAGCTGTCGGCTCCGGTGTGGGCGCCGTCATTGAGACGTATGACTTCATCGGTTTCGGCACCGCCGCTGCGCTGTACTTCGGAACCGCGTTCTTCCCCACCGGTGATCCCGTCACCGGCACCCTGGCAGCTTTCGCCACCCTGGGCGTCGGCTTTGCCGCCCGCCCGCTGGGCGGAATCATTGGCGGACACCTCGGCGACAAAGTGGGCCGCAAGCCTGTGCTGGTCGCCTCCCTGATTCTGATGGGCGTCGCCACCTTCCTGATCGGCCTCCTGCCCACGTACGAGCAGGTCGGCTTGCTCGCTCCCGCGCTGCTGGTCTTCGTTCGCGTGGTCCAGGGCCTGGCCTTCGGTGCTGAATGGGGCGGCGCCATCCTGATGAGCTACGAGCACGCACCGTGGAAGTCCAAGGGCAAGTACACCGGCATTGTGCAGGCCGGCTTCCCGGTGGGCCTCCTCCTGGCCAACCTCGTCTTCCTGGTGAGCGTGAACCTGGGCGGCGAGCTCGCCTGGCGCGTTCCCTTCCTGGCGAGCATCGTGCTCGTTGCCGTCGGCCTGATCATCCGCTCCAAGGTGCCCGAGTCCCCCGTCTTTGACGAGGTCAAGGAGAGCGGCTCCATCGTCAAGAACCCCATTATCGAGGTCATCAAAACCGACTGGCGCAGCATCGTCCGCGGCATCGGCCTGCGCGTTGCCGAGACTGCCGGCTACGCCGTGTCCGTCACCTACATGATTTCCTACCTCCACACCCAGCAGTTGGCGGACAAGACGGAAACCCTTATCGCCCTCTGCATCGCCTCCGCCGTCGGCATCTTCGCCACCATGGCCTGGGCCCGCCTGACGGACCACGTCGGCCGCCGGCCCCTCTACATCTGGTCCACCGCTTTTGCCGCACTCTTCGCGATTCCGATGTTCCTGCTGGTCAACACGGGCATGTTCATCTTCGTCATCGCGACCATCGTGATCTCCTACGCGGTTTGCCAGAACTCGCTTGCCGGCGCCCAGGGGGCCTGGTTCCCGGAACTGTTCCAGGCCAAGACCCGCTCCTCCGGTGCCAGCCTGGCCTACCAGATTTCCGCCATGGTCTCCGGCTTCACCCCGTTCATCACCACCCTGCTGTTCGTCAGCTTCGGCTGGATGGGCCCGGCACTGCTCTTCGGCACCTACGCCCTGATCGGGCTCTGGGCCGCAGTGGCCACCCGGGAAACCTGGGGCAAGCGCGAACGCCAGCTGGCTGACGAAGCCACCAAAAGCACCCCCAACACCGTGAGCGTCTAATGACCGTCACGCACGAAACGAATACGGAGCACGCAATGCCAACACACACTGTCCAGGACCGCGCAGCAGCGGTCGGCGCACCCGGAAACGGAGCGGCGCGTGGCCGGGTAACCCAAGAGCGCATCGCAAAGGCCAGCGCGGCTGCCTACCGGATCCGGCATCACGCACTGAACATGGGCGAGGTCCAGGGCCAGGGCTATGTGGGCCAGGCCCTGGGTGCGGCTGACATGTTCGCCACGGTCTACGGTGACCAGCTGAACTTCCGTGCCGAGGACCCGCACTGGGAAGCCCGCGACCGGTTCCTGCTCTCCACCGGCCACTACGCGATTGGCCACTACGCTGCGCTGGCAGAGGCCGGCATCGTGCCGGTCGAAGAGCTCGAGACCTACGGTTCGGACGATTCCCGGCTGCCGATGTCCGGGATGTCCACGTACACCCCCGGCATGGAAATTTCCGGCGGTTCCCTGGGCCACGGCCTGACCATCGCCGTAGGTATGGCACTGGGCCTGCGCTACCAGGGCTCGAACGCCCGGGTGTTCAACTTCCTCTCGGACGGCGAACTCGATGAAGGTTCCACGTGGGAGGCGGCCATGGGCGCCCACCATCACCAGTTGGGCAACCTCACCGCGATGGTGGACATCAACGCCCTTCAGGCCGACGGCAAAACCGACACCGTGCTCCGCACCGAACCGGTCACCGAAAAATGGGAATCGTTCGGCTGGTACACCCAGCGCGTGGACGGCAACGACGTCGGCGCACTGCTCGCAGCCTTCGACAACGCAGCCGCCCAGGCCGCCGCCGTCGGACGCCCCTCGGTAATCCTTTGCGACACCAAGGTGGGCCGCGGCGTACCCCTCCTCGAAAATCGCGAAAAGGCGCACTTCATGCGCATCGAAGAACACGAATGGCAGACCTGCCGCGAGCAGCTCACCGCCGGTTATGAAGGAAAGGCTTCAGCATGAGCACCACCACCCAGGCCGCTTCGGCACCTGCAGCCACTACAACGGCGGCCAAGCCGAAGCTGAAGACGTCGGCGATGATCGCGTCCTTCGCCGATCCCGGCCAGAAAACCAGTTCCGCGCCGTTCGGGCACGCACTGGTCAAGGCCGCGCAGGAGAACGACAAGATCGTGGGCCTGACAGCTGACCTGGGCAAGTACACGGACATGCACATCTTCGCCAAGGCCTTCCCGGAGCGGTTCTTCCAGATGGGCATGGCCGAGCAGTTGCTCTTCGGCGCGGCTGCCGGGCTGGCCGAAACAGGGCTGGTGCCGTTCGCGTCCACCTACTCAGTGTTCGCCGCCCGCCGCGCCTACGACTTCCTTTGCCTGGATGCGGCCGAGCCGAACCTGAACGTCAACATCGTGGGCGGACTGCCCGGCCTCACCACCGGGTACGGCCCCAGCCACCAGGCCACGGAGGACATGGCGATCTTCCGCGGCATGCCCAACCTGACCATCGTTGACCCCTGCGACTCGATCGACATCGAACAGGCAGTCCCCCAGCTCGCAGCCGCTGACGGACCCACCTACCTGCGCCTGTTGCGCGGCAACGTCCCCACCGTGCTGGACGAGTACGACTACACGTTCGAACTCGGCAAGGCCAAGGTCCTGCGCGGCGGCAACGACGTGGTGTTCATTTCCTCCGGCCTGATGACCATGCGGGCGCTCCAGGCAGCCAAGGCGCTGGCGGCACATAACGTGGACGTCGCCGTCGTACACACCCCCACCATCAAGCCGTTCGACGCCGAAACCGTCCTCAAGGAAATCAACACCGACCGGCTCGCCGTCACCCTGGAAAACCATTCCGTGGTGGGCGGCCTGTTCGAAACGGTCGCCTCCGCCGTCGTCACCGCCGGGGTAGGCAAGCGCGTGGTCCCGGTGGCACTGCCGGACCAGTTCCTCGACGCCGGGGCGCTCCCCACACTGCATGACCGCTACGGCCTCGCCGTGGACCGTATCGTGGCGAAGGTGCTGGCCGAGCTGTCATAAGCGAAGACCGGGACAGATTTTAGCTAACGCAGAAAGCACGGCACCGCCCTCAGCGGACGCCGTGCTTTCTGCCGTACCATCGAGTAATGACTGTAAACAGTCAACTTAGAACATTGAGGACAGACGCCATGGCCGGAGTGACAGCACCGTTACTGGGACTGCAGAAAAAAAGCCTGCGCGAGCAGGCGCTGTCGGCGCTGAGGACCGCTATCACCAGCGGTGAACTCGCGCCCGGCCGGCACCTGGTGGAAACTGAGCTGTCCGAGATGCTGCAAATCAGCCGGGGAACCCTCCGCGAGGCCCTGCGCCAGCTCGAACAGGAGGGCCTGCTGTCCGCCGGGCCCCGCGGCCGGCTCTCCGTCCGGCACCTGGACGAAAAGGAGATTCGGGACATTTTCGCTGTCCGGGCAGCCCTTGAATCCTTGGCTGCGCGCACCCTGTGCGAGCTCCCGGACCGCGCCCACGTGATCCAGACCCTGCATCAGACAATTGACGTGATGGAGGCGGCCCAGGACGCGTCATTGGAGGAGCGGATCGAGTCCGACATGGAATTCCATCGCACTCTTTGCCGGCTGACCGGCAATGAGACCCTCCTCCACTCTTGGGAGTCGCTTGAAGGCTCCATCCGGATGTCCATCATGTTTGGCGGCCTGGAAAAGGGCGTCAAGAACATGAGCGTAGACCGTCACCGGGAGATCGTGGCTGCCATCGAAACCGGCGACGCGTCCCTCTCGCGCAAGACCATCCGGGAGCACATGGACAGCGCCGCCGCGAACCTGGTGGCCTAGTACCCCCGGCCGGGAATCCCTTTGAGTTGCTGACCGTTAACTGAATGTGCGGAAGAGTCCGCGCCTTCAGACGAGGGATTGAATGAACGCGAAGTTTGTATCAGTTGAAGACGACGCCGGGAAGGTCACCCGCTACGCCCGCCATGCCAACGGCGGCGGCCTCATCGCTCCGGGCGCAACTGTGGCCGGGAGCGCGACCATCGGTCCGATGACTTATGTGGAGTACGGTGCCCGGATCGGCTCGGGCTGCCGCATCGGGCACGGCAGCTGGATTGACCGCGATGCGACCATCGGCGACCGCACGGTCATCGGTGACGGCGTACGGATCGGCCGCGGCACGGTGGTGGGCAGCCGGGTGCACATCGGAAGCCATTCGAGGATTGGCTCCGGCGCGCTCATCGAGCACGGCGTGCACCTGCACGCGGACACAACAGTTCCCGACGGCGGGCACGTCCCGTTGAGTGCGCGGACCCATGCCCCGGATCAGGCGAAGCACCGGCCGCACCGGAAGAGCAAGGGCCGGATGGCGGCCTGAGTAGCTGCTCCAACGGGCGGGGCTCAACGTTGCCGGGCCCGGTGCGCGCGCCTGAGCTCCGGGCCGCTGCGTTCCGCGTCGCTCCTGCTAGGTCTCGGGCTGCCAGCAAGCCGCGCCTTTAGTGCCGCACCACCCCACACCAGGAGCATCAGGGCAACCAGCAGCAGGCCGGCGTCGCCGAGGTCTACGGACCCCAGCCAAGCCGTGAGGGGATCCTCCAAAGCGAAGGCGGCATCCGCAAACCCGCCCAGCGTGATGGCCGCGATGAACAACGCGGATACAGCGGAAATGCCCGTGACCAGGGCATTAAAGCCGAGTTTGCGCTGGGGGTCGGCGAGGGCCGAACGGTACATCCGCATCATGGCCAGCCCGTTCAGCGAATCGCATAGGGTCATGGCGGCCGTGAACGCGAGCGGCAGCGCCAGCAGGGCGAACGGCGGCACCCCGGCCAAGGACGCCGCCGTCGTCATCATCAGCAACCCGACGGTGGTGGCGGTGTCGAAGCCCAGTCCGAACAGGAAGCCGATGACGTAGATGTTCCGCGGCCGCCTCACCTTCGCAAGCGGACGGGCGAGAAGCCGGGCCACCAGCCCCTGGGGCTCCAGGTCCTGAGGAGCTATGGTGCCACCTCTGCGGGAGCGGCGGTAGGCGCGTGCCGAGCGGGCAAAGGCCGAGCCGTTGAACAGGCCCATCGCCAGCAGGAACAGCCCGGACACGCCGCTGCCGATCAGGCCGAGGACCAGGCTGCCCGTGGAGCCGTCCTGCATAACCTCCCCCACCATCGCGGCACCCGCAATCACCAGCACACCGGCGAGCGTCACCACGGAGCTGTGGCCCAAACTAAAGGCGAACCCAACGCTCACCGGATCCTGCCGGTCGGCCACAAACTTGCGGGTGGAGTTGTCTATGGCCGCGAGATGGTCCCAGTCGTAGCTGTGCTTCACGCCGGCGAGATAGGCGGTCGCTACCAGCCCCCAGGTGAGTGCCTGCGCACCGGTGCTGCCTGGCGTTCCGCTGAGGAGAAGTACGACGGCGGCGGCGTGCAGGGCGGCCACGGCACCGAACATGCACACCAGGCGGGTCCGCAGCGACAGTGTTTCCCGCTCCCGGTAGAGCGCGGCGATGTTCGTCATCAGTGCTTCCTCAGGTTCAGCGGTTCCTGGCCGTACCACCGCTTCCGGAGGAGGGCTATGCAGGCCCCAAGGAGGAGGTTCAGTTCGCCGGTGCTGTTCGAGAGCGCGCGCAGGACCAGCCCGGTGGTTCCCCCCACAGTGCGGGTGAGGGAGATTCCGGTCAGGGCATCGTTTTCCGAGGTCAGGCGGTGCAGGTCATCGGCGAGCGCCTGGTCCACCCGCGGGTCCACCACGATCATCGAGCCGAGGTGGCTGAACCCCTCCATAAACCCCAGCCCAGTCACATCGCCCGACGGCGGCCGGATCAGCAGGTTGTCGAGCGCCAGGAGTTCGCTGCCTTCGTCCGTTTCAACATGGATCCCGTTCCGGAGCCGCACTTCCTCGTACCGGAACGCGGCTCCGTCGGGCGACCACCCCGGCGTCACCACTTCAGCCATGACCAGGCTCGACGTCGGCCGTAAGGTCACCGAGGTCCGTTGCCGATAACTTGCCTCCCGGTAGGCAATGAGCTGGTCAGGCACAAGCTCCAGCCGCGCTGCCTCCCCCAGCCGAATTGCCATCCGCTGCTCAGCAAAAGACCCCGGAGTCCGATAAACCTTCGTCGCGGACTGGGTAGTGAGAACAAGCTCCGCCCCTGCTTGCACCTCAACATCCAGCAGAAAAAGATCCGCCCCAAGATAAGCCCCGCCAGGATTCACCACGACGTAGCAAACCTGCCCCGAGTCATCGAGGTAGTGCGGTCGAAGAACCCGAAGAGCGCCCTGATGGAACTGTGTGGCAGCGATGGACCTACCAGCCCGAGCCTCGATGCCGAGCTCTAAGCGCCCCATCGGTGGTGCTTGTCCGTGGCTGGGTCCGGCGGCTTCGCCGGATTTGGGGCCGTGCCCGCTTCGCGGTGCCCACCACGCCGCGGCCCCCAAATCCGGCCTCGCCGCCTCTGCGGTCAAGTCACCTTCAGGCGCCACTTGGGGAACCGTCGTCACTGAGCGAGGTCAAGCATCAGGACATCGCGCCTTACCCAATCGATGACCTTGTCCAGGCCCTCGTCAGTTTTGAGGTTGGTGAAGCAGAACGGCTTGTTCCCGCGGAACTCTTTGGAGTCCCGTTCCATGATGGACAGGTCCGCGCCGACGTGGGGTGCGAGGTCGGTTTTGTTGATGATGAACAGGTCGGACTTGATCATTCCCTGGCCGGCTTTGCGGGGGATTTTTTCGCCCTGGGCTACGTCGATGATGTAGATGGAGAAGTCGACGAGTTCGGGGCTGAAGGTGGCGGAGAGGTTGTCGCCGCCGGATTCGACGAAGATGACCTGGAGGTCGGGGTGCCGGGCTTTGAGTTCCTCAATGGCGGCGGTGTTCATGGAGGTGTCTTCGCGGATGGCGGTGTGCGGGCAGCCGCCGGTTTCGACGCCGATGATCCGGTCTTCGGGGAGGATGCCGTTTGCGGCGAGGATTTTGGCGTCTTCGATGGTGTAGATGTCGTTGGTGATGGCCGCCATGGAGATTTCGCCGCTCATGTGCCGGGTGAGGCGCTCCACTAGCTGGGTTTTGCCGGCTCCGACGGGTCCGCCGATGCCGATCTTGATGGGTTCGCTCATTGTTTCCTCCTTGAATCCAAAAACACGGTTAGTGATCAAACGCAGTTAGCTCATGAACATCCGGGCACGTTGGCGTTCGTGCCGCATTTGCGCGATTTCGAGCCCGGGGCTGACGGCGCCGAAGTCGTCCGGCGCCAGGTGCGGGATCCGTTCGACGGCGGCAGCAACGTCGTCGGCCGCTTGCCGCAGCAACCGCTGGCCTGCGTTTTGGCCCAGCGGGATGGCACGGACGGCGTTCTGCGTCAGGGAGGTGACGGTGGCGAAAAGGTAGGCGGCAAGTGCCTCCGGCAGCGGCACGCCAAGTGAACGGGCGACGACGGCGAACGCCAGCGGCTGGTGCCCGGCGGCCCGGCCCTTGGTCACCAGGTCCCGGTACAGCCCCAGCTCCGCAGAGGGAAAGACCTCCACCCCGATCTCAAGCAACCGAAGCCCCATCTTCACGGAAGCCTCCCGAACCTGCCGAGGCAAGAGCGAAGCA
This sequence comes from Pseudarthrobacter siccitolerans, assembly GCF_001046895.1. Lineage (GTDB taxonomy): Bacteria > Actinomycetota > Actinomycetes > Actinomycetales > Micrococcaceae > Arthrobacter > Arthrobacter siccitolerans. Next base: position 310,505 of record NZ_CAQI01000053.1, read on the forward strand.
GAGAGGAGAGCATCAAGTTCAAGAACATCAGCCCCGTCAAAAAGGAACCGAATAGCCAACCCGTCCGAGTAGGTCAACTGCTGAGAGATAAAAGCAGCCAACCACCGCCGAAAAGACCCCTCATCCCGAACCATCCCGGCGTCGATGTAGGACTCAAACCCAAGCGAGTGAGCAAAAGCCCCAGTAGGAAGCGCCGAGTCAACAAGCTGCTGCAAAGCAAGCTGGTAACTGCTCACCGCACGGCCGCCCAACGCAACGCAGCAAAGCGACGGCCCGGATTGGGGGCCGCGGCGTGGCGGGCACCGCGGAGCGGGCACGGCCCCCAATCCGGGGCGGCGCACCCAGCTTCAACGCCCTGTGGAGCGCGCAGCGCGGCGACAAGATAATTAGTGCGAGTGTTCAGCATGGCGGAAAGGAACAGGCATAACGCGTTCCTGCCGGGAGTAGGGCACGGAGGCGTGGACGAGGTAGTCCTCGACGGTGTGGTCGTAGGCGCACACCATGACGTCCGCTTTATATTCGGATGACGAGTCGAAGAACTGGGCCTGGAGGTGCCGGTTGCCGAGGGAGTGGGCCACGACGCCCATTTCGTGGATGCTGCGGGGCGCGATCACGAGCACGTCGGTGGGCAGCACGGACACCACGATCATGTTGGACTCTTCAACGTGCAGGATGTCGCCGTCGCGCAGGTCCCCGGAGCCGGAGGGGAGGCGGATGCCGATCTCCTTGCCGTGGTCGGTGGTGGCGCGCTGGATGCGCTTGACCAGCTGGGCGCTGGGGAGGACCACTTTTTCCTGGTGCAGGTTGGCGTAGGTGTGCGGGTCCGGCAGTTCGTGCAGGTTGCCGAGGACTTTTTCGATAATCATGGGTGGCTCCGGGGTCAGGAGGTGCTTTAGAAGAGGAAGTAGCGCTGGGCCATGGGCAGGACGTCGGAGGGCTCGCAGGTGACGTCCTCGCCGTCGACCGTTACTTGGTAGGTTTCCGGGTCCACCTGGATGTCCGGCGTGGCGTCGTTGTACTTCAGGTCCGCTTTGGTGAGGGTGCGGATGCCTGAGACCGGCCGGATGACTTTCTCCAGCCCCAGTTCGTGGGGCACGCCGGCGTCGATCGCCGCCTGCGACAGGAAGGTGATGGAGCACTGCTGGACGGCTTTGCCGAAGGCGCCGAACATCGGGCGCATGGTGCGTGGCTGCGGGGTGGGAATGGAGGCGTTGGCGTCGCCCATGAGTGCGTAGGCGATCTGGCCGCCTTTGAGCACCAGTTCCGGTTTGACACCGAAGAAGGCGGGGTCCCACAGCACCAGGTCCGCGAATTTGCCCACTTCCACCGAGCCCACCGAGTCGGCGATGCCCTGGGCGATGGCCGGGTTGATGGTGTACTTGGCCACGTAGCGCTTGAGCCGGAAGTTGTCGCTGCCCGCGGAACCATGGAAACCGGCAGCGCTGTCCCCCCGGGGGTCATCCAGGACCCCCCGCTGCTTCTTCATCTTGTCCGCCACCTGCCACGTGCGGGTGATCACCTCGCCCACGCGGCCCATTGCCTGGGAGTCCGAGGAGGTGATGGAGAAGATGCCCAGGTCCTGCAGCACGTCCTCGGCGGCGATGGTCTCGGCGCGGATCCGGGAATCGGCGAAGGCCACGTCCTCGGGGATGTCGGGGTTGAGGTGGTGGCACACCATCAGCATGTCCAGGTGCTCTTCGATGGTGTTGCGGGTGTACGGCAGGGTGGGGTTGGTGGAGGCCGGCAGGACGTTCGGCATGCCGGCGATCTTGATGATGTCGGGGGCGTGCCCGCCGCCGGCGCCTTCGGTGTGGAAGGTGTGGATGACGCGGCCGTTGATGGCGCGGATGGTGTCCTCCACGAAGCCGCACTCGTTCAGCGTGTCGGTGTGGATGGCCACCTGGACGTCGAACTCGTCCGCCACCGTGAGGGACATGTCAATGGAGGAGGTGGTGGAGCCCCAGTCCTCATGGACCTTCAAGCCGATGGCGCCGGCCCGGATCTGCTCGGCCAGGGGTTCGACGGCGGACGCGTGGCCCTTGCCGAACAGCCCGATGTTCATGGGGAACCCCTCGGCCGCCTGCAGCATCCGCTGGATGTGCCACTTTCCGGGCGTCACCGTGGTGGCCTTGGTGCCTTCGGCCGGGCCGGTGCCGCCGCCGATCATGGTGGTCACACCGCTGGTGAGCGCCGTGGGGACCTGGTCCGGGGAGATGAAGTGGATGTGGGTGTCCACGCCGCCGGCGGTGAGGATCTTGCGTTCGCCCGCGATGATTTCAGTGCTGGCGCCGATCACAATATCCACGCCGTCGGTGATCTGCGGGTTGCCCGCCTTGCCGATCTTGAAGATATGCCCGTCCCTGAGGGCCACGTCAGCCTTGTAGATGCCGGTGTAGTCCAGGATCACCGCGTTGGCGATCACGGTGTCCGGGATGTCGTCGTCGCGGACCGCCTGGCCGTTCTGGCCCATGCCGTCGCGGATCACCTTGCCGCCGCCGAACACCACTTCCTCGCCGTAGACAGTGCGGTCCTTCTCGATCTCAAGGAACAGTTCGGTGTCTGCCAGGCGGATCCGGTCGCCCGTCGTCGGGCCGTACAGGTCTGCGTACTGCCGGCGGGGAATCTCGAAGCTCACTGGGCAGTCTCCTTCGCGTCGTTGGCGGCGCCGCCGTCCCCCGGCCCGCCCTTGAGCGGCCCGTTGACGGCGTTGCTCAGCCCGTACACCTCACGCCTGCCGGCCAGTTCGATCAGCCGCACGTACCGTGAGTCACCGGGTTCGAACCGGGCGGCGGTTCCGGCGGGAATGTCCAGCCGGCGCCCGTAGGCTGCTTCACGGTCGAAGGCCAGCGCAGCATTGGCTTCGGCAAAGTGGAAGTGCGAGCCCACCTGGACGGGCCTGTCGCCGGTGTTGGTGACGGCGACGTCGATGGCCTGCCGGCCTGCGTTCGCCGTCACCGGTTCCGGCCGAAGGATGTACTCTCCTGGAATCATGGCCTGCCCCTTCAGCGGATGGGATCGTGGACGGTGACGAGCTTGGTGCCGTCAGGGAAGGTTGCCTCGATCTGCACGTCGTGGATCATCTCCGGCACGCCCTCCATCACGTCCTCCCTGCCGAGCAGCGTGGTGCCGTAGCTCATGAGCTCGGCGACGGTGCGGCCGTCCCGGGCGCCCTCGATCAGTTCGTAACTGATGATGGCCACGGCTTCCGGGTAGTTGAGCTTGAGTCCGCGGGCCTGGCGGCGGCGGGCCAGATCTGCGGCCACCACGATCAAAAGCTTTTCCTGCTCACGCGGCATCAAATGCATGGGGGTCCCTTCAGCGGCCAGCGGACGGCGTGGACCCAGAATAGGTGGCGGACGTTTCGGGCAGGTTTCGGCAGGGTAATCCCAGTCTCTCCGCCGCCGGCGCTGCACCGGCTCCCCGGCTGCGCGCTGAATCTCCCCAGGTTTTGGCTCAGGGAAGGCGATGACGACGGCGTTTCGCCGGGACACGCCGTCGGCCGTCCTTAAAGCTGGGGAGACTCAGTGCCCAAGGCCGGTATTCAACCCAAAAGGCCGGAGGCTCAGGGGTTACTTTGCCCCATTGAGCCGGGCGAGGATCTCGTCCGTGGACTGGACGGGCTGGCGGTAGGTGGTGGACAGGATGCGCAGCATGTCCGCCGCGTCCTGCCTGTCCTCCGAAGCCATGGCTTCCTTCGCGTACGTGACCCTGATGTTGTGGGCGAAGGCGTCGGCGCCGGTCTGGGCGATGCAGTTGTGGGTGGAGACGCCGGCAAGCACCACTTCGTCGGCACCCCAGTTGCGGAGGCGGGACAGCAGGTTGGTGCCCACGAAGGCGCTGTCCCGCGTCTTGTTCAGCTGGGGCAGGCCGTCGATAGCCAATCCGGGGACAGCCTCGGCCTGCTTGCTGCCGCGGAAGATGAAGCCCTGGTCGTCGTCGAGCATGTTCAGCGTCCAGGTGGACTTGTCCCGTTCATGCTCGGTGCCCACCATCAGCGCCTTGTGCCCGCCGGCCCTGAACGCCTCAAGCAGCCTGTTGCAGGACGCCACGAGGCCCTCCTGCTGGGCTGCCAGTTCCGGCGCCTCAAAGTATGCGTTCTGCATGTCGATGACAAGAAGGGCGATCATCCGCGCCACCTTTCTGACGTTTGTTCGTCCCGGAAATGTACCCCCGGGGCCGCCCGGCGAAACCTAGGGTGCGGATTCGCGGATCTGCAGCTGGAAGCCCGATTCCACCTGCACGCCTTCGCCTGCAGTTTCCCGGCCTTCGATCCTGTCAATAAGCAGGGCGATGGAACGCTCGGCGATCTCGGCCATACCGGGTGACACCGTGGTCAGGGAGGGCGAGGCGAACCGGGCCTCGTCAATGTCGTCAAAACCGGCAACCGCCACCTGCTCCGGCACTTTGATGCCCCGGATGAGGAGCTCGTGCATGGCCCCGAGGGCGATGGCGTCGTTCAGTCCGAACACCGCATCAAAGTCGATGCCCCGGTCCAGGAGCCCGGCCACGGCGGCCGCTCCCTCGTCCCGGCGCCATTCGCAGGGCGCCACGAGGGCGGGGTCGAAGGGGATCCCGGCCTTGTCCAGTGCGCTCCGGTATCCGTTGAGCCGGAGCCCGGCGCTTCCGGCGGATTCGTCGGCGCGCGCGCCAAGGACAGCAATCCGACGGCGGCCGCCCGCCACCAGGTGCGATGTCAGTGCTGCGGCGGCTTCCCCGTTCTTCATGGTGACCAGGTCGAACCGGGGGTCCAGGATGTGTTCGCCCAGCATCACCAGCGGTTTTTTGCCCAGCCGGCCGGCAATGGCGTCAGCGTCCATGACCAGGGGGGTGAACAGCAGGCCGTCTGTGAGTTGCCGGAACGGCCCCTGCAGGGCGTTCAGCTCCGCGTCCCCCACGGCGTCGGACTGTTCCACCAGGACCCTGTAGCCCCGCTGCGCTGCGGCCTTCATCAGCCTTGACGCCAGCTCCGCGTAGTAGGGGGCTGAGAGGTCGGACAGGACCAGCCCGAGCATCCGGGTCTTGCCGGAACGCAGGCTGCGGGCGGTCAGGTTGGCCTCGTACCCCAGCTCGGCGATGGCATCCTGGACCCGCTGCTTGGTGGCGGGACGGATGAACTCGTAGTCGTTAAGAACGTTGGAGACCGTTTTCAGCGACACACCCGCTGCCCTCGCAACGTCATTCATGGTGACCGCCATGTGGCTCCTTCTTATGGTTCCGCCTGTTCCTGCCATACATCGTTGCAGAAGATGGCACTGTGGCGGGAACCCGCCGTCGGGACGGACAGCGGCGGGCCGGTCAGTCCTTGGCCTTCGCCGCTTTCGCTGCCGCCTTCGCCGCCTGCTTGCTGGCCCGGACTTTGGCCAGGGATTCGGGATCAACGATGTCGGCCACGGAGAGGTAGGAACCTTCCTGTCCGTAGTGCCCGGCGGCCTCCCTCCAGCCGGGCGCCTGGAGGCCGCGCTGCTTGCCCAGCAGGGCCAGGAAGATCTTGGCCTTCTGTTCCCCGAAGCCAGGCAATGCCTTGAGCCGCCGCAGGACCTCGGCGCCGTCAGGGTCATCTTTGGTCCAGATCGCGGTGGCGTCGCCGTCCCATTCGTTCTGGACTGCCTCGGCGAGCGCCTGCACCCGTGCGGCCATTGAGCCCGGGAAACGGTGGACAGCCGGGCGTTCCTTGAACATGTCCACGAAGGCCTGCGGCTCCTGCGAGGCGATGGCCTCCGGTGCGATGGAACCGATCCTGGTCCGGATTTTCTCCGGGCCGGCGAACGCCGATTCCATGGTCACCTGCTGGTCCAGCAGCATGCCCGTCAGCAGTGCAAAGGCGTCCTCACTCAACAACTTGTCCGCGGCGGGATCCCCCGTGATGTGCAGTTCCATGCCGTCCATCCTCCCAGAGGAGTGCCGCCGTCGTCATGCCGTCCCGTTTCCCGGAGTTTTTGTCCAGATATGCAGGCTTTTTCGCCATTTATGTCGGCGTATCTGGACAAAAACTCCGCTGGCAATTACTCCCCGACTGCGAGCCGGATCATGGACCAGGACACCGCCGGGAGCGTGCCGGTGAGGCGTCCGCCGTCGGCCTTGACCGAGACGTTTTCGCTGGGCAGGACGGATGTTGAATCGTCCGCGGTGGCCTGCCAGTACGGGTCCTTGTTCGCGTAGGTCACGGCCTCCACCACCCGGACCGCGCCCAGGCCGGACACCACTGCATCCAGGCCAAGCGCATCGGTGGCCGAGCGGTTCACGGCGAACACCACGGCCTCGCCCTTGTCGGCGTTGAACGTCGCGACGGCGGACAGTGCGGCAAAGTCAGCGGTCTTACCGCCGCTGACCAGCGGGGATTCGACGGCGAGCTGCAGCACGGTGCCGGAAGCGTGCCGGGAGGTGAGCGCGAACGGGTGGAATGTGGTCTGCTTCCAGGCCCTGCCACCGGGCTCCGTCATGATGGGGGCGATCACGTTGACCAGCTGCGCGAGGCTGGCTGAGTGGACGCGGTCAGTGTTCTTGAGCAGCGTGACCAGGAGATCCCCGACGACGACGGCGTCCGCCACCGTGTAGGTGTCCTCGAGCAGGACGGGTGCCACCGGCCAGTCCTTGCCCGTGGGCGCCCGGGATTCGTCCCGGCTCATGTGCCAGACGTTCCATTCGTCAAAGGAAATGTTGACCTGCCTGGTGGACTTCTTCACCGACTTCACGTGGTCGATGTGGCTCACGATGTCGTGGATAAAAGTTTCCATCCGGTGGCCGGCCGAGAGGTGTTCCTGCAGGTCGCCGAAGTCCTCGAAGTACTGGTGGGCCGAAATCAAGTCCACCAGCTCGTAGGTCTCGGAGAGAACCATTCGTTCCCATTCACCGAAGGTGCTCATGGTGGGTCCGGAGCTGCCGCATGCCACCAGCTCGAGGCCGGGTTCGATCATGCGCATGCCGCGGGCGGTGTCGGCGGCAAGCCGTCCGTACTCCTGCGCGTTTTTATGCCCGATCTGCCAGGGACCGTCCATCTCGTTGCCCAGGCACCACATCTTGATGCCGTAGCCGCCTTCCGCCCCGTTGGCCCTGCGCTGGTCCGACAACGCCGTTCCGCCGTCGATGTTGCAGTACTCCAGCAGGTCCAGTGCCTCCTGCGTCCCGCGGGTACCGAGGTTTACGGCCATCATGGTTTCGACACCGGCCTTGGCGGACCACTTCGCAAACTCGTCCACACCCACCAGGTTGGGATCAGTGGAGTGCCAGGCGAGGTCAAGCCGGACGGGGCGCTTGTCCGCCGGACCCACGCCGTCCTCCCAGCGGTATCCGGAGACGAAGTTGCCGCCCGGATAGCGCACCGTCGACACGCCCAGTTCCCGGGTCAGCTCCAGCACGTCACCACGGAACCCGTCTTCATCCGCTGTGGGATGTTCCGGCTCGAAGATGCCGGTGTACACACAACGGCCGAGGTGCTCCACAAAGGCACCAAACGTGCGGCGCCGGACCGGCCCGACGGCGAAGGCAGGGTCCATGGTTATTTTTGCCGCTGCGGATCCAGATGCAGGACCAGTGGCCGGGGATTCTGGTCCGGCGCTCTTGGTTGGCCTGTCATGGGCGGTGGGTTCTGTCAATGCCACGAAAACGTCCTCGCTTCTCTCTATTTACAACGTTATAGAAATATTGTTCGTGGTCCCGCGGCGTGAGTCAAGCACTCCCCCGCCGGCCGGCGCCGCAGAAGCGTTGTTAGGCCACCCGCGGCCATATGCCGCCCACCTGCGGCAACACCGAAAGCAGGTAATGGCGTCAAAAAACCAAGTAGTACCTAATCTCAAAAACAAGTACCGGTTACGCGTTCACTGCCATCCGCCACGCAACTACGTTTTTCTCAGAGACAAGACGAGTTTTGAATGGCAGTACTTGGCTCACGAGGGGGTGTGAGACTGGCAATGCACGCACAATACGCAAGCTCCGGTTTCCCGGGTCGTCGGACCCGGGCACTAGACGGGGCCGGCGACGAGGAGGTCTTCGAGACCAAGGCCTCTCCCCCAGCCGTCGCCGGCCCTCTGGTTTCCCAGCAGGGCCCTTTCCACCACCCGCACGGGCCCGCCACGCATGGAAGTCCCTCACGCGGACGGGCTCCGGAAGCCCACCCAGCACCAGGAAACGCGGCACCCGATAGCGCACGGCAGCGCAAGGCCCCGGTGGCCGCCGACGGGAAGCAGACCGGAATCCTGCTGGACCTGGTGACCGGCGCCGAAACGCTGCGCGACTCCCTTGAACTGCTGGCAACCGCATCGGCCCGGGCTGTTGTCGGGACGGCGGGCCTCGTAATCGAATGCGGCGTGGTGGTGCGGCAGGCGAAGCGGGCCCCGCTCATCACGGGAACGTCCGCGGAAGTCATCCGGCTCCTGGAATGGGAACAGGAGAAGGGCGAAGGGCCGGTCAGCGATGTCCTGGCCGGCGGACATCCCGTGGCCGTGCTGCAGAGGAGCGGTGACTTCCGCTGGCCCCGGTATTGCCAGGAGCTGCAGGTTGCCAACCTTGGCAGCGTCCTGGGGATGCGCTTGCGCGTGGACCAGGACAGCGGGGCAAACAACGCAGCGGCCACCAACAACAGCAGTGCGGCCAGGGACAGCAGCACCACCAGGGACAACGGGGCACCCGGAGACGCCATCCCCGTCCGCCAGACTACCGCGGCCCTGGCGTTCTTTGCCCAGGACGCCAAGGCGTTCCCGCTGCAGGTCATCTCGGAGGCCCGCTCGTTTGCCGGCCTGGCCGCGAAAAGCCTTCAGATGGCCCTGGACCTCCATAACGCGAGGTCAACCGCGTCGGATTTGCGGCTCGCCCTGGACAGCCGGACGTCCATCAACGTTGCCTGCGGTGTGATCATGGCCCAGAACAGGTGTTCCTACCACGAAGCTTTTTCCATCCTCGCCCGGGCCTCAAGCCACCGGAACATCAAAGTACGCCGGGTGGCGGAGGACATCCTCGAGCGGCTGCCCGAGGGCCCTCCGCGCGCGCACTTCGGCCACTAGGCCTAGATGCCGCCGGCCAGCTTGTAATAGGCGGCGTTCCAGTTCAGGTCCTTCTTGAACTGGCGGATGGTGGTTCCCTCGTCGATGGTCAGCAGTTCGGTCCTGGCGATCTCCGCGAAGTCCTCGAACACGTCCATACCCACCTGTGTTGAGAGCACGGTGTGGTGGGCGGCGCCGGCAGTGAGCCAGGCTGCGGCGGAGGTGGTGAAGTCCGGCTTCGGCTGCCACAGGGCGCGTGCTACGGGGAGGTTGGGCAGCGGCTGGTCCAGCGGGACCACGTCCACGGCGTTGGCCACCAGGCGGAACCTGTCCCGCATGTCGGACAGGGCCACGACGACGCCCGGGGAGGCATCGGCGTCGAACACCAGGCGCACCGGGTCTTCCTTGCCGCCAATACCCAGCGGGTGGATCTCCAGGCGGGGCTTGCCGGCGGTCAGCGACGGGCAGACCTCCAGCATATGTGCGCCGAGGATCTTCTCGGAGCCGGGTTCCAGGTGGTAGGTGTAGTCCTCCATCAAGGAGGCGCCGCCGGGCAGGCCGGCACCCATCACCTTCGCGGCCCGGACCAGGATGGCGGTCTTCCAGTCGCCCTCGGCCCCGAAGCCGTAGCCGGCAGCCATCAGCCGCTGCACAGCCAGGCCCGGAAGCTGCCGCAGGGCGCCCAGATCCTCGAAAGAGGTAGTGAACGCGGCCGAGCCGTTGCCTTCGAGGAAACTGCGCAGCCCAAGCTCAATCCGGGCCCCGTACCGGAGCGATTCGTGCCGGGCCGCGCCTGCGCGGAGCTCCGGCACCACGTCATAAAGGTCCTCGTACTCGGCAACGAGCGTGTCGACGTCGTCCTCTTCAGCGCCGTGCACGGCGTCGGCGAGCTCGTTGACGGACCAGGTGTTGACGGCGACGCCGAAGCGCAGCTCCGCCTCGGTCTTGTCGCCCTCGGTGACGGCGACGTTGCGCATGTTGTCGCCGAAGCGGGTCAGCTTCAGGGTGCGCACGGCGGCCCAGCCGGCCGCGGCGCGCTGCCATGAGCCGACCTGCCGGGCGACTTCCGGGTTGGAGACGTGCCCGACGACGGTCTTCCGGGCGATGCCCAGGCGGGACTGGATGTAGCCGAACTCGCGGTCGCCGTGCGCTGCCTGGTTCAGGTTCATAAAGTCGAAATCGATGTCCGCCCACGGCAGGTCCCGGTTGGCCTGGGTATGCAGGTGCAGCAGGGGCTTGCGGAGCAGGTCCAGGCCCTGGATCCACATTTTCGCCGGGCTGAACGTGTGCATCCAGGCGGTGACGCCGATGACGGAATCGTCCGAGTTCGCCTCCAGCGCTGTGCGGCGGATAGCATCCGAATCAGTCAGGACGGGCTTCCAGACAATCTTGACCGGAACGTCGGAACTGGCGTTGAGCTGGTTGGCGATCTCCTGCGACTGCGCGGCCACCTGCTTGAGGACGTCCTCGCCGTAGAGGTGCTGGCTGCCGGTGAGGAACCAGACCTCATAACCGTCAAGGGATGTGTTTGCTGCGCTGCTCATGGGTTCTCCTGAAGAGTTAAAGGGGAGGCGGTGAATTACTGTCCGTAGACGTTCTGGTAGCGGGCGTACAGCGAGTCGATGTGGCCCTGGTCAATGGGCAGCGGTTCGCCCAGCTGCCGGGCAATGTGGACGGTGCGGGCCACTTCCTCGCACATCACTGCCGCCTTTACCGCGGAGCGGGCGTCCTTGCCGATGGTGAAGGGGCCGTGGTTCTGCATCAGCACGGCCGGCGAGTTGGAGTTCTTCAGCGTCTCCACAATGCCCTGGCCGATCGAATCATCGCCAATCAGCGCGAACGGCCCCACCGGGATGGAGCCGCCGAATTCGTCGCCCATCATGGTGAGCACGCACGGAATAGCCTCCCCGCGGGCGGCCCAGGCAGTGGCATACGTGGAGTGCGTGTGGACCACTCCGCCCACCTCCGGCATATTCCGGTAGACGTACGCATGCGCCGCTGTGTCCGACGACGGCGACAGGTCCGGGTTGCCCCACTCACCTGTTGCATCTCCCGCCACGGGCTCCCCGTACAGGTCGGTGACAATCATTAGCTCAGGCGTGAGGTCCTGGTATGCAACTCCCGAGGGCTTGATCACCATCAGTTCGTGGCCGGGCACGCGGGCGGAGACGTTTCCCGCCGTCCACACCACCAGTTCATAGCGGGTCAGCTCGGCGTGCAAGGCGCAGACGTCCTCGCGGACCCGGGCGATGCTTTCAATGACTCCGGTTCCGGCGCTCATGCCAGCACCCCCGCGCCGGCATCGGTGCGTTCAGCCGCATCGGTGTTTGCCGGTTGTCCGGCGGAACCGAAGCCTTGGTGTGCTCTGCGCTGGATGGCCTTGAGACGGTGCATCACGTCGTTGGTACCGCGGCCGAAGTAGTCGTGCAGGGTCTTGTATTCCTGGAACAGTTCCTCGTAAGCCGCCACGTTCTCGGGAATAGGCGTGTACACCTCGCCCGGTTCCGACCCCATGGAGGCGGCGGCTTCGCGGATGTTGGCGTACTTCCCGGCAGCCACGGCGGCGTGGATGGCCGAGCCCAGGGCCGGACCCTGCGCCGAACCGATGGTGGACAGCTGCAGTCCCGTGGCGTCCGCGTAGATCTGCATCAGGAGCGGGTTCTTGAGCAGGCCGCCGGCCACGATGAACTCCTTGACCGGGACGCCGGCGTCCCGGAAGGCGTCCACGATGGTGCGGGTGCCGAAGGCGGTGGCTTCGAGCAGCGCGCGGTAGGTGTCCTCGGGGCGGGTGGCGAGGGTCTGCCCCACCACGATTCCGGACAGCTCATGGTCCACCAGCACTGACCGGTTGCCCGAGTGCCAGTCCAAGGCGATCAGTCCGTGTTCCCCGATGGCCTGCCGGGATGCCAGTCCGGTGAGGTATTCGTGGATGCCCAGGCCCGCAGCTTCGGCGGCCTGGTGGTATTCCGGCGGCACCCCATATTTTGTGAACCAGCCGAAGATGTCTCCCACGCCCGACTGGCCGGCCTCGTAGCCCCAGAGCCCGTCAACGATGCCGCCGTCCACTACGCCGCACATACCCGGCACTTCGCGCAGTTCGTCGCCGTTCATAACATGGCAGGTGGAGGTGCCCATGATGGCCACGAGCTGGCCCGGATCCACTGCTTTCGCCGCCGGAGCGGTCACGTGGGCGTCAACGTTGCCCACGGCCACGGCGATGCCCTCGGGCAGGCCGGTCCAGGCTGCAGCCTCAGCGGTAAGGTATCCGGCGGCGTCGCCCAGGCGGCCGATCGTGTGCTCGAGTTTAGCGCTGACGAAGTCCTTGAAGGCCGGGTTCAAAGCGGCCAGGAAATCCTCCGACGGGTAGCGCCCGTCCTGGTAGATCCCCTTGTAGCCGGCTGTGCACGCATTCCGGACATACTGGCCGCAGAGCTGCCAGACAATCCAGTCCGCCGCTTCCACCCAGTGGTCCATCTCGGCGTAGGCCTCGGGGTCCTCTTCCAGCAGCTGCAGGCCCTTGGCGAACTCCCACTCTGAAGAAATCAAGCCGCCGTAGCGGGGCAGCCACTCTTCGCCGCGTTCTGATGCCAGCTGGTTGATCCTGTCGGCCTGGCCCTGCGCGGCGTGGTGGCGCCAGAGCTTCACGTAGGCGTGCGGCCGGTTTTCGAACCCCGGGAGTTCGTTCAGCGGGGTACCGTCCGCCTTCGCCGGCACCATGGTGCACGCGGTGAAATCCGTGGCAATTCCGACGACGGCGGCCGGGTCGATCCCAGCCTCGGCGACGGCAGCCGGGACGGCAAAACGCAGGACGTCGCGGTAGTCATCAGGCACCTGCAGCGCCCATTCCCCCGGAAGCCGGACGGCTTGTCCGCCAGCGTTTTGACCCGCCACGTCCTCGGGAAGTGCATCAGTGACTACTGCATGCGGGTACTCGTACACACCACTGCCGAGCTCCTTGCCGTCCCGCACCCGGACCACCACGGCCCGGCCCGAGAGGGTGCCGTAGTCCACGCCGATGACGTAGCTGTCCATGTCCACTCTGACGTCCATAAAAGATCCTCCAATAGCTGCCGCAGCTTCGCGGCCTTTCAATTGTGAGCGCTAACAAAGGTGAAGTCAATGGGCATTCCAGGTCTCGAGCAAGCCGGGCAACACTTCACGGAAGGGAAGGAAGCTCCACAACGCACTACACGCGCTGGCACCTCCGGATGGCTGGCATGTCCGGAACGCTGGTATCTCCGGATCACCCCCGCCTCCGGATCGCTGGTATCTCCGGATCACCCCCGCCTCCGGATCACCCAGCGCTTCACCCCAAGGCGTCGTGAACTGTGGGACGGGGCCAAAAAAGGGTAGGGACATGATGAACCCGGAACTGATGCCGACCACAAGGAAGGGGCCTCGTTGGAAAGCGTGCAGCTGAAAGAGCGAACCGGGTCCCGTGCGTGGCTTGCCGGTCCGCTCTGCACAGGACTCGGCCTGGCAGCGCACCTGGCCGCCGGCGGTCCGGCTCCCTCTTTGATGATCCTCGCGGCCGTTGCAGCGCTTCTCGGCATGGCGGCAGCGATGATGGGGCGCTTCGTCCTGCCCGGCTGGGCCGTGCTGCTGGGGTGCGCGCTGGCCCAGCAACTGCTTCATCTGGGGTTTGCAGTCTTTTCCGGCGGCTCAGGGGATGGGATAACGGGCCACGGGCACGGCGGCAGTGCGCCGGGCGTGGTGCAGGACGCCGCCCAGGCTCCTCCCCCGGATGCCGGGGCGGCAGCGCCTGCGGCGTACTCGCTCCACCTGATGCTGCACCTGCATTTGGCGGCGGCACTGGCAGCCTATGCCGTCATCAATTACTGGCCCAAGTGGGCCCGATGGGCCCGTCACGCTCCGGCAGCCCGGCAGAAATCACCCGCCGCCTAAGTCTTCAGTCACCGGCCGCTTAAGTCTTCGTGGAGGCGGATCAGGGCTGATCCGGGATCAGGGCTCATGCGGAATCAGGGCCGCCAGAGCTGTGCCAGGGCGGCAATGTCGTGCGGCGTTGTCCTGCAGCAGCCGCCCACCAGGCGCGCGCCACGTTCCTGCCACTCCCGGACTCCCTCCACAAGGCTTGCGGGCGCCCGTCCGGACCCGGCCGCGCCTCCGTTGCCAGCAACAGCACGGGCGTCAACCGCACGTCCGGTGTCAGCAACAGCACCGGTGCCGGCAGCGGACGACTCGGCCGGCCCCCAGGTCTTGGTGGCGGCATCATAGGTTTCCCCGGAGTTAGGGTAGGCGATCAGCGGTTTGCCGGTGGCCCGGCCCAAAGCTTCCAGCGCCGGGGTGACCAACTCCAGCGGAACGCAGTTCACACCAATGGCAGCCACAAGCGGCTCAGCATCGCAGAGTTGCGCCACCTGTTCCAGCGGAGTTCCGTCACTGATGTGCGCTCCATCCCGGAGGGTGAACGTCAGCCAGGATTCGACGCCGAACCCGGCAATCAGTTCCAGCAGCGCCTCCGCTTCTGGCAGGGAAGGCAACGTTTCGCAAGCGAGGACATCCGCTCCGGCTTCCACGAGCGCTGCCACCCGCGGCCGGTGGAACTCCAGGAATTCGTCTCGGCTCAGGGTGTAATCCCCGCGGTATTCGGACCCGTCGGCGAGGTAGGCGCCGTAGGGACCAACGGAACCGGCCACCAGCAATGGTCCGGCCGCCGGGTTCCCGGCCAGGTACTCGCGGCGGGCTTCGTCAGCCAGGCGGACGCTGAGGGCAACCCGGTCCAGAGCCTCGGCGGCGGAGATGCCCCGCCGCGCAAACCCCAACGGCGTGGCCTGGTAGCTGGCTGTGATGGCGGCGCGTGCCCCGGCCCTGAAGTAGTCGAGGTGGACCTGCTTGACGAGCCCGGGCTGTTCAAGCAGGACTTTCGCGGACCACAGCGGGTCCTCAAGGTTGCAGCCGTACGCTTCAAGTTCTGTGGCCAAAGCACCGTCCAGGACCAGGTTCTCTCCGGCGTCGAGCAGGCGGGACAGCGCGTTGTTGCGGGGCATGGTGTCAGGCTGGGGCATCAGTTCAGGCTACAGCGAACGCGGACGCACCAGGCCCGCGGTGCTCTTCCGCCGTACCAGTTCAGGGGTGACCACCGTGGAACTCACGGGGGCGCCTGCCTCGATCTCCTTCAGCATCGCATCCACGCACCGCCTGCCCAGCTCTTCGAAGTCCTGCCGCACCGTGGTGAGGGGCGGGGTGAAGTAGCCCGATTCGGGCTGGTCGTCGAACCCCACTACGGAGACGTCGTCGGGCACGCGCACGCCTGCCTCGTTGAACGCGCGCAGCACACCGAGGGCCATCTGGTCGTTGCCTACGAACAGGGCTGTTGCCGTCCGCTCCGCCGCCAGGCGCCGCCCGATCGCGTAGCCGCTTTCCGCGCTCCAGTCGCCTTCCAGCAGCAGATCGTCCTGCAGGCCGGCCTGCTGCAGTGCCTCACGCCAGCCCTCGGTGCGCAGTGCACTGTCCAGCCAGTCCGCCGGCCCTGCGACGTGGCCGATCCTCCGGTGCCCCAGCTCGATGAGATGGCCGACGGCGATCAGGGCCCCGCGCTTCTGGTCCACCATCGCGCCGCTCACGGCAGCATCGCCCGGCGAACCGACGGCCACCACAGGCACCCCGGGGTTGAACTCCTCCAGGATCCGCAGCGTCTCGGTGTGCGGCACCAGGACGGCGATCCCGTCCACGGACTGGTCGGTGAAGTGCTGCAGCGCGTCGAAGATGGCGTCCCGGCCGACTGAGCGGAGCGCCGCGATGCTGACGAAGTAGCCGGCATCCCGCGCGGCACGCTCCACTCCCAGCAAGGTGTGGGCGGGCCCGTACTGTGAAAGCTCGCTGCCCAGCACGCCGATGGTCTGCGAGCGCCGGGTCACCAGGCTCCGGGCCGCGGTGTTCCGGCGGTAGCCCAACTGCGCGATGGCGGCCTCGACCTTTTCGCGGGTTGCCTTGCTGACGTTGGGGTGGCCGTTGACCACCCGGGAAACGGTCTGGTGCGAGACACCAGCCAATCCAGCCACGTCCTCAAGGCGCGGCAGCCGCCCGGTGCTGCTTTTTGTCATGCCACCATTGTGCCCGTTGCTGCCATGGCGCGTTTGCTGCAGCCGACGCGCGTGGGGTGAACGAAAAATCCCCCGGCGGCCTGGAAGGCTGCCGGGGGATTCCCGCTCTTCGCTAAAAGAGTGGGCCCTGTGGGGCTCGAACCCACGACCCACGGATTAAAAGTCCGATGCTCTACCAACTGAGCTAAAGGCCCCTGCCGGGCTGTTTCGGCACCAAGTGCCAGCCTGCCCGGCCCAGTCCATTTCTGGACATTTAATACTCTAACCCATGGTTCCGGCCCTTATGCACGCAGGCAGGGACGCGTCGTCGGGCCCGTGGGCAAGGGGCCTGATGCTCGATTTCCGGCACGGCACAGGAGTAGCGTGGGTGGCATGAGCGAGCAACCAGGTCCCAGTCCATACGGCGGCGCCAACCGGCACCACAAGCCGAAGCCTTTTGCGCCGGTGGACTTCGAGCCGTTTGCCGGCGGCGCGGACCCCGCACGCGTGTCCGAAGCCGCCCACCTCGCCGCGCAGGCCCTGGTCCGGCACGGCCGCGACAGCGACGATCCGGCCGTGACCGAGCGGCTCGTTAAGCTCGCGGACGAGCAGGGGCTGGAGGCCATCGCGGAGATGTGGGCGGAGAGCCCTGCCCGGTCGCTTCCCGGTGCACTCTGGCGCCTCTATGCCTTGCGGGCGGCCACGGTGCAGGACCCGGAGCGCATTTCCGTCTACTTCCGCGCCGGCAAGGACACCGCCCAGGTTTCCAACGTGGTGGCCGGCGCTGCCGAGCCTCCCGGAGCCGACGAGATGAAGACGATGGCGGACGCCATCCTCTCCGGCGCGTTCGACGGCGAGTTCGACGTGGCGCTGGAACGTTCCGCCGCGTTCTGCCGGGTGGTGGCGCTCGGCCAGGCAACGCTGGCCGATGGTGCCGAGCACGGAAACGAGGCCCACGCCAGCAAGCTCACCCGCAACTCGCACCAGCTGGTGAAAACCGCTGAGGACCTCGAGCACGCCGCCAACGCCTGGCGGCTGGGCGAACTCGACTAAAAGGGTCCATGCTCTGGCCCAAGAGGCCCGATCTGTCAATGTTGACTTGGGCCAACCAACGTAGAACACTGAAACTGGTGCCGAGCCGCGAAACCCCCGGGCTTCAACATTCAGCCGCCTAGAGCGGCCTACCGCCGAGAGGCGTATCCGGTTCGGCACCATTTTTATGTCCGCTGACTGCCGGCCCCGTCTTGGCGGGTGCGTTACTGTCTGCCCATTTCAGGGCTCCTTTTGCGTGCCGGTAGAGTTAGCGTTGGTTGCGCCGGGGTCAAGTCACACGGCAGGCAACTCCCGCCCTGAACTTTTCCCGGAGACCGGTAACTACGTGAAACTGCGCCTTTTTCCCCAGGAGCCCGCCGGGCTGAACCTCCTATCGCAAATGGCGCAGCAAATTGTGCTCGGCAGCGCCACCCTTGCCGAGATCCTCGGCGTCCCGGCGGCGGAGCACGGCAAGCTCGTGGAGGACATGCACAACCATGAGGCCCGGTCCGCCGAACTGCATTTCGCCCTTCTGACGCATATGCGGACCAGCTTCGTGAACCCGCTGCCGCGTGAGGACATGTACGCCCTATCGCGCTACCTCAACGAGGCCATCGAAAAGCTGGATGCCGCCGCGGAACTGGTGGCGCTCTACCGGCTGGAGCGGCTGCCCAAGCGGGCCGCTGACCAGCTGGAGATCATCAGCCGCCAGGCCGAGCTCACCGTCGATGCCATGCGCCGGCTGGACAACCTGGATGACCTGGAGGACTACTGGATTGAAATCCTCCGCCTGGCCAAGCGCGCCGAACGGACGCACCGGGTGTGGGTGGCGGACATGATCAGCGAGATGAAATGGGCGCAGTACTCCCGCAACCGGGATATCGCCAACCAGCTGGTGGACGTCACCAAGGACATGCGGCGCATCGCCACGCAGGTAGGCAGCATCATCGTCAAGGAATCCTGAGGTGACGGCAGCCGTCTTCGGCGCGGTGGTGGTCCTGGCCGCCGTATTCGCCTTCGTCAACGGGTTCCGTGACGCCTCCACCTCTGTTGCCCTGGCCGTGCGCACCCGTGCGCTCACGCCCAGCGTGGCAGTGCTGCTTGCAGCCTTCTTCAACTTCATCGGCGCCCTGCTCAGCGCAGGCCTGGCGGTGGCCGTCAGCCAGACCTGGATCAACCTTCCGTCCGGAACGGACGGGCTCAGCATCCTCCTCGCCGGCCTGGCCAGCGCCATCGCCTGGGGCATCATCCTGTGGTGGCGGGGCATCCCGGCCTCCTCCACCCACGCGCTGGTGGGCGGCCTTGCCGGGGCCGGGCTCGCCAGCCTCGCTGTGGGCGGGGCAGGCGTGGGAGGGGTGGACCGCTCCCTGTTGTTCCAGGTCATCCTGCCACTGGTGCTGTCGCCGCTGGTGGCCTACAGCGGGGCGTTCCTGCTGGTCTACCCCGCCACCTGGGCAGCCCGCCACACCCAGCCGAACGTGGTGAACCAGAGGTTCCGCCGGAGCCAGTCCATCGCCGCGGGGGCAGTAGCGTTCGGCCACGGCCTGCAGGACGGGCAACGGATCAGCGCGGTCCTCCTGCTGGCCCTGCTGGCCGGCGGCTATTCCGACGGCGGCACCCTCCCCGTGTGGGTGGCGCTGCTTTCCGCCGTGATGATTACCGCCGGAACAATGTACGGCGGCTGGCGGATCTCGCACACTATCGGCTACAAAATCACCAGGATCGATCCGCTGCGGGGTTCTGTGGCGCAGATTTTCAGCGCCGTCATGCTTTTTGTGGGCGCCATCGGCCTGCACTGGCCGCTCTCCACCACGCACACCGTCACCTCGGCCGTGCTGGGCGCAGGCGAAAACCAGCACTTTTCGGTGACCAACCGGAAGCTGGTGATCCGCATCGTGGGGCTCTGGATTCTCACCCCGGCGGCCACGGCCGCGCTCGCTTTTGTGCTGGCGCTGGCGCTGTCGCCGCTGCCGGGATAGCGGCGCTGGACTGTCCTCCGGCCTGCGGCCGGTCCAGTAGCGCGGGCCGGGAACGAGCGCGGGGCGGGAAACGAGCGCGGGGCGGGAAACGAGCACCCCAGGGAACACCGCCGTCGCCCCCTGCTCCCCTGCTCCCCTGCCGTGCCGGGGATGCCGGGACTCCTGAAGCCGGTGATCTGTACAGCCGGACGCCGGTGACGTAGATTCAAAAGTAGGCCCCCAGCGCTGCTGCCGGGTCTGACATCCGCCGCCGGGTGCAGGGCCGCGGAGCATGCCGCTGAAGCACATCGGCGGACTGGATGCACATCCTGGAAAAGGCCAGGCGCCATGTCTTCCTCGACACCCCGGCACAACCTCCCCCAGCCGCGGCGCATGCGCTGCGAGCTGTGCGGGACCGAACAAAAGCTGACCATCCACGCAATCATCGCGATGGGAGCGGCCAACGGCGACCTGGTCACCGTCTCCTACACCTGCAATGAGTGCCGCCGGTTCCAGGAGCACCTCGCGTACGCGGCCGACGTCGCTGCGGCCCTGGGCCAGGTGCGCTGGATGGCGAAGGTCATTATGTTCGGCGACGAGTACATCCACTGCGGATTCCCCATGGAGGAAGCAGAGTTTGAGATAGAAAGGCTGTGCTACCGCAGCAGCAGCAGCGGCGGACTCAGCACCGTGTCACTGCCCACCAGGGTGCTGCGCTGCAGGTGCGGCTTCCAGCTCGAAGTACCCGAGTAGGCATTCAGTCCCGTTAGGCGTACGACGGCGGCGCTTGCGAGGCACCCGGCAGGGCAGCCGTCCGCCGGCAGAGCCTTAGGATGCCGCCTGCGTTGCCACCTGCGTCCCCGGCTTCAGGATGTCGTCCAGCTCCCCCGGCGTGATGTTAGCGGCTTTGCAGAGCTCCCGAGGGTCGGCACCTGCTTCCGCTGCCCGCCGAACTGCCTGCAGGAGGGACTCGTGGGCTGCGTCCAGCTCCCACTGGACGCTTTCGAGATAGGAACTTGCAAGCCACACGTCCCGGGAACACATTTCAGGCACGGCCGCTGCCGGGATTGCCGCCTGCTGCGGCAGTGAACCATGACCGGCAATCCTCAGCTGTTGGTGCATGGGCCTGCTTGCTGTCTGCGTCACGGTGGGACTCCCTGCTCAACTTGTTGCTAGCCAGCCTAGTAACTAGGTAAGCGTACTAAAACGGATGCGCTCTTGCCACTGGACTCGGCCGGCCTCAAGCGGCAGGGTGACGTCCGGCGTCCAGGCGGCAGGGTGACGTCCTCCGGAGGCAGCGGCTGCCGGAGGCGCGGCTCACCCGAAGCGGCCGGAGACGTAGTCTTCCGTTGCCTTCTGGGTGGGGTTGCTGAAGATGGTGTGGGTGTCCCCGATTTCGATGAGCTTGCCCGGTTTGCCCGTGCCGGCGATGTTGAAGAACGCGGTGCGGTCCGAAACGCGGGCGGCCTGCTGCATGTTATGCGTCACGATCACCACCGTGTACTGGTCCTTGAGCTCGTTGATGAGGTCTTCGATGGCCAGCGTGGAGATGGGGTCCAGGGCGGAGCACGGCTCGTCCATCAGGATCACCTGGGGCTCCACGGCGATGGCGCGGGCGATGCACAGGCGCTGCTGCTGGCCGCCGGACAGGCCCGAACCGGGCTTGTCCAGGCGGTCCTTGACCTCGTTCCAGAGGTTGGCGCCCTTCAGCGAACGTTCCACCAGGACGTCGGCCTCACCCTTGGAGATCTTTTTGTTGTTCAGCTTCACGCCCGCCAGCACGTTGTCCCGGATGGACATGGTGGGGAACGGATTGGGCCGCTGGAACACCATGCCGATCTGCGAGCGGACGGTGACGGGGTCCACGCCGGGGCCGTACAGGTTGTCCCCGTCGAGGAGCACCTCGCCCTCCACTCGGGCGCCGGGAAGTACCTCGTGCATGCGGTTCAGGGTCCGCAGGAAGGTGGACTTGCCGCAGCCGGAGGGGCCGATGAAAGCGGTGACGGACTTGGCCTCGATGTTGATGGTGACGTCCTCCACGGCGAGGAAATCGCCGTAGTACACGTTCAGGTCCTTGACGTCGATGCGCTTAGACATGGTGTTCCTTCACTAACTGGGGATGAATTGAAGTCTAGGTTCCGGCCCGAAGGATCGGAATGGGGTGTTCAGGATGGCGCCCGCCGCCGCGAGCAGGCGTCAGCGGCCGGTCTTGGGGGCGAAGATCCTGGCGATCAGCCGGGCGCCGAGGTTGAGGATCATCACCAGGATGATCAGCACCAGGGCGGCGCCCCAGGCCCGCTGGGAGGACGGGTCCGGGTTGGCCGGTGAGGTGGGGTTCAGGATCTGGGTGTAGATGAAGGTGGGCAGCGAGGCCATCCAGCCGCTGAACACGTTGGAGTTGATGCTGGTGGCGAAGCCGGCGGTGACCAGGATGGGCGCCGTCTCGCCGATAACACGCGCGATGGCCAAGGTGACGCCCGAAGCGATGCCGGAGATCGCCGTCGGTATCACCACTTTGATGATGGTCCGCCATTTGCGTACGCCCAGCGCGTACGCCGCTTCCCGGAGTTCGTTGGGCACGATCTTCAGCATTTCCTCGCTGGAGCGAACCACCACGGGGATCATCAGGACGGACAGTGCGACGGCGGCTACGGCGCCTGTCTTGGTGCCCGGGCCCACCACGGCGAAGAAAAAGGCGGCGGCGAAGAGGCCGGCCACGATGGACGGAATGCCGGTCATCACGTCGACGAAGAAGGTGATGGCGCGGGCCAGCCGGCCGTCGTTGCCGTACTCCACCAGGTAGATGGCCGTCAGCAGGCCGACCGGCACGGAGATGAAGGTGGCCAGCAGGGTGATCTGGATGGTGCCCAGGAGCGCGTGATAAATGCCGCCCAGTACCGGGGTACCGTTCTCCACCGCCCTGTTGTCAAACACGCCGGTGACGCCGTTCATGGAGGTGCTGAGGAACCCGGGGGTAAGGAGGCCGGGCACGCCGTTCACGAGGACGGTCCAGATCACCGAGATGAGCGGCAGCAGTGCCACCAGGAAGGATCCCACCACCAGGCAGGTGGCCAGTTTGTCCTTCGCCTTGCGGGAACCCTCCACCGCGGCGCTCCAGGACACCAGGCCGACGGCGAACAGGATCGCGGAGACGATGCCCCAGCCGAAGGCGTTGAAGCCCACCAGCGCCAGGATGGCGGCGCCCACAACCAGGGCGGCGGCCAGGACCACATAGGGGGCATACTTGGGCAGCTGGCCCTTCGTGAGCGCCGAGCGCTTGCTGCGGACGGGCGTGAGCGTGGAGGTCATTTAGTTGGCTCCCGAGAATTCTTTGTGCCGGGTGATGATCCAGCGCGCGATCATGTTCACGGCCAGTGTGATGACGAACAGGACCAGGCCGGCGGCGATGAGTGTGCTGACTTTAAGACCGCTTGCCTCCGGGAAGTTCAGGGCGATCTCCGCGGCGATGGTCTGGTTGCCGGACTGGATCAGGCTGGCGGTCAGGGCGCCGGAGGACAGCACCAGGGCAACTGCCATGGTCTCGCCAAGGGCGCGGCCAAGGCCCAGCATGACGGCGCTGATGATGCCCGGCCGCGCGAAGGGCAGGACGGACATCTTGATCATTTCCCAGCGCGTGGCACCGAGGGCAAGCGCGGCTTCCTCATGCAGTTTGGGGGTCTGCAGGAAGATCTCGCGGGACAGGGAGGTGATGATGGGCAGCACCATAACGGACAGGACGATGCCGGCCGTCAGGATGGTCTTGCCGGTGGCGGAGGCAGGTCCCTGGAAAATGGGCAGCCAGGCCATGTTCGCGGCGAGCCAGTTGTAGGCCGGGGAGATTTCCTTGGCCAGGAACGCAGCACCCCACGCGCCGTAGACCACGGACGGGATGGCGGCGAGCAGGTCCACCACGTAGCCCAGTCCTGCCGCGAGGCGGCGGGGGGCGAAGTGCGAGATGAACAGGGCCACGCCAATGGCGATCGGAGTGGCGATCACCAGCGCGATGGCAGCCGCAATGAGCGTGCCGATCACGATGGGCCAGATGTACGCGAAGAAGCCCGCCCCGCCCTGGATTTGTGCGGCAGGCGCGGTCAGCGCCGGGATGGCCTGGACCACCAGGAAGAGCGCGACGCCGAAGAGGACGGCGAGGATGAGGCAGCCGGCGGCCAGTGCTGCGCCGGAAAATATCTTGTCCCCGGCGCGGCCGGCGCCCTGGGTGCTGGTCAGGGGGGTGGCGGTCATTCGACGGCCCTTCGATCGTTTACTGACACTGGAAAATGCTGCGTCCAAACCGAAGTTCCCCGCACTGCCTCTCGGCAGGCGGGGAACCCGGTTTTGGAGCGGTAACTAGGACTTGACCTTGATGCTCTCGATGGCCGTGGCGGCCTTCTCTGCAAGGGCCGAAGACAGCGGGGCGGACTTCGCGGAGTCAGCGGCGGCCTGCTGGCCTTCCTCGGAAACTACGTAGCTCTCGAAGGCCTTGACCAGGTCAACGGTCTCCTGGCTCTCGTAGGTGGAGCAGACGACGTGGAAGGACACCAGCACGATGGGGTAAGCGCCCTCGCTGGTGGTCTTGCGGTCCAGCTTGATGGACAGGTCGTTGGCAGAGCGGCCATCCACCGGGGTGCCCGCGTCAACAGCCTTCGCTGCGGCTTCCGCTGAGATTTCGGTGAAGGTTTCGCCGACCTTGATCTGCGCAACGCCGAGGGATCCGCCCACTGCGGAGTCGTCCGCGTAGGTGATGGCGCCGGGGGTGTCGGTGACGGTCTTGACCACGCCGGAGGTGCCCTTGGCGTTCTCGCCCTGCAGGGAAGCAGGCCAAACGCCGGAGGCCTCGTCCGTCCAGACTTCAGGTGCTGCGGCAGCCAGGTAGTCGGTGAAGTTGGTGGTGGTGCCCGAGTCGTCAGAGCGGTTCACCGGGGTGACCTTGAGGTCCGGCAGGGTGACGCCCTCGTTCAGGGCAGCGATGGCGGGATCGTTCCAGTTGGCGATCTCGCCGCGGAAGATCTTGGCAACGGTGGCGGCGTCCAGCTTCAGTTCCGTGATGCCGGGCAAGTTGAAGGCGACGGCGATCGGCGAGATGTAGACCGGGATGTTCAGTGCGCCGTCAGGACCACAGACAGTCTGGGAGGTGGCGTACTCGTCGTCCTTCAGGTAGGCGTCGGAGCCGCCGAACTGGGCGGATCCGTCCAGGAGGGCCTTGCGGCCCGCGCCGGATCCGTCCGGCGAGTACTGCACCGTGGCGCCGGGGTTGGCGGCGGCGAACTCGGTCTTCCAGGCGTCCATTGCCGCGCCCTGCGCGGAGGAGCCGATGCCGGTGAGCGTGCCGGTGACCTTCGAGCCGCCAGCAGTCTGGGTGCCGCCGGGCGCAGTGTTAGTGGCGTTGTCTGAACCGCAGGAGGTGAGCGCGAGTGCGCCGGCTGCGATAACAGCGATAGCCGCGTGGCGGCCGAAGCGGAGTGCCTTCACTAGGTGTACCCCTTCCAGGGTGTTTATGTGCGGGCGGGGCGGAGAACCCTGCAGCGCGATGCGTACGTTTTGTACCTTCATCGAAGTTAGGGGCCGCAGGTAAAGGGATGGGCTGTCCAAGGTGAACGGAACGTTAACGACGGCGGGATATTGGCTTACAAGTACCGGGTTCCCATTGCGCGTATCGCAGCTCCGGCCGTAGTGCACGGCGCTGGCCGATAAAAGGGCGGGCCAGCAAATACACTGGACGTCATGGCTTCGGCAGCAGGACTCTCAGCGGGCAGGCGTTTTTTGCGCGGGCGTATCCGCACCGGCCTGATCCGGAGCCGGAATTCGCTGGTTCCCGCCGTCCAGATGACCTTGTGTGCCGTGGGCGCCTATGCCTTCGCCGAGTACGTGCTGGGCCATTCCGGGCCCCTGTTCGCTGCCACTTCGTCCCTGATCGCGCTGGGCTTCTCGCGCGAACCGCGGCTGCGGCGGGTGGTGGAGGTGGGGCTGGGCTGCACTATCGGCATCGCGGTGGGCGACCTCCTCCTGCACTGGCTGGGCAGCGGAATCTGGCAGGCCGCCGTCGTCCTTCTTTTCTCCATCCTGCTGGCCCGCTTCCTGGACAGCGGCACTATCTTCACCACGCAGCTGGGGCTGCAGTCGCTCCTGGTGGTGCTGCTGCCGGCGCCGGCAGGCGGGCCTTTTACCCGCAGCATCGACGCCGTGGTGGGCGGCCTGTGCGCGCTGCTGGTGACCATCCTGATCCCCAAGGATCCGCGCCGGGAGCCGCGCAAGGACGTCCAGAAGCTGCTCCATGAACTGGCGGAGGTGCTGCGCGAGTGTGCCGGCGCGCTGGCCAACAGTGACTCCACCCAGGCCTGGCATGCGCTCATCCGGGGCCGGAACTGCCAGCCGCTGGTCGACGGGATGCGCCAGTCCCTCCGCGCATCAGGGGAGGTGGCCACGCTGGCGCCTGCCTACCGGCGGCACCGGGAGGAGCTGGACCAGCTGAAAGTGTCGCTGGACTTTATCGACCTGGCATTGAGGAACAGCCGGGTTTTCGCCCGCCGGCTGACCAGCGCCATCAACCACGCGGCGCTCTCGGACGAGGCCACGGAGAACATCGCAGAGGTGCTGCAGGAAACCGCTGCCGCGATTGACGAGTTGTCGCTGGGCCTGGCGGAAACGCACGACGGCGTCCGCCGCGCCCACCTGCGCACGGCCCGCCGGGACCTGAGCGGGATTGCCCTGCGGCTGCACCCGAAGCTGCTGGAAGTGCAGCGGCTGGAAGGCGAAACGGTGGTGATGCTGTACCGGCCCCTGATGGTGGACCTGCTTGAGGCCACCGGGATGGATGCCCGCGAGGCCCGGGACGTGCTGCCGGCGCTTTAGCTTGTCCCCCCGGGTCGTTGACCCGGCTAAAACCCTAAACGTCGTTGGGATACTGCAGCCCGAGCTGCTGCCGTGCTTCGTCCAGCAGCTGCATCATCTGCACGGTTTCGGCCCAGGGCATCAGCGGGCTCTCCTGGAGACCGGCGCGGATACAGCGGGCCGTTTCCCGCAGTTCGTGGATGAAGCCCTCGGTCTCCTCGGGAAATTCCTCAACCCGGATGCTGCCGTCCAGGCCGCAGATTTCCAGGCTTTTCGGGCGGTACAGCGGCGAACCGGTCCTGATCCAGCCGGCGGTTCCGGCGAGTGTTGCCATGCCCGGGCCGGCAGACGAGAGTGAGGAGGTCAGCTGGGCTGCGGCACCCTCCGGGTATTCGAGGGTGAGCGTATTCTGCACGTCCACGCCGTCCTGGTTCAGGTGGCCTGCGGCGGTGAGCCGGGTGGGAAACCCGAGGGCAGCCACAGCCCAGGTCAGCGGGTACACCGCGAGGTCCAGGAGGGCGCCGCCGCCGGCAGCCGGATCCCACAGCCTGTCCGCGGGATCGTAAACAGCCGGAAAGCCCAGGTCCGCCTGGACCCAGCGGACCGTGCCGATCGCGCCGCTGCCGGCAAGCTCCAGCGCGCGGCGGGTGGCCGGCAGGAAGCGGGTCCACACCGCCTCCATGAGGAACACTCCCCGTTCTCCCGCCAGCCGGGTCAGCTCCCGGGCTTCCCCGGCGTTGATGGTGAGGGGTTTCTCGCACAAGACGTGTTTGCCGGCGTCGAGGGCCGCACGGGCAACTTCGAAGTGCTGGGCATGCGGCGTGGCGATGTACACCACGTCCACCAGCGGGTCGGCGAACAGCTGCTGGCAGCCGGTTGCGGCGGCAGTGTCGTGGTAGCAGGTTGCAAAACCATGTTCTTCCGCGAAGGCCCGGGCAGAAGCGGCGCTCCGCGAACTCACGGCGTACAGTGCGGCATCCTCAAGGCAGGCGAGGTCCCGGGTGACGCGGTGGGCAATCCTGCCGGTGGCCACAACACCCCACCGCAACGGGCGCGCGCCGTAGACGGAACCCTTCTCCGCGCTGCCCATCAGGCGGACCCGCGTACTACGAGTGAGGTGGGAATCTGTGTCACCCGGTCGGGGTCCTTGCCCTCGATCAGGTTCACCAGGATTTCCGCCATTTTCTTTCCCATGTCGATAATCGGGTGGTGCACGGTGGTGAGCTGCGGATCCACGGAAACAGCGAACGAATCGTCGTCGAACCCCACCACGGCAACGTCCTCGGGTATCCGGAGCCCGCGTTCCTGCAGCACGGTGTAGGCACCGGCGGCCATCTGGTCGTTGGCGACGAACAGGCCGTCCACCTGCCGCCCGCTGCCCAGCAGCCGCCGCATAGCTTTGGCCCCGGAGGCATGGGTGAAGTCCCCGTACTCCACCATGGAATCATCCAGTCCCGCTTCCGCCATGGCTTTTCGCCAGCCGTTGACACGGTCAATGCCCGGCGGCATGTCCTGGGGGCCGGCGATGGTGGCGATGTTGTGCCGTCCCCGTTCGATCAGCAGCCGGGTTGCCCCTGCGGCTGCAGCCTCATTGTCAACATCCACGTAGTAGCTGCCGCTTTCGCGCAGGGGCCGGCCGGCGAACACCATCGGGATGTAGTCGCCCAGGTGGGTCCAGGACGTGTCCCGGCATGGTGGGACACCACCAGGGCCCCTGCCACGCTCCCCCCGAGCAGGAAAGCCCGCGTCTTTTCCGGCTTGGCCTCGGAGGCGATCACCATGTTCAGGGTGTAGTCCGTGTCTGCCAGATACAGGGCAACGCCCTGCACCACTGATGCGAAGAACGGGTCCGCGAAGACCTTGGACGTGGACTCCGGCACGATCAGGGTCACCGAGTTGGGCCGCCTGCTGGCCAGGGTACGGGCAGCCCGGTTGGGGGTGTAGTTCACGGCGAGGATGGCCTGCCGCACCTTGGCAGCGATGTCCTCATCCACGCTCGGCACGTCATTAACCACCCGCGAAACGGTGGCGCGGGAAACGCCGGCCAGCGCCGCCACCATTTCAAGGGTGGGCGCTGGCCTGCTGGCGCTGGGGTCTTGCTTCACAATCTTTGCTCCGTGATCTAGCTGGCACTGGGCCGGGGATTTCAGTTTAGGCGGGCAGGGACACGGCGGGTCGTGGAATGTTCCGCTTGGCGGCGGCGATCAATCCGGCGTAGGCCTTTCCGCTGTCCTTGACGGTGCGTTCGAAGCTGCCGTAATCCACGCGGACAATCCCGAACCGTTTTCCGTAGCCCCACGACCATTCGAAGTTGTCCAGCAGTGACCAGACGAAGTAGCCGCGGACGTCCGCGCCCTGGTCTATGGCTTCGCCTACGGCGGCCACATGGTCCAGGATGAAGCGGGCCCGCTCGTCGTCGTGGACGGCGCCGTCCGGGCTGACAGTGTCCTCGTAGGCGGCACCGTTTTCGGTGATGTACAGCGGCGGCAGGGACGGATACTCCTCACCCAGCCGGACCAGCAAGGTGCGCAGGCCCTTCGGGTTAACTTCCCAGCCCATGGCTGTCCTCGGCAGCCCCCGGCTGGGGAACGCGATGTCCTCGGAGCCGATCCAGGGTGAGGCGGTGGGACGTTCGGCGCCGCCGGAGTGGCCGTCGCTCCCGGCGGCGTCCGCGTGGCCGCTGATCAGGTCATCGTGGTAGTGGTTCACGCCGAGGAAGTCCAGGGGCGCGCTGATGATTTCGAGGTCGCCCGGACGAATCACGTCCTGCAGGCCAAAAGGTGCCAGGTCCCGCAGCGAATCCTCCGGGTAACTTCCCCGCAGAATGGGATCCAGGAAAATCCTGTTCTGCAGGGAGTCGAACCGGCGGGCGGCGTCGAGGTCCGCCGGGTCCTGGCTGTCCCGCGGAATCGAATTGCTCAGGTTAAGGGTGATACCCAACTGCCCGGCTCCACGGCTTCGCAGCGCATTGACTGCCAGCCCGTGGGCCAGGTGCTGGTGATGCACGGCGGCGATGGCAGCCGCGGGCTCCTGACGGCCCGGCGCATGGACACCGGCCCCGTAGCCCAGCAGTGACGAACAGAAGGGTTCGTTGAACGTGGTCCAGTGGCGCACGCGGTCCCCCAAGGCCGAGTACACATCGTCCGCGTACTCCACGAACCGGTAGGCGGTGTCCCGGTTGGCCCAGCCGCCCTTCTCCTCAAGTGCTTGCGGCAGGTCCCAGTGGTAGAGGGTGAGCCACGGCAGGATGCCTGCTTCGAGCAGCTCGTCCACCAGCCGGGAGTAGAAGTCCAGCCCCTCGCGGTTCGCGGTCCTGTCTCCGGGGCGGACCCGCGCCCAGCTGGTGGAGAACCGGTAGGAATCCAGTCCCAATTCCTTCATCAGCCGGACGTCCTGGGGCATCCGGTGATAGTGGTCCACTGCCTGCTCGAGGGTGTCACCGTTGGCTATGGCGCCCGGGATCCTGGCGAAGTGGTCCCAAATGGAATCTTCCTTGCCGCCTTCGTGGCCGGCGCCCTCGACCTGGGCGGCCGCCGTTGCCGATCCCCAGAGGAAGCCCTCGGGCCATTGCCGCTTATATGTTGAGTGCTGCATTCAGCCCTTCACTGCTCCTTGCATGATTCCTGAGATGAGTTGTTTTCCTGCGAGCACGAAGAGCACCAGCAGCGGGAGGGTTGCCAGCACCGCGCCGGCGAGGACCACGGAGTAGTCCACGTAGCGGGCCGACTGCAGCTGGCTGAGCGCCGTCTGCAAGGTGGGGTTGCCGGCGTCGAGCACCAGCAGGGGCCAAAGAAAATCGGTCCAGGCCGTCATAAAGGTGAACAGGCCCAAGATAGCCATGGCAGGCCGCGCGGCCGGAATGGCGACATGCCGGAAGGTGGAAATCATGCTGGCACCGTCCATCCTGGCGGACTCGATCAGTTCGTCCGGGATGACGTCCACCAGGTACTGCCGCATAAAAAAGACGCCGAACGCGGTCACCAGGGTGGGCACCACCACGGCCCCGATTTCGCCGGTCCAGCCCAGGGTGCGCATCACCATAAAGAGCGGGATGATGCCCAGCTGGGTGGGGATGGCCATGGTGGCCACCACCATCAGCATCAGCCCGTCACGGCCCTTGAAGCGGAGCTTGGCGAACGCGTAGCCGGCCAGGGTTGAGAAGCCCACCACCGAAACGGTGATGATGCAGGAAATCAGCACGCTGTTGCCCAGGGCGAGCCAGAAGGGAATGGTGTCGAAGACTTCGCCCACGTTGGTCCAGAAGTTTCCGCCTGGAAGCAGTGGCGGCCAGGTTTCGCCGAGGGCCTCGTTGGACCGGCTGCCGATCACGGCGGACCACCACAGGGGGTAGGCCGAGGACAGCAGGAACGCCAGGAGGAGGCCGTAAGTCAGGAAACCGGGTTTTTCCCCGGAGCCGAAGAAGCGCTTGCGGAGCCCTGTGGACCGGCCGGGCGCAGCCGTTCCGGAGGTGCGGGATTCGGCAGGTGCGGGGGCTGCCCCTTCGATGGTGCTCATCGTGTGGTCCTTTCGGCGCGTCTCCGGGCAGCCCGGGAGGGTTTGGCGGCGTCTGCGGTGGCGATGCGCCGGGAGATGAGGTAGTTGATGACGCCGAACAGCACGATGATCAGGAAAAGCAGCCAGGCGATGGTGGATGCCTTGCCGAAGTTCTGGCGCTGAAACGCCATTTCCCAGAGGTACAGCACGGTGGTCTGGAACTGCCGCTGGGAACCGCCGGCGGTGGCGGGATCGAACAGCCGCGGCTCGGTGAAGATTTGCAGGCCGCCGATGGTGGATGTGATGACCACAAACACCATGGTGGGGCGGATGCTCGGCAGGGTGATGCTGAAGAACCGCCGCACGGCTCCGGCTCCGTCCAGTGCGGCGGACTCATAGAGGTCGCGGGGTACGGCCTGCATGGCTGCGAGCAGGATCAGCGCGTTGTAGCCGGTCCAGCGCCAGTTCACCATGGTGGCGATGGCGATGTGGCTGGGCAGGGTTTCGCTTTTCCACATCACGGGGTCCAGGCCGAAGTTGCCCAGGACGTTGTTGATCAGGCCGTACTGCTCGCCGAACATGTTGGTGAAGATCATGGCCACTGCCACCGGCGTCACAACGTAGGGCAGGAGGACGCTCATCCGCCAGAAGGTCCTGGCCCGGAGGTTCTGGTCAAGCATTGCGGCCAGGAAGAGTGCGATGGCAAGCTGCGGGACGGCGGAGAGCAGGAAGATGCTTACCGTGTTGAACAGGGAGTTCCAGAAAAAGCGGTCCTGCAGGACTTCCGCGAAGTTCTGGAGCCCCACGAAGTCCCCCTGGCCCTTGAGCAGGTGCCAGTCGAAGAGGCTCACCACAAAGGTGTACACCAGTGGAAAGAGTCCGACCAGGGCGAAGAGGATAAAGAACGGGGCGATGTAGAGGTATGGCGACGCTTTGACGTCGAAGACGTTCAGGCGCTGCTTGAAGGTTGGTTTCGGCTTGATGGCCACGGGTTTGGCGGTCCGGTTCAGGGTGGTTGTCATGGGCTCTTGCCCTCCATCGGGGGGCCTCCCTTCCGGGAGGCCCCACAGCGGGTGGTGCTAGTTGTTTACGACCAGGTCGTTGAGGAGGGCCAGCGCTTCGGACCAGGCCTTGTCAGCGTCGGCGGTCCCGCCGTCGAGCATTTTCATGGCGGGCCCGAACACGTTCTCCTGGATGACGGAATCGTCCGGTCCCTTGAACTGGGCCACCACTCCCTTGGCGCGGTTGGCGAGGATAACGCCGGTGGGGGCGTTGTTGAACAGCACGTTGGGGGTGGCATCCGCTACGAGCTTTTCCTGTGCCTTGAGGGTGCTGGGGAAATTGTTGGCGGCGGCCGACTGCTTCACCTGCTGCTCAGGGGCGGTGAGCCAGGCTGCGAGCTTGGCAGCTTCCGCGGGATGCTCGGAGGTCTTGGGCACTGAGAGGAAGGCACCGCCCCAGTTGGAGGCACCTCCGGGGAAGACGTCGGCGAAGTCCCAGCCGCTGTCCGCCCCGCCGCCCGCTGATTCAAGCTGGCCCTTGATGGTGCCGAGCATCCAGCCGGGGCAGACGAACGTGGCGAAGGAACCGTCAGTGAACGCCTTGCCGTTGCCCCAGTCCCACTGGGTTTGGTTGGCGGACAATCCGGCCGCGGTTCCGGCAGCCAGCAGCTCGAATTTGGCTTTCATCTCCGCGTTGCCATCGACGTTCAGCTCCCCGTCTTTGGTGTAGTAGCCCTCTTCCATCTGGTTGACCATGGAGTTCCAGACAAAGCCGGACTGGTCGTACCAGGCCTTGCCGGTGGCTGCCTTGTACTGCTCGCCGAGCTTGAAGTAGGTCTCCCAGGTGGCGTCCTCGCCGCCGAACAGCTTCGCTACCGATTCGCGGTCCTTGGGCAGGCCGGCAGACTCAAACAGTTTGCCGTTGTAGCAGAGGCCCTGCGGTCCGATGTCAGTTCCGTAACCAATGACGCGGCCGTCGGGATCGGTGCCCTGCTTGAACTTCCAGTCAACCCAGTTGTCCTTGATGTCTGCTGCCCCGTGCTCGTTGAGGTCCACGAACTGGTCCGAGACTTCCATGATGGACCCCAGCCAGCCTTCCTCGATGGCCACAACGTCGCTGAGGCCTGAACCGGCAGCAAGTTTCGTGAACGCGTCGGTGCGGGCGTTGGCTCCCCGGTCGATGTTTGTGGCCTTGATCTTGACTCCGGGATTGGCCTGCTCATATTCACCGTAGAGATCGTCATAGCCGAAGGTTCCGAAGGTGGTGACCGTGAGTTCCACGGGGTTGTCTGCGCTGGCTGCCTGTTCTTTGCTGCTGCTGCAGCCGGTGGCCATCAGGGCCAGGGCTGCTGCGCCCGCGATGGCGGCCGCAGTATGTCGTGCGAATTTCAAGGTCACTCCTTTGTGGGGGATTTACCGGCGCTGAGAGAGCGCTCTCTGGCAAGTTCTTCAACTGTAGAGGTGGCGCAGATCACTGTCAAGAGAGCGCTCTCTCGGTGCGTCACTTGGTGGGAGGTTAGGGTGCGGGCGGGGAATGTCCGGGCCCGCCGTTAGGGTGGACCCCATGGCTACAAAGACTTCCCGGGCGTCCAAAGCGCCCGCCTACAAGTGCGCCGAGTGCGGCTGGACCACCGTCAAGTGGGTGGGGCGCTGCGGCGAGTGCCAGGCGTGGGGCACCGTTGAGGAAACGGGCGCCGCGGTTGCGCGTACGACGGCGGCCACAACAGTCCTCGAGCCGGCCCGCCGGATTGCCGAGGTGGACGCCACCACGGCTGCTTTCCTGCCCACAGGCGTCGATGAGCTGGACCGCGTGCTGGGCGGCGGCCTGGTACCGGGCGCGGTGATCCTGCTCGCCGGTGAACCTGGCGTCGGAAAGTCCACGCTGCTGCTGGATGTGGCCGCGAAGTTTGCCCGCACCGCGCAGGACGTCCTGTACGTGACGGGTGAGGAGTCAGCCGCGCAGGTGAAGCTGCGCGCTGAGCGGATCGACGCCGTCGCGGAGTCCTTGTACCTTTCGGCGGAAACAGACCTGGGCCAGGCGCTGGGGCAGGTGGAGAAGATTGAGCCGCGGCTCCTGATCGTGGACTCGGTGCAGACCCTCAGCAGCGCCGACGTCGACGGCAGTGCAGGCGGTGTTTCGCAGGTCCGGGAAGTGGCGGCGTCCATTATCGCGGCGGCCAAGCGGCGGAACATGACCACCCTGCTGGTAGGGCACGTCACCAAGGACGGCTCCATTGCAGGGCCCCGGCTGCTGGAGCACCTGGTGGACGTGGTGTGCCAGTTCGAAGGCGAGCGGCACTCGAGGCTGCGGCTGCTCCGGGCGGTCAAGAACCGTTATGGGCCCACGGATGATGTGGGCTGCTTCGACCTGAACGAGAACGGTATCGAAGGCCTCGCAGATCCGAGCGGACTGTTCGTGAGCCGCACTAAGGAACCGGTCTCGGGCACCTGCATCACAGTGACCATGGAAGGCCGGCGTCCGCTGCTGGCGGAGGTACAGTCGCTGCTGGCCGAGAGCCCCAATTCGCAGCCGCGCCGGGCCACCAGCGGGCTGGACAGTTCGCGGGTCTCCATGCTGCTGGCCGTCCTGCAGCAACGCGCCGGAACCCTGCTGCACAAGGACGATTCCTACGTTGCAACCGTGGGCGGAGTGAAGCTCAGCGAGCCCGCCACGGACCTTGCGGTGGCCCTTGCCGTCGCCTCAGCCAAGGCACGCAAGCCGCTGCCCATCCGCCTGATTGCCTTCGGCGAAGTGGGGCTGGCCGGAGAGGTCCGGCCCGTTCCGGGGATCAACCAGCGTATCCAGGAAGCCCACCGGCTCGGGTTCACCCACGCCGTTGTCCCGGCGAGCCATGCCGGCCCTGGCCCCATCCCGGCCGGTTTTTCGGTCCGGGAAGTGGAGCACCTGACCGAGGCCCTGAGCCTGTTGATCGGCTAGCGCCTGAAGCATTGCCGCGGCTGCCGCATAGTTTCAGGGGTGCTCCGGCAAGGGGTCCGGGTCGTCCAAGTGTGAGTTAACGAGCCAGCCGGACACGTCGCTGCGCAGCACCAGCAGCGGTCCGCCGGTGGCGCTCACGTTTCCGTTGGGCACGTAATAGCCGCGGCCGGAACCGGCACCCCCGGCTGCCCGGTCCAGGGCGTCCACCAGATGGCGCGGCAGGTGGCCCTGCGGGCCAAGGATGCGGAGCTCTTCACGTTCTTCCGGCGTCAGCCGTCCCAAAACCTCAGCAATGTTGGCCATGACTGGTCCCTTCGAGCAGAGTGCCTGAAGGAATAACCTAAATCAGGGCTGTGAACTGCGGGTTAACGCCGGACGGCGAATACGCTTCTTTTGATAAGCGTCTGGAAATGGAGGCCACATGCCGGTTCGAAGCGCGGGAATCCTCCTGTACAGGACGGGCACGACGCCGGTGGCGGGCACGGGAAACTCCCCCGGCAGCATGTCCGGGGTCCCGGCGGAACTGGAGGTATGGATCGCCCACATGGGCGGGCCGTTCTGGGCCCGCAAGGATACCCACGCATGGTCCATTCCCAAGGGCGAGTACATGCAGGGCGAGGATCCACTGGCGGCGGCCCTGCGGGAATTCGCCGAGGAGGTGGGGACTCCCCCGCCCGCGGCCGAGTACGAGTGCCTCGGCGAATTTCGCCAGCCCTCCGGCAAGATCATCACCGTTTTCGCCGCGGAGCAGGACTTCCGGCCGGAACGGATCGAGAGCAACACGTTTCCGATGGAATGGCCCAAGGGCTCCGGCCGGATCCAGCACTTTCCCGAAATCGATGACGCGCGCTGGTTCAGCGAGGAGGAGGCCAGGCTCAAGCTGGTCAAAGGCCAGGTGCCCGTACTGGACGCGCTGGCTGCACACGTCAGCGCACAGCAGTAGGAGCGCCCTCCCCTGGAATGGCGCTCTTACTGGACAGCTGGTTTGACTGTGGTGTCAGGCCGCAGCGTGTTCCCGCTGCGGCAGCTTGGTAACGGCAATGTTGTCAGCGGAACAGAGCATGGTCCGTCCGGCGCCATCGTTCCGGATCATCCAAAAGACGCTGCGGTCGGCGGCGATCATGTCGATGATGCCGGCCATGGTTTCCCCACCCGCCTTGCGCACCTCCACGTGGTCGTTCCTGCAGAGCCTGGACCAGTCAGGGACCGGTGCAGCTGCCGGCGCCGGGCCGCGGCGGGCGGCGTTGTGTTTGTACATGGCGCTTCCCCTCACCTGGGTCAGAAGTTGCCGCCGTCGGCCTTGACGGCCAGGACCGGCCGGTCCGCCTGCATCAGGATCTGCTGGGCATGGCTGCCCAGGATGAACTTTCCCACCTGGGTGCGGTGCCGCAGGCCGATGACGATGAGCGAGGCATCAACCTCCCTGGCTACGTCGAGGAACTCATCGGCCAGATCGTGCTGGTAGGGCGGCTGGATGACAGTTGCGGCCACTCCGACGTCGGCGGCCCGCTTGGCGGCCTGCTCCAGTACGTCTTCGGGAGCCACTGACTTGTCCACCAGGGCACCCTGCCGCGCCGAGTTGACGATCACCAGGTCCTCGTTGCGGAGCTTCGCTTCGGCGATGCCTGCTGCGAGTGCCGCCTGTCCTGCGGGCGTTGGGACGAATCCGACGACGATGCTCATACCTTCTCCTTGATATCCGGCGTGACGGCTGTTGTTGGGGCTGTTGAATGGCGCTTGCGCCTGGCGATGCCACTGCGGATGGCTGGAAGCACTGCCACCAGGACAAAGACCACCAGCAGTGTGGCCGAGATGGGACGCCCGAAGAATCCTGCCGGATCACCGCCGAACACCAGCAGTGAGCGGCGCATGGAACTCTCCAGGAGTTCGCCGAGCACGAAGGCCAGCACCAGGGGGCCCGGTTCGAAACCGAACTTCTTCATGAGGTAGCCGATGATGCCGAAGACCACCACAAGCGTCACGTCGAACATGCTGTTGTTGATCGTGTAGGCACCGAGCAAGGTGATCAGGGCGGTAACGGGTGCCAGGATCGCTGCCCGGACGCGGAGGATCTTCACGAAGATTCCCACCAGCGGCAGGCTCATGATCAGCAGCAGGATGTTGCCGACGTACATGGAGTTCACCACGCCCCAGAACAGCTCCGGGTTCTGCTCCACCAGCTGCGGGCCGGGCGTAACGCCCTGGATCAGCAGCGCACCGAACATCAGCGCCATGGTGGCGTTGGCCGGTATGCCGAGGGTCAGCAGCGGGATGAAGGACGATGTAGCTGCGGCATTGTTGGCCGTTTCCGGTCCGGCGACGCCCTCCGGGGCACCCTTGCCGAAGCGCTCGGGCTGCTTGGCCCGCTTCTTTTCCATGGCGTAGGAGGCCATGGAGGCGATCGTGGCGCCGCCGCCCGGGAGGATGCCCAGGAAGAAGCCCAGCACGGAGCCGCGGCCGATGGCACCGGAGGCCTGCTTGAGGTCCTTGCGGGACGGCCACACATTGGTGACTTTCGACGGCGCCTTGGCGGCCCGGTGCCGTTCCTCAAGGTTGTAGAGGATTTCGCCGAGGCCAAAAATGCCCATGGCGATCGGTACGAAGTCGATGCCGTCAGCGAGCTGCAGGCTGCCGAACGTGAAGCGGCTCTCACCCGTGAAGACGTCCCGGCCCACCGTGGCGAGGAGCAGTCCGAGCGCCGCGGCGATCAGAGCCTTGGCCTTTGACCCGCTGCTGATGGTTGCCACGAGGAGGATGCCGAGCATGGCCAAGGCGGTGTATTCGGGGGGCCCGAAATCCAGGGCGAAGCCGGCCACGATGGGGGCTAGGAAGGTCAGGCCGACAATGGCCGCGGTCCCGCCGAAAAACGAGCCGATGGAGGCCAGGCCCAGCGCTGTGCCGGCCCTCCCCTGCTTTGCCATCTGATAGCCGTCGAACACGGTGACCACCGAGGAAGCTTCGCCCGGCAGGCGCAGGAGGACGGAGGTAATGGTGCCGCCGTACTGCGCGCCGTAGAAGATTCCGGCGAGCATGATGATGGCGGTGACCGGCTCCACGTTGTAGGTGAGCGGAAGCAGGATGGCAATGGTTGCGGCCGGCCCCAGCCCGGGCAGCACACCGATCAGCATGCCGATCACGACGCCGATCAGGCAGTAGAGGAGGTTGGTGGGCTCCAGGACTACCCCGAATCCGTTGATAACGGGATTAAGAAAATCCACGGGAGGTCTCCTAGAAGAGGTGGGGAACGGAGGTGTTCAACGCGAATACGAAGATGGCATAAAAGGCGATAACGACGCCCGCACTGACCACCAGGGTGGAGCGCCAGGTTTCGCCGCCAAGGAAGCGCATCCAGATGATGCAGAGCACCAGGGCAGGCAGTTCGAAGCCAATCAGCGGCATCAGCGCCACCATGGCAGCGAGGGTCACCAGGCCGGTGAGCGGCGCGGCGGACATCCGCGTGAACTTTTCCGCGTCCCGGTTGTGCCGGCCGGCAACCAGCTGGAACAGGCCCAGGGCCGCCATGACGCAGCTGATGATGAATGGCCACAGACCGGGCTGCGGGGCGGCCGGCGTGCCGAGCCCCATTGCCATCGAGAGGACGGCTGCAGAAATGCCGACCCCGAGGACCACCAGTGATGATGCAGCGTTCGCGAGCGCCCCGGCGGCGGGAGGTTTCTCTTCCTCCCATTGTGCTGCCAGCTGCTCGGGCGTCAGGTCATCGAGGACTTCATCGGGGAAAGTATGGGGGGCGTCCCCGCCGGAGGCAGCAGTCGTGCTGTTGCCTCCAGCGGGTCCGAAAGGGGTTCCTTTCACAGGAATCACTTATTTCCGCTCAGGCTGATGCTGTACTTTTCCACCAGATCCTTGTACTTCGCTGCGTAGGCCTTCCATTCCGTGACGACTTCCTCGCCCGAAATCTCCTTCGGGGTCAGCGAGTTCTTCTTGTTGAACTCCTTGTACGCGTCGGACTTGAAAGATTCCTGGAACGCGGCGAGCAGCTTGTCCTTGACCCCCTGCGGCGTACCCTTCGGAGCGGCCACTGCGCGGTACTGGGCAACCGGAACGTCGTAGCCGGCTTCCTTTGCCGTGGGCGTATCGGGAAGGAAGCTGGTGCGCTCTTCCGAGAAGACCAGGAGCGGGCTCACCTTTCCTGCCTCGATCTGCGGCATAGCTTCGCCGAGCTGGATGGTGGCGAGCTCCACCTGATTGCCGAGGACCGCGGTCAGCGCGGGCTTGCCGCTGTCGAAGGGGATGTCGGTGCCCTTGACGTCGGCCTGCTTGAAGAGCACGGTCTGGGCCAGCTGGCTTCCTGTGCCGACGCCGGTGGTGCCGAAGGTGACATTGCGTCCCGCTGCCGTCACGTCCTGGAAGGTCTTGAATCCCGAGTCGGCGCTGGCTACGAGCACGTAGTCGTCCTGCGAGAGGCCTGTGATGATGTCCAGGTCGTCAATGTTCACGGCTTCATCGGCGCTGACTGCCAGCGGGGTAATGGTGATCAGGGATGCGTTGAGCAGGACCAGTTCCTGGCCATCGGCGGGCTTGCCGGCCACTTCCTTGGTGGCCAGGGCACCGTTCGCCCCGGGCTTGTTGACCACGGGCATCGGCTGGCCGAGGGTCTTGGAAGCCCCTTCGGCGAGGGCACGGGCGATCAGGTCTGTACTGCCGCCGGCAGCCTGTCCCACGGAGAGGTTGACGGGGCCGGACGGGTATTTGCCGGAGTCTGCCGTGCTGCCGCCGGCGACGTTGCCGCATGCCGTCAGCGCCAGCAGCGTGACGGCGGAGGCCGCTCCAAGAATGGTGCGGCGTGTGGGGAAGTGCTTCATTGGAACTCCTAGTTGGCGCGGGGGGCGTGGTGCCGCTCTTCTGTGAAGCGGGTCACCCGTTTTCGCTTTGTCGAGTGTAGGGAGCCGTTATGATGCTTGTCTAAGCCCAAAACAGCATCACTTGATACCCGGAAGGCATCATGTTTACTTTCGACCAACTGGCCGGATTCATCGCCGTGGCCGAGGAACTGCACTTTGGACGGGCAGCGGAACGGCTGAACATGACCCAACCGCCGCTGAGCCGGCAGATCCAGAAACTCGAGAAGATCATCGGCGCCGAACTCCTGGAGCGGGACAACCGGAAAGTCCGGCTGACATCGGCCGGCCAGACCTTCCTGGACGAGGCGCGCCGCCTGATGGCGCTGGCGGAACGTGCCCCAGTGACGGCTCGGCGGATTGCGTCCGGACGCGCCGGCGTCCTTCGCGTCGGCTTTACCGCGGCCAGCGGCTTCAGCATCCTGGGGCCGCTTCTCGAGGAACTCGCCGGCATCATTCCGGACGTGGACATCGACCTCCAGGAACTGGTGACCGGCGACCAGCTCAATGGCTTGCTGACCGGCGAACTGGACCTTGGCCTGGCCCGGCCCCCTTTTGACAAGGAAACCTTCGATTCCCACCTGCTGTACCGGGAATCCCTGGTTCTTGCCGCTCCTGCCGGTCACCCGCTGACTGTGTTGAACCGGGACATCCTCCCGGAGGATTTCAAGGATGAACCGCTGATCATGCACTCGCCCACCCAGGCGCGGTATTTCTACGATCTGGTAGTGCGGATGCTGCCCATCCGCCACACCAATGTGGTGCACACTGTCAGCCAGATCCTGACCATGGTGTCGCTGGTATCGGCCAACCGGGGCCTGGCTTTCGTGCCGCACTCGGCCACCCTCCTGGGCATCAAGGGAGTGGAGTTCCTGCCACTGGCAGTGGGCGACGCCGAACAGGTGGAGCTGCACGCCATCTGGAACCGCAGGATCACCAACCCGGCACTGGCACGTCTCCTGCGGGACCTGGAGTTCGCCATGGAGTAACTCCAGACATTCCGCGACATCATGCCTGAAAGGTATCAATACATATCAAAATGCACTTAGACAGGCATCAGCCGCGCTCCTAGTCTGGAAAGGAACCATCAGCCTGCCGCCCGCGGCGCACACACCAAAGGACCACATCGTGGCAAAGTACTCACCCCAGGAACTGGCGGACACTCTCAAGGAAGGCCTGCTGTCCTTCCCCGTCACCTCGTTCGACGCCGAGCTGCAGTTTGATGAGGAGAACTACCGCAAGCACCTGGCGTGGCAGGCCAGCTTCCCGGTGGCGGGCCTGTTTGCCGCCGGCGGCACCGGCGAAGGCTTTTCCCTGACTCCGGCGGAGTCCGAACGCGTCGTCCGGACCGCCGTCGGCGAAGTCGGCAGCCAGGTTCCGGTCCTCGCGTCCGCCGGCGGATCCACTGCCCAGGCCATTGAGAACGCCAAGGCGGCTGAAGCAGCCGGCGCCGACGGACTCCTGCTCCTCCCCCCGTACCTCACTGAGGCTGACCAGGGCGGCCTGGTGGAACACGTCAGCGCCATCTGCAGCGCAACGTCCCTGGGCGTCATCATCTACAACCGGGCCAACGCCATCTACAAGGACACCACCGTTGCCACGCTCGCAGACCGCCACGAAAACCTGATCGGCTTCAAGGACGGCGTGGGCGACCTTGAGCACGATGCCCGCGTCTACGCCAAGCTCGGCGACCGGCTCTTCTACCTCGGCGGACTGCCAACTGCCGAAACCTTCGCACTGCCGCTGTTGCAGCTGGGGATGAGCACCTACTCCAGCGCCATGTACAACTTCGTTCCGCAGTTCGCCCTGGACTTCTACCAGGACGTCCGCAACAACGACCGCGTGGCCGTGAATAAGAAGCTCAACGAGTTCGTGATCCCCTACCTGGACATCCGCGACCGCGTGAAAGGCTACTCGGTGTCCATCGTCAAGGGCGGCCTGGACGCCATCGGCCGCTCCGCAGGGCCCGTGCGCCCGCCGCTGCAGAACCTCGCAGAGCAGGACCTCGCGGACCTGAAAGCCCTGATCGCCACCGTTTCCTAGCCGTCACCCCAGACACAGGAGAAAACCACATGACCCTCACTGGACATTCCCTTATTGCCGGGCAGCCGGTCGTTGGCGAAGGCAAGACGACCTTCGGCTTCAACCCGGCCACCAACCAGGCCCTGGAGCCCACCTACACGCTGCTCACCGAGGACCAGCTCAAGGCAGCCACCGCCGCCGCAGCCGAAGCCTTCCCCTCCTTCTCCACCCTTGACCCCGGGACCCACGCCGCCTTCCTCGAAGCCATCGCAGACAACATCGAAGCCATCGGCGAGGAACTCATCACCCGCGCCGGCCAGGAAACCGGCCTGCCCGCCGCCCGGCTCCAGGGAGAGCGTGCCCGCACCACCGGCCAGCTGCGCCTCTTCGCCACCGTGATCCGGCAGGGCGACTACCGCGGCGTCCGCATCGACCCGGCCATCCCGGACCGCACCCCCCTGCCCCGCGCCGACATCCGCCAACGCCAGATCCCGCTCGGCCCCGTCGCCGTGTTCGGCGCCAGCAACTTCCCCCTGGCCTTCTCGACGGCGGGCGGAGACACCGCCTCCGCCCTCGCCGCCGGCTGCCCCGTCGTCTTCAAAGCCCACAACGCCCACCCCGGTACCAGCGAACTCGTCGGCCACGCCATCACCAAAGCCGTCAAAGACAACGGGCTCCACCCCGGCGTGTTCTCCCTGGTCTACGGCCCCGGCTCCAGCATCGGCCAGGCCCTCGTGGCCGACCCCGCCATCAAGGCCGTCGGCTTCACCGGCTCCCAAGCAGCCGGCACCGCCCTGATGCGCACCGCCGCCGCACGCCCCGAACCCATCCCGGTCTACGCCGAAATGTCCTCCCTGAACCCGGTCTTCGTCTTCGAAGGCGCCCTCAAAGGCTCCACCGAACACATCGACGCCCTCGCCCGGCAATACGTCGCCTCCGTCACCGGCAGCTCCGGCCAGCTCTGCACCTCCCCCGGCCTGCTCTTCGCCCCCGCAGGCGAGGCAGGAGACAAACTCGCCGCCGCCGTCGGCCGCGCCGTTTCCGCCTGCGCCGGGCAGACCATGCTCACCGAAGGCATCGCCAAGTCCTGGAACACCGGCACCCAAAACCTCGGCGGCGCCGACGGCGTCCAGCTCATCGGCCAAGGCACCCCCGGCCCCACCGAGAACGCACCGGCGCCCGCAATCTTCGGCACCGGCGTCACCGAATTCACGTCCAACCCGGTCCTGCACGAGGAAATCTTCGGCGCCGCCTCCCTGGTAATCCGCTACGCCTCCGTCGAGGACCTCCTCCAGGCCACCCGCCGCATCGAAGGCCAGCTCACCGCCTCCCTGCAGCTCACCGAAGAGGACTACCCGACGGCGGCACGCCTCCTGCCCGTCCTCGAACAGAAGGTAGGCCGCATCATCGTCAACGGCTGGCCCACCGGCGTCGAAGTAGGCCACGCCATGGTCCACGGCGGCCCCTTCCCCGCCACCTCCGACTCCCGCACCACCTCCGTCGGAACCCTCGCCATCAACCGCTTCCTCCGCCCCGTCGCCTACCAGAACCTCCCCCAGGAACTGCTCCCCGAAGCCCTCCAGGACAACAATCCCTGGCACCTGAACCGGCGGATCGACGGCGAAACAGTAGCCGCTGCGGAGAAGGCCGAGGTGGGCGCATGAGCAACCAGCCCATCATTGCCGCCGTTGAAGTAGTGCCGGTTGCGGGCCATGACAGCATGCTGATGAACCTCAGCGGCGCGCACGGCCCCTTCTTCACCCGCAACGTAGTGATCATTACCGACTCCGACGGCCGCACCGGCCTGGGCGAGGTTCCCGGCGGCGAGAAGATCCGCATCACCATCGAGGAAGCCGGGACCCTGATCAAGGGCAAGCCGGTGGCCCGCTACCGCTCGCTCCTGCGCGGGGTCGCGTCCGCGTTCGCAGACCGCGACGCCGGCGGCCGCGGCCTGCAGACCTTCGACCTGCGCACCACGGTCCACGCCGTGACCGCCGTCGAGTCGGCACTGCTGGACCTGCACGGCCAGTACCTGAATGTTCCCGTTGCCGAACTCCTCGGGGACGGCCAGCAGCGGACGTCTGTCCCGATGCTCGGTTACCTGTTCTTCGTCGGAGACCATGCCCGCA
Source organism: Pseudarthrobacter siccitolerans (assembly GCF_001046895.1). GTDB lineage: Bacteria > Actinomycetota > Actinomycetes > Actinomycetales > Micrococcaceae > Arthrobacter > Arthrobacter siccitolerans. Next base: position 353,784 of record NZ_CAQI01000053.1, read on the forward strand.
CCGACCTGCCCTACCTCGTGGAGGACGCCCCGGCCGACCGCTGGGAGAAGCTTCGCCGGCAGGAGGCAATGACTCCGGAAGCCGTCGTCGCGCTGGCCGAAGCGGCACAGGAGCGCTATGGCTTCAGCGACTTCAAGCTCAAGGGCGGCGTGCTGTCCGGAGACGACGAAGTGGACGTTGTGACCGCCCTGGCCAAGCGCTTCCCGGAAGCCCGTGTGACGCTCGATCCGAACGGTGGCTGGCTCCTGGACGAAGCCATCCGGCTGGGCAAGCGGATGCAGGGCGTCGTGGCCTACGCCGAGGACCCGTGCGGTGCCGAAGGCCGGTTCTCCGGCCGCGAGGTCATGGCCGAGTTCCGCCGGGCCACCGGGCTGAAGACGGCCACCAACATGATCGCCACGGACTGGCGCGAGATGTCGCACGCCATCCGCAGCAACGCCGTGGACATTCCGCTCGCCGATCCGCACTTCTGGACCATGCACGGCTCGGTCCGCGTGGCCCAGATGTGCCACGAGTTCGGCCTCACCTGGGGCTCGCACTCGAACAACCACTTCGACATCTCGCTGGCCATGTTCACCCACACCGGCGCCGCGGCGCCGGGCGGGATCACGGCACTGGACACGCACTGGATCTGGCAGGACGGCCAGGGCCTCACCAAGGAGCCGCTGCAGATCAAGGGCGGCGCCATCGAGGTTCCGGACGCCCCCGGACTGGGCATCGAACTGGACCGCGAAGCCCTGGACAAGGCCCACCAGCTGTACCTTGAGCACGGCCTCGACGCCCGCGACGACAGCATCGGCATGCAGTACTACATCGACGGCTGGTCCTTCGACCCCAAGCGGCCCTGCCTGGTCCGCTAGAAGCTGTCCGCTAGCAGAGCCTGCGGACATAGTCCGGTAAAGTAGTGGGGTCGCTGTGACGGGCCCCACTACTTTCCTGTGCCCTGCAGCCGGCCTGCGTTATCTACCCCCAAAGGAAACATTCAATGATGTCTGTGGACAATGCCGTCGCGGACGTGGCCTCGGCCACGAAAAAGTTCTTCAAGCGCGTGCTGCCCATCATGCTGGTCATGCTGGTGTGCAACCAGCTGAACCGGTCGAACATCGGCTACGCGCAGGACCACCTCCAGGCTGACGTGGGCATCGGCGCCGCCGCCTACGGGTTCGGTGCCGGGCTGTTCTTCATCGCCTACGCCATTTTTGAACTTCCCAGCAACGTGATGATGGAGAAGTACGGCGCCAAGGTCTGGCTGGCACGGATCATGGTCAGCTGGGGCATCGTTTCCTTCCTGATGGCCTTTGTGCAGAACGAAACCATGTTCTACGTCCTGCGCTTCCTGCTGGGCGCTGCGGAAGCCGGATTCTTCCCCGCCGTCATCTTCTACTTCGCCCGCTGGGTACCCGCCGGACAGCGCGGCAAGGCCACAGCGATCTTCATCGCCGGCTCGTCCATTGCCGCTGCCATTTCCGGGCCCATCGCCGGGATGCTGCTCAGCCTCCACGGCGCTTTTGGCCTGCGCGGCTGGCAGTGGCTGTTCGGCTTCGAAGGCGCGCTGTCTGTAGTTGTGGGCATTACCGTGTTCTTCCTCCTGGACGCCAAAATCAGGGACGCCAAGTGGCTCACCGCTTCCGAAAAGGACTCGCTGTCCCAGGCGATTGCTGATGAAGACGCCCGGCACACCACTGCCGGCGGCGGAAAGATCAACCGCTGGAAGATGCTCCTGAACCCGCAGATCCTGCTGCTGTGCGGTATCTATTTCTCGGTCCAGCTGTCCATCTACGCCAACACGTTCTGGCTCCCCAGCATCATCAAGCAGATCCCTGGCACCACCGACCTAACTGTCGGTTTCCTGTCCTCCATTCCGTGGATCTGTGCGGTGTTCGCCATGTACTTCGCTGCAAAGTGGCAGGACAAGGCCAAGTCCAAGCGTCCGCTGCTGGTGGCCGCACTCCTGGTCGCCGCCATCGGTACGTTCGCCGCCGCCGTCGCGTCCCCGGTGATGGCGCTGGTGTTCCTCGCCATCGCCGCCATCGGCTTCAAGAGCGCTTCGCCGCTGTTCTGGACCATCCCGCAGTCCGGGCTGCACCCGCTGGTTTTGGCTCCGGCAATCGCCATCATCAACTCGCTGGGAAACCTGGGCGGGTTCGTGGCGCCATTCGGGTTCGGCATCATCAAGGAGCAGACCGGAAGCGTTATCCCGGGCCTGTTCGCCCTGGCCGCCGCGTCCACCATCGCCGCCGGGCTGGTGTACTTCCTGAAGGAACGGCGCAACGACACGGAGCCGGCCGCCGAGGCCGGCGACCGCACCGTAGAGGCAGCGGTACCCAGCCGGGCGTAGGTGGGCGATTGCGGCTACGAGCCCGTGATCACCAGGGCAACGCTGTGCCCGCCGAAACCGAAGGCGTTGACCAGTCCGGCCGAGGGAGTTCCCGGCTGGAGGTGGCAGACGTCTTCGGTGACGACGTTAAGGGCCACTTCGGGGTCCAAAGCCTCCACGTTGAGGGTTCCCGGCAGCATTCCGGTCCGCAAGGCTTCCACCACCACAACGGCGGCCAGTGCACCGGCGCCGCCCAGCAGGTGGCCGGTGTGGCCCTTGGTGGAAGTCACCGGGATGCCGGCGCCGAAGATGGCGTTGATGGCCTGGCCCTCGAGCCGGTCGCCAACCGGGGTGGAGGTGGCGTGCGCGTGCACAAAACCGATGTCTTCCGCCTTCAGGCCGGCAGACTCAAGGGCCTTCTGCATCACGCGCCGCTGCATGGCAGGATCGGCGGCCACGATGTCGTTGGCGTCGGAGGTTACCGCTCCCCCGGCTACTGCCCCCAGCACCGCCGCGCCACGGGCGCGCGCGTGCTCTTCGCTCTCCAGTACCACCACGCCGGCGCCCTCCGCGAGCACAAAGCCGTCCCGGCCGCCGTCGAACGGCCGTGAGGCCCGCTGGGGATCGTCATTGCGGGTGGACAGCGCACGGATCTGCGAGAAGCCGGTGACCACCAGGTCGTTGACCGAGGCGTCCACGCCGCCGGCAATCACGACGTCGGCAGCACCGGAGCGGATCATCTCGGCTGCCTGGACGATCGCCTCAGCCCCGGAGGCGCAGGCGCTGACAGGCGTCCGGGCGCCGCCGCGGGCGCCGAGGTCGATGGAGACCCAGGCCGCGGGCCCGTTGACCATCAGGCGGGTCAGGGTGTGCGGGGAGACCTTGCGGGGCCCCGATGCGGCAAGGGTGCGGTCCTGTTCCAGGGTGGAGCCCAGTCCGCCGTAGGCCGAGCCGATCACAACGGCGAAGCGCTCCGGATCAACGTCCGGCGCCCCGGCCTGCTTCCAGGCTTCCCGCGCCGCGATGAGAGCCAGCTGCCCGCAGCGGTCCATGCGCTTCATTTCACGCGTGCTGAGGTGCTCGTTGAGGTCGGCGGTGACCTGTCCTGCCATCTTGACGGGAAGCTGTTCAGCCCACTCCTCTTCCAGTGCGGCGATGCCGGACTTGCCCGCCACGAGGGCGGCCCAGGTTTCAGGCACTGACGCGCCGAGCGGGTTGATGGTGCCGACGCCGGTAACCAGCGCGCGCGGTTGGGTTGCCCCGGATTGAAGTGCGTTCACGGTGCCTACTTTGCCGGGTTGTGGGTACCGATGGGCACCAGGGTGAGGTCGGGATGGTTCTTTTCGATGCGGCGCAGTGCCCACACGTCATTGAAGAGGGCGAGGTACTCGCCGTCGGACCGCAGCAGCACCTCCGCACCGACGACGTTGGCCAGCGCAGGCATGGCATCCGCCGTCGAAATCCTGGCCAGCGAGTAGGGCAGGCGTTCCAGCCGCATGGGCGCGCTGAAGTCGTGCGCCATGCGGTCCTCCACCACTTCGAACTGCATGGGGCCGACGGCGGCAAGCACCGGTGCCTGGTCGCCGCGAAGGTCAGAGCGGAGCAGCTGGATGACGCCCTCATGTTCGAGTTGTTCAATACCGCGGCGGAACTGCTTGAACTTGCTGGGGTCCTTGGAGCGCGCAACCTGGAAGTGCTCAGGGGCGAACAGCGGGATGGCGGGGTATTCCACCGGTTCCTCAAGGAACAGGCTGTCGCCCACGCGCAGGGAGGAAGCGTTGACCAGCCCCACCACGTCCCCGGGGTAGGCCTCGTCGATGACTTCGCGTTCGCGGCCGAACACCTGCTGCGCGTACTTGGTGGCGAAGGACTTGCCGGTGCGGGTCTGGGTAACCACCATGCCGCGTTCAAACACGCCGGAGCAGACGCGGATGAAGGCCACATGGTCGCGGTGGGCCTTGTTCATGCCGGCCTGGACCTTGAAGACGAAACCGGAGAACGGGGACTCAACAGGGCGCGGGTTGCCTTCGATGTCCGGGCGGGGAGCTGCCGGCGGTGCGAAGTCCACCAGCGCGTCCAGCAGTTCCTTGACGCCGAAGTTGAGGGCGGCGGAGCTGAACAGGATGGGGGTGGCCTTGCCGGCATGGAAGGCCTCGACGTCGAACTCAAGGTTCGATTCGATGACCAGGCCTGCCTCGTCCACAGCGTCGGACCAGTTGCTGCCCTGGGTCTCGGCGGCCTCTTCCGGGGTGAAGTACTCGGTGATGGCGATCTGCGCGCCGGCGTTGTTGCGCTGGAAGCGGGCAAACCGGTCATTGCGCAGGTCCCAGACGCCGCGGAAGTCGCCGGAGATGCCCACGGCCCAGGTGAGCGGCATGGGCTGCAGGCCGGTGCGCTCAGTGATCTCGTCCATCAGGGCGAGCGCGTCCAGGCCCGGCCGGTCCCATTTGTTGATGACGGTGATGATGGGCAGGTTGCGCTGTTTGCAGACCTCGAAGAGCTTCATGGTCTGGGTTTCCAGGCCCTTGGCGGCGTCCACCAGCATTACCGCGCAGTCGACGGCGGCGAGCACCCGGTAGGTGTCCTCGGAGAAGTCGGCGTGGCCGGGGGTGTCCAGGAGGTTGATGACGGTGTCCCGGTAGGAGAACTGCAGCGCTGCGGAGCTGATGGAGATGCCGCGGTCCTTCTCCATCTGCATCCAGTCAGAGACGGTTTCCTTGCGGTTGGCCTTGCCGCTGGAGGCCCCTGCCGTGCCAATCACTTTTGCGTGCAGGGCCAGCGCCTCGGTCAGCGTCGACTTGCCGGCGTCGGGGTGGGAAATGACAGCAAAGGTCCTGCGTCGGCCCGCCTCTTTATGAATCTCCGAGATCCGGGCGGGGGTGAGGACATCTTGGGACACGGTGCTACTTTCGCTGCGGGTGGGACTGCCCGGGCGCTTTTCGGGCACTGCGCGCCGAAGCGCTGCGGCCCGGCCGGGAAACGGACTGGCGGAAAGCCAAGTTCCAGTTTATCGCAGCGCGGCAAATCGCCGGAGGTCCGCTTAACGCCCCCGAAACCACCAGTTCAAAGCCTCGAAATGAGGGCCCACTACCGTGACCGCATGATGACCCTCAGAAGCGCCTCCCGCGGCGCCCCCACGTCCCTCCGCGTTTCCATGTCCGGCAGGGACATGTCCGGCAGCGAAAGGAACTGACCGGCCGTGCACGGTATCTCTTTCCCGGGCAACCTCTTTTTCGATCCCCTGGCCACGGGGCTCGTGACGCCCAGTGGTGCCACCGGCGTACGCGGCCGCGAATCCGAAGACGGTGCGGCCGTCACGCCACGGCGACGTACGACGCAGACCGCCGCGGAGCAGAAGGCACTCCGGGCCGCATCGCTGGTAAAGGTCAGCAGGGACCTGGAGCGGATGGTGCGGGAGCGTTCCCGCTAAGGCACAGCGCTGTATTCTGGTGCCAGTGACACTTCATTTTTCTCTGTGACCCAGAGCTTTTATAGCGGTTTCGGCCCGCTCCTCCCCGCAGGAGTGGTGATTTTGTGCGCCCACGGGAGGGAACTCCGGTTCCCCATACCCCAGCCACTTCGAATCCCTATGCCTGGAAGATCACATGCTCAAACCTTCATCGCCCCTCACGCCGTCTTCACCAGCCACGGGGCGCCAAGCGCTCCGTCCTGACTGCGCCAACTGTTTTGCCCTTTGCTGTACCGCCTTTGGGTTCACGCGGTCTGTTGACTTTGCCGTAGACAAACCGGCAGGAACCCCGTGCGGCAACCTCGCCGCTGACTTTTCCTGCACCATCCACCACGGCTTGCGCGCCAGGGGCTTCCGCGGCTGCACAGTGTTTGATTGCTTTGGTGCGGGCCAGAGGGTGTCCCAGGATCTCTTCGGCGGAGACAGCTGGCTGGAGCATCCGGCCACAAAGGAAAAGATGTTTGCAGCCTTCAAGGTTGCCAGGCAACTGCACGAGATGCTTTGGTACCTGGCAGAGGCACAGGGGCGCTGTTTCGATCCTGAGGCCTCCCTGGACGCTGCCCGGTACCGCAGCTCCATCGAAAAGGCGTTCGGCGGTGGACCGGACCAGGTGCTGGCACTTGACGTCCAGGAGCTGCACGCCGAAGTAAGGTCGCTGTTGATGGCCGTCAGCGAAGAAGTTCGGGCGTCCTACTTCGCCACAGGGGATGACCAGGACCCGGAACTTAGGCCGGGCGCCGATCTCATCGGAAAGGACTTGCGGTCCCGCCGGCTGTGCGGGGCTGATCTCAGGGGCAGCTACCTGATTGCTTCCGACCTTCGAGGCAGCGATTTGACGGCCGTGGACCTGCTGGGCGCGGATCTCAGGAACGCGAAACTCCAGGGCGCGGACCTGTCCCGGGCCCTGTACCTGACCCAACCGCAGATTAATGCTGCGCGCGGTGACGTTCGTACGCTTTTGCCTGCTGACCTGGCAAGCCCTTGGCACTGGCGCTGATGGCGCGATTATCAAGTGAGGCAGCCGGGAGGTGCTGGAGGAATCCCGAAAAATGCACCCCCGGCTGCCCGCCGTCGAACCCTTTTTGTCCGTGTTCCAGCCACCCCCTAACGAGGCACTTTAGGGCTTGCCCGTGCGGAAGTTGGGCACTCTTGCCCCTATCATTGAGCTTGCGGGAAAATGAGCATTTTTTGATCCTGCCGGCGAAACCTCTAACCGGCATTTCTGCGGGCGTCCGGCCCGCACCTTTGAAGGGACACACTTAATGGCGCGGAGCCCCGAAGAATCTCTCAGGGCAACCCTGGCCAGAGTGGCACCCGGAACCCCCCTTCGCGACGGTCTGGAGCGGATCCTGCGGGGCCGGACCGGCGCACTGATAGTCCTGGGCATGGACAGGACCATCGAATCCATCTGCTCCGGTGGCTTCGATATCGGCATCGACTTCTCCCCCACCCGGCTCCGCGAGCTTGCCAAGATGGACGGCGCCATCATCTGCGACAAGGACGCAGGCAACATCCTCCGCGCGGCCGTCCAGCTCGTCCCCGATTCCAGCATCGAAACCCAGGAATCCGGCACCCGCCACCGCACGGCCGAACGCGTGGCCATCCAAACCGGCGTGCCCGTTATCTCGGTCAGCCAGTCCATGCAGATCATCGCCCTCTACGTCAACGGCCTGCGGCACGTCCTGGAAGGATCCGAAAAGGTCCTGGCGCGCGCCAACCAGGCCCTCGCTACCCTTGAGCGCTACCGCTCCCGCCTGGACCAGGTCACCAGCTCGCTGTCCGCCCTGGAAATCGAAGCGATGGTCACCGTCCGGGACGTCGCCGTCACCCTCCAGCGGCAGGAAATGGTCCGCCGCATCTCCGAGGAAATCTCCCAGTACGTCCTGGAACTCGGCGAGGACGGCCGGCTCCTGTCGCTCCAGCTCGATGAGCTGACGGTAGGGCGTGGTCCGGGAAGCGACGTGATCATCCGCGATTACGCCAGCCCCAACGCCTCCGCCGAGGACATCGAAAATGCAGTCAACGAACTGGTGAACCTGGGCCCCACCGAGCTGATCGACCTCGGCAAAATCTCCGGCATCGTGGGGTTTGCCGGCGGTGAAGCAAACCTGGACGCCGTGGTGCAGCCACGGGGCTACCGCCTGCTGTCTGGCCTTAAAGCAGTTCCGAAGGCTGTTGCGGACCGCCTGGTGGACCACTTCGGCGGCTTGCAGTTCCTGATGGCAGCCACCATCGACGATCTCATGACCGTGGACGGTATCGGCGATCAGCGGGCCAGGACCGTGCGCGAGGGACTCAGCCGGATGGCGGAAGCAAGCCTGCTGGACCGTTTCCTGTAAATCAATCGACTGCCGAATAACTGCCGTTTTGAGCAGCCAAAAGGGCAGTTACGGAGCAGTCATTTGGAAGGTGCCGTCAGTTCAGCTGGAAAACTGCCTTCGGGCTGGCTTTGGAGCCGAGCTTGGCTGTGAAGATGTAGTACGCGCCGCCGCCTCCGGGTTTGGCTTCGACGGGCTGGCAGCCTTCAACAGAACGGTTGCGCGGCCACGGGAAGTTTGCGGTTTCGCTGGCACCCGGCGCAATGGTTTTCACCAGGTCCTCGCTCTTCGCCTGGCAATCCTTGGACGAGAAGATCCGGTCCGCGCCGCTGGTCACCAGGAATTCCATCTGCGAGGTTCCGATGTTCACCTCGCAGGGCATGGTGCCGCCGTTGGTCACCTTGAGCGTCAGCATCGGGTTTTCCTCGGGGCCGTAGGCCGCCTTGTCCGTCGAAGCCGACACGGTCACCAGGTTCTGGTTGCACGCGGGGGTCGGTGACGGCGTGGGGGTGGGCGCCGGAACAGAGGACGACGGCGACGCCTGGCCGGACGGGTCAGCGGACGCGGTTGCGCCGGCGGCAGGGTCCGTGGATGATGCCTTTTCCGAGCTGCCGCTGAAGGCGCCGGCGAGGGAGAAGCCGCCCACCACCAGTGCGATCACCACCAGCAGGGCCGCCCCCAGGAACAGCCGGCGCCGGCGGTACACGGCAGGGCTCGGCTTGCGGACCGTACTCGATCCGGATGCCGTTGTCCTGCCGCGTGATGATTCGCCTTGCCCGCCCATCCTTCTAGGCTAGAGAACGGCCGCGGATCTGCCCGGCCACCACGCCGCCGGTTGCCCCATCGCTCTGGTCACATGCAGCCAGGCGGCGGGGGCTCATTCATCGTTTCGGGCTCCGGAAACTGATCCATTACAGTGTTGGGATCGATACTGAAGCCTTAACCACCGCTGCGCCTGCCCGTTTCCCCACCGGGCCGGAGCTGCAGGAGCTGCACACCCGGATCAACACCTGGTTCGCCGGCATTGCCCGCGAGCTGCCTTGGCGCGAGCCTGCCTGCTCGGCTTGGGGTGTGCTGGTCAGTGAAATCATGCTGCAGCAAACCCCGGTGGTCCGGGTCCTGCCGGTTTGGCACGAATGGCTGAAACGCTGGCCCACTCCGGCCGGCCTGGCAGGCGAGCCCGCGGGCGAGGCAGTGCGGTCCTGGGGCCGGCTGGGTTACCCGCGCCGGGCCTTGCGGCTGCATGCGGCAGCAGTTGCCATCGTCGAAGAGCACGGCGGCAAGGTTCCGGACAACTACGCCGAGCTGCTGGCGTTGCCCGGAGTTGGCAGTTACACGGCGGCGGCGGTGGCGGCCTTTGCCTACGGTCGCCGCGAAACCGTAGTGGACACCAATATCAGGCGCGTCCACGCCCGGTTGATCTCCGGTACTGCCCTTCCGGCGCCGGCACTTACGGCTGCGGAGATGCGGCTCGCCGCGCAGCTCCTCCCGGACGACGACGCCACATCAGTCCGGTGGAACGCCGCAGTGATGGAGCTGGGGGCGCTGGTGTGCACAGCCCGCGCGCCCAGGTGCGGCGACTGCCCGGTCCGGGACTCCTGTGCCTGGCGGGCTGCTGGTGAGCCGCCGCCGTCGTACATCCCCAAGGGCCAGGCGTGGCACGGCACTGACCGCCAGGTGCGTGGAGCCGTGATGGCCGTGCTGCGGGTGGCTGAGGCGCCGGTGCCTGCGGAGATGTTCCAGCGGGAGCCGGCGGACCTGGGTTTCGCCGCGGAGGGCATCGGCGTGCCCCTCGCGGCCCTGCACCGGCTCAACTCCGCCCCCGAGCAGCTCGAGCGGGCGCTGGCAGGGCTGCTGGCCGACGGCCTGGCCGTAGTGCACCACGGCGGATACCGGCTCCCCGCGTAGATCCATCCTCAACCGCGCCGTGGCCACCATAACGATGTTTGCATCACTTCCAGGCTGAGCGGAGGCAGGCGCCGTCCCCGGCTTTAGGCTGAAGTATGGGCAAGCGCGGGCTGCTTTTGGCGCTCATAACGACGGCGGGACTGGTTACCGCGTGCGGGCCCGGCCCCGGCGCGGTCCCCTGCCCGGCCATCGCCCAGGCCACCGCTGTTTCTGTCACCGTCGCCGCCGGCTACGCGCCGCAGGTGGAGAAGCTGCACCTGTTGGCCTGCCAGGACGGGCAGTGCACGGAAGAAGATGTAGAGCTGCGCCCCGGCAGCGCGTCGATCGACCAGGGCTGCACCCCGGAGGGCATCTGCTCCGCCACGGCGTCGCCTGACGGGACCAAGATCGCCGCACTGTTCCTGGAAACCCTGACGGAATCCCCCATGACAGTCACGGCTTCCGCAACGGCCCCTGACGGATCAGCCCTGCCCGTCCGGACCCTGGATTTCCGGCCGCGGGCCGACTACCCCTTCGGGGAGCAGTGCGGCAGGTTCATTTCCGCGTCCGTGCTGCTGGACGCCCAGGGACTGCGGGAAACCCCCTGATCCTAGAAGAGGGTGGGCTGGCCGAAGTTGTCCTCTGCGGAAGGCTCGGGGCCGCCGGCTCCGGCCGCCCCTTCCGGCGACCACTCAAAGCCCAAGTCGGCGAGGAGTTCCTCGACGGATATCTGCCCCTCCAGCACTGCGATTTCCGGGGTGATGTCTTCGAGGTCGAGCCGTTCCATGGCATCGAGCATATTCGCAGGAGTCCGCTCCAGCGGTGCGAACACACCGCCGCGCCGTCATTCGGGCTGTTCAGGCACTCCCGGCGGGCCTACGGCTCGCCGAAGCCGGCCTGCACCAGCCCGCCGACGTAGTTCACGGCGCGTTCGGCGTCTGCGCCCCACGCTTCGATATGCAGCACGGACCCCTTGCCCGCCGCCAGGGTCATCAGCGCGGTCATGGAAGTGGCGTCCACGCCGTTGATTTGGACTTCGGCATCCAGGGACGAGAGGCCCCCGGCGATCTTGGCCGCCGGCCGCGCATGCATGCCGGCCTGGTTGATGAGCTCAAAGTCGCCGGTGAAGTCCGGGCCGGACCCGGTGACGGAACCTTCCGCCACCTCCTGGACTGCAGGGTTTTTGGGGTGCCGGGCCGGGCCGCGGACGGCTTCCGCTGCCCGCTTGACCGCCTGTACGTCCCCGCCGCCCTGGGCCGCCACCGCCGCGGCCACAAGACCTTCCACCAGCGGCGCGTCCGCCAGCACCACCCCGGCTGGGTTCTCCACGAATTCCAGCGCCGATTCCGCGGTCATCACGGCCGACCCCAGATCGGTGAGGATCACCGCACCACCGCCGTTGGGCACCTTGTCCAGCGCGGCCATCACCTTCTCCAGGCTGGTGCCAATCCGTCCATCGGTGGTGCCGCCGGCTGGCAGGATCACGACGTCAGGCGCCATTTGCGCGGCAAGTTCCGCGGCGCCGTCGGCAATCTTTTCACTATGGGAAACCACCACGATGCTGACGGTCACGCAGCCGCCTTCGCAGCGGCGCGCATAATCAGGGCGCTGGAAGCCGCGCCGGGATCGCGGTGCCCGGCGCTCCGCTCCCCGAGGTAGCTGGCCCGCCCTTTCCGTGCCACCAGCGGATCGGTGGCCACTGCCCCCGCCTCCGCGGCCTCGGCGGCGGCAACCAGGACAGTCAACGGATCCGTGCTGCCGTTTGCGGCCGCACGGCCTGCTGCTTCGGCCGCCGGTGTCCAGGCGTCCACCATGGTTTTGTCCCCCGGCTCCGCTTTCCCACGGGCCACAATGCCGTCCCGGGCCGCGGTGAGGGCGCCGGCCCAGGCGGCAGGATCGATCTCGGCGGCGTCTCCCAGAGACGTTGCCGCGCGCAGGAATGCCGTGCCGTACAGCGGACCCGCAGCCCCGCCCACCTTGGACATCAGGGTCATGGCCGTGAGTTTCAATGCCGCAGCCGGGGTTTCGGGCGGCGATTCTGCCAGCTTGTCCAGGACAGCCTGGAAGCCGCGGTCCATGTTCTCGCCGTGGTCCGAATCCCCGATGGCCCGGTCCAGCTCGATCAGTTCCACCCGGTGCTCCGCCATGGCCTGCGCGCACAGCGTCAGCCACTTCACCGTCCAGTTGACATCCAGGACCACGGCTACACGCCCCAACGCAGTGCTGCAGTGTGTACCGGCGCATCCCACAGTTCCGTCAGTTCGTCGTCCAGTCTCAACACGGAGATGGAGCAGCCCTGCATTTCCAGCGCGGTGATGTAATTGCCCACCAGGGACCGCTCGACGGCGGCGCCGCGGCTTGCGAGCACCTGCGCGGCCCGCCGGTACACGATGTACAACTCGCTCAGCGGAGTGCCGCCCATGCCGTTGACAAACAACAGCACCCTGTCCCCGGCGGTGATCCCCAGATCGGTGAGCACTGGTTCCAGCAGCCGGTCGGTGATCCCGTCCGCGTTTTCCATGGGGATGCGGTGCCGGCCGGGTTCACCATGGATCCCGATGCCGATCTCGATTTCGTCCTCGGCCAGATCGAAGCTTGGCGAGCCCGCGTGCGGGACGGTGCAGGCAGACAGCGCCACACCCATGGTGCGGACGTTGCTGTTGACCCGTTCTCCGATCGCGGCCACCGCATCCAGGTCGTCGCCGCGTTCGGCAGCAGCACCGGCGATCTTTTCCACCAACACCGTTCCGCCCACGCCGCGGCGGCCCGCCGTGTACAGCGAGTCCTCCACGGCCACATCGTCGTTGACCAGGACTGTCCGTACGTTCACGCCCTCAGCCTCGGAAAGTTCCGCTGCGGTTTCAAAGTTCAGCACGTCGCCGGTGTAGTTCTTGACGATGTGCACGACGCCGGCACCTGAGTTGACGGCGAGCGTCGCCGGAAGGATCTGGTCCGGCGTGGGCGAGGTGAACACAGCCCCCGGGACGGCGGCGTCGAGCATGCCCCTGCCCACGAAGCCGGCGTGGAGCGGTTCGTGGCCGCTGCCGCCGCCCGAGACGAGTCCTACTTTCCCACTGACCGGCGCGTCCTTGCGTGTGATGTACGTGGGATCTGAACTGACGTTTACAAGGTCTGCGTGCGCCTGGCCGAAACCCTGCACTGATTCCTCAACTACCGTCTTTGGATCGTTGATGAGCTTTTTCATGGCGTTGCTCCTGGCATGGTTCCTGGAGGGTGACATTTCCGACCCTACTACCGGCAGGCGGCGAGGCGGTAGGGCGCGGATCCGCACAGGTACAGAAAAGGGACAGCCCCCAATGACTGTCCCTTTCCCTGGGCCCCCAACCCGGCCGCAGCCAGTTTATCCATCAAATCGAGTAAAACAAAGCTGGTCAGCGCGGTGCAGTAGCTATTTCTTGACCTGAGGAAGGCGGCCAGGCGGGGGCTGGGGCAGTTCCTGGCGTTTCGTCCCGCCAGTAGTTTTGGGAGCAGTCTCGTCAGAGGAACTTGATCATCCGGGTGTTGCCAAGGGTGTTCGGCTTCACCCGGGCCAGGTCCAGGAACTCCGCCACGCCTTCGTCATGGGACCGGAGCAGCTCCGAGTAGACGGTGGGGTCAACGGCGGATTGGTCTGCCATGACTTCAAAGCCGTGGCGCTTGAAGAAGTCCACCTCGAAGGTGAGGCAAAAGACGCGCGCGACTCCCAGTGCACGGGCCTCCTCAAGCAGGCTCTCCACCAATACGTGGCCAACACCGCGCCCGCGCCAGTCTTCGGAAGCAGCAAGGGTGCGCACCTCAGCCAGGTCTTCCCACATCACGTGGAGCGCTCCGCAGCCGATCACGTCGCCGTTGTCCGCCTCGGCGATGCGGAACTCCTGCAGGCTCTCGTAATACGCCACTGTTTCCTTGGCCATCAGGATCCGTTGCTCTGCCAGCGGCGCAACAAGTTTCTTGATGGCGGACACATCGCTGGTGCGGGCTGGGCGGATATGGAAGGAGTCAGTCACAGAGCCATCCTAGTTCGCCTCACTGACAGCCTTGAGCTTCACTGTTCCGGCTACTGTTCTTCACAAAGAAGCTGAGTTGAAGCTCTGCTTACGCTCGGACACGAGAACCTCTGCGGAGTGTGAAGACTTCTGCGTCCACATCCGGCAGCGTTTGCGGACGCGGGCTGGCAACAACCAGTGTTGCGGATGTTATCCACGTCACCCTAAAGGTGCAGCCGCACAACCCGGAGGAAAAATGGCCATAGGCTCCCCCACGCTGACCGATGAACCATTGGCGCAAGACGAGAAACAGGGCCTTCGGCGGTCCATGGAGGCCCGCCACCTGGTGATGATCGCCATGGGAGGTGTCATAGGGTCCGGGCTGTTCCTTAGTTCCGGCTACACCATCGCGCAGGCTGGGCCGCTGGGAGCGATCATCGCCTACCTCCTCGGCGCCGTGGTGGTGTACATGGTGATGGCATGCCTGGGTGAGCTGGCGGTGGCGTACCCGGTGTCCGGTGCCTTCCACATTTACGCTGCCAGGTCGATAGGTCCCGCCACGGGCTTTGCCACCGCCTGGCTTTACTGGCTCTGCTGGGCGGTTGCCCTGGGTTCGGAGTTCACCGCGGCCGGGCTTTTGATGCAGCGCTGGTTCCCGGAGGTGGATGTGTGGATCTGGTGCCTTGTTTTTGCGGCCGTGCTATTCACGCTCAACGCGATCTCTTCCCGCGTGTTTGGTGAATCGGAGTTCTGGTTCGCGTTGATAAAGGTAGCCGCCGTCATCGGGCTGATTGTCCTGGGCGGGGCGGCATTGCTCGGCTTTCATCCGCTGGCCGAGAATGGCTATCCGTTCCTCGGTGAAAACCTGAATACACCGCAGGGGCTGTTTCCCAACGGAATTACCGGCGTCCTGATCACCACGCTTGCGGTGTTCTACGCATTCTCAGGGTCTGAACTCATTGGTGTGGCAGCGGGGGAAACGGCCAACCCCGCAGTCAATATCCCAAAGGCGATGCGAACCACCGTGATCCGCCTGATGATTTTCTTTGTTGGCGCCATCGCTGTTATCGCCGGTACGGTGCCGTACGAGGAAACGTCGCTGGAACAGAGCCCCTTTGTCACGGTCTTCTCGCAGCTTGGCATTCCCTACGCCGCCGACGTCATGAATTTCGTCATCATCACTGCCCTTTTGTCCGCCGGGAACTGCGGCCTGTTTTCCTGCGCCCGGATGCTTTTCTCCCTGGCCGATGAGGGCCACGCCCCCAAGGCCCTGCAAAAACTCACAAAGCGCGGCATCCCCCTGCTTGCCCTGTGCGTGAGCATGCTGGGCGGCCTGGCGTCACTGATCAGCAGCGTGGTGGCGCCGACCACCGTCTACCTGGTCCTGGTCTCCGTTGCCGGTTTCGCGACCGTCGGTGTCTGGATGTCCATCACGGCGGCCCATTTCTTCCACCGCCGGAATTTCCTGCGAGCAGGCGGTGACACGGCATCGCTCCCCTACCGGGCGCCGCTCTTCCCACTGCTGCCCATAGCCGCGTTTATCCTCTGCGTGATCTCCCTGATAGGAATAGGCTTCGACCCCACCCAAGCAACAGCCTTGTATTTCGGAATCCCCTTCGTAGCAGCCTGCTACGCCTACTTCCACTTCAAACACGCCCGCGGAAAGAAAGAAACTCACCAACCTAAGGTCCTGGTGAATACGAAAGACGCCCCCTAACCCACAAAAAGCAAGGCGCGGGGCGTTCCGGCTGGTGAGAGACTGCGCTCGAAGGCACACGCCAGTCAGAAGGCGACAAGGGAGGGCGCGCATTTTGCATCACGTGCCTAGGCGACCGCCAGCACGAGGTGAAGGAGGCTGGGACATTTACGTAGCTTGCGTCAGAGCGACGAAGGAGCAGCAAGCGGTAAATGTCCCAGCCTCCGAGCCGGAGGCGATTAGGGCCTCGGAGTCGGGAGCCGGAGGCGATCAGAGCACCACCCCCGAGAGGGGCTAAAGTCCCAGCTCGGAAGGCAATGGCACATCCTGGTCCAGGACGTTCCGGGCCAGGAAGTGCTCTACGACCCCGTACCAGACCTTCGCATGCTGCGGCTGCAGGACCCAGTGGTTTTCGTCCGGGAAGTACAGGAAGCGGTGCGGGGTGCGGCCGTCCTGGTCTGCGGCGAGCTGGGACTTGGACAGCAGTTCGTACCAAAGGCGCAGCCCCTCGCCAATAGGGACGCGGTAGTCTTTGTCGCCGTGGATCACCAGCATGGGCGTGCTGATCTTTTCGACGTGTTGGTGCGGTGAGTTCTCCCGCGCCATCTCTTCGGTCATTTCCTTGAGCCAGTATTGGGAGGCGTCCGTGGTGGGGCCGAACTGGTCCAGGGCCCAAAGGCTGGCGTGGGTCACCACGGCCTTGAACCTGTCGGTCTGGCCGGCGACCCAGTTGGCCATGTAGCCGCCGAAGGAGCCGCCCATGGCGGCGGTGCGTTCCGCGTTGATATCGGGCCGGTCCACGGTAGCGTCAGTTACCGCCATCAGGTCGGTGAACGGTGCCTTGCCCCAGGCACCCCACCCGCGCTGGATGTAGTTCTGGCCGTAGCCGGTGGAGAGTGCGGGGTCCGGCAGGAGCACGGCGTAGCCCTTGGCAGTGAGCAGCCAGGGGTTCCAACGCCAGGTCCAGGCATTCCAGGATCCCAGCGGGCCGCCGTGGATCCACAGGAGCATCGGAGCCGGGGACTCCGCGGAGGCCCCCTCAGGCAGCGCCAGGTAGGCCGGAACACGCGAACCGTCAACTGCTGTGGCCGCGATCCGTTCAAGCCTGCCGGAGCGGACGGGGCGGTCTGCAGGGGCCGGCAGGCGGGTGGTTTCCCCGGTCTGCAGGTCGATGCGCACCGCCTCAGGCGGAAACTCGTACGAACTGCGGAGGGCATAGGCGTGGCGTCCGTCGGGTGAAATTACGACGTCGGTGTATGCCGCCGCGTCCTGCGTCACCCGGGAAACGCCCACCTCAGCGGCAGCAGCCGGAACGCTGATGCGGAAAACCGGCGACGCGCCGTCGTCGTCCGCCGTGACCAGGAGGGCGGAACCATCCGGCAACCAGGCTGCGGGCTTGGCCCAGCGGTCCCAGTCGTGCGCCAGGGGCGTGAGCCGGGCTGTTCCCGGCTCCACCTCGTCGGATACGTCCAGGAGGTGCAGTTTGACCTGGGGAGCCTGGTGCGGGGTGCTGTCGCTTTCGCTGACCACCACCAGGGTGTTTCCGTCCGGGCTGACGGGGCCAGGGAAGTAGCTCATGCCTTCGTGGTCCAGGAGTACCTTTGTGGTTCCGGATGCTGCGTCAACGGCCACCAGGATGGAGCGGCTGTCTGCCTTTGCCAGCGGCCTGGTGTAGCTCGTGTAGATGGTCCGGCCGTCGGGGCTGACAGAGGTCTCGGCTTCGCGCAGCCGTGGTCCCGCGTCCGGGGTGAGGTTCCGCAGTGCCAGCGGGGCGGCAGCGTCCACGGTGGCGGGCTTCCCAGGTTCCTGGTCCTTTCCGGGCTCGACGGCGAAGAGGCGCGGCTGCCCGGGCCCCAGGTCCGCGTCCCAGTACCGCACCGGATATTCGCTGTGCAGGATGGCGGAGACTTTGTTGTCCTTGCGCGCTTTGCGGCGTTCGGCGTCGTCTTCCTCATCAGCCGAACCGGCGAGGACTTCCGCCACCACGAAGGTGGCGTCAGCGTTCCTGGCAGTCAATACCGAGGACACACCGCCTGGCCGGTTGAGCACCACGCGGGCCTCACCGCCACCCGCGGGCAGCAGCCAGAGGGCGTTGACGGGATCGCCCTCGGGGCTTTCGGGGTCCGGCCGCGCAGAAGTGAAGTAGACGTCGCCGTTGGCTGCGAATGCCGCCCCGGCCTCGCCCTTGGTGCTGCGGGTGATCCGGCGCGCCTGCTTCTGCCCGGCAGGATCAAGCTCCCACAGCGCTGTGGCATATTCGGTGCCTTTGCCGTTCAGGGTGGCCACGGTAGTGACCAGCCGTGTGCCATCCGGGCTTAACGCCAGCCCGCTCACCCGCGGAATGGCGAGGTAATGGTCAAGGTCGTGAAAAGGAGTCAAAGGTCGCTCTTCCGGGATCACCGGTTCCAAGTTAGCCATGCCCCGATTCAACCCGAGTTGTGCTTCCAGTCACAACCGCCACCCGCACCCGGGTTTGTCTCCGTGGCCAGTCCGCACCCGTCCCGGCGCCCGGCTTTGGTACTTTCCCGCGGCTGGGTCCGCTCCGGCCCCGGCGCCCCGGGTTTGGGTGCATTCCTGTGGCTGGGTCCGGAGCCGGCCATCAGAGATTTCCCGGCGCCTGCTCCTTCGTCGCTTTGACGGCGCCTACATAAATCCCTGATGCCCGGCACCTCGCACGGAAGGACCGGATGGGCCGCGGCAGGACGACAGCACAAACGGCCCGCGGCCGCAAAAACGGCCCCGGTCAGCACCGTTCATGCGGGGCAGGGCCGCTCAAGTCCCCAACCTGTGGCGGCACGTCCTGTCTGAGCACTAGCGAGGGCGCCGGTGCCGGAGCGAACCCAGCCGACGGGACCCGCGGACTCAACCTTTGGGTGGTGCGGGTTAAAAGCGAAAGCCCCGCCTGCTCTGGGAGCAGGCGGGGCTTTCGGGTGATGCTTTAGACGCTCGGGGCGATTTCCGGGATGCGCGGCTTGGCGTTGCCGGCGAACGTGAACTTTGCGTCGTCGCCGTCGCCTTCCACGTCCACTACGACAATGTCGCCGGCGTGGATCTCGCCGAACAGGATCTTCTCGGAGAGCTGATCCTCGATCTCGCGCTGGATGGTGCGGCGCAGCGGCCGGGCACCCATGGCGGGATCGTAACCGCGGGTTGCCAGAAGCACCTTGGCGGCCTTGGTCAGTTCGATGCCCATGTCCTTGTCCTTGAGCCGCTTCTCGAGGCGGGTCACGAACAGGTCCACGATCTCGATGATCTCGTCCTGGGTGAGCTGCGGGAACACCACAACGTCATCCACACGGTTCAGGAACTCGGGGCGGAAGTGCTGCTTGAGCTCCTCGGTCACACGGGCACGCATGCGGTTGTAGCCGGTCTGCGTGTCGGTGCCGGACTGGAAGCCGGTGGCAACACTCTTGGAGATGTCCCGGGTACCCAGGTTGGTGGTCATGATGATCACAGTGTTCTTGAAGTCCACCACGCGGCCCTGGGAATCGGTCAGGCGGCCGTCTTCCAGGATCTGCAGCAGCGAGTTGAAGAGGTCCGCGTGGGCCTTTTCCACTTCGTCGAAGAGCACCACGGAGAACGGACGGCGCCGGACCTTCTCGGTCAGCTGGCCGCCTTCCTCGTAGCCGACGTAGCCCGGAGGGGCACCGAAGAGCCGCGAGACGGTGTGCTTCTCGGAGTACTCGGACATGTCCAGCGTGATGAGGGCGTCCTCTTCACCGAACAGGAACTCCGCCAGTGCCTTGGCCAGCTCGGTCTTGCCGACGCCGGTGGGGCCGGCGAAGATGAACGAGCCGCCGGGACGCTTGGGGTCCTTGAGCCCTGCACGGGTGCGGCGGATGGCCTGGGACAGTGCCTTGATGGCCTCGTCCTGGCCCACCACGCGCTTGTGCAGTTCGTCTTCCATCTTCAGCAGGCGCGAGGACTCTTCCTCGGTCAGCTTGAAGACCGGGATGCCGGTGGAGTTGGCCAGCACCTCGGCGATGAGATCCTCATCCACCTCGGAGATGTCGTCCATGCCGCCGGACTTCCAGTGGCGTTCCTTTTCGGAGCGCTCGGTGATCATCTTCTGCTCCTTGTCACGGAGCGCAGCTGCACCTTCGAAGTCCTGCGCGTCGATCGCGGACTCCTTCTCCATTTTCAGCTTGGCGATGCGCTCGTCCATGGCCTTGAGCTCCGGCGGAGCGGTCATGCGGCGGATGCGCAGCCGTGCGCCTGCCTCGTCGATCAGGTCGATCGCCTTGTCCGGCAGGAAGCGGTCCGAGATGTAGCGCTCGGCGAGGCTGGCCGCGGAGGCCAGGGCGCCGTCGGTAATGGTGACGCGGTGGTGCGCTTCGTAGCGGTCACGCAGGCCCTTGAGGATCTCGATGGCGTGCGCCACGGAGGGTTCCTTGACCTGGATGGGCTGGAAGCGGCGCTCCAGCGCGGCGTCCTTCTCGATGTGCTTGCGGTATTCGTCAAGCGTGGTGGCACCGATGGTCTGCAGCTCACCGCGGGCCAGCATCGGCTTGAGGATGGAGGCAGCGTCGATGGCACCTTCGGCGGCACCCGCACCCACCAGGGTGTGGATTTCGTCGATGAACAGGATGATGTCGCCGCGGGTGCGGATTTCCTTGAGGACCTTCTTCAGGCGCTCTTCGAAGTCACCGCGGTACCGGGAGCCTGCCACCAGGGACCCGAGGTCCAGGGTGTAGAGCTGCTTGTCGCGGATGGTCTCCGGGACATCGCCGCGGACAATCGCCTGGGCGAGGCCTTCGACGACGGCCGTCTTGCCGACGCCGGGCTCACCGATCAGCACCGGGTTGTTCTTGGTGCGGCGGGAGAGGACCTGCATAACGCGTTCCATCTCCTGCTCGCGCCCGATGACCGGATCCAGCTTGTTTTCGCGGGCGGCCTGAGTCAGGTTGCGGCCGAACTGGTCCAGCACCACGGAACCGGCCGGAGCGCCTTCGGGCTGGCCTGAGCCAACACCTGCTCCAGTGGTTTCCTTGCCTTGGTAGCCGGACAGGAGCTGGATGACCTGCTGGCGGACCCTGTTCAGGTCTGCGCCGAGCTTGACCAGCACCTGGGCTGCAACACCCTCACCCTCGCGGATGAGGCCCAGCAGGATGTGCTCCGTGCCGATGTAGTTATGGCCCAGCTGGAGGGCTTCGCGCAGCGAGAGCTCCAGCACCTTCTTGGCACGGGGGGTGAAGGGGATGTGCCCGGATGGCGCCTGCTGGCCCTGCCCGATGATCTCCTGCACCTGCTCGCGAACGCCGTCGAGCGAAATGCTCAAGGACTCAAGAGCTTTGGCGGCAACGCCCTCACCCTCATGGATAAGACCCAAGAGGATGTGTTCGGTACCGATGTAATTGTGGTTCAGCATGCGTGCCTCTTCTTGGGCAAGCACAACTACGCGACGGGCACGGTCCGTAAATCGCTCAAACATTTCGCCACACTCCTAGCTACGACGTACTTTGATGCTACGTGGCCAGCCCATCGTTGTGGAGCGTGTTCGCCACGGGGGAAACCGGAGTCGTCACGGAATAATTGCAGCGGCCCCTTCGAGGACCCCCGCCGCCGTCCACTGAGGGCAGGGAAATGTGCCTTCAGCCCCTTGCCCGCACAACCGCAACGGCCCATTCTTGGCGGTAGCGGAGTTGTTGTTGCGGGGCTGCAGTTGCGGAAGAAGCGGCGGGAGGGCAGGAAGATGCCGGAGGTAAACCTGGAAAGCGTCAAGCGGCCCGCGGGGGTGGCTTTGGCTGCCGGCGCGGTGTGGCTCGCCGGGATCAGTCCGGTCTCCCGCGTGTATCTGGAACCGGATCCGGTTCGGCGGCTCGCGATGCTGCGCAACGGGCGGAGGTCCTGGGTGCTGGGGCAGCATGTTGCCGCAGCAGGAACCGCCGCCATGCCCGCAGCGTTTGCCCGGCTTGCCCTTGCCCTCCCCGCCGGAAGGACCAGGGCGCTGGCAGGGACAGCCGCCGTCGCCCTCGCCGCAGGGGCACCCATGTTTGTGTCCCAACTCGCGATGCGGGCGGCTGACCTTGAAGGATTCGCCGCCCGCCGCTTTCCGGCATGGCCGTTCCTTAGCTACGCGTGGCTGCATGTGGTCGCCCTCGGATCGCTGTCAGCCGCCCTGGCAACCTTGCCGCACAAGGAAAAAGAAGCGGCAGCACTGGGACTCGCCGCGCTCGGCTCCGGCGCCGTGCTGGCGAAAACGGGCGACATTCCGCCGTTCGTGTTCTATCTCTGTGAACAGCTCGCCGCAGCAAGCCTGCTGCGCGGCACATCTGCCAACCCCCACAGCAGCCCGGTGCCGCCGCAGTAATTTACCGGGACTTCCGTCCGTTTCAGTTTCCGGGACCGAAAAAGCCCTGCTCCCAAAACAGGAAGCAGGGCTTATTACCGGACTGGCACCGTAACTAGGAATTGGCCTTTTGGTAGGCTTCCTGGATTTCAGCCTGAATTCGGCCCCGGCTGTTAACCGTGTAGCCGTTTTCGCGGGCCCATTGACGAATCTGGGCCGAATCATGGCTGCGGCCACCGGCGGCGGCTTTGGTCCGGGCAGTCCGGCCGCTGCTGCTGCCGGAAGCCTTTCGTGCTGCACCGATAAAACGCTCCAATGAGGAGCGAAGTTCCGCGGCATTAGCTGCGGAAAGATCGATCTCGTAGTTGACCCCGTCAAGGCCAAACTTAACATTCTCGTCTGCGGATCCCCCATCCAGATCATCAACGAGGATGATGTTTACTTTCTGTGCCATTAAAAGTCTTCCTTTGGGAAAGGTTCGGGTTTTCAGAAAAGCAGGATGTTTCCTAAAAAGTATGACTCTCTTTATGGCAACGCGTCAAAGCGCCTAATGGCTCTTGGGGATAAAGGCGGGAAATTAGGGGGTTTTATCTTTTGATTCGGGGTCCGTGCGCTCGGCAGGAGTTGCCGCCCGGGCTTCGGCTTCCGCCTGTGCCCGGGCTTCAGCCTGGCGTTCGGACTTGTCCGCATTAAAGATCGCTTTCATGGCGAACCAGAAGAGCAGTCCCACCACGATGGAGGGCAGCAGGACAGCTACGTATTCCATGGTTAGTGACCCTCGGGCTTGAGCAGCGGGAACAGGATGGTTTCGCGGATGCCGGCACCGGTGAACAGCATGACAAGCCGGTCGATTCCGAGTCCGATCCCGCCCATGGGCGGGGCGCCGTATTCGAGTGCCCGCAGGAAGTCCTCATCCAGCTGCATCGCTTCATCGTCGCCGGCCGCTGCGTGGCGGGACTGCTCCGTGAGCCTCTCGCGCTGGATCACGGGGTCGATCAGTTCGGAGAACGCGGTGCCGCGTTCCATGCCGCCGATAATGAGGTCCCAGGCCTCGATCAGCCGGCCGTCCTCGCGGTGCGGACGGGCCAGCGGCTGGGCGGAGGGCGGGTAGTCGTAGACGAAGGTCGGGTTCCGCAGCGTGGGCTCGACGATTTCGCCGAAGAGCTCAACCACCAGCTTCTCGGCGTCCCACTTGGGGTCAACCTTGACCTCGTGCTTCCCGGCAATCCCGCGAAGCACCTCCAGCGGAGTGTCCGGGGTGATCTCCTGGCCAACGGCGTCGGACAGTCCGGGGTACACGGACACCCAGGCCCAGTCGCCGTCGAGGTTGATCTCCCCTGCTTCGGTCTGCAGGACGCGGCCGGCACCCACGGCGTCGGCGGCGTCGAGGATGATTTCCTTGATGCGCTCCGCCATCACAAACTGGTCCGCCCACGCCTCGTAGCACTCAAGGGTGGTGAATTCCGGGCTGTGGGTGGAGTCCACGCCTTCATTGCGGAACACCCGGCCCATGTCGTAGACGCGGTCGATGCCGCCCACCACGGCGCGCTTGAGGTACAGCTCGGTGGCGATGCGCAGGGTCATCTTCTGGTCGAAGGCGTTCATGTGGGTCTCGAACGGCCGGGCCAGCGCGCCGCCGTGGACCAGCTGCAGGATGGGGGTCTCCACCTCAACGTAGCTGTGCCGGAAGAGCGTCTCGCGGATGGAGCGGGTGATGGCAGCCCGGGTGTAGACCATTTCGCGGGCTTCGTCGCGGACCATAAGGTCCACGTAGCGCTGGCGGACGCGGGTTTCCTCGTTCAGCTCGGCGTGCAGCACCGGCAGCGGGCGCAGAGCCTTGGACGCCATGGACCAGGAGTCGGCCATGATGGACAGCTCGCCGCGGCGGGACGAAATCACCTCACCCTTGATGAACACGTGGTCGCCGAGGTCAACGAGGGCCTTCCAGTCGGCGAGCGCTTCCTCCCCGATGTTGGCCAGGCTGAGCATGGCCTGCAGGCGGGACCCCTTGCCGTCTGTGCCGCCCTCCTGGAGGGTGGCGAAGCACAGCTTGCCCGTGTTGCGGACGAACACCACGCGCCCGGTGACGCCCACGGTGTCGCCGGTGGTGTCATCGGCCTGGAGGTGGGCGTACTTTTCGCGGATCTCGGCGAGGGAGTGCGTCCGCTCCACACCCACCGGGTACGCCTCGGTGCCGCGCTCAAGAAGTTTGGCGCGCTTTTCCATGCGGATCCGCATCTGCTCGCTGGCGTCCAGCGGCTCCGGGGCGTTCTTGGGCGAGGGGGTGTTTTGGGAAGTCACAATCATCAAGTTTACCGGGCATCGGGCCGGCCTGGCTGCGCAGCCTCCCAACCGCCCCTGCCTAGGATGGGGTGGTGAAAGAACGGGTACTTCCAACGCACGACGGCGGCCGGCTGGCTTTGTACAGTTACGGCACCGGGGATGCGCCTGGCGAACGCCGCGTGGTGCTGATCGGCGGGGCGTTCCTCACCGCCCTGATCTACCGGCCGTTTTCGACAGCGCTGGCAAAGGGCCTGGGCGAGGGCTGGGCCGTGGACGTTTATGACAGGCGCGGCCGCGGCAGCTCCTCCGAACAACCGGCAGACTACTCGATGGCCACCGAGATAGCGGACGTCCGCACGGTCATGGACGCCACCGGGGCGCGAAACATCCTGGGCCACAGCCTGGGTGGCTCGGTGGCACTTAACGCCGTGCAGGAGTTCACCGGCACCCGGTATGTTCCGGACAAGCTCGCGGTGTACGACGCCGCCGTGAACATCGACGGCAGCATCGACACCGCCTGGCTGGACGGTTTCGAAGACGCCGTCAACAAGGGCAAAGTGGGCCGCGCCCTCGCCCATATGAAGAAGGCAACCAAACCAGACTCGCCCTTGGCAAGGATCCCGGAGCCCGTCCTCGCCGGGCTGATGGCCGTGATGTCCCGCACCAAGGTGAACAGGATGTTCCAGGAGGTGATGCCCAGCGGCGTGGGCGAACTCCGGGCGGCTTACAACGAGCCGGACCATGCCAGGGACTTCAGCCTGCTCCCCGCCAATACCCACTTCATGGCGGGCGGCAGGAGTCCCGGTTATTACAAGGCAACGGCTGAGCGGCTGCACGCCGCAGTCCCCGGCAGCACCTACGAGCTCTCCCCCAAGTGCTTCCACGGTTCCATCCCGGCCGCCGTGGATGAACTGGTCACGGACATCTCCGAGTACTTCAAGGGCTGAGGCCGCACCAACTTCCTGCCCCCGAGTTTTTGTCCAGATATGCAGAGATAAACCGCCTCGAAGCCTGCATATCTGGACAAAAACTCCCAGGGGGTAGCTGCGGTCAGGCGCGCTCTCCCCTGCTGAAACCCCGCCAGCGCGGCATCGCCCAGGTTCTGCCACAGGCTCTTGTGCCGGCCCTGTTGGTCCTTGGCTGCCAGCCAGTCGCCGTAGCGGGTGATGTCCTCACCGCCGGCGGCCGCCACGGCATCGCAGGAGAACCCCACGGCCCTGGAACCGTCGGCCAGTTCGATGGCCCCGAGCAGCATGGGTTCGGGGAGTTCGGCCAGGAACCGCCCCAGCCCCGCTTCCGAGACAAGCCACCGTTCACCGGCCAGCTCCGCGCCGTCGTCGGACCGGTACACCCCCGGCTTCGGCGGGACGGTGTCCAGGGACACCATCCGGTAGCGCGCAGCGGTCCGCACGGGCCCGTCCCAGGCGGCGCCGAGCGCCTCGAGCTGCGGAGCCAGCGGCTGGCCCTTGCGGTGCGCGCCCACCACCACCAGCGGCACGGCGGTTGCGCCGGCGGCCACGGGCCAGGGAGCGGACGACGACGGGCCGTCGCCACTGCGGGCAACCGCCGGAGCCGCGCCCGCGGCGAAAAGCGCGGGAGCCGCCGGGGTTGCCTCCAGGCGGCGGGCAATGTCTGCGGCAACAGCGTCATCGAAGGTCCGGCCCACCACGGTCAGCCCGAACTGGGCGCCGTCTACTTCGGCGGCGGGCACTGCCACAGCGCACAGGTCGAACAGGTTGCAGAAGTTGGTGTACGTGCCCATCAGGGAGTTCACACCCACCGGGTCCGCGGCCACCTCGGCAAGGGTGGGATGGAACGGGGCGGTGGGGATCAGGAGGGCGTCAAAGCCCTCCAGCCCGGCCATCGCCTCCTGCTTGAGCGTTTCGAGCGCGGCCGTATCGGCCACGTAACGGTGGGCGGGCACTGTGCCCGCTGCCCGGATGATGCGTTCCACGGTGGGATCGATGCCCGCCTGGCTGTCCGCGCCGCCGTCGTGCTTGTCCAGGAAAGCGCCCACGGCGGCGTAACGCTCGGCCACCAGCGCGCCGTCGTACAGCAGCCGGGCCGCCTTGAGGAAGGCATCGAACTCGATGGGTTGGGCGTCCACTCCCGAGTCGCGGAGGTGCTCCACCTGCCGGGCAAACTCTGCCGCCCAGGTGTCCGGGAGTGCCGGCAGGGTTGCCGGGTAGGCGACGCGCGGCTTTTCCGGAGCCGCCAGCCGGATGTCCGCCGGCCACGCCCGTGAGTCCCCCGCCATCACCCCCATGGCAAGCTCGGCAGTGGAGAGGTGCCGGGCAAAGATGGTGACGGCATCCCAGGACTTGCAGGCGGGCACCACACCGGCCGTGGACACAACATCCAGGGTCGGTTTGATGCCCACGATGCCCTGCAGCCCGGCAGGGACGCGGCCAGAGCCGGCCGTGTCCGTCCCGATGGCGATGTCCACCAGCCCCAAGGCGACGGCAACCGCGGAACCGGAGCTGGAGCCGCCGGAGATGAACTCCGGGCGGCGCGAGTCCCGGACTGCGCCGTGCGGGCTGCGCGTGCCCACCAGTCCCGTGGCGAACTGGTCCAGGTTGGTGGCGCCCAGGACCAGGGCTCCGGCGGCCCGCAGCCGGGCCACCGCTTCGGCGTCTTTCTCCGGAAGGTAGGCGAAGCCGGGGCACGCCGCCGTCGTCGGTATTCCTGCCACGTCAACGTTGTTTTTGACCCCGAGCAGGAGCCCGGCAAGGGGCAGGTGAACGCCGCGGGCCACGGCCGCATCGATGTCAGCGGCTTCGGCCAGCAGATCAGCCTCCCCGCGCAGGGTGATCCAGATTTCCGGGCGGTCCACTGCTTCGAGTGCGGCGAGCGCTGCCTTGACCCGTGCAGCGGCTCGGTTGGTGATCTCGTTGATCATACTGCTGCTTCTTCCAGTTTCTGGGCTTCGCCCGCCAGTTCAACCTCCAGGTCCGAGCCGCCGAGGACCAGCACAGCCTCGCCGGCCACCACCTGCGACCCGGCAACCGGCAGCACCCGCAGGACCACGCCGTCGCACGGCGCCTCCAGCACGGTTTCCATCTTCATCGCTTCGAGGGATACCAGCGGCTGGCCCTTGACCACCCGATCGCCCTCCGCCACGTCAACCTTCCAGACGCTCGCCGCGAACGGCGCGGCCACGAGGGAACCGCCGTCCGGAACCTCCACCTCGTCCGCAGCCGGTACCACGACGGCGGCCAGGGCATCGGCACGGTCAAACTCGCCGGCGTCGGCCCATGCCTGCCGTTCGACGGCGAAAGCCGCACCCTGCTTTTCGCGGAACGCCGCGATGGATTCACGGTTTTCCGCAAGGAACACCTCGTGCTCGGCCAGCGAAAAGGTGCCCTCCTCGATCTCCACACCGCGGCCGCGGCCGGCGGCCATGTCAGCCCGCAGATCCAGCAGTTCCTCGGGGCTGACGGGGTACCAGGAGATCCGGTCAAAGAAGCGCAACAGCCACGGTGAGCCCGGCTCGAAGGGGGCGGAATCCGCGTAGCGCGACCAGACCTGGGTGGTGCGGCCCACGAACTGGTAGCCGCCCGGTCCTTCCATGCCGTAAATGCACATGTAGGCGCCGCCGATGCCCACCGCGTTCTCCGGCGTCCAGGTGCGGGCCGGGTTGTATTTGGTGGTGACCAGGCGGTGGCGCGGATCGAGCGGGGTGGCCACGGGAGCGCCAAGGTAAACATCGCCCAGGCCCAGGACCAGGTATTCGGCGTTGAAGACGGTGTCGAACACGTCGTTGACCGAGTCCAGGCCGTTGATGCGGCGGATGAATTCGATGTTCCAGGGGCACCACGGCGCGTCGTCGCGGACACCGGCCATATAGCGCTCGATCGCTTCGCGGGTGGCGGGGTCATCCCAGGAAAGCGGCAGCCGGACGGTGCGGCTGGGAACCACCAGTTCGGAGCTGGCGGGCAGCGCCGCCTCGATCTCCTGGACCAGGCCCAGCAGCCGGTTGGTGGACAGCACCGAAGGGTCCACCTTGATCTGCAGGGAACGGATGCCTGGAGTAAGGTCCACGATTCCCGGCACCCGCAGCTCTTCGATGTGCTGGTGCATGGCGTGAACCCGGGCGCGGAGCCCGAGGTCCAGCACCATGTCGCCGTATTCCACGAGCAGGTTGTCATCCCCCGAGCGGCGGTAGGTGACCGCCGGGCGGCCGGCGCCTTCGGGCACCCGGCCGAGCACGCCGTCGTCGCCATCCCCGCGCCGGGTCGGGGCGGGAGAAGTGCCGGCTGCGGCGGCGGTGACGGAGGAGATATCCCCGGACCACCCGGCGTCGCCCGGCAGGACCAGCTGGCGGCCGGGTCCCAGGTCCCCGGCCGACGGCGCCTGGCTGGCTTTGATGGGAACGAACCGGACCTTGTCCCCCGGCCGGAGCTGGCCGAGCTTCCAGCGGTCGGCGGTCACCACGGTGACCGGGCAGACGAAACCGCCCAGGCTGGGACCGTCGGGGCCCAGCAGGATGGGGGTATCGCCGGTGAAGTCCAGCGCGCCCACGGAGTAGGCGGTGTCGTGGATGTTGGAGGGGTGCAGGCCGGCCTCGCCGCCGTCCGTACGGGCCCAGCGCGGCTTCGGGCCGATGAGCCGGACGCCGGTCCGGGCTGAGTTGAAGTGGACTTCGTACTCCGCGGCGTACAGTTCCTCGATGTCTTCGCGCTGGAAGAACTCCGGGGCACCGTGCGGGCCTTCCACCACCGAAAGTTCCCAGGCCGAAGTCAGGGCCGGCCGGCTGTCCAGCGGCACTGCGGCCGTGGGGGCTTGTCCGCTGCTGGCAGCCTTGACTGCCCGCAGCACATCCCCGGCGCGCAGCACCCGCCCGGCGTGGCCGCCGAACTGTCCCAGGGTGAAGGTGGAAGCGCTGCCCAGGTACTGCGGGATGTCCAGGCCGCCCTGGAACAGGATGTAGCCGCGCAGGCCTTTGCTGCCGGCCGTGCCGACGTCGAGCGTTCCTCCCGCGGGGACCGTGACGGGCGCCCAGCCGGGCACCTCGGTCCCGTCAACTGTCACGGTTACTTCAGCGCCCGTGACGCACACGGCGGTGGCGTGGGTGAAGGTCAGGCTGGGGCCGGTCATGGTGAATTCAAGGCCGGGAGCACCTTCCGGGTTGCCCAAAGCCGTGTTTCCGAGCCGGAAGGAAAGATCGTCCATGGGGCCGCTCGGAGGTACGCCGATCTGCCACAGGCCCATGCGGCCGGGCCAGTCCTGCACGCTGGTCTGCAGGCCGGGGCGGAACACGGTGATCCGCGGTTCGGGATCCCCTACGCTGTCCAGCGTGCTGGTGGAGTGCTGGACGGTGCGGACCACGTCGAGGGCGGTGGCGGCGCGGAGCAGCCCGAGGTTGGTTTCGATCCCGTCGATCCGGGTGTCTTGGAGCGCTGCGGAGAGCCGGTCAAGGGCTTCGGTGCGGTTCGCGCCGGAAGTGATGATCTTGCCCAGGAGGGGATCGTAGTTGGTGGACACTTCGGTGCCGGTTTCGGCCCAGGCGTCCACGCGGACGCCCTCTGTTTGCGGGTAGGCGGCGTTGGTCACGGTGCCGGCGCTGGGCTGGAAACCGCGGGCCGGGTCCTCTGCGTAGACGCGTGTTTCCACTGCGTGGCCTGTGACCGGGAGGCTGTCCGGCACACCGGCAAGGACGGTTGAAGCTTCGTTGCCGCCTTGGGCCAGGCGGAGCATCCATTCCACCAGGTCCACGCCGGTGACGGCCTCGGTGACGGGGTGCTCCACCTGCAGCCGGGCGTTGACCTCAAGGAAGGATGCTTCCCGGCGGGCGGAGTCGTAGACGAATTCGACGGTCCCGGCGGAGCGGTAGTTGAGGGAGGCGCAGAGGGCGCGGGAGCTGCGGTGGAGTTCTTCGCGCAGTTCCTCGGGCAGGTCCGGGGCGGGCGCCTCTTCGAGGACTTTCTGGTGGCGGCGCTGCAGGGAGCAGTCACGGTCGCCGAGGCTGACCACCCGGCCTGCGCCGTCGCCGAAGACCTGGACCTCGATGTGGCGGGCGTTCTCCACGTACCGTTCAGCGAACACGCCGGCGGTGCCGAAGCTGGCGCCGGCGAGGCGTGCGACGCGGGGAAAGCTCTCCATCAGTTCAGCCTCGTTGCGGCACACTGTCATGCCGATGCCGCCGCCCCCGCCGGTGGCCTTGAGCATCAGCGGGAACCCGATTGTTGCGGAGGCTGCGACTGCGGCGTCCACGTCCTCCAGCAGCCCGGAACCGGCGATCATCGGCACCCCGGCCGCCCGGGCGGCGTCGCGCGCTGTGTGCTTGGTGCCGAAGATGCGGAGCTGCTCGGCGGTGGGGCCTACAAAAACCAGCCCGGCTGCTTCCACGGCCTCGGCGAAGGCGGCGTCCTCGGACAGGAAGCCGTAGCCGGGGTGGATGGCGCCGGCGCCGGTGGATGTGGCGGCCTCGAGCAGGGCGTCGACGCGGAGGTAGGACTCCTTGGCAGGTGCCGGCCCCAGGAGGACGGCTTCATCGGCGAGCCGGACGTGCTTGGCGCCCCGGTCCGCTTCGGAGAACACGGCAACGGTGCGCAGTCCCAGCTTCCGGGCGGATTCAATGATGCGGCAGGCGATCTCGCCGCGGTTGGCGATCAGCAGGGTGTCAAAGTTGGTCACAGTGCAGCCTCCGGCCGGGTGACGATCATGCGGACTGGGGTGGGGTTGAAGCCGTTGCACGGGTTGTTGATCTGGGGGCAGTTGGAGACGAGCACCAGGGTGTCCACCTCGGCCCGCAGCGCCACGCGCTTGCCGGGCGCGGACAGTCCGTCCACGATGCCCAGGGCGCCATCCGGATCCACCGGTACGTTCATAAACCAGTTGATGTTGGACACCAGATCCCGCTTCCCGAGGCCCCAGCGGGAGCCCTCGATCAGGAAGTTCTCCACACAGGCGTGCTGTTCGCGGGTGTGCTGGCCGTAGCGGAGGGTGTTGGATTCCTGCGAGCAGGCGCCGCCGATGGTGTCGTGCACGCCCACCTCGTCCGCCACAACGGTCATCAGGGCGGCGCCGGTATCTGCCCGCAGCACGGAGCCGGTGGTGAGGACAATCGACTGCTGCCGGGCGATGGTGACAGGCGCGGAGTAGCGAACCGTAGTGTCCGCCGCCGCGTACAACAGGCAGTCCACGGCCTGGTTGCCTTCAAGGTCCACGATGGTCAGCACGTCACCGGCCGCCACGACGGCGGACCAAGGGCCGCGGGCCTCGACGAATTCATCAAGGACCACATCCCCGGGAATGAGCGCGGTGTCACGGGCGTCCGCGGCGGGCTGGGTGTAGGTGGCGGTGTTCATCGTGCGTTCCTTGCAGTGAGGTCGTGTTCGGTGTTGTGCAGTGCCTGCCGGTGCTCGGGTGACAGCGGGCCGGCAAGGGTGCCGGCCTCGAGGGCTGGCAGGTCCTGCGGCGCCTGCCAGGCAACGATGTCCACGGCGGTGCCCGTGAATTCTGCGCGAGGGTCCAGCGGGTGCGCCGTATTGGCAAGGACCAGCACGGCGTCCATCTGGAGCAGGAGTTCGACGGCGGCACCCGGCCCGGCGCTTCCGGTGAAGGTGATGCGTCCGGCCGGGTCCACTGCGGTGCCCTTGAAGAGCGACAGGGACGGGGCCACGTCACGCGGGCCCAGCCCGTTCTTCAGCGCTCCGAGGGTGAGCAGTTCGCGGGCGGCCGGGGATGCGCTGTGGGCCGTTCCGGCACCGTACTTTGCGGTGTTGCCCTCCAGGGTGGTGGCACCGGTCAGGGCGTCGTGGCGGGAGGATGAATCGGCGACGATGGTGGCCATCAGGCGGCCGGCGTCGGACAGCAGCGGGTGTCCGGTGGTGGGGTAGGCCTGCCACGGGACCTTGACCGTGTCAGCCGCGTTGAGGCGCTCGTGCAGTGCTCCGGTCCGGTAGAGGATGGTGTGCACGCAGGCGTCCCCGCCTGTGTCTGTGAGCCTGATCCGGGTGCCGCGGGCCAGGGCCAGGGTGGTGTAGCGGCCGAAGGCGAGGGATTCGGCCCAGGTGGGGA
Organism: Pseudarthrobacter siccitolerans; assembly: GCF_001046895.1. Classification (GTDB taxonomy): domain Bacteria; phylum Actinomycetota; class Actinomycetes; order Actinomycetales; family Micrococcaceae; genus Arthrobacter; species Arthrobacter siccitolerans. Next base: position 386,051 of record NZ_CAQI01000053.1, read on the forward strand.
ACGCGCCGTCGGGCAGTCCGCTCAGAAGGTGTGCCGGGGCGCCGGCTGCCGGGACGTGCCGCATGGTGTCCACGGTCCGGCCGTGCTGCTCCCTTGCATGAGCACGGGCGCCGGCGGTGGTGGCAGTGCCTGCGGCTGCTGGACTCTCAGTTACTTGTGTCATGTCAATCCTGTGTTCTTAAGGCTGTGTTTGTGCGGCTTGTGTTCTGGAAGGCTCTTATGCGGCGGTTGCCAGGTTCCGGCGCCGGACCCAGACGCCCAGGAGCAGGACCACTGCCACCATGAGCGGCGCCGAGTAGAGCAGCACCGGGTTTTCACCGGACGGGTCGTAGACCTCGGGCCGCGGCCAGGCGAGGTTGACCACCATCATGGCGCCGTAGAGGACGGCGAGGATGTTGACGGGCAGGCCCCAGCGGCCCAGGGAAAAGAGTCCGGCGGGAAGGGTCTGCCCCACCTGGTTCCAGTCGCCCCGGAGCCTGTTGAGGAGCTGCGGCACGGTGACCAGGAGGTAGGCGAGGTAGACCATCACGATGCAGACGCTGCACAGGGTGGTGAACAGGGCGGCGTTGCCGACATTGATGGCGAGGACGCCCACGGCCAGGGCGCCGATGACAATCGAGGGCCACATGGGCGTGCCGCGGGTGGGGTGGACTGAGGACAGCAGCGCCGATGCGGGAAGTTTGCCGTCGCGGGCCATGGAGAACACCAGGCGTGAACCGGCGGTCTGGATGGCCAGGGTGCAGACGAAGATGGCGATGGCTACGTCCACCAGCAGGACCTTGCCCCAGAAGGTGCCCAGGACGGCGGTGAGGACGTAGGGCAGGCCTTCGGTGGCGAGGCGGCCGTCGTCGAGGCTGGGGGCTGCCATCAGGGCGGTGATGATCATCAGCGCGCCGCCGATGCCGGAGATGAGCAGGGCCGAAAGGATGGTGCGGGGAGCGGTCCGGCGCGGGTCCTTGGTTTCTTCGGAGAGCTCGCCGGCGGAGTTGAAGCCCACCATGACGTAGGCGGCCATCAACCCGGAAACCAGGAACGCTCCCACGGCGCCGAGCTCGGAATTCTGGAGCACGGTGGTCTCCGCAACAACGTCCGGCCCGCGCTGGGCGGCGCTGATCAGGGCCAGGATGACGGCCACAACGCCCACGATCTCGCAGGTGACGCCCACCGAGTTCACGTGGGCCATAAGCTTGACGCCCAGTGAGTTGATGATGGTGGTGGCCACCAGAAGCACGGCGCCCAGGATCACGGCATTCGCGGCTCCCGTCACGGTGTTGAGCGCGGGATCACCGCCCACCAGCTGGAACCCGGACCACAGCTGGGGCAGCACCACCTGAAGGGCGATGGCGGCGGCCGCGGCGGTGACCACCTGGGCGATGGCCATGAACCAGCCGGCAAACCAGCCCACACCCTCGCCGCCCACACGCCGGGCCCACTGGTACACGGCTCCGGAGAGCGGGTAGCGGGCAGCGAGCTCCGCGAAGTTCAGGGCCACGAGGAGCTGGCCCACCAGTACTACCGGCCAGGTCCAGAAGAAGGCCGGTCCCGCGAACGAATAGCCGAAGGCGAACAACTGGAAGATGGTGGTGAGGATGGAGACGAAGGAAAAGCCGGCGGCGAAGGAAGCGTAGCGGCCGAGTTTCCGGTGGAGGGTGGGCTCGTAGCCAAGGGACGTCAAATCTGCATCGTCCGCGTGGACGGTGGGAAGAGCTGTTGAGGTCATCGGATTCTCCGGGGGCTGGAACGGCGAGGGGGCCGGCGGTAATGCAGCCCTCGGCCGATGGCTGCGGAATACCGGTCACTTGATAGTTTTCCAGCGTGATGTCCCCAAAGAGTTTCACCTCTGTAAAAGGCGGATAGACATCTTGTTTCCGTTGTATTTCCGTCCCCTCACCGCCGATCAAAAGGCCCAAAGGGCCCGCGGCAGGATGCAAGAATGAGGCAGTGACTTCAGCCGGACCCGGACGCCCCCGCAGCCAACAGCCCTCCAGGCCGGGCGCCACCGCCCGGGAGGAGATCCTGGATGCGGCGGCCGAGCTCTTTACCACCCAGGGCTTCGCCAACACCTCCACCCGCTCCATCGCCGATGCCGTGGGAATCAGGCAGTCCTCGCTGTACCACCACTTCAAAACCAAGGACGACATCCTCGAGGACCTCCTGCAGGGCACCGTGTCCGGCGGGCTCGAGTTTGCCCGGACGGTGGCGGCCCTGCCGCCGGCGGAAGTGCCGCCTGGAGGCCGGCTTCACGCCGTCGCCCTTTATGACGGGACGCAATTGTGCAGCGCCCGCTGGAACCTCGGCGTCCTGTACCACCTGCCCGAGGCCCGCAGCGGCCGCTTCGAACGGTTCCTGGCCGGACGGCAGGAGTTGCGGAAGTTGTACGGTGACCTCGGCGCGGCCCTCTCCCCCGCCGGAACTTTGGCCCTGAGCGGTGCCAATCCCGGCGACCTGGCCTTCCGCCTGGTCGAATCGCTGATCAACCTCCGGGCCGACGGCCTCGCCACTTCCGCCTCTCCCCTGCAGGCAGCGGATGCCGGGCTCATCCTGTGCGGGTTGGGCGCAGAGCTGCCGGCGATCCGCGAGCAGAGCGCGGCGCTCATCAAACGCCTGGGTTGACGGCTGCGCCGATCGGCTGGCGCAGTGTCCATGGTGCCCGCGTTCAGGTTGCTCGGCTAGGCTCGGAACATGACGCGTGAGAACATCAGGACCCCCGACGGCGGCACTCTGGAGCTCTTTTCCACCGGCGTGGAACTCACTTCGGCCGGTTCAGGCGTGGTGGTTGTCCCGCCGTCCCTGGTGACGGCCGCCGATTACACCAAGTTCGCGCAGAAACTCAGCGCTGCCCTGGGCCGGCCGGTCCACACGTTCAACCGCCGCGGCCGGGGCTCGTCATCGCCCCAACCGGAGGATTACACCCTGGACGTGGACATCCGCGACCTCGATACCGTGATGAAGCACACCTCCAGCACGGACGTCTTCGGACACAGCTTCGGCGGGGCTGTTGCGCTCCACGCGGCGCGGACGCTGCCGGTGGAACGGCTCGCCGTCTACGATCCCGCCGTCTCCGTGAACCACAGCGTCAAGGCGGACTGGACCGCCGAGTACGAGCGCGCCATCGCGGCCGGGGATGACGACCGCGCCCTCGCCGTCCTGCAGCGGGGCCTCGAAGCCGGCGGCGCCTTCTCGTCCCGCATGCCGCTCTCCATGCTGACCCTGGCCAACAAGCTCACGGCAGGTACCTCCGAGGGCAAGCAGCAGCGCGAGCTCATGCGCACCGGCGTCCGGGAGATCAAGGCAATTATTGCCGCGGACATGCCGGCCGAGCCTTTCCTGGAACTGCCGCTGGAAACCCTGATCGTGGTGGGCGAAAAGAGCCCGGCCTACTTTGGCGTGGCGTGCGGCCAGATCCACGATGTGCTCTCCGGCTCCAGCTACACCATCCTGCCCGGCTTCGGGCACGACGGCGTCATCAAGGCTCCGGACAAGCTGATCAAGGAGCTGGCGGACTTCTACGCCGGCTGACGCTCCAGGCAAGTAGCGCCAAGTGTCGTTTTGATGCTCCAAACGGCACTCAGCGCTACCTGGTTGGGTCAGTGGCCGCCGTGACCCGGCCCGGCACCTTCTGTCTTGCGCATCATGGCGGAGAGTACGACGGCGGCGAGGGCAATGACGGTCGCCGTCAGGAAGGCGGCGCTCATCCCCGCGACGAGGCCCGACGCGGCTGAGACCACGGCGAAGATGGACACCAGCAGCGCCGTACCGGCGGCTCCGGCCACCTGCTGCATGGTGCTCATGATCGCGGACCCGTGCGAGTACAGGTGCGGCGGAAGCGGGTTCAGGCCGGTGGTGAACGCCGGGGTGAACAGCAGCGCAAGTCCGAAACTCAGCCCCACATGCAAGGTGACGATCCACCAGACGGGAGTGCCGGCGTCGAGCATTGAAAACTGCCAGAGGGTCACCACCATCAGGATTGACCCTGTGACGGTGAGCGGCAGCGGCCCTACCTTGTCGAAGAGCCGGCCGATGACCGGGCCCAGCAGACCCATGGCCAGGCCGCCGGGAAGCAGCGCGAGGCCTGTCTCGAGGGAGCCGAGCCCGCGGATTTCCTGCAGGTACAGGGGCAGCAGGATGACGCCGCCGAACAGCGCCATCATGGCCACCACCATCAGCAGGACCGAGACGGTGAACATACGGAAGTTGAACGCGCGCAGGTCCAGCAGCGGAGCGTCGCCCTTCTGCAGGCGGAGCTGGCGGAGGACAAAGACGGTGAGGCTGGCGACGCCGATGACCAGTGCGGCGATGGCTGCAACACCCGGCCCGGCCTGGCCGCCGTGGCCGCCGCCGATCTGGCTGAGGCCGTAGACCAGGCCGCCGAATGCGGGGACGGTAAGGATGACCGAAAGTGCGTCGAGCTTGGCCTTTTCCGTCTCGCCAACGTTGGTCAGGTACTTGGCACCGATGGCGAGGGCCGCGAGGGCCACCGGGAGGACAAACACGAACATAAAGCGCCAGGTGAAGTGCTCAAGGATCAACCCTGAAACGGTGGGGCCCATGGCCGGTGCCACGGAGATCGCGATGCTGACGTTGCCCATCACGGCGCCGCGCTTGGCCAGGGGGACCAGCGTGAGGATGGTGGTCATCAGCAGGGGCAGCATAATCGCGGTGCCGCCGGCCTGGACAATGCGGGCCAGCAGCAGGATCTCGAAGCCCGGAGCCACTGCGGCAAGTGCGGTACCGCCGGCGAAAAGGCCCATGGCGAGCATAAACACTGCCCGGGTGGACAGGGTCTGCAGGATGAATCCGGTGGTGGGAATGACCACGGCCATGGTGAGCATAAACCCGGTGGACAGCCACTGGACGGTGGGGGCATCCACCTGGAGATCCACCATGAGCCGCTGCAGGGCGACGTTCATGATGGTCTCGTTGAGGATCACCACAAACGTCGCCACCAGCAGTGTGGTGATGACTGTTACCGATTCGCGGGACATCTTCTCCGGCGCGGCGGGCTTGGCTCCTTCGGTTCGGACGGACTTGCCGCTGGCGTTCGGAGAGACTTCGGTAGACATGGGTGTTCCCTCAGGAGGTTGTTTGAAAGGTGCGCGATCAGCGTCGCTGCAGACTCCAACACTCTACCGGCTGGAGTAATTCCTCCGCACGGTATCTTTTCTATAACCCTGAGGGAACAATGGGTGCATTCAGGCCGTCTGGCCGGCGTGCTGGCCTTCGGAAATCTCCTCGACCAGCTTGCTGTTGAACGCCGGAAGGTCGTCCGGGTTGCGGCTGGTCACCAGACCCTGGTCCACCACCACTTCCTCGTCAGTCCAGTTGGCGCCGGCATTCTTCAGGTCCGTCTGGAGCGTGTGGTACGAGGTGACGTTCCGTCCGCGCAGCACACCGGCCTCGATCAGCAGCCAGGGTCCGTGGCAGATGGACGCCACGGGCTTGTGCTGTTCAAAGAAGCTCCGGGTGAAGGCCTGGGCGTCCTTGTCCACCCGGAGGTGGTCGGCATTAACAACGCCGCCGGGCAGGACCAGGGCATCAAAGTCCGAGGCGTTCGCCTCTGCCACGGTGAGGTCGACGTCGAACGTGTCGCCCTTTTCCGTTCCCTCGAAACCCTGCAGCTTTCCGCTCTTGGGCGCCACCAGGGTGGGCTGGCCACCGGCCTCCTTGACCGCCTGCCACGGGCTGGTCAGCTCAATCTGCTCCACGCCGTCCGTCAGCAGGAATGCAACCTTCTTGCCGGCGATGCTTTGTTCTGACATTTTTCCTCCTCATGCGGGCGGCACGCCGCGCGCTATTGAGGGCGCGGACTACCGCTTCGAGAGTTGTTTGCCTGACAGCTTCAAGCGTAGGAAAAGGAGAAGTGATAAGCAAGCTGACTATATTGGCTTGCATCCTGTGTAAGTGCCGGGCACTAAGGACCATTACGACGGCGGGCGGGCGGCGGCGTGCGACGGCGGGCATCGGCGGGCGTGCTACCTTCCCGGCCATCTTCGGCCAAGGCCCGTCTGCGAATTGTCAGACCCCCATTAGATGATTCTTGTATGGGAAACGGCACGGGCACGGCAGCAGCGATGGAGGGCATTCACGCCTCCACCGCTCGGCTCGATGCGCTGTTCCTCGAAGATGCCCGGCTGGAAGCTGACACTGGCGCCGCTGCCGTTGCGGGTGCCGATGGTGCTGCTGGCGGCGGCGCTGTTGTGGATGTGCTGCAGCGCAGGTTCGAGATCCGTTTGGAGCGCTTGGCGGTAACGAAGCAGCTGGAAGCCCAGATCGCGGGCGTCAAAGCCCAGGACACTGCCGAGGCCATCGAGCTCCAGCACGCAATGACCCCGCCCGAAGCGCCCACCCACGAACGCACCTACGCCGAGATATCCGCGGTCGAGGAAATCGCCGGGGTCCTGACCATCAGCTCCGCCGCCGCCGGAGCACTTATCACCCAATCCCGGCAACTCGTCGCCCTCCCACCGGCCATGGACGCCCTCACCGCCGGGACCATCTCCTGGCAACACGCCAAAATCATCGCCGACGAAACCGACAGCCTCGACCCCGCCGGCGCCGCCGCCCTCGTCGCCCACGCCCTGAACCCCAACCCCGCCCGCGGAGCCACGTCCGGCGAACTCGTCCCCTCACGGTTCCGGTCCCGGGTCCGTAACTGGCGCGAACGCCACCACCCCGAATCCCTCGAGAAACGCCACGCCAAATGCGCCGCGGACCGGAGAATGGAATACACCCCGGACCGCGACGGCATGGCCTGGGTCTCCCTCTACATCCCCGCACACCAGGGCTCAGCCATCTGGAACCGCACCACCGCCATCGCCCGCGGACTCCACGGCCCCAACGAACCCCGCACCATCACCCAACTCCGCCCCGACATCGCCGCCAGCCTCCTCCTCCGCGCCGGCCCAGCCCTCACCCACACCAACGCACCCAACACCAACGGAACCAACACCAACGGAACCAACACAGGACAAAACACCAGAGGCGAAGGAAACCCGGGGGAACACGCGACCGGTCAAGGCAGCATGGGGGAACGCAACCCGAGACAAGACAACACGGGACAAGGCAACCCGGGTGAAGACAGCACGGTAACCATCGAAGACGGCGGCCAGGACACCATCGGGCTGGCCTCGCTCACGCCGGCCGACGTCAACGACACCGCCACCGGTACCACCACCGGCAGCACCGACCATGAGGCTACCGCCGCCACCGGCACCGCCGAGTACGAGAGCACCGCCGACCATGAGACCCCCGGCGCCGCAGAGCAGGAAGCCAACGGCGGCAACGAGTACGCGGAACTCGGCACCGTCCCGGTCCCCAAGGCAGACGTCCTCGTCACCGTCCCGATGGCCGCGCTGCTCGGCCAGACCGACGAACCGGCACACCTGGACGGTTTTGGTCCGATCCCCGCCTCGATGGCCCGCGAACTCGTCGCCAACGGCGCCAGCTCCTTCTACCGCGTCCTCGTCGACCCCCGCGACGGAGCACCACTGGAAATTGGCCGCACCAACTACCGCCTCACCAAAGCCATGAAAAAAGCACTGCAACTCAGGGACGGAAAATGCACCTTCCCCGGCTGCAACAACCCATCCCTCGACAACGAGACAGACCACCTTCAAGCCTGGCAGCACGGCGGCAACACCGGGATCAGCAACCTGGCCCAACTCTGCCCAAAACACCACCACCTCAAACACAACAGCCGCTGGAAACCCACACCAGCCACCACAACCGAACCACCCGGCTGGACCTCACCCACCGGCCGACACTACAAAGCCGAACAACCCGACCGCGAACCACCCCACTGGCCAACCGGCCTACTAACCCCTGCAACCGACACAGCCGGGCCCCCACCCGATCCACCGGAAGCACCCAGGCTCCTGCCGGTCGAAGAGAGCCAGTTCGAAAATGCCCTCATGGCCTTGCTGTCGAGTTAAGGTCGGCGGCGGAAATTGCTTTGGGCTGCACCCAACACCGGACGAGCTGCGACCGGCGGCGGCGGCTTCAAGCGGTCAACTTTCTGGGTGCAGTTTCAACAGGGCACCAAGGCTTCAGGTACTCCATCAACAAATCGCAAGGGCTAACCCAACCGGGCTTCAACGGGCGGTGCCAACGAGCCTGCAGGCTCAAACAACCCGGCGTTAGCGGTGGTGCTCGATCAGCCAGCCGGCCATCTGTTGGGCGCGCTTGGCTGCCTGCATATCGCCCTCCGTGGCGGAGATGATAGAGCCCTTCATCAGGATGTGCCATGAGCGGGCGAACTCGTCGGGACGCTGGAGCCCGGCTTCTTCAGCCAGGGCCTGGACGTGTCCCCGGATCTTCGCGAGGTAGTCGATGCTGGCCTGGCCCAGCGGGTGGGCCGGTCCCATTTCCAGCAGGACATTGATGAAGGAGCAGGCCTCAAAGTCCTCACGCAGGAACCAGTCCCCGAAGACGTCGAAAATGGCCAACAGTTGCTCGGTGGGCGTGCTTCCCCGGCGCCGGGCTTCCGAAACGATCGCGTTCACTGTCCACTGCTTGTCCCGCTGCTCAAGGAAAGCCAGGACCAGGGAGTCCTTGGATGGGAAATGACGGTAGAACGTGGCTTTTGCTACCCCGGAGCGCTCAATCAGTTCGTTGACGCCGACATCCCGGACACCGCGTTGCGAAAAAAGTTCATAGGCCACCGACATGATCCTGGCCACGGATTTGGCGGCGGCGCTCTCCGGCACGGGCGCTTCCGTGACAACTGGCACCGGAACTGCGGCGGAAGGCTCGGCTGACTGTGCCTGGCCAAGCGCACCGACCGCTGGATACTCCGCTTCTGGATTCATGACACCTCCAGTTTACCGCCGCAGGGTGAAGACAGACCGGTCTTCCCCGCTGTAATGTTTCACTACGCGCAGTGCTTACGACAACGCAGTCGAATCGGTGCAAGGAGGCCCCAGTGTCAGCAGAGCGGATGTTCCAAAGCCTGCCGTCGGACCCTGATCCGTGGATGGCCAGCGATACCCCGGTCGAAATCCGGGAATTCGCCATTGAATCACTTCGGTGGCAGGCCCAGGAGATCATCAACGAGGTGCTCTGCAGTAACGAACCGGGCGAAGAACTGGCCAGGGCCAGGCTTCGCCGCTGTGTCGCCCGGAATCCGGGCAGGCCCGAACGCGCGCTCCTGGAGCAGTTGATGACCAGCCGGGGCAGGCCCGGCCTCTAGCTTGGCTCGCAGGAACCTAGGAACGCAGGGGCATGTTGTCGATCAGCCGCACCGGTCCCACCTTGGCAGCGATGAGTGCCAGGGCCTCGCCCCGGAACGGGGTCTCACGGCAGTTCTCTGCCAGCGGTTCCAGGGTGTCCGGATCCACCACATCAAAGTAGTCCAACCCCACCAGTGGCTGGGACTCCACCATCGCCTGCGCGGACTCAAGGTCCAGCGGCTGCCGCGCTTTGGCCCGCTCCTCAAGCAGCCGCAACGCCCGCGACAGTACCAGCGCAGCCTCGCGTTCGTCGTCGGCCAGGAAACGGTTGCGGCTGGACAGCGCGAGCCCGTCGGCTGACCGGACAGTGGGCACCCCCACGATATCCACAGGGAAGTTCAGGTCCGCCACCATCCGCCGGACCAGCGCCAGCTGCTGCGCGTCCTTCTGGCCGAAGTAGGCACGGTACGAGGACAGGCCAGCTTCACCATGCGCTCCCTTACCAGCGGGCAGCCCGGCGCCGGGGATCCCGTAATGCAGCAGCTTGGCCACTACAGTCAGCGCGCCGTCAAAGTGGCCGGGACGTGAGGCTCCCTCCCACTTCTCACCGAGCCTTCCGGAGGTGATCCGCACCAGCGGCTCGCCGCCGGGATACACCTCCTCCACGGTCGGGGCAAAAGCCAGGTCCACGCCTTGCGCTTCCAGCAGGGCAAGGTCGGCATCCAGCGTCCGCGGATAGCGGTCCAGGTCCGTGGCATCACCGAACTGCAGCGGGTTGACGAAGATGGTGGCCACTACCACGTCGTTCTGCTCGACGGCGGTCCGGGCCAGTGCGGCGTGCCCCTCGTGGAGTGCGCCCATGGTTGGAACCAGGCCCTGCGACGTTCCGTTTTTCTCGGTGAGGAGCCGCGCGCTCTGGGCGTGCAGCTCAGCAACAGTTGTAACGAGTTTGATGGGCATGTTCAGTCTTCCTCCGGTTCCAGGGCCTTGCGCAGTCCCCCCAGCTGGTCAGGTTTCAGCAGCCCGCGCCCCTCGGCACGGAGGGCTGTGGCGCGCGCCATCGCAAGGTAGGCGGCCAGCACGTCGCCCTGCCGGCCGGCGTCGAACTCCCGCAAGGCCTCCGCATGGGCCCTGACTGTTCCTACGTCGCCGCGCGCCACCGGTCCGGTCAGGGCGGACTCCCCCGACGCCAGCGCATTCTCCAGGGTGGCCCGCAACAACGGACCCAGCATCCGCTCGGGCATGTCGACGCCAACATCACTCAACAGTTGGGACGCCTGCGCAACCAGGGTCACCAGATGGTTCGAGCCGTGCGCCAGGGCTGCGTGGTAAAGCGTCCGGTCCGCTTCGGCAATGACCACCGGTTCGGCACCCATCTCCACCACCAGCGCCTGCGCAATCGGCAGCATGGCGGCATCGGCGGTGACCCCGAACGTGCAGTCCAGCAGGCGCGTCAGGTCCAGGCTCATGCCGGTGAAAGTCATCGCGGGATGCAGGGCCAGGGGGACGGCTCCGGCCGCGCGCACCGGACGCAGCACACCTACTCCGAACCGGCCCGACGTGTGCGCAACCAGCTGGCCGGGCTGCCATGCTCCGAGCTTCGCTAGTCCATCCACCAGGCCGGGCAGGGCGTCGTCGGGCACCGCCAGCAGCACCAGCTCCGCCCGCTCCACGATCTCCTGGACCTCCAGGACCGGTACGCCGGGAAGCAGCGTCCCGGCACGTTCCCGGCTTGCCTCCGAAACAGCTGAAACCCCGACGACGGCATGTTCCGCTGAACGCAGGGCCGCGCCGAGTACGGCGCCCACCTTGCCCGCACCGATGATTCCGACGCCGAGGCGTCCGGGCTTAGCCATGCTGCTGGCCTTTCTGCGTGGGGACTGGAGATTCGGTTGGCCCAACCAGAGGCTGGGGCTCAACCACAGGCCGGGGCGATACCTGCCCGCCATCGCCGGGTGGGATGTCCGGGGCCACCTGCGCCAGCCATTGTTCAGTGGTCTGCCGCTTCCGGGCCAGCCGCGCACGGGCGGACTGGGCGTCAAAAAGCGCGACAGCCTGCTCCACTCCGGCCTGCTGGAGCCGCGGCGAAACCGGCCCCACAGTTGTGTGCAGCACGAGGTCAGCCACCTTAAACCGGCGCGCCAGCGGGCCTTGGTGCAGCGCCATGGACTGGGTCCGCTGGTGCGGGACCAACACCAGCTCCCGCCACCAGCGGCCGGAGCGGATCAACAGCGCGGTGTCCGTGGCGGCAAAACCGTTCCGCCGCCATCCCAGCGGCGCCAGGAGGCGGGCCCTGCGCGGCGTGGCAACGAAACCGCCGTCGGACCCCAGGCCATGGAGCCCTGCGCCGAAGACGGCGGCAGGATCCGGCGTGCCCGGATCGGGAAGAACCAGCGCGAGGATCGCCATCACATCCTGCAGCCGGCCCACCGGCAGGAGCGTTGTCCGCGCCGAGCCCTCGGCCGCATTCTCCACGCCGCCGTAGCCAGCCACATTGACCTGGATCCGGTACCAGCCCAGTGCCCGCCACAACGGGGGCTGGGCCACTTTCAGCGCCTGGATCCGCCCCGGTGGAAGCGTCTGCGCCTGGGTGTCCAGCAGCCCATAGCGCAGCCGGATGCCGTCCGGCGAGATCGCTGCGGTGAAGTTATAGCCCTTGTTGAACGGATTCCAGTAGCTTGCCGCCAAGCCGAGGGCAGCGGGAATCAGGTAGAAGTAAAAACTGCGGTTGTCGGTGACCGCGGAAAGAACCACGGTAGCCGCGCCGCCCAGCACCACAAAAACACTTTGCTCGCTGAGCAGCAGCGAACCGATAAGGCGCGACGGCGGCACCGCCAGGACCGGATACTCCGGAGCCTCGGGTGCCGGGGCGTCGGGGCGGGACGGGTCCACGGGCACGCCGGCCGCGCGGGCCAGGATGGTGGCGCGGAGCTGGCGGGCCTCGTCCATTGAAAGATAGGCAAGACGTACGGCGGATTCCCCGGCGTCGGCCACCTCGAACTTGAGTTCGGCCAGTCCAAAGATCCGTGCCAGCAGCGGCTGCACAATGTCGATGGCCTGCACCCGGTCCAGCCGTGCCTGGCGTTGCTGCCGGAAAATGAAACCCGTGTTGACCCGGACGTAGCCTCCGGATACCTGGTACTTGGTGAAGTACCAGGTGAGGATGAATCCCAGCACCGCGATGAGCAGCATGATGCCGCCCGCGGCCAGCAACCAGGGCGCGCGGCCGGCGAACTCGTCCTCCAGGATGGGCCGGCCCTGGAGGGCACGCTCAAAAACGTCCCGGCCGGCGAAGAACCCGATCGCTGCCAGGGCCACCCAGCCGCGCACAAAGGGTGACGCCGGGTGCACCCGCAGCCACTCGCCGTCGGCCGGGCCGGCTGGAACACCATGGAGCGGGGCATTGCCGGAAACAGCAGGGGCGGTGCCGGGAACGCCAGGGGCAGAGGTGGGAGCCTCAGGCTCCGGACGCGGTCCCTCTGCGGTCACAGTCCAGCCAGCCTGGCTTCGCCGCGGGCCGCAAGCTGTTCACGGAGCCGTGCGCCTTCGGCTGCGGGCAGCCCGGGGATGTGCGCGCGGGTGCCTGGTGAAGCGGTATGGAGTTTCAGGGTGCACAGGCCCAGCCCGCGTTCCACCGGTCCGACGCCGATGTCCACGTACTGCATGCGGCCGTAGGGAACGGCCATGGTGCGCTGGAAGAAGATGCCGGTCCTGATCAGCAGGTCCTCGTCCCGTTCGGCGTACCCGATGGCCCGGACCTGGCGCGGGATCAGCACCAGCCGCCACAGGGCCAGCACCAGCGCGGCGGACGGGACGGCAATGGCCAGCCACAACGGCGGCCACTTCCACACCTTCAGGAGGACAAACAGCAGCGGCAGGGACAGCAGGAGCACCGTGATGAGGTTCGCCAGCGCCCACTCCACCAGCCGGACCGTAACGTATTTGGGTGACACCCGCTGCCAGATGATTCCCGGCGGGTCAATCGCCTCGGTATGCATATTCGCCTTCCCCCGTGGCTTCACCGCGTACCGGGCGGCCCGGCTTCCCGTCCGCACCGTTGGTCTCGCCATCCTCCGGCGGGATCCTGCAGAACCGCTCCACCAGGAAGCCAACCACGATCATCGCCAGTCCGCCGCCCGCCATCGCCAGCGCCAGCCAGGTAATGCCCTGGTTGCTGCGCAGGCTCCAGATCCGCAACTGGTCCAGGAAGATTCCCACGTGCCAGCCCAGCAGGACGGTGCCCGCATAGGCGCAGGCCTGCGCGAGCACCAGGGTCCGGGCCGCGAGGAGCGGATCGAGCAGTGTCTTTTTCTTGGTGCTGTTGGGTTTGTTGCTGTTGCGCCACCGCAGGATCCTGATGCCCAGGATCAGGGTGATGGCCACAATCACGCCCATGGTGGCCAGCGCGGTGGCCGGCAGCACGGGAGTGGCCATGCCGTAGCGGCTGGTCACCACCGTGGCCGACCAGCCCGCCACGGCCAGGATGACGCAGATCAGCATCAGGCGCAGCGGATTGAGGGGTTTCATCGCTCCTCCACAGCTCCTGCCGTGGGCAGGCCGTCGAAGTCGCCGAAGCCGTCGAACAGGGCCAGGTCACCGAAATCATCGGCGCGGGTGGCAAGGGCGCTGATGCGTTCGCCGTTCAGTGTGGCAGCGGGCTCGATCAACGACCAGGGGTACAGGACGAAGGCCCTGGCCGCCGCGCGGGGATGCGGCAGGGTGAGAACAGGGTCATCGCTGCGCAGGTCGCCGTAGGTAATGATGTCGACGTCGAGCGTCCGCGGCCCCCAGCGCACCTCCCTTACGCGGTGGTGCTTGTTTTCCACCGACTGGCAGTGCTCGAGCAACTCTTCCGGAGTGAGGCTGGTTTCGACGGTGATGACCATGTTCAGGAAGTCCGGCTGGTTCGGCGGACCGCCCACAGCTTTGGTCTGCACAATGGGCGAAACCGCGAGAAGGCGGATCTCGGGCGGGTCCACGAGGTCCGCGACGGCCTCGGTCAGGGTCTCGTTACGCTCGCCAAGGTTGCTGCCCAAGGCCAGCACCACCTTGGAATACCCGGAGTTCATGCGGCTTCCCCCTGCGCTGGTCTCTCCCCGTTGTCCCGGTCTGAGCTGTCCCGGTCCGCGTTGTCACGGCGCCGGTCGCTCCTGGTCCGGTGGACACTCACCGCCACATCGCCGAAAGGCACCTCGATGGGTGCCTGCGGTTTGTGCACGGTGACGTCCACTGCCTCAAGCCGGAATTCGCTGAGCAGGCTGTCCGCGATCCGGACGGCCAGGGCCTCGATCAGGTTCAGCGGTTCGCCGGAAATCCATTCAGTAATACGCTGCGCAACCTCGCCGTAGTGCGCGGTGTCCCGGACGTCGTCCGATTCCGCGGCCTTGGCAAAGTCCAGGTACAGCACCGCGTCCACCACAAAGGGCTGGCCTTCGCGGCGCTCAAAATCAAAGACGCCGTGATGGCCGACGGCGGTGACACCGGTCAGCGTAATCCTGTCCATGGCTGGGCCTACTGGGTGGTTCTTGGGGCGGCCAGGCGCGCGGCAACCTTGACGGCGTCCAGGCTGGGGCCGACGTCGTGCACGCGCACTGCCCAGGCGCCCCGGTAGGCGCTGATGGCAGTGATGGCTGCGGAGGCGTCGTCACGTTCCTGGGGGGCGGCGGTCTTGCCGGCAACGGTCAGGAGGGTGCCGAGGAACCGTTTGCGGGAAGCACCCACCAGGACCTTGTGGCCCAGGCTGTCCAGCTGGTCCAGGTTCTGCAGGAGCTCCCAGTTCTGGGCGTCGTTCTTGGCGAAGCCCAGGCCCGGATCGATGATGATCTGCTCCGGGCTGACGCCGGCGGCATAAAGCTTGTCCCGCACTCCGGCCAGTTCGGCCGCTACTTCGCCGGCAACGTCCTTGTACTCGGCCAGCGAGTTCATGGTGCGGGCGTCGCCGCGGCGGTGCGTAAGGATGTACGGGGCCTTGGAGGATGCTGCGAGCTCGGCCATTTCGGGTTCCATCGTGAGCCCGGAGACATCGTTGATGATGGCCGCGCCGGCCTTCAGTGCGGCCGCCGCCGTAGCCGCGTGGATGGTATCGATGCTGACCAGGGCGCCGGCCTTCACCAAAGCCTCGATCACCGGAATCACGCGCCGCTGTTCTTCTTCCGGGCTGACCTCTTCTGCGCCCGGGCGGGTTGATTCGCCTCCGACGTCGATGATGTCCGCTCCCGCATAGAACATCCGCAGCCCGGCGGCGATGGCGGAGTCCGCCGTACCGTGCTGGCCGCCGTCGCTGAAGGAGTCCGGCGTGACGTTGACGATGCCCATGACCAGAGTGCGGTCGGTGGGCAGGTCTTCGAAACGGGCTGCCGGCCGCGGCTTGCGCAGGACGGGCAGTGGCGAGGTTGCCGGGCCGGTTCCCGGCGCTGCAGCGAGTGAATCCATGGTCTGTTGATTACCTTCCGAGGATGAGGCTCATGGCTTCGGCACGGGTGGCCGGGTCATGAAGCTGCCCGCGGACCGCACTGGTGACGGTCTTTGCTCCGGGCTTGCGGATACCGCGCATGGACATACACATGTGTTCGCATTCAACAACGACGATGGCGCCGCGCGGCTTGAGGTGGCGGACCATCGCTTCAACGATCTCCGTGGTGAGGCGTTCCTGCACCTGGGGACGGCGGGCATAGATATCCACGAGCCGGGCCAGCTTGCTCAGCCCGGTCACTTTGCCCTCATGCGAGGGAATGTAACCCACGTGGGCCACACCATGGAACGGCACCAGGTGATGCTCGCAGGTGGAGTAGAAGGGGATGTCCTTGACCAGCACCAGTTCCTCATGGTCCAGGTCAAAGGTGGTGGACAGGACGTCGGCGGGGTCGTGGTGAAGCCCGGCAAACACCTCGGCGTAGGCCTTGGCCACCCGCTTGGGGGTGTCCACGAGGCCGCCGCGGTCCGGGTCTTCTCCAATGGCCAGGAGGATCTCGCGGACGGCAGCCTCAATGCGCGGCCGGTCCACCTTCTGGTGCTTTGAATGGTGGGCGCCGCCCTCCGCCGGGTAGCCGGCGGAGGCGGGAACGTCGTCGTCGTCGAAGTGGGTCACGTAAGAAAGCTTAGCCGCGAAGGGCGTCAGGCCCCGAGTCGGGGATGCCTCCCTGGAACGGGGCATCTTCCGGAACACCCTGCGGATGCGGCGGCTGGGCGTCCAGCGGCTCGTCCAGGCGGGCCTGCTTGGCTTCTTCCTGGGCTTCACGCTCAGCCTGCTCCCGGCGGGACTCCACGGGCCCGGCTTTCTGCACCGGACGGGTCTCCTTGGACAGCCACACCTCGCGGAAGTCGCGCTTGCGGATGTCACGGAAGATGTCGGCGATTTCAGCCTGGTTCAGCGTTTCGCGCTCCAGCAGCTCGAGGGCCAGCCGGTCCAGGACATCGCGGTTCTCGGTAAGGATGGCGTAGGCCTCGTCATGGGCCTGGTCGATCAGCCGGCGCACTTCCTCGTCCACCACGTAGGCGATCTGGTCCGAGTAGTTGCGCTCGTGCCCGGCGTCGCGGCCCAGGAACGGCTCACCGCCGCCCTGGCCCAGCCGGACGGCGCCAACGCGTTCGCTCATGCCGTACTCGGTGACCATCTTCCGGGCGGTGCCGGTGGCCTTCTCGATGTCATTGGAAGCGCCGGTGGAGGGATCGTGGAAGACGATCTCCTCGGCCACGCGGCCACCCATGGCGTAGGCCATCTGGTCCAGGAGCTCGTTACGTGTCACGGAGTACTTGTCGTTGTCCGGGACCACCATGGTGTACCCCAGGGCGCGGCCGCGGGGAAGGATGGTGATCTTGGTGACCGGGGCGGAGTTCCGCAGCGCCGCCGCCACCAGGGCGTGGCCGCCTTCGTGGTAGGCGGTGATCTTGCGCTCGTGCTCCTTCATGACGCGGCTGCGCTTCTGCGGGCCGGCCATAACGCGGTCGATGGCCTCGTCCAGGGCGCGGTCGTCAATCAGGTTGGCGTTGGAGCGGGCGGTGAGCAGGGCCGCCTCGTTCAGGACGTTGGCGAGGTCCGCGCCGGTGTAGCCGGGCGTTTTCTTGGCGACGGCTTTGAGGTCCACGGAGGGTGCCATGGGCTTGCCCTTGGCGTGCACCTGCAGGATCTGGTCGCGGCCGATCATGTCCGGTGCTTCCACGCCGATCTGCCGGTCGAAACGGCCGGGACGCAGCAGAGCGGGGTCCAGGACGTCCGGGCGGTTCGTGGCGGCGATGAGGATGACGTTCGTCTTGACGTCGAAGCCGTCCATCTCCACCAGCAGCTGGTTGAGGGTCTGCTCGCGTTCGTCGTTGCCGCCGCCGATGCCGGCACCACGGTGGCGGCCGACGGCGTCGATCTCGTCCACGAAGATGATGGCAGGCGAATTGGCCTTGGCCTGTTCAAAGAGGTCGCGGACGCGGGAGGCACCCACACCCACGAACATTTCAACGAAGTCCGAGCCGGAGATGGAGAAGAAGGGGACGCCGGCCTCACCCGCAACGGCGCGGGCCAGGAGGGTCTTACCGGTACCCGGAGGGCCGTACAGCAGCACGCCCTTGGGGATCTTGGCGCCAACAGCCTGGAACTTGGCCGGTTCCTGCAGGAATTCCTTGATCTCCTGCAGTTCCTCCACAGCCTCGTCGGAACCGGCCACGTCAGCGAACGTCACCTGCGGCATGTCCTTGCTGACCATCTTGGCCTTGGACTTGCCGAACTGCATGATCTTGGAGCCGCCGCCCTGCATCCGGGTCATCAGGAACCAGAACAAGGCACCGAGCAGGATGACAGGGATCAGCAGCGAGAGCAGGCCGGAGAACCAGTTGCTTTCGATCGGCTGGTCCGTATAGCCCTCGGCCGGCTTGGCATCGGTGACTGCTTTAACAACGTCCTGGGCGCGGGCATCCACAAAGAAGAACTGGACGCTCTTGCCCTTGTCCTGACCGTCCAGCTGGAGATTGTCCTTCAGCACCAGGTCAACACGGTTTTCGCCGTCGAAGATCTTTGCCTGCTCCACATTGTCGCCGGAGAGCAGTTCGAGGCCCTTGTCAGTGTCGATCCGGGCTGCACCGCCGGGAGCGAGCGTTGCAAAGGCCACCAGGAGCATCCCGATCACAACGACGATCCAGATGCCCGGGCCCTTGAAGAAGTTCTTAGCTTTCATCTGTTCGGGGGCTGGCCCCGTCCCTCCTGGTAGTGCTGCACGGCGAGTACTCTGCGCGCGTGATGGTGCTGCGTCAGCTTCTAGCTATACACCGTCCGGAGTAGATCACGCATGGTGTGGGGCAAAAGTTCCCTGTGGGCGTAGCGGCCGGCGGCACCCCCGGAGCGCAGGTCAACAGGCCTGATACCGGGGTGGGGCCACGGAACTGCGGGTCACCAGCGGGCAGTCAAGGAGGACCGGCCCAGGCGCGGCGGCGTCCGGGAGCTGCGTCCCCTCAACCGTGTCTATCAGCCGTTGGGCGGCCCAGGCGCCCATCTCATAGTGCGGCAGCGCAACGGTGGTCAGCCCGGGGTGCAGGTTGGCGGCAATCAGCTCCTGGTCGTCAAAGCCCACCACTGACAGGTCCACGGGAATGTCCAGGCCCAACTCGGCGGCTGCCCGGTATGCCCCCATGGCCATGCGGTCGTTATAGCAGAACAGGGCCGACGGCGGGTGGCCGCCTTCAAGCATGCGGCGCGCGGCCTCGTAGCCGCCCTGCGCATCAGACGAGGCTGCCTCCACAGGTGCCGCACCGCCGTCGAGCCCTGCTCCGTGCAGTGTTTCGCGGAAGCCGCGGAGCCGTTCGCGGGTGGAGGGCTCATCCTCGGTGTTGTTGATGAATCCGATCCGGACGTGGCCCGCGGCGAGCAGGGTTTCGACGGCGGTACGTGCTCCGCCGTACTCGTCCGGGACCACCGAGGTGAAGCCGCCGCCTTCGCTGACCGCGTCAACGAGGACGGCCGGAACCTTGCCCAGGTTGGGCGGCGCCTCCACCACCCGGTGGTACATGGTGGCGTAGAGGATGCCGTCCACCTGCCGCTCAAGGAGCGCGTCCACGTCCGCTTCGCGCGACGCCAGTCCGGCGGCGACCGAGGTGTTGATGACCATCAGGGTGTAGCCGCGTGCCCTCGCGGCATCATCGGCGCCCAAAAGGATGCGGCCGGCGTGCGGCGTGGTGGCGATGTCCTCGCTGACCAGGCCGAGCATGCCGGTGCGTTTGCTCCGCAGGGCCTGCGCCAGGCGGTTGGGGCCGTAGCCCAGTTCCACGGCCGCGGAGCGGACCTTGTCCCGCGTTTCGGCGCTGACGCGCGCGTAGGCAACATCGTTCAGGACATGGGAGACCGTGGTGGCGGACACGCCGGCGGCCAGGGCCACGTCCTTGATGCCAATGTTTTTACGCAAGTCCGGGCGGCGCAGCCTACTCGTAGACGTGCGGCGCGAGGGTGCCCACGAAGTCCAGGTTGCGGTACTTCTCGGCGTAGTCCAGGCCGTAGCCCACCACGAACTCGTTGGGGATGTCGTAACCGACGTACTTGACGTCGATTTCCACCTTCGCCGCCGTCGGCTTGCGGAAGGCGGTGCAGATCTCCACGGAGGCGGTGCCGCGCGATTCCAGGTTGGTCTTCAGCCAGGAAAGGGTGAGGCCGGAGTCGATGATGTCCTCGACAATCAGCACGTCCTTGCCCATCAGGTCCGTATCCAGGTCCTTCAGGATGCGGACAACCCCGGAGGACTGGGTACCCGAGCCGTAGGAGGAAACAGCCATCCAGTCCATCGAGATGTGGCTGTGGAGTGCCCGGGCGAGGTCGGCCATCACCATCACGGCACCCTTGAGGACGCCCACCAGGAGGATCTCGCGGCCCTCGTAGTCCTTGTCGATCTGCGCAGCGAGCTCGGTGATCCGCTGCTGGATCTGCTCCTTGGTGTAGAGAACGTGCTTGAGGTCTGCCTGGACGTCGTTTGAATCCACCAATGGCTCCTGTGTAGATGCGGGGGTGCGACTATTTTGCGGGCGGTTTTTGAGGCCGGAATACTAGCTTCCCACAGCGTGCGCCTCCGCGGGGAACGGGAGTGCCGGCGTCGGGCCGGGCCGCATCCGCTGCGTCCTCCCCCGAACCGGACGGCTGCGCGAGTTGGGCCAGCGAGAGCCGGTACACGCTCACGCCGCCGGGCAGTTCAACCGGACCTGCGGACCCCTGCCGCCGCAGCAGCGCTTCCGCAGCCAAAAGGCGCTGGTAGCTGGGCTGCTGCCCCCCGACATCGGCCGCTGCCTTGGCGATCACGCGGAACCTGATGGCGGGTGCCAGGGTTCGCAACGCATCCTCCGGAAGGCTCAGTTCGCGGCCGTTCCGCTCCACGAGCGAGGTGAAGGTGCTTTCCGCCACATCCTCGAGGTAGTCGGCGTCCAGTTGCAGGATGGCGGCTGTCCGGGCCAGGGATTCGGCAACGCCGGGCCCCAACTTTTCTTCAAGGTGCGGCAGGACTTCCACGCGGGTGCGCGAACGGGCGAAGGCCGGATCCGAGTTGGTGGGATCGTGCCACGGGTCCAGCTCCTCGACGGCGCAGATATCTTCCGTGTCCGCCCGGCGGAGACCCAGGAAGGGCCGCAGCAGCTTGCCGCGGGCAGGCCTCATCCCGGCAAGCGACCGGGTTCCGGAACCCCGTGCCAGGCCCAGCAGAACCTGTTCCGCCTGATCGTCCAGCGTGTGGCCCAGCAGGATGGCATCAGCGCCCTGGTTCGCAGCGGCTGCCTCCAGCGCTGCGTGCCGGGCTTCGCGTGCGGCCGCCTCGGGGCCTGTGCCGGCGGTAGCCACTGTCACAGTCCGGATCTCCACGGGGGCAAGTCCGAGTTCCTGCAACACGCGGGCTGTTTCAGCCGCCACCAGGGCGGAACCTTCCTGCAGCTGGTGGTCCACCACCACGGCACCCACCGTCACGGGGTGGCCGTCCACGTGGCCGCGGCGGGCGAAGTAGGCGGCCACTGCTGCAAGCGCGAAGGAGTCCGGTCCCCCGCTGCAGGCCACCAGGAGGTGCCGGGGGTAGCCGGCCTGGGCCAGCGCGTCCTGGAGCATCTTGCGTGCAGTGCCGACGACGGGCGCCAGCCGTCCGGGCCGCCGTCGTCCGCTGTGTTGCGCTGGCTGGCCGGGCCGGGGAGCGGTGTTAATCAGAGTCCCATCCGCTCAAGCCACAGCTTGGCATCGTGGATTTCGGGCTCGGTGGGCAGGTGGTCGGCCGACTCCCACACCCTGTTGAAGCCTTCCATTCCGGCGACGTCCACTACTGCACGCACGAACCGCGCGCCGTCGGAATACTGGCGCATTTTGGCGTCCAGGCCCAGCATGCTGCGGATGAACTTTTCGATGATGCCCCGGTCCTTGCCGCGGTCGTTGAACCGCTGCCGGATGGTCTTGACCGACGGCACGATGCTGGCGTCCACTGCGTCCATCACCACGTTGGCGTGGCCCTCGAGCAGGCTCATCACTGCGGTGAGGTGCGAGATGGCGGCCTTCTCCTCCGGATCCTGCAGCAGGTCCAGGATGGCGCCGCGGCCGGGTGTGTTCCCGTTGCCGGTGCGGTCCTTCAGCGAGCGGGCAGCAGCCGTTGCGCGCTCCATCAATGAGTCGACGTTGCCCAGCAGGTGCCCGCTGAGGTCGTCGATCTGCTGCAGCATGTGGTGCCGCAGCCAGGGGGCCGCGGCAAACTGGACCCGGTGGGTCTGTTCGTGCAGGCAGACCCAGAGGCGGAAATCCTCGGGCGTAACGTTCAGTTCGCGCTCCACGGAGATGATGTTCGGGGCCACGAGCAGGAGCCTGCCGCCGGACGGCGCATGGGAGCCCTCGGCGAGCGCCGCGAACGGATCGTATTGGCCCAGGACCTTGCTGGACAGGAAAGCCAGGACAGCACCCAGCTGGCTGCCGGTGATGGCGCCGCTGACACTGGCGGCGGCCGGGCTGAGCGAACCGCTCCGGCTTTCGAGCATCTTTTCCATCGCGGGCTTCAGCATGACGGCGAAGCTTTGGGTGTTGGCCTTGGCCCAGGAGGCGCGGTCCACCACCAGCACGGTGGAATCCCGCAGGTTCCGTGCCGCTTCCAGCCCCGTGATCTCGTGGACGTGTTCCACCGAGGCGTCGGCGAGCCGGCGCAGGCTGTCCACGGCGTCGCCGATGGCGGCCTGGTTCAGGACCGGACCGGCCGGGGTCAGCCGCGCCGCCGTGGAGGCGGCAAGGTCCCAGTTGATCAGGGACGAGGCCTGGCTGGACAACGTTTGTGCTGACGACTCACCTGCAGTGGACTCCATAGGTCCCATCAGAACACAGCAGGCTGGGGATAGTCCTTAAGTTCGCTCACCGGCGAACCCCCACAGCGTTCCCAAACACCCGCCGCCCGCGCACACGAACACACCAGCCCACGCCTGTGCGGCCCCTGAAACACGGCTTCTACACCGCACGGACGGCCCGGGCCCGCATAAGCGGCGCCGGGCAGCAACGGCTAAGCGGGCCAGGGCCGCTCCTGCGGAGGCGCGGGGTGCTATCTGCAGCCGCAGCCCGCGAGCGCCGTGGCAGCCCGGTCCAACGCCACCTTGTTGCCGGCGGCGCCGGGCGTGAGCCCGTTGCCGATGAAGGAGAAGACCAGGAGGCGGCCGTCGGCGTCCACCACGTAGCCGCTGAGCGCCAGCACCGTGTTCAGGGTGCCGGTCTTGGCGCGGACCAGCCCAGCGCCGCGGGCGGTTGAGTCCTCGCCATAGCGCGTGTCCAGCGTGCCGGTGAGGCCGGCCACGGGGAAGCCGTCCAGCGCGGCGCGCAGCCGGCTGTCCATGCCGGCGGCGATGGCCCGCACCACTTCGGTGAACTGGCGTGCTGACACCTGGTTTCCCATGGCAAGGCCGCACACATCCACGAGCCTGATGCCGTCCACGTTGATTCCGGCGTCGGTGAGCTGCGCCCGAACGGCAGCCGTGGCGCCGTCGTTGCTCCCGGGACCGCCCGCCGCCACCGAAGCCATCCGTCCCAAAACTTCGGCAAGGTAGTTGTCTGAGGCCTGCAGCATCAGGTCCACCTGATCGGCCACCGTGGCTGACTGTGCCTCCGCCAGGACCGCCCGTTCCCCGCCTGTTGGTGCTGCACTCGGGGAACGTTCGACGGCGGCTGCCACAGTCAGTCCCGCTGCCGCGCCTGCCGCCCGCAGCCGGGCTGCGAATTCCTCCGCCACCGTGACGGCCGGGTCCTGAGGACGCGGGCCGGTGGTAACGGCGGGATCGTAGCGCGCTGAGTTCAGCGCCAGCGGGTAGACCGGCGCCACTTCCCCCGCAGCAACGTCCCCGCTTTCCCAGGCGGGGTTAAGGGCCGGGCCGGTGAACAGGGAATCGTCCACCAGCACTCTGATCTCGCCTAATGTGCCTGCAGCTTTCAGCGCTTCCACAGTCTGCGCAGCCAGCGTCGCCAGGCCGGCGTGGCCCATCGCCTGGTCCGCGTTCGACTCCCCGGCACCAAGGAGGACGTCGCCGCCGCCCACCAGCAAAACCTGACCGGCAGCCGGGCCTTGCACCACGGACGTTGTGAAGCGCTGCTCCGGGCCAAGCGAGCGCAGGGCCGCCACCGCGGTCAGCAGTTTCAGGTTGGAGGCCGGCACACGGCTCTCGGAACCGCCGCGGTCAAAGAGGACCTGCCCGGTGAGTGCATCCTGTACCAGCCCCGTAAAGTTCCCGCCGCCGTCGGCCTTCAACAGCGGTTCCACCTGTGCGGTGACGCTGGCCGCGGCCGGAATGCCGGCCGACTCGTCCAGCGGAGCAAGCCCCCGTGCGGCAGACAGTGTGGCGGGGGCCTGCTGCCATTCCGGCGGCGGCGGGGCGGGGGCCGGGGCCTCCGGGCCCACGAACCCCGGCGCAACCAGCAGTGCTGCGGGGATCATCAGGACCACCAGGAGTGCCGTCAGTGCAACCCAGGGCCAGGACGCTCTCAAAGCCGGGACGGCGCCCCGGAGACCGCGGCGGATGCGGTCAGGCCACGGCTCCGCGGCAGTTGGTTTGGTCATGCTGGTGCTGGTCCTCAAGTCCTGAAATTTCCCCACAAGTTCCTGATTCCAGGGCCTCTCGCTATATCCTCAATAATAGTCGGCGGCACGGACACTCCCTTTGGTGAGCGGTCAAGTGTGCCGCGAACCCCCTGCAATTGCCGAGGAGCATTCCATGAAGCACGACGTGACCATCGAGATCCCCAAGGGATCACGCGTCAAGTACGAAGTTGACCACGAGACCGGCCGCGTCCGCCTGGACCGCGTCCTCTTCACCTCCATGCAGTACCCCACGCACTACGGATACTTCGAAAACACCCTCGGCGAAGACGGCGACCCGCTGGACGCGCTGGTACTCCTGCAAGATTTCGACCTGCATCCCGGCGTCATCGTTGAATCCCGTCCCATCGGTGTCTTCAACATGACCGACGACGGCGGCGGAGACGCCAAGATCCTCTGCGTTCCGGTGGATGCCCGCTTCGACCACATCCAGGAAGTCAGCGACGTCAACGAGTTCCTGATCAAGGAAATCGAGCACTTCTTCACCCGCTACAAGGACCTGGAGCCGGGCAAGTGGGTCAAGGCCGAGGGCTGGGGCGACCGCGCCGCCGCCGAAGCCGAGCTGGAAGCCTCCATCAAGCGTTACGTGCCCACCGGCCACTAACGTCTGCTTTATCGTTCGACGGCGGGTGCCCTGTTCGCAAGAGCCGGGCACCCGCCGTCGAACTTTAAGTCCCCGCCCTCGGGCTCGGAGTTTTTGTCCAGATATGCAGACTTCCGGGCATCGGAACCCTGCATATCTGGACAAAAACTCTCCGGGGAGGTGTGGCATTGTGGGTTGGTGAACTCCCAGCCTTCGTTCTATCCGCCCTGCGGTCCCGTCACCGGCCGGCGCGACGGGGACGTCCTTCGGGCCACCGGCATTCCCTACGCCAGGGCCGCACGCTTCCAGCCTCCCGCTCCTGCGCCGGACCGGACCGAACCGCTCGCGGCCACTTCCCCGGCCCCGGCCTGCCCGCAGGGCCCGGTTCCGTTCCTCGACGACGTCCTGGGCACCCGCTACGGCGAACTTCCGGGCAGCGAGGACTGCCAGAACCTCTCCATCACCATGCCGGCCGACCTTGCCACGGAAGAGCGGCTGCCGGTGATGGTGTGGATCCACGGCGGTTCCTACACCACCGGCTCGGGCGACCTGGCCATCTTTGATCCGGCAGTTCTGGTGGCCGAAAACCGCGTAGTAGTGGTCTCGGTGACCTACCGGCTGGGGTTGTTCGGCTTCCTGGCCACGCATTCGGGCCGGCCCGGAAACCTGGGCCTGCTGGACCAGCTTGAGGCCTTCCGCTGGGTGCAGCGGAACATTGCCGCGTTCGGCGGAGATCCGGGGCGGGTGACGGCGTTCGGGCAGTCCGCCGGCGGCGATGCCATCGCCCACCTCATGGCCACCCCGCAAGCGCCGCAACTGTTCCAGCGGGCCATCATCCAAAGTGCACCGCTGGGCATTTCGCGCGGCCGGAGCAAGATGAACCATGCCATGGGCATCGCGGCCGAAGCGGTCACCGACGACACTCCGGCAATGGAGGTGGTGGAGCGGGAGGACCACGTGACGCAGGTGGCCCGGAAGTTCGGAATGCTGGCAGCCATGCCGTTCGGGACGCAGTACGGGCACGCGCCGCTGCCGGAGGAACCGGACATCGAGGCCGCGTGGAACCGATCCGCGCCCGGGATAGAGGTACTGATCGGGCACACGTCCGAAGAGGCGCGGCTCTTCCTGCCCCGCAGCCCGTACCTGAGCCGGCTGGCCCGCGTGCCGGTCGCCGGAACCGCCGTTGTCCGGGCCATTGACTGGGTGGTCACCGAGACCGTGTACGGCAGGGCGGCCAGGAAGTTCGCCCGACGCCATGCCAAGGCAGGCGGAAAAGCCCATCGGTACGTGCTGCACTGGCATGCGCCCGGCAACATTTTCGGCGCTGCCCACACCATCGACCTGCCCCTTCTCTTCGGGAACCGGAACACCTGGGACGGCGTCGGGCTGATAGCCGGCGCCGCATGGGAGGACGTGGACGACGTCGGGCGGCAAGTCCGGAGCCTCTGGGCGGCTTTCGCGCGGGGAGACTCCCTCGGCGAGAAGGGCGGGATTCCCGGCGCGTTGACGTACCAGGCGGCCTGACTGAAGCAGGGGGTCAGTGGCCGGCGATATTGCGGATGGCTTCCACCAGGATGTCCTGGCGCTGGAAGTAAGCGTTGTGGCCGGCGTCTTCGACCACCAGGAGGCTGGCGCCGGGCACCGTTGTGGCCACGTGCTCAGCCCCGCGGCGGATCCGCGGCCTTTCCTGGTCCCCGATCAACACCAGCAGAGGGCTGGAGATGGATTCCAGTCCGTGCTGGAACCAGTCCACATCCGAGGGATCCGGGCTGAGGAACTCCCCCTGGCTTTGCTCGAGGCTGCGCGGGTAACGGGCGGCCTCGATGGCGGCGGCAGTGGAGCGGACGCGGATGTAGCGGGCATAGTCCTTGGGGTTCTCAGCGATCCACTGGTCCGTGAAGGAGTTCCCCACTCCGAGCCAGATCCGCTCATCGGCGTCCAGCGAGCTGAACACCTCGAATTTCTCCGGCTCGCCTGCCTGCCCGGGCGGCGGCACCACCAACGGCCAGCCCATCCCGCAAACCACCAGTGCTGCGGCACCGCCGGGATTCCGGACCGCCCAGCGGAGGGCCGTCATGCCACCCATGGATTGGCCCACGATCACCGGCTTCTTCAGGCGCAGCGCACTGATGAACCGGTCCAGCTCTGCGACGCGGTCCACCAGTAGTCCTTGGCGGGGCGAGTTCGAAGACCAGCCGTGATCGTAGGTGTCGTAGGTCAACACCCGGAAGTCCTGCTCCAGTTCGGCGGTGATCGGCTCCCAGCAGGCTGCCGCGGAGGCATGGCCGTGCAGCAGCATTATAGGCTGGCCCCGGCCGGAGTCCGTGTAGTGGATGTCGTTGCCGAGCACATCGAGCCAGGGCATGGGGTTGGTCCTTTCGGGCGTGGCCTGCCGGGCGGGCGGCTACGCACCAGAGTTCCAGATTCAGGGCTCTGAGTCATCCGGTGTCCAGAACGGGTCCACGGCCGCCGGGGGTGCCGCCGGAGGTAGAGTCTGGTTCCGTGAGAACGCTCGGAGTGGACCTTGCCGCGGCCACCAAAAAGACGGCGGTGGCAGTGCTCGAATGGGGCCAGGGCTCCGCGCGGCTGGTCCACCTCGCGCTCGACGTGGCTGACCAGGACATCGTCGAACTGTTCGGAGCCGCCGACATGACGGGCATTGATTGCCCTGTCGGCTGGCCGCAGGCGCTGATCCCGTTCCTCACCGGGCACCTGGAGTTCGACGCCGGCCCCGTGTTGGCGTACGACGGCATCGAGGGCCGGCGCCTGCTGGCTTACCGCGACACGGACCGCTTCGTCACCGCCCGGACCGGCTTGATCCCGCTCAGTGTCTCGGCGGACCGGCTCGCGCACCCGGCCATGCGCTCCGCCGTTATCCAGGCCAAAATCGCCGCACTCCACGGTCCCCAGCCGAGGGACGGCTCCGGCAAACTGGCCGAGGTCTACCCCGCTGCCTCACTAAAGCTCTGGGGCCTGGGCGCCCGCGGCTATAAAGGACGCGGCACCACCGAAGCGGATCGCCTCTCGGTGCTGCTCGAAAGCCTGCGCGCGCAGGCGCCGTGGCTGGACTTAGCCGGCCAGGAGGACCGGCTGGCCGGCTCGGACGACCTGTTTGACGCCGTCGTGGCTTCCCTCACCGCCCGTGCGGCCGCCGTCGGGCTGACCCTGCGGCCTGACGATGACCATGCGGCAGCGGCCCGCAAGGAAGGGTGGATCCACCTGCCCGCCAGCGGCCTCCCTGCCCTCGCCACGTAGAGTTTTTGTCCAGATATGCAGGGTTCCGGGGCCCGGAGGTCAGCATATCTGGACAAAAACTCCAGGGGTCAGCCGAGTTTCCAGTTCCGGATCTCCTCGGGGTCCTCACCGTGGGTGCGGGTGTGCTCGCGGGCCCGGATCCGCCGGTCCTGGAGCTCCTGCCGCAGCATCGAGTGCTTCTCCGCCAGGCCCGGCACCCGGTCGATGGCGTCGATAGCGAGCTGGAACCGGTCGATGCCGTTCAGCATTGCCATGTCGAAGGGTGTGGTGGTGGTCCCTTCCTCCTTGTAGCCGCGCACGTGCAGGCCCTCCTGGTTGGAGCGGCGGTAGGCCAGCCGGTGGATCAGCGACGGATAACCGTGGTACGCGAAGATGATGGGTTTGTCCGCGGTGAAGATCCCGTCGAAGTCCCGTGCCGGAAGCCCGTGCGGGTGTTCACTCTCGTCCTGCAGCCGCATCAGGTCAACGACATTGACCACGCGGACCTTCAGTCCCGGCGCGCCCAGCCGGAGCAGCTCCGCCGCCGCCACCGTTTCCACCGTGGGGACGTCGCCGGCGCAGGCAAGCACAACGTCGGGCTCCTCCCCCGGCACCTCCGACCCCGCAAAGTCCCAGATGCCCAGCCCGCGCTGGCAGTGCGTGGCGGCGTCCGCCGGGCCCAGCCAGGTAGGCGAAGGCTGCTTTCCGCTGACCACGATATTCACGTAATCCGTGGACGCCAGGCAGTGCTCCATCACGGACAGCAGGGTGTTCGCGTCCGGCGGCAGGTACACCCGGATGACCTCAGCTTTCTTGTTCACCGCGTGGTCGATGAACCCCGGGTCCTGGTGCGAAAAACCGTTGTGGTCCTGCTGCCACACGTGCGAGGACAGGAGGTAGTTCAGTGAGGCGACCGGCTGGCGCCACGGCAGCTTCCGGTGCACCTTCAGCCACTTGGCGTGCTGGTTGAACATGGAGTCGACGATGTGGATGAAGGCCTCGTAGCAGCTGAAAACGCCGTGCCTGCCGGTCAGGAGGTAGCCTTCCAGCCAGCCCTGGCACAGGTGCTCGCTGAGCACCTCCATCACTCTGCCGGAGCGCGCAAGGTGCTCGTCGGCGTCGTCAATGCGGTACTGCCACACCTTGTCCGTGACCTCATAGACGCTCTGGAGCCGGTTGGACGCCGTCTCGTCCGGGCCGAACAGCCGGAACGTTTCCATGTTCAGGGCCACGACGTCCCGCATCCATGAACCGAGCGTGATCATCGGGCTGACACGTTCGGTCCCGGCCCGGGGAACCTCGACGGCGTGGTCCAGGTAGGCGGGCAGCTTCAGCGCGCGGCGGAGCAGACCGCCGTTCGCATGGGGCGTGGCGCTCATCCGGAAGTCGCCGGTGGGGGCGCCCTCGGCGACGTCGGGCCGGAGCCGCCCGTCGCCGTCGAACAGTTCCTCCGGGCGGTAGGACTTCAGCCATTCCTCCAGGAGCCGCAGGTGGTCGCCGTTGGTTCGGACCTCCGAGAGCGGCACCTGGTGGCTCCGCCACGTCCCCTCAACCTGCAGCCCGTCCACTTCGCGCGGCCCGGTCCATCCCTTTGGTGAGCGCAGCACCATCATGGGCCAGCGCGGCGCCTCAGCAGCTTGGTCTTCCGATGGCGTCCGCCGCGAATCCTGGATGGCACGGATGTCCGCCATGCAGGATTCCAGCGCCGCCGCGAAGTCGCGGTGGGCCTGCTCCGTGTTGTCCGGGTCCTTGACGGTGACGAAGTAGGGCTCGTGGCCGTAACCGCGCAGGAGCTGCTCAAGCTGCGCTTCGGGCATGCGCGCCAGGACTGTGGGGTTGGCGATTTTGTAGCCGTTCAGGTGCAGGATGGGCAGCACCGCGCCGTCCGCTGCCGGGTCCAGGAAGTTGTGGGAGTGCCAGCTCGCGGCCAGCGGCCCGGTTTCCGCCTCGCCGTCGCCAATCACGACGGCGGCCACCAGCTGGGGATTGTCGAGGACCGCACCGTAGGCATGGGCGAGCGAGTACCCGAGTTCGCCGCCCTCGTTAATGGAGCCGGGCGTCTCCGGGGCGGCATGGCTGGGGATCCCGCCGGGGTAGGAAAACTGCCGGAAGAGCTCCGCCAGGCCATCCTCGTCGTTGCCCACATGGCCGTAGATTTCGGAGTACGTGCCTTCCAGCCAGGCGTTGGCGACGACGGCGGGGCCGCCATGGCCGGGACCTGCCACAAAGAGCATCTCGGCCGAGTCGCGGCGGATGATGCGGTTCAGGTGGGCATAGATGAAGTTCAGCCCGGGTGTGGTGCCCCAGTGCCCCAGCAGCCGGGACTTGGTGTGCCCGGCCGCCAGGGGTTCGCGCAGCAGCGGATTGGAGCGGAGGTAGATCTGGCCTACCGACAGGTAATTGGCGGCGCGCCACCAACGGTCCACCAGTTCGAGTTCGTCCTGCCCCATGCTGCTGGTCATAACCATCCTCACGTCGCGGTCACCGCCCAAAGGCGGCCGTTGCTCCATCGCACCAGATGGGCCCGGACGAGGCAACCCCGCTTGCCGGGGCGAGGCTGCCTGCGGGTAGGCTGTGCTTTCAGATGTTCACGCTGACAATCAACCAGACCGATAGCCGGCGCGATGGTGACCGGGTGCCGCAGCTGCTCAAGGACCTGCGGCACATTCCTGCGCGCCTGGACTTCGACCGGTCCGTGGAAGACGAAGTCCAGGGCATCGTGGAGTGTCCGCACCAGGCTGTGGAAGCGGCGCTGATCGCGCTGCGGGCCGGTGTGTGGTACGTGGGTATCGGCGTCGGCCCCGTCAATGAACCGCTTCCCAACCAGATCAAGGACGCGTCCGGCCACGGGCTGGTGTACGCCCGCCGGGCGGTGGACAGGCTGCGGAGCAGCAAGGAACGGGTGCCCGTCGCCGTGG
Organism: Pseudarthrobacter siccitolerans; assembly: GCF_001046895.1. Taxonomy (GTDB): domain Bacteria; phylum Actinomycetota; class Actinomycetes; order Actinomycetales; family Micrococcaceae; genus Arthrobacter; species Arthrobacter siccitolerans. The sequence continues at coordinate 417,003 of NZ_CAQI01000053.1, forward strand.
AGGGTCCGCTCGCCGACGTGGCCCACGATGCCGAGGCCGTGCTGAGGCTGCTGGGGCATATCGTCCGCGACCGGTCCGGTGCCGAATGGCGGGTCCTTGACCTGCTCACCCCTGGAGTCCGCGGGCAGCAGAAGGCCGTGGCCCAGGAACTGGGGATCACCACGCAGGCGGTCAGCAAGGCGGTGGCCCGTGCTCAGTGGAACGAGGAACACGCGGCCCGGCCGGCCGCAGCACGGTTGCTGGCGTTGATCCTCGAGGTGCGCTAAGGCTTACTTGCCGTTTCGTGCGCGTCAGCGTGGTCTCACGGGCCAGCCGTGGCTGGCCGGGCCTTAGCCCTGACTGGCCGCCATCACCGGCTCGCCGTTGAAGTATTCCAACTGCCAGCCCTCGATCGCGTGGTGGTGCGCCAGATTAAGGACGGCGTTGTCGATGCTTTTCAACGTGCTGCCCACGGCACGGCTGAGGCTCACGCGCAGGAGCGTCCCGTGCGCGACGACGAGAAGGCGCCGTCCGCGGTATTCCTGGGCCAGTGCCTCCAGGGCGGCCAGGCCCCGGTCAGCTGCCTCGTCCTCGCTTTCGGCGCCGCGGAAGCCGCCGGGAATGCGGAGCGCGTCCAGTTCCGGGCCGGGCTGCATTCCCTCCGCCGGTCCGAAGCTCCGCTCGGTGAGTTCCGGCATGCGGCGGACCTCGGCGAGCCCGAGCCCGGCCGCAATGACATCGGCGGTTTCGGCGGCGCGGCTCAGCGGCGAGGACACGATGGCGTCCCATTCGTACGCGGACAACACGGCGACGGCGTCGCGCGCCTGGGCCCGGCCGACGTCGTTCAGCGGGATGTCCGTTGAGCCCTGCAGCCGGCGCTGCGCGTTCCAGTCGGTCTGGCCGTGACGGATGAGGGCGAAGGTCGTGAGGGTCATGCTTTCCATTCTGCCCGACAGCGGGCTTTACTTAGGGCAGGGCCGAGCCAATGGCCGGAACGGGGATCAGTGAAGGGCAAGAACCAAGTAGGCGACGGAGAGGGCCAGTGCCACCGGCGTCATAACCGCCCGCTCGGGCTTGCTCCGCGATACGGCGTTCATCAACACCCCGAGGGCGAAATACCCGGTCAGCACCCACATGACCACCAATGTAACTGTCTCATTGCCAAGGGTTGGCACCAACCCGGCCTTGACGAGCGCCACGTACCCGAAAGCCGCGTACAGGATGATCGACACGGCGCTTCCCACCCGCAACCGGGCAGGCAGCACCCTGTGTTGTCCTCCCCACGCCAGCCTTCCGAGCGGAGCACCGCCGATGAGGGCGGCCTGGAAGATGGCAAGGCCTGCCAAAACAGCGCAGGCACCAAGGGCAGCCACGTGGGCCGGAAGCACCCCCAGGTCCCCTCTACAGGAGGCTGCGGAGCACGTGGGCGGCGCCGTCGTCGTACACGGAGTGGGTTACCTCGTCCGCGGCGGCGATCACTTCTTCCGGGGCCTGGCCCATGGCCACTCCCCGTCCGGCCCAACTGAGCATTTCGATATCGTTCCGGCCGTCGCCTACCGCCACCGTCAGGTGCGGTTCGATGCCCAGGCGCCCGCGCAGGTTCTCCAGGGCGCTGGCTTTGGTGACGCCGGCGGCAGCGATGTCCAGCCACGCCGTCCAGCCCACGGAGTAGGTGACACCGGCGAGGCCCACGTGCTCGATGGCCTCGTTGAACTCTTCGGGTGTGTTTTCGGTGCTGAAGACCACCACGCGCACGGCGGTTGCTTCGAGCATGGTGTGGAAGTCGACGCCCACCGCCTCCACGCCGAAACTCGGGTCCTGGAAGCGCTCGGTGGACAGGAAGTTGCCGTCCTCGTCCTCCAGTGCGTACTTGGCGGACGGAAGCCGCTCGCGGAGGGCCCGGAGGGCCGGCGCCGGATCGAACGTGGCCTTGTGGATGACCTCGTAGCCGTTGTCCAGCTCGGGATGCAGCCTTAGCGTCACACCGCCGTTGCAGCACACCGCGTAACCGCGATCAATGCCAATGTTTTCAATGATGGGCAGCATGGCGTTGAGGGACCGGCCGGTGGCAATCATGACCTCGTGGCCGGCGGCTACTACTGCCTGCGCCGCTTCCCGGACGGCCGGGGACATGTGGCCGTCGTGGTCCACCAGGGTGCCGTCCACGTCCAGGGCGACCATCAGTTTCTGGCCTGCGTTGTTGTTTTCGTTGTTGTCTCGCCGGTCATCGTTGCCGGCGACTGAGGTTTCAGTCAGCGTTGTCATCCATCAAGTAGAGCAGATGCCCTCGAAAATCCGCTAGGACGCGCGCCACAGCGTTATTGAACAGTTGGTTAATGGCAGCTGACTCCCGCTCGGCCTACGCTCCTAAGCTTGTTCGCGAAACCGAACCTTCAAGGTGCGGATCTGCGAACTGGCCTCCGATCTTTGGGCGCAGCCCCGCCGCCAGGAGTTTCCGCCTCAGCCGCTCCGGGTTCTCCACATCGGCCCAGCCCCACCGCACGAAGCCAAGGCCCAGCGCACGGATGCGGTCCTCGCGGAGCTTTTCCCGGTACACGGCTTCCTCAGCGGAGGCTTCACCGCGCACGGCGGCGTCGACGTATTTCGCTTTCCCGTCGAACTCCCCCACAACCCGGCTCCGCGGCCACCAGCAATCAGCCCTGCCGATGAACCCGTCGGTGTCGCGGAAGACCTGCTGGAGGACAGGTTGCTCGAAGCCAAGAATTTCAAAGGCTGCCCGGCTGTAGGACTCACCAACGGACTCGGCCAGCGGGCTTGCGAGCGCTGCCACCCGTTCAGCCCGGCGTTGCGCCGAAGAGTGGGGATAGGACGAAATGCCCTCCACAATCCGGGGCAATGACAGCAGATTGGCGTCCGCAGGCAACGTACCCTGGCGATGCAGCATCCGCGCCAGTCCGTCGGCGACCACCAGGGCCTGGTTCAGGTGGCCGCCGGCCATCAGGTCGAGGCTCGTTTGAATAGGACTGGTGCACCGGAATTCCCCGCGGACCACCGTTTCAACCTCGCGCTTCAAGCAGTAACGGAGGGGATAAGAACGCTGCTCCCGGACCTGCCGGGCAGCCGCATCCCCGCCCAGGACCATCAGGGGCGACCGCCGTACTCCGCTCCGCCCGGGAAGCGTAGTGGCCAGTTCCACGCACGCCGGCGTCCGCAGCGTGGGCAACCCGTTGACCAGCGCTGCGGTTTCCCCGCACAACACCGCGCCCTTCACTGACCGGGCGATGGCCGCCGTCGTCCACGCAAATCGCTCTGAGGGCCGGGCATTCAGCCAGTCTGTCGTCCGGATGTAGAAACCGCGGCGGATCCGGACCAGCTGTCCTGCCCGGAACGCCCTGTGAATGGCATCCGTAGTCCCCTGCGTGCGCAGGACGGCGGCGGAATCGATGAGCCCAGGCAAGATTTCCATGCCACAAGGCTGGCGGGAAGCGGCCCTGAAGTCAGCAGGCGGGCCGGCTTATGTGGACAAACTCGAGGGCAGGAGCCCGCGGACTTGCCAAGGTTCAGAAGCTTGTTCGCGGATCCGCACCTTCAAGGTTTGGATCCGCGAACAAGCTTAGGACCGGTCGGGAAATTACAGGACCGGGAGGACCTCAAGCCCGCCGAGGTACTTCTGCAGCGCCTTGGGCACGTTGACCGAGCCGTCGGCGTTCTGGTGGTGCTCCAGGAGCGCAACCATCCAGCGCGTGGTGGCCAGCGTTCCGTTAAGGGTGGCGACAGCCCGGGTGCCCTTGGCGACGCCCTCCGCGTTGACCGCGCGTTCGCGGATGTTAAGGCGGCGGGCCTGGAAGGTGGTGCAGTTGGACGTCGAAGTCAGCTCGCGGTACGCGCCCTGGGTGGGAACCCACGCTTCACAGTCGTACTTGCGGGCTGCGGAGGTGCCGAGGTCGCCGGCCGCGGTATCAATGACCCGGTACGGCAGCTCGCACTTGGCCAGCATCTCCTCTTCCCAGGCCAGGAGCCGCTGGTGCTCCGCGGCGGCCTCCTCAACAGTGGTGTAGATGAACATTTCCACCTTGTTGAACTGGTGGACGCGGATGATGCCGCGGGTGTCCTTGCCGTGCGAACCGGCCTCGCGGCGGTAGCAGGAGCTCTGGCCGGCATAGCGGATGGGGCCGTTGGAGAAGTCCAGGATTTCGTCCGCGTGGTACCCGGCAAGTGCCACCTCCGAGGTGCCCACCAGGTAAAGGTCGTCTTCGGCGAGACGGTAGATCTCGGCGTCGTGCTTTACATCGAAGCCTGTGCCCTGCATGGTCTCGGGGCGCACCAAAGTGGGCGTGATCATGGGGATGAAGCCGGCCTCGATGGCCTGGTCCATGGCCATCTGCAGCAGCGCCATCTCCAGCCGGGCACCCACGCCCCGGAGGAAGTAGAAGCGCGCGCCGGACACCTTGGCACCGCGCTCCATGTCGATGGCGCCGATCAGCTCACCGATTTCCAGGTGGTCCTTCGGCTCAAAGTCCGGGAACTCGCGCGGCGTGCCCACGGTCTTGACCACCACGTAGTCGTCCTCGCCGCCTTCGGGCACACCGTCTTCGATGAGGTTGGGGATGGTGCGAAGCAGTTCTTCCTGCTTGGTCTGGGCGGCATCCGCTTCCGCGGAGGCTGCCTTCACGGAGTTGGCGAGCTCCTTGACCTCGGCCAGCAGGGCCTTCTTCTCGTCGCCCTTGGCCTGCGCCACCTTCTTGCCGAAGGCGTTCTGCTCGGCGCGGAGGTTCTCGAAGCGGATGAGCGCGGCACGGCGTGCGGAGTCGGCGGAAATGATCGCGTCCACCACCGATTCGTCCGCACCGCGGGCGCGCTGGCTGGCTCGGAACTTCTCCGGGTTTTCGCTGAGGTCTTTTACGTCGATCACCACATAAGGGTATCCAATCCGTCAGGAGTACGACGGCGGCGGGCCAGCGGGCGTCAAAGCCCGGCTGCCGCCGGGATACTGTTGGGGAACTATGAGCGACCTGATTCTCTACGTGCTGATCGCGGTGGCGCTTGCCTTCGCGATCTCCAGCTGGTGGGGAGTCCGCAGACTCAAGGCGCTGCACATGCGCAGCGCGGTAGGCGGCGAGGCGCACGAAGCTGGCCTCAGCCAGCAGCGGGTGGCCGTGATCCTGAACCCCATCAAAACCCGCGCCGAGGAAGCAAAAGCCACCATCCAACGGGCCTGCCTCACAGCGGGCTGGGACGAGCCCGTCTTTTACGAAACCACTGCCGAGGACCCCGGCTTCTCCCAGGTGCAGGCAGCGCTGGCGCACAAGCCCGACGTCGTCCTGGTGGGCGGCGGCGACGGTACAGTGCGCGTGGTGGCCGAGTCCCTGGCCCGCACCGGGGTTGCCATGGGCCTGATCCCGCTGGGCACCGGCAACCTCCTGGCCCGCAATGTGGACCTGGACGTCAACGACCTCCACAGCAACGTGCAGACGGCCCTTTTTGGCCACCAGCGCTACATCGACACCGCCCGGATGGGCATCGAAAATTCCAGGACCGGGCACTCTTCGGAACATGTTTTCCTGGTGATCGCAGGAATCGGCATGGACGCCGAGGTGCTGGCCGATACCAACGCCGGCCTGAAGAAGACGCTCGGCTGGCTCGCCTACACCGAGGCGGGGATGCGCCACCTGCCCGGCCGGCGCAAGAAGATCTCCATCTCCCTGGACGGCAGCCCCGACCAGGTCCGGAACATCCGCAGCATTCTCTTCGCGAACTGCGGCCTGGTTCCCGGCGGCATCGATTTCATCCCGCAGGCCATGATCGACGACGGCATGCTGGACGTGGTGGTGATGAGTCCGCGCAGTGCGATCGGCTGGCTGCTGATGTACGTCAAAATCTTGTTTAAGCACAGCGGGAAGCTGCCCATCATGACCGTGTACCGGTCCGGCCGGATCATCATCAAGTGCCCGGAACCGATGCCCACCCAGCTCGACGGCGACACGGCCGGAGAGGCAACGAAAGTCACCGTCCAGGTGGAACCGCGTTCGTTATTGGTCAGGGTTAAGGGTCAGGCGTCTCCAGCCTGAAACGAGTCCATACTGGAACGTGTCCCGGGCTCAAATAGTCCGGGCTGAAGCGCTGGGTCAGGCGTGGGCTTCCTTGTTCGCCTCGGCTGCGGCCTTGGCGGCGGCACGGGCCTCGGACTGCTCACGGATCATGGCCTGTTCCTCTTCGAAGCGCAGGCGGTCAGCACGGTCAGCGTCGTCGCCGTCCCAGTCCTGGTTGTCGGCAGTGGGACGAGGGTTGACGATCATTCCCTGGCCATCATTGTCGCTGCTGCTGGTAGTCATGACCCGCTCCCTTCGTTAGGGGCCATCCCCATGGTGGATCAAGTAAGCATACGCATTGTCCACAGCCCGCGGAAGTGGTAGAGGAGGCAATTACCTACGCTGTGGGCGAAGCGGCGGAAGCGCTTTCCACGCCCGCCGGTCCGGGCTGCAGCCCCGCCACCCATGCCCGCGCTGCCCGGAACGCCGCGTCCGAGGTGTGCGGTTCCACCACCGCCTGCTGCTGGTCCGCCCGCGGGTACGAGCCAAGGAAACGGGTGGCCGGGCTGATGCGGTGAAGCCCAGCCAGGGCATCCGCCACCCGCGCGTCACCGAGGTGCCCGTCGGCGTCGATGCTGAAGAAGTAATGGCCCAGGTACTGCCCGGTGGGCCGGGACTCGATCCGGCTGAGGTTCACGCCGCGGCTGGCGAACTGGTCCAGGATCTCCATCAGGGCGCCTGGCCGGTCTTCGGGCAGCGGCACCACCACCGAGGTCTTGTCCGCACCGGTGCGTTCGGGCAGGCTGCCGGGCCGGCTCACCAGAATGAACCGTGTTACCGCATCCGGATTATCGCCGATGTTCTCAGCGAGCACGGCGAGTCCCGGCTGTTCGCGTGCAACCAGCGGTGCGCAAATGGCGGCGTCGTAGTGGCGGTCTTCCTCCAGCAGTCCCATGGCAGCGGCCGCGGTGGATGGACCCGGAACGTATTCAGCATCGGGAAGGTGGGCGTCCATCCAGAGGCGGCACTGCGCCCAGGCATGGCCGTGGGTGGAGACCCGCCGGACGTCCTTCAGCGCCACTCCGACCCGGGCCACCAGGACAAAGCTGATGGGCACCAGGACTTCACGGATGATCCGCAGTTCCTCCCCGGTGGCGATGGCGTCGAGCGTGGCGGTGACGCCGCCTTCCACAGAATTTTCGATGGGCACCATGGCAGCGTCAGCGGAACCGTCGCGCACTTTATCCAGCGCGGCATTAACGTTCGACGCCGGGACGCGGCTTGCGTGCGCGGCGCCGGGCACCTGCAGCAGTGCGGCCTCGGTGAACGTGCCAACGGGTCCGAGGAAGGCATACGTGAGCGTGGACGCAGGCATTGAGGTTCCTTTGAAAGGTGTGAGCTGTGCCGTGTGGTGCAGGGACGCGAAGCGTCGGTCAGGCTGCGGGCTAGAGCACCAGCGGCTTCATGCCGCTCTCGGAGACGAGGGGCTTCCCGGCTTCCAGCCATTGGTCCATGCCTCCGGCGACATTGATGGCGGTGTAGCCCTGGCCAGTCAGCCACTGCGCAGCACGGAAGGACCGGCCGCCGGTCCGGCAGATGACGTAGACGTCCTGGTCCGGGTCGAGTTCGTCCAGCCGGGCGGGCAACTGCTCCAGCGGGATGTGCAGGGCGCCGTCCGCATGGCCGGCCACCCACTCGTAGTCCTCACGGACGTCAAGGATCGCGGCGTCGTCGGGGATGTCACTGACGCGGACGGTATCGAAATCACTCATAGGAAGTCCTGTCTGGCAGATCGTTGTCAGCTTTAAGCCTAGTACCCGGCCTTGAACCTGGTACCCGGCCCTCCCTTGCTGTCCCGCGACCTGTCGCGCGCATCAACCGGCAACCCTTGCCTGCTCCCACCCCTTGCCTGCTCCGAAGGGCCGCACGTTAGGCTTTTGGGACCTTCGTTGTAGCAAGAACCCTGGGAGGAACCTTGCCTGCAAACCAGCCAGCCCGCTCCGGCGGTACCGTCCGGGATTCCCTGAGGCAGCGCCCGGAGTCCCTGGAGCCGCGGTACCTTGGCTGAGCTCCACGAATTTTCCGCCGTCGCGCTGCGGGACCGCCTGCGCAAGGGAGATGTTTCGGCTGCGGAGGCCATGGACCATTTTCTTGCCCGGATTGAAGAGCAGAATTCCCTGCTGGGCGCCTTTGTCACGGTCACGGCCGAGCAGGCACTGGAAAAGGCCCGGGCCGCCGATTCGCTCCATACCCGTACTCCCCAGGACGAGCTCCCGCCCCTGCACGGAATGCCACTTGCTTTCAAGGACCTCACGGACGTGGCCGGTGTGGTGACCACCCACGGCAGCGCCGCCCTGGACCACAAGCCAGCGGTCAGCGACAGCCCCCTCGTGGCGCTCTTCAAGGAAGCGGGCGTGATCTCCCTGGGCAAAACCCAGGTGCCCGAATTCGGACTGACGGCTTACAGCGAAAACCGCGTGGCGCCGCCGTCGCGCAATCCCCATGCCCTAAGCAGGAGCTCAGGAGGGTCCTCGGGCGGCAGCGCCGCAGCCGTGGCCGCCGGGCTGCTTCCCTTCGCGCCGGGAACGGACGGCGGCGGTTCCATCCGGATCCCCGCGGCGGCCTGCGGGCTGGTGGGCCTCAAACCGGGCCGCGGCCTGGTCCCCGCGGGGGAAAGCCTGGGCGATCCCGCCCGGCTGGTGGTGGCCGGTCCGCTGGCCCGGAGCGCAGCCGACGCTGCATTGATGATGGATGCGCTCGCCCCGGACGGATTGGCGGAAGGCAGCTATCTTGCGGCGGTGGACCAGGAACCGCCGAGGTTGCGGATCGGCGTCACACTGGACAGTCCTTGGCAGGGGACCTTCCCGTTCACCCCCGAGCGGGCGGCCATGGACGCACTCCAGGCGGGTGAAAAGCTCCTGGAGGATGCTGGCCATGCCCTCAGCGACGCCGCCGTCCGCTACGACAACCGGTACCCGGATGCCTTCACCACCGCATGGACGGCGGGAGTAGGCGCCGCGCGGATCAGTCCGCACCGCGAAGCGCTGCTGGCACCGCTGACCCGGACGTTCCGCCGCCGGGCCCAACAGCGCAGTCCTGCCAAGCTGAACGAAGCCCTGGCCTTCCTGCGGCAGTTCGAGCGGGACACGGTAACACAGTACGCCCAGTGGGACCTGCTGCTGATGCCGGCACTCGCGCAGACACCGCGCCCCGTGGGCTGGTTCACCGGAACGTCGCATTCCAGCGCAGCCTGGCCGTCTGCGCAGTGGCCAGGCGATGCCGACGGCGACTACCGGAAACAGTGCGAATTCGCCCCGTGGTCCTCCATGGTCAATGTGTGCGGCCTGCCGGCCATCAGCATCCCCGTCCACTGGACAGGGGGCGCGCCCGGTGAGGGCCTGCCAATGGGGGTCCAACTGGTGGGCCCCCGAGGGTCGGAGGCACTTTTGCTGCAGGTGGCCCGGCAGGTGGGTTTCTGACGCCCGCGCTTTCACTGCCGGTGGCGTGTTGACCTGGATCTAACGCGCGCTTCATGCGCCTGTAACCCGGGGCGAGCACACTGGCAAGCACCAGATGGCTTCGCGTCCCGGAAGGGGCCATCACTCGACGGGGAGTTGCCGCCATGAATGCAGAATCCTCCACCTCAGTAAGCAGCGGAACAACGCGCCCGTCGGACGGCCGTCCGGACCTGAGCAACGCCAACGTGCGGGAGGACCTGGCCACCACCGGCCGGTGCGCCATGGTGCATCTGCCCACCGGACGGACCTGCCTCTTGCCAATCCGCCACCAGGGGCCATGCCACTTCCACCAGCCGCAGGAGGCTGAGGAAGTATTGGCCGGCGGCTGACCACGGCGGGCAGTCGCGTTTTTTCGGTCCGCATTTCGCTTCGCCCCGCGGACCGGCGCTCTCCCGACCGTCACTGTCCGGCCGGTAAACGTCCGCAGGGTCAATGCCCGCAGTGTCCGCACCTCGACTCCATGGGCGAACAGGAGGACGATTAAAGGGCAGTCACCAAGAGGAGGCCTGTGATGTGCTATTCATCCAGCAAAGATTTCGGGTGGGGCGTCAGGAAGGAAGCTGACCGCCAGCCCGAGGCGAAGCAGGAAACCCCGGTGGAAACTCCGGAGAAGCCGGTCAAGGCGCAGGACTTCACGTTCTGGGCATTCCCCAACTGGCGCAGGACGCCAGGGCCCCGCACCCCTTCGGCTGAAAAGAGCAAGGAGAGGGTCTGACGCCATAACGGTGTACACAACAGAAGGGACTCCACCGGAGGCCCTTCCGTTGCGTTTGCCGGGCCGTGTTTGCGAGAGGCGTGTTTTCGGGGGCTGTCTCTGCGGAGACCGGGTTTGCGGCTGTTGTCTTTGCGGGGGCTTGTTTGTTGAGCACGGCAGGTCGCTGCAGCACTAACGATGCATTGGCGGAAGGATCAGCGCGGTGAACGGACTGTATGTGCACGCAGCCACCCTGCTGATGGATGGCGCCGCCGATCCTGCCGCTCCCGGCGCCGCGGTCACTAACGCCTTATGCGGGCACTGGGAACATCCGCCGCCGTGCCTGCTGGCCGCGCACCATACCGGTTGGTCCCGGGACGGGGACAGGGTTTCGCTGCGGATCGTCTTCGCCACCGCACCGGCTTCTGAACGGAAAGTGCGGGGGCTCATCGACACCGCCTTGGTATCCGGCGCTTTCGACAGACCCGACGGCACCGTCTCCCGTTGGACGCTCGTCACAAGCGGTCCGGCGGAACTGAGCGGCCCGGAACGCGAGCACGCCGAGAGGATTTCCGGAACGTAACGCCACACTTCCCGGACCCGGCGTTGCAGTAACGGAATACTGCGGCTGGCGGCGGGCCCGCCTCGTACGTCCACAACCCGGCGGTTGCGTCCGGTGGAAAGGGCTGCAAGACGGCCTGCCCCCTGCGGCTCCTCTCTGGTCCCCGCTTTACGTTGTGCTGTTCGGAGCGCACCTACTATGGTGGGACAATAAGCATGCTTAGTATCGCATCCATAGAAGTCCTGGGAAGGGAACCAGCATGAGCACCGGAAACTACCCGCCGGCCGGAGGGCCCGAGTCCACCGGAGATTACGCCGCGACCAACCTGCCTGCCGAAACATCATCCCGCCCCGGCACCGCCGCGGAAGCACAGGGCAGTGCTCCGGGGTCGCAGGTACAGGGTTCCGGGCCGGTCCCGGATTCAACGCCGGCAGCCGCCACCCGGCCAGCCACCGACCGTCCTGCCGATCAGCCTCGGGTGACCCGCGCCGGGGTGGTGTGGGCCGCCGTCGTGGCCTCCCTGGTACTCCTGATCCTGCTGATCATCTTTATCCTGCAAAACCAGGAGCAGGTGGCCGTCCGCTATTTCGCGCTGGAAGGATTCGTCCCGCTGGGCATGGCCCTGTTTATCGCCAGCGTGTCCGGGGGTGTCCTGGTGGCAATGGCCGGCGGAGCCCGGATTCTTCAGCTTCGCAGGAACGCCCACCGGGCCCGGTCCGCCCAGCGGAGGTAATAAAGCAAGGCAGCCGGGCGCCGGTGAGCCCGCCTGATCACCCCGCACCCAGACTCCGGTACTTCGCCGACCTGGCCGCCACAAGGTCCGCCACAGGTGTGCCCGCCACGGACCCCAGTTCGTACTCGATAGCCAGCGCCATGCGGCGGCAGAACTCCTGCGGCTCCAGGCAGGCGTCGTCGCTTTCATCCACGATGTGGTTCACCAGGCCGTGGGCGTAAAGCGAGGCGACGTTCACTCCTTGCGCCTGCGCCATGGCCGGAGCGTGCGCCGTGGTCCGGTGGACTATGGCGCTGGCCCCCTCCGGAGGCAGCGGTGACAGCCAGCTGTGCTGCGCCGCGATGGTCCGGTCGGCGGGCAGCAGGGCGAGGGCTCCTCCTCCGGCGCCCTGGCCCAGCAGGACCGAAACGGACGGCGCCTCCAGCCCGATGAGCTCGTGCAGGGAGCGCGCGATTTCACCTGCCAGCCCTCCTTCTTCCGCCTCCTGCGAGAGCGCCGCGCCCGCGGTATCTATGACCGTGAGCAGAGGCAGCCGCAGTTCCTCGGCGAGCTTCATGCCGCGGCGAGCCTCACGGAGCGAGCCGGGGCCCATCCCGGCCGCGTCCCTGCGCAGCGGGCGGGCGTGCCCCAGGACAATGCAGGATTGTCCGCCGAAGCGGGCCACGGCCAGGAGGAGCCCGGGGTCCTTCTCCCCCTGCCCGGTTCCGTTCAGCGGCAGGGAGTCCGTAGCACCGTACTTGAGGAGCTGCCGCAGGTCCGGCCGGCGCGGACGCCGCGAAATACCGATGGAGGTCCATGCGTCAACCGGAGCCGGCCGGACAGCGAGCGTGGCCGGCTCTGGCGGGATCGTGCCGCGGCGGGCGCAGAGGATATCCAGCGCCCTGGCCACCAGGTCAGCAAGATCGGCGGGCTCCACCACGCCGTCGATCAGTCCCTTGTTGAACAGGTTTTCGGCCACCTGCACGTTGTCGGGAAACTGTTCACCATGCAGGGCTTCGTATACCCGCGGGCCCAGGAAGCCCAGGAGCGAACCGGGTTCGGCCACGTTGATGTGACCCAGGGATCCCCAGGAGGCCATGACGCCGCCGGTGGTTGGATGGCGCAGGTAGACCAGGTAGGGCAGGCCGGCCTGGCGGTGGGCCCGCACCGCCCCGGTGATTTTCACCATGGACAGGAAAGCCAGTGTCCCCTCCTGCATCCGGGTGCCGCCGGAAGCGGGCCCGGCCAGCAGCGGCAGTCCTTCGGCGGTGGCCCGCTCGACGGCGGCCACGATCCTTTGCGCCGCAGCGTGGCCGATGGATCCGGCCAGGAAGGAAAATTCGCTGACGATCACCGCCACCCGGCGGCCGCGGATTAGTCCGGCGCCAGTGATAACGGATTCGTCGGTCCCGCTGCGTTCCCGCGCTTTGGTGAGGTCGCGGAAATACTCCTCGGACAGCGCTGGTTCCTGCGCCGGTGAATCCCAGGAGACAAAGGAGCCCTCGTCCATCACGGCTGCCAGCAGTTCGGCGGCGCTCAAATGGCGCACCTTTTCAGCGGTGGGCATGTCAGGACACTCCCGCAGCAACAGTCGCCAGTCCCAGCCATTCACGGATGGCCGGCCCATCCTCGTCCAGCAGCGGCGGCGCGTCATGCTCGGTGACGGTGGTTTCCGCGGCGTCGCCTGGCGCAAAGAACCTCAGCGGCGGCCCGGGCAGGCTGACCTTGCCGAGCACCGGATGGTCCACATCCACCACGAGACCCTGGGACGCCACCTGCTCCCACGCGTACACCTCATCAAGGGAGCGCACCTTCCCGGCCGGGATCCCGGCGTCGTTCAGTTTCTGCAGCAGCTGCGCTGCCCCATAATCGGCAAAGACACGTTCGACGGCGGCAATCACCCCGGCGCGGTTCCGCACCCTTTCGGCATTGCTGGCGAAGCCCGGCGCCGCCGGTTCCAGTCCGAAGGCGGCGGCGAACGAGGCCCAGAGCCTTTCGCTGCCGACGCTGATCTGCACGCTGCCGTCCTTGCAGTTGAACAGGCCGTAAGGGGCTATGGAGGGGTGGTGGTTTCCCTGCGCCTCGGGGACTTCCCCTGCCACGGTGGTGCGTGTGCCCTGGAAGGCGTGGACCCCGATCAAGGATGCCAACAGCGAGGTCCGCACCACCTGGCCGCGGCCCGTCCGCTCCCGCTCCACCAGGGCCGCCAGGACACCGAAGGCACCGTTCATGCCCGCGAGCAGGTCCGCGATGGGGACACCAACACGCTGGGGATCGTCGGGCCCTGAGCCGGTGAGGGACATCAGCCCCGCCTCGCCCTGAAGGATCTGGTCATAACCGCTGCGCTGCGATTCCGGCCCGTCGTGGCCGAAGCCCGTGATGGACAGGATCACCAGCCGCGGGTTGAGCCCGTGCATGGCCGAAGGCGAGAAGCCGAGCCGCTCCATTACCCCGGGGCGGAAGTTTTCGATCACCACGTCAGCGCGTTCCAGAAGCCCCCGCAGGACCTCCTGCCCGTCGGAGTTTTTCAGGTCCAGGCTGATGGATTCCTTGTTGCGGTTGCAGGACATGAAGTAAGTGGACTGGAGGTCATTGGCGGGGCCAACGAAGGGCGGGCCCCAGCCTCGGGTGTCGTCGCCGGTTCCCGGGTTCTCCACTTTGATGACGCGGGCGCCCAGGTCCGCCAGCATCATGCCGGCGTGCGGGCCGGCCAGGGCCCGGCTCAGGTCCACCACGAGATGGCCGGCAAGGGGGCCGCGTGCGTTGTCAGTTCTGCTCATGTACTGGTTCCTTTTCTCGAACAGGCGGGGAAGCTTGGGGTGGCCGGGCCGTTACAGCCAGCCGGGCACTACCAGCGCCAGCCACGCCAGGGCAGGCCCGGCAACGATCACGATGCCGCTGTAGCCCAGGATCTTTTTGTAGAAGCGGTCCTTGTCCACGCCCTCGGGAGCGTTGGCGAGGACCAGCGCGCCGTTGGTGGAGAACGGGGAAACGTCCACGATGGTGGCGGAAACGGCGAGCGCGCAGATGACGCCCACAGCCCCGATTTCGCCGCTGGAGAGGAACGGCACGGCCAGCGGGATCAGGGCCGCGAGGATGGCGGTGGATGAGGCGAACGCGGAGACTACGGCGCCGATGTAGCAGATCAGGAGGGCTGCCAGCAGCGGCAGTCCCATGCCGGCCACACCGTTGGAGACGAATTCGATGGTTCCGGCTTCCTCCAGCACGCCGACGAAGGTCAACATGCCGCAGATCAGCAGCACCGTGGACCAGCTGATCTTGTTGATGGCGCCCTTCTGGGCCGCCGGCGAGACCAGGGCCAGCACGATGGCGATGGTGATGGACACAAACCCGACGTCCACCTTGAATCCGAGGGCGATGACGGCCAGCGCGATCAGGCCGGCGATGGTGACCAGCTGCGGGATCCGCTCGGAGCGCTCTTTGGTGGCGGCGACGCCGTCGCCTGCGGGGTCACGGGGGCCGTACATGCCGGAGCCGAAGCCCTTGAAGGAGACGTCGGAGCCGGCCTTGGCACCGACGCTGACGGCCATGCGGGCCTCAGCGGCCTGCTCCACGAAGTGGCTGACCTTGGAGGACAGGAGTCCGCGGCCGCCCAGCACAACAAAGAGGACCAGCGAGATGAGGAGGTTGAAGACGAAGCTGGACAGGAACAGCGCGGTGGGGCTGAAGGCCAGGTCGGTCTTGGCCAGGATGCCGTTGACCGTGACGCCGTAGACGGCGATGGGCGAAAAGCCGCCGGCCTGGGCGCCGTGGATGACCATCATGCCCATCAGCAGCGGGCTGATCTTGTACTTCCCCGCAAAGCTGAGCGCGATGGGAGCAATGATGGCGACGGCGGCGGGAGACAGTGCGCCCACGGCCGTGATGACTGCGGTGATGGCAAACATCACCCAGGGGATGAGCGCCACGCGGCTTCCCACCAGCCGGACGGCACCGCGGACCAAAAGGTCGATCGTACCGTTGTTCTGGGCGATGGCGAACAGGTAGGTGACGCCGACGATGGTCAGGAAGAGGCCGCCGGGGAAGTTGGCAAGGATTTCGTTGGTGGACATGCCCAGCACCACGGTGCCGAGCAGGAACGCGCCGACGAAGGCGAGGGCACCCATGTTCAGGGGCAGGACGGTGGCAAGCAGGAACATCGCCGCCAGGATGATGATCGACAAGACAGGAGCGGACATCGTTGGTCCTCCGTTGGGGAAAGAAAGTGTGACGTGAGTTACTGGCTCACTGGACTAGCCTCTTAGACACTAAGTCTATCTGTCAATAGGGAGTGGCATGTATTCTGTAGGGACCTACGACGTAGACGAGGCTTTGTGGAGAAAACAGCACGGCTTGGACTGGAGCGGGTGACGCGTCCGCGGCTGTACGAACAGCTGGTGGAGCAGATCCTCGCGTACATCGAGTCTGCCCAGTTGCGGCCCGGGGATTTGCTGCCGGCGGAGCGGGACCTGGCCGAGCGCCTGGGCGTTTCCCGTGCCACACTTGCCCAGGCCCTGGTGGCCCTTGAAGTGCTGGGAGTCATTGACGTCCAGCATGGAACCGGCGCCGTGCTGGCGCGGCGGCCCAGTGTTGCATCCGTGATCAAGGGATTGCGCGAGCACCGCAGCCGCCTGCCGGAAATTGTGGAGGCGCGCAGCACGCTTGAGGTGAAGCTCGCCGCCCTCGCTGCTGCCCGCCGGACCGACGAAGACCTTGCCGCGATTGACCATGCCCTGGACGTCATGTCGCAGGAGATTAACGACGGCGACCGCGGCACCCACGGCGACGAACTCTTCCATCAGGCCATCACCGCGGCCGCCCATTCCGGCGTGCTGGCGCAGCTTATGGCCTTCATCGCCGAGATGATCCTCGAGACGAGGATGGAATCCCTGGGCCAGCCGGGCCGGCCGGAGCAGTCCCTCGCCTCGCACCGCACGATCGCCGATGCCATCCGCGCGCAGGACCCGGAAGGGGCGGCCGAAGCCATGCTGGCGCACATCGAGCTCGTCTCGGATGTGGAGCTGCTCCGCTGATGGCCGCCTGCTAACGACACACCTGGGTCCGCCGCCCCTGTCTGATTGAACGAACGTTTATGACAGCGCGCTCTACACCGGACCGGTCATCAAGTGGCTGGGCGGCGCGGACATCTCCTGGCTGGTGGGGATCGCCGTCACCCTCGCCGTCTACTACCCGTGGGCAAAAGCCACCAACAGCGTGCCGGCCGAATCCATCTATCCGGAGGCGGCAGAGGGACGCGGTTCCGCTGGCCGCCGCCGGCAAAGCCTGAACAACTGAAGTTGCCCCATTACTTTTGGTCCCTAAACCCCTTACTTGGGGACCAAAATTGATGGGGCAACCGGAGATTCAGAAGGTGTAGGACGAGCTGGTGGATGAACTGGCGATGGCCAGGCCGATGATCGCCAGCAGCCAGAAGGCGCCATAGCCCAGCAGGCACAGATACCCCAGCACCAGGCCGGTGATGGACATGCCCTTGCCCGAGGGCTCGCGTTTGAGTGCCAGGTGGCCCGTGACGATGGCGGCGATCTGCGGCAGCAGGATCCAGCCCATGATCACCGAGGCGATGCCGCACACCATACTGGCGATGCTGAGCGTCTTCGGTTCCGCCGGCATTCCGTAATAGCCCTGCTGGTTGTACGGGCGCTGCTGGTTGTACGGGCTCTGCTGACCATAAGGACTGGTTGGCTGGCCATAGGGGCTGGCCGCCTGGCCGTAAGGACCCGGCTGCTGGTAGGCGCCGTACTGACTCTGGCCTTCATAGGGGTTCTGGCTGTAACCGCCCTGCCCGTAGCTGCCCTGGCCGTACTGCGGCTGGGACGGCGCCTCGGAACCATAGGGCGGGGCGAACCGCGGTTCAAAGCCCGGCGGCGTGCTGCCGTCGGGAATCTGGGATTCAGGCCGGTGGGCGGGCTGGTCAGTCAAGGTATTTCCCCCTGGAAGTTTTGCTTCCAGCCTACCGCCGCCGGAGCCCCGGCCAGAGTGAAGGTCAGCGTCCCAGATAGGGCAGCACGTACACGGCGAAGATGACGAACGCGGCGAGGAGCGCAAGCCGCCCGGCGCCGGTGGTGCGGCGCTCGCTGTTCTTCGGGTTGCGACCGCCCGCCTGGGACACACGTCCGCGGACCGCAGAGCTTCCCGACCCTCCGCGCGATGAAACCGACCGCGCGGGTACAGGGCGCGGGGGTACAGTGCGCGCGGGTACAGTGCGCGCGGGTACAGTGCGCGGGGCTGCCGGATCCGGGTTGCCGTCTGGCCGGAGGGACGCAGGGCGCGGGTCGGCCGGCTTCACCACGGTTCCCGGCCGCACGCTCCGGAAGGCAGTGATGCCCGGCTCCTGTTCATGCGTGAGCTGCTGTCCGAGCTGCGCGTAGAGCCCCACAACCGCCTGCTGGTCAAGCACCGGAGGCAGGGCCTCGATGGCTCCCACCACCCGCTGGGTGCCCACCACGGCGACATCCGAATTCGTGACCCCGAAGAGGTCCGGCTGGGCGGCCATACAGATCAGCGGACGCACCATCCTGCGGTGCGGAGGCGCCAGGACGGAGGCGACGGCGGCGCATTGGGCCAGTGCCCCCTCCACTGCCTGGGTGCGTGCGTAGCGGCCCTGCCACAGGACGCCGGAGGAGACCTTCACTTCGCCGGTCCAGTTCTTGGCGTCGACCACCACGACGCCGCCGGGCCCTACCAGGACATGGTCGAGGTTTGCCTTCGGCCGGCCCGGCCAGTGGACGTCGTGCAGCACGTACCAGCCCCGCGGAACCAGCTCGCTGAGCTTGTCCGCCACCTCGCGCCCGCCGGCAGCACCCGCGTCCCAGGCCTTCGTGGTGCGTTCGGCCTGATCGAGCTGGCGCTTGAGCCTGGCGACCCGTTCAGCCGCCAGCCTGGACTGCTCCGCCGCTCCGTCCCCTGCCCCCATGGCCGTCCCTGCTTCCCTGCCGGAGATACACGGCGGAAGGCCGCCGTCGTCCATTTGCACCCGGACATTCCGTCCGATTTTTCGAAAGTAACAGGGCGCGCAGGCGGCGGTATATAAGTACTTTGCGGGGCAGGTACTCAGTCTGGCTACCTGTTTATCGGCACCGTCGCCCAATGGCAGGGTGCTTTTGCGGGCGCCTCCCCTTGATGACGCGGCGGTGTCACAGGGCCGGACACATGGTCCGGATTTTGCCCGGGTCGTTTTGACTGCGGCTCCCGTCTGGCATGCTGGTCCCATGGCTAGCCGCGCGGGTACAGTTGCCCAACCCCAGGACCTTGTTGACATCACTGCGCTTCTTGACGCGTATTACGACATCACGCCGGATCTTGGTGATCCCGGCCAGCGCGTGGTGTTCGGCACGTCCGGGCACCGCGGTTCCAGCCTCAAGGCGTCATTCAACGAAAAGCACATTGTCGCCATCACCCAGGCGATCGTGGAATACCGGGCCGCGGAAGGCGTCACGGGTCCCCTGTTCCTGGCCAAGGACACGCACGCCCTGAGCGAGCCCGCGCAGAACTCGGCGCTCGAGGTGCTCGCCGCCAACGGTGTGCAGGTCCTTATCGATGCCCGCCACGGCTACACGCCCACACCCGCCCTGAGCCACGCCATCCTCACCTACAACCGGAACGCCGGCGCCGGCGCACCCCAGGCTGACGGCATCGTGGTCACCCCGAGCCACAACCCGCCGGGCGACGGCGGCTTCAAGTACAACCCTCCGCACGGCGGCCCCGCCGATTCGGACGCCACCGGCTGGATCGCCAACCGCGCCAACGAACTGCTCGAAAACGGCCTCCGCGGCGTCAAGCGCATCCCGGTGGCAGACGCGCTGGCGGCAGACACCACCGGCAAGTTCGACTTCCTCAGCAGCTACGTGGACGATCTCCCCTCTGTCCTGGACCTGGACGCCATCCGCGAAGCCGGCGTCCGGATCGGCGCCGACCCCATGGGCGGCGCTTCCGTGGACTACTGGGGCGAGATCGCCGAACGCCATCAGCTCAACCTCACCGTGGTGAACCCCACCGTGGACCCGCAGTGGGCGTTTATGACCCTGGACTGGGACGAAAAGATCCGGATGGACTGCTCCTCGCCGGCAGCCATGGCCTCGCTGATCCAGCGCATGTCCGGCAACGGCACAGGCGCGGGGGCCTCGTTCGATGTGGCCACGGGCAATGACGCCGACGCCGACCGGCACGGCATCGTCACCCCCGACGGCGGGCTGATGAACCCGAACCACTACCTCGCCGTCGCCATCGATTACCTGTACCGCAACCGCAGCGGCTGGAACCCCGGATCCGTGGTGGGCAAGACCCTGGTGTCATCCTCCATCATCGACCGGGTGGCCGAGAGCCTCGGCCGCAAGCTCGTGGAAGTCCCGGTGGGTTTCAAGTGGTTTGTGCCCGGCCTGCTCTCCGGTGAGGGCGCGTTTGGTGGCGAGGAATCGGCCGGCGCCTCCTTCAACAAAAAGGACGGCAGCGTCTGGACCACGGACAAGGACGGCATTCTGCTGGCCCTGCTGGCCTCGGAGATCACCGCCGTGACCGGCAAGTCCCCGTCCCAGCTCTACAACGGCCTCACGGACCAGTTCGGCGCCCCCGTATACGCCCGCATCGATGCCGCCGCCACCCGCGAACAGAAGGCTGCACTCGGCAAGCTGTCGCCGTCGGACGTAACGGCCACCGAGCTCGCTGGTGAGGCAATCACCGCGAAGCTCACGGCAGCACCCGGCAACGGCGCTTCCATCGGCGGCCTGAAGGTGGTCACCGAGAACGCCTGGTTCGCCGCCCGCCCGTCCGGCACCGAGGACGTCTACAAGATCTACGCCGAGTCCTTCAAGGGCGAGGACCACCTCAAGCAGGTCCAGGCGGAAGCCAAGGCGCTGGTGGACAGCGTCATCGCCTAGAACCTTTTGCCGCCTCTTTGGTTCAGGCTCCAGAGCCTGAGGACGCGCCGGACGGTACGGTCACCGTCCGGCGCCATGTCCACCAGCGCGATCCGGTCAAGCACGACGGCGTCGCCCGGCTGCAGCGGCGTGTCACCATGGTGTGACACGTGGGGCCGATAGCCGGCCAGGGTATGGGCCGGCGTGAGCACCTTGCCGCCCAGGCTGCCCACCGCGGCGACCAGCTGCTCGTGCAGGCTTTGCAGGTCCGGCTGCGGCTCAATAAGGCTCACTGGCACGGAACCGTGCCGGCCGAACCCCGCGTCGTTCCCCACCATGAGGTTGGCGCCCAGGGCTGCCATGGCCGGCCCTTCCGCGAGCGCTGCAAGGCGTTCCGCAGGGTCGGCACCATCTGTTGTGCCGGCGTCGAACCTCACCAGGGTGATGTGCAGCGGCCAGTCCGTCCGCGGGAACACCAGCCCTTCGGTCACGGGCTCCACAAAAGCAACCAGGATGAGGTTCCGCATCAGGCCATCTTCCCACCGCCGCCCCGACGCTCTCTCACTTAATGCCGGTTAAACGCCAACGCTCTCTCACGAATGAGAGAGCGTTGGTAGAAAAGGCGCATTAAGTGAGAGAGCGTTCCAACCGGCCGGAGGGGGTTAGACGGTGCGGACGACCTCGTCGTAGGAGAACTTGGGCTTGGCTTCGCCCCAGGCGTCCTCGGCGGGCTGGCCGATGTTGACCACCAGGAAGCTCTTCTGGTCGCCGGCGGGGAAGAACGCTTCATCGATGGCACCGAAGTCGGCACCGGTCATCGGGCCGGCAGCGAAGCCGAGCGACCGGACGGCCAGGATGAAGTAGCCGGCCTGCAGGTGGGCGTTGTTGTTGCCCGTGGCGGCGGCCAGTTCCGGGTTGTCGTCGTACATGGCCTTCGGGGCGTTGTAGCCGGGAAGGAAGTTGTCCCACTGGCCGGCCCAGTCGGTGTCGTAGCTCAGGATGGCAACAAGCGGGGCGGACGCGGTCTTGGCCTTGTTTCCGTTGGCGAGGGCGTCAACGAGCGTGGCGCGGGCTTCGGCGGAGCGGACGTAGGTCACGCGCAGCGGCTGGGAGTTGAAGGCGGTGGGCCCATACTTGGTCAGCTCGTAGATGGCCTGGGCCTGTTCCTCGGTCACCTCTCCCGTGAAGGAGTTGGCGGTGCGGGCCTGGGCGAAAATGGCGTCGACGGCTGCCGAATCGATAACCGCTTCTTCGTGGGCAATAGTCATTAGCGTACCTTTCGCTGCGCCGCCCCGCGTGCCGGGGTGGCCTGTTCGCTTTCCATAGTTGCAACTTCAACCACCCGCGTCCTCTTCCCGTGACGGCCCGTGACGTTAGCCACAGCAATGCCCGCGGGCAATCCGGCGGCGCGGGGTGAAAAGCTTGGCGGTATTCTGGACCCAGTTGATCTTCGCCCTCCGCGGCAACCCCCTTGAAAGGCCTCCGCCCATGAGCATGCTCGGAATCAAATGGAAGCTGCACGGCACCGGCAAGTCCATCAAGCCGGGCCACGTGGTGGCCCCCGATGAGCGGCTCGCCTGGCCGCTGACCATCGGTGTGGGCATGCAGCACGTGGTGGCCATGTTCGGCGCCACCTTCCTGGTGCCCATCATCACCGGCATGCCGCCCGCCACCACCCTGCTGTTCTCGGGCATCGGCACCTTGCTGTTCCTGGTGATCACCAAGGGCCGGGTGCCCAGCTACCTGGGCTCAAGCTTTGCGTTCATCGCCCCCATCATGGCCTCGCAGCAGCAGTTCGGCGTCCCCGGAGCCCTCGGCGGCGTGGTGCTGGCCGGCGCGGTCCTGGCCCTCGTGGGCGCCATTGTGCAGAAGTTCGGTGCGGGCTGGATCAACCGGCTGATGCCGCCCATCGTCACCGGCGCCATCGTGGCGCTGATCGGCCTCAACCTCGCCCCCGCGGCCAAGAACAATTTCGACGCCGCCCCGGTCACCGCGGTGATCACGCTGGCCACCATCATCCTGGTGAGCGTCCTCTTCCGCGGCATCCTTGGCCGGCTGAGCATCCTGGTGGGCGTGGTGGTTGGCTACCTCGTGGCCATGCTCCGCGGCGAAGTCAGCTACGACAAGATGGAGGCCGCCGCCTGGGTGGGCCTCCCCCAGTTCCAGGCCCCCGAATTCCACGTCGGCGTCCTGGGCCTGTTCGTTCCCGTGGTACTGGTGCTCGTGGCTGAGAACATCGGCCACGTGAAGTCCGTTGCCGCCATGACAGGCCAGAACCTCGACGGCGTCTCCGGCCGCGCGCTGATGGCCGACGGCGCCGCCACGGTACTGGCCGGCTTCGGCGGCGGATCCGGCACCACCACCTACGCGGAGAACATCGGCGTTATGGCCGCCACCAAGGTCTATTCGACGGCGGCCTACTGGGTGGCGGGCATCTTCGCCATCCTGCTGAGCTTCTCCCCCAAATTCGGCGAATTGATCGCCACGGTCCCGCCGGGGGTCCTGGGCGGCGCAGCCACCATGCTCTACGGCATGATCGGCATCCTGGGCGTGAAGATATGGGTGCAGAACAAGGTGAACTTCTCCAATCCCGTAAACCTGACCACCGCCGCCGTCGCCCTGATCATCGGCATCGCGGACTACACCTGGACCATCGGCGAGCTCAAGTTCACGGGCATCGCCCTGGGTTCGGCCGCGGCGCTGGTGATCTACCACGGCATGAAGGCCATCGCGAAGGCCAGGGGCACTGTGGCGGAACCCGAGACCGAGCAGGCAGGGCTGCCCCCGGCCGCCAAGGCGGCCATGAATGCGGCCGCGAAACGGGCGCCCAAGAAACGCTAGGCAGTGCTAAGCGGCGCCATGTGAATCCGCTCCCCCACGTCCGAGGCCAAAGACCGGGCCAGGCAGCGGCCGCTTGGGTTCCAGCGGCTCCCCGGCACGGGGCCGAAGCCTCCGCAGGACCCACGGGAAGAAGTACTGCCTCGCCCAGACCAGGTCCTCCGCCCTGGCCTGGGTCCACCGATGGGACGGGACCGGCCGCGGCTGCAGGAGCTTGAGCGAATGCGGCACCGCGAGCGCGTCGAGGGCGGCAACGGCAACAACGTGATGCCCCAAGGGCGAAAGGTGAAGCCGGTCCCTGTCCCACATCCGGGCGTCATGGAGCGCCGGAAGGCACCACAGATCCACCATCACCGCGTGATGGCGCATGCCAATCGTATGAAGGTGCTCGTTGTAGATTGCCAGCCTTCCCCGGACCTGGCCCAGCACCGGCGTGCCGCCCCAGTCCGGTCCCGCGAACAACATAACGGTGGCCCCTGTATCAGCCAGCACGCCAACGGCCTGGTCCATCTTCTCCGCGAGTTTGTCCGGGTCGCCCAGCCGGAACACAATGTCGTTGCCGCCGCCGGACATGGCTACCAGGTCCGGCTTCAGCGCCAGGGCCGCCGCGAGTTGCCCGTCGATGATTTCCTGGAGCACCATCCCCCGCACTGCGAGGTTCGCGTAGGCGAAGTCATGCTGCCCCTTGGCGAGTTCCTCCGCAGCCCGGTCAGCCCAGCCACGGAACCCGCCGATGCTGCGGGGTTCCGGATCACCGATTCCTTCCGTATAGGAGTCTCCGAGGGCTACGAGGCGGTGCCAAGGGTGGCGTTCGCCAGGGATGCGCGGCTTCCAGGTTTCCTGCTGTTCGGTGGTCATCCCGGCCGTCCTTTCGCGGTAGGAGGATTCGCTTCCGGGCCAGCCCCTGCCTCAGGCGGCTGCCCCAGTTCTGCCGGAGCCAGCAGGCGGAAGTCCTCAACGCCGTCGGCCATTTCCCTCTCCACCGCCGAAGGGTCCCTGCCGGGAACGGTCGCGACCACATTCAGGGCTGCGTCGCGGAGGCCGAATTCATGGTGCGACGCCTCGCGCTGAAGGAAGCGCAGTGCCCCTTCCCGGCTGAGGCCGTACTCATCCATGAGGCTGCGGACGGCAAGGTCCACCAGGACCAGGGAACTTTGGGCGACGGCGATGCCCGCCGCTGCCTCGGCACGCTCCGCCACGCGCACCACCACCCGCAGTGCGCGGGCCACCTGCCGTGCATAGTTTTGGCTTCGCAGGAGGTCGTCGCTGCTGAACACGTGCGGTGAGGGTGCGTAAAGGCTGATGGCAGCGCTGGTCATGCCCTCCGAAACGATGGGCATGGACAGGAGCGACTGGACACCGTGGCCGGCCGCTGCGCTGGCGTACCCTGGCCAGCGGCGATCCCGCCGGACATCGGACAGCAGCACGAATCCGCCGCTGCGCAGGGCTTCGAGGACGGGCCCGTCAGCGAAGGAGCATTGTTCACGGTCCGCTTCACGGGCCTGATCACTGCTGGCCGCGAGGGTTCTTGCCTTCCCCAGGCGGAAGAGCGTGGCAGCCCAGCCGATGCCGCGGCGCTCACCTTTGATGTCCTTCATGAACTCGTGGGTGACTTCCCAGAGATAGTCTTCAACATCCTTGCTGTCGAAAACCGGCTCTGGCGAAAGTGGAAGCGGTCCCCAGCCAACCTGCCCCGTGGGTTCAGCGGCCATTTTCCACGCCTTGCTTGAAGCGCTCCGGCCTACTGCAAAACCTTGTACTTACAGAATACGTCGATTTCCCCGCCAGGCGGGAGGGGCAGCGGGCTTCCCGGTCAGTCGGCGGCGGCGCTGTTCCCTGCGTAAGCATGGGAAGTTTCGCCCAGGACGACGTCGTAGGCTTCCACCCGCCGGTCGGTCACCGTGGTGGGTGACTCCAGATGCACGGCCCCCGACGGCAGTATGCCGGCGGCACCGTACCTTTCCATGACCTGCCACTGGGCCACGACGTCCTCCCCGGCGTGGTCCAGTGGGAGGCTTGGCCAGAAGGTGAAGCCGCCCGAATCGTTCAGGGCCCCGCGCCGGTACAGCACGCACCCGCCGAGCCAGGCCACCCGGTACGGCAGCCACTCCCCCGGCGCCAAAGAAAGATCCGCGCTGAGGTGGGTCAGGTTGGCGGCGTTGTGCAGCGGCCAGCGCTCGAATCCGGGGGCACCGGGCCTGATGCGTTCCGCCGTGACCGGCCCGTCCCACATCTCAAAACCTGCGGTTTGCTCCGGCCGCCTGTCATCAAGGTAGGACAGGCCCTGGGGTGCCATCCCCACAAAGCCGCAGTTAAGCTCGTCAAGCGCCCGGTCCAGCCGCTCCAGCGCGCCCGGTTCCAACCACACATCATCGTCCAGGAACAGGCACTTCGCCGCGTTTGACTGGTCAAGCAGGAACTGGCGGTGCTCAGCGAGCCCGCGCCGCGGCAGATGCCGAAGCAGCGTGACCGGCCGGCCCTGGGCTTCGAGGACCCGCACCATGGCAGCGGCCGCCGGGTGTTCCCACGCGGGCGCATCGCTGGACTGGTCGCTGATCACTACACGGAAGGGCGGGTCCGCCTGTGCGGCCAGGCCGGCCAGCGTCACCGCCAGCTCGGCAGGGCGGTTGCACGTGGGTACCAGCACGTCAACGGCCGCCCGTTCCGGCACCTCCCCGCGGCGTGCCCACTGTTCTGAAGATCTCCTGCTCACAGCCCACCTCCTGGCGCCGGCATCGGCATCGTTAGTGAATGGGTTCCGTCATGTTCTGTACCCACATCACCCGGATGTATGCGGGCACGGTAAAGGCCTCCGCCTGGTGCCGGAATCATGCAGCAGGCGGAGGCCTTCAGCGGTAGGCGCGGCGGACTCAAGCAGCCGCGGCTGCCCTGTCAGCCGGCGTCGAAACTTTCCCCGCCGTCGTCGTTCGGTGACTGTTCCCGGGGCAAGTCATCGCCGCTGCCGTCCGGAATCCCGGCGGCTTCCTGCCCGGACTCGGAAGAGACGGGAGCGGACCCCTTCGAGTCGTCGTTGTTCTCGTCGATTTCAGCCGCACTGGAGGGAAGGTCCGTGTCGTGGGGCACGGGCTCACCGCCGGTGCCGGACTGGGGCTCGTTGGTGTCCACGCTGCCCGCCCCGCCGTCACCCGTGGTGGCCGAGCCGCTGGCCGTGCCCTGGGTTCCGCCCAGTTCCTGCTCCGCGGTGGGGGTGCCGTATCCGCCCGGATCGGTCTCGGGCTGCGCGTGCTGGTTTTCCTGCGTCATGGTTCCTCCTGCTGTGCGTTGGATGGATGGGTTGGACTTTTGATAATGCCGAGCTGCTCAGAGCCCCTTTCCGCCGGTCACCGGCAGTACGGCCCCGGAAATATAGGATCCGTCCTCCGAGGCCAGCAGGACATAGGCCGCGGCAAGTTCGGCGGGCTGGCCCGCCCGTTCCAGCGGTGTGTCCTGGCCGAATTTCGGAAGCTTCTCCGGCCATTCGGTGGCCGGGATCAAGGGCGTCCAGATGGGTCCCGGAGCCACGGCGTTGACCCGGATTCCCTTGGGGCCAAGTTCCTGCGCCAGCGCCTTGGTGAAGGCCACCTGCGCCGCCTTGGTCATGGCGTAATCGATCAGGCCCGGGGACGGGTTGAATGCCTGGACCGATGCCGTGGTGATGATCGAGGCGCCGGGTTTGAGATGTGGAACGGCGGCCCGGGCCGTCCACAGCAGCGAGTAGAGATTGGTTTTGAAAACCCGGTCGAATTCCTCCGTGGGCAGGGACTCCAGGCTTTCCCGGTTCTTCTGGTACGCGGCGTTCAGCACCACCACATCCAGGCGGCCGAACTCCGCCGCCGTTTCGTCAGCGATCCGGGTGCTGAACTCCTCCTCGCGGCCGTCGCCGGCAAACAGGAGGACCCGCCGGCCCGCCTTCCGGATCCAGTCCGCGGTGTCCTGGGCGTCGTCCTCCTCTTCGGGGAGGTAGGAAATGGCGACGTCGGCCCCTTCGCGTGCAAACGCGATGGCGGCCGCCTTGCCGATGCCGGAGTCTCCGCCGGTGATGAGGGCGGCCTTGCCCTGCAGTTTTGCGTGCCCCTCATAGCTGAGTTCACCGTGGTCCGGTTTCGGCTCCATGGGCGCCGTCAGGCCGGGCTGCTTCTGCTCCTGCTCCGGAAACGGGCCTGCGTGGTAGCCGCCCCGCGGATCCCTGGGCTGGTCTGTCTGCTTGTCCGTGTCGCTCATAATCCCCTACTCACTCTGTCGGTTTCCGCGGGCCCCCGCGCACCGGCCCTTCGAAACTATCCCCGCCGGTGGAGCGAAGTCCACCGTTCAGTTCCAATAATCAGTAAACTTATCAAATGGTGGCGGCGGCGCAACGTTGCCCTTGTTTTTGGGTAGCTAAGGGGTAGAAAGATACCCAGGGACTGGTTGGGGCAGGAAGGAGAGGCAATGTCGGACGTGGAGGATTACACCGGCAGGACGGGCAGGAATGAGACCCGCGAGGAACAGTTGGACCGCAACTGGGCTGAACTGCTCCAGGAGATGCGGGTGCTGCAGATGGGCGTGCAGATCCTCGCCGGCTTCCTGCTGACACTGCCCTTCCAGGAGCGGTTTGAAGACCTTGATGACTTCCAGATCACCCTCTACCTGACGAACGTGGTGGTCGCTGCGCTGACCACAGCGCTCATTCTTTTGCCGGTGAGTGTCCACCGGCGGCTTTTCCGGAAGCGGCTCAAGGAAACCCTGGTCTCCAGCGGTGACACCATCGCCAAGATCACCCTTGCCGGAATCGCGCTGCTGAGCGCCGGCACTGCCGCCCTGGTCTTTGACGTGACCGCCGGACGCTCAGCCGGCCTCACCGCCGGCGGAGCGCTGATGGCCGTGATGCTGGTCCTGCTGGTCTACGTTCCCATCCACCTGAACAAGCGGGCTGAAGCGGCCAGGTAACGGCACCCCTGGACAGCGCGGGCCAGCGCCGCACTCCGGATCTGCCCCGGATACTCCGTCACACCACGTTTCCGTCCAGCGACAACATGTGTCCCCTTACCAGCCAGGCGGCCGGACAACCAGCCGCTGACAACGACAGGAGAAACATATGAAAACACTTTTGAGGACTGCCTTGGCGGCCCTGCTGCTCCTTGCCGCGCCGGCACTTTCAGTCGGCGCGGCCCACGCCTCGATGGCGCCCGGCAGTGCGGGGACCACCGTTGCGATCTCGGCCGCGTCTCCCACGCCATCCCCCGGCGATACCGCTTCCACCGGCCCGGCCAATCCGGGAACCGGCGAATCAGCCGCAAACGAGTCCACCCGGCTCGATTACACCCCATGGTTCATCGGCGCGGTGGTCCTGGCCACCCTGATAGTGATCCTCATCTGGCGCCGCCGCCGCAACACCACCATTGTTTAGCGGGACAAGTGTGTAACAGCAGGGAGTTCAGCTAGGCGCCTTCAAGTACCTGGCTTGTTGCCCAGGCCAGGTACTTGGCGGCGTTGGCCACCGCGTCCTGGGGGCTTGAAGCCACGTCCAGCAACTGGGCGGCGGCAACCACGCCGTGCCCGGCGAGGTCTTCCGGGGTGACCAGGATCCTGCCGGCCACCACAATCACCGGGATACCCCGCTCTCGGGCCGCATCCGCGAGCGCGATCGGGGCTTTTCCGGTCAGCGACTGGCCGTCCATGGACCCTTCACCGGTGATCACCAGGTCTGCCGCGGACAGCTGGTCCGCCAGGCCGGTGAGTCCCGCCACCAGCGCGAAGCCGCCTTCCAGCGCGGCGTCGGTGAAGGCAAGGAACGACGCCGGGAACCCGCCGGCCGCGCCCGCTCCCTCGACGTTGACGTCCCGGCCCGTTGCCTCCCGCAGGAGGGATGCCCAGTTGCGCAGGCCGGCGTCGAGCAGTTCCACGGCCTCCTCGTCCGCGCCCTTCTGGGGCGAAAAGACGTGGGCGGCTCCCAGGGCTCCGTACAGCGGGTTGCGTACGTCGACGGCGATGCGGAAAGTGGTGGCGGCCAGGCGGGGGTCGAGTTCGGAGACGTCCAGCGCCACGACGTCAGCGAGTGAACCGCCACCCAGCGGCACAACGTTTCCGGCTGCGTCCAGCGGCTTCAGGCCGAGGGCGCGCAGGGCGCCGCTGCCGGCGTCGGTCATTGCCGATCCGCCGAGCCCCAGGACGATTTCCGTGGCCCCGGCGTCCAGGGCGGCCGCGATCAGCTGGCCGCAGCCGTAGCTGTGGGCGCGCAGGGCATTGGCGGGAGTGGGTTCCATCCCGGCCAGGCCGGAGGCCTGCGCGGTTTCGATCACGGCGGTGACCTTGCCGCCGTCGGCCTTCCTGATGGCCCACGCCGCGCCCACGGGGGCAAGGATGGGGCCCACTACGGCATTGATGCGCTCCTCGTAACCCGCTGCCACCGCGGCTTCCAGGGTGCCCTCGCCGCCGTCGGCAATGGGGAACTGGGTGGCAACGGCGTCCGGGTAGACGCGCAACGCGCCCTCGGCAATCGCGGCGGCCGCTTCAGCGGCCGTGAGGGAACCTTTGAACTTGTCCGGAGCAATAAGAATGCGCATGGGCTCCATCATGCCAGCCAGAACCTGGAAAGCGCTTGCCCGCTCCGTAATGCAGACACGCGCCCACCGTCGAAGCAGCTGACTCCCGGAAGGCAGGACGCGCGGCTACCCCTGCCGCCAATCATGGCTGGTAATGTGCGAGCCGGCCTGAGGACCCATCTGCAGCATGCCGCCATCCACGGCCCAGGACGCCCCGTTCACGTAGCTCGAAGCGGGAGACGCAAGGAAGGCGATCACAGCGGCGATTTCCCGGGCATCACCGGGCCGGCCCAGGGGAACACCGGGCCTGTCCTTCGTGGTGGGGTCTTCATCCTCCTGCCCCGTCATGGGCGTTGCTATTTCGCCGGGGGCCACACTGTTGGCCGTAATGCCGTGTTCGGCAAGTTCCAGGGCGAGGGTTTTCATGAGCCCGCCCAGCCCATGTTTGGAAGCATCATAGGCGGACGATCCCACCCGGGGCTGGAATTCGTGGACGCTGGTCACCGCAATAAGCCGCCCTCCCCTGCCTGCGTGGACCATGCGCCGGGCGGCCGCCTGAAGGCAGACGAACGCGCCATTGAGGTTGGTGTCGAGGGTTTGCATCCAGGTCTCGACGTCGAGATCCAGGAACTTTGTCCCGTCACCGGCGCCCGCGTTGTTGACAAAAACGTCCACGCCGCCGAGTTCTTCCGCCAGTTCGTCGATGACGGCGCCCGCGCCCTGGAGGTCGGTGGTGTCCAGGCGGCGCACCACGGCCTTGCGCCCCAGACCGCGGATCTCTTCCGCGGTCGCCTCGGCGCCTTCCTTGTCGGAGTGCCAGGTGACGCCCACGTCCATCCCCGCTCTGGCAAGGGCCACGGCGGTGGCCTTGCCGATTCCGGAGTCTGATGCGGTGACGATGGCGGTAGTTGGGCTAAAATCCGCGGTTTCCTGCATGGTGGCTCCTTGTCACTGGGGAGGGGCGGTCTATGGCCTGGCGGCTTTGGTGATCAGGCGGCTTTGGCGATCAGGCGGGACGGCGGAGTTCGGGCGGCTCCCGGTAGCCGTCGTCGTTCGCTTCGGGCAGGCTGTCCCGCACGGCCATCAGCGGGACAGCAAAGGTCACCACTGGCCGGGGGTGGGCGTCGTCGGCAGACCTGACGGTCAGGCTCCGGGTTCCGGGCGGCACCGACGGGGTAAAGACCTGCAGGTTCCGGGAACCCAGGGTGGCCGATTCACAAAGGGAGTACTCGGTGCCGAAGTGGTCCTGGAGGATGATTTCAGGTTCCGGTTCGCCGTCGGAGGCCAGCTGGATATTGACCACCAGGCCCGTGGACCAGATCTCCACTGAGAGCACCGTAAATTCCGTGGAATCCGTGACATGCCGGCCGTAGGTGGGCGGCAGCAGCATTCCGCGGAGGGAACCGGAAGGGATAAGTTTGCGCATGATAGTTCCTGTAGTTTTGCGCCTGCCGACGACGGGACAGCGCCGGAGGTCATCCGGTGCAGGTCTTCCGGGGGTACGGCAGGACGGATGCGGCTTAGGCGTCTTCCCGGCCGGGATTTTCCAGCCGGAAGAAATTGGATTGCTGGCCGTCGCTGCGCTGTTCCTGGTAAATGAAATTCAGCTGGCGGGAGTCGAAGGTGTCAAACCATTCCTCCCAGCTGATGTGGCGAAGTTTGTCATTTTCGCCGCCGAAGTCGATCCGCAGTACCCCGAGGTGGTCGCCATGCTCCGTGCCTTCCACAGCGGCCGGAACGCCGTCCCGCTCCTCCGCCCACTGCCTGATGACTTCATGGTGCGTGGTGACCAGGCTGCGGCCCTCGCGCTCCGGTTCATCCTCAGTTGAGGTGACTTCCTGTGAGTACTTCAAGGATTTCGATGTTTCCGGGCCGGTGCGCATCTTCCCGCCGTCGGGTCCGGGGCCCAGATCTTCTTCGTCCTGGTCCGCTTCAGCTTCGCGCGTCTTGTTGCCTTTGTCTTCTGCCATGATGGCCATCCTTTCCCCTGGAGGTAACTAGTAAGTCTACTTACTATGGAGCCTCCCGACCAGCCTTCGTGTCAAGGGGCGGGCCCGGCCGCGCAGCGTCCGCCGGGGCCCGGCCGCGCAGCGTCCGCCGGGGCCCGGGACAGTTAGGGCCGCGGGCGCAGAACCGCGTAATAGCCGGGGATCCGGCTCTGCGCGGCAACGTCCGTCATCTGGTTGGTCTCGATGACGACGCTGCCATCCTCGAGCAGGTCCCAGCTCTCGCCGGGCAGGACGCGGGAGCGCTCGGCAGGACCGAAATGGCCGGGCATCGGCAGTTCCCGGATGGCCCGTTCAAGAGGGGCCGGGATGCCCTTGGGGGTGGCTCCCAGGTGCGCCACATAGTCCACCGGGTTGCCCTGGAAGTTGGTCTCGGTGAGGAAGACCGTGCCGCAACTGCCGGCCAGGACCCGGAGGTTCTCCACCAGTGCCGCCTGGTCGCCGGGACTGAGCACGTGAAGCACGCCGCGGATGAAAATGTTCGCGCCGCGTTCGCCCGCCAACCCGCGGGCGGCGTCGGGTGCCGTCATGTCCCGTGCTTCGTAGCGGACGCGGCCTGCCGGGCCGTCCAGCGCTTCGGACTCGGCGCGGGCCCGGGTCACTGCGTGGGCTGATACGTCCACACCGATGACATCGCGGAAGGTGCCGGCCAGTGCACGCGTGAAGCTACCGTGTCCACAGCCCACGTCAACCACGGGAAGATCCGGATCCAGGTAGCGCAGCAGCACCTCCCGGTAGCCCATGAACTCATGGTCCCGGCCCGAATCCCACAGCACCTCGCCGCCCGGGCCTGTCGACTTGATGCCCGCCCAGTACTTGTCCCACGCCAGCCGCCTGTCCTTGGGCGCGGAACGGGACAGCCTGGCAAGCTTGGGGATCATCAGGTACTTCTGCCAGGAAGCGCGCACCGGTTTTACTGGGGAGGACACAGTCCAAATATATGCCGCGCAGCATCAGGCAGGCGGTTTGCAGGCCCGACGGCGGTTCGCCGCCGGTCCGCAAGGGGCATTGTTCCGTCACGCTGGTGCGATGTGCAGCTTCCAAGGGACCATCCGGGACGAGCCGCCCTACAATGTACTCAACTGGGAGCGAAGGGGGCATTGTGGCGGCTGATTTGCCGTGGGACCCGTCTGTGCCACGCACCGCTTATGTAGCGGACCCCGACGACGGGCGCCTGGCTTTGAATGCGCAGGCACTGCACGAGGCTGGTTACGAGGTGCGCACAGCGCGCGATGCCCACGGCCTCGCCGGCTTGCTGGCTGCAGGCGAACCATCGGTCATCGTTGTGGACACGTCCCTGTCCGCCGTTGAAGCAGAGGCACCCGTCCTGGTGATGGTGGACCTGGACAGCCCGGCGGAGCTGGCAGCCATGCAGCCTCCCGGCGTCCACGACTGCATTGCCAAACCCCCGCCGCCCAAGGAACTGGTGCACCGGGCCAGCGCCCTCATCAGCCAGGTGTCCAGGCGCAAAATTGCCCGGCAGGAGGCCGAGGCTCTCCGTGAACAGCTCCGGCTGGTATCCGCAGCCGTACGCGGGACGAATAATCCGCAGGAGATCGCCAACCATGTGGTCACTGGTTTTGGGGAAACCTTTAAGGCTGACCACGTCCGGCTGACCACCTTTGAGGACGAGCGGGTTCCCCGCATCAATGCCACGTGGACCCGGCCCGGCCTTGAACCGCTGGCGGACGCATCGCTGCCGGACGAAGCATCTGCGCGCCAGACCGCGGACATGCTGTGGGCCGGGGCCGAAACGCTCTCCTCCGAGGCGTCCGAGGAGGAGGGGCACACCGGCGAATCCGCTGGCACCCGGCACCTTGGCCCCGCCGCCTCGTTGCTGGCGGTGCCGGTGGGTGAGGGCAATTCCTCACTGGGCATCATTTGGATCGTTATGCTGGACCAGCCGCGGCAATGGTCCCGGGCCGAGCTCGGCCTGATCCAGCACGTCGCCGGCAATGCCGCACACGGGCTGATCCAGAGCCACCTGATCAGCAGCCAGCAGCAGGTGGTCAAGCAGCTGCAACAGCTTGACAAGGCAAAGACGGATTTCCTCGCCACCGTCAACCACGAGCTGAGGACGCCGCTGACGTCCATCATGGCGTACCTGGACATGATCCAGGAAAGTACCGAGCAGCCTGTTTCGCCCGAGGTCCACCAGATGCTGGACATTGTTGTCCGCAACACCGAGCGGCTCCGCATGCTGATCGAGGACATGCTGAGCGTGTCCCGCAACGGCCTCGAGGACAACCTGATGCATCTCACCCCGGTGCGGCTGGGGCAGACGCTGGACCTGGTGGCCGGGGCGCTGCGGCCCCTGGCCCAGCTGCAGAACGTCACTATCGCCGTGGATCCTGCTCCCGAGGACCCTGAGATCCTGGCCGATGAGGTGCAGTTGCAGCAGGTGTTCACCAATCTGGTGTCCAACGCCATCAAGTTCACGCCCAGCGGCGGCCGGATCGAGGTGGGCAGCGAATCGCACGCCGCGGCGGACGGCACCCGGTGGGCAACCATCAGCGTGGCTGACACCGGCATCGGCATTTCCAGCGAGGAAATCGACCACGTCTTTACCCGGTTCTACCGCGCGTCCAATGCCATGTCCGGAGCCATTCCCGGTACCGGGCTGGGACTGGCGATCACCAAGGACATCGTGGCCCGCCACGGGGGCCACATCGACGTGGCTTCCACGCTGGGCGCCGGCACCACCGTCACCGTGAGCCTTCCGTTGGATGCCGACCGCCACCAGGCCAACTGAGCACGGAAGGGAGGAACCGATGTTTGCCGACAACGACCCCCGGCTTTCCCAACTGCTCGAAGGTATTGTCCGGCTGGCATCGGGAGACCTCAGCTCGCGGATAGAAGTATCGGAAGCCCGGGACGAGCTGGATGCCATCATCATGGGCACCAACCTCCTGGCCGAGGATCTGCAGATCATCTACGAGGAACTCGAGCAACGGGTGCAGGTGCGCACCCAGCTCCTGCACGAAGCGCACCTGGAGATGCAGAAAATGGCCATGCAGGACCCCCTGACGGGCCTGGCCAACCGGTCTGCGCTCATCGACGCCCTCAGATCCGCCATCGAGGACGATGACGCGGAGGAGGGGCCCGTGATCCTGCTGATGGACCTTGACGCCTTCAAGTCCATCAACGACAGCGCGGGGCATACCGCCGGCGACAAAGTACTGATCACCGTAGGTGAACGGATCCGCGCCGCAGTGCGTGAGACCGACGTCGTGGCCCGGCTGGGCGGGGACGAGTTCGCGATCGTGATGCCGGGTGTCACCGCAGACCAGGCGGCAGTGGTGGGGCACCGCATCCTGGCATCGTTGAATGAACCCATAGAGCTTTCGGGGCGCAGCCTGCGCTGCGGCGCCAGCATCGGGCTGAGCGTTGGCGGTGCGGGCCAAACTCCTGAGGACATGCTTATGGAGGCCGACGTCGCCATGTATGCCTCCAAGGCCGAGGGGCAGCACAGGCTGCACCGGTTCGAACCCGGCCTCCTGCTGGTCCGGCGGCTCCGCAGCCAGCTGGTGGAAGACCTCCGGAACGCCATCAGGACCGACGGACTGACGCTGCACTACCAGCCCGTGGTGGAGCTGGGCTCGGGCCGGATCGAAGGCGTGGAGGCACTGGTCCGCTGGAACCACCCCACCCGCGGGCTCATTATGCCGGACGAGTTCATTCCGCTGGCCGAGGAAGCCGGGCTGATCTCCGAGCTGGGGCTGTGGGTGCTGCGGACGGCGGTGCACCAGTTGCGGAAATGGATTGACGGGCACTTGGTGGACCAGCGCTTCTCGGTCCGGATCAACATCTCCGCAACGGACCTGCAAAGCCTGCAGTTCATCGAGGATGTCCGGAACGTCCTCAAGGAAACCGGGGTGGGGCCGGACCAAGTGGTCCTGGAACTGACTGAGGTAGCCATCGTCAAGGGCAACGAGCTGGACCGTTACTCCCTGGGCGGGTTGCGCGGGCTGGGCGTGGGCATCGAAATTGATGATTTCGGCACCGGCTATTCGTCTATCAGCTACCTCCGCCGACTGCCGGTGGACCGCGTGAAGGTGGACCGTTCGCTGATTGACGGGCTGGGCAGCGATCCCAAGCAACCGGCCCTGGTGGCGGCCGTCCTGCAGCTCATCCGGGCATGCGGGCTGGAGGCCGTCTGGGAGGGCGTGGAAACCGCGGAACAGGCCGAGATCCTCCGGGGCCTGGGCTGCCTGAGTGCGCAGGGCTATTACTTCAGCAGGCCCGTTCCGCCGGAGCAGGTCCCCGACCTGCTGGCAGCCCAGCCGGAAAGCGCTAACCAGTAAATCGAAAACTACTGCGCTTTTGCCCACCCCGATATACGATCATCGTGCTGGGTCTGTTTTATATCGCCGTGATATTGCGGCTTGCCAGCAGCATTGGACTTTTTAGAAGCGGTAGAAATTGAACAACAAAGGGCCACTGGGTCATTACTTCGTCAACTGGGGGCGTAGCTAATGTCGGTTCGTGTACAGGCGTGGGGAATCATTGCCGCTGTTTTAGCGGATCCGGATCCGTCCGGCGCAGCAGTCCGGCAACGCCTCAGCAAGAGCCTCGATGAGAATCCCGGCGTGCCCGAAAGGGCGTTGCTGGAGTATCTCCTGGAGACGCGCCGCAGCGACGCAAACACTGTTGAGACGCTGGACAGCGCCAGGAAAATGCGCCTGGAGTCAACCGCCATTCCGCCGCAGCTCGCTGAACAAATAGACGCGATCCGCAGCATGTCGCGGATCAGCGCCTTGCTTGAGAGCCACATGCTGATGACGGCTTTCCAGCCCATTTACGGGCTGGCGGACGAAACCGTGGTGGGGGTCGAAGCGTTGTCGCGCTTTGTCAGCGATGACGGCGCGGCTGCTGAATTGTGGTTCGCGGAAGCAGCCGCGGTTGGCCTGGGTGCAAACCTGGAGTTTTCCGCCCTGGGATCCGCCGCCGCCGCAGCCCGGGACCTTCCGGAGAACCTGTACGTCTCCCTGAACATTTCGCCCACGTCGTGCCTGGACCCGCGGCTCCCGGAGCTGTTCGAGCACATCGAGCTTCCCATCAACCGGGTGGTGCTCGAACTGACGGAATCGGTCAGCGACGAGGAGTACCCGCAGTTCATCGCGGCCATCAATCCGTTGCGCGAGCAGGGCCTGCGCCTCGCTGTTGACGACACCCACCCGGGCGCCGGCGCGCTGAGCCGGATGGTGCACCTGCGGCCGGACTTTTTGAAGGTGGGCCGGAACGTCATCGGGGATGTGGACAACGACGGCATCCAGCGTGCCCTTGCCGGCTGCCTGGTGGACTTCGCCGAGCAGATCGGCACCACCCTGATCGCTGAGGGCATCGAGACGGTGGGCGAACTCAAGGTCCTCACGGAGCTGGGCATCAGCGCCGGCCAGGGCTATCTCCTGGGCCGGCCCTCCGTCAGGCCGCAGGACTGGGCAAGCTGGAACACCAGGCTGGATATGGACGGCCTGAAGCGCCAGCTCGTAGGCCCTGAACAGGGCAGCCACGTTCCACCCAAAGAGTCCCGCTGACCCAAGCGCCATTGACGCAATCACGCTGACCCCAGTTCCCCTGGGGTCAGCCGGCCTGGCTACTCGTCGTGGCCCTGGTCCGCGCTCATCTGGTCCTCGGCCGGCGGCGTCTCGCCGGGAGGAACTCCCCCGCCGGGCTCCAGCCCGGTGACGTTGCCTTCCGCCGGGTCCGGGTTCGGCGAGCCCGCAGAGTCCCTGCCTCCCTTGGACCCGGCTGGACCTGCGCCTGAGTGACCAGCGGCTGGCTGGTCCTTGCCCGGCTGGTCAGGATTCGCGGGTTCGTTTTCCGGATGGTAGCTGCTCACGGTAGTTGTCCTTCCTGTCCGGCCGGGGCCTGTTGCCTCAGCTCTGGACTAATTGTAAGCATGCTGATAATTCTGGAAGGGTAATGTTCCGGCGATCCACTGGGGGCGCCGGCGCGCGATGTCGGAAGGAGCAGTCACATGGGTATCGGCGACAGCATCGGCAAGGCAGCAGAAAACGCCATGGAGGATCTCGCCGGGACAAGCGATCCCGTCGAGAAACGGGATGTTCCTGACCCCTCGGATCCTAACAGCGACGTGGAGGTCCACTCCTCCCTCAGTGAGGGTTCGAATGCCATGGAAGCCGAGAAGCAAAAAGCCCCTGGGCTGAAGGCAGGAGCCGCTCCGGGTCCGGTATCGGAATCACCCTTCGGCGGGGATGTTGATGACCGCCGCGATGACCAGGCAAATGACGACGACGGCGGCCTGGCGGGCAGCGCGTCCGCTCCCGGCGGGGCAGCAGGGTCAGCAGGCGCCGGCGGGACGGGGAACGTTTCCGGCGTCGCCGGCGGATTGCCGGACAGTAACCCTGACGAACTGCGGGCCGATCCAACCGAAGGCGACCAGGACCCGTCCACCAGCACGGGCCGGGACCTGAAGGAATAGCCGGTCAGTCCGGCTCCCCGCCCCGCCACTCACCGCGTTCGAGGAGCACGTCGCGGAGCAGGTCCGCGCGGTCGGTGACGAGTCCATCGACGCCCAGTTCCAGCAGGCGGCGCATCTGAGCGGGATCGTTGATGGTCCAGACGTGGACCATCAACCCCAGCCCGTGGGCGCGCCGGATAAAGCCGGGTGTGACAACTTCGATGCCGCTCCTGCGCGCAGGTACTTGGAGCGCCTGGACGTTCCAGAGGATCCGGCGCATGGTCCAGCGGAAAACTGGCCCGGGCAATACCCGCCCCAGCACAACAAACAAGGCCACGGGCACTACGCCGGCCGACGACGCGACCGGCCGGCTCAGCCGCTTCAGGACCGCCCGCCGCCGCCGTTCAGAAAAGCTGGTGACCAGCACCCGGTGGTGCGCCTGGTGGCGTTCGATGGCCGCGGCAAGGCTTGCGACCGAGTTCCGGTCCTTGACGTCGACGTTGAGGCGCACGCCGGGCAGCCCGCCAATAAGGTCGTCGAAGGTGGGCACGGGCTCGCGTCCGCCGATCTGCGCCCGTGCCACGTCGGCAGCGGCCAGGTCCGCGACCCGGCCGGTCCCGTCGGTCACCCTGTCCAGTGTGTCGTCATGGAAAACGAACACCACGCCGTCCGCGGTGGTGTGGACGTCCGTCTCGAGGTACTGGTAACCGAGCTCGACGGCGGCGCGGAACGCTGCCATGGAGTTCTCCAGCCCTTCCCGGGAAAAGCCGCGATGGGCCATGGCAACCGGCAGCTGCCGCCCGCTGGCGTCAGGGCTGGCAAAGAACGGCAAGGTCACCCTGCGAGCGTACCCGAGCCGGGAGGCGGCGGGACCTTGCCGCCACCGCTCAGCCTTCTTCCGGAAGAATCTCCACGCCGTCGCTGCAGTGCAGCAGCGTTCGCCCGCGGCCGCCGTCGAGGTTGACCCATACCGCAGAGTGGTCCCCGGTGACGGCGTCCACCAGGCCGCCGGTTTCGAAGCCGGGTGTGAGCACCACCCGGACGCGGTCACCCTCCCGCAGCTGCTTCCAGTGCGGAGCCGGTGTTGCCGTGTGTAGCGGCGCATCAACGGCGCTGGGTTTTGCGTTTCGTGCCATCGTTTACCCCTTGAGCCAAAAAGGGGAGGTGTCGCCCCCTGCCTCCACCGTAAGGAACAAAGGTGAACGCCAGGTGAGCGTAACCTGTGAAAAGACCTCAGGGAAGCTGGACGCCAAGCGAAGCGAGCCTTGCCTCCAGGACCTGGGCCACGCCGTCGTCGTCAAAATGCGGTGCCTGCTGCCCCGCAGCCAGGATGGCTTCCGGATGACCGCTGGCCATCGCATAGCCATGGCCGGCCCAGCGGAGCATCTCGATATCGTTTGGCATGTCGCCGAAGGCCACAACGTCAGCCGCGTCTATGCCCAGCGAGGTGGCGTATTCCGCCAGCGTGACCGCCTTGTTGACGCCTGGAAGGCAGAGCTCGAGCATGGCCACGCCCGGTGACGAGTGGGTAACTGCCGCCAGATGTCCGACGGCGGGCCGCACCTCCGCGAGGAAGTCGTCCGGGGTGCCCTCCCGCACGATTGCCAGGAACTTCACCACCGAATCATCCGTGGCGAGCGTTTCGGCGAGCGGCGCCGGGGTGAACTCGCTGAGGAGTTCACTGGACCCGTTTTCAATGAAGCCCGGTTCAAGGTGGAAACCGGTCAGTGTTTCCGCGGCGAACAGGGCGGCCGGGCGGAGCTCCTTGATGATGCGGCGGACCTCCAGCACGGTATCGATGGCCAGGGTGCGGGCGGAGACCAGCTGTTCGGTTTCGAGGTCCCAGACCACGGCGCCGTTGGAGCAGATGACGGTGCCGGTGTGGCCCAGCCGGTCCTGCAGTGGGTGCAGCCAGCGCGGCGGACGGCCGGTAACAAAAACGAGTTCGACGCCGGCGTCGCGGCAGGCGTGGAAGGCGCGGACGGTGCGGTCACTGATTTTTCCGTCGTGTCCAAGGATCGTTCCGTCAATATCGCTCGCTACCAACCGCATCATGCAAGTCTACGTGGCTGTCCCCTGCTGGAAGCTTGCGAGGGTGAGCCCCAGGCCCAGGAGGCCTCGGCCTGCCTGCTCAAGGATCGGATCGGTGGCCAGTGTCGGATGGTTGAGCAGGACGCTGACGTCGCGCTGGATCCGCTGGAGGGGATGTGCAAGCCGGTGGGCGCTGCCGCCGGAGCCGGCCATGATCATGGTGACAGCCTGCGCGGACGCCTCGCCGCTCAGGGCAAAGGACAACCGGTATTGCGCCTTTTCCTCCTCGGTCATTCCCGCGCCCGATACCTGCCCCGGATGCCGCCGGTGGGAAGCTGCCAAACGCGCCGCAGCCGTGCGGTTGTGACCAGCCCGTACGCCTGGGCATACCGGGCCTGTGCGAGCGGCGAATCACCCTGGCGGTTCTCCACCGTGTTCTTGACCTTGCGCTTGAGCATCTGTCCGCGGAACAGTTCCAGGGCATATTCCGCCGCGCCCAGGGCAGCGGACGGTGCCACGATGTTCAGGAGCGTGGCCATGGTCGTATGGATCATTGGATCCGGATGGATCCGGCTGCCGGGATTGTCCGCAGCGGCCAGGAGCGACCACTCCACGGCCCTGTGGGCGGGAACGAACAGCCCCTCGGCATGGATGTCATTGCTCCCGGTGCCCCTAAGGCCGGCGGTGTGCCACGTGTCCACCACCTCCACATCATCAATGGGAACGAGGCACTGCAGCCGGACTTTGCTGCGCCCGGGCCGGTTGTGTTCAACTGCCAGAAGTGCCCACTGTGAGTGCAGCACTCCCGAGGCGAAGCTCCAGCGGCCGGTGATACGGAACCCACCGGGCACCTGCTCGGCAATACCAGGCGGCGCGCCGGTAGCGGCGGCCAGAGGATCGGGGCCCTCCGCGAAGACTTCATCCTGGGCCTCCTTGGGCCAGCGGGCGAGCATCCAGACGTGCTCGATCAGGTGCCCAGCGTTCCAGGCAGTGGAAGGGCAGCCCTGCGCCAGCCGGCGCACCACCTCGACGTAGGTTTCCACGCCCATGCCGTATCCGCCCACCCCCTTGGGCGCGAGGATTTTGAAGACGCCCGCCTCCTGCAGCTCAGCCATGGTGCTCTCGGGGATCCGCCGGAGGCGTTCCGTTTCCTCGGCACGCTCCCGCAGCGCGGGAATGAGGGCATCCACCCTGGCCAGCAGTTCTTCGTGGCTGGGGATGTGCCCGTGCACTTCGCTCAAAGCATGGAAGCCGGCATCAAGGTCCAACGCCGCAATCGCGGGGTCGTCAAGAAAAATTGTCATGTGCGGTCCTGTTCGGAAAATGGCCGGGCTCAGGCGGGCAGGTTCAGCGTGTGCCCGGTGTGGTCCCGCTTGGCTGCCAGGTAGCGGTGGTTGGCTGCGGAGAGGTGCACGCCGGTGGGAACCTGCTCGGCGACGCTGATGCCGTGGCTGCTGAGTTGCGCCGCCTTATCCGGGTTGTTGCTCAACAGCCGGATGGAGTCCACGCCCAGGGTGGTAAGCATCTGGGCGGCAGCAGTGTAGTCCCGCTCGTCCTCGCCGTGCCCCAGGGCCACGTTGGCTTCGTAGGTATCCAGGCCCGTGTCCTGGAGTGCATAGGCATCCAGCTTTGCGTAGAGACCAATTCCGCGGCCTTCCTGCCG
The DNA here is from genome assembly GCF_001046895.1 of Pseudarthrobacter siccitolerans. Lineage (GTDB taxonomy): Bacteria > Actinomycetota > Actinomycetes > Actinomycetales > Micrococcaceae > Arthrobacter > Arthrobacter siccitolerans. The sequence continues at coordinate 458,814 of NZ_CAQI01000053.1, forward strand.
GAGGTAGAGAAGGAAGCCGCCGGTGGCTGCAACTGCGTCGACGCCTTCGCGAAGCTGGGGACCGCAGTCGCAGCGTTCACTGCCAAAAACGTCTCCGGTGAGGCATTCACTGTGAAGCCGGACCAGCGGCGCCGGGCGCCCGGGTCCCTGTTGCAGCAATGCCTGTTCCCATTCCCCCAGCGCCAGGAGCAGGTGCTCTTTGCCATCAGCCAGTCCATGGAAGGTCATAACGTCGGCCGGGACTGTGAATCCGTCGTCGAACCGAAGCGGCACCGAAACCTGGCTCCGGACGCTGACCTTGGGCCCCGCCCCTTCACCCCACCCGCTGGCGGCGCCGGGAAAGCGGGGGACGTGCTGGTGAAGGGTTGTGGTCATGTCATTTCCTAGGGGCTTGGTTGAGTCTTCAACTAACCATACGTCCTATTGCTTGAAGCTTCAAGCATTTTCGTGAAATGACAGCAGGATCTCAGGCTTCCGCTGGAACTCCTTGCCTCGGGCCGGTACCACCCAGCCTGGCCGTGACTTTCGCCGCCGCGGCGGCACACGATTCGCCAAGTGCCTGCAGCCGGTCCTGGGACACCCGGAACCGCGGGGCCGGGATCAGCACGGCGGCCACAATCTCGCCGCGGTGGTCGAAGACGGGGGCAGCGAGCCCCACTTCGTCTATGGAGGTTTCACCGTAATTGATGGCCCAGCCGCGACGGGCGTCGTCCTTCAACCGGACCAGGTAGGCGTCCAGGCTGGGTTCGTCCAGGCCGGGGTAGGTAATGGCGCCGCTGCTGAGGAGGGACCGGACGCGGGGTTCGGGTTCCTGGGCGAGGAAGACCTGCACGGAAGCACTGAAGGCGTCACTGTAACGGGCGCCCAAAGGCGTGGTGTGCTTGATCTGGTGGCGGCTCGCGATCTGCTCCACGCAGATCGATTCATCGCCGCTCCACACCATCAGGGCACTGGTTTCGCCGGTTTGCTCGGACAGCTCGCGGAGCACGGGGTAGGCCACGCGGCGCTCCTCCAGCTCCGCCAGCAGCGGTCCTGCCACGGCAATCAGCCCGAGTCCCAGCCGGAACCGGCGCGTCTCGGCATCGCGTTCCACCAGATGCTCCTGCTCGAAGGTGGCCAGGATCCTGGAGACCGTGCTTTTGTGCAGGCCTACGCGGTTGGCGATCTCGGTGACCCCGAGGAGCGGTTCGTCCGCAGTGAAGGTCCGGAGGACGGCAACCGCGTTGACGATGACGGAAGCGCCCTTGGTGTCGCCGTTGGCTGTGCTCTCGGATGCTGTTGCGCTCATGATGTAAACCATCATTCCCTAGTGGGGGCCGAAAGCGGCGCCGGCAGGTGCCGGCGCCGCTTCGGGTGTTGGTAATGCGTCAGGCTCCGATGATGTTGTACTCGGGGCCGAACGGGAACTTGGTGATGTTCTCCGCACCGTCCTCCCCCACCACCAGGATGTCGTGTTCGCGGTAGCCGCCGGCGCCCGGCTGCCCGTCCAGGACCGTGATCATCGGTTCCATGGAAACCACCATGCCCGGTTCCAGCACAGTGTCGATGTCTTCGCGCAGTTCGAGCCCGGCTTCCCGGCCGTAGTAGTGGCTGAGGACGCCGAAGGAGTGCCCGTAGCCGAAGGTGCGGTTGGCCAGCAGGCCGTGACCGACGTAGATCTCGTTCAGCTCGGCGGCAATGTCCTTGCAGACGGCGCCGGGCTTGATGAGCTCCAGCCCGCGCTTGTGCACCTCCACGTTGATGTTCCACAGCTCCAGTGAGCGGGCATCCGGTTCGCCGTAGAACAGGGTTCGCTCGAGGGCGGTGTAGTAGCCGGACGTCATGGGGAAGCAGTTCAGGGACAGGATGTCGTGTTCCTGGATCTTGCGGGTGGTGGCCCAGTTGTGGGCGCCGTCAGTGTTGATGCCCGACTGGAACCACACCCAGGTATCGCGGATCTCCGAGTTGGGGAAGGTCCGGGCGATCTCGTGGACCATGGCCTCGGTGCCGATCAGGGCCACCTCGTATTCGGTGATGCCGGCCGTGATGGCGTTGCGGATGGCCTCGCCGCCCAGGTCGCCGATGCGTGCGCCGTGCTTGATGACTTCAATTTCTTCCGCTGACTTGATCATGCGCTGGCGCATGGCGGCCTGGGCCACGTCCACCAGGGTTGCCGACGCGAATGCGGCCTGGATCTTGTTGCGGTTGTCCAGCGGCAGCGAGTCGTCTTCTACGCCGAGGCGGCGCGGGTTGATGCCGCGGGTGCGCAGCACTTCCTGGATGGCAAAGATGTAGTTGTCCCGCCGCCAGTCCGTGTAGATGATGTTGTCGCCGTAGCTGCGGCGCCAGGGCATCCCGGCGTCGATGTTTGCTGTCACGGTGACGTTGTCATCCTTGGTGACCACCATGGCGTAGGAACGCCCGAAGGTGGTGAACAGGAAGTCGGAGTAGTACTTGATGGAGTGGTAGCTGGTCAGGACGACGGCGTCCAGTTCCTTCTCGGCCATGATGCGACGGAGGCCCGCGAGGCGCCGCTCGAACTCGGTGCCGGAGAACGTGAGGCTGACTTTCTCGCCGTTTTTGAGTACCTTCAGGCGCTCCAGTTCGGCCACGGACGTTGCGTTCTCGGTGGTGATGGTCATCGTAATGATGCCTTTCTGTTGATGCATTTCTTGGGTGAGGTTGGTCTGGAAGGGAAGCTATTCGTGACGCAGGGGTTCCCGGCAGGTTTCCCTGGACAGGGCCACGGCCACCAGGGACACCAGCGCGGCCGCGACGAGGTACCAGGCCGGTGCCAGGTCACTGGCAGTGGCGGCGATCAGGAGGGTTGCCATGAACGGGGCGGTGCCGCCGAAGAGGGCATTGGAGAGGTTGAAGCTGACGGCGAAGCCGCTGTAACGGACGCGGGTGGGGAACATCTCCGCCAGGAAGCTGGGAAGCGTGCCGTCATTGAGGGTGAGCATGGCGCCCAGCAGGATCTGGACCAGGACCACCACCAGGAAGTTTCCCGTTCCCAGCAGGGCGAACGCCGGCACTGTCAGCAGCATGAAGCTCACCGACGCGGCGATCAGCACTTTCTTGCGGCCATACCGGTCCGAGAGCATTCCCGTGAGGAAAATGAAGCCGATGTAGGTAACCAGCGCCACCGTGGTGGCCAGGAATGATTCCGTGGCGCCCAGGCCAAGCTCGGAGGACAGGTACGTGGGCATGTAGCTGAGGATCACGTAGAACCCGACGGCGTTGAGCAGCACTGCCCCGACGGCCTGGAGCAGCTGGCGCCAGTGGTTCCGGAAGAGGCTGGAGACGGGCGCCTTGACGGCCTCGTCCTCCTTGGCCAGTTCGCGGAAGACCGGGGTGTCCTCGAGCTTGGTCCGGATGTACCGGCCAATAAGGCCCATGGGGGCAGCCAAGAGGAAGGGCAGGCGCCAGCCCCAGCTCTGCATTGCTTCGGAACTGAGCAGTGTGGTCAGCAGGCCGGCGAGCAGCGAACCGAGGAGGAGCCCCGCGGCCGTGCTTGCTGGAACGACGGCGGCATACAGGCCGCGGCGGTTGGCGGGGGCGTATTCCACCAGGAAAGCGGACGCTCCGGCGTATTCTCCGGAGGCTGAGAAGCCCTGGACCACCCTGATAATCAGGAGCAGGACAGGAGCCCACAGCCCGATTACGTCGTACCCGGGGATCAGGGCAATGCAGAACGTGGCACCGGACATGATCAGGATGGACAGCGACAGTGCTGTCCGCCTGCCCACACGGTCTCCGATGTGCCCCCAGACAAAGCCGCCGAGCGGGCGGACCAGGAATGAGATCGCAAACAGGGCAAAGGTCAGGAGCAGCCCGGCTTGGGGATCAGACTGCGGGAAAAAGACCGCAGCGATGGTGACGGCCAGGTAGCCGTACACCGCGTAGTCGAACCATTCAACAAAGTTTCCAATGAAGCTGGCCGCGATCACCCGGCGGCGGGTTTCCTTGCTGACTGCATTGTCCGCGAAGTTCAGGCCGCCCGGTTCCGCGTGCAGGCCCGGGCTCGGGGCCGCGGAGGAAGTTTCGTTACTCATGTATCCACCAAAGTTGTTGTGGTTGCATTCAGCGCAACGCTGTTGCATCAGATTAGGCGTGATACAGAGCACAGTCAATAGGCTTTTGAAGACACAGAGTTTGCTTATGCGAGCCCCTGAAAACTTGCCGACGTCCCGCTCAGCCCGTGAGAGGATGGATATTTGTTGCTGCAATAGCATCAGTGTTGCATCAAGAGTATTTTTTGGTCTCGGAAGTCCGCGCCGACCGGGCGCAGCCCTGGCCCGTTCTCTTGACAGTTGGTGTGACGGCTGACATATTTTCGAGTACGCACTATGCGAATCGTGTTGCGCATTACACAATGCGGTTCCGCTAGTAGCGGGTCGAACTATCCCTTCGGATCGGCTGCCCACCCCTTTGGGCAGCGGGCCGGAGAAGCCGCTGCTTCTAGAATTGTTAGTCGGGTCGGGATCGTCGTTCGGCCAACGAAAGGAACACAGGAATCATGGTTCACAAGGTCAAGGCCGTTATTGCCAAGGAAAAAAACGCTCCGGTGTCACTGGAGACCATCCTGGTGCCGGATCCGGGACCGGGTGAGGCACTGGTGGACATCCTCACCTGCGGCGTCTGCCACACCGACCTGCACTACAAGCAGGGCGGCATCAACGATGACTTCCCCTTCCTGCTGGGCCACGAAGCAACGGGCGTTGTCAACGCCGTGGGCGACGGAGTGACCTCCATCGCCCCGGGCGACCGCGTCATCCTGAACTGGCGTGCCGTCTGCGGCGAATGCCGGGCGTGCGCCAAGGGCCAGCCGCAGTACTGCTTCAACACAGCCAACGCCACCCAGAAGATGACCCTTGAGGACGGCACCGAGCTCTCCCCCGCCCTGGGGATCGGCGCGTTTGCCGAGAAGACCCTGGTTGCCGCCGGGCAGTGCACCAAAGTGGATCCTGAAGTTGATGCTGCCGCCGTTGGCCTGCTGGGCTGCGGCGTGATGGCCGGCATTGGTGCCGCGATCAACACCGGCGAGGTCAAGCGCGGCGAGTCCGTTGCGGTGATCGGCTGCGGCGGTGTGGGCATCGCCGCGATTGCCGGCGCCAGGCTGGCCGGCGCCACCACCATCATCGCCGTGGACATCGACGCCAACAAGGTCGAAATGGCCAAGTCCCTGGGTGCCACGCACGGCATCGATTCCAGCAAGGAAGACCCCATCGAGGCCATCCGCGCCCTCACGGGAGGCAACGGGGCCGACGTGGTGATTGACGCCGTCGGCCGCCCTGAAACGTACAAGCAGGCCTTCTACGCCCGCGACCTCGCCGGCCGCGTGGTCCTGGTGGGGGTCCCGACGCCGGAGATGACGCTGGAACTGCCCTTGCTGGACGTCTTCGGCCGGGGCGGGTCGCTGAAATCCTCCTGGTACGGCGACTGCCTGCCCTCCCGGGACTTCCCCATGCTGGTGAGCCACTACAAGCAGGGCAACCTGGACCTGGATGCCTTTGTGTCCGAGCGCATCAGCATCGACCAGGTGGAGGAAGCCTTCGAGAAGATGCACGAGGGCAAGGTCCTGCGTTCCGTTGTTGAACTGCCTGCCGCGGGGGCGGCTTCCTGATGGGCGTCCGGATCGAAAACCTGGTCACCTCGGGTACTTTTTCGCTCGACGGCGGCACGTGGGACGTGGACAACAACGTCTGGATCGTGGGCAATGACGCTGAATGCGTCATCATCGATTCCCCGCACGACGCCTCCGCAATCATCAACCAGGTGGGCGGCCGGAAGGTCAAGGCCATCCTGCTGACCCACGCTCACAACGACCACATCGGCGCCGCACGCGAGGTCGCAGACGCCGTGGGCGCACCGATCTACCTCAACCCGGAGGACCTGGTGCTCTGGGAGCAGGTCTACCCGGACGCCGGGCCCGACCAGGAGCTGCACGACGGCGACGTTTTTGAGGTGGCAGGGGCGAGTCTCAAGGCTATCCACACACCGGGCCACTCCCCCGGTTCCACCTGCTTCCACCTGGAAGGCGAAGGAACGGTCTTCACCGGGGACACGCTCTTCAACGGCGGGCCCGGTGCCACGGGACGGTCCTACAGCGACTACCCCACCATCCTCACCTCGATCCGGGAACGGCTGCTGACGCTGCCCGGTAACACGGTGGTCCGCACCGGACACGGCGACAACACCACCATCGCCGCGGAGCAGGAAACCCTGGCGAAGGTGCCGCAGTAGCCATCGAAGCAGCAGAAGTGTCCAGCAAAGGCGCGCCGGGAACCTTGGTGCGCCTTTGCTGGTGCCAGAACAACGTATGCCGGTAAGGAAGTTGGAACGATGAAGTTCGGTAAGCAGCCCGCCCCCGTCGCGGACATCGACGAGGACGACCTCGAAGTCCACAAGCCCAAGACCGAGGCGGCCGGTGTCAAGGCCGTGATGGTGGCGCTGGAACGCGCCGTGGCGCAGGCCGGGGTGACCCGGACCGCGCAGTCGTTGCTGCGCTTGAACCAGCGCGGCGGCTTTGACTGCCCCGGGTGTGCATGGCCGGAGTCGGACAAGAAGCGCAAGGCGGCCGAGTTCTGCGAGAACGGCGCCAAGGCCGTGGCCGAGGAAAACACCCTCCGTACGGTGGGCGCAGAGTTCTGGGCCAAGCACTCCATCGCCGAGCTGTCCAGCAAGACGGAGTACTGGCTGGGCAACCAGGGCCGGCTGAGTGAACCGGTGGTGATCCGCGAAGGCGACACCCACTACTCACCGATCTCCTGGGCCGATGCGTTCGAGCTGATCGGTGAGCACGTCCGGGCATCCAGCCCTGACCGGTGCGTTTTTTACACCTCCGGGCGCACCGCGAACGAGACAGCCTTTATGTACCAGCTGTACGCCCGGGCCCTGGGCACCAACAATCTGCCGGACTGCTCCAACATGTGCCACGAGTCCTCCGGTTCGGCGCTGAACCCCACCATCGGCATCGGCAAGGGCACCGTCTCGCTGGATGACATCCACGATTCCGAGCTGATCTTTGTGGTGGGCCAGAACCCGGGCACCAACCACCCCCGGATGCTGTCGGCGTTGAAGGAGTGCAAGGACAAGGGCGGCAAGGTGGTGGCGGTCAACCCGCTGCCCGAGGCCGGGCTGTTCAACTTCAAGGACCCGCAGACCGTCTCCGGCGTCGTCGGGGGCGGCACCCCGCTGGCCGACGAATACCTGCAGATCAAGGTGGGCGGGGACCTTGCCCTGTTCCAGGCCCTGGGCCACCTGCTCCTGGCCGAGGAGGAACGGAACCCGGGCACCGTCGTCGACCATTCCTTCATCGCCGCCCAGACCGATGGGTTCGACGCCTACCGCCAGGCCCGCGCCACGCTGGACTGGGCCGAGACCGAAAAAGCCACCGGCCTGACCCGCGCCCAGATCGAAACAGTGGCCGGGATGCTCATCAAGTCCAAGGCGTCCATCTTCTGCTGGGCGCTGGGCGTGACGCAGCAGCCGCACTCGGTGGACACCATCAAGGAAATGGTCAACGTCCTGCTCCTGCAGGGCAACTTCGGCAAGCCCGGCGCAGGCGCCTGCCCGGTCCGTGGGCACTCCAACGTCCAGGGCGACCGGACCATGGGCATCTGGGAAAAACCCAAAGAATGGCTCCTCGAAGCCCTCGACACCGAGTTCGGCATCACCTCCCCGCGGCACCACGGCTACGACGCCGTCGAAGCCATGGAAGCGTTCGAACGCGACGAAGTGGACGTGTTCGTCTCCATGGGCGGGAACTTCTCGCTGGCCTGCTCGGACACCGAGACCCTGGAAGCCGGGATGCAGCGGATCGGGCTGACCGTGCACATCTCCACCAAACCGAACCGCTCCCACATCGTCCACGGCCGCACCTCGCTGATCCTGCCCACCCTGGGCCGGACCGACAAGGACGACAAACACCCCAAGGGCGCCCAGTTCCTCTCCGTGGAAGACTCCATGTCCGTGGTCCACTCCACCCAGGGCCGGCTCACACCGGTCTCCGAACACCTGCTCGCCGAACCTGTCATCGTGGCCCGGATGGCCGAGGCCACGTTCGGCCCCGACCACTCCGTGGACTGGAAAGCCATGGCCGAGGATTACGACGTCATCCGCAACCACATCGAACGCGTGCTTCCCGGCTTCGAGGACTTCAACACCCGCGTCCGGACCAAAAACGGGTTCGTGCTGCCCAACCCGCCGCGCGACACCCGGTCCTTCAAGACCGACATCGGCCGCGGCCGTTTCACCGTCAGCCCGCTGGAATACCTCACCCCGCCCGACGGGCACCTGGTCCTCCAGACCATCCGCAGCCACGACCAGTACAACACCACCTACTACGGGCTGGATGACCGGTACCGCGGCATCTCCGGCGGCCGGCGCGTGATCCTCATCCACCCCGAAGACCTGGCCGAGCTCGGTTTCGAGGACCGCGACCTTGTGGACGTGGTCAGCACTTTCCGTGGGCAAGACCGGACGGCGGACAAGTTCCGCCTCGTGGCCTACCCCACCGCGAAGGGCTGCGCCGCAGCCTACTTCCCCGAAGCCAACGCCCTGGTCCACAAGGAAAACGTGGCCCGCGAATCCAACACCCCCGGCTTCAAAGCCATGTTCGTCCGCTTCACCCCCCACGTGGCGGAAAGCGCCGCCGAGGTAGCTGCCGGAGAGCTGGAACCGGTCACCGCAGGCTAGTAGAGCAGCGGCCAGTACTGCAGCTTGCCTCAAGGGTTTCCCCACGAGCCAAGAGGTACGACGGCGACGTCGGGCAAAGCGCCGGAGGTCGCCGTCGCTTGTTTATCACTCGGTCGCGGCCTAGAGAGGGTTGTTGCCGTCGGGCTGCTCGTCGGGATCCACGTCGTCGCCGTAGCCGCTTGCCGAAGCAAGCCCTGCTACCTGCTGCCCTGCGTTGGTCTGCCCGGGCCTGAAACTCGTGTCCGGGGAGTCTGCCCCGGCCTCCGGCGCGACGTCCTGCCGCAGGTGCTCATCTGAGGGAATGTTCTTGGAAACCTCGTCATCTGCCATGCCAACAGCCAAGCACCAGCCGCAAACGAGGGCAAGAGGAAGGCGCGGAGGAAGCCAGGGCCGGTAGGTGATCATGACTGACCCGGTGGCCGAGCCTGCAGTTCACACGCACAGGTGGTTGAGCCTGCAGTTCACAGGCACCCGCTGGCTGAGCCAGGGCCCACGGCCGCCGGGTCTGCCCGGGCCTGAAACTCGTGTCCGGAAGCGGCTGGGGAACGAAACCCAGCAACGAGTCAGGCGGGTGGGGCATGCAGGAACCACTCGAGTGCTTCTTCGCCTGGCGAGAGCCCAAAGTAGACAAAGTCCGGAGGATCCCCAGTCGCGGACTGTAGTTGGGCAGGCAAGTGTGGTGGTTCCCAGTCGTGGTGTTCGGCTTTGTAGTGGCGGCCGGTGGGTGAGGTCCAGCCCGGTGGCCCGGTTTTGGTGGCAGGGGTGGGCGTCCAGCCGGTGGCGTGTTTGAGGCGGTGGTGCTTCGGGCAGAGCTGGGTCAGATTGCTGATCCCGGTGTTGCCGCCGTGCTGCCAGGCGTGAAGGTGGTCTGCCTCGTTGTCGAGGGAGCGGTTGTTGCAGCCGGGGAAGGTGCACTTGCCGTCCCTGAGCTGCAGTGCTCTTTTCATGGCGTTGGTGAGCCGGTAGCTGGTGCGGCCGATCTCCAGCGGCGCCCCGTCCCTGGGGTCCACCAGCACCCGGTAGAACGAACCGGCACCTTCAGCAACGAGCCTGCGGGCCATCGAAGGCGGGATCGGACCATACCCGTCCAGCATCGCCGGCTCGTCCGTTGATCCCTGGAGGGAGAGTACCGGCACGGTCACCAGCACCTGCGCCTGGATCCGCGATGACGGGCCAACCGCCGCACCGGAGTCGTCACCGCCTGCACCGGCAGACCTGGCGTTGTTGCCGGTGCCAAGGATCGCCTCGGCGAAGGTGTCGGCCTTCAACTGGGTGAGGGTGCGGGGCTCGTTGGGTCCTTGCATTCCGCGGGCGAGGGCGGTGAGCCGGTTCCAGCCCGCCATGGCCCGGTCCGCGGGCAGGCAGGCGGACAGCCAGGCCATCCCGTCGCGGTCCGGCCGATATTCCACCCGCCGGTCCGCCAACCCCTTAGCGTGGCGTTTCTCGATGCATTCCGGGTGGTGGCGTTCCCGCCAGTTCCTGGCCTTGGCACGGAACCGGTACGCCGGCAATTCCCCGACAGGGGCGGCCGTAGCCGGCCGGGGCACGTCCGGGTCCAGGAAGTGGGCCTCGAGTGCGGCGGCGCCGGCGGGGTCAAGGCCGGCGGTTTCCTCCACCATGACCAGGGCGTGCGGCCAGGTAATCGACCCTTTCTGCAAGGCAGACAACGTCAGCGGCAACTCCTTGGTCACGGTGTGAGAGGCGGCCAGGAACACCCCGGCTGCCCGGGGACCGAGGGCCAGGAGGGCGCCGATTTCCGCGGCGACAGCCATTTCCAGCGCCTGCACCGGCGTGTCCGGCCCGGCGATGGCCTGGGCAGTGTCCGCATAGGTCACAGCAGCCCGGGCCTTCACAGCAGCGAACCCGGCCTCCGCCACCCCCGCCCCGGCAAGGATATCCAGGCACCCATCACCCAAACCTGCCAGTGGATCAGCATCCGAGAACGGCTCCGACCCACACCCAGCCGCCTCGGCATTGAGCACGGCAAGAGCGGCATTGATGTCCTCAAACGCCTTCACCACCGCCGCTTTCCCCATACAGCAATCATCGCAAGGGGGTCTGACAATTCGGCGGCAGGAAGTGAAAAGCGGGGGCCGCCGGTTTCGGCGACCCCCGCTCTCCAGGCGGATTTGTTATTCAACCACGGGTTAGCCGCGGAGGCGCTCCATGCCCGGGTCGAAGAGGGGCTCAGGCGTGACGGTGGCGGCGATGCGCTTGCCGAAGTACTCGATCTCGACGGCGTCGCCCTCGGTCACCGAAGCCGGCAGCCAGGCGTAGGCGATCGGCTTGCGCACCGAGTAGCCGTAGGCCGCGCTCGTGACGTAGCCCGCGGCCTCCCCGGCCACGTACACCGGTTCCTTGCCCAGCACGAGGGACGTGCCGTCGTCGACCGTCAGGCAGCGCAGCGCACGCGTGGCGGGCTCTTCCTTCCGGGCCGCCAGGGCCTCGGCACCTACGAAGCCCGTCTTGTCCTTGGCCACGGAGAAGCCCAGGCCGGACTCGTACGGGTGGTGCTCGGAGGTCATGTCCGTGCCCCACAGCCGGTAGCCCTTCTCAAGGCGCATGCTGTTGAAGGCGCCACGGCCGGCAGCGATGATGCCGTGCTCCCGGCCCGCTTCGAACAGCAGGTCCCAGAGCTTCAGGCCGTACTCGGCGGTGGTGTAGAGCTCCCAGCCGAGTTCACCCACGTAGGACAGCCGCATGGCGGTGACGGGGATGCCGCCCACGGAGATTTCCTTGGTCCGGAAGTACTTCAGGCCGTCGTTGGTCAGGTCGTCGGAGCTGACCTTACCGATCACTTCCCGGGCCAGCGGCCCCCACAGCCCGATGCAGCACGTGCTGCCGGTGATGTCCGAAACATGCACCCACTGAGCGGGATCGGCGGCGGACTGCTTCCGCGCCTCCACCCGCAGGTAATCGAAGTCCACGTTGCTGTTGACGCCCAGCTGGAAGTCTTCCTCCGCGAGCCGTGCGACGGTCACGTCACTGCGGATGCCGCCGTCGTGTTCCAGCAGCAGGCAGTACGTCACGGCACCCGGCTTCTTGGCAATGTTGCCCGTGCTGAGCCGGTGCAGCAGCGCCTGCGCGCCCGGGCCCACCACGGACAGCCGCTTCAGCGGCGTCATGTCGAAAAGTCCGACGGCGGTACGCGTCTTCCACGCCTCGGCCGCCGAAATGGGGGACGAGTACAGGGCGGACCAGGCATCCCGCTCGGGCGTCTGCCACTCCTCCGGCAGCTCCTCGAGCAGGCCACGGTTGGCCTCGAACCAGTGCGGCCGCTCCCAGCCGGCGGACTCCAGGAAGAACGCTCCCAGCTCCTTCTGCCGCACGTTGAACGGGCTGACGCGCAGGTCCCGCGGGGATTCCCTGGGCTGCAGCGGGTGCATAACGTCGTAGATTTCCACGAAGTTCTGCTGGGACGTCTCGCTGACATAAGCGTCGGAGGTCTGCACCTTCTCGAAGCGGGTCAGCTCGCAGCCGTGCAGGTCCGTGCGGGACCGGCCTTCCACCAGCAGCTCCGCCATTGCCTTGGCCACGCCGGCTGAGTGCGTGACCCAGACGGCTTCGGCCACGAACAGGCCGTCGAGCTCAGGCGCCTCGCCCATGAGCGGACCGCCGTCGGGGGTGAAGGAGAAGATGCCGTTGAAGCCGTCCTCGATCGCGGAGCTGCGCAGCGCCGGCAGCAGGTCCTGGCTGTCCTCCCATGCGGGCAGGAAGTCTTCCAGGGTGAACTCCAGCCGCGAGGGCATGTGGTGGTCCGACATGTCCTCTGCGGCGACCTTCGGCAGGGCGGACATGTCCACCGGCATGGGGCGGTGGGCGTAGCTGCCGATGCCGATGCGGTTGCCCCATTCGCGGTAGTACAGGTCCTTGTCCTGGTAGCGCAGGATGGGCTTGCTGGCACCCTTGGGAAGTTCGTTGACGCCCTCAAGTTCCGGCAGCGGAGTGCTGACCACATACTGGTGCGCCAGCGGCAGCAGCGGCACTTCAAGGCCCACCATCTTGCCGAGCTCACGGCCCCAGAAGCCAGCACAGGAGACCACGATGTCTGCCGGGATCAAACCCTCGGGCGTCTCCACGCCCGTCACCTTGCCGCCCTCCTGGGCGATGCCGGTGACGGTGGTGTTGCCCTGGTACGTCACACCGGCCTCGCTGGAGCGCTCGATCAGCAGCTGCACCGCACGGGCGGCCAGGGCCAGGCCGTCGGTGGGGATGAGCAGGCCGCCCAGGACCTCGCGGCCGCCGGTGAGCTTGCCGGTGTTCAGGAGGGGGTAGATCTTTTCGCATTCGTCAGCGTCGACGATCCGGCTTTCGACTCCCCAGGAGGTCATTACGCCCATCTTGCGGTGGAGATCGGCCAGCCGTTCGGGGGTGGTGGCCAGTTCCAGGCCGCCTACCTGGTTGAAGCAGGACTCACCGTCCTTGCTGAGGGCGAGGAACTTGTTGACCGTGTAGGTGGCGAATTCGGTCATGGTCCGTGACTGGTTGTTCTGGAACACCAGGCCCGGAGCGTGCGACGTGGAGCCGCCGGCTAATTCCAGCGGGCCCTGTTCCACCACCGTGATGTTGGTCCAGCCGCGGGTGGCGAGTTCGTCGGCAAGGTTGGTTCCGACAATGCCTGCGCCGATAATGACAACGCGTGGTGATGCGCTCATGGGTGTTGTTTCTCCTGTTTTGCGTGGGCGTTGGCGTTAGCGGAAGACGACGGTGCGGGTGTTGTTGAGCAGGACCCGGTGCTGGCAGTGCCACTTAACTGCGCGGGACAGCGCCTGGGACTCGGCGTCCCTGCCTACCGTGACCAGTGCGTTCGGGTCCAGGCTGTGGTCCACCCGGAACACTTCCTGCTCGATGATCGGGCCCTCGTCCAGGTCTGCGGTGACGTAGTGCGCGGTGGCTCCGATGAGCTTCACGCCGCGGTCATAGGCCTGGTGGTAAGGCTTGGCACCCTTGAACCCGGGCAGGAAGGAATGGTGGATGTTGATGGCGCGGCCGCGGAGGCTGGCGCACAGGTCGTTGGACAGGACCTGCATGTAGCGTGCCAGGACCACCAGGTCCGCGTTGTACTCGGCCACCAGTTCCAGCAGGCGCGCTTCGGCTTCGGGCTTGGTGGCGGCCGTTACCGGGACGTGGATGAATGGCAGGCCGGCGGCTTCCGCCATGGGCCGCAGGTCCTCGTGGTTGGAAACCACGACGGCGATATCCGCACCCAGGCTGCCGGCGCGCCACCGGAAGATGAGGTCGTTGAGGCAGTGGCCGAACTTCGAAACCATCACCAGCAGGCGCTGGGGGCGGCCGTCGTGGATGGAGAATTCCATGTCGAACTCTTCGGCGACGGCAGCGAACTCCGCGCTGAGGCCTTCCGCGGAAACTTCATTGTCTCCCGGGGTGAAGGCCGTGCGCAGGTAGAGCTTGCCGCTGATGTGGTCATCGAACTGCTGGTGTTCAACGATGTCGAAGCCGCGGTCAGCGAGGAATGCGGTGATCGCCCGGACGATTCCGGGGCGCTCCGGGCACGCAAGGGTAAGGACGAACTGTACGGTGTCAGTGCCGCGGACGCCGGCAACGTCGCCGGCCTCCACCGTCACGTTACCGGTGGGGCGGCCTTCGAGGACTGTGGTCATGGTCTACTCCTGGTTCTTTGCGGGTGCTTGGGTGTCAGCGGAAGCCGCGCAGCGGCCGTCGTCCGGACAGCGCTGATCACATTGGTGCTTGGTAACGAGATCGAACTGGACGCCGCCGTGCTGGTCCACGCCACTGCGAATGGCGCGCTCCACTACGGAGTCCGCGAGCCGGCGCCGGAGGGACAGCGGATCCCGGCGCAGGTCCTTCACCAGGGCGAAGCACAGCAGGAGCATGACCAGCACGAACGGCAGGGCCGCCACGATGGTGATCCGCTGCAGGCCGGAGAGCGCCTCGGACGGTTCATCGCCGCCGGCCAGCATCATCACGGCGGCTACCGCACCGGTGAGCAGGCCCCAGAAGATGACCAGCCCGCGCTTCGGGTCGGCGGACCCGTTGGAGCTCAGCGATGCCATAATGATCGATGCGGAATCGGCTCCGGTGACGAAGAAGATGGCCACCAGGACCATGGCGAGAACCACAACAGCTGCCGTGAGCCAGGCTGGCATGGACATGTTCCGCACAAGGTCGAACAATGCGCCGTCGAAATCGATGGACGGTGACCCGCTGGCCATGGACACCAGGCCGGGAGTGCCCGCCTTGTCCGCTTCTTCCTGGACGTGGAAGGCAGTGCCGCCGAAGATGCCGAACCAGATGACGCTGACGATGCTGGGGACCAGCAGGACGCCGGTGACGAACTGGCGGATGGTGCGGCCGCGGCTGATACGGGCGATGAACATGCCCACGAACGGCGTCCAGGACACCCACCAGGCCCAGTAGAAGATGGTCCAGCCGGACATCCAGGTCCGGAGCGCTTCGTCTCCGACGGCTTCGGTGCGGGAGGACATCTCCGCGAGGTCCCTGGCGTAGTCACCGACTGCTGCGGGAATGAGGTTGAGGATAAACAGGGTGGGCCCGGCGAGGAAAACGATGAGCGCCAGGATCACGGCAAGGACCATGTTGATGTTGGACAGCCACTGGATGCCGCGGCTGATGCCGGACACCGCAGAGGCCACGAAGCAGGCTGTCAGGACGGCGACGATGGCCACGAGGACAGGTGTTCCCACTTCGCCGATCCAGCCGTTTGAGGTGAGTCCGCTGCCGATCTGGAGGGCGCCGAGGCCCAGGGAAGCTGCCGTGCCGAAGAGCGTGGCGAAGATCGCCAGGATGTTAATGAACTTGCCTACCGGCCCTTCCACCGTCCTGATGCCGAACAGCGACGTGAAGGCAGCAGAGATCAGCTGCCGGCGTCCCAGCCGGTAGGTGCCGTAGGCCATGGCAATGCCAACGACGGCGTACATCGCCCAGGGGTGCAGGGTCCAGTGGAAGATGGAGGTTGCCATGGCCGTCTGGATGGCTGCCGGCGTCCGTCCGTCCACCGTTCCCGGCGGCGGGGAGATGTAGTGGTAGAGCGGCTCGGCCACACCATAGAACATCAGGCCGATGCCCATGCCGGCCGCAAACATCATGGCGACCCATGACACGGTGCGGAACTCGGGCTTTTCGCCGTCCTTGCCCAATGGGATGTTGCCCCACTTGCCCAGTGCCAGCCAGAGGACGAAAACAACGAACAGCGAGGCCAGGACCATAAAGAGCCAGCCGGTGTACTCCATCACCCACCCGAGGGCGGCTGTTGAGGTGGCGGCCAGGCTGTCCCGGCCCAGGAAGCCCCACGCCACAAAGGCCAGGGCGAGGACACCGGTGATGCCGAAGGTGGCCTTGTCGAGCGTGAGCTTACGGTTCCGCCGCTGGGCCACTGCCTGTTCGGCCTTGGTCTGGCGGAGTTCCTGCATGATTTGTTCGGTGTCCTCCGCTTCCAGTGATTCGTGGGCGGAAGGAGAGTTCTCCGGTGCAGGAACCAGGTTGGGCTCCTCCGGCTCAAGGGGGGTTTGGGCATCCGTGCGGATGTCGCTGTTCAAAGCCATGTCAGTCCTTTGGTTTGAATTCATGGGCTCACGCTGTACCGGCGTCCCCAAACCGGGCGGAAGATCGGGGCCTTCCTGGCTATTCGTTGATGAAGGTCAGTTGTGCTCCAGCCGGCCGGTTGTTCCGTAAAGAACAACACGTCTCGCCATAAGCAACACAGTGGCCTGAATCACAGTCTCCTGTCAAGGTATTTCTGAAGTCTTAAGCCCCATTTCAGGGGTTCCGGCTGCGCCTTGACAGTAGACCGGAACGGGGGCTAGGCATCGATGACGAGGTCCGTCTGCGCCGTGGAGCAGCAGGGCAGGAACTTGCCTGCAGAGATTTCCCGCGCCCGGATCCCGCCCTGGTGGTTCATCTCGACCTCTCCTGAAAGCTTGACGACCTTGCAGGAGCCGCACATGCCTTCCTTGCAGTTCGCGCCGATCCTGACACCGGCCCGCTGGGCCGCCTCGAGGATGTGTTCGGTGGGGTCGATCCGGACGTTAATGCCGGTGCGCATGAAGGACATGGTGAGGCTCCCTGTTCCCACCGTGTTGAAGGTGGAGGCGTCAGGGGCACCGGCTTCCGGTTCCATGCCCGGGCTGTCGACGGCGGGGTTGGAGCCGGGTGCCTCCGGATCGCTGATTTCCAGCGGAAGCCCCGAGGCCTGGAGAGTCCCGTCCGCATCATAGCCGGGCTCGTAGAGCCCGAACGCGGCGGGCTGGCTTTCGTAGTAGTCCTCGGCGGATTCGGCGATTTCCTCTGCGATTTCCTCTGCAATGTCCGTTGCCAGCGCCACCTCCGCCTGGTATTCAAGGAGCGTCTGGCGGTCTCCCGAGAA
This sequence comes from Pseudarthrobacter siccitolerans, assembly GCF_001046895.1. Taxonomy (GTDB): domain Bacteria; phylum Actinomycetota; class Actinomycetes; order Actinomycetales; family Micrococcaceae; genus Arthrobacter; species Arthrobacter siccitolerans. The sequence goes on from NZ_CAQI01000053.1 coordinate 475,858, forward strand.
GAACTCCATATAGATGGAAGTGTCATCGACGCCGACCTTCTGGAGGAGCTCGGTGGCGGTGTTCAGGTAACCCTCGGGACCGCAGGCGTACACCTGCCGGCCGTTGGCATCGGGGGCCACCTCCTCGAGCATGGCCGCCGTCAGCCTTCCCCTGAGCCCTTCCCACCCCTCCGGTACGCTGCGGTCGCCCAGCGAGTAGTGGACCTTGAAGCGGGAGTCCACGGAGGCGATGTAGGCCAATTCCCGGTGGAAGGCAAAGCCTCCAGCATCCGAGCCGTGGTAGAGCACCACAACATCGGCATGTCCGGGCAGGGAGTGGATGGTCCGCACCATGGACATGATGGGCGTGATCCCCGCGCCGGCAGCAAGCAGGAGATACCGTGCACGCCGGTCGGCGTCGGGCAGGTGGAATGCTCCCACCGGTCCCAGCATTTCCAGGACAGTGCCGGGTTTGACGTTCTCGTGCACCCAGGGCGAGACCAATCCCGTGGGGTCGCACTTGACCGTAATGCTGAAGGTCCAGGGCTCGGTGGGTGAACTGGACAGCGAGTAGCTGCGGTCCACCGGTTCCTGGTCCTCGCCATTGACGGGAAATGCGACGTTCACGTACTGGCCGGAGCGGAACGCCAGGGGCGCACCGTCGCAGCGGCGGAACACGAAGGTCATCATGGCGCCGGCCTCGGGAACGGCCTCGACACATTCGGCCATAAACTCCTGCGGGTGCCACGGGCCCAGCGCCCGGGCTGCCCGGGCGGGTGCCTCCGGGCTTCCCATCACCCTGTTCCACGGCATCTCAAGTCCGCGGATACGCTGTGGTTCCTGGATGGCCGTTTCCGTGAGGAGTTCAATCATGCCAAGTGCTCCTGCACACGCTGCACGTACCAGTTGATGAATGCCTCGACCTGGTATTCGCTCTTCATGTAGGGGCCGGGCTCGTAGGCGGGACTTCCGGCACCCTGCTGGCACAGCTCCACAAAGGCCTTGTCCTGCAGGTTCGTCTGCTTCCAGGTGTAGGTGAGCTTCTCCAGGTCGTAGTCGACGCCTTCCACGGCGTCGTCAGCCACCAGCCAGGTGGTGCGTACGAGGCTCTGGTGTTCGTTGATGGGGAAGACGCCGAACGTGATGACGTGGTCGCCGAGGAAGTGGAACCAGCTGTTGGGCTGCAGGTGCATCGAGCAGCGGCCAAGGCGGAAATCGGGCAGATCACCCAGCAGCTTCTTGGAAAGCCTCCGGCCGTCCGCGGAGAACGATTCACCCTCTCCATCGAGTGATTCCCGTGAGATCCGGATTCCCGCGATGCGCGTGTCAAGCTGCTCGACCACCTCGTAGGGAAGGCCGTAACGGCGGCAACGCTCCTCAAGGGAGGACTGGGCATCCTTGTTCCGGTTCCAGACTTCCTCAAGATGGGGCGGGATCAGGCCCTCCGTCAGGCCCCAGGTGGGGAAGAGGGAGCAGGCGAGCTCAGGGTGGCCGTCGCAGTGGTAGCACTCACGGTTGTTCTCCATGACGAGCTTCCAGTTGCCCTCTTCGATGATGTTCTGCTGGTAGGCGATTTTTGTCTTCGAGAGATCGTGGGGCGCCAGGTAGGGCTCAAAGATCTTTGCGGTTTCGTCGAAGTCCGTCGGCGGTTCATCAGCGATGCAGACGAAGATGAGTCCGGCGACCTCGCGGCCGTGGGCGCGCTTGAGGCCGAAGCAGCTCTTGTCGAACTTCGTTTCCCCCGGCGCGGAAGCATGGATCAGGTTGCCTTCCGGGGAGTAGGTCCAGGAGTGGTAGCCGCAGACCAGGTTTCCGGTTGACCCGGCAGCTTCGGTGAGGACGCGGGCGCCACGGTGGCGGCATACGTTGTGCAGGACGTTCACGGCGCCGTCGTCGTTGCGCAGCACAATCAGGGAGTAGGGCCCGTAGTCGACGGTGACGTAGTCGCCCGGTTCCGGCAGCTCGGCGGTGCTGGCGGCAAAGATCCAGTGCTGGCCGAAAATGGCCTCCATGTCGATGTTGAAGATCGTGCGGTCGGTGTAGAAGGGGGCATCGAGGGAGTAGCCGGTGCGCCGGAACTCAAACAACGCGCTGATTTCCGCCAGCTGCTCGGCGGGCAGGGACGCAGCGAGTTTTCCGCGCGAATTGAGGGGCACGTTCACTGAAGCAGTCATGGGTTTCCTCCCGGGAGGCATGGGTAGTGGGTGTTGCGGTGGCCATGCGTGCGCGGGGTGCTACCGGCATGGTCGAAGTAGTTGTATTGATGAGATTAGGGTCACAACAGCTGCAACAAAAGCGCAAGATTTTGAAGATAACCCTGCACAATAGATGCATGATCGATCCACGGCTCATCACACTTCGGGTGTTTGCCCGGTGCGGCACTGTCGGCGCAACCGCGGAGCTCACGGGCTATTCTCCATCCGCGGTCTCCGCGCAGTTGCGGGAGCTTCAGCGCGTGCTTGGAATGCAGCTGCTGACGAAGGACGGCCGGGGGGTGCGGCTGACCGCCACGGGCCGCTTTCTCGTGGAGGGCTCGGACACCCTGATCGCGGAATGGGAGAGCCTGCGCGCCGCGGCCATGGAGGCCGGCGACCAGGTGCAATCCCGTTTTGGCCTCGGCGGATTCTCCACCGCGGCCGCCCAGTTGCTCGCGCCGCTAGCCGCCACCCTGCGCTCAACACGCCCCCTGCTGGAGGTGCAGGTTCTTGAGGCTGATCCGGCCCGCTGCTTCGACCTGTTGGTTGCGGAACGAATCGACCTTGCAGTCATTGTTGCCATGCAGTCCGACAGTTATGGCGAGGACGATCCGCGCTTCGAGCAGCGAGTTCTGCTCGACGATCCGCTGGACGTCATCATTCCCGGTGACCATCCGCTGGCATCACGCGAAACGGCGACGCTTGAAGAACTGGCATCGGAACCCTGGATCACCGAGTCCGCCGGTTCCACCTACCATTCCCTTTTCACCGCGGCGTTCACGGCGGTCGGGGTGACACCGCGGATTGCCCATGAAGCCGTCGAATGGGAAACCCACATCGCGTTCGTGGGTGCGGGGCTGGGCGTCGGCCTGCTGCCCCGGCTGGCGCCTTTGCACGGTGCCGAAAACGTGGTTCGGCTGCGCATCACCGGGAAGACGAAGCCCACGCGCCGCATTATCGCCGCGGTGCGCAGGGGCAGCATCGCCTCACCCCTGATCCAGGAGTCGCTCGGCATCCTGCAGGTCAACGCCAACCGGATCCTCACCAGCCGGCTCGAAGAGGACCTCTAAGCGCTGCCGGCGGGGGCGCGCCGGTTCCGCGATCAGGTCCCGATGGTCGCCAGTACAGCGCCGGCAGTCACCACGCCGCCGGCTTCCGCCCGGATATCCATGATGGTCCCGCCGCGGTGGGCAGCCACCTGGGTTTCCATCTTCATGGCTTCAAGGACGACGACGGGGTCCCCCGCCGCCACTTCGGCGCCCGGCTTCACAAGCCACTTCACCACAGTTCCCGCCATGTCCGCCCGCAGCTCACCGGGGTCAACAGCGGCGGGGCCAACAGCGCGGGCGGCAGCGCCGCCGTCGTGCACTTCCTCCACGGAAGCGCCTTGGGGAAGGCCACCCCCTGAGCGCGCCCAGCCATCCAGCAGGTCCGCGGGAAGGCCGACGGCGAGGCGCCGGCCGTCGACGTCAACGGTGATGGTGCGCCGCGCACCCTCCGGGACGGAGGTGGCATATCCGGGATCCGCCGCGATGGCATCCGCGAAGTCCGTCTCGATCCACCGGGTGTGGACGGCCAGCGCCGTCTCAGACGTGAAGTCGGGGGCCTGGACCACGGCGCGGTGGAACGGCAGGACGGTGGCTACGCCGGTAATCTCCATTTCGGCGAGGGCGCGGCGGGCCCGGCGCAGCGCCTGCTGCCGGTCGGCGCCGGTGACGATCAGCTTGGCCAGCAGGGAATCGAACTGCGGCGCCACGATGGAACCCGCGCGCACCCCCGAGTCCAGCCGGACTCCCGGGCCCGTAGGCCCGCTGAAGGTGGTGATGGTTCCCGGCGAGGGCAGGAAACCCCGGCCCACGTCCTCGGCATTGAGCCGGAATTCAAAGGAGTGTCCGCGCGGCGTGGGATCGGAGGCGAACCGCAGGGGCTCGCCGGCGGCGATGCGCAGCTGCTCTTGGACCAGGTCCACGCCGGTGGTCTCCTCCGTGATGGGGTGCTCCACCTGGAGGCGCGTGTTCACTTCGAGGAACGCGACGGTCCCGTCCGCGGCCACCAGGAACTCCACGGTCCCGGCACCGGAGTAGGCGGCTTCCCGGCACACGGCCTTGGCCGCGTCGTAAATCTGCCCGGTCTGCTCCGCGGTGAGGAACGGTGCCGGCGCCTCTTCCACCAGTTTCTGGTGCCTGCGCTGCAGGGAGCAGTCGCGGGTTCCCACCACCACCACGTTGCCGTGACGGTCCGCCAGGACCTGCGCCTCCACGTGCCGGGGCCGGTCCAGGTACCGTTCCACAAAGCATTCGCCGCGGCCGAAGGCCACCACCGCTTCGCGCACTGCCGAGTCGAAGGCTTCCTCGATCTGGTCCATCTCGCGGACCACTTTCAGCCCGCGCCCGCCCCCGCCGAAGGCTGCCTTGATGGCCACCGGCAGGCCGTGCTCTTCGGCGAAGGCGCGTGCTTCGGCCGCCGTCGCCACCGGTCCGTCGCTGCCCGCCACCAGCGGGGCGCCTGCCCGGACGGCGATCTCCCGGGCCGTGATTTTGTTGCCCAGCAGCCGGATGGCTTCCGGTGACGGCCCGATCCACGTCAGGCCGGCATCCAGGACAGCCTGGGCAAAGTCCGCGTTCTCGGACAGGAACCCGTATCCCGGGTGCACCGCGTCCGCGCCGGACTCCGCGGCGACGCGCAGCAGCCGGGGAATGTCCAGGTAGGTTTCGGACGGCGCGTTGCCACCCAGGCTGTAGGCCTCGGAAGCCGCGCCCACATGCAGGGCGTCGGCATCCACGTCCGCGTACACCGCTACGGATTCAAGGCCGGCGTCCTCGCAGGCACGGGCGATGCGGACGGCGATCTCTCCGCGGTTGGCAATCAGGACCTTGCGCATATGCTGCTCACTTCGTCTGGGTAGCGTCGGGGGAAGTATGGGTATTGGCGGGCAGTGGATATCCGGGAGCCCAGCGGAACCTGAGGCGTCCGCCGATGGGGACCTGGGCGGCGACGTCCAGCTGGTGGTCCACCACGACTGCCACGACTGGGTAGCCACCCGTAATGGGATGGTCAGCCAGGAACAGCACCGGCTGCCCCTCGGGCGGAACCTGGAGGGCTCCGGCGACAGTCCCCTCACTGGCCAGCTCTCCGCTCCGGCTCCGTTCCAGGGGGGTGCCGTCCAGGCGCATCCCCACACGGTTGGACCTGGGAGTTACCGTCCAGTCCTGGCTGCAGAGCGAGTCCAGCGCGGCGGCGTCGAACCAGTCCTCCCGCGGTCCCGGCACGATATCCAGGACGGTCACTCCGGTGTCCGGATAGTCCGGCTGGACTTCAGGATGGCCCACCACGTTTGAGGAGGTGGCTTTTCCCGCCTTGATGAAGCCGCCTGCCGACAGGGGTGCGGGGCCGATGCCGGACATGGTGTCCGTGGAGCGGCTGCCCAGGACGGGTGGGGTGTCCACGCCGCCGCGGACGGCAAGGTAGGTCCGGAATCCGCGCTCCGGTGCCCCCAGGGTCAGGACTTCGCCGTCCAGCAGGGCGAACGCCGTGGCCATCGGTGCGTGGCGCAGCTGCCGGGGCTGGCCGCCGCTGTCCCCAGCTGTGCTTTCCCCGCCCGTGCCGGCGCCGGGAACGTCCGACGGCGGCGCAATCGTCAGTGCCACCGGGGCACCAGTGACGGCGAGGACCTGGTCGCCAACCGCCTGCACGCGCAACCCGCCGGCCACGCTTTCCATGACGGCCGCCGACGGCTGGTTGCCCACAATCCGGTTCGCGCGGCGCAGGGAGGAACGGTCCAGCGCCCCCGCCGCGGACACTCCCAGCCCGCCGTGGCCGTGGCGGCCCAGGTCCTCGATCAGGCTTTGGAGTCCGGGCGACAGGATGCGCAGCCCGGAAGCGGCGCCGGCATCCCGGGCACCGGCATCTGTAACGCTTTCAGCCGGGGAAGTGGGATCCGGCATCTCCACCAGCTCCCGCACCGCCCGGAACTGCACCCGGTCCCCCGGCGCAGCCAGAGCCGGCTGCTCCCGTCCAAGGTCCCACATCCGGGCGGCAGTGCGGCCGATCAGCTGCCAGCCGCCCGGCGACTGCCGCGGATACACCGCCGAGTAGTTGCCGGCCAGCGCCACCGATCCCGCCGGGACCGCGGTCCGGGGTGAACTCCGGCGCGGGACTTCCAGCCGCTGGTCCTCCCCCACCATGTAGCCAAAGCCCGGCGCAAAGCCGCCGAACGCCACGGTCCAGACCTGCCCGGTGTGGGCTGCCACAACTCCCTCAACCCCGAGCCCCGTCAGCCGGCCCACTTCGGCGAGGTCCTCGCCGTCGTACACGGTGTCGATCTGCACGAGTTTGCCTTCCGCCTGCCCCTGGACAGCCAGGTCCAGCACAGGCAGCCGGGCTGCGATGCGCCGCGCGGACTGGGGCGAATCGGCCTTGACCAGCACGGTTTCGGCGGCAGCCAGGACATCAACCTGGCCTGGCAGCGGGTGTTCCAGGAGCACGGCCTGCAGCGCCAGCACGTCATGGAGCCCTGCCATTTCGGCCAGCACTGCGGTGGTGCCCACAGGCCGGACAGCCACTACCCGGGCTGCGGGGACGGCGGTGGTGTTAGTGACTGTTTCCATGGAAGACGGCCGCGCCGCTCAGGCGCGGCTCTCCCCTGCCTGGCCGGCGTGGAGCAGCTGGAGGTCCGCTTCCGGCTGCGGATCGCGGCCCAAACGCATGCCCACGATGGTCACCACAGCGGTCAGCGCGATGTATCCGGCGATCAGGTACCAGCCGCCGGATGCTGCGCCGTAGAGCGCCGTAAAGATCAGCGGAGCCACGGCACCGCCCACCACACCGGCAAGGGTGTAGGCCAGGGAACTGCCGGCGTAGCGGAGCCTGGCCGGGAACTGTTCGGTGATAAAAGCGGCCTGCGGGCCGTACATAAAGGCGTGCAGGGCGAGCCCGATCACCACGCCGATGGTCAGCATCACCACGGACTTGCCGGAGATCATGAGGAAGAACAGCGGGATGTAGGCGGCGGTAACGGCGGCCGTGATGCCGTACAGCCAGCGCCGGTTCACGCGGTCGGTGAGGGCGCCGGCTGCCGGGATCAGGAAAAGCTGGAATGCGGAGCCGATAAGGATTGCGGCCAGGACGTTGCCCGTGGTCATGCCCAGTTCCTTGGTGGCGTAGACGGCCACGAACACGGTGAACAGTGAGTAGAGGACGTCGGGGCAAACCCGCGAGAGGGCGGCGGACACCAGGGCGCGCGGCTCGGTGGCGAAGACTTCCTTGATGGGCGCCTTGGGGCGCTCGCCCTTGGCCTGGATGGCCTTGAAGACCGGGGTCTCCTCAAGCTTGAGGCGGATGATCAGGCCGAAAACCACCAGCAGGGCGGAGGCCAGGAACGCTACGCGCCAGCCCCAGGAGAGGAATGCTTCGGTGCTGAGTGAGGCGGCCAGGATGGCCAGGACGCCGTTGGCCATGAGGTTGCCGGCGGGCGGGCCGATCTGCGCTGCGGAGGACCAGAAACCGCGCTTGTTGGGGTCGCCGAATTCGCTGGACAACAGCACCGCGCCACCCCATTCGCCGCCGACGCCGATCCCCTGGGCCAGGCGCAGGAGCACCAGGATGGTGGGGGCTGCTGCGCCGATGACCGAGTAGTCGGGCAGCGCACCGATGAGGACGGTGGCGACGCCGATCAGCACCAAGGTGAATACGAGGACGTACTTGCGGCCGATTTTGTCGCCCAGGCGGCCGAAGATGACGCCGCCGATGGGGCGGGCCAGGTAACCCACCGCAAAGGCGGAGAAGGAGAGGAGCAGCCCCACAAACTCGTCATTCGAGGGGAAGAAGATCTTGGGGAACACCAGCGCCGAGGCGACGGAGTAGATGGCGAAGTCGTAGTACTCCAGCGATGTGCCGGTGAGGCTGGCGATGTAGGCCTTCAGCGCGCCGGCCGGCGGCTTCCTTGCCGCGGTCCTGGCTGCCTTGTTGGTGCCGGTCATGTTTCCTCCGGGGGATGGGGGATGGGGATGGGGATGGGGATAGTGCGGGGATTAGAGGAACGAGCCAATGCTGACACCGGCGTCCCCGAGTACGGACTTCACGGCGGCGGCCATCGCTACGGCCCCCGGTGAGTCACCATGCACGCAGATGCTTTCTGCGTGGATCTTCAGGATTGATCCGTCGACGGCCCGGACGGAGCCTTCCGTGGCCATCCTTAATACATGCTCGGCCACTTCGACGGGGTCGTGAAGGACCGCTGCGGGCTGTGAGCGGGACACGAGTGTTCCGTCAGGGTTGTACGCCCGGTCCGCAAAAGCCTCGGTCACCGCGCGCAGACCCGCTTGCTCCGCAAGCCGCAGGACCTCGGAACCGGGGAGGCCCAGAATGGGCAGGCCCGGGTCAACCGACTTCACGGCGTCGACGACGGCCTGCGCCTGGGCTGTGTGACTGACGATGGCGTTGTAGAGGCCGCCGTGCGGTTTCACGTACTGGACACGGGCTCCCTCCGCTGCTGCCAGGGCCTGCAGGGCACCGATCTGGTAGACGACGTCGTCGGCCAGTTCCACAGGGCTGACATCCAGGAAGCGGCGGCCGAAACCTGCCAGGTCCCGGTAGCCCACATGGGCCCCGATGACGACGCCGGCCGCCGCCGCTTTCCGGCAGGTCCTGCGGATGATGGTGGGATCACCGGCGTGGAATCCACAGGCCACGTTCGCGCTCGACACCGAACCGAACATGGCCGCGTCGTCGCCCAGGGTCCAGCGCCCAAAGGATTCGCCCACATCGCTGTTGAGGTCGATGGTTGTCATTTGTGATTCCCGTCTCATTGGTGGCTCCCTACTAGGATGCACCAAAAATGAGAATTGTTCAACGATCCTTCGATTCAACGATGTGGCGATCGTGTAAATTTTGGGGTATGACCTCTTCGAGCCCCAACGTCCGGCCGGCTCCTGGCCGCCTCCGGGTCGCAGTACCTTCCGTGGCCGAGCGGGTGGCGGATGAGCTGCGGCGCCAGCTCGCGGAGGGTACACTGCTGCCGGGTGCCCGGCTCACCGAGTCCACCATCGCGGAGGATTTGGGGGTCTCCCGCAACACCGTCCGGGAGGCGTTCGCCGAACTTGCCAGCGAACGGCTGGTGGTCCGCCTCCCCAACCGCGGCGTTTTTGTGGCCACCCTCGATGCCGGGGACATCCACGATGTCTATACGGTCCGGCGCGCCATCGAGGTCAGCGCCGTCCGCGGCGGAGGCAGCGCCGAGGACATCGCCGCGGTCCGGGCAGCCGTGGAGGAAGGCAAACGCGCCGCGGAAGCCGGAGACGACGAAGCCCTGGGCACCGCAAACCAGCATTTCCACGGCGCCATCGTCGCGATGGCCGGCAGCGCGCGGCTGAACAGCATCATGAGCCAGGTGCTGGCGGAAATGCGCCTCTACTTTCATAAAGCCACCATGGATGCAGACTTTTACCGGCATTACCTGCCGGAGAACGAGGCGATCTGCGCGGCCCTCGAGTCCGGGGAGCTGGACCGGGCAGCCAACCTGCTGCTGGCCTACCTGGACCGGTCGGAGGACAACCTGAGCGATGTACACGCACAGTAAGAATGCTGGGATTCCTGGCCAGGGGCCTGCTGACCATCAGTGCGGCGTTCGATTTTGGCTTGGTATCCGGCGGGTGCATCCACAGGTGCAGGCAGCAGCTAGCGCCGGGTGTAGCCCATCCTGGCGCTGACCTGCAGCCCGGCCTGCCGGAGGCCCTCGATGAGTCCCGGCGCTGTCTCCGGATCGAAGCGGAAGGCCGGTCCGGAGATGCTGATGGCCCCGATCACCGCGCCCAGGTGGTTATAGACCGGAACAGCAGCAGCCGTGAGGCCGATCTCGAACTCTTCGCGCACCACGCCGTAGCCGTCGCGGGCGACGTCGAGCAGCTGGGTTTCGAGTTCCTTCCGGTTGGTGATGGTCCGCGGAGTCCGCGGCGGCAGGCCTGTTTCCTTCAGGATGCGGTCCCGCTCCTCGGCAGGCAGGGCGGCCAGCAGGACCTTTCCGCTGGAGGTGGCATGGAGTGGTGTCAGGTTGCCCACCCAGTCGTAGGTGGCCAGGGTGGACGGGCCCATCGCCTGGTCCACGTTGACGGCGTAGTTGGAGCGGAGGACGGCAAGGTTCACCGTTTCCTTGAACTCTTCGGCGAGGGCCTCGAGTACGGGCCGGGCCTCGCGGACCAGGCTTAGCCTGCCCGGGATGGAGCTGGCCAGCCGGAGGATGCCAAAGCCGAGCTGGTATTTGCCGCGCTCGCTGTTCTGGTGGACCATTTCCCTGCTCACCAGCGAACCAAGCAGCCGGGAGACGGTGGATTTGTGGATGCCCATTTCCTCGGCGATGTCGCTCACGCCCGCGTGGCCGTCCCGCGCCAGGATCTCCAGGACCGCGAGGGCACGGTCCACCGACTGCACGCCGCCGTGGGCCGCCTCCGCGTCGGCATCGGGTTCCCGGTCATTCTTCGAAGCCACGATCCATACTCCCGCCCGTGGCACCATGGGGTTGGTTCCACATTTCGATCCTAGACCGGGAGCTGTGACGGAGCTGACATTGCGTTAAGCGCGTTAACGCAGGCCGTTGCTGTGCGCGAGAGCCATGGCTTCCGTCCGCGAGGAGGCGCCAATCTTCCGGTAGAGGTTGCGGAGGTGGAACTTCACGGTGTTTTCGCTGATGTGAAGTTTTGCGGCGATGCCGCGGTTCCGTTGCCCTGCGGCGAGCAGCTGCAGCACCTCAAGTTCCCGCTCCCCCAGGTTCCAGTCGGCTGCCTCTGCCAGCGGACGGGCCGGCGGATCCAGCGGGAGCGCGACGGCGACGTCGGCACCCCAGCCGGGCATCACGTCCACGGCCATGCTGCCGTTGAGGGCCTCGACGCGCTGGACGAGGCGCGCCATGGCCGGCGCCGATGCGGACAATTCGCCGGGACCGTCGTCCCGCACGTTGATGAGCAGGTTCACGCCGTCGCAATCCCACTGCGTCCGGACCCGGCGGACGCCTTCCTGGTCCACCATCGCCAGCACCAGTCCCCGCACAATGGCCCGCGCCGCGTGCGCAACCTCGCCCGGAAGCGCCCTGCCGTTGACCGGCGGTTCGATGAACTGCAGGTCGATCCCGCTGAAGTTCACCAGCGGGCGGAGGTCGTCGCGGAGGCGCTGGAACGCGGAGGCTACAGGCTCTTCGACGAGGTCAGTGGTCCGGTCGCTGAACGTGCGCAGGCCCACGAGGGCTTTTGCTGCCACGTCCGTTGCGGCAGCACGGGCGGCAGCGTCTGCCAGCGCGGGGGACCTGAGCGCCGCAAGCAGGGTCTCGAGGGTGGTGGAGTGCTGGTCCACCAGTTCGGCCGTCACCCGCAGGCGCTCCGCCGAAGCGGCGCGGGATTCGATGAGGTACGACGGCGGCGCATCAGCCACCTTTTCCCGGATCCGTTCAGCCGCCAACCGCCACAGGTAGTTGAGCAGCCACTGCGGGTCCGGCCCGGCGCCCGGAAGCGGCTGCGGGTCGGAGAGGACCAGCAGCGCATTGCTGGGGGACGAGACAGCAAGGACCTGTCGCGTGCCGCCGCCGAAGGTGGCTTCACCGCGCCACCACCCGGCGCCACCGTCGGCAAGGAGTGTGGCCCGGATGGCGTCAAGCTCGGCGATCGAGACCCTGCTGATGATCGCCTCGGCACCGGACTTCTTCTGCGGGCGGCCGGTGCAGTCCTCGGTGAAAATCACCAATGCAGTCGATTGCCAGCAGGGACTGATGGCTTCCCGCAGCCGGTGGGCAATCTCCATCAGCGGAGCACCAGACAGGGCGGCGACGGCTTCAAGCAAGGCGAGGTTGGGGCGTTCCACCTGCCCAGTGTACGGGCCCTGGGCGGAACCACCTACCCTTTTGGGCAGTGCAGACTGTCCGATCATGGCGTTGGACCCACCCGCAGGACGGGCGAGCATTGAAGGGTCACAACGTCCAAGGAGGTACGCATGAGCGCTATCGCAGCAACAGACCCGGCCCATACAGCCCTGACCGGCACGTCCCGCGCGTTTGACCGGAACCGCGCCCTGGTCCTGGATGAGATCAGCACCGTCTTCCAGCGGGTAGATCCCGAAGAGGTGGCCGCCCTGGTGACGGAGCTGAGGCTGGCCGCCAGGATCTTCGTGACCGGCGCCGGCCGCAGCGGGCTGGTCCTGAAAATGGCGGCAATGCGGCTGATGCACCTCGGACTGACCGTCCACGTGGTGGGCGAGACCACATCACCTGCCATCCGCGCCGGCGACCTCCTGCTCGCCGCATCCGGTTCCGGCACCACCGCCGGCGTGGTCAAAGCGGCGGAAACCGCCGTCGCCCAGGGTGCCCGCGTGGCCGCCTACACCACCAGCAAAGGCTCCCCGCTCGCCGACGCCGCGGCCGCCGTCGTCCTGATTCCTGCGGCGCAGAAGACGGACCACGGCTCGGCAGTGACCCGGCAGTACTCCGGGAGCCTCTTCGAGCAGGTGCTGTTCGCCACCACCGAGTCCGTATTCCAGAGCCTGTGGGACGAAGAGGCCACCGCCCCGGAGGACCTCTGGCAGCGCCACGCGAACCTCGAATAAGCATCCCCTACCAAGCCTCCGCAACAAACCCTCAACCCGAAAGAGATAGAACATGAAACTGCAAGTCGCCATGGATGTCCTCACTGTCGAAGCCGCCCTTGAGCTCGCCGGCAAAGTCGCCGAATACGTGGACATCATTGAACTGGGCACGCCGCTGGTGAAAAACGCCGGGCTGTCCGCCGTCACCGCCGTCAAGACCGCCCACCCGGACAAGATTGTTTTCGCCGACATGAAGACCATGGACGCCGGCGAACTGGAGGCCGAGATCGCCTTCGCCGCCGGCGCGGACCTGGTTTCCGTCCTGGGCAGCGCCGACGACTCCACCATTGCCGGGGCTGTGAAGGCGGCCAAGGCCCACAACAAGGGCATCGTGGTGGACCTGATTGGCGTTGCGGACAAGGTCACCCGGGCCAAGGAAGCCCGTGCGCTCGGAGCCAAGTTCATCGAATTCCACGCCGGCCTGGATGAGCAGGCGAAGCCCGGCTACAACCTGAATGTCCTGCTGAGCGCCGGCGAAGAGGCCCGCGTCCCGTTCTCCGTGGCCGGTGGCGTGAACCTTTCCACTATCGAAGCGGTGCAGCGTGCAGGTGCTGACGTGGCCGTCGTCGGCGGGTCCATCTACAGCGCCGACGACCCCGCCGTGGCTGCCAAGGAACTGAAGGCCGCGATCATCTGATCCTGCTGCGAGAGCTCTCGAAACCTGAGCTTATATAAATTACGACGGCGGCCCTCACCTTCGTGGTGCGGGCCGCCGTTTCGGCGGGCCGGCTATATGGGCCTTTACGACGGCCTGCCTGAACGGGGACTGTCCATCCCCCGCTTGGATAGATACGACGACGGGGGCGCGGCGTCATGTCGAGGCGCTGATCACCCGGTTCCGCCCCGCGAGCAGACCCGTCATGGCGAGAACCGCCATGATCCCCGCGGTGACCAGGAGCGGAAGTGTCCAGTCTCCGCTCAGGTCGCGAAGCCCGCCGAACATCACGGGCCCAACGGCAGCGAGGCCATAACCAACGGACTGGGCCATGCCGGACAACGATGCCGCCTGCGGATGGTTCACGGTCCGGAGGCTGAACAGCGACAGGGCAATGACGATGAGGCTTCCGCATCCGATTGCTCCCAAAACAACCCACATCAGAATAAGGTCCGGCGCGGTCGCCAGGCCCAGGAACGTCACAACCATCACCGCTCCGCTGGCGAAGGAAACAAGCCGCTGGTCTGAACCGCGGTGAAGAATTCCGCCTGCCCCGAGGCTTGCGAAAACGCTGACGAGCAGGAAAAGAGCCAGATGGATACCGGCGGTAGCGGCCGGGACCCCGCGGCTTTGTTCGATGGTTGGCAACCAGGCCATCAGGACGTAGAAGGCGATCGACTGAAGTCCCATAAAGATGGTCACCTGCCAGCCCAAGGCTGATGCCCACGGCGACCGGTAGGAGACCGCCGGCTTGGCGGCGTTCACAGTGCCGGAGCTGTGCCGGCGGAGCCATGGCAGGAGCACCGCCATGGCGATGAGGGCAAGTCCCGCCCATATACCAAGGGCAAGCCGCCACCCCGCGGGGGACGTTTGCGCCACGGGAACGACGACGGCGGCCCCCATGGCGGCGACCGCGGCCTGGGTGGCGGTGTAGCTCCCCGTCAGTTGACTGACCCTCAGGGGAAAGTCGCGCTTGACGAGGGAGGGCAGGAGCACATTGAGGAACGCGATGGCCAGACCGATCAATGCCGTGCCCGCCCAGACCAGGCCGGGCACAGGCAGGGAGCGGAGCACGATGCCCGAGGCCAGGATCAGCAGGGACATCCACAGCGCACGGTCGAGGCCCAGGCGGGAAGCGAAGGCGGGCGCCACGGGTGAGAAGACAGCGAAAGCAATGAGGGGAAGCCCCGTCAGGAACCCTGCCGCAGCACTCGTCAGGCCAAGATCGCTGCTGATGTTGGCGAGCACCGGCCCCACGGTAACAAAGGACACCCGAAGATTGACGGCGATGAGCAAAACGCCGATGAAGGCGAAGCCGAACCTGATGGTGTGGTCCTGGGCGTTCCAAGTGGCAGCGGGCCTGGCGCGCATTCCATCCTTTCAAGGGCGGGAGAGCGTCCCGGTTCGGCGTTGGGTGAGAGAGCGTTCCGGTTGATTCGACGTTAAGTGAGAGAGCGTCCCGGTTTATTCGACGTTAAGTGAGAGAGCGTCCCGGGCGGGCTAGAGAATCTTCCGGATGGTTTCCTCGAAGCTGGTGACGTGGTGCAAGGCCAGCTCCCCTGCCTTGTCCGCGTCACCGGCGGCGACCGCCTTGAGCAGGTCCACGTGCTCGGTGATGTGGCCGGTCACCGAAGGGACCTTGTCCAGCACCACGCACCAGATCCGCGTGGCCAGGTTGTCATAGCGGATCAGTGTGTCTTCCAGGTGCGGATTGGCCGCGGCCTTGTAGATCAGCCGGTGCACCATCAGGTCGTAGCGCATCAGGTCGCGTGATTCGCCGGCGCCGGGATCGATGCTTGCGATGGCATCGGCCACCTGCAGCAGTTCCCGGCGCATGCTTTCGCTGGCCCTGTCCGCCGCGCGGCGCGCCGCGAGGGGCTCCAGCAGCTCCCGGATCTCGGACACGTCGGCCAGCTCCGTAAAGTCCACATTGGTGGCGAAAGTCCCGCGGCGGGGATACGAAATCACCAGATGGTCCACCTCGAGCCGCTTGATCGCCTCGCGCACGGGAGTACGGCCAAAGCCGAGCTCGGTGGCCAGCTGGCCGTCATTGATGGGCTCGCCGGGACGGATTTCCAGCATGATCAGCTTGTCGCGCAGCTGCCGGTAGGCGGCCTCCGCCTGCGACGGCGCTTCCTCCTCCGCCGGCGTCAGGGCAAGAAGTGCATTCAAAGGGCTGCTCCGTTCTTAGATACCCGCCGGAATCCGAAACTCGTAGCTTTCAGCCGCTTTCGGTCCAGCTATTGACTCTGCTGTGATCTCAATCATACCATTAACCTCACACTGATATATCAGTCATTGAACAAGTGGTATTTCAAAGGAGCATCCGTGGTTGAGCAGTTGAACGAGCGACTTTCCGCAGTCGATCCCGAAGTCCAGCAGGCCATTGCGCAGGAGCTGGTGCGCCAGCAGTCCACGCTGGAAATGATCGCCTCCGAGAATTTCGCCCCGTCCGCCGTGATGGAGGCTCAGGGTTCGGTCCTCACCAACAAGTACGCTGAGGGTTACCCGGGCAAGCGTTACTACGGCGGCTGCGAGCACGTGGATGTTGTTGAGCAGCTGGCCATCGACCGGGTCAAGGCCCTGTTCGGCGCAGAATTCGCCAACGTCCAGCCGCACTCCGGCGCCCAGGCCAACGCTGCCGCCATGTTCGCCCTGCTGAACCCGGGCGACACCATCATGGGCCTGAGCCTGGCCCATGGCGGCCACCTGACGCACGGCATGAAGATCAACTTCTCCGGCAAGCTCTACAACGTGGTCCCGTACCACGTGAGCGAATCCGACCTCCGCATCGATATGGCCGAGGTGGAGGCGCTGGCCCTGGAGCACCGACCCAAGCTGATCGTTGCCGGCTGGTCCGCCTACTCCCGCCAGCTGGACTTCGCCGAGTTCCGCCGCATCGCCGACCTCGTTGGCGCCTACCTCATGGTGGACATGGCGCACTTCGCCGGCCTGGTTGCGGCCGGCCTGCACCCCAACCCGGTTCCCTACGCAGACGTTGTCACCACCACCACGCACAAAACCCTGGGCGGCCCCCGCGGCGGCGTCATCCTTGCCAAGGAGCAGTACGGCAAGAAAATCAACAGCGCCGTGTTCCCCGGCCAGCAGGGCGGTCCGCTGGAGCACGTGATCGCCGCCAAGGCCGTGGCCTTCAAGCTCGCAGCCTCCCCCGAATTCAAGGAGCGCCAGGAGCGCGTCCTGCAGGGATCCAAGCTTCTCGCCGAACGGCTCCTCCGCAACGACGTTGCCGCAGCAGGAATCTCCGTAGTCAACGGCGGCACCGACGTCCACCTGGTCCTCGTAGACCTCCGCAACTCCGAGCTGGACGGACAGCAGGCCGAAGACGCCCTGCACCGCATCGGCATCACCGTGAACCGCAATGCGGTCCCGTTCGACCCCCGCCCGCCGATGGTCTCCTCGGGCCTAAGGATCGGGACCCCCGCGCTGGCCACCCGCGGCTTCGGCGCCACCGAGTTCGCTGAAGTTGCGGACATCATCGCGACGGCGCTCATCGCCGCTGCAGGCAACGGCACCATTGGTGACGCAACCGTCGTCGAACTCCGCGCACGCGTCACGGCCCTTGCCGAACAGTTCCCCCTGTACCCCCACCTCAGCGAAGGCTCCGACGTTGCCGCCTTCGAAGCAGATTTGATTGGAGCCACCAAGTGAGCACCCACCAGCTCCCCGAGCACCCGGACTTCCTCTGGCGCAACCCCGAGCCCAAGTCCTCCTACGACGCCGTGATCGTGGGCGGCGGCGGGCACGGCCTGGCCACCGCCTACTTCCTGGCGAAGAACCACGGGATGACCAACATCGCCGTCCTGGAAAAGGGCTGGCTGGCCGGCGGCAACATGGCCCGGAACACCACCATCATCCGCTCCAACTACCTCTGGGACGAGAGCGCGGCCATCTACGAGCACGCCCTCAAGCTCTGGGAAATCCTGCCCGAGGAACTCGAATACGACTTCCTCTTCAGCCAGCGCGGCGTCATGAACCTCGCCCACACCCTGGGCGACGTCCGCGAAAGCATGCGCCGCGTCGGCGCCAACAAGCTCAACGGCGTGGACGCCGAGTGGCTTGACCCGCAGCAGGTCAAGGAACTCTGCCCCATCCTGAACATCAGCGACAACATCCGCTACCCCGTGATGGGTGCCACCTACCAGCCCCGTGCCGGCATCGCCAAGCACGACCACGTGGCCTGGGCCTTCGCCCGCAAGTGCGACGAGATGGGCGTGGACATCATCCAGAACTGCGAAGTCACCGGCTTCGTCAAGGACGGCAACCGCGTGGTGGGCGTCAAGACCAACCGCGGCACCATCAACACCGAGAAGGTGGGCCTCGCCGCTGCCGGCCACAGCTCGGTGCTGGCCGAAATGGCAGGCTTCCGGCTCCCCATCCAGTCGCACCCGCTGCAGGCGCTGGTGTCCGAACTGCACGAACCGGTCCACCCCACGGTGGTCATGTCCAACCACGTGCACGTCTACGTTTCCCAGGCCCACAAGGGCGAACTGGTGATGGGCGCCGGCGTCGACTCCTACAACGGCTACGGCCAGCGCGGCTCGTTCCACGTCATCGAGCACCAGATGGCTGCCGCCGTCGAGCTCTTCCCCATCTTCGCCCGGGCCCACGTGCTCCGGACCTGGGGCGGCATCGTGGACACCACGCTGGACGCCTCTCCGATCGTGGGCAACACCCCGGTGGAAAACATGTTCGTGAACTGCGGCTGGGGCACCGGCGGCTTCAAGGCCACCCCCGCCGCCGGCATGACTTTCGCCCACAACATCGCCACCGGCGAACCGCACAGGCTGAACAAGCCGTTCGCACTGGAGCGCTTCGAGACCGGCGCCCTGATCGACGAACACGGCGCTGCCGCCGTCGCCCACTAGCCGCCCGACGCACTTTAGAAAGAAGACGCACATGCTGCTCATCTCCTGCCCCAACTGCGGCTCCCGCGACGAGACCGAGTTCCACTACGGCGGCCAGGCCCACGTGGCTTACCCGGAAAGCCCGAACGAACTGACCGACCGCGAATGGGCCGAGTACCTGTTCTACCGGGACAACACCAAGGGCGCCTTCGCCGAGCGCTGGCTGCACAGCACCGGCTGCCGCCAGTGGTTCAACATGCTCCGCGACACCGTCACCTACGAGATCCAGGCGATCTACCCGATGGGCTCCCCCCGGCCGGACGCCGCGGGCAAGGTGACCGCCGAAACCGGCACTGCCAGCACTGCCGCTGACAGCACCACTACCGGAAGCGCGGCACCCGGCATTGCTGCCACCAGCACTTCCCCTACATCCAGCACCACCGCCCCGGAAGGAGCAACCAAGTGACTTCCCAGAACGCCCGCCTCGCCGCCGGCGGACGCATCGACCGCACCATCTCCTGGCGCTTCACGGTGGACGGCGAAGAGTTCACCGGACACCCGGGAGATACGCTCGCTTCCGCCCTGCTGGCCAACGGCCGCGTCGCCGCCGGCAACTCGCTCTATGAGGACCGCCCCCGCGGCATCATGTCCGCCGGGGTGGAGGAAGCCAACGCGCTGGTCAAGGTGCAGCCCCGCTTCCCCGGCCACGTGGCCGAGTCCATGCTCCCCGCCACCACCGTCACCCTGGTGGACGGTCTCAAGGCGGAATACCTCAACGGCCTGGGCAAGCTGGACCCGGCCGATGACCGCGCCGAATACGACAAGAAGTATGTCCACACGGACGTCCTGGTGATCGGCGGCGGCCCCGCCGGCCTGGCAGCAGCCCGCGAGGCTGTCCGCAGCGGCGCCCGTGTGATGCTGCTGGACGACCAGCCTGAACTGGGCGGCTCCCTCCTCTCCGGCTCCACCGCACCCGAGCTCGCAGAGACTATTGAAGGCAAGCCGGCCCTGGAATGGGTGGCAGACGTCGAGGCCGAGCTCGTCTCCGGCTCCGAGTCCACGGTGCTGAACCGCACCACGGCCTTCGGCGCCTACGACGCCAACTACGTGATCGCCGTCCAGAACCGGACCGACCACCTGTCCTCCCCCGCCGCTTCCGGGGTATCCCGCCAGCGTATTTGGCACATCCGTGCCAACCAGGTGGTCCTGGCCCCCGGCGCCCACGAACGCCCGCTGGTGTTCGAGAACAACGACCGCCCCGGCATCATGCTGGCCTCCGCCGTCCGCAGCTACCTGAACCGCTTCGCGGTGGCAGCCGGCCAGCGTGTGGTCATCAGCACCACCAATGACAGCGCCTACGCCCTGGCAGCAGACCTGCGCGCCGCCGGCGTCAAGATCGCTGCCGTGGTGGACGCCCGTCCGCAGCTGACCGACGTGGCGGCAGCCGCCGTCGAGGCCGGCACTCGCGTGCTGATCGGCAGCGCGGTGGCCAACACCTCCGGAGATTCTGACGGCCGCCTGGACGGCGTCACCGTCCGCAGCATCAACGACGACGGCGAACTCACCTCGGGCATCGAAAAGATCGCCTGCGACCTGCTGGCTGTCTCCGGCGGCTGGAGCCCGCTGGTCCACCTGCACTCACAGCGGCAGGGCAAGCTACGCTGGGACGAGGACTTGGCCGCCTTTGTGCCAAGCACCGTAGTCCCCAACCAGCAGACCATCGGCTCCGGCCGCGGCTCCTTCGACACGGCAGACTGCCTGGCTGAGGGCATCTCCGCCGGCATTTCCGCCGCCATCGCTGCCGGCTTCAGCCCGGAAAATTCAGACGCAGTCGTCGAACCTTCCCCGCTGGGTGAGCCGAGGGCCTCCGCCCCCACCCGCCAGCTGTGGCTGGTTCCGGGCGAGCAGGGCACCCCGGACGACTGGCACCACCACTTCGTGGACTTCCAGCGCGACCAGTCCGTGGCTGACGTACTGCGTTCCACCGGCGCCGGCATGCGGTCCGTGGAGCACATCAAGCGGTACACCTCCATCAGCACCGCCAACGACCAGGGCAAGACCTCCGGCGTCAACGCGATCGGCGTCATCGCCGCCGCGCTGCGCACCGCCGGCGAAGCCTCCCGCGGCATCGGCGACATCGGCACCACCACCTACCGGGCACCCTTCACCCCGGTGGCGTTCGCGGCACTGGCCGGACGCCAGCGCGGCGAGCTGTTCGACCCCGCCCGCGTCACCTCCATCCACCCGTGGCACGTCGCCAAGGGCGCCCTGTTCGAGGACGTGGGGCAGTGGAAGCGGCCCTGGTACTACCCGCAGGCCGGCGAGGACATGGACGCCGCCGTGCTCCGCGAGTGCGCCGCCGTCCGCGAATCCGTGGGCTTTATGGACGCCACCACCCTGGGCAAGATCGAAATCCGGGGCAAGGACGCCGGCGAGTTCCTGAACCGGGTGTACACCAACGCGTTCAAGAAGCTCGCCCCGGGCTCCGCCCGCTACGGCGTGATGTGCACCCCCGACGGCATGATCTTCGACGACGGCGTGACCCTGCGCCTCGACGAGGAAACCTACTTCATGACCACCACCACCGGCGGCGCTGCCAAGGTGCTGGACTGGCTGGAGGAATGGCTGCAGACCGAGTGGCCGGAACTGGATGTGCACTGCACGTCGGTGACGGAGCAGTGGAGCACCATCGCCGTCGTCGGACCCAAATCCCGTGAGGTCCTGGCCAAGGTGGCACCGGAAATGGCCGCGAACGGCGGGCTGGACGCCGAAGCTTTCCCGTTCATGACCTTCCGCGAAACCACCCTCGCCTCCGGCGTCCGCGCCCGGGTCTGCCGCATCTCCTTCTCCGGTGAACTCGCCTACGAGATCAACGTGCCGTCCTGGTATGGGCTCAACACGTGGGAAGCCGTGGCAGCCGCCGGCGCAGAGTTCAACATCACCCCCTACGGCACGGAAACCATGCACGTGCTCCGCGCCGAAAAGGGCTACCCGATCGTTGGCCAGGACACGGACGGCACCGTCACCCCGCAGGATGCAGGGATGGAATGGATTGTCTCCAAGGCCAAGGACTTCATCGGCAAGCGGTCTTACGCCCGTGTTGACGGTCAGCGTGAGGACCGCAAGCACCTGGTGAGCGTCCTGCCGGTGGACGGCGGCTTCAGGCTCCCCGAAGGCACCCAGCTCGTGGAGAAGGGCCGTTCCACCAACCCCGCCTACGGGCCGGTTCCGATGGAAGGCTTCGTCACCTCCAGCTACCACAGCGCAGCACTGGGCAGGTCATTCGGCCTGGCCCTGATCAAGAACGGCCGCAACCGGATCGGCGAAACCCTCGTGGCAGCCGCCGGCGACCAGCTGGTGGACGTTGTTGTCGCAGAAACCGTACTTTTTGACCCCGAAGGAGCCCGCAAAGATGGCTGAAACAGCAGCACCCGCAAACTCCGCCCAGAAGAACCTCTCCCTGCGCGTCAGCCCGGCCGCCCCGCTCGGCGAAGCTTTTGAGTCCGGCTCCGTCCAGGGCGTGGTGGAACTGCGCGAGGTCTCCTTCCTGACCATGGTGGGCCTCCGGGTTGACCGGAACAGCCACGCCGGACAGCGCATAGCCGCCGTCACCGGCGGACTGCCCGCAGCGTGCGGCAGCGTCAGCGGCACCGGCGATACCTCCGTCCTGTGGCTCGGGCCCGAAGAATTCCTGGTGGTGGCACCGACGGAAGCCCACGAGTCCCTCGGCGGCGACCTGATCCAGGCGCTGCGCGAAGCCCTGGCCGACGGCGCAGGCCAGGTGGTGGATCTCTCCGCCAACCGCACCACCTTCGAACTCACCGGACCGCGGGCCCGTGCAGTCCTGGAGAAGGGCTGCTCCCTGGACCTGCACCCCCGCGTCCTGTCGGCCGGAACGGCGCTGTCCACCGAAATCGGCAACATCCCCGTGGTGCTGTGGAAGACCGGCGGGGAGTCCTTCCGGATCTTCCCCCGCGCCTCGTTCGCCGATTTCCTGGGCCGCTGGCTCCTGGACGCAATGCGGGAGTACGCCTCCCCCGAGGTCCCTTAAATGGCGCTCAGCGTCCTGGACCTGTTCTCCGTTGGCATCGGGCCCTCGTCGTCACACACGGTGGGCCCGATGCGGGCAGCGAAGCTGTTCGCCGACGGGCTCAAGGGCGAAGGACACCTGAGCTCCACCACGCGGGTCCAGGCCGAGCTGTTCGGCTCGCTCGGTGCCACCGGGCGGGGCCACGGCTCGGACAAGGCCGTGGTCCTCGGTTTCAAGGGCCTGGACCCCGAAACCGTGGACACCACCACCGCCGATGACCAGGTGGCTGCCGCCGCGCTCGACGCCGAACTGTGGATCGGCGGCGACCACCGGGTGGACTTCAACTGGGACGAGGACGTGGTGCTGCACCGCCGCAAGTCCCTCCCGGCCCATCCGAACGGGATGACCTTCCGGGCGCTGGACCACTCGGGAGCCGTGCTCACCGAACGGAGCTTCTATTCGATTGGGGGCGGCTTCGTGGTGGACGGCGATGCCGACGCCGGCGACCGGATCGTGGAAGACTCCACCGTCCTCCCCTACCCCTTCAGCACCGCCGACGAACTGTTGGAGATCTGCCGCCGTGAGGGCATGTCCATCTCGGACGTGATGCTGGCCAACGAGCTGGTGTGGCGGACCGAGGCGGAGCTGCGGGAAAAACTGCTGAAGCTGTGGGCCGTGATGCGCGAATGCGTGGACAACGGCTGCACTGCGGAAGGAATCCTTCCGGGCGGGCTCAACGTCCGCCGCCGTGCGCCGTCGTTATTCCAGACCCTGACGGCGGACACCGGGGTGACCGACCCGCTGCGGGCCATGGAATGGGTGAACCTGTTCGCGCTGGCCGTGAACGAGGAGAACGCGGCCGGCGGGCGGATCGTCACCGCGCCCACCAACGGCGCGGCGGGCATCGTCCCGGCGGTGTTGCATTACTACGTGAAGTTCGTCCCCGGCGCCAACGACGACGGCGTGGTCCGGTTCCTGCTGGCAGCGGCCGCCGTCGGAATCCTGTTCAAGATCAACGCCTCCATTTCCGGTGCCGAGGTGGGCTGCCAGGGTGAAGTGGGCTCCGCCTGCTCCATGGCCGCCGCCGGGCTCTGCGAAGTCCTGGGCGGGACGCCCGCGCAGGTGGAAAACGCCGCCGAAGTGGGCATTGAACACAACCTGGGCCTGACGTGCGATCCGGTGGGCGGGCTGGTGCAGATCCCCTGCATCGAGCGCAACGCCATCGCCAGCGTGAAAGCCATCAACGCTGCCCGCCTTGCCCTGCACGGCGACGGCAGCCACAAGGTGTCCCTCGACAAAGCCATCAAAACGATGCGCGAAACAGGAGCCGACATGAAAACCAAGTACAAGGAAACCTCCCGCGGAGGCCTTGCCGTCAACGTAATCGAGTGCTGAGCCATGACTGCAATTGAGACTGAAACCGTCCCTGCCGCTGCCCCCACCATGGTGGAGCACGTCCTGACCCTGGACTGCAGCGAGTCCCCGGGCATCGTCCACGCCGTGTCCGGGTTCCTGCTGGAGCACGGCTGCGACATTATCGACAACCAGCAGTTCGGCGAGCGCTCCGAGGGGCATTTCTTTATGCGGGTGCATTTTGCATCCGACGGCGATGCCTCCACCGCGGACACGCTGCGGGCCGCTTTTGGTCCTGTCGCCGACCGGTTCGGGATGCGCTGGAGGCTGGAGCCGCACGGCTCCAAGCGCCGCGTGCTGATCATGGTGTCCAAGTTCGGGCACTGCCTCAACGACCTGCTCTTCCGGGCACGGATTGGCGAGCTGCCGGTGGATGTGGTGGCCGTGGTCTCCAACCATACGGACCACCAGGCGCTGGTGGAATGGCACGGGATCCCGTTCTTCCACGTGCCCGTCACCGCCTCCACCAAGCCTTCGGCCGAGGCCCGGCTGTTGGAGCTTGTGGACGAGTTCGATGTGGAACTCGTGGTCCTGGCCCGGTACATGCAGGTCCTGAGCGACAACTTGACCCGGAAGCTGGACGGGAAGGCGATCAACATCCACCACTCGTTCCTGCCCAGCTTCAAGGGTGCCAAGCCGTACCACCAGGCGTACGCGCGGGGTGTGAAGACTGTTGGCGCGACGGCACACTACGTGAACAGTGAACTGGATGAGGGACCGATCATCTCCCAGCAGACCGTTGAAGTGGACCACACCTACGGGCCCGAGGACCTGGTGGCTGCCGGCCGAGACACCGAGTGCAAGGCCCTGTCCAATGCCGTGCGCTGGCACTGCGAGGGCCGGGTGATCCTGCAGGGCAACCGCACGGTGGTCCTCCGCTAACCCCCGGACGCTCTCTCACTTAACGTGGGTTTTGACCGGATGCTCTCTCACTTAACGTGGGTTTTCACGTGACGCTCTTTCACCTTGGTGAAGGAGCGTCACGGCGTTAACGCCTCGTGCGTGGATGCACGTCGGTGCTGGCGCTCAATCGCTGCCAGCAAATCCTGACGCCTGGGCGTGGTCCTGCCACGCGTTCCGGAGTGCCCGTTTTATTCGCTGCACTGCCTGGTGAAAATCATCCGCAAGATCGTCCTTATCGAAAACCAGGACGGTCCATCCGGCTGATTCAAAGGCCTTATCCCGTCTCCTGTCGCTTAACATCTGTGCGTCACCGAGGTGATGCTCGCCGTCGTACTGAAGAGCAAGGCGGCGATGACGATAGCCAAGATCGGCCGACGGCGACCGCCCGTCTCCGGCGCGCAATAGCACCTGGAGTTCGGGCTCGGGTAAGCCGGCGCTGGTGATGGCCAACCGCAGCAGTGATTCAGGAGCCGAGTCTGCGCCCACACGCATCAGATCCAATGCTTCGCGGGCACGGACGATGCCTTGGAGATTCGGGTGATGGCTGACGAGCACGCGCAGTCCCGCCAAGGTGTCATAAGGCTGCGTCCTTCCCTCGAAATCCACCCGCGGGACTCGGATCAGTTCATCCCCCATGCTCACCAGGTCATCGAGTGGCAGGACGCGCGCCAGATCGAGCCAGGTGCGTGACCTCGTGCTCAGGCGGATGCCGTCGACCAGCTCGATCTCGTCTTCACGAGCCACGACGGTGTGCCCGAATATGCCCTTTCGGCGGACCGACGGCAGGGCGCGCGGCTTGCTGAGGTGGAGCTCTGTGGAATCTGCCAGCCAAGGTGGCAGCACCTGACGCCGTAGCCGGGCCGCAGTCACGTGTGAGATCCAGGCACCGGGCGACGCAGCGGACAACGCCCTGGCGGCGCCTTCCAGGTCGAAGTCCCAGTCCGCCGGGCGGTAGAGACCCCGGCCCACGTTGACTACATCCTTGCGCCGAAGCCTGTCCAGCGTGACGCCGGAAGCCCTGGCCGAGCCGAAGGTGAAAGGAGCCTCAGCCAACGGCGGGGGCAAAAAACTTTGCTTTCGCATGCTGGCATTGTGCCTTGACACGGCAGGACGCTGCAGAAGTTATCCACAGGCCCGCCGTTGGGCTTTGGCAGGTGAGAGAGCGTCCGCCCGAAAGCAGCGTTAAGTGAGAGAGGGCTGGCCCGAAGGGCGCGTTAAGTGAGAGAGCGTCCGGGCTGGGTGGACTTCCCTGTTATTTCGACTCAAGGGCGGCGAGGCGGATGGCCAGGTGCAGGGCTGCCAGCCGGCCGGTGCCGCGGGGGTCGCCGCCGCACAGCGAGAAGATCCGCTGCAGCCGCTGGTGCATGGACTGGCGCTCCACATGGAGCTCCCGCGCCGCCTGCGCCGTGTTGCACCCCGAGTCCAGCCAAACCCGCAGCGTCTCCACCAGCTGGGAGTGCCGCTCGGCGTCGTGGGCAAGAACGGCGGCCAGCTGCTGGCTGACGAAGTCACGGCGCCGGGCCTCATCCATGGCCTGGACCGCCAGCCGTTCCACGGCGAATGCCTGAGCGTCCAGCACCTGCCCGGGTGTACTTGCCGGGGACCTGGACCGGCCGACGTCGGCAGCAAGTTCCAGCGTCAGCCGCGCCTCGGCGAGCGACCAGGGTGCGGCGGCAATCCCTGATGCCACCGGACCTACTGCACTGACGGTCCCCTCCGGCACTTCGAGTGAGTGCAGGCCGTCAAGAATCTTTTGCCGTTCGTCCTGCACGTTCCCGGAGCGGAGCACACCGAGCGCCAGCAGTTCCGCGTTGTCCGCATAGCTGGCGCCGTGCTGCCCGCCCGGATCCAAAAGGTGCTCCACATTCCGCCGGAGCTGTTTGGAAGCCGGAGAGCGCACAACTACGGCCACCACCTGGGCAGAGACTGGAATGCCGGCCGCCGGAGCAAGCTCCTGCAGCCGCCAGTTCTGCTTGCCGGAATCAATGGCCCGAATCAAGGCCGCCCCTGCCATTTCCTTCAAGCCGGGCGGCATCCGCTGCAGCAGTGCCAGGGCGAGAATGTCCACGGACCTGTTCCCGGCTATCCTCGCCAGGTTCACATCGGCGTCGCCGCGGACATACAGCGTCAACCGGGCAGACGGGATCCCGCGCACAGGAACCTCGATGTGGATGGTCTTCCCGGCCTCCCCCGCGTCCTCCCCGACGACGGGAGGTTCCGAATCATCCACGTGCCCGTTCGGCTCGGCACTCGCCAGCGTCACTCCGGCGGTGGAAGTCAGCACCACCTCAGAACCCGTAGCTGCTGCCAGGACCGCCAGGATCCGGTCAAGGCCGCTTCCGTGGGCAAGCTCCACCGCCATGGCGTGGCTGGCCTGGTCCGCCTGCTGCAGCTGCGCGGCGGACTGGCTGACCAGCTGTGAGTTGATGGCCTCCATCACCGCCACAAAAGGCACCACGCGGCGCAGCTCAATCAGCGGAAGGCCCGCTTCCTCGGCTGCCGCAATCATCGAGGAAGGAATAGAGGGCAGCACGCTTCCGGTCTCGACGGCGAGCGCCGCCACTCCGCGCTCGGCAAGGTCCCAAATGTAGCCCGTCCGGCGCTCATCCGAAGCCGACGCAAGGGCCTGGCCTCCCGTGAGCAGGAGTTCCCCGCCGCCGAGCAGGGACGCAATGTCCAAAACCTCACTCGAGTGGATCCAACGGAGCTGGGTCTGCGGGACAGCTCCAGCCGCCGCACGGACCACAGGATCGGCGGCAACAACGGTGGAATGCCGAAGCACATCTTCCAATCGGACTGGCATGACACTCCGTCATATAGAAGGGGAAAGCTCAAGACACATTGTAGATGGTGGATGTGGTCCCTGACACATAATCTTGAAGAATCCCCATCCCCTCAACGAAGAGGCTTCGATGCAACAACAATCCACAAGCCCAGGAATCGAGCAGTCCTCCCACGTGGAAGACGTCGAAGCCTGGCTCCAGCCCATCCCCGAGTCCCAGCGCACCCACAAGGTTTCAGGCCAGTTCTGGATCTGGGCCGGCGCCAACTTGGCTCCCATCAACTGGGTTCTGGGCGCCCTCGGAATCCACTTGGGGCTGGGTTTCGCGGACACCGTGACGGTCCTGGTCCTGGGAAACCTGATCGGCATGCTGCTCTTCGGCTGCTTCGTGCTGCTCGGCCAGAAGACCGGCGCCACCGGGATGGTGCTCGCCCGGGCCGCCTTCGGCCGGCGGGGCAACTATCTTCCCGCAGCCATCCAGGCGCTCCTGGTGATCGGCTGGTGCGCGGTCAACACCTGGATCATCCTGGACCTGGTCATGGCACTGTTCGGCACACTCGGCTGGGTTGATCCCACGGCCCACAACTACGCCTGGAAGATCGGTGTGGCCACGGCCATCATGGCAGCGCAGGTGGCCATCGCCTGGTTCGGCTACAAAGCCATCGCCGCCTTCGAAAAGTGGACGGTCCCGCCCACCATCATCATCCTCGCCGTGATGTCCGCCGTGGCCTGGTTCGGCATGAAGATCGACTGGGGCTACGCCGGCCCCGCAGGCAACATCCTTGAAGGGTCCGAGCGGATCGCCGCCATGAGTGCCGTGATGACTGCCATCGGCATCGGCTGGGGCATCACCTGGTTCACCTACGCCGCCGACTACTCCCGGTTCGTCAGCACCGAAGTCCCTAAGAAGAAGGTGTACCTGGCCTCCGTCCTGGGCCAGTTCATCCCCGTCGTCTGGCTCGGAGTGCTCGGCGCAAGCCTGGCCACCAACAGCGGCGAAATCGATCCCGGCAAGCTCATCGTCCAGAACTTCGGCGTCCTCGCCCTGCCGGTTCTCCTGATGGTGCTCCACGGCCCCATCGCCACCAACATCCTGAACATCTACACCTTCTCGGTGGCCACGCAGGCACTGGACATCACCATCAGCCGCCGCAAGCTCAACCTGTTCGTCGGCGTCTTCTCGCTCGCCGCCGTCGTCTTCTTTATCTTCCAGGAGGACTTCGCCGCAGTCCTGGACGCCTGGCTCATCGGTCTGGTGGCCTGGGTGGCCGCCTGGGGCGGCGTGATGCTGGTGCACTACTTCTGGATCGACAAGCGCTGGCCCGGCAATCCGGAAAGGCTGTTCGACGGCGTCGGCACGCGCAGGCTCCCCGGCATCAACTGGGCGGGGGTCACCTCCCTCCTGGTGGGCATCTTCGCCACCTGGCTGTTTATGTACGGCCTCGTTCCCGCCATGCAGGGCCCCATCGCCGTGGCCTTGGGCGGCTGGGACCTGTCCTGGCTCGCCGGCGGCCTCGCCAGTGCCACCAGCTACGCCATCCTGGGCCCGAAGATGCACCGGAAATTCATCGACGCCCCTGCCCCTGCAACCCAGGTTTCCGCCGAACTGACCGGAGCCTCCGCTCCCGGTACGCCGGCAGCGCTCTGACCTTCCCGCCCGCACCCGTAACGCTAGGACCACCATGACCCTTGAAGCATTCGCCGACTCCGCCCATCCCATCACCTGGCCTGAGGGCAAGCGCGCGGCAGCATCCTTCACGTTCGACGTCGACGCAGAATCCTGCACCATCGCCCACGATCCCAAGAGCACCCGCCGGATGTCGCTGATGACGCACCAGTCCTATGGGCCCAAGGTGGCCGTTCCGCGGCTGCTGCAGATCCTCCAGCGCCAGGACATCCGCGCCACGTTCTTTGTTCCCGGCTTCACGGCCGAGTGCTACCCGGACACCGTCCGGCGGATTGTGGACGCCGGGCACGAGGTGGCGCACCATGGCTACCTGCACGAGCCCATGCAGGGCATCGACGCCGAAACGGAGGCCCGCTACCTCGACCGCGGACTGGAGGCGCTCGCCAAAGCCGCCGGGGTGGAGCCGGTAGGGTACCGGGCGCCCTGGTGGGAACTGAACTGGCACTCGGCCGGGCTCCTGGCGGACCGCGGCTTCCTCTACGATTCGAGCCTGCTCGACGGCGACGCCCCCTACCGCTTCAGCGTCGCCCCGGGCGACTCCCGGGACATCGTGGAGATCCCCGTGGACTGGACGCTGGATGACTGGGAGCAGTACGCGTTCTACCCCGGCGTGACCGGCAGCGGCGTGATCGAAAGCCCGGCGAAGGTCTTGGAAATGTGGACCCTCGAGGCGGAGGCGCACCACGCCCAGGGCAGCTGCTTCGTCCTCACCAACCACCCCTTCATCTCCGGCCGGCCCTCCAAGGCCGTCGCCCTGGAACGGCTCATTGAACGGGTCAAGGGCATGGAAGGCATGTGGGTGGCCACCATGGAGGACATCGCCGAGCATACGCGCAGGACTGTCCAGGAGGTCCACACCCACGCGCGGATCGAGGTGCCGGCGTTCCCCGATACGGGAGCCCGGTTCACCCCGGCAGCGGTCCAGCAGGCGGCCGTTCAGCAGGAACGGCTGGCGGCTGCGGGCAGCTGAACCCAGTCATTTCAACGGTGGAGTGGTACTGCGGCCCTTGCGGTCGCGGTGCCGCTCCACCGTTTTATGCTGCCGCTGAACCCTTTTAGGGGGTCGCTGGCGGAACTTTTCACTGGCCTTTATGCCCGCGCCGACGTCCACCCCTGGGCGTGCAGCCTGTCGATTCCGTCCAGCAGCAGGTCCAGCGCGAACTCGAATTCGAACTGGTCATCGCAGCCCTGGCCTACGACGCCGGCCGGATCGTGGGCGGAAGCCATGGCGATGGTCAGGACGTTGGGATAGCGGGCGGCCATCTCCTGGAACATCGCTTGGCGGGCAGCATCGCCCGCGTCCACGGCACCCGCGTCGTCGTTGTTGGCCGGTCCGTCGAACAGTTCCTGCGTGAAGCCCCACATCCGGCTGCCAATAGCGTGCATCACGTGATGCGTCAGGTCCACCGAGAAACCGCCGTCGAGGAACATCCCGATGAAGGAGTCCATGTAGGCGAGGACACCAGGCGTTTTGTTGGTGCGCGTTTCAAGGACCTGCCGGGCCCACTGATGGCGCTGAAGCACACTCCTGGCCGAGAGGATCCTGCCTCGGACACCATCCTTCCAGCCCAGGCCCGTGGCGGGCGGATCAATCTCGGTGATGATCACATCGACCATCCCGTCGAGGAGTTCTTCCTTGTTCGCGACGTGCTTGTAGAGGGCCATCGGCACCACATCCAGCTCCTGCGCAAGCCTGCGCATGCTGAGCGGCCCGATCCCTATCCCGTCAGCGAGCGTGACGGCGGCCTGCAGCACCCGGTCGCGATTGAGGCGCACGCGCGGGACGGTGCCCTGACTGCCCATGCCATTGATCCTTCCGCTCTCCTTGCACCCCTTGACCAGTGTACGGCGTACACCTATCTTTAGCAGTAGCAGGTGTACGCCGTACACCTTTCCCCTCGAGGACGACCTGTCTGGTCCGCCCCGCAGGGCAAGCCGGTCCGCATCAAGAGGAGCAGAACAATGCACATCACGGAACAAAGCTCCCAGACGAAGTCACCGGTGGTCAGACGCCGGCCGGAATGGCTTGTTCCCGCCGGCCTGATCCTCCTCAGCCTCATACCGGTGATCGCGGGAGCGGCCCGCCTTACCGAACTGACCGGCGGTGGGGCAGTGACGGAGCGCAACGCCAGGTTCTTCGACTCCCCGGCGCCGGTGGTGGTCCACATCGTCAGTGTCACCGTGTACTCCCTGCTCGGGGCATTCCAGTTCGTGCCGTCACTTCGCGGGCGCAGGCACCGCTGGCACCGGATGGCCGGAGGCATCCTCCTGCCCGCGGGCCTGCTCGCAGCACTCTCCGGCCTGTGGATGACGGTTTTTTACACACTGCCGCCCAGCGATGGTGCGCTGCTGCTTGTCCTTCGGCTCGCTTTCGGCTCCGCCATGGCCGCCAGCCTCCTCCTGGGACTTGGCGCCGTGCTGCGCCGCGACTTCCGGCAGCACGGGGCCTGGATGACCCGCGCCTACGCCATTGGCCTTGGCGCCGGAACGCAGGCTTTGATCCTCATCGTGCCCGAACTCCTCTCCAGCCCGCCGGGCACAACCATGAGGGCCCTGCTGATGGGCGCCGCGTGGGTCATCAACCTTGCCGTCGCGGAATACTTCATCCGCAGGCGC
Source organism: Pseudarthrobacter siccitolerans (assembly GCF_001046895.1). Taxonomy (GTDB): domain Bacteria; phylum Actinomycetota; class Actinomycetes; order Actinomycetales; family Micrococcaceae; genus Arthrobacter; species Arthrobacter siccitolerans. Next base: position 507,603 of record NZ_CAQI01000053.1, read on the forward strand.
TCCCTTCCGCCGCACCGACCCTCCCGCGGCAACTAAGCCGCGGGCCGCCGTCGTACGTCCCTTGCATGTCTTCCCAAGACGTTCCGTAACGCAGGGCTACGTCCTGTTGAGCGTTCGCGACGTTGCGTGAACGCCCGCGTCGGGACTGATTGTGGCGCTGGCGGGTGCTCCGTACTCTCATTTCAGCACCCGCCCAGCAAAGGAATTTCCCATGTCAGACCCCTCGAACAAGAGCCCGGAGAGCCACGAAGGCTCCACCCGCATCGTGGCCGGCCAGTCGGGCCGCTCCAAGCGTCCCCTCGGGAAGAAGATCGGCATCGCCGCCGTCCTCCTGGCCCTGGTGGGTGGCGGCGCGGCCGTCGCCGCCACCGTGAACAGCAGCGGCGGCGCCCCCGCTGCCGCCGGGGAAACCGCCCCTTCCGGCAACCCCGCCGCCGAACTGAAGCTCGGCTACTTCGGCAACGTCACCCATGCCCCCGCCCTGGTGGGCGTCAGCCAGGGCTACATCGCCGACGAACTCGGCGACACCAAACTGACCACCCAAGTGTTCAACGCAGGCCCGGCCGCCATCGAAGCACTGAACGCCGGCGCTATCGATGCCACCTACATCGGCCCGAACCCCGCCATCAACTCGTTCGTCAAGAGCGGTGGAGAATCGATCAACATCATCGCCGGCGCTGCGGCCGGCGGCGCGCAGCTGGTGGTCAAGCCGGAGATCAACTCCGCGGCAGACCTCAAGGGCAAAACCCTGGCCTCCCCGCAGCTCGGCGGCACGCAGGACGTGGCCCTCCGCGCCTGGCTCACCGCGCAAGGCTACAAAACCAACGTGGACGGCAGCGGCGACGTCGCCATCAACCCCACCGAAAACGCCCAGACCCTCAAGCTGTTCCAGGACGGAAAGCTCGACGGCGCGTGGCTGCCCGAGCCCTGGGCCTCCCGCCTGGTCCTGACCGCGGGCGCCAAGGTGCTGGTGGACGAAAAGGACCTCTGGGACGGCTCGCTGTCCGGCAAGCCCGGCGAGTTCCCCACCACCATCCTGATCGTGAACCAGAAGTTCGCCGCCGACCACCCGGACACCGTGAAGGCACTGCTGAAGGGCCACGTGAAGTCGGTTGAGTGGCTGAACAAGGCTGCCGACGGCGAGAAGGCCACCGTCATCAACGCAGCCCTCAAGGAAGCTGCCGGTGCGGAGCTGAAGGCGGACGTGATCGACCGGTCCCTGAAGAACATCGTGTTTACCGTTGATCCGCTCGCCGGAACCTACCAGAAGCTCCTCGAGGACGGTGTCACTGCAGGCACCACCAAGCAGGCGGACATCAACGGCATCTTCGACCTGCGTGCCCTCAACAGCGTCTCCGGCGAGAAGACCCCGGCGGCCGGGCTCGGCAAGGAGTAAACATAGCGCCACCCGGGACGCTCTCTCACTTAATGCGCCATTTTTGCCAACGCTCGCTCACTTTCCCCAGGAAAGTGAGCGGGCGTTGGCGATTTAAGCGCATTAAGTGAGAGAGCGTCCCCCCTCGCGGAAGGTATCGGTGGGACGGATAGTTGATATCGAAAAACTCGCCTTCCCCAAATATATGAAGTGCCTCACAGTAGTTACAGGACCTGCACCAAACCGACAGCAGCCAGTAACCAAAAGGACTTCAACGTGGAAACTCCCCTCTCCCATCTTGCCCACCTCGAGATCACCACTCCGGACGTCGAAGCCTCGGCACGGTTCTACGAGGAAAAGTTCGGCATGCGCATCATCGACCGCGTGGACGGCAACGTCTACCTGCGCTGCTGGGGCGATTACTACCGCTACAGCCTGGTGATCACCGAAGGCCCCGAAGCGTCCCTGGGCCGGATGGCCTGGCGCACCAACTCCCAGGCAGCCCTGGAAGCCGCAGCCCAGCGCATCGAAGCGACCGGCGTGCAGGGCACCTGGACCGCCGGCGGCCACGGCTACGGCAAGGCCTACGAATTCACCGGCCCCTACGGCCACCACATGCGCCTCTTCTACGACGTGGAAAAGTTCGTGGCCGAGCCCGGCTTCGAATCCACCTACCCGGACCGCCCGGAGCGCCGCAGCAGCCACGCCGCCGCCCCCCGCTTCCTGGACCACGTCACCGTAGCGTCCTCCGACGTCCGCGGTTTCGCCAAGTGGTACAACGAAGCCCTGGGCTTCCGCGTTATGGCGTTCGTGGACCTGGACGAAGCACCCATCACCGTGTTCTCCGTGCTGACCACCAACGAAAAGTCGCACGACCTCGGCGTTGTCCTGGACACCTCCAGCCGGGCCGGCCGGGTCAACCACATCGCCTTCTGGGTGGACGCCACCGAGGACCTGCTCCGCACCGCCGACGTCATGATGGAAAACGGCACCCCGATGGAATACGGCCCCTCCATCCACGGTGTAGGCGAGCAGAACTTCCTCTACTTCCGCGACCCCTCCGGCCTGCGCGTGGAGCTCAACTCCGGCGGCTACCGCAACTACGTCCCGGACTGGGAAGCCAGCACCTGGAAGCCCTCGCTTGGTTCCAACAACTTCTACAAGAACGGCGCCATGCCGCACTCCATGACCGAATCCTTCCCGCCGGCCGAAGGCTTCACCGCCACCGAGGAAGGTGCTTCGCCCGAGATGAAGGAAGCCCTCCTGAACCCGTACGCCAAGCAGGGCCGGGGCTAAGAAACCATGGCTGAAACCTATGCACTCATCCGGTTCCAGGAAGCCGGCGACTCCAAGGCCCGCGCGGGCCTGCTGGTTGACGACCGGGTCCTGCCGCTGGACGGGGACATCAACTCCCTGATCGAACACTGGGACACCACCGAACCCCAGCTGGACTCCCTGGCCGCCTCGGCAGGCAAGGACACCGGCCTGGCCCTGGCCGACGTCGAAATCCTTGCCCCCGTGGAGCCCGCGCAGGTCCTGCAGACCGGCGCGAACTACCGCAAGCACGTGATCGACCTCGCCGCAGCCCACCGCGAACCCGGGGAGGACGAGGAGGAAGTGCGCGCCAAAACCGCCGCCATGATGGACAAGCGCGCAGGCCAGGGCACGCCGTACTTCTTCATCGGGCTCCCGACGGCGATCGCCTCCGCCACCGACGACCTCACCCTGCCGTCCTACTCCAAGTCCCACGACTGGGAACTGGAACTGGCGGCGGTGATCGGAAAGACGGCGTTCCGGGTCACCACCGAGGAGGCCCTGGAGTACGTGTTCGGCTACAGCATGGTCAACGACATCACCACCCGCGAGTACGTTTTCCGCAAGGACATGCCCGCCATCGGTTCGGACTGGTACCGCGCCAAGAACGCCCCGGGCTTCCTGCCCACCGGGCCGCTGCTGGTCCCGGCCAAGTTCTTCGGCGACCCGCAGGACGTCCAGGTCACCCTGAAGCTCAACGGCAAAGCCATGCAGGACGAGTCCACGCAGGACATGATCTTCGGTGTGGCCAAGCTGGTCAGCGAAGCGTCGCAGATCATGCCGCTGCGCCCGGGCGACCTCGTGCTGACCGGCAGCCCCGCGGGCAACGGCCAGCACTGGGGCCGGCTGCTCCAGGACGGGGACGTTATGGAAGGCACCATCACGGGCCTCGGCACCCAGCTCATCCACTGCAAGGACGAAACCACAACAGAAGGTGTCCAGTGACCACCCAGGACACAGCACTAACCGGCGCCGGGGAATCAACTGATTCCCCGGCTATCCGGCGTGAGGATCCGGTCGGCAGCATCCGGGCCATGGCGCAGGCCCACAACAACTGGGGCCGCTGGGGCCAGGACGACGTCCTGGGTACCCTGAACTTCATCGACCCAGCCAAGCGCATCCAAGCCGCGGCATTGGTCAAGACCGGTGAGGCGTTCTCGCTGTCCCAGCCGTTCGACACCAACGGCCCCCAGAAGGGCTGGCGCCGCCGCACCAATCCGGTGCACACCATGACGGACACCGGAGTGGACGCCGAACGCGGCAACCAGGGCTTCCCGCACGGCTTCGGCGGAGCGGACGACGTGATCGCCATGCCGCTGCAGTGCTCCACCCAGTGGGACGGCCTGGGCCACATCTTCGACCAGGGCAAGGCCTGGAACGGCCGCGCCGCCGGCGACGTGGTCACCTCCGAGGGCGACCTGGTCACCGGTATCGAGACCGCGGCGGCCAAGATCGTCACCCGGGGCGTGCTGCTCGACGTCGGCCGGGCCCTCGGCCCCGAACTGGGACGGAACGACGGCGAACTGCCGGACGGATTCGCGATCACCCCCGAACACCTCCAGCGCACCATCGACCTCCAAGGCCCCACCTCAACCGTGGGCCGGGGCGACATCGTAGTAATCCGCACCGGCCAGTACACGCGGGTCCGCCGCGACGGCTGGGGCGACTACGCCGGCGGGTCAGCCCCGGGGCTGTCCTTTACTACGGCACCCTGGCTGCACCGCAGCGAAATCGCCGGAATCGCCACCGACACCTGGGGTTTCGAGGTCCGTCCGAACGAGTTCGACGCCGCCTTCCAGCCCCTGCACCAGATCGCGATCCCCAACCTTGGCCTGTTCCTGGGCGAGATGTGGGACCCGGACGGGCTGGCCGAGGCGTGCGCGGCGGACGGCAGGTACGACTTCCTGCTCACCGCAGCCCCGCTCCCGATCACCGGGGCAGTCGGATCGCCGGTCAACCCGATCGCCGTCCGGTAGCTTCAGTTAAAACAGCAACAACCACCAGCAGTATCGCCGTCAATACAAAGGAGTCAGCGATGGCAGCAGTACAGAACGTCGGAATCGTTGGGGCGGGAGCCGCTGGGCTGGCCGCAGCCATCCTCCTGGCCGACGCCGGAATCCAGGTGGAAATCCTCGAAAAGGCGGACGCCCCGCAGACCCTCGGGTCCGGCATCACCCTGCAGGGCAACGCCCTGCGGGTGCTCCGCCAGCTCGGAGTCTGGGACCAGGTGGAGGCGAAGGGTTACGGGTTCAGCACCCTGGGCCTGCGCGCCCCGGATCCGGCCGGCACCGTTATCGCGGTCCTCGAGGACATCCGGACCGGCGGCGAGGACCTTCCCGCCACCATGGGCATGTACCGCCCGGACCTCACCGCCATCCTCCGCGAACGCGCCGAGCAGGCCGGTGCCCGGATCAGCTATGGCAGGACCGTCACCGGAATAACGGACGACGGCGGATCCGTCACCGTGAGCACCGCCGACGGCGGCAGCACAACGTATGACCTCCTGATTGGCGCCGACGGCCTGCACTCAGCCGTGCGCAAGGCCATCGGCATCGACGTGGAACCACAGCCCACCGGCATGGGCATCTGGCGCGCGTTCGTGGAGCGGCCCGACGAGGTGGTCCGCACCGACCTGACTTACGGCGGCCCCTGCTTCATCGCCGGCTACTGCCCCACCGGCCCGGACACCATCTACGCCTACCTGGTGGAGAAGGCCCAGGAGCGCAAGCACGAGGACGGGCCCCGCATCATGGCCGAACTCGCCGCAGCCTACGGCGGGCCGTGGAAGGAAATCCGCGCCAACCTGGACCACAGCGCCCGCATCAACTACACGTGGTTCACCACCCACCTGGTGGATGGCCCGTGGAACCGCGGCCGCACCGTGATCATCGGCGACGCGGCCCACAGCTGCCCGCCCACGGTGGCGCAAGGTGCAGCCATGGCACTCGAGGATGCCGCTGTGCTGGCTGAGCTGCTGATCCGGGCTGACCACCTCACCGAAACCCTGTGGAAGGAATTCACCGACCGCCGGCTGGACCGGGCCAAGGCAGTAGTCACCGCTTCCGTCCAGCTGGGGCAGTGGATGCTCGACGGCGTCCGCGACGCCAACGTGCCCGGCCTGATGAACTCGCTGTCCACCATGCTAAAGGAACCCGCATGAGCGCCGATCCTGTCCAAGTGCCCACCGTGGATGTCCACGCCCACATCCTGCTTCCGGCCCTGCAGCAGCTGGCGGCCGAGACGGATCCCGAGGGCTTCGGCGCCCAGCAGGCCCTGGAAGTGCGGCGCAACGGCCCGGAGTCCATGGCAGCGTCGGGCAGGATGATCAAGGAGCGCTGGCCGCAGCTGACGGACCTGGACCGCCGGCTCGCTGACATGGACGCCCAGGGCGTGGAGGTGCAGCTGGTCTCGCCGTCGCCGTCGCACTTCTATTACTTCGCCGGCGGGGAACTGGGCCTCAAACTGGCCAAGGCCGCCAACCAGGCGGTCCGCGAATTTGTGGACCGCGCGCCGGACCGGCTCAACGGCCTCGGCCTGGTCCCGCTCCAGCACCCTGCCCTGATGGTGGAAGCCCTGGAGGATGCGGTGCTGGAATGCGGGCTGCTGGGTGTGGAGATCGGCTCGTTCGCCGCCACCCCAAACGATCCGGAGCGCAGCACCGTGGAACTGTCCGATCCCCGGCTGGAGCCGTTCTGGAACCGGGCGGAGGAGCTGGGCGCCCTGGTGTTCCTGCACCCGTTCGGCTGCTCGCTGGATGAGCGGCTGGACCGCTTCTATCTGGCCAACGCCGTTTCCCAGCCGGCCGAGAACGCGGTGGCCCTGTCCCACCTGATCTTCAGCGGCGTCCTGGACCGGCACCCTGAGTTGAAAGTGCTGGCGGCGCACGGCGGCGGCTACCTTCCCACAACGTTGGGCCGCTCGGACCATGCGTGGAAGGTCCGGCCCGAGGCACACGGCTGCGCCCAGCCGCCGTCGTCCTACCTGAAGAAGCTGTACTTCGACTCACTCGTGCACAGCCCCGCTGAACTGCGGGCTCTCGTGGCCGCCGCCGGTCCGGAGCAGGTGCTGCTCGGCTCGGACTACCCGTTCGACATGGGATCGGACCTCCCGGTGGACGAGGTGGAGGCCGCCGGGCTCCCTGCCGAGGACGAAACCCAGGTTTTGGGCGGCAACGCACGCACGCTGGGCATCACCGCGGCGGCCGCCCTGGCCGCCCGACGCAACGCTTAAGGAAGACGAATATGGTCAAGATTGCCCGTTGGGATCACGACGGCGGGACGCAGTCCGGCTTTGTGGACGGCGGAAACTGCTATGCCCTGCCCGCAGGCCAGTCCGTCCAGACACTGCTTGACGCCGGACTCGAGGAGGCGCTGGCACTGGCCCGTCAGGTCATTGCGTCCGCCCCTGCCGTTCCGCTGACGGAGGTGGGCCTGCGCGCCCCGCTGGTGCCCGCCACCATCCGGGACTTCGTGGCGTTCGAGGAACACGTCGAAGGCGTGCGGAAGAGCATCGACGGCGTGGCCGGCGTGGTGCCCGAATGGTACGAGGCACCCACCTTCTACTTCACCAACCCGCACACGGTGACGGGCACCGGCGAGGTGATCGGTATCCCGGCGGGGTGCACGGACCTGGACTTTGAGACGGAAGTGGCCGCCGTGGTCGGACGCGTTCCGGGCAGCGACGGCCGGAACCTGAGCGCGGAGGAAGCCCGCCGGCACATCTTCGGGTACGCCGTGCTCAACGACTGGTCCGCGCGGGACCTGCAGCGCCGGGAAATGAAGGTCAGCCTGGGGCCCTGCAAGGGCAAGGATTTCGCCAACACACTCGGCCCGTGGATTGTCACCGCGGACGAGTTCGAGGACCGGCACGACGCCGAGGGCTTCCTGCCGATCTCCATGGCTGTCGAAGTCAACGGGGAAGTGATCGGCCAGGACCTGCTCTCCAACATGGGCTGGCCGTTCGCGGAGCTGGTGGCTTATGCCTCGCAGGACTCGGTGGTGCGGCCCGGCGATGTGCTGGGTTCCGGCACGTGCGGCAGCGGCTGCCTGGCCGAACTGTGGGGCCGGAACGGCGCCCAGACTCCCCCGCCGCTGAAGACCGGCGACGTGGTCCGGATGACGGTGGAAGGGATCGGAACCATCGAGAACACCGTGGGCGCCCGGCGCGAGGCCGTGACCCGGGTTCCCGCCCGTACCCGTCCGCGCAACCGGGTGGCCGCTGCCGCTCCTTCCGGAATCTAGGGTGGTTTCCCTCCAGCTCGAGGGCCGGACAGTGGTGGTCACCGGCGCAGGCCAGGGCCAGGGTGCCGCGGAGGCGCGCCTGCTGGCGGAGGCCGGGGCGCGGGTCATCGCAACGGACCTGGCGGCGGAAATGCCCGCCGGGCTGGGCACGGAGCCTTCGGCTTCGGCCGGCGCCCTCGTATATCGGCAGCTGGACGTGACCGATGCCTCCGGCTGGTCCGGATTCACTTCCTGGATCCGGTCGCAAGGCTGGCAGTTGGACGGGCTGGTCAACAACGCCGGCGTCACCCAGCGAAGCCGGCTACTGGATGTCTCGGTGGCCGACCTGCAGAAGGTCTACGAGGTCAACGTTGCCGGCAGCCTGTTGGGAATCCAGTCGCTCGCGCCCTTGATGGGCAGCGGCGCTTCCATTGTTAATGTCGGCTCTGTTGCGGGCCTGACGGCGCACTATCCGTTGGCCTACACCGCGAGCAAGTGGGCGCTGCGCGGGTTGTCCCAGGTGGCAGCCATGGAACTTGGCCCGCTCGGGATCCGGGTCAACACCGTCCATCCGGGCTTCATCGAAACACCCATGACGGCGGGCGCCAAGCCTGAGTTCCGGCAGGCCACCCTGGCCGAAACCCCGCTGGGACGTACCGGCAGCGTGGAGGAGGTGGCCGCCGTCGTGCTTTTCCTGCTCAGCCCGCTCTCTTCCTTCGTAACGGGTGCCGAGATCCCCGTGGACGGCGGCCAGGCATCCCACGGCGCTGCCAAGTCGGTCTCCGACGCCCTGCGCTAAACCAAACGGTCAGCCCGGCAGCACCGCGGACCAGCCGCCGTCGACCATCAAGTTGGCGCCGGTGACGTACGAGGCCTCGTCGGAGGCGAGGAACAGCGCGCACTTTGCCACCTCTTCGGGCGCCCCTATCCGGCCCAGCGGGATGCTGCCGGCGATGGCCCGCATCGGATGGTCGGGAGCGAGGAGGTTGCCCTCGGTGGCCGCGGTACGGATCATTCCCGGACTGACCGCATTGACCCGCAGACCGTGCGGGGCGCCCTCGGCCGCAAGCTGTTTGGTCATGGCCACCACCGCTCCCTTCGTGGCGGTGTGGGCCAGCCGGCCGTTGGTCATCGAGCCGGTCACCCCCGCCGTGGAGCCCACCAGGACGATGGCGCTGTTGGCAGCCTGGATCAACTGCGGCCAGAAGTACTTGACCGGCAGGAACACCACGTCCATCTCGTGTTCAATGTTCCACTTCCAGTCATCGAAGGTGAGCTCCTCCACCGGGGCGAAGCGCGTGACTGCGGCGTTGGCGTACAGGACGTGGACCTGGCCGTGCCTGGCGGCGACATCCGCAGCCCAGGCCGCCACGGCTGCCTCGTCCGTCAGATCAACCCGGCTGCTGCTCATTCGGCCCCCGGCGTCGGTGACCGCCGCAACCGTGGCGGCGGCGCCGTCATCGTCCATGTCGCAGCCCACCACGCAGGCCCCTTCCGCGGCAAAGGCGAGCGCGGCAGCCCTGCCCTGGCCGCTTGCCGTTCCGGTGATGACGGCCGTCTTGCCGGCCAGGCGCCGACTGGAAGCGGGCATGGGAGATCCTTCCGAAAGTGTGTTTCCTCGACTTTCGCAGGGATGGGCCGGAAGGGGAACGGCGTCTGGGATCTAGGTGGTATCCGCCGCGTGGATACTCATTGGGACAAGTTCAGCCCTCTTCTGTGGTGATGACCGCAGGACTGTCTGCGGCCGGGGCCGCAGCGTCTGAGGCGAGGGCCTTGCGCCGGCGGGCAACCTGGATGGCGATGGCGGTGGGAATGGCGGCCAAAGCGGTGATCCGCATCCATGGCCGATCCAGGACATGGCCGGTGAGCGCATCAAGGGAGTAGAGTCCGGAACCCCCGATCGTGAACGCGGCGGCTGCCAGGCCCAGCACGGCCGGGTACTCAAGGCCGCCCTCCTGGGCGAAGAAACCGTTCGGGGCGTGGACGCTGGCTGCGACGCCCATGGTGGTTGCGGCAGCGGCACCGGCGGCAGGGGTGGCCAAACCCAGGGCCAAGGCGAGCCCGGCTCCTGCTTCACCTACACCCGCAAGGACGGCGCTTGTTTTAGCGGGGCGGAACCCCATGGCGTGCATGCCCTGACTGGTGCCTTCGACGCCTCCCCCGCCGAACCAGCCGAAGAGTTTTTGGGATCCGTGAGCCACGAGCACTCCTCCCAGGGCCACCCGGAACAGGGTCTGCGCGGCGGCCGCCGCCTCAGGGCTGGTGGTTACATTGCTCATAACAGTCCTCCTTGGGGTTGTCTGAGTCGCTGCACGGCTCGCTTCAGCACGAGTCTACGGCTGCGCAACCACCCGTCACAGGGGAAAATCATGCAGGGTACCCCCTCCGGCAGCGGGTGCCGGACATGGGTTTACCCGGTATCCGCCCCTTGGATAGCCACCGGATGCGCGGTGACGGGGAAGAGCTCGTGAAGCCGGGCGCAGGAGCGCTGGACCACTGACCGCAGCCACACGCTCGCCGGGTCCTCGGCCTGGGACGGGTGCCAGTACATCGCCTCCACCAGCGACGCTTCGGTTCCCCCGGAGAACTCCAGCACCGCTATGTCTGCGCCGCGCTGTGCCCGTCCAGCCAGCATCCGCGGAACGAGTGCCACAAGGTCCGTGCCTTCGACCAGGAGCGGCAGGGAGAGGAAGCCTGCCACCACGGCCGCCACCCGGCGCTGGATGCCCCGGGACTCGAACAGCTTGTCCGCCGGGGTGCTGATGCCCTCGCCGAAATAGCCGACGGCGTGCGGCACTGCGGTCAGGTCTTCGAGGGTCAGGCGGGGCTGCTGGAGCAGCGGGTTGCCGGCGTCGGCCACGGCCACAAAGCTGTCACGGAAGAGCTGCTTGCTGACGCCCTGCATCTGGTACCCCGTGGGCCCCACCAGCAGGTCGATCTTGGAGTAGTCGGCCATCTGGCCCTGGATCCCTGAGCCTGCGGTGGGGACGAAGTCCACGGAGACGCCCGGTGCTTCTTCCCGCAGGATCCCCCGCAGCGGCCCCACGATGAGGGCGGCGGCGTAGTCCGAGGCGGCGATGATGAACTCACGCTCGCTGGTGGCGGCGTCGAACCCGGACCGCACGCGCGTGGCCCGCTGGATGTGAAGCATGGCTTCATCAACCAGCGGGACCAACGACTGGGCAAAAGGCGTGAGGTCATAGGTGCGGCCGTTGCGGACCAGGAGTTCGTCGTCGAAATGGCGCCGGAGCCTGGCCATCGCCGCGCTGGTGGCCGGCTGGCTGAGCTGGAGCCGCTCCGCCGCCCGGGAGATGTTGCGCAGTTCCAGGAGGACCTGAAGTTGGGGCAGCAGGTTCAGGTCCAGGTTCTTCATACCCACAGGTTATCCGTGCCCTTTAGTTCCGCCCTTCCAAAGGCTGGCTAATGGCTGACCGGCACCATGCGCGGCCCCCGGACCAGGACGGCAAGGAGGGCCACAGCGCACGCGATGCCCAAGGCGCCCAAGGCAAACCCAAGACTTCCGAGCCCCGCCGCGGCCGCCCCGAGGACGATCGGAGTCAGGAACTGGCCGATGAACAATGTTCCGGTCCAGATGCCGGTGCCACGGCCGCGCTGCTGGTATTCGAGTCCGTTGACCGCCCAGGTCAGGAGGGTGGGCAGCAGGACACCGGTTCCTGCGCTGGCAATGACGGCACCGGCAATCGCCAGCGGAACATTCCCTGCGACGGAAACGAGTGAAAGTCCGACGGCGGCCAGCCCGAAGGCGAGCGCCAGCAGGTTCTTCGTGCCCAGCTTCGCCAGGAACCGGAAGGAGATGGCGCCAGCTGCCGTGGCCAGGGATGCGATGGCTGCGGCGAGGCCGATGAGTGCCGCGTCAGCAACGCCGAGGCCGGTGATGACATACGGCAGGTGCACGATGAGGGCGTAGAACACGATGCCCCCGAACAGCGTCACTGCGGCCGGGGCGCCAATCTGCCGCCACGGCACCGGGGTGCGCGCCGCCGTCGTGCGCTGGCTCTTTGCTGGCTCCCACAGCTTAAAGATCATGGGGATGACGATCACGGCACTGACCGCGTACAGCCAGAACGGCGTCCGCCAGCTGATGCTGCCCAGGGCACCGCCGAGGGCAAAGAACGCCGTGGCGGCGAGCGCACTGACCATTGTTTGCAGGCCCAGGTATTTGTTCCGCTGTTCGCCCTGGTAATAGTCCGTAAGGAGTGTGGTGCAGCACGTCATGATGGCGGCCTCTGCTATGCCCACGCCGACGCGGGACACGGCGATGGACTCCAGGCTGGTGAGCCACAGCGGCGCCGTCCCGAAGGCGGCATACGCCAGCATGGCGAAGACCAGGAGCTGCTTCCGGCCCACCCTGTCGGCGACATAGCCGGCCAGCGGTGAGAAGAGGGCCACGAACAGTGCCGGCAGCGTCAGGGTGAGCGGTACCAGGATGGCCACGCCGGGTGTGCCCGCAAACACCTCGCTTAACGTCGGCAGGATGGGCGCGAGCAGAACGGCGCCCAGCACCGGCATGCAGCTGCCGGCAACAAGCAGGGCAGCCTGGAACCGCCCGGCCCGGCGCGTCTCCGCCAGACCGGGCGTCCCGTTCCTGGCGGCACCCGCGAGCTGAATATTCTCCATTGAATCTTCCTTAGCCTCTTGATGGTCACGGGGTGGACGGCGCCGCTGGGGCACCGAAAAGTGACTTCCCTCACTGTGGCAACACCCGGGCTATCGCGGAATCATGGATTTGGGATAGCTGGTATCCACGGGACGGATGGACGCCATGGACCTCAGGGCCCAAAGGCTAACCGGAAGCGTGTTAGGAACCCAGTTCCTCGGCCACCTTCCGGGCGCCGCGCACCGCGATGGCAACACTCATCAGGGTGGGGTTCATCGCCGTCGCCGTCGGAATCAGGGCGTTGCCGCCCACCACCAGATTCTCGTAGCCCCACACCTTGGACCACGGATCCGCGACGGAGGTGCCGTCGTCGGTGGCGCCCATCCGCAGGGTGCCCTGGTAGTGCAGGCTGGAGCCGTTGGGCATCAGGCGGGGCTCGGCAACAAAGACGCCAAGGGCCTTGCCGGCACGCCTCAGCCGTTCCGTGGCCTGGGCGATCTCCGTTTCCTCCCGCTCGGTGAGCGCGTAGTCGATGGTCATGTTCGGGAAACCGCGGTAGTCCGGCTCGTTTTCGTCGAAGGTGACGGCGTCCTCGAAGCGCGGGTGCTTGCGCAGGCCGTAGCCCATGTTGACATAGCCCCAGCGGTTCTCCGAGTACGGGGTGCCCGGCTCCATGGGGAACGGCGTGGTTTCGGTGTACATCACCTGGACCGAGAAGGGGTGCTCGGGCTCGGAGAACGGGATGCGGTTCACGGCCGCCACCGGGTCGGCGGAATTCAGCGCCCGCCGGGCCAGCTCAACCTTGAGGTCCTCGTCCGTGGCGAAACGGCCCATCTTTTCGGCGTCGAGCGCCACCGTGGAAATGACCACGGGATGCTCGGTCAGATAGTGGCCCAGCGCCTGCGGCCGGACGCCCGAGGCCCACAAAAGCTGCGGGGAACGGAAGGCATCGGCGGCAACCACCACGATGTCGGCTGCCACAAAGGAGGCCTCCCCCGTGCGCAGGTCCTGCACCGTGACGCCGGTGACGCGCTGTCCGTCCAGCTCCACCCGGCGGACCAGGGTGAGGTAACGCAGTTCGAACTGCTTCGAGAGCGGGTTGTCCTTGTCGATCAGCGGTCCGAGGACGACGTCGGCACCCGCCCAGCGCACGGACCCGTCCGGCTGCGGGTCCCCGGCCACCGGAAGGGTGCCCACCCCGTAGCCGTCCGGCAGTTCCGCGCCGAACTCCTCGTCGAGGAGGGACCGGATGGCTTCGCCCACCTTGGAGTCCGCGAACGCGGCACTGTGGACGTGCAGCAGCTGCTTGGCGTCCTCGATCAGGCCGTCCCATTCGTCGTCGGCGATGAAGGGGAGCTTTTCGCTGAAGGCGGGCGACGGCGTCGCGCAGGTCCAGTGGGCGCCCTGGCCGCCCACGTTGGTGGCCGCAGCCGCGGCCGGGAAGGAGAGCGCATGGGCGGAGCCCGCGCCGCCGAAGTCCAGGAGGTGGGTGCCCTGCCGGGCAGTGAACATGCCCTCGGTGACGGTGCCCGCCGGAATGCCAAGCGATTCCCGGTAGGCGCCGGCCTGCGGGCCCTGGGACATTTCCCGGGCACGCGCCTTCTCGGCAGGATCGGGGATGTTGCGGACGCTCTCGCCGGGGACGTCGGTGAGCTGCGGTCCGGCTTCGAACATCACCACCCGGGCGTTCGGGACCTGCTCCAGGAGCACCCGGGCGTAAGTGGAACCGATGGGTCCGCTGCCGACGATGGCAATGGTGGGGTTGGACATGATGTCTCCTTTGAAATCAGGCCGAGAGGGATTCGGAAGTGCTGGAAGCGGGAACGGGGTCGTCGGAGAGGCGACCGTGTGGAAGCAGGAACGCGGCGATGATCCCCACCGCGTAGGTGGCCGCCAGGGCAATAAAGATCGGCGTGAAGACTGAGCTGTAGATCTGCGCCACGCCGGCCTGGATGGCAGGCGCGGCCGCGTGCACCAGCTGCGGCGTCAGGGTCGAAGCATCAAGGCCTGCCGGCAGCAGCGCAGCGACGCCGAATCCAATCACTCCGCCGATGACCGCCGTCGCCACCGTGGAGCCCACCTGCCGCACCAGGTTGATGGTGGCCGTAATGGTGCCGGTCTGGCTGGCGGGGGCGGCGCCCTGGACTACCGCCACGATCAGGCTCATAAACGCTCCGGTGCCCATTCCCACTACGGCCATCACCATCATGGGTACCCACAGCGGAAGGCCCGCGGGCAGCATGGCCATCACCAGAAGCCCGGCGGCTCCCATCATGGTTCCGATGATGGGGAAGATCCGGTACTGGCCTGTCCGGCTGGCCAGCCATCCGGTCAGCAGGTTGCTGACCAGCATGCCGAATACCGTGGCGATCGGGACGAGGCCGGAGACGGTGGCGGTGGTCTGGTAGGCCATCTGGAAGTACGTGGGCAGGTAGGCGGTGATGGAGAAGAGGCCGACGCCGATAATCGCCGAGAGTGCCGTGCCTGCGGCAATGGTCCGGTTGGCGAAGAAGTGGAGCGGCACGATGGGTTCGGGTACCCGCCGCTCGATGAAAAAGAAGGCGGCAAAGCCGGCGATGCTGACAGCGAGCGCGGCGGCCGTGGCGAAGCCTGCGCTGCGCTCGGCGGCCCAGGTAACAGCGAGGACGAGCGCCACCAGGGCGGTGGTGAAGACCGCAGCCCCGGCAACGTCGAAGTGGCGGGGCATGGGGCCGGGCTCCAGGTGCGGAACCGCGATCAGCGCCAGGCCCAGGGCCGCAACCCCCACCGGGATGTTGATCCAGAAGACCCACTGCCAGCCCCAAAAGTCGGTGATGGCACCCCCAAGGACGGGGCCTACCAGGATGGCGATGGGGAAGGCGGCGCCGATGATGGCCATGTAGCGGGGCCGTTCCCGCTGGGTGGTGACGCGGGCAATGATGGTCTGGGACATCAGCTGCAGGCCCGCGGAACTCATGCCCTGCAGAACGCGGGCGGCAATGAGCCAGGCCATGTCGGTGGCGAAGCCGCAGGCCAGTGAGGCAGCAAGGAACATCACCAGCGAGAAGAGAAAGATGCGGCGGGCCCCCAGCACGTCACCGAGTTTGCCGAGTACCGGCAGCAGCACAGTGCTGGCGAGGGTGTAGCCCACCACAACCCAGCTCATAAGCGTGAGTGCGCCCAGTTCACCGGAAATGGTGGCCAGGGAAGTGGACACGACAGTGTGGTCCAGGGCCCCGAGGAAGGAGACCGAGAGCAGGGCGACAACAAGGAGACGGAGTCTCAAAGGCGAAAGTGGCATAGTGATCTACCCGAACGATCGGGCCGTCGACGCGACGTGGTGTGCCCCCGGCGCACCATCACACCGGAGAACGGGTCCGGAAGGAACCCCGGCGCCGTTATCCATGATACTGCACTTTAGTCAGAAAACAACATAAGAATGCGTGGATCAGACATGAAAGCGGCGTGGACTGCCTACGCATCGAGCAGGGTCCGGGCCAGCGCCATGTCCTGCAGCAGCTCCGCCAGGTCCACTGCCGGCCCTTCCGCCTGGCACGCGTCGAGCGCCCGGCGGAGCGCAAGGCGCGCTGAGGACTCATAGCGCGGCGGAGCGCGCAGGACCCCTTCCTCGGTGACGGTCTCCACCCGGGCAAGTCCGGCCGGGTGATCAAGGGTCACTTCCGTCCGCACCTCACCGAGAGCCAGCACCTGGAGCAGGCCTCCGGCATGGGGACCGCCGATGGCGGTTGCCGAAAGGGTGGCGGGGACAGTGCCGCCCTGGTACTCACCCGCGTCCACGAGTGCGATCCTGCTGTGCACAGTGGCAACGCTTGACTGAAGGGCCAGCGATCCGGCGGCGAGGGACCGTATCCAGCCGAAACCGTCGCAGATGAGGGCACCAAGGCCCGCAGCGGGGGCGGCGCACTCCACGGTGATGATCCGGGCGGGACTGCCGCGTCTCGCCGCAACCGCGGCGGCTTCAAGGTCGGGGCGCAGGCGCGGGCGTTCGACAATCACGGGAATGTCCCCGGGCCACTGCTTCAATTCAATGGCTCCTTGCGGAAGAACAGCAGGATCCGCCAGCACCACCGCCGCCGCTCCGCCGGCGCGGGCGGCCAGCATCCCCTGCCACCAGTCGCCCGTTCCCGGCACCACCGCCACCGCTCCCCGCGCGTTTTCTGCGAGGGCAGCACTCACGGGAAGCTCGGCAACGGCCGCCGTATAGGCGGGCAAACCGGTGAAAACGCTGAACGCCCGGTCCTGGCTCATTGCGGCACCCCTTCGAGAACTTTCGCCGCAGCGGCATCGGCAAGATCGATGGCGTACCGGGCGTCAGCCAACAGTTCGTCGTATTCCACGGGGGCATCGCCCTCAAGGAGCGAGGCCAGCAGGCGCCACTCGGCCACATAGCCGTCCTCGGCATCCCGCGGATACTCCGTCCACAATCCGTCAACGCTCCGCACCCGGGTGGCGGCGCTTCCGGCGTGGACGAAGGCGGGCGGGAAATTGACCTCGATGCGGTCATGGGAAGTGGCGATACTCATCCGCCACAGGGCATCCGGCCCTTCCGGAAGCATGGTGAGCGCCAACTGGACCAGGACTCCCCCGGCCCTGTACCCCACCAGGTAACCGATCGGGGAAACGGCCCTCGCGTAGACCACTTCATCAATGCCCGGCGCGATGTCCCGAACGGCAGGAAGGTCATGGATTGCGAGGCCGGTCAGCAGCTGCCGCACAACGCCTGCCGCCACCGCAGGGTTGCCAAGGTCGGGGCGGCCCCGCCCGGCAGCCCGGAAAGGACCGCCCTCGCCAACCAGCCGGTGGTACCTGTCGTTCGGCGGAAGCGCCAGCGTCACTGAAATGGCCTGCACCCTGCCCTCCAGGGCCACGAGGTGGTGCTTGGCGCGCCCCCATGCGGCGTCGAACAGATGGTTAGTCCCCACCAGCAGGGTGGCGCCTGCGGCCCTGCATGCCGAGACAACGCGGTCAGCTTCCTCCCCGCTGGTGGCCAGCGGCTTCTCGCAGAAAATGGCGCGCTTGCCCGCGGCGAGCGCCGCCAGGATCTGGCGGGAGTGCTCAGCGGGCGGGCTGCAGATAGCCACCAGGCCCACGGCCGGGTCCGCCAGCAGGTCCGCCTCACCCTCCGACCAGCGGGCATCATGCCGTTCAGCCAGGACCCGGGCGCGCCCGCTTCCCGCATCAGCGACGTGCACCACCGTGAACAGGTCGGCAAGCCGCCCCAGCACCGGCAGGTGAAGCGCTGCGACACCGGGCCCGGCGCCAATAATCCCCACGTTCCAAGGCATCGTCACCCTCCTCTTCTGTCACTATTATTCATAAGTACGGAAGGATCTGGCTATAGTTGCTGCAAACCGCGCGTTAGTGGGCTTAGATGTGTGAGAATTGGAAACTATGACGACAGAGTCCACCCTCCGCTTCGGAGCCCAGACCGATGAAGTGACGAGCCTCCTGAGGATCGTCAACCTGGTGCGGACGGGCGAGGCAACCACCCGCCCCGAAATCGGCAAGGTCACAGGCCTGGGCAGGGGTGTTGTCAGCCAGCGCGTGGATCAGGCCATCCAGTTCGGCTTCCTCGGCGAGGGGGAATTCGGCGCCTCCTCCGGCGGCCGCGCGCCCCGGACCCTGCGCTTTCGCGCCGAGCAGGGGCGGATCATCATCTGTGCCCTCGGAGCGGCCCATATCAGGGTAGGTTTGACGGCGCTCGACGGCGACGTCCTGGAGCACACACACCGCGCCTGGGACATTTCCCGGGGTCCCGAGAAGACCATTGAGGCAGTGATGGCCCTCGTGGACGACGTGCTGAAGAAGGACTCCAACGTGCCCGTCTGGGCTGTGGTGGTTGGCCTTCCCGGTCCGGTCGACTTTGCCTCCGGCCAGCCCGTGTCGCCTCCCATCATGCCCGGCTGGAACGGCTTCGACGTCCGGACCCCCTTCGAGGAGCGCTTCAACGCGCCGGTCTGGGTGGATAACGACGTCAACCTGCTGGCCCTCGGAGAGCGTGCCCGCCGCCGCGATTCCCTGGCGGACCTGATCTACTGCAAGATCGGCTCCGGAATCGGTGCAGGACTGCTGTCCGAAGGCAGGATCCACCGGGGTGCCAACGGCGCCGCCGGGGACATCGGCCATGTCCGGGTCCTGGATTCCACCGCGCAGTGCCGCTGCGGGAAGGTCGGCTGCCTGGAAGCCGTGGCCAGCGGCTGGGCCCTGGTCAGGGATGCGGAACAAGCCATCAAGGACGGCGCCAGCAGCTCCATGGCCGCGGTAGTGAAAAAGAGGGCACTGACCCTCGAGGAGATCACCCTGGCGGTCCGGTCCGGCGATCCCCTGGCCATCACCTTGATTCAAAAGTCGGCGCGCGTAGCGGGCGAGACCATTTCCGCCCTGGTGAACATGTTCAACCCCAGCGTCATCGTCATCGGCGGCGCCATGGGGTCCGCCGGCGAGGTATTCCTGGCCGAAGTGCGGCAGCGCGTCTACGAACTGTCGCTGCCGCTTGCCACCCGCGACCTGACGATCACCCTCTCCGTGGCCGACGAGCGCGAACCCCTCCGCGGTGGCGCGGAACTGGCGCGCGAGCAGCTCTTCGATGTCACCTTCCCGCGCTGGTTTGCTGACGGCCGCCCCTCACCGGAACGGGTTGCAGTTCCCGCCTAGGATCAGCACCCGGCGCGCGGGCTCAGGCGACGTCGAGGGAGGCGCTGGGGACCGCCTTTCCGTCCAGTTCCAGCCGGGCCTCCAAATGGAACGGCAGGACCAGCGGCGAGCCGGGCCGCGCCTGCAGGTAGGGCACCATCAGCTGGAAGTCGACGGCGACGGCGTGCGTCCCGCGGGACAGCCCGCGCCTGCCTGCCAGGACGAGCCTGTCCTGCACAAACCACCAGCCCTGCTCTTCCTGCAGGGCGCCCGGGGACACGCGCCGCAACCCCAGCATTACTGCCAGTTTCCCCGGCGCCAGCGGAACGCCGTCCACCTCCACCGCGAGGCCGGCGATGCTCGAGAGCGGCATCGAGCGGATCCACGGCAGGCCTATGCGGAGCTCAAAACCTTCGGCAGTGGCGGTCAGCGCATCCTCGCGCACAGCGGTTCCCAACATGCCTTCCATCCTTTATCCTGAATCTGACATAAGTTTGTCATTAACAAGCATAAAGGGGAAGACGCCTTATGGCCCTCCAAATTCCTGGCAGCTGGACGCTGTGCGCCAGCTCCTTCAACTGGACCCCGGACATCATCGCCGCCCGCCGGACGGCCCAGGACATTGTCACCGGCATCGCAGATTCTGTGGTGCAGACGATCGAACTCGAGCCCGGACTGGTGTGGCGGTCCTTTCCCGCTCCGCGCGCCGCCGAAGTCGACGAGCTGCGGGATGCCCTGGCGGCAAAGGGCGGGTCTGTCAGCATCGTTGGGGCCAGCCTGGATGACTTCACACCAACGGAACGCCGTCCCCTGCAGGAACGCCTGGATTTCCTGGTTCCCCAGCTCCATGCCGCGCACCGCGTGGGAGCCACCGGCATCCGGCTCCCGATCGGCCAGGCCGGCACCGACCTGCTCACGCTCGTCCAGCCGCTGCTGCATGAGCTCGACCTGGTGCTGTACGAGGAAATCCAGGGGCAGCAGGCCCCCGGCAGCGCCGCCGTCGAGCCTGCCCTCGATGCCATAGATGCTCTCGGGGATGACCACGTGAGGGTGCTCGTGGACATCAGTATGCTGATGCCCGCCCTTCCCGTCAGCTACCTGGAGGAGCTGCGCCGGGGCGGATTGCCTGAGGACTTCGTGGGGCGGCTGGAGAATGACTGGCGCGACCCGTCCACCATCGACGCCGTCACCGCCCTGCTCCGCTCAGGAAACGTGCCCCCGAGGATCCACACCCTCTTTATGGACCTGCTCATCCGTTTCGGCCGCAGTGACGCGGCGGACCTGCAGGGCATCCTCCCCATGGCGGGCGCCTTCCACCTGAAGTTCTGGGACCTGGACGACGACGGCGGGCGGGTGTCGCAGCCGCTGCGGGACCTGGGCGCCCTCCTGGGCCGCAACGGCTTCAGCGGCACGCTCACCAGTGAGTGGGGCGGCCACGAGTGGCTGCAGGACGATCCTACGGACATGACCCGGCGGCATCTTGCACTGGCCGAGGCGGCCCTCGCTGAGGCAGCACCCGTGGCCCAAGGCGTCGTTGGTTGAAGCTCAACCAACGAAGAACGGCCGGTCCTGGAGTTCCAGGACCGGCCGTTCTTTGTGCTGAAATACTTTGTGCTGAAATACTTGGTGCTGAGCTACTTCGTGCTGAAGGCGGCGTCGAAGGCTGCCGCCGAGGGCTCGTAGCTGGAGAGCCTGCGCACAAAAGCCAGTGCCTCGGGGGCGCCGTCCAGGCGGTCCATGCCGGCGTCCTCCCACTCCACGGACAACGGGCCGCGGTAGCCGATGGAGTTCAGCATCCGGAAGGCGTCCTCCCAGGGCACGTCGCCGTGGCCCGTGGAGATGAAGTCCCAGCCGCGGCGCGGATCAGCCCACGCCAGGTGGGATGAGAGCCGCCCGTTGCGCCCGTTGGTCAGGCGCTTCTTCGTGTCCTTGCAGTGCACGTGGTAGATGCGGTCCTGGAAGTCCCAGAGGAACCCCACGGGGTCGATGTCCTGCCACACCATGTGGCTCGGATCCCAGTTCAGCCCGAAGGCCTCACGGTGCCCGATCGCCTCCAGCGCGCGCTGGGTGGTCCAGTAGTCGTACGCGATCTCGGACGGGTGCACTTCATGGGCAAAACGGACGCCCACCTCGTCAAAGACGTCCAGGATGGGGTTCCACCGGTCGGCAAAGTCCTGGTAGCCGGCGTCCACCATTTTTTCGGAGGCCGGCGGGAACATCGCCACGTACTTCCAGATGGACGAGCCGGTAAAGCCGGTCACCGTCTTCACGCCGAGCTTGGCGGCGAGCCGGGCGGTGTTCTTCATTTCCTCGGCGGCGCGGCGGCGCACCCCTTCAGGGTCGCCGTCGCCCCAGACGTTGTCCGGCAGGATGCCGCGGTGCCGTTCGTCGATGGGGTCATCGCAGACGGCCTGGCCCTTGAGGTGGTTGGAAATGGTCCACACTTTGAGGCCGTGGCGTTCCAGGATGTCGAGCTTTTCCTGGACATAGGCGTCGTCGTCCCAGCGCCAGGGGTCCAGGTGGTCGCCCCAGCAGGCGATTTCCAGACCGTCGTAGCCCCACTCGCCGGCGAGCCGGGCCACCTCCTCGAACGGCAGGTCGGCCCACTGGCCGGTGAACAGGGTAATTGGTCGTGCCATGTGTTTCCCCTCCTACGAAACCTGCGCCGGGACGTTGGCGGCGACGCGCGTCAAGGCGGACTCATTCTCGGAACTGCGCTCGACGGCGTCGAGCACCTGCTGCACCTTCAGCCCGTCAGCGAACGTGGGATGCGGGTCGGTGCCGCCCACGATTCCTTCCACGAGGTCCTTGACCTGGTGGGAGAACCCGTGCTCGTAACCGAGCATGTGCCCGGCCGGCCACCACGCCGAGACGTAGGGATGCTCCGCCTCGGTGACCAGGATTTTTCGGAAGCCCTGGCGGTCCGCGGGTGCCGTCCGGTCGTAGAACTGCACGCTGTTGAGGTCCTCGAGGTCGAAGGCCAGTGCGCCCTTGTCACCCGAGACTTCGATCTGCAGCGCGTTCTTCCGGCCGGTGGCGAAGCGTGAGGCCTCGAACGATGCCAGCGCACCGGATTCGAACCTGCCTGTGAAGATGGCGATGTCGTCCACCGTCACCTGGCCCTTGCCGGCACCGGCAGTGCCGGAGAGCCCGGAACCCGAGACGGAATCCTCCAGAAGTGGGCGCTCCTTCACGATGGTATCGATGGTGCCGGAGACCTTTTCGAGGTTCAGCCCGGTCACGAACTGGGCCAGGTCAATGGCGTGGGCGCCGATGTCACCCAGGGCCCCGGAGCCGGCATGTTCCTTCTGCAGGCGCCAGGCCAGCGGCATCTCCGGGTCCACCAGCCAGTCCTGCCGGTACGAGGCACGCACCTGGTTGATGGTCCCGACGGTGCCCTCGGCGATCAGGTTCCGCAGGAACGTGACGGCGGGAACCCGGCGGTAGGTGAATCCCACCATCGCCCGGACGCCCCGGGCGGCGGCCCGCCCGGCAGCCTCAGCCATGGCTTCGGCCTCGGCCACCGTATTGGCCAGCGGTTTCTCGCACAGGACGTGCTTCCCGGCTTCAAGGGCTGCGATCGCGATCTCGGCGTGGGAGTCGCCGGGAGTGACAATGTCCACGACGTCGATATCGTCACGGGCGATCACCTCGCGCCAGTCCGTGGCGGACTCAGCCCAGCCCCATTTTTGGGCTGCGTCCGCCACTGCGTCGGCGTTCCGCCCCACGATGACGGCCATTTCCGGTTCAGCCGGCAGATCGAACACGCGCGGTGCGGTCCGCCAGCCCTGGGAGTGGGCAGCGCCCATGAAGCCATAACCGATCATGGCCACCCGCAGGGTTGTCATGTCAGGACGACCTTGCGGTCAACCGCCACCCGGTTTCCGACGTAGCGCATGGGCGCGATCTGCATATAAAGCAGGCGGAGGGTGAGGATGACTTCGACGTCGATCTCCTCGCCCGCGTCGGGGATGCGGTCCAGGGGGATGATGACGTCCGGCTTGTCTGCCACGAACCACAGGGTTTCCCATTGCTCGGGCAGCTCCGCGATGGAGTAGGACTTGCCCTGCAGTTCGAAGCGGAGGGCTTCCTTGGGGATCGCCACACCGTTGACGGTGGCCGCAACATCGTCCACGGCGGACAGCCAGAGGCTGCGGTACCAGGGCAGTTGGACGGACACCGAAATGCCCTCGGGGTGCCTGCGGACGTCGGCATCCTGGAACAGGGAGTTGTGAGTTGCCATGGCTTTCCTTACTTGAACGTGTCGACGAAGGTGTCGTGGGGTGAAGGCGGCAGGGGATCCAGCGTCTGCCGGGTTGACGGGCTGTACGGGTGGTATTCCTGCGGAACGGGTTCGTCGGCGGGCGGCATAAACACCGGCTTGCCGTCGTCGCCGAAGTACATCAGGTCCAGGGCGAAGGCATGCTGGTTCTTCTCGGCGAAGCTGATCCAGTTTTCCTCGAACGGTGCCCTCAGGAGCTCGTAGCAGCGGAACTTCCAGATCTTCCATTCCCCGTCCTGGCGCAGGAAGTCCACAGCGTACTTACACCAGACCCAGTGGGCCCAGACCTTTTTGCCCTGCACCTCGCCCGGCGAATACATGTAGTCCGGGCTGTCCTTGGCCACTTCAGGGTCGGTCAGGCCGGACTCGTTGCCGGTCATGATCCAGATGCCCTTGGCCGTGTTGCCGTCGGCGGCCACTTCGATGACCGGGGTGGTGGTGTAATGCAGGATGAGCTTGCCCTCAGGCCGGGGACGGCCCTGGTGGTAGCGGATGACGCTCTCATAGTCCGTGTACTGGCCGGCGTTGGTGTATCTCGCCCGGATGCCGGGAGTGCCTGGCTTCACCCACAGCGGGATGATCTGTTCATCCTCAAAGGCATTATGCAGGTACATATAGCGGTTGAACAGGTTCTCAATGTCGCCCCTGTCGTTGGCCCGGCGGGCCAGTTTCAGCGCTTCAGCGAGTTCGCCCCGCAGGCGCTCCACCTCTGCTGTGAGGTCGGTATCGATGGCAGGCATTGGACCCCCTAGGCCGGAACGACGGATTCTTCGATGGCGCGGCGCATCAGTGCGTGCTGCTTCTTCACCAGGTCGACGGGGTCCGATTCGCCGAGGTCGGCGAAGGCGTGGCCTTCCCATTCGCTGGACAGGAATCCCTGGTAGCCGCCCTTGACGAACTGGCGCACGATGCGCGGGATGTCCATGGCGGGCTCGTTGCCGTTCTCGTCGATGTCGTAGAACTTCGCGTGGACGTGGAACATCTGCGGCATGATGTCCAGCCATTCCTCCGGCGGGACCAGTCCGTGCATGTTGAACGCCAGCCGGGTGAAGGGGC
The DNA here is from genome assembly GCF_001046895.1 of Pseudarthrobacter siccitolerans. GTDB lineage: Bacteria > Actinomycetota > Actinomycetes > Actinomycetales > Micrococcaceae > Arthrobacter > Arthrobacter siccitolerans. The sequence goes on from NZ_CAQI01000053.1 coordinate 532,100, forward strand.
CCAGCCGGGCGGGATCGAAGTTGTTTTCGCGCAGGTAGTCCTCGAACTCCTGGTTCCGCTCCTGCATGGGCAGCGGCTTGCGCCAGATGTCCTGCATCACGGCAAAGTGTTCCTCGGGCAGGCCCATCTGGGTCAGGGTGCGGAACAGCGTGGGCGACAGGCTGTGCATGGTGGAACTGAAGTCTGCCGTGAAGCCCAGCCGGTCGCTGCCGAGCTCCTCATACATCTCGCGGATCTGGAGGATCTTGGGATCGTTCGGGCCCTGGGGCGCGTGGATCTCGTAGCCGAGCTTCTGGTCGTACTTCTCGGCCAGCGGAAGCAGCCGGCGGAGCAGTTCCTTGCCCGCGGACCGGATCACGATCTTGTTGAAGCCGAGCGTGTTGGCGGTCTTGAGCTGCCTGGCGAAGAAGTCGAACTCCTCGTCCGGCGTCATGTCCCGGTCTTTACGGCGGCCCATGTCCAGGTTGGTGCCCACGGCGCTGGGGGTCAGGCCGTAGCGGTCCATGCTGTCGCGCCACAGGCGGACGAAATCCTCGTCCACGTCCGGGTAGGTGCGCAGCATTTGTGCGATGTTGAATTCGACGCCCGGGCCGAGGCCTTCGTCGGCGACGGCCTTGATCAGGGTTTCCGGGGTGTAGAGCCCGGCGGCGAATTCGGAGGTGAGTGAATAGAGGGTGATGCCAAGCTCGATGCCCGAGCCTGCGATGCCTTCTGACATGTTATTAGTTCCTTTTGTTTCAGCCGCGGACGGGCTGGGCGAGGTGGCTGCTGAGGATGCGGCGGGCTTCGGTTGCGTCGGTGATCATGGCGGAACCGGCATTGGCCGCGGCTGAACGCTGGACGGCCTGCTCGCCGCGGATGATCTCGAAGGGGTCCTGCCAGTTGTTCCAGTGCCAGCCTTCGTATTCGCTGGAGATGGCACCGGAGTAGCCGTTTTCCACGAGTTGCCGGACCAGGCTGCGCACCGGCACAGAGGGCTCTTCGCCGTTTTCGTCGATGCCGAAGAACTTGCCGTGCACGTGCCGGACCCAGGGCATGATTTCCAGCCACGTGTCCAGGGGTGCAGGGCCGAACAGTCCCGTTCCGTTGATGCCAAAGTCGATACCCAGGTCCGGCCGGCCGTTCCGGGCGGCGAGGCCAATGAAGGCGCCGAAGCGTTCGCCGTGGACCTTCTGGTTGTTGGGCGGTCCTTCTGCATGGAAGCCGTCCCACAGCTCAACCACCTGCCGGAGCAGGTCCTCCGAAGCACCGCGGCGGCGGTAGGCCTCCAGCAGGGAGGGGGCAAAACCGGTGACGGTGGCACCCCAGTCGGCGGTGAAGCCGAGCAGCGGGGAATCGAGTTTTTCGTAGCGGTCGCGCAGTGCGAGGACGCGTTCGTGCGCGCCGTGCTGGTCCGCGTGGACTTCGAGGGCCAGGGTGACGCCGTACTTTTCGGCCACGGGCAGCAGGCTTTCCATGGCGTCGGGAGTCAGCGAGATCTGCACGCGGGCGATCGGGAAGCCGAGCCTGGCGGCCACCTCGATCTGCTGGCGCATGTATTCGACCAGCTCGTCGTGGTTCATCAGCCGGTCCCGCCGGATGCCGGTATCAACGTTGACCGCCAGCGACGTGGGGACGAGGTCCACCTCGGCCACCAGGTCGCGGAACTGGCCCACAAAGGTGTCATCGACGCGGTCCGGGAAGCCGCGCAGGCTGGAGAACCCGATAACCTCAAGGCCCGGGCCGAAACCTTCAGCCGCCACCTTGCGGATGAGGCCGTCAAGGTCGTACTGGCGGGCGTGGAAAGCCCGGGTGAAGCTGTAAAGGGTGACGCCCTGGATCGGCGTGCCGAGGCTGGTCATCGCTGTGCCACCTTCATGGTCTTGGTGTCGTGCTCTTCGATGTGCAGCACGCCGTGGTCGGTGATGATGTAGGGGATGTAGAGCTTCAGGTCCACCCGCACTTCGTGCTGCGCGTTGTCATCCCTGACGGGAAGGTCGCCGGAAAGGACGGCTGAGTCCAGCGGGTACCACCACTCGCCGGTTTCATCCACGAGCTCTTCAAAGCTGAACGTGCGGTTGTTCATGGTCCAGCGCAGCGAGGCCGCCGGTGCGGCAACGCCGTCAACCGTCAGTGCTGCGCCGGCGATGCATGAGCCCGGAAGGGCGCGGTACCAGGGGATCCGGACTTCGACGGCGGTGCGGCCGTCCTGGGTGGTCAGTGTTCCCTGCTCGATTATGCGGTCGGCGATCATCGAGACCTCCTTGTCTGCGGCATGCCTTGCCGGTGAGTGAAAAGAAAAGTGGCCGCGCTACCGGCACTTATTCATTATTTAGACAGTCTATTGTCTGATTCGGACATAAGTAAAGAGCTGGTGATTTCTTCAGCGATTTTCCGGGCGCCGCGCACGGCGAGCGCCACCGACGTCAGGGTGGGATTGCATGCTGTAGCGGTGGGGATAACGCCGTTGCCGGCCACAAAGAGGCCGGGGACCTGCCACACCTGGCTGTCCGGCGAACAGACGCTCTCGCCGTCGTCCGTCTCACCCATCCGCGTGGTGCCCTGGTAGTGCAGCGACGCACCCGGCGGCAGGACGAAGGGCCGCTCGTCCAGCGGTTCGCCCACCGCCTTGCCCAGACGGACAATTTCCTGCCTGGCCCGGTCCAGTACCACGTGGTCCCGCTCGGTCAGCCGGTAGTGGATGCGCATGGCGGGCAGGCCGTAGGAGTCGCGGGTATCGTCGTCGAACGCCACCCGGTCCTCACGCTGCAGGTCTTTCGCGCAGAACAGGCCCAGCCCCACGATGGAGCCCGGGACGATGGGATCATCATCGGCCAGGGGAACCGGGGAAGCATCGAGCTGCATGATCTGGCCGTGGAAGGGCGCCTCGTCCGTGTAGGGAACCCAGGCCACTCCGCTCTGCTCACTGAGGGCACCATTGGCCGCTGCCGGCGCGTCCTCGGGCTGGACGTCGCGGAGCCTGCTCGCGAACACCACCTGCGCCTGGTCGTTCAGGTAGCGGCCCAGGGCGTCGGGCCGGATCCCGGACGCCCACAGCAGCTGCGGTGTGCGCAGGGCGTCCGCCCCCACCACAACGTAACGGGCCGCCACCTGATAAGTGTCACCGCTGCGGCGGTCCTGGACTTCGACGCCGGCAGCAGTGCCGTCCTCCACCAGCACACGGGTCACCAGCGATTCATCAAACAGTTCAAACTGCGGATTATCGCGGGTGGCCTCCCCCATGACGACGTCGGAGCCGGACCATACGAGGGCGCCATCCTGCCGCCGGTGTACAGCAAGGGGCATGGGCTGGACCCGAAAGGCAGGCGTGCGGCCCTGATCCACGACCGCGGCGAGTCGTTCACGGACCAGGTCCGAGAACGGGGCACCATCAAAAGCGTGCGTGGTGACGCCCAAAAGGCGGTCGGCGTCGTTAAGGAGCTCTTCCAGGTCCGGCAGGAACGGGATGCGTTCCTTGCCGCCCGGGCGGGGGCAGGCGGCGGTCCAGTGGGCGGCCATCCCGCCCACGTTGCTGGACATGGCCGCGACGGGCATGCCGTCCTCGCCCGGGAAGGCGTAGCCGTCCTGCAGCAGGTAAGTTCCAGGGCGCGCACGGCGTTCGCCGCTCTTGACGGCGCCCGGCGAATTCACTGTTGCAGCACCGGCACCGGGACCCTCCGACGCCCGCTGGGCGAGGCTGCGGCTATCAGGGTCCTCGATGTTCTTGACGTGCGCGCCGGGCGGATTGCTGACAGTCGGGCCCACTTCGAACATCGCGATCGTGGCACCGGGGGCTTCCTCGCTGAGGATCCGCGCATAGGCCGAAGCCGTGGGACCGCTGCCGACGATGGCGACGTCAACTGCGGCGGGATACCGGTGACCGCTCACCGCCCCGCCACCAGTTCCTGGATGCGGCGCACCGACTTTGCCGAGTCGATGGTGGGGTAGTACTCGAGGCCGATGGGGCCGGCGTAGCCGCTGGTCCGCAGGTCCTCGAAGCGGGCGGGCCAGTCGATGGAGCCGGAGCCGGGCTCGCCGCGGCCCGGAGCGTCGGCGACCTGCACGTATTTGATGAGGTCCCCGGCGTTGGCGAGCTCCGCGGCCACGTCCTCGCCCTCGACGGTGGAGTGGTAGAGGTCGTAGAGGACCCCGAAGTTGGGCGAGTTGACTCCCTTGGCAATGTAGACAGCTTCGGATGTGCGGTCCAGGAGAGCCCCGGGGTGGTCAACACGGATGTTCACCGGCTCGAGGACCAGCGTGATGCCGGAACCTGCGATGTGCGCTGTGCCCTGGGTAAAGATTGCGATCAGCTCGTCCAGCTGGTCCTGCCGCTTGCGGCCGCCGAAGCCGGTGCCGCTGCCCACCACGATGCGGGGGCAGCCAAGCTGGCGGGCCACTTCGACGCCGGCATCCAGTCCGGCGTAGAACGGCGCGTGGTCCTTGGGCGGGATCATGAACTGCATCCGCGGTTCTGCCAGCTGGGCGGTGAGCTGGACACCGGTTTCCTCGAGGGCTTCCTTGAGGGCGGGAATGTCCTTGCCGCTGGGCCCCCACATTTCGACGGCGTCGAAGCCGGCGGCGGCTGCGGCGCGGACACGGTCGGCGGCGCTGGTGCCTGCTTCAGAGAACAAAAGGTCGATGTTGGGCGCGAGCTGGTACATGCGTGGCTCCTGGGTAGTTGAGAGTGGTCAGTAGGAAGGCGGGGCGGCGCCTGTGCGCCGATGCACCCGCTTTTGGGCGCAAAGGATCACGGCAGGCCGCTGGTGCGGCTTGGTGCCTGGCGGTTTCCGGCCGGGCTGGCTAGCCGGTCAGCCCTTCAGGCCGCCGGAGAAGCCCTGGATGAAGCGCTTTTGGGCGAACAGGAACAGGGCGAGGATGGGGATCATGGACACGATGACAATGGCGAAGATCGAGTTCCACTGGGAGACCAGGGAGCCGATGTAGTAGTACATGGCCACCGGGAGGGTCTGGTTGGCGGAGCCACCCAGGAAGATCAGCGATGTGAAGAAGTCGTTCCACACGATGAGCCCGGCGAAGATGGTGACCGTTCCGGTGGCGGGAGCCATCATGGGGAACACCACCTTGGAGAAGATCTGGGACTTGCTGGCGCCGTCGATGGTGGCCGCTTCTTCGTAGTCCGTGCCGAGGCCGCGGAAGAAGTTTGCGTAGAGGAAGATCGACAGCGGCAGGAGCATTCCGGTGTAGAGGACGATCAGGCCCCATGCGGATCCGGTGAGCCCCAGGGCCCGTGCACCCATGTAGAGCGGGACGGCGCCGAGTTGGCCGGGAAGGATGATGGCCACGAGGAAGAGGTAGTACGCACCCTTGCTCCAGCGGCGGGTGCTGCGGGAGATGACGTAGCCGGTGATGGAGCCGAGGGCGATGAGTCCCACGATGCTGCCCGCGGTGATGATGACGCTGTTGACCAGGCCCATCACCACGTTGGAGTTGCCGGTGGCGGTGAGGACGTCGATGAAGTTGCTGAAGTCCGGGCTTTTGGGCGGAGCCAGGGCTGAGGTGGTGAACAGCTCGGCGTCCGGCTTCAGGGCAGTTGTCACCAGGAAGTAGAACGGAGTGAGGAAGATCAGGGCGAGCGCCCACAGGCCGATTTCGCGGAGCAGGGTGAGTTTGGTGTAGCGGAACATGGCTTAGTCCTCAGGGTTCGAACGCGTCAGCCGCTGCTGGAGTACGGCGAAGATCAGGATGATGGCTGCGAGCACCAGGGCCAGGGCGGCACCGCCCCCGAAGTTCCCGAGCGCAAACGCCTGCTTGTAGACCTGGGTGGCCAGGGTTTCCGTTGCCCCGGCGGGTCCGCCGCCGGTGAGCGCCATGATGGGATCGAAGACGCGCAGTCCCTGGACGATTCCCAGCGTGGTGGCGATGGCGACGGCGGGACGGATGGCGGGCAGGGTGACGTTGCGGAACCGCTGCCAGAGGTTGGCGCCGTCAATGGCCGCTGCCTCCTCCACTTCCGCGGGGACACCGGCCAGGCCGGCCATAAAGATCACCATGGCAAAACCGGTGGAAGACCAGACCAGCACCACCAGGACGGTCCAGATGGCCCATTGCGGGTCTGCCAGCCACGGCTTGGCCTGGTCGCCGGCGCCTATTGCCGTCAGGAGGGCATTGAGCGGACCGTCGAAGTCGAAGATGTATTTCCAGATGTAGGCCGTTGCCAGCGGGCTGAGCACCACCGGCATAAAAAACAGGGTCCGGAGGATGTAGCGCGTCTTGAGGACCCGGTTCAGGCCCAGCGCGATGACCAGCCCGGCGATGTTGCCCAGCAGAACCGAGCCAAAGGCCAGGAAGAGGGTGTTGGAGAGGGCCCCGACTTTTGTGGGGTCCTTGAAAATGGCCTCAAAGTTGGCCCAGCCCGTGATCTTGAACGCGCCGATGCCCGTCCAGTTGGTGAAGGCGAAGAATCCGCCGATCCCGGTTGCCACATAGTGGATGGCGAACACCAGGGCGATCCCGGGCAGGGCCCACCACCAGTGTCCGAATTCCAGGCCGCGGCCCCGGGAGCGGGCGTTCTGGCCCGCCCCCGGAGTGCGCCTGCCTCGCCGGGGTGCTTCTGCTGCTTCGCTTTTCGGTTGCATCGTCGCAGTCATGGTAATCCTTGCTTGTCCCTTTGAGTGGTCGGAACGTTGATGGTGAAAAACGCTACTGGCCCCAGGCGGCGTCCATGGCCTGCAGGACCTGGTCGGGGCTCTTCTGGCCCGTGATGATGCCCTGGACCCCCGTGGCCAGCGCGTCGTAGACGGCGGAGTTCGGCCACTGAATGTTCGGCAGCGGGCCGTACTTGCCGTCCTTGATCAGGTCGCCGACGTTCTTGTACGCGCCGCCGTCGAAGTCGTAGCTGTCGAGTCCGCTGACCGGCAGGGCGCCGTCGATTTCTGCGAACGCCTTGGTCTGCTCCGGTTCGGCAGCCCAGGCGAGGAACGCCTTGGCGGCGTCCTTGTTCTTGGAGGCGGCGTTAATGGAGAAGGCGTAGTTGGCGCTGGCGTAGACGTAGTCGCTGCCCGAGCCCTTTTCAGCCGGCAGTGCGCGCACACCGAATTCGGAGCCGGCAGCGGCGGACTGCAGCTGCTTCCAGCTCGTTGCCGGGATGAATCCTGCCAGTGACGTACCGCTGGCAAGGCCCTTGGTAATGGCGTCAAAACCGGCACCGGCGGCGCCCTTCTGGAAGCAGCCTGCGTCCTTCAGGGTGTTGACTGCTTCGAGCGCCGACTTCCAGCCGTCCGAGCCCGCGAACGTGACCTCATTGGCGGCGCGCTTGTCGTTCCACCGGGGGTCTTCCGCGTAGACGCGGGAGGCTGCCAGGGACATCGCGGTCAGGCCTGTGTTTGGAGGCGCCGCGCCGGCAAGGGCGAAGAGGGATTTCCCGGACGACTCAAGGGCCTTGCACTGCTGCTCAAGAGCCGCAAAGTCCGCGGGGAACTCGCCGGCCTCCTTAACCGCGGCCTCGTTCGCGACCAAGGCGGACACCGTAATGGCCGTTGCCTGGCCGAATACCTTGCCCTCCGGGCCGAAGCTGCTGGCGCTCCCCTCAGGCAGGAGCTCCTTGGCGGAATCGTCCAAGGGCTCCAGGAACCCGGCCTCCGCAAGCGGAAGGATGCTGCGTCCCTGGCCGCTGCCCGGCGAGGTCACCACAATGTCCGAGGCGTTGCCTGCCTGGAGCTGGGTGCGCAGGGTCTGGTCGTAGGAGTCGTTGGGCTGCGGGTTGAACGTGACCTTCACGTCCGGGTGCGCCTCCATGTACTTCTCGGCGAGCACCTGGAAGGGGCTTTCGATGGTGTTGGAGGTGGCGAAGGACAGCGAAAATTCCTTCGAGCCTCCGGAGGAGGCGTTGCTGCCGGTGGAGGCCGAGCAGCCGGTAAGGACGAGGGCGGCGATGGTGGGGACGGCGAGGGCGCCGGCCTTGAGGCCTGAATAGCGACGGTGCTGTGTCATGTCCAGCCTTTCTGACTTCGTTGTCGAAATATCCGGGAGCCGTGACCCCGGTCACTCATCAGTATGCAGGAGATGTGCAGAAAAAGCACATAAGTATTGCGGATGCCAGACATAAGTTTCACGGGGGTCTGCGGAAGCCTGCCCTATGCATCGGAAGATGTGATGCACCGCACCTGCTCTATTGATGCCGCTGATACACTGGCGGGACGAAAGTTCACCGTTGAAAGATCGACGTGCCGTGACGAATAATGTCCTGCTTTCCCGGCTCGACCTCAACCTCCTGATCTCGCTGGATGCCCTCATCACCGAGCGGAGCGTGACGAGGGCGGCCGAGCGGCTTCATCTCAGCCAGCCGGCGCTGAGCGCTTCGCTGGCGCGGCTCCGCTCCCACTTTGGGGATCCCATCCTGGCCCGCCGCGGCAATGCCTATGAACTCACACCCTTCGCCCTGCGGTTGGCTGAGCACACCACCACGGCGCTGGAGGCGGCCCGGCGCGTCTTCGAGAGCCAGGCCACGTGGGAGCCAGCGGAATCGGAACGCGAGTTCTCCATCTACGGCTCCGACTACGGATTTACCACCGTTGGCCGCGTGGTTTCCGAGCTTGCTGCCGAGCGTGCGCCGGGCGTCCGGTTCCGGTTCATGCTGCACAACCCGATGGTGGTGGAAGATGCAGCCAACCGCCTCCGTTCAGTGGACGGCATGGTGATCCCGCACGGGTTCCTTTCCGGCCTCCCCTACCTGGACCTGTGGCGGGACGGCTGGGTGGCGGTCGTTTCCACGTCCAACGCCGCCGTCGGCGAAAAAATCACCATGGAAAACATTGCCCAACTTCCGTGGGTGATGACGTACCAGACCCGGTCCGCGTCAACCTCGGCGGAACGGCAGATCATGCAGCTCGGTGTTGAGCCGCGCGTGGACGTGGTGGTGGAGAGCTTCCAGTCCTTGCCGCATTTTGTGGTGGGAACAAACCGGATCGCGCTCATCCAGGCGGCGCTGATACCGTTCGCGCTCCGCGTGGGCGGTGTGCGCGTCCTCCCCCTCCCCTTCGATGCCACGCCGCTGGTGAACGCCCTGTGGTGGCATCCGGTGCACAACCGCGATTCGGAGCACGAGTGGATGCGGGGCCTGTTCAAGGAGGCTGCCGATATCGTCTCAGCCGCAGCCGCCAAGGACGCTCCTCAAGCCTCGGCTTAGCGGCCGCAGTTAAGAGCCCCCGGCGGCTTAAAAGCCACAGTGCCCGGCCGGATGAACGGACGGGCACTGTGGATGCGCAACGCCGGGAATCAGGCTGACGCCAGCGCTGACCGCATGCTCTTGCGGATGAGGTCGTGCTGCTTGCGGACCAGCAGCAGGGGATCCACCTCGCCAAGCTCGGCGAAGGCGTGGCCCTCCCATTCGCTGGACCAGTAGCCCCGGTAGCCGCCCTCAACGAACACGCGGACGAGTTCCGGATAGTCGATGGCGGGTTCGTTGCCGTGGTCGTCAATGTCGTAGAACTTTGCGTGGACGTGCATGATCTGGGGCATGATGTCCGCCCACTCTTTCGGGCTGACATGGCCGTGCATGTTGAAGGCCAGGTGCGCGAAGGAACCAAGGCGGGCAGGATCGAAATCCCGTGCCCGCAGGTAGCCGATGAACTCCTCCTGGCGCGCCCGCATCGGGGCATCGGTGGCCCAGATGGCCTGCAGCTTTTGGACTGCGTCGTCGTCGAGCCCGGCACGGCGGACGGCCCGCAGGAGCGTGGGAGACATGCTGTGCATGGTGGAGGAGAAGTCCGCCACAAAGCCCAGCAGCGGTGAATCGAGCTCCGCGTACACGTCGCGCACCTTCATGATCTCCGGGGAGTTGGGACCCAGTGGTGCGTGGATCTCGTAGGCAAGCTTGAGCTCCAGGTCCTCGGCGAGCGGCAGCAGCCGCCGCAGCAGGTCCGGTTTGGCGCTCTGGATACGGACCAGCGGGAACCCGAGCTTCTTGGCCCCGTGGAAGAGCGTCTGTGTGAAGTCATATTCCTCGTCGGGTGTCATATCCCGGTCGCGGCGCCGGCCCATGTCCAGGTTGGCACCGAAGGAGCTGGCGGTGAAACCGTGCTTGTCGAAGGCCTGCTGCCAGGAACGGGCAAAGTCATCCGAGACGTGCGGATACGTTGGCAGGACCTGGGAGGCCACGATCTCGATGCCGGGGCCGATGCCCAGCTCCGCCACGCGGTTCAGAAGGCCGTCAAAGTCGTACCAGCCGGCCCGGAACTCTGCGCTGGCCGAATAGAGGGTGAGCCCGAGCGAGAACGGATCGTCCTCGGCCTTTGGCGGAGGCGGGGTGACCGTCGTCGTCAGTTCAGGAGCCGCAGCGGCCCTGTCCGTGACAGTCAGCTCGAGCGTCTGGTTCACGAAGTTGGGGACGTACATCCCGGGGCCGCCGTCCTGGCCCGGGGCGATCTGCATGTAAGGCAGGCGCAGCTCCCCGATGAGCTGGACGGTGTGCTTTCCGCCCAGGGCCACAGGAGTGTCCCGCCTGGCGACCAGCAGGGGGTGCTCCTGCAGGTACCAGAGGGTTTCGCTCTGGGCCGGGAGGTCGGCGAGCGCGTAGCGGACGCCGCCAAGTTCCAGGGCCAGGTCCTCGGCAGGAACTTCCTGCCCGTCGACGGTGAGCCGCAGGCTGGAGACCGAGGAGAGCCACAGGCTCCGGTACCACGGCAGGGTCAGGGCCAGGGCCAGGCCGTCCGGGTGGGCGCGGAGGCTTGAATCGTCGAGAAGTCCGTTTGGCATTGTCTGTTCTCTTTGCTGGGAGGCGGGAAGGGTCAGGGAAGTTCGGCGGCGATACGGCGGATCAGGGCATGCTGGCGGCGTACCTGCTCGATGGCCCGCCACGGTGTGCGCTCACCCTCGTATTCGCTGGAGAGGTAGCCGGTGTAGCCCGCGTCTTTGAGCGCCTTGAGTACGGGGAGCCAGGGAATCTGCTGGTCCTCGAGTTGGTCGTTGATGTCGTGGAACTTCGCCTGGACGAACACCACATACTGGGCAATTGCTGCGAAATCGGCCGGGTCGACGCCGATGCCGTCCAGGAACGCGGGCCTGGTTTCGCGGGTCTCGCCGTCGCGCAGCGGGATGGGCCGGTCCTGGAAGATTCCGGTATCGATAAGCAGGCCGAAGTTCTTGGTTCCGGTCCGTTCGATGAGGCTGATGTAGTCCTCGACAACTGGGTGCTTGATGGGCGTGGGCGAATGGATCTCGGGGCAGATGGTGATCCCCAGTTCGTGGGCGAGGTCCAGGGAACGCTCCACCGATTCGGTCCAGATGGGGTCCGGAACCAGGTCGCTGGACACCACGCCGATCTTGGGCCGCACAAAGCCGAAGCCGAGCCGGTGGGCCAGGCGCAGGTCGCGCTGCAGCGCCTCTGCACCCTCGGCAGCCGTCATGCTCCGGCCCGGGTGCAGCCGGGTATCGATCCAGGACCCGTAGTTCGTGGGCTCCAGGGAGTACTTCTCGAGCAGGCTGTACCAGGTGTCGATCCACGCGGAAGCAGGTTCGGGGTAGCCGGGGACGTGGCCCTCGCCGAGGATCTCGACGCCGGTGGCGCCGACGTCCGCGATGGAGGCCAACGCAGTCTCCAGGTCCATGACCGTGCCGTAGTCGCCCATGTAACTGTAGAGGGAAACGCCGTAACGGAAGGTGCCTGCACCACCCTCCGGGGCCAGCGTCACCGCGCGGCTGGCGCGGTGGACGGTGGGCTGGTGCTCCACAGGAATATAGGACATGCGCAGCCGCAGTTCGATGGTGAGCTCATGGACGCCCCGCGGCAGGCCGCCGTCGAACGGAACGGTGACCACCGCAGCTTCCTCGAGGGGCCAGCGCACGCCGTCGCTTTCCCAGAGCTGCTGCAGCGTGTAGGTCCGCCCGCCGAAGGTCCACAGCGGAACGGCAGGACCGACGTCGACGATGTTGCCCACACGGACCGCAATGCCGTCGATCAGCGACGCGGCCATGCCGCGGTAGGAAGGCATCCGGACGCGGAACTGGAAGCCGGTCACACGCCCGCCCTCGGTGAAGTTGCGGAAGCCGACGGACTGGATGAGGTCTCTTTCGAGAAGCATCGTTGCTCACTCTCTCTAGGTGCGAAACCAGACTAACAGCATTCTGTCGGTTTCACACCTAAGTTTGTGAGAATCACACCTAACCCTCGGTGGAAGACCCGTTCAGCTCGGCGCGCGTGGGCGGGTTGGCGCCAGGACGCGAAACGGTCACCGCGGCGGCCCGGGCAGCATGGGCCAGCAGCTCACCCAACCCCTCGGCCGGGAGTTCGCGCAGGTCCTTGCGGTTCTGGGCGCCGTCGAGGCCGCGGTCCACCAGGCCGGACAGCAGTGCTGCCATAAAGGAGTCGCCCGCGCCCACCGTGTCTGCCACCTCAACCCTGGGCGCCTGGACCTGCGCCTCGCCGGCCCGGGTTATCCCCCACGGCCCGTCCGCGCCGCGGGTGACCACCACCATGGCCGGTCCCTCGTTGCCGCCCAGGTTCAGCCAGCGGCGGGCGGCGTCCAGCACATCCGTGTCCGGGTAGAGCCAGGCGAGGTCTTCGTCGGAAGCCTTCACCACGTCAGCGAGTGAGACGAATTTTTCCGTGTGGCGGCGCGCATAGTCCACGTCGGTGATGATGCTGGGCCGGCAGTTGGGGTCGAAGCTGATGGTGGCCCGCGGGTGGGCGTATTCGACGGCGGCCAGCACGTCCGTGGCGCCGGGCGCGAGCATCGTGGCGATGGAGCCGGTGTGCAGGAGGGTGGTGCCCTGCAGCATAAAGGCCAGGCGGTCGGCGATGCCGGGAAGCTGCCAGGTGAGGTCGAACGTGTAGGTGGCGGCGCCGTCGTCGTCAATCAGGGCGGTGGCCACGCTGGTAGGAAGATCGTCCGGGCCCAGCGGAAGCATCACAGAGCTGGAGCGCAGGTGCGCGGCGACGGAATCGCCGTACGCGTCCCGGCCATAGCGGCCGATGAACTGCACCGGGTGGTCCAGCCGGGCCAGGCCCACCGCGACATTGAGCGGACTGCCGCCCACGTGCGCCTCGATCCCGGAGGCGCGCTGGACAACGTCAACAAGGCCTTCACCAATAACTGTGAGCATGCCCATACTCTGCCAGAGGAGCGGCGCCGGCAGCAGTTTGTGTCAGCCCGCAGTTTGTGTCAGCGCAGCGCGGCAGCCCCCTGCGCCAGCCGGGTAATCTGCGCCCAGTCCTCACCTTCGACGGCGGCGCGCGGCGTGAGCCAGCTCCCGCCGACGCAGGTGACGTTCGGCAACGCCAGGTAGTCCGGTGCGGAGGCAAGGCTGATGCCGCCGGTGGGGCAGAACTGGACGGCCGGGATGGGCGCCCCGATGGCGGCGAGGTAATCAGGCCCGCCGGCGGGTCCGGCCGGGAAGAACTTCATCGCCGTCAGGCCGCGCTCCAGGACCGCCAGCACTTCACCCACGGTTGCCACTCCGGGCAGCACTGGAACCTCGAGCTGGAGCATGTGGTCCAGCAGCGTTACCGTCACGCCGGGGCTGACCAGGAACTGGGCACCCGCGGACACGGCGTCGTCGGCCTGCGCCGGAGTGAGGATGGTGCCCGCACCCACCAGGATGTCCGGCACTTCGTTTGCAATGCGCTTCAGTGATTCAAGCGCGCTGTCCGTGCGCAGCGTCAGCTCGATGATGCGGACCCCACCCTCAACCAAGGCGCGCGCCACGGGAACGGCGTGCTGGGGATCGGCGATGGTGACCACCGGGATGACAGGGGAAACGTGCAGGACGCTGGTTGCGTCAGCCATGGGTAATCTCTTTTCTCAGGCTATCCAGCCCGGTGTCGATGATGCGGTACCAGTGGGCCAGCAGGTCCGCGAAAGTGGTGTTGGCCGCGAGTTCGGCGTCAAAAATGCTGCGCACGCCCAGAAGCGCCGGCACCACGGTGGCGGCGGACCGCTCAGCGGGCAGGGCCTCCTGGAGCTCCTCCGCCAGGGGATCGTTCAGGTCTGCCGCAGCAGTGGTGGCCACGTGGTGCATCCATGCGGCCACGGCGAGCGCGGCCCAGCGTGGCTCCCGGCCGGCGTCGAGGGCGGCACGGGCGGTGGTCAGCAGCCGGAGGCCGATTTTCTGCGACCCGTCGCTGCCCACCTTGGCGGTGGTGTGGCCCAGTGCCGGGTTCGCGAAGCGCTTGAGGACCTGGGCGCAGTACGTTTCTCCGTCCAATCCCTTGGGCAGGCTGATGGTGGGCAGCGCGTCCTCGGCCAGCATCCGCTGACAGGCAACGCGGAAGGCGTCCTCGGCGACGGCGTCGCTGATGGTCGCCTTGCCGCTGGCCAGTCCCAGGTAGGCCAGCATCGAGTGGCTCGCGTTGAGCAGGCGCAGCTTGGCCGCCTCCCACGCCGCTACATCATTGCTGAACAGCGCCCCGGCCTGTTCCCAGGCGGGCCGGTCCCCCGCGAAGTTGTCCTCAATGACCCACTGCATAAAAGGCTCGGCCACCACGGCGGCCTCGTCCCGCAGCCCGAGTTCACGTTCGACGGCATCAAGGTCACCTGCCGTGGTGGCCGGCACCATCCGGTCCACCATGGTGCTGGGGAAGGTGACGTTGTCCTCAAGCCACGCAAGCAGCGGTCCGGATTCGTCCTCGGGAAGGGCGGCGGCGAACGCCCGCACCAGGGTGCCGGTCAGTTCACCGTTGCCCGGCAGGTTGTCGCACGAGACCACGGTCAGCGGTCTCCCGCCGGCCAGGGCCCGCTTCTGGATGCCGCGGGCGACCTGTCCGATGGCGGTCAGCGGCGGGTTCCCGGCGAGATCGGCCTGGACCTGGTCATCCGCGAGGTTCAGGGAACCCGTGTGAGGATCGATCCGGTAGCCCTTTTCGGTGACCGTCAGCGTCACCACCTGCGTGCTGTCCGCGGCGATCCGGTCCACGACGGCATCCGGCTGGTCCCGGCCCGAGATGGCCTCCACGATGCTGGACACCACGCGGAGCGGCGCGGCGCCGCTCCCCCGCTCAGCGATGCAGAAGAGTCCGTCCTGGGGAGCCAACTGGCGTGCCACGGTGTCGGAACGCTGGGTGACCCCGATGATCCCCCAGCCGGAATCACCGGTGGCGAGCATCGCTTCCTCGGTGAAAACGGCGGTGTGGGCGCGGGCGAAGGCACCCAGGCCGAGGTGGACGATGCCGGGCCGGATAGTCCGGCCCGCGAGGGGTGCGAGGTGTTGGCCGTCGCCGGCAAGGGAGGCGGCGCTTAGGCGTGTGATGGCGCTGCTCCTTCCGGTGCCAGGCCGATGGAAGCGTGGGCCCGCGTCTGCTCCAGCGTGGGGATGAAGCCGGTGCCGCCCTTGCCGCCCACCACCAGTGATGCCGCCGCTGCACCGTACCGGGCAGCGGCAGGAAGGGTGTCGCCAAGGACCAGGCGGGCGGTGAGGGTGCCGACAAAGGCATCACCCGCGCCGGTCTGGTCTACAACTGCCGGTGCCGGAATCGAGTCGATCCAGGTTTTGTCCTGGCCTTCGCCGTCCAGCTGGATGCCGTCGGCACCGCAGGTGACCGCCACGTTCCGCGCACCCAGGCTCCGCAGCTTCGCGGCGGCCTCCACCGGCGTCGGGCAGTCCAGGAGGGCCGACGTTTCGCCGGGGAAGGACGGGGTAACCACGAAGGCGCGGGGCGCCAGCTCCAGCAATGCCTCCGTCGCCTCCTCCACCGAGGTGAGGCGGGGGCGGAAGTTGGGATCGAACACAAAGCGCCTGGCGACAGCGGCGGCCTTGAAAACCGCCGCCCGGGACGAATCCGAGATGGCGCAGGCGATGCCGCCCGCCACCACGGCGCCGGCGGCGGCGAAAACTGCCGGGTCGACGTCGTCGGGGCCCAGGGTGGACCCGACGCTTCCGGTGCGGGCGTAGGAGAACTCGCGCTGGCCGTCGGGGTCGCAGTGGACGAGGTAGACGCCCTGCTGGCCGCGGCGGAACTTCAGCAGGTCAGGGGAAACGCCAAGTTCCACGATCCGGGAGGCGATCGCCCTGCCGAGGTCGTCGTCGGTCAGGACGGACAGGAGGCCCACGCGCGCGCCGGCGGCAGCGGCTGCCGCGGCGACGTTCAGGGCGTCGCCGGAGATACCAAGCTGGGCGGGGACGCCATGGCCGAACGCCACGTCGGTGGCCACCTCAACGAGGATCTCCCCCATCACGACGACGTCGAACGGCTCTTGCTTCGGGTGTTGGGTTGGGATGCTCACCAGTCGTGCACCGATCCGTCGAGCCGCCGGTTGATGGGCAGGTACTTGGGGTCGAACGGGAACCGGGCGGCGGCTTCCTCGTTGAACTCCACACCGATGCCGGGTGCGTCCCCGGGATGCATGTAGCCGTCGTTGAAGGTGTAGGAGGTGGTGAAGACTTCGTTGGCGGGCTCCCGGTGGCCCATGTATTCCTGGATGCCGAAGTTGGGGATGCTCATGTCCACGTGCAGGGCCGCGGCGAAGGAGGCCGGCGAGAGGTCGCCGGCGCCGTGGGAGCCGGAGCGCACGCCGTAGAGGTCGGCGAGGGAGAAGATGCGGCGCAGGTGCGTAATGCCGCCGGCGTGCGACACGGAGGTGCGGATGTAGTCGATCAGCCGCTCGGTGATCAGCTGCTGGCAGTCCCAGATCGAGTTGAACACCTCGCCCACGGCGATGGGCGTGGTGGTGTGCTGGCGGATCAGACGGAAGGCGGACTGGTCCTCAGCCGGCGTCGGATCTTCGATCCAGAAGGGACGGTACTGCTCCAAAGAGGCGCCCAGCCGGCCGGCCTCAATGGGGGTCAGGCGGTGGTGCACGTCGTGCAGGACGTGCACGTTGTAGCCGAACTGTTCGCGCACATGAGCCATCATCTTCGGCGCGAAGTCCAGGTACGCCGTCGTCTCCCAGGTGTCCTCCTGCGGGACGTTGCCGCTGGCGGGCTCGTAGAGTTTGCCGTCCACCGGGGCGATTCCGTAGGTCTTTTCCAGGCCCGGCACGGCTGCCTGGGCGCGGATGGCCTTGTAGCCGAGGTCCAGATGGTGCTGGAAGTCTGCGCTGAGGTCCTCCAGCGTGGAACCGCTGGCGTGGCCGTAGACCATCACGCCCTCACGGGCGGCGCCGCCCAGGAGTTCGTACACGGGCATGCCGGCGGCCTTGCCCTTGATGTCCCAGAGCGCGACGTCGATCGCGGCGATCGCGGTCATGGTCACCGGGCCACGGCGCCAGTAGGCGCCCTTGTAGAAGTACTGCCAGGCATCCTCGATGCGGCGCGCGTCGCGGCCGATGAGCAGCGGGCAGAGGTGCTCGGACAGGTAGGACGCCACGGACAGCTCGCGCCCGTTCAGGGTGGCGTCGCCGATGCCGGTGATGCCGTCCTCGGTTTCAATAACGAGCGTGACGTAGTTCCGTCCGGGCGACGAAACCACTACCCGTGCGTCGGTGATCTTCACTGGTTGGTCCTTCAGGTGTTTTCGGAGAGAGGCAGGTAGGTCGCAGTAAGTGCCGTTATGAGCCGCCATAACGGCACTTACTGCTACTGAGTTGGATGGGGTTGTCAGGGTGTGGTGAGCCGGAGCATGACCTTGCTGCTGCCGGCGGCGGGATCTGCGGAAACGCGCATGGCTTCCTCCGCCTGGTCAAGATCGAACCTGTGGGTGATGACCGGTGAGACGTCGAGGCCTTCGGCCATGGCGCGCAGGGCGTCGGTGATCTCGTCCACGAACCGGTATGAGCCGATCCAGGTGATTTCGCGCGTCACCAGGTCACCCAGTGCAGCGGGGGCAGGGGCGCCGGGCAGGTTGCCCACCTGGACAATGGTGCCGCCACGGGCCGTGGCGCGCAGGACCCCGCCGAGCACCGCGGGGATGCCGGTGGCTTCGAATACGAGTTCCATGTCCTGCGGGAGGGAGCCGCCGGCGGAGACGTTCAGCACCTCATCCGCACCCATGGCCTTGGCGATAGCGAGTGAAGCTTCGCTGATGTCCGTGGCGATGACGTTCCTGGCACCGGCGTGCTTGGCCGCGGCGATAACCAGGGACCCGATGGGGCCGGCGCCGTTCACCAGGACGTCCCGGCCGGTGAGGCTGCCAACCCGGCCGACGGCGTGAAGCGCGACGGCGAGGGGCTCGGCCAGTGCGCCGTGCAGTGTGTCCACGCCCTCGGGCAGCGGCCGGATCTGGGAGGCGCGGGCGAGCTTGCGTTCGCTGAAGCCGCCGTCGGTGTGGGGGTCAAAGGCGGCGGAGCCGAAATACCGGATCTGCGGGTAGAGGTTGGTCCGGCCCGCCAGGCGCTCCGGCATGGTGCCGTCCCCCACCAGTTCCGCGGGGTGGACGGTGACCGGCTGCCCCACCTCGAGGCCCGTCACGCCGGCGCCCAACTGGGCGATCCGGCCGGCCACCTCGTGCCCCAGGACCAGCGGGGACTTCAGGACAGCCGTCCCCGACCCGCCGTGGCGCCAGTACGAAAGGTCGGATCCGCAGATGCCGCCCCATTCGACGTCGAGCACTACCTCGCCGGGACCGGCTACCGGCTCCGGCCGTTCGTCGATCCGGAGATCGTTCGCCCCGTGGACTACAACGGCTTTCATACTGCGTCTTCCAGGCGGACCATGTCGCGGCCGCGGACCTCGGGGCCGACGGCGGCGGAGATGAGGGTGATCAGTGAGTAGGCGATGAGCATCGCGGCCAAGGGCCACCAGTGGCCGGTGATCGCGGTGAGCGTCGCTGCCAGCAGCGGGCCGATGGCGGTGGCCAGGATGCCGCCGATTTCCTTCGCCAGGGCGAGCTGGGTGAAGCGGGTCCGGGCTCCGAAGAACTCGGCCATGGTGACACTCTCCATGGCGAAGAGGCTCAGGACGCCCAGGTTCAGGCCGATGATCATGGCGACGGTGATGAGGACGGTGTTTCCGCTGGTGACCATCAGCAGCATGGGGATGGCGAACAGCGCGGTGAGGGAGCTCAGGGCCAGATAGAGCGGCCGGCGTCCGAAGCGGTCGCCGAGGATGCCCATGACGGGGATGGTCACGAACCCAAGCAGGGAGCCGTACATGATGGCGGTGGTGCCCACGCTCTTGTCGACCAGGAGGACGGTGGCGAGGTAACCGATGATGAAGGTCTGGATCAGGCCGGAGTTGCCTGCCTGCCCGAAGCGCAGGCCGAGGGCGATCAGGAATGCCTTGCCCTTGCGCTGGTGCAGTGCTGCTTCGATGGTGCTGGTTTTGGCCAACTCGTCCGCGGCGGCGATTTCGCGCTTGGACAGTGCGACGCCGTCCACCACGTCGGCACGCTCTTCAAAGACGGGGCTTTCCTTGACCGAGCGGCGGACCCAGACGGCGAAAATCATGAGCACGAAGCTGAACAGGAACGGGATGCGCCAGCCCCAGCTCAGCAGGTCTTCTTCAGACAGGGTGGACACAAGGATTGCCCAGATGGCGGAGGCGGCGAGGGTTCCGGAGTTGGTGCCCAGGCATACGAGTGACGAGATCAGGCCACGGCGGCGGGCGGGAGCGAACTCAGCCAGCATTACCGTTGCGCCGGCGATTTCCGCGCCGGCACCGAAGCCCTGTGCCAGGCGCAGGGCCACCAGCAGGATGGGTGCCCAGATGCCGATCATTGCGTAGGTGGGGAGGACACCGATCAGCGTTGTGGACGCACCCATCAGGGCGATGGTGATGAAGAGGACCTTCTTGCGGCCGATCCTGTCACCCATCCGGCCGAAGTACACGGCACCTGCAAGGCGGGCAACATACCCAACGCCGTAGGTTGCCATCGCGGCGATCAGGCCAATGACCGGGCTGACATCGGGGAAGAAGAGCTTGTTGAAGACGATGGCTGCCGCCAGCGAGTAGAGCTGGAAGTCCATGAACTCCATAGCCGTTCCCAGCCAGCCGGAGACGGCGACCTTCGCCAGTTCTTTGGTGGGTTTTGCCTCCGGCTTGGTGTTGGGGGGCGCAATGCTTTCGGTCATCAGGTGCTCCTTTGCAGGCGATGTGAACGAAGGGGATAAGACGGGGGACGCTGGCGGGTCTGCAACAAGTGACCAGCAGCACGTTCTACTACCATACAAGCACTACCATTCTAGTGTGTCAACAGCATAGAATGAGGTCATGGCTAGGGAAAAACACGGCGCGGCCCCGCGGCTGTCCGTACGGGACCAGACCCTTGAGACACTCCGGCGGCGCATCATTTCGCTGCAGCTGCCTCCGGGAGAACCGCTGTCCGAGAACGAACTCGCGCAGGAACTGGGCGTCAGCAGGACGCCGGTTCGCGAGAGCCTGATCCTGCTGCGCGAAGAGGGCCTGGTCCAGGTCTTCCCCCAGATCGGCTCCTTTGTGTCGCTGGTGGACCTGGGCCGGGTGTCCGAGGCCCAGTTTGTCCGCGAGGCGATCGAATGCGCGTCGCTGCGTGACCTGGCCGTGGACAGCGCGGGCATCGCCGGCCTGCGGGAGATCTTGAAGGCCCAGTCAGATGCCGATGCCGCGGGCGACGTGGAGGAATTCTTCCGGCTTGATGAGGACTTCCACCGGGAGCTGCTGCGCCTCGCCGGGCACGAGTCCGCCTGGGCGGCGGTCAACTCCGCCAAGGCCCACCTGGACCGCGCCCGCCGCCTCAGCCTGCTTGACACGCGACCCGTGGCCACCCTCATCGAACAGCACACCGCCGTGGTGGATGCCCTCGAAACCAACAACCTCAACGACGCCGACAGCAGCCTCCGCGTTCACCTGCGGGGTGTTTTCGAGGACGTCCAGCGCATCCAGGAGTCCACCCCGGAGCTCTTTTCCGACGGTGCGGCGCCGCGTCCCGGCAGGCGGAGCGTCGCGCGGCTGACGTAGCATCGCGCGGCCGACGCAGCATCGCGGGCAGTCAGGCAGCCTTTCGTGTCCAGCCCAGCAGCTCCTGCACCAGCTCCCGGCACTTCAGGTAAGCCGGCGCTGCGGGATCGATCAGCGCGAAGTGGTCGCCGGGAACGGTCACCAGCTCTGCGGGGACTTGCCCGCCGCGGCTCGCCTCGACATAGCTTTCGGACATCGCCAGCGGAACGTCGTCATCCTCCGTGGCGTGCACGGCACAAACCGGAACGTCCAGCGGGAGGGCTGCCATCGGGTCCGCGTACCGGTGCCGGCCCGGAAATTCCGACGACGGCCCGCCCAGCAGGTTGGTGACGGCACCGTTGCTGAGGTTGAGCCTTTCGGCCTCTGCCAGGTTCAGGACGCCGGACTGGCTCACCACCCCGGTGAGGCGGACGCCGTCGTCCCCCGACCCGACGTCGCGGTGCTCAGGTTCCAACTCCAACTCACCCAGCCGGCCCCGCCCAGCCGCCCAGACTGCCAGATGCCCGCCGGCCGAATGCCCGAGGGCCACCACGTTGGCCAGGTCCAGTGCATGCGGGCCGGCGAGCTCCTGCAGTTTGTCGATGCCGGCGAGGATGTCCTGGAAAGTCCCCGGCCAGCCTCCGCCGTTTCCCGCGCGGCGGTACTCCAGGTTCCACGCCGCCACCCCGCGGGCGGCCAGGTCCGCGGCCAGCGGTTCCCCCAGCCCGGCACCGTACCGCGGGCGCCAGTAGCCGCCGTGGATCACCACCACCACGCCTCGGTGCGTACCGCCGTCGGGCAGTTCGGGGAGGAACAGTTCGCCCCACTGGCTGGGGTCATCGCCGTAGAAATACCTGTGCCGCTGCGCCATGTGCCGAGCGTACCCCGCCCTGGCAATCCGGCCGTTGCAGCGGGGCCAACGCACTGCCATCCTGAGTGGATCCGCACTTCCAGCACTCCAGTAAAGGACGAGAAGATGCCGCTTTACCTGTCAAAATTCAGTTACACCCCGGAGACCTGGCACCGGCTGACCAGCAACCCCGAAGACCGTCGAAAGGCCGCGCAGGCGTACATCGAATCAGTGGGCGGAAAGCTCCACGGGTTCTGGTATGCCTTCGGCAACCACGACGGCTACAACCTCTGGGAAGCGCCGGACAACGTGTCCATGGCTGCCGTGGCATTAGCCATCAGCGGGGGCGGCGCACTGAGCTCGTTCGAAACCACTGTGCTGCTGAGCGTCGAAGAGACCATCGAAGCGCTCCAGAAGGCCGCCGAGATCAAATACCAGCCGCCAGGCAGCTGACCGTACCCGTTCGTCCAGAGAACCACCGGCATTGGAGGGTGGGCGCAAGCTGCTGCCCTGTTCGACTAGCGAACTTTTGTGCACTGAACGAACCAGCCTGTACCCTTGACGACGGAAGAAAAGCATGCCGTGGGTCACGTATGGATGTGGCGGCGCTCTCGATCGGCTGCGCTTCCCTCCTTTTACTAAATCAATGAGGATTCCATGACAATTTCCCCCTCCGCCCGCCCGTCGCGCTGGCCAGTCTGGCTCTGCTGGCTGGCCATGGTCCTGGACGGTTTTGACCTCGTAGTGCTCGGCACCGTCATCCCCACGTTGATCAAGACCGGCGAGCTTGGCTTTGATGCTGTCGGCGCCACTTTCGTGGCCACCATCTCGCTCGTGGGCGTGGGCCTGGGAGCGCTCTTTATCGCCCCGCTCTCGGACCGCTTCGGACGCCGGAACCTGCTGGTAGCGTGTGTGCTCTGGTTCTCGCTGCTCACCCTCGCGGTGGTGTGGGCCCCGAATGTCGCCGTCTTCGGCGCGCTCCGGCTGTTGGCCGGGGCCGGGCTGGGGGCATGCCTGCCGGCCGCCCTTGCCTACATGAACGACTATGCCCCGGCCAGTTCCGCCGGCAAGTCAACCACCCGCACCATGACGGGCTACCACGTCGGGGCGGTGGCCACCGCCTTCCTGGCGATGACCGTCATCCCCGATTGGCGCATCATGTTTGTGGTGGGAGGCGTTGCCGGCCTGATCCTTGCGCCGTTCCTCTGGTTCAAGCTGCCGGAGACCCTGCCGGCGGCGCGGGCTGCCGGGACCGAGGAACAGACCGGGTTCCGGAGCCTGGCGAAGAAGCCTTATCCCCTGCTCGCCGCGGCCATCGGCGCCGCATCGTTCATGGGCCTGCTGCTGGTGTACGGCCTGAATACCTGGCTTCCGCAGCTGATGGCGTCCGCCGGATACCCTGTCAGCGCCGGGCTTTCCCTGCTCCTGGTCCTGAATATGGGCGCAGTGGCCGGCCTGATTATCGCCGGGATCCTGGCCGACAAGCACGGGACCAAGCCCATCGTGCTGCTGTGGTTCGGACTTTCGGCAGTATGCCTCGCCCTCCTGAGCGTCAAGGTCGACAACGCGGTCCTGCTGAACGTGATCGTCTTCGTCACGGGCGTGTTTGTTTTCAGTTCCCAGGTACTTGTTTACGCCTGGGTCAGCCAGTTGTTCCCGGCCCGCCTGCGCGCCACCGCTCTCGGCTTCGCTGCCGGCGTGGGCCGCGTCGGCGCCATTGTGGGGCCTGCCGTGACGGGCGGCCTGGTTGCCGCCGGCATCGCCTATCCCTGGGGTTTCTACGTCTTCGCGGCCGCGGGCGCCCTGGCCGTGGCAGCCCTGCTGGCGGTCCCCCGCGCTGTTGCGCCGGACCGCACCGAAGCCCCGGTCAGCTAGGGGTTTCCCAGGCGCTTGGTTTGTCCGGGCGGGACCTCATCCGAGGCCCCGCCCGGATAGCTGTTTAGCTCCGCAGTGTGCGCTGCACGTCGGCCATCTCCGGGTACGCCGCCTGCGTCCCCTTCCGGGTGGTGGCCAGGGCAGCAGCCACGGAAGCAAAAGCGGCGGCATCGGCGAGCGCATCGCCGGCGGCGAGGCGCTCGGCGACGGCCCCGGTGAAGGCGTCACCCGCGCCGGTGGTGTCCACGGCAGCCACTTTGGTCGGCTCCACAAACGTGACAAGGCGGCCTGGCGAGGCCAGCGAGTCCAGCACTACCGAGCCGTTCGACCCCAGGGTCACCAGCACCTGCCGGATCCCGCGTTCGGCGAATCTTTCCCGGACGGCATCCCACTGGGCGGCACGGGCATCGGCACCCGGGACAGATGCCCCCGGGCCGAGGAACAGCGAGGCTTCATGGGCATTCACCAGCAGGACGTCCGTCAACCCGGCCAGGGCGGCCGGGATGTGCGCATACGGCGAGAGGTTCAGCAGGACTGTTGCGCCGGCGTCGTGCCCGGCCTGGGCAGCAGCCAGCACCGTTTCGATGCCCACCTCCAGGCAAAGGCACACCACGGCGGCCTCCGCCAGGACGTCCGAGGCTTCCGCCACGTCCGCCGGCGACAGGGTGCCGTTGGCCCCGGCGGAGATGATGATGTTGTTCTCGCCGTTGGAATCCACGGCGATTACCGCGACGCCCGTTGGCTCGTACGACGTCCGGACGTGCCCCACGTCCACCCCGGCACGCGCCGCGGAGGAGAGCAGCATGGCGCCGTTGGGGTCATCCCCCACCGCGCCCACCAGGCTGACGTTTCCGCCCAGCAGGCTGGCGGCCACTGCCTGGTTGGCGCTCTTGCCGCCCGGGTTCACGGCGAACCCGTTGCCGTGCACCGTCTCGCCGGGCAGCGGGAGGCGGTCGCAGTAGATGGTCAGGTCCGCGTTCAGGGAGCCGACGACGACGATCCGGCCCGGCTGCCGGGCGTCACCTTCAGCGGGGGCCGGCTCAGCGGGACTCATTCGGCCACCTCAGCTTCGACCGGCTTGGGGATCAGCAGTGAGGCGGCGAACGCCGCCACCGTCAGCACCAGGCCCACCACAATCACGGTGAGGTAGGACGCCTTCGCATCACCGAGGGCGGACGTTGCCACCAGCACGGCGGGCAGCACCAGGAAGCTGAGGCCCGCGCCGAGGTTGAAGGCACCGGCGTTCATGCCGGGCAGGAAGCCGGGATTGCCGGCGGGCGAGAGGACAACACCGAGTCCGTTGAGCATGATGTTGACCGTACCGGCGTACATGATGCCCAGCAAGACCGTGCCGGCAATCATCAGGGGCAGGCTGCTGAGGCCGAAGAACGCCATGACAGCCAGCGCGGCGATACTGCCGAGGAGCCCGATGCGCAGCACCTTGGTGTAGCCCAGCACGGGAGCGAGCTTGCCGCTGAGCGGCCCCACGATCCAGCCCAACAGCGCGTACGGGGTGAGGATGATCAGCGACATCTCGGTGGGCCCGATGCCAAAACCGGGATTGGCGGCCTGGACGTAGGCGGGGACGATGCCGTTGATGACAGCGAAGATGCCGGTCATGGTCAGGGTGGTGGTCAGCAGCGGCGCCCAGGTGGAGCGCTGGCGCAGGTGCACGGTTTCCACCATGGGCTGGCCGGCCCGCTTCTCCACGGTCCAGAAGGCGTAGAACGCCGCGGCGGACACCAGGACCAGCCCAATGCTGAGTATCAGGGTGCCGGAGGAGAAGGCGCCCACGAGCTTCGATCCCTCGTTCAGGGCAGTCAGCAGGGCGCCCACGGCCACCACGATGAAGAACACGCCCAGCCAGTCCATCCGGGTGCCGGCGGCGGGCTTGCTTTCGCCGGCCAGGAAGGCGATCAGTGCGGTGGCAACCAGCGCCAGCACCACCATGAGCCAGAAAATGCTGCGGAACCCGAAGTGCTCGGCGAAGTAGCCGCCCACAAAGGAGTCAACGCCGGCAACGCCGCCGTTGACAGCCGTGATCAGGCCCATGAGGGTCCCGTACTTGCGCGGGTTGGTGACGGCGGAGCGCAGCATGATCAGGCACAGCGGCACGGTGGGCCCGCTGATGCCCTGGATGATGCGGCCCACGAAGAGCCAGGTCACGTCCGGGGCGAGGGCGGCAATGACCGAACCCACGGCCATCAGCAGCATCATGCCCACCAGGACCTTCTTGCGGCCGATGATGTCGCTCAGGCGGGGCAGGAACAGGGAGAACAGGGCGGCCGCGGTGAAGAACCACGTCTGCGAGAGACCGATCACGGCCTGGTCCGTGTTGAGCTCCTCGCCCATGGTCACCAGGGCCGGGCTGAGCATCGAGGCGTTGAGCTGGAAGGCCACGCAGGCTGCCAGCAGGGCCACCATCAGGGCCGTGACGTTGCCCCGGCC
Source organism: Pseudarthrobacter siccitolerans (assembly GCF_001046895.1). Taxonomy (GTDB): domain Bacteria; phylum Actinomycetota; class Actinomycetes; order Actinomycetales; family Micrococcaceae; genus Arthrobacter; species Arthrobacter siccitolerans. Next base: position 557,994 of record NZ_CAQI01000053.1, read on the forward strand.
GGTCTTCGCTTCAGTAAGGGTGGCAGTCATTTACTTGACCCCTCCCACGGTGACGTGGGCGCTGTCCTGGTGTTCGACGTCGGCCGCGCGGCCTTCGCTGTTGCTGTCGCCGCTGACTGGCTCGCCGCTGCCGGGTTCGCCGATGCGTTCCAGCGCGTCGGTGACCAGGTTCCAGAACCGTTCGTGGTCCAGGTCCACGGCGACGCTGGTGTGGCAGTCGGCGGGTGCGGGGGCACGGAAGTCGGCAACCGTCATGCCAAGGGTCAGGGTGCCCTGCAGTTCAATGTTGACCGGAACCTGCCGGGTGCTGACGATGCTGGGATCGATCACGTAGGCCACGGCGCAGGGATCGTGGACGGGCGGGAAGTCGAAGCCCTGGGCGTCCTTGTAAGTGTGGGCGAAGAAGTCCATGAGTTCGGTGACGAACTTGGCCGGTTTGGTGCCGATGGCCGCGATCTTTTCCACCACGTCCGGGGTGGCGAGCGCCTGGTGGGTCAGATCCAGGCCCACCATCACCACGGGCCACTTCTCGTTGAAGACGATGTGGGCGGCCTCGGGGTCGATGATGATGTTGAACTCGGCCACGGCGCTCCAGTTGCCCACGTGGTAGCCGCCGCCCATCAGGACCACTTCCTTCACGCGTTCCACGATGCGGGGTTCCTTGCGGGCGGCCAAGGCGATGTTGGTCAGGCCTGCGGTGGGGACCAGGGTGACAGTGCCTGATTCGTGGGCCATCACGGTGTCGATGATGAGGTCGACGGCGTGCCGCGGGTCCAGTCCGATGGTGGACTCCGGGAGGGCGGGGCCGTCCATGCCGGATTCGCCGTGGATGTCCGGGGCGGTTTCGATGCTGCGGACCAGGGGACGGCCGCAGCCGGCGGCGAAGGGAACACCGGTGATGCCGGCGATGGTTCCGACGGCCAGGGCATTGCGGGTGACCTTCTCCAGGGTTTGGTTGCCCACCACGGTGGTGACGGCCAGCAGGTCAATGTCCGGGTTGCCGTGGGCGAGCAGCAACGCTACAGCGTCGTCATGCCCGGGGTCGCAGTCAAGAATGATCTTCTTGCGTTCCACGGATGGCCGTATAAGGGACTGGGTGTTCGGGTCCACGATGTTCTCCACGTCTTTGGGGCCCGCACGAGGTGCATCAACAGCTGTGCGGGGAGCTGAAGCGTTCAGAAGTGATCATGGCACCGTTAGCAACGTCACGTCAAACGCTTGACGTTGGTGCAGGTCAAGCGCTTGATGCCAAGGGGCAAAGGAAAAGAAGAAAGCCGGGCGGGACCCGATGACAATCAGGTCCCGCCCGGCTTGGTGAGCGGCGCTGTTTAGCGCAGTTCGATGTCCAACACCTGGAAGTCGTCCCCTGCGTGGCGGCCCACCAGCAGGCGGAACGTGCCCTGCTCGAAGTTCCAGCCGCCGTCGTAATGGCCGAATGCCTTGGCAGGAATACGCACCTCCACGGAACCTGCGCCGCCGGGCGCAAGGTGCGCGTCGGCAAAGCCGGCGAGCCAGCGGACCGGGCGCTCCACTGCTGAGTCCGGCCGGTCCAGGTAAACCTGGACTACTTCGCGGCCGGTGCGCTTGCCGGTGTTCCGGACGGGGACGTGGACCACCACGTCCTGCCCGGCGCTGACGTACTGCGGCGCGTGGGCTGTTCCCAGTTCGAAGGTGGTGTAGCCCAGGCCGAAGCCGAACGGCAGGGCAGGAGCGGCGCCCCCGGCGGCTTCCTGCTTCAGCCAGGCGCGGTAGCCGATGTGGATCCCTTCGGAGTAGACCACTTTGCCGTCAACCGGCGTGGTGTTCAGGACGGGAACGTCTTCCAGCCTGGCGGGCCAGGTGGTGGGAAGGCGCCCGCCAGGCTCTTCTACACCCAGCAGGATGTCGGCAATGGCTGAACCGAATTCCTGCCCGCCGAACCAGCCCAGCAGCACGGCGCCAACCTTGTCCAGCCAGGGCATGAGGACCGGCGAGCCGGAGTTGACCACCACGATGGTGCGGGGGTTGACGGCGGCGACCGCCTCGACGAGCTGGTTCTGGAAACCGGGGAGGTCCAGGTCCTTGCGGTCGAAGCCCTCGGATTCGATGGCGGCGCTGGTGCCAACCACCACCACGGCAACGTCTGATTCCCGTGCTGCGGCCACGGCGGCGTCGATTTCCGCCTGCGGATCCGCAACTACCGTTTCTTCACCCAGCAGGATCGCCGTGAACGGGATGACCTGCTCGCGGGGCAGCTGGTACTCAGCTTCGATCCGGACGCTCTGGCCGGCTCCGGTTTCGATGGGGTGGACCGTCTTGGGCGGGTCGAAGAGGGCGGCGCCCAGGACGTCGGTGTCGTCCTCGATCGCGCCGTTAAAGACTTCCGATCCGTCCAGTGCAAGGCGGATCTGCCCCACGGTGCCGACGCCGACGTGGTGGAGGGCGGCCGTCTCCGCGGTCCATTCGGCTTCCATCCGGATAGCGGCGGCCCCCTCGGGGATGCCCACCCCGAACCAGATCAAATGCGAGGCAAGCCGGTCCTCCCCGGAAATCACAGAGCCGTCATCGGCGAGGAAGGAAACGCGCATCCCGGGCACGCCGGAAACATGGTTCCACAGGGACGTGCGGGGGAAGGGCTGGAGTCCTTCGGCCACCTTTGCGCCGCGGACGTAGCTGACGTCCACGTTGGCCGGAAGGGCGGCGCGCAGCCCGTCCAGCGGCGAGACGGTGTACTTGGGCATCACGGTGGCGCTGCCGCCGCCCTGGGTGCGGGCTTCCTGGGCGTTGTGGCCGGAAACAGCAATGCTGCCCAGCTGCGAGGCGTCCAGCGGGAGGAGCCCGTCCCGGTTCCGGACCAGCACGGCGCCGCGGACAGCGACTTCCCGGGCCACGGCCGCACCGTTGAGTGGGGCGGGCAGGTCCGTGACGGCAGGAGCGAACCCTTCGAGCGAGCCCACGCGGGCAGCAAGGCGCAGGATGCGGACCACCTTTTCCAGGATGGCAGCCCGGCTCACCCGCCCGTCCTCGACGGCGGCGAGCAGCTTGGGGCCCCAGTGGCCCACCGGACCCGGCATCTCGAGGTCCTGGTGGGCGTTGGCGGCCTCCACCGAGCGGACGCCGGTCCAGTCCGAGACCACAACGCCGTCGAACCCCCACTCGGTGGACAGCGGCGTCTCGAGGAGTTTGTTTTCGCTGGCGGTGGTGCCGTTGATGGAGTTGTAGGAACTCATCACCAGCCACGCGCGCGCCTCGGTGATGGCGTCCTCGAACGCGGCCAGGTACAGCTCGCGCAGCGGACGCTCGTCCACCACGGAGTCTGCGGTGAAGCGCTCGGTTTCAGCTTCGTTGGCCAGGTAGTGCTTGGGGGTGGCCCCCACGCCCATGGCCTGCACGCCGGCCACATAACCGGCGGCCATCACGGCGGTGAGGCGGGGGTCTTCGCTCATGCACTCGAAGTGGCGGCCGCCCAGCGGGGAGCGGTGCAGGTTGATGGTGGGGCCGAGGACGGCGTGGACACCCTTGCGGCGGGCTTCCTGGCCCAGCACCTGGCCGTACTTGCGGGCCGTATCGATGCTCCACGTGGCGGACAGGGCGGACGACGACGGCAAGGAGATGGAATCGTGCCGCTCGTCAAAGTCTTCCCCGCGGACGCCGGACGGGCCGTCGGAGAGGACAACGCGGGAGAGGCCAATGGCGGGGAGGGCGCGCGTTGCCCAGACGTCGGCGCCGGTGAGCAGCTGGATCTGCTGTTCGAGGGGGAGGCTTTCGGCCAGTTCCCGGATGCGCGTCTCAGCGTCCGGCGAGCCTGCCGGCGGAGTGGTTACGGCCGGGGACAGGGTGGGGTTCATTTATTTGACTCCTTTGATGCGGGTGACGAGGACTGCGCCGATGATGCCGACGACCGCCCCGCCGATGAAGAGGGCCGGGTAGCCGCCAAGGGTGATGACGGGGAACGCGATGGCGGGCACGAGGGACTGGGGCAGGGCCTGGGCGATGTTGAAGACGCCGAAGGTTTTGGCGTTCTCGCTTCGGTTGGCGGGCAGGAGGTCGGCGATGAGGGCGACGTCCACTGCGCCGAAGCAGCCGAGGCCGAGGCCGGCGATGCCTTGGCCAACAAGGACCTGGCTGGTGGTGGTGCTGGCGGCGATGACGATCAGGCCGAGCATGATGATGATTGCCGAGGCGATGACCAGGGCCTTGCGCTTGCCGATCCGGTCGCTGATCCACCCGCCGGCAAGGCTGGTGAGGACCGTGCCTGCGGAACTGACCAGGGTGGCCTGGAATACCAGGGCAGTGACATCCGCTTCGGCCACCTTGAGGTGGTCGATGAAGAAGTACGGCAGATAAAGCAGGCTCGCGCAGTAGCCGATGTAGACCAGGAACTTGGTGAACCATGCCCAGCCCAGCCCCGGGTAGGTACGGGGGTTGAAGTAGAAGGAGCCCAGGATCTCCTTCAGGTTCAGGGGCGCGGGCTTGTCCGTGAGGACGCGGTCCTTAAAGGTGAAGGCGAAAGCGATGGCCAGTACGGTGCCGACAATGCCCGGCACCACGGCCATCTGCAGTGCGTTGTCGAAGAGCTGCGCCAGGAAGGCGGCGGCAACCAGGCCAACGGGAAGGGTCATGCCGATCAGGCCGGACAGGCGTCCGCGCTCAGCGGGGGCAGCCTGGTCAGGAAGTGTGGCCACCAACGCGGCGAGGGCGGCGTTGAAGCTGAGCTGCGTCAGCACCCAGGCAAGCAGCACGCCGTTGACGTCCGTGGCAGATCCCAGCAGGAACAGCGATGCCAGCCCGATAAGCGAGCCCCCAACGATCCAGGGTTTGCGCATGCCGAAGCGCGAGGTGGTGCGGTCGCTGAGCCTGCCGAAGAACGGGTTGGCCAGCAGTGCCACCAGGGCTCCGACGCCGGCCACCAGGCTCAGCGCACCGGCCCGCGTGTCCGGCGTGGTGATTTCAGCAACCTTGATGGCGAGCACCACCAGCGCGGGTGCCAGCACGGCCATCCACAGACCCGCGCTTGCGATGGGCATGCCAATGACATAGGCGCGGGGTGCTTTTGCCGGCGATGGCGATGCGCTGACGGCGGTGTCTGCGTTGCTGCTGCCTGGGGCACCGCCGGCCGCAAAAGCGGCGGGATCCCGGGACATGGTCTTTTCGGCCACATTGCCTCCTGATGAAAGCGGCCCTCCGTTGGGCCGTGAAAAGGATCTTATACACAAAAACCGAGTAAGACTAGGTTTTTACGGGAGGCTACTGAAATAAACTGGCGGAATGCCAACATCCAAGCCGCGGGGCCAGTACGCCAAGGGAGCGGAGCGCCGGGAACAGATCATCAGGACGGCCACGGATGTCTTTGCCACCGAGGGGTTCGAAGGCGCGGCCCTGAAGCATGTGGCCGAGCTGGTTGGGGTCAAGGAAGCGACACTCTTCCACTATTTCCGGGGGAAGCAGGAACTGCTGACGGCCGTCCTCGCGGAACGGGACCGGCGGGGCATGGAGGCTGCAGGAGGCGAGGCCGGACTGCGGCTCCTCGCGCCGGTGGCTGAACGGAACCGGAAGGAACCGGGCCTCACCACGCTGTACGCCGTGGCTTCAGCCACCGCGAACGATCCCGGGCACGATTCCCACGCCTACTTCCAGGAGCGCTACGCCCTGCTGGTGTCAGAGCTGGGAGCGGACATCCACCGCCGGCAGGAGGCGGGCGAAGTGCGCAGCGACGTCCCGGCCGAGATGCTGGCGCGGCTCGTCATTGCAGCTTTTGACGGGCTGCAACTGCAGTGGCTCTATGACAAAAACGTGGACATGGCCCACGGCCTGACCCAGCTCACCGATGTCCTGATGGCCCCGGCCGCAGGGGCCAGCCAGTCCCGCTTCAAGACGGCGGATTAGGGCTCGCCGGCGCCGGAGCCGCCGGCTTCCTTTTCATCCCCGGCCTCATGGTGTTCGGCTTTGTGGCGGGCTTCCTGGAGGTGGTGCTCCAGCTTCTCCTCGGCGTCACGGCGGCGCTGGCCGACCGTCCGCATCTGCTGGGTGGTGGGTGCTGCGTGCGCATGCTGGTGCGGACCAAGGTCCCGCGGGTTCCCTCGGCTGGTGTCGCTCATAAGGGCATCGTCCCACCGCGGAGGCCGTTCAGGAAGACCTGCACCACTCCTCTTTCACCATTGCAGCTCCACTCGCTTAATGCACTCAAAGTGCAGTATTCTGCACTTATGGACAAAAGCACATCTGCCCTTGCTCTCGCCATCGGCAGCCGCGTACGCCAGGAACGGCAGGCACGGGGATGGACCCTCGACCAGCTCGCCGATGCCGCCGGGGTAAGCCGCCGCATGGTGGTCAACGTCGAGCAGGGCGCCGCCAATCCCAGCGTGGGCACCCTGCTGCGGATCAGCGACGCGCTGGGCATCGGGCTGCCGGCGCTGGTGGACGCCCCGCGCCCCAGGCCCGTGACCGTCACCCGGAGCGGTGACGGGGCCGCCCTGTGGACTTCTGCCGCCGGCGGCCGCGGCGTGCTGGTGGCCGGAACGGAGTCACCGGATGTGGTTGAGCTGTGGGACTGGACCCTGGGCCCGGGCGACAAGCACGAGAGCGAAGCCCACGCCCCGGGAACCAAGGAACTGCTTCAGGTCCGCCAGGGTTCCCTCACGGTGGTGGTGGCCGGAGAGACCTATGTCCTCGGCGCCTGCGACGCACTGTCCTTCCCCGGCGACGTGGAACACTCGTACGCCAATGCCACCCCGGAGCCGGTGAACTTCTCCCTGGCAGTCTTCGAGCCCGGTGTGGGCTCGGCGCATCACAAGGAGGCACCTGATGCGTGATGCCAAGGTGCTGCAGGAATTTCTGGCTGGAGCACACGTCGATGGCGCCGTCTTCTCGCTCCGGCCCGACTACCGGGCCGTCCTGCTGGCGGTGGACGGGCTGGTCCCTGGCGCCAGTGATGAGGCCGGCGAAAAGCTGCTGCAGGAGGCGGAGGCCGCAGCCCGCGCAGCACTCGAGGGCAGGACGGTGGAGGACCTTCCGCACGTGGCCGCCTGGCGTGAGGCCTACAAGGCCTTTGGCGCCAAACCGCAGCGCACGCGCAACAGCCTGGAGGCACTGCTCCGCCGGGCAGCTTCCGGCCTGCCGCGGGTGAACCGGCTGACCGACCTTTACAACGCGGTCTCCGTGCTGCACCAGGTTCCGCTGGGCGGTGAGGACCTGGCCGGCTACGCCGGAGCGCCGCGGTTGTTCCGCGCCGCCGGAACGGAATCCTTTGACACTGTGGCCGGCGGAGATGAGGTGCTTGAGCATCCGGAGCCGGGCGAGGTGGTGTGGGGCGATGACGACGGCGTGACGTGCCGGCGCTGGAACTGGCGCCAGGGCCGGCGCACGCAGCTCCAAGACGGCACCACCGCAGCATTGTTCATCCTGGACGCCCTCGAACCCATGACGGACGACGCGCTTCACGCCGCGGCGGACTACCTCGCCGCCCGGCTGGAACGGCTCGGCCCGGACGTTGCCATCGCCAGCCGTCGCCTGGCCGCACCCCATGACTCCAATGAAGGAAACTGAGATGACCCAGCGAAGCGACTCATTTAGCATTCCGGTCCCGCCGTGGGGGCTGGCCGTCACTGCGATCCTGTCGGTCCAGCTGGGCTCGGCCCTGTCCGTGAACATGATTGAAACTGTGGGACCCGGCGGCACTGCCTGGTTGCGCCTGAGCATGGGCGCGATCATCCTCCTGGCAATCGGACGCCCGCCGCTGCGCTCCATCCGCCGCCCGGATGTGCTGCCGCTGCTGGGCCTCGGGGTCACCACCGGTGTGATGACGGTAGGGTTCCTCGCCGCGGTGGAGCACATCCATCTGGGCACCGCCGTCGCGATCGAATTCCTCGGTCCATTGACGGTGGCTGCCCTCCGCAGCCATAACCGCAAAGCCCTCGCGTGGCCGGCTTTGGCGCTGGTGGGCGTAGTGCTGCTGACCCAGCCGTGGCAGGGGGACTTCAACCTGGTGGGGGTTGCCTGGGCCTCGCTGGCCGCCGTCGGCTGGGGCTTCTACATCCTGCTGACGCAACGGATCGGCGACCGGTTCACCGGCATCGGCGCGCTCACCCTCACCGTGCCCATCGCCGCAGTGGCGGCCGCCGTCGTCGGAATTCCCCAGGCCGCCGGGCACCTCAGCCTGGACATCCTGGCCGCTGCAGCAGGGCTGGCCCTCCTGCTGCCGGTGCTGCCGTTTGCCCTGGAAATGCTCGCCCTTCGCAGGATGACGCCCACCGCGTTCGGGACGCTGATGGCCCTCGAACCCGCCGTCGGGGTCCTCCTGGGGCTGCTCATCCTGCACCAGCAGCCCTCTGCTGTCCAGGTGGCGGGGATCCTGCTGGTGGTCTTTGCCGGCGCAGCCGCCCAGCGCGGCGGCCGACGGCTGCGTAAAGAGAGGGAAGCCAGCCCGGCCGACCTCGACTTCGTAGGCTGAACCGCCACGGTCCAGCTACTACCATCGAGGTATGGAATCCGCGGAACAGGTGCAGCAGCCGGCGCGTTCGCGGCGGATCACCGCGGCGATGGTCGCCGCCCGGGCAGGCGTGTCCACGGCCACCGTCTCGCTCGTGGCCAACGGCAAGACGGCGGGCCGCGTCTCCGAGGATAACATCTCCAGGGTGCGGGACGCCATCAGCGAGCTTGGCTATGTGGTGGACGGCATCGGCAGTTCGCTGGCCAAGGGCGTGAGCTCCATTGTGATCCTGGTGGCCCCGGATATCTCCAACCCGTTCTTCGCCAAGGTGATTGCCGGAGTCCGTGAATCCCTGGGTTCCCAATACCAGCTGCTGCTCTCGGTCACCGAGGCGGGCGAGTTCCCCGAGGCCGACGACGTCCGGCGGCTGATGTCCCTCCGCCCGGCCGGGCTTCTGGTGGACGCCCCCAACGCAGGCTTCCTCGAGGACCTCGCCTCGCCGTCGCCCCTTGTCCTGCTGGACGCCCCCGGGCTGGCGGGATACGCGCCATCGGTCAACCTGGACGTGGCCAGCGGGGCGCGGGAACTCGCCGCGCACCTGGCCTCGGCCGGGCACCGGGAGGTGGCGTATGTGGACAGCGTCACCGGCACAGAGACCTTCGCCCTCCGGCGCGAGGCCTTCCTGGATGAGGCCACGGCCAGGGGCATCAGCGTGGGTACGGGGCGGATCATCAGCACCACCATCGACGTCGGCGCGGCGGCTTCCGCGTTCGCCGACGCCTGGCCGGGGTGGCAGCGCGAGGGGGTGACCGCCGTCGTCTGCGGTACCGATACACATGCCTACGGGGTGCTGCAGGAGGCGCGGGTGGCCGGGGTCCGGATTCCGGAGGAGCTGGCGGTGGCGGGTTTCGATGACCTCCCCTATTCGGCCACGAGCAATCCCGGCCTCACCAGCGTCCATCTGCCTGCCACTCCCCTGGGCCTGAGGGCCGGGGAGCAGCTGCGCCGCCTGATGGAGGGGAAGCCGCTGGAGCAGAACGAGGTCACGCTGGAGAGCTCGCTGGTGGTGCGCGGCTCCACAGCTGCCGCGGAACGCTGAAGGTTACCGCCGCCGTCGTTCTGTCAGTGCCCGGCCGTAAGCTGGGATTATGCCAAGTAACTGGGAGAGCCTGGACGCGGACCTGCGCGAGTCCGTACAGCGGAACGTGGAGATCTACGAGCGCGTCCGGCCTGCCCTGAAGCTGGTCACGCGGGATGTCCTGCTGCTGATGCGGGACATGCTCAAGGACAGCGAGGTCACCCCGCTGTTCGTCACCGGGCGCACCAAAACGGTGGAATCGTTCAAGGAGAAGATCTCCCGGATTGAGGAGCCGCTGGAACCGGGCGGCCCGCCGGTCCTGAAGTTCCCGGACCCTTTCCGGACCCTGAACGACATGGTGGGCATCCGGGTCATCACCAAGCTGCCGGCCGAGAACGCCGCGGTGGCCAACATCATCAAGCGCCAGCGCCAGCTGTTCGACTGCCGCGGGGACCGGGAGAAGGACATCGGCTCCATTGAGTCGGGAACGTACGGGTATTCGAGCCGGCACCTGATCTTGCGGACCATCCAGAACGAGGCCGTCAAGGAGTACCAGCAGGTCTTCAACCCGGACGCCCAGCCCAACGGCAGCTACTTTTTCGAGTGCCAGATCCGCACCATTTTCGCGCACGCGTGGAGCGAGATCGAGCACGATATCCGGTTCAAGGCCGAGGACCCCCGTGCCTGGACCCCACACTTCGACCGGCAGTTCACCGCCACCGCCGCGATGCTCGAGACGGTGGAAACGGCTTTTGCTGACCTGCATGAACGCTACGAGGAAGTGCGGAGCTTCTGGGACATGGACGGCGAGGGTGCCGCGCCGCTGACGCCCAACCGGATCCGGGATGTGTGGCGTACCCTGCTCCCGCACGTGGACCGGAAGGTGGACGACGATTGGGGCTGGGCCGCTGAGCTGCTCGCCGCGCACGGCCTCAACCAGACCATGCAGCTGGCCGGTCTACTGAGCGCCAACCGCATCACCGAGGTCCGCAAGGCCCTGGACCACCGCTACTCCCCCGGGCCGGACCGGCTGCTCGATGACCTGCTGCTGTGGCAGTACGGCACCAAGCACATCGACCTCACCGCCGAAGCGGTCGACGCCGTCCCGCACCCCCGGCGCGACAGCCTCCTGCGGCGGCTCAAACAGATCGAAAGGTACCGGCTGACCAAGAAGTAGGGGCTTGGCGGCTCAGCGTTTGTCGCGGTCGGCGAACTCCTCGTCCAGTTCGTAGTGGCGGAACTCCGTTTCAGGGTTCGGTTCGCCGTCAACCACTACTTCGTGGTCAAGCTGGCGTTGGACCTGGCTATCGAGCACCTGCAGTTCCTGGTCCGGGACCTGTTCCAGGTCCTCTGGGAACGAGTCTGCCGGGGTAAGGTGCAGCTTGTTATTCATGTGAGCCCGCCGATTTCATGCTGGGAGTGGTTGGTTCAGTGTAGCGGTGCTGGGGCTGGCTTACGCTCAAACACCTCGCGCAATTCGCCGCGCGGATCAACCTCCACCCGCGGCTGTTCGTCCAGGACCATCGTGCCGCGCCCGGGCCAATAAGCCGGCCATACCGGAAGCCCCGGAGCCGCAGGCTGGCCAGTCCGGGCGAGGCCGGCCCAAGCCGTGCTCATCATGTCGCTGAGGCCCTGCGGAGCCGTGCCCCGGGTAAGGAAGTCCGACTCGGCCGAGGCCAGCTGGCGGAACACAAACGGGATGTCCAAGGCGTGGCAGGCGCCGAGCTTGCCGCCCATGGCCGGGCTGCGCCAGGTGAAAAGGTATGAAAACGTCCTCCCCGTGGAGCCGTGCCGGGCCTCCAGCAGCCGGTTGCTGGGCTGCCGGTAGACGGCGTCGGAAATGGCGGCTTCCAGCAGCTGCTTTCCGCTGGGCTCCGCGCCTAAAGCCGACGCGAGCGCCCGGGCATACTCCGCCTCGCGGCCGGGAACACCAGCGTCCGCCAGCAATGTTGCGGCGCGTTCCGCATGCGAGGGGTCGAACGGGTTCTTCGGCCGCATCTCCACGGCAAAGGACCCCTCGTTCAGGTTCGTCCCGATCAGCAGGTCAACCTCGGAATTCAACCCGCTCCGCACCGCCTCCAGCGGCGGCACCGGCAATGACGGCGTCCCCACCGTCGGCTGGAACGGCAGCGGGACGGCGAACGTTTGCGCGCCAAAGCGCTGCACCAGCTTCTCCTGGGCCTCCAGCAGCCGCTCCACCGGGAGCGTCAGCAGGTCCCGCGCGTCGTCCAGCCCGCACAGCGACAGGAACTCGCGGCTGATCCGGGAAGAATCCTCGGGCCTCCGGTACCTCTCAGCCGTGCCGCTTTGCATGATCGCCCGCCGGAACAGCCCTTGCGAAGCAGGCATTCCCAGCAGCGTCCCCACCGCCGCAGCACCGGCCGACTCACCAAAAAGGGCCACGTTGTCCGGGTCGCCCCCGAATGCGGCAATGTTCCGCTGGACCCACCGCAGCGCCTCCAGCACATCCAGCAGAGCAACGTTCGAGGAATCGGCGTACTCGGCACCCAGCAGGTCAGCCAGGTGCAGGAAGCCCAGCGCACCCAACCGGTAATTGATGGTCACCACAACTGTCCCCGTGGCACCCGCCAGATTACCGCCGTCGTACATTGCGTCACTGCCCGAGCCCGACACATACGCGCCGCCGTGGACCCATACCATCACCGGCAGGCCCGAACCGTCCGCCTCAGGGGTCCAGACGTTCAGGTTCAGGCAATCACTTTCCCTCCAGGTGCGGGGCTTGCGCCCGGGAGGAGCCGGAAGCTCCGGGTTCTGCGGCGCCGCAGGTCCCGGCACCGTGGCATCACGGACCCCGGTCCAGCCAACAGGAGGCACCGGCGGCAGGAACCGTCGCGCACCGGACGAAGAACCGGCATAGGGAATCCCGAGGAAACGGCTGACCTCCCGCCCTTCCAGGACGGAAGCAGCACCGCGGACGGTTCCTTCGGCGACGGTGACAGTGGGAGAAAGGCTCATGCCTGCAAAGCTCCTGATGGCGTAGGGGTAACTGCCAGCATCGCAGCAACACACGGAGGAGCACACCGGCCTTTCAACCATTGAAATCCCGCCTCCTGCCCCGGGCAAGCAGACGCAATGATGGAGGTCACATTCCGGCGCAGCCGGACGACTGGAAAGAAGGAACCATGTCCCTCAGCGTGGAGGAAATGAACCAGCAGCTGCCCGTGGCCAACACCCTGCCCGGCGAAGCTGTCCCCTACTACATGGCGTCGGGCGAAGGCGCACGCTACGAGATTAACGGCCAGCTGGTCACCGTCATCGCCCGCGCCGCGGACACCGGCGGCATCTTCAGCGCCGCCTACATCTCCGGCGGCATGGGTGCCGAATCACCGTTCGTCAGCCACAAAGTGGAACACAAGACCCTCTACGTCTTCGACGGCATCCTGCACGTCTGGCTCCCCGGCGAAAGCCGCATCCTCACCCCGGGCGACTCCGTGGTGATCCCGCCCAACACGCCCCACGCCTACCGCATGGCCAGCCACTACACGCGCTTCCTCAACTGGATGACGCCGGGCGGCGCCGAGGCCTACTACGAGCGCGTCGGGACCCCCATCGACTCCCACGTCCCGCCCGTCCGCGCCGGCCGCACGGCCAACCTCCAGGAACAGGCCGAGGTGGGCGCCGAGTTCGGGATCAGCTTCCCCGAGGTTGAGCGCGTGGAGCCTTCCTTCAAGCACGACGCCGGCCTGCCGCCCACGCTGAGCCCCTACTTCCTCAGTGCGCACGAGGGTGAGCGGCTGGTCAGCTACCAGACCATGTTCACCTACCTGTCCCGGCCCGCCAACACCGGCTCGAACTACTTCGCGGTGCACACCAAGGGCGCAAAGACCCCGTACATCCCGCTGCACTTCCACGAGCAGCACACGGAGAACTTCCTGGTCACCGAGGGCCGCATGTGGCTCTACGCCAACGGCCGGGAAATGCTGCTGACCAAGGGCGACTTCGTCCACGCCCCGGCCGGCACCATCCACTCGTTCGCCCTCGACTCGCACAACACCCAGATGCTGGGCTTCCTCACACCGTCGGTCTTCAACGGCTTCTTCGAGTACTTCAACAAGCCCACGGAGGATTACATGTACACCGAGGGCGGCGAGCCGTACATGGACATGGAAGGCTTCGGCCGCGCCCAGGCCGAGATGGACCTCACCGTGGTGGGCCCGCCGCCGCAACGCCGCACCGCCCTGGACATCTCCTAGCGATTCCAGGAAAACCAACGGCCCGGACTTCCGAAAGGAAGTCCGGGCCATTTTTTGTAGCGTCCAGTCGCCAGCGTCGAGCTTAGCTGCCCGCGAGTGCCTGCTTCACCAGTGCGCGGCCGTAGTCGTTGCCGTTGGGGGTGCGCACCACGGTGTGCATGTGGAACGGGGCGGGCTCGTCGTTGCTGAGGAACACCCCGGTGTGGTGGTCGAGTTCCAGGACCACCACCGGGCTCTGCAGCCGGAAGTAGAACGCGTCTTCCCCTTCCCAGCCGCCAATCCAGCTGAAGAACGTCTCGTTGTACCGCTCCTGGATCTCCCGGCGCCGGGCAGCGCGCGGCCCGTCCGGCAGGTACCCGATGAAGTCCTCCACCACGGCATCCAGGATGGCCCTGGCATGGGCCGGCATGGCCAGCACCGGGATGCCCTCATACGGGATCACCCGGTTGTCCTGGAAGCAGCCGCCCAGGTGCCGCTCATCTCCAGGATGGAGCCGGCCCTCCGGCATCGCGGGATCCACCATGGACTCATATGCGGTGGCAGCGGAACGCAGTTCAGGAGGCAGCGCCGCCATCAGTTCCCGGGCCAGGGCGATGCGCTCCTTGAACACCGCCACCCCCTGGTACGGCCCGGCGTCGATGACATCCGGCTCGGCGCCCATAAACACCGGCGAGATCACCAGCTGCGTTCCGGCCACCAGGCAGTTCAGTGCGGCGTGATGGCCGAACAGCTGCCACCCCCACGGTTCCGTCTCGGACGGTTCACCGTACAGGGCGAAGTTGTAGCTGAACTCGTTCATCAGCAGCGGCAGTTCCACCAATTCGCCGAGGAAGCCGTTGATCCGCATGAGGTTACGGGCCAGCTCAAAACCGGCCGGGCTCAACGATGCCTCCACCACGGCGAACACAGCATCGCGCAGCGGAGCGTCCAGCTCGTCGAGGCGGAGGCCGGTGTCGTGCTGCATAAACTCCGGGTTCGCCCAGCTCTGCCATTCGGGCGCGTCCAAGGCGTAGCTCAGCCGGGACGCCTGCTCCGGGGTCAGGGCGTCCAACAGCTTGCGGGCCGCGGCCGCCATCTCAGGGGTGGGTGCCTCCTCCCCCGCCCGCGCGGGAGCGAGCGGAAACAGTCCGGGGCGGAGGACTCCGTCGTTCGTGATGCCTGTGAACGGCTGCGGATACAGCTTCTTCCAGCCCTCGATCATGGGCCCGGCGAACGAATCCCTGGTGGCCGCCTCAGCATACTCGCGCGCGTCCAGGCCGCGGATCTCCGCCACGCGCGGGTGGTCGGGGGCAAAGAGGTAATCACGGAACGACGACGCGGACACGGGCCTCCCCTTCCTGTTCGGTGTGCTGGTTCTGGTCCAGGCCTTCTGCCGGATGCCGGCCGGCCGCCACGGCGAGGGCCGCCGCTGCCGCCTCTGCCGAGCTCCCCCGCCAGGCCACGTGCTGGTCCGGGCGGACCAGGACGGCGTCGGCTCCCCATGCCTCGGAGGGTGGGGTCGCGTCGTCGAAAGGCCCGACGGCGGTAATCGCCACCGGGATGCCCGTGCGTTTCCCGGCGTCCACCATGGCGGCAAAGACGTCGTCGGCCGGCCTGCCGGCGAGCGCATCGGTATCCACGAGCAGGGTGAAGTCCCGGCCCAGCAGGTTGTACACGGAGGTGGAGTCGTCCAGCCAGGCGTGCGGCAGCAGGGCTCCCGGGCTGGCTGAGGGAACGTACACAATGGGGTCCTCCACTGGGGCCGGCGACCCGTCCGGGACCACCACCGGTGAGTCGCCGTAGGCGTAGCCGAGGACCAGGCCCAGGGAGTCGAACTCGCTCTGTTTGACGGCCAGGGCTTCGTGCGCCGCTTCCCGGGCTGCCGCGCCGGCCGGACCGTCGGCCAGGAGCGCTGGATGGGCAAAGTGGTAGGCGAGCGCCTTGCCGTTGGCGGCGGCGTCGTTGATGGTGCGGGCTGCCACGGGGCGGCGTTCCGCCTCGTAACTGTCCAGCAGGTCTTGGTCCCCCCAGCCCGTGACCACCGCCGCCAGCTTCCACGCCAGGTTGGCGGCATCGCCCACGCAGGTGTTGAAGCCGTGCCCGCCCCAGGGCGGGTTAAGGTGTGCGGCGTCGCCCATCAGGAATACTCCCCCGCGGCGGTACTCCGGGGCCAGCAGCATGCGGGCCGTCCAGGGATCCGTGGCCAGGACCTCGATGTCGACGTCGGCGCCCACCAGTGAGCGGACCATCCCGCCGGCCTTGGCGGTATCCACCGTCTCCTCCGGGTTGACGCCTTGGATGATGGCCCACCAGGTTCCGGCCAGGTCCATGGGCCCCACCATGCCCGAGGTGTCCGCGCCGACCACCCAGTACTGCACGGCCGGGTCCAGGTTCACTGCTGAGGCCAGCCCTTCGGACCGGAAGAGGATGCTGATGTTGGATAGGGCCGCGGAACCGCCTTCAAGCCGGATCCCCAGGCTCCGGCGCACTGCGGAGGTGGCGCCGTCGGCACCGATGACGTACTCAGCAGTGACGGTGCGCTGGGTACCGGAAGCATCAGAGACCACGGCTGCGTAGCCGGCATCGGAATCATCGACCGACTGAACGCTCCAGCCGGTCACCATCGTCACCAGCGGCGAGGCGGCAACTGCCGCGCGCAGCACTTCTTCCAGGACAGGCTGCGGGACCTGCTGGCCGCACTCGGGCTGCGGGCCGTAACGGCCGGGCACCAGCTGGAAAGCGTTCCGGAACCGGCGCAGTTCGTGTGCGCCGGGACCGGTGAGCCCGGTGCAGAAGCTGACGTCCTGGGAGTAGTCCACGGGAAGCGGGGAAGCCGCCCTGAGGGCGTCCGCAAGGCCCAGCCTGCGCAGGTGCGTCATGGTGCGGGCGTTGGTGGTCTTAGCGCGCGGGCGGGCGTGGTCCACGGCGTCCCGCGGCTCCACTACCAGGCTCGGGATACCGCGGGAGGCCAGGTCCAGCGCCAGGAACAGGCCGCTGGGACCGCCGCCGGAGATCAGGATCTGCGCCTCCGCGGGGATGTGCGCCGGGGAGGCGAAACGGTGGGTGACCATCAGGCACGGCTCCGCAGGGAGGCTTCGCCCACCGGCGTGATCAGCGTGCCCAGCTTCGCAATTTCCACCTCAACGGTGTCGCCGGGCTGCAGCAGCCACTGCGGGGTCCGGGCGTAGCCCACTCCTTCGGGCGTGCCGGTGGCGATGACGTCTCCGGGGTGCAGCGTCATGGTCTGGCTGATCAGCGAGATAATGGCCGGGACGGAGAAGATCATGTCCCGGGTGTTGCCGTTCTGCACTTCGATGCCGTTGACGCGGGTGCGGACCTGCAAGCCGTCCCGGAGGTCACCCACCTGGTCCCGGCTGACCAGGGGGCCGAGCGGGCCGGTGAAGTCGCCGTTCTTGCCAAGTGTCCACTGCGTGGTGAGCTTCTGGGCGCGGCGGGCGGTGAGGTCGTTGAAGGTGGAGTAGCCGAAGACTGATTCCGCTGCCTCGGCCTCGTCCGCGGATTCCACGCGCCGGCCGATGTAGGCGGCCACTTCGCCTTCCCAGTCCAGCCCGTCCTCCCCGGTCGGCACGGGAACGGGGACGTTGCCCACGGAAAGCGACGCGGTCCAGCGCCCGAACAGCGTGGGATAGGGCGGCAGGTCCTGGTCCTTGTAGCTGCCCTCCGCGGCGTGGGCCTTGTAGTTCAGCCCCACGCAGATCACGCGGGCGGAGGCGGGGACGAGCGGCACTTCGGTGACGCTGCCGCGCTCAAGCGAGGTGCCGGCGTCGGCCGTTAACGTGGCCGCCTTGTCCTGCCAGCCGGCGGGGTCCGCCCAGAATTCGGTGACGGGCGCGAGCGGGACGAGGTGCGGGTCCACGAGGGCCGCGGCCCAGGATTCGCCTTGGTGAGTGATGCCAACAAACTGCATGGGAGGGCCTTTCAGGTCTTGTCCGGGGCTGGGTGCCCGGGATGTCTTAGGTCAGGGCTTGGATGCCTGGCGGCGGAAAAAATCGAGGGTGGCGTCGGCGGCTTTTGCCGCGGCGGCAGGGTCCTGCCCCGGCAGCTGCCACATGTGGTCGGCGCCTTCAATCAGCAAAAGTTCGACGTCGGCGCCCGCGGCTTCCAGTGCCGCGGCCAGGGTGGCGGACTGGGCCGGCGGGACGAAGCGGTCCGCGGTGCCGTGCGCCAGGAAGAAGGGCGGGGCGTGGTTGCCCGCGTAGGTGAGGGGGCTGGCGGCGGCTGCCTTGTCCGGCGCCTGAGCCGGCTGGGCACCCAGGAGCAGGGCCTCGCGCGAGCCCGGATCGTCGGCGCTGGCGATGGCGTTGGGGAGGCGTTGTGCGCCCATGTGGAGGAGGTCGGTGGGCGGGTACCAGGCGGCGACGGCGGCAACAGTGTCGCTGATGCCGGCCTCATTACCCGCGTATTCCATAGACCCTGCGGTCAGCCCCACCAGGCTGGCCAGGTGCCCGCCGGCAGAATCACCCCACGCGTAGATCCTGTCCGGGTCCACGATGTAGTCCGCGGCGTTCGTACGGAGCCAGCGCACCGCCGCTTTGGCGTCCAGCAGCTGGGCCGGGAAATGGGCTACGGAACTCAGCCGGTAATCGGCCGAGGCCACCACAAAACCGGCGTCCACCAGGCGTTCGATGGGGCTCAGGTCCAGCATGTCCACCTGCAGACCGAGGGAGGAGCGGCCACCAACCCGCCAGCCGCCGCCATGGAAGTGGACGATTGCCGGCAAGGGGCCGGACTGCTGCCCGCCTGCGGGGAGGTAGAGGTCAAGCAGCAGCGGCGCTGAGCCCTCAGGGTGGGCGAATTCAACGCCCTTCAGAACCCGCCCTGCCGTCATCGTTGACTCCATGTCTTACCGCGCCGTTTCGTTCATGCGCCGGGCCACCAGTGTGGACCGCGTCACTATTCAACTTTCGCGTACAGGGAGTCTGCTCCGCGTGGCTGCTTTCACTGAATGAAACAGCTTCGGGAGCGTTTGCTAGTCAGCCCTTGGTGTCCCCCCGCGGGACCGGAGTTTTTGTCCAGTTACGCAGGGTTCCGGGGCGGCGAAGTCTGCATATCTGGACAAAAACTCCGGGGGTGGGGGAAGTGGGGCCCGGCGCTAGTCAGCTTTCACCGAGGCCAGCTCCTGGGCCAGGAAATCCAGGACGGGCTGCGCCTCCGGGCTGCCTGCAGCGTGGTTGAGGTGCCCGTGGACGGCGCCGCGGGCAAGGTAATAGGACACCGCAACTCCGGCCTGCTCCAGGTTGGCCGCGAACAGCTCGGAGGAACCGCGGACGTCGTCGTACTCGCACGCAACAATGGCCGTCGGCGGCAGCCCGGACGGATCCGCGTAGCCGGGCATCGCATACGAGGACGCCATACTCACGGGCCCGCCCACGTAGTTCTCGGCATTCCGCACGCAGTCCTCGAGCGTGAAGCGCAGGTGCCGAGGCAGCGTCTCCATGACCCCCTCGTCCAGTCCGCCCGCTGGCGGCGGCAATTCGGCGTGGAGGAAGGGGTAGGCCAGCAGGAGCTTCGCGGGGAGCGGCTTGCCGGCGTCGGTCAGGTAGAGCGCGGCGCCCACGCCGAGGTTGCCGCCGGCGCCCGCTCCGCCCAGACACAGGAGTTTCGGGGCCAGTCCGAGTTCGGCGGCGTTCCGGCGGATCCAGAACCAGGCGGCCAGCGCGTCCTCATGGGGCACGGGAAAGTGCACCCCGTCGCGGGCCAGCCGGTAGTCGACGGACAGGACGGGGATTCCGGCGGCGGCGAGCACGCGCCCCAGATAGTCGGATTCAGGCATGTCCAGGCTGCCGCTGACGAAACCGCCGCCGTGCAGCCACACGAGCGCCGGCCCGCCCGGGGAGGACGGTTCGCCGTAGATCCGGATATTTACCGGCCCTCGCCGGCCTTCCGCGGCGACAGTGCGGATGGGCACGTCGGGACCCACCTGGCTGGGCAGGGTTTCCGGTCCTTCGGGTGCCGCCATATACAAGGCGAAACCAGCGTCAGGCGCGAGCATCCCGCCATCGGACGGCACGGACGCCTCCCCCTGCCGGACTGTCATGGCCGGCCCAGCTTCCCGGCGAAGAAGCCGACGGCGGCAGCAAGGATGGTGTCCAGCTGGTCCTCGGCCCCGAAAAAGCAGTGGTCGCCGCCCTTGATGGTGACCACTTCATGTTCCACGCCTGCTTTGGCGAGCGCCGCGGCCAGGAGGTCGGTCTGCGAGTGCGGCACCAGACCGTCACTGTCGCCGTGGATCAGCAGGAAGGGCGCCGCGTCGGCGGTGACGTAACTGACCGGGCTTGCGGCAGCCAACAGCGCGGGATCGTCCGAGCCGCCCACCAGCATGTACTCGGGCTGCAGCGACATTCCGGCCGGAACAGCAGCGGTCAACGCCGGCGGAAAGAGCCCTTCCGGCGTGTTCATCGGCGGGATGTCCACGAGCGAGGAGACACCGTAGAAGTCGACGACGGCGCTGACGCCGCTGGGGTGCCCCTGCGCGCCGAGCCCGCCGTGCAGGTCGTCCCTGCCGCCCGTCAGTCCCAGCAGTGCTACCAGGTGCCCGCCGGCGGATTCACCCCAGGCGCCGAACCGTTCCGGATCCACGCCGAGGTCCGCCGCATACTCGCGCAGGAATCGGACGGCCGCCTTCAGGTCGTGCAGCTGCGCCGGGAACGGCGCCTCCAGGCAATGCCGGTAGTCCACGGTGGCGCAGGCGATTCCAGCCTCGTTGAGCAGCCGGAATACCGAATCCGGCGCAAAGGTGGGCGGCAGTTCGCGGCGGTCGCCCAGCTGGAAGGCTCCGCCGTGGACCCACACCACCAGCGGCACGGGCGCCGTGGCACGGCGCGGCAGCCAGATGTCCATCTTGAGCGGCCGGAACCCGATGGCCCGCGCATAGGTGACTTCGCGGTGCACTGCGGAAACGTCCGAGACGTTTTCGGGCACGCCCGGCGCGTCGAAGACCGGGAACGGGGGAACGTCCACACCTCCGGGCCGGGCAGTATCAGTTTCGTAGACCTCAGTGGTTTCGTTGACACTCATGGCGCGTTCCTTACAAGTTGGGGGCTTTCGGCAAGCTGGGGTGTTTCGGCAGTTCCGCCGCTGGCGACGTCAAAGTGGTGCTTCCCGGGGCCGACGACGGCGGGAGGCCGGCCGGGCAGGCGGACTTCGGCGGTGGTCCCGGCCGGGACGGTGGCACTCACCCGCAGGCCGCCGTCGTCCGCTGTCCATTCCACCTCAATCAGGCCGTGAGGTCCCTGATGCGAGGTGGCCGCGGAGGTGAGTCCGGCGCCGGGGCGCGGTTCGATGATGATCCGTTCGTAGCCCGCGCTGCCCGGGGCCTGTCGCAGGCCGGCGGTGAAGCGGTGGAGGAAGGACACCACGGCGCCCTTGCTGTAGTGGTTCAGGGACTGGTGCGGGGCTCCGTCGGCGTCGATGCCGTTCCAGAGCTCCCACATAGTGGTGGCGCCGCGGTCCACCATCACCAGCCAGGAAGGTTCCGAGTCCTGCATCAGCAGCTCGTAGGCGAGGTCCAGTTCACCGTTGTCGGCGAGGACGGGCAGCAAATAGGGCGTGGCCAGGAAGCCGGTACCCACGTGCGTATCCGCCGCCCTGACCAGTTCGACGAGCTGGGCCGTCACCCCGGCGCGCTTTTCCTCGCCGACGAGGTCAAACGCGAGGGCACGCACGCAGTTGGCCTGGCTGGGCTGGGTGACCTGCCCGGCAGCGTCGAGGTATTCCGTTTCCCAGGCCTGCCTTACGTGCTCTGAAAGTTCAGCGAGCACGGCGGCTTCCTCCCCGCGGCCGAGGACAACGGCGATCCTGGCGAGCAGCACGGTGGTGTTCCGGTAGTAGGCGGTGGCCACAATGCCGTGGTCGGCGGAGCGGGCGGCGAAGAGATCCGGTTCCGGGCCGTCCGGTTCCATCCATTCACCCCAGTGGAAGCCGGTGTCCCAAAGGTACTTCTCGTGTGGAGCCGGGGTGGGGCTGGGCGCCTCGCGGTCCGGGTGCCGGCCGGATTCTGCGGTGGTCCGGACGAAGTCCATCCAGCGGTTCATCCCGTCCCAGTTTTCGGCGAGGATTCCGGTGTCCCCAGTGGCCAGGTATAGCTCCCATGGCACCATCACCATGGCGTCGCCCCAGCCGGCAGAACCGTTGACGAAGGCCAGAAAGTCCGTCGAGGTGATGCCGGGGCCGGGCGACGGGGAAATGTTGGCAATAACGCCGTTCTCCCACTGATCGGCACGGACATCGTTCAGCCACTTCCGCGAGAAGCCGGCGACATCGAAGAGATATGCAGCTGTGGGTATAAAAAGCTGCCAGTCCCCCGTCCAGCCTGCCTTTTCGCGCTGGGGGCAGTCCGTGGGGACCTCGCAGGCGTTGTCCCGGAAGCTCCACTCAACCATCTCGTGAAGCCTGTTGAGCCGCTCATCGCTGCAGGTGAAGGTGCCGAGGGGCTCAAGATCGGTCTGGACGAGGCAGGCGGTGATGTCCTCGGGTGCAAGGTCCGCGGTGAGGCCGCGGACGGAGACGTATTGGAATCCGTGGGTAGTATGCCGCGGTTCGAATACTTCGCCCGGAGCGCCCGACGCCGTCACCTCATCAACCTGCCCGGCGGACAGGAACTGGCCCGGGTGGCTGAAGTCGAGCGGGCGCAGGTGGTCCTGGGTCACGTCGCCGTCGGCGGCGAGCGCCTCGCCGTACACCAGAGTGACCTTCTCGCCCGCCGCGCCGAGCCTGCTGAGGCGCACCCAGCCGTGGAGGTTCTGGCCGAAATCCACCACCTGGCGCCCTCCCGCAAGCCGGGTGATGGCTACCGGTGCGAGCTCTTCCACGATTCGCGTGGGCGGTGCTACCGGGCCGGTCAAGGTTTCGTAATCGCCGTTCCGGACGACGGCGTCACCTGCCGGGGCTGCGGCCGTTCCGTTTGCTGCCATCTTCCGGAAGTCCACCCGCTGGCCGGCCATCAGGTCGGCGCTGAGGATCTCCGTTGGCGAGACCCGCCAGGACTCATCGGTGCCGATGACCGTTCTGCTGTCCCCCAACTGAATCTCCAACTGCGCAAGGAGGGCAGTGTGCGTGCCGTACATGTCGGCGTCGCGCGTGAAGCCGAAGGTTCCGCGGTACCAGCCGTCCGTGAGAACGGCGCGGAGGGTGTTGGCGCCGGGACGCAGCAGTGCGGTGACGTCGTAGGCCTGGACCTGCAGGGTGGTGTTGTAGCTGGTGGAGCCGGGGGTGAGCTGCTGGTCGCCCACGCGCTGTCCATTGAGGAACAGCTCGTAAATACCGTGGGCAGTGGCGTAGACGCGAGCCCATGCCGGCACGGTGTCCAGCGTAAACGTCTTTTCGAGGGCATAGCCGGGCCGTTCGCCGGGCGCGGGGACGTCCGGCTCCTCCGGCCCGATCCATTGCGCCCGCCAGTCGGAAGGGCGCAGGAGTCCGAGTTCCACCGGCATGGCGTCGGACCAGGGGCTGAGCGTTTCGGTGCCGCTGGCATCTGTAGTCCAGGTCCGCACCCGCCATTCGAACCGGCTGCGGGACTGCAATGCCGGGCCGGCGTACGGCACCAGCAGGTGCTGCGCGGACTGCACGCGGCCGGTGTCCCAGCCGTTGCTGGCGGTAATTTGGTACGCGGTTTGAGCTGTAGTTTCAGCCGGCGACTTCCAGCTGAGGCGGGGCCGGGTAATGGTGATGCCCATTGCCTCGCGCAGGTGCTCCGCACGAAGCCGGGTGGGCGCGGCGGGAGCCAGCAGGGTTTCCTCGACGCCGGCGTCGAGACTGGTGGAGGTCATACAGGAGGCTCCTGAACGTGGGACAGCTGGAGTTCCAGCTTCGTTTCCGGCAGGCGGCCGGCCACAGGCTTCTTTCATTGGTTGGAATAGTATTGGTAACCCGCGGACTCCGGTCCGAACTTCCAACGGCGCAAGGACTCCAGCATGACTGTCCCCCCGGACCCCGACACCACTCCCGCCCGCGGGAAGCGGCCCAAACAGGGCGAACCGGTGATTGACCGGGCGCTGAGCCTGCTCGCGGTCTTTTCCGACCGCCGTCGTGCCTTGACCCTCTCTGAACTGGCCCGCCATGCCGGGATGCCTGCGCCCACGGCGCTGCGCCTGATCGCCCGGCTGGTGGCGTGGGGTGCGCTGGAACGGCTCGACGACGGCAGGTACGTTGTGGGGGTCCGGCTGTGGGAGGTTGCATCCCTGTCGCCGCGCGGCCATGGCGTGCGCGAGATTGCGCTGCCTTACCTCGAGGATCTGTTTGAGGTGACCCGGCACCACGTCCTGCTGGCCGTCCGCGACAACGAGGAGGCGGTGCTGATCGAGCGGCTGTCGTCCAAGGATGCGACGGAAGTGGCGTACCGGGTGGGCGGGCGCGCGCCGCTGCGGAGTACCGCCGTCGGGCTGGTGCTGCTGGCCGGCGCGGACCAGCAGTTCCAGGAAGCCACGCTCCGGAAGCCGCCGGAGAACGAGCCCGGGGTGGAGCACATGCCGGAGGGCCAGCTGCGCCGGACCCTGTCCGATGTGCGGCGCACCGGCGTAGCCATGATCCGCCGCTCCGCCCCGTCCCGGACGGTGTCCGTGGCGTCGCCGATTTTTGACGCGCAGGGTGCGGTGGTGGCGGCGCTGTCCATCGTGGTGCCGGACGGCTCAACGCCGCCCAACGTGCTGGCCCCGGCTGTCCGGGCCACCGCGCGTGCGGTGTCCAGGAACCTGGGCCACCTTGCCGAAGTCAGCCCTGACGTGCGGACGCACTCGGAGGGGTGACCGCTCACGGTACGGGTGGTTGGTGCCGTCGCGGTCACCCCGCATCAGCCGCGGCAGACATCTTAAGGGCCGCCCGGGATGGCTTCCGAAGGGCCCAGGACCTCTCACGCCATGCGCGGGGAAAGATCCTGGACTCTGCAGCGGCGGACATCGAGGCGCGGACCGAGGAGTTCGCGCAGACCATCACCGCCGAAAGCGGCAAAACCATCCGGCAGGCGCGCAAGGAAGTGCTCCGGGCAGTCAACACACTGCGCCTGTCGGCGACGGAAGCGCGCAGAAACGCCGGGGAGGTCATCCCCTTTGACTCCTACGAAGGCTCAGAGGACCGGACCGGGTGGTACTCCCGCGAGCCGCTGGGCATTGTAGCGGCCGTTACGCCGTTCACTGATCCGCTGAACCTGGTGGCGCACAAGATCGGCCCGGCCATCGCCGCGGGCAACGCCGTCATCCTCAAGCCTTCCGCACTGTCTCCCTTGTCCGCGTAACTGCTCGCCGACGCACTTGCCAAGAGCGGACTTCCCGAGGGGATCCTCACGGTGGTCCACGGAGGACGTGATCTGGCTGAAGCCATCATCCGGACCCGTGACGTCCGGATGGTGTCCTTTACGGGGGGCTTCTCCACCGGAGAGAGCATCGCACACACCGCAGGACTGAAAAAGCTTTCCATGGACCTTGGCGGGAATGCCCCTGTCATCGTGATGGCGGACGCGGACCTCGAAACCGTGAGCGCCCTTTAAGCTGCGTGCTGATCGACATGGACGGAACCCTGCTGGACTTTTTGTTCAGAAGCTGCATTTTTTTGGGGCCCGAGCGCTTTAAATTCTCGATGCGAAAAGCTAGTTTTCACTATCGATCTCGTGAGGCTCATTGACTTTCAGAAGCACTTGTTCTAGATTCGCAGATCACAAACCTGCTAGACCCCTTCGCAAATTCGAAAATTCTCACATGGGATTGAACTGTGAATGCGTTGAACGACGATACCGTCATGATTCTTGGCGGCGACGGATATCTGGGCTGGACGCTGGGGCTGGCCATGGCCAGCCGGACAAACCGGCAGGTCGTCTTGGTGGATAACCTCATCAAGCGCCGATGGGAAAAAGAGGCAGGGGCCAAGGTCCTGGTGCCGCTCCAAAGCCCCAAAATCCGGGTCGCGCACTACACCCGGATCTTCGGCAAAGCGAACCTGTCCTTTGAGAAGGTCGAACTTCTGGACTCTCAAGCTGTTGAGGATGTGGTGGCCAAGTACCGGCCGGCCGTGATCATTAACGCGGCCCAGCAGCCCTCCGCACCGTTCTCCATGAGCAGCGCCAAGAATGCCGCCGCTACATTCTCGAACAACATTGTCGGCCACCTCAACGTGCTGTGGGCCATCGCCGAGCGCAGTAAAGCCACCAGATACATCAAGCTCGGCTCCGGCGGTTGCTATATGGCCACCGACACCGACTATGTACCGCTTGGCAGGCACGACTTTACCTTCGAACATCAAGGCAAGCAGCACAAGATTCTGCAAAGCATCATCCCCATGCAGGCCACCGACTTCTACCATCAGTCAAAGATTGCCGACGTGCTGATCGATGACCTCTGCACCAAGATGTGGGGCTTGAAGGTCATTACCGTCCAGCAGGCCACCATCTTTGGCGCGACCATTCCGGAAAACCATTCAAAGGAATGCGGCAGCCTGGCGGCCCGGTTTAATTACGACGCCGTCTTCGGCACCGTTTTCAACCGATTTGTCTGCCAGATGGTCATCGGCCACCCCCTCACAGTCTATGGAGACGGTACCCAGAAGACCGGCTTGATCAGCCTCACGGATACGGCCGACAACTTCCTCAAGCTGGCGGACCTCGAGGTTGAACCGGGCGAACACATGGTGATGCACAATTACGCCCACCGGTTGAGCATTGGCGAAATCGCACAGAAGCTGGCAGAGATCGATCCCTCGGCGGAGATCCATTACCTTGAGAACCCCCGCCAGGAACCCGCCGGCAAGCTGGACCCGGAAGTGGAATTGCATGAGGCCATCCAGGACACACACACGAACAAGGAAGAGCGGCTTCAGGCCGAAATGGCCAACATGCTTGAATTCACGCACCGCTATAAGGACAACATCGACCCGTCTATTATCCTGCCCAAGGTCACCTGGTCGGTGGGAGAGGTAAACGCTGGCTAAGCCCTTGCGCCATGATCTGGCGGTGTTTCCTGCTCAGGCTTCCCGGGCGCGGATCTGCGATGAATTTATCGGCCCGCTGCCAGGAATTCACGAATATGCCCCGCGAGGACTTCAATATCTTCCAACTTGGATTTGTGGATAAAGGAAACGCGGGTCACATCCTCAATGGCCTTGATGTAAACATTGCGGTCCATTAAAAAGTTGACCAGCGCTGCGGGATCAGGAGTGCGCATTGACACGATGTTGCTCTGATTTGTGCCGTGATCAACAAAGTCCACTTCGTTTTCGCGCAGGACCGCCTTGATTCCCGCCAGGACTTCAAGGTTCTTCCGTTCGATGACATCCATGCCAACAGTATTGATTTCCCGGAGCGCTGCGCGGAGTGCCACCAGCCCGGTGATGTTCTGGGTTCCATCCTGGAAACGGGCGGCAGTACTTTTCAGCACGTAGGAATCCTCATCGAAATGCTTCACGCTGCGGATGCCCACCCTGCTGTCACGCAGAGCGGGCATAACGCTCTGGCTGACATACATAAAGCCGATGCCCATGCCGGCACGCAGATACTTCTGGCCACCGCAGACCAGTATGTCCACCGGCGTCCTGGCCAGATCAATCGTACGTACGGCGATGTGCTGGACAGCGTCGATCACCAGGAAGATCCCACGGCTTCGGCAAATGCCCGAGAGTAAGGCCAAGTCCGGCATGAACCCGTCGTAGCGCTGGGCTGAGGACATACTTATCGCCTTGGTGCGCGGGCCGATGCTATCGAGCAAACGCCCGAACGCGGCTTCATTGTCCAGGCCCGTCATCACCTTCACTTGCACGCCGTCTTGACGCTTCCGCAACCAGGGCAGCAGGTTGGCCGGATATTCATTCCCGAGTACCAGCACCTCGTCGCCGCACCCCAGCGGCAGCGCTTCGCTCGCCATGATGATGCCCTCGGTCGTATTTTTCAGATAAGTGATTTCCTCGGCTTGGCAGTTGATGAGCCGTGCAGCTTCGGCGGCCATATCGTCTGCCACGACGTCGTAACAGTGGAGCACTTCCGGTGGCCCGTAATGATAAAAATCGTCAATGAAGGTGCGGGTCGCTTCATAAGCGGCCCGGCTCATTGGAGCGACGGAAGCGTAATTAAAGAACAGCTTTCCGGACGAGGGCTGCACGCTGCTGCGGATCCCGACGCTGAACGCGTCCGCTTCGAATGCCGGCGCCAGGACGGCGGGGGTTGTACTCTCCGGCATGTTTGCCTCCCGGGTTGGCACCTTCGCTTAAATCCAGATAAGTGAAGCCGAGACTAATAGGTAGTCAATCCCCCGTCACGAGTAGTCAGTACTCGAAAAAACCTCTCGCCTTACGAAGGCGAATGCAAAGTGCTCATTCGAAACGACACATGTGAGACTGATTCTGGTGGCAGCCGCTCATGCCACCGGCCTGCAGAGTAATCGTCGCTTCGCAGCTTGGCGATGTTATGTCGTGGCGGTCAGGTTACGGGCAGCGCGGACGACGGCGTGCCTCACCTCGTCGACGCCCGGTGAGTCCAGCATCGACGCCTGCCAGTAGAGCTTCAGTTCCGCGCTCCAGGCGTTGCCACACTTAGCGCGGTCATGAATACGATGCCATCGGCGCTTGACTATGTCACCTATGTTTGATCGAATTCCGTTATGCGAACCGATGAGACAGCCGCTGAGGGCTTCACCACACAGGTGGCGAATGAAGTTGCCGCAATCCGGTACGCAGACCTGCCACCGCATGCTCTGACGAGAGCGCGCCTTGTATTACTCGATTGGTTCGGAGCAGTGGTAGCAGGCTCCGTTGAACCGGCCGGACGTATAGCGCAAGCGATTGCGTCTGAAACCGAGTCGCGCCCGGTCGCGAGCCTTATAGGAACGAACCTGCGCAGTTCACCACGCGAGGCGGCGATGGCGAATGCAATCGCTGCGCATGCGCTGGACTTTGACGATTCGAGCCTTTGGACTGACGGCCACCCGTCAGCGGCAGTGGTCTCGGCAGCGGTCGCACTGGGCGAAACACTGAGATCTTCGACCGGACAGGTCGTGGCAGCAATCGTCGCGGGCTTGCAAGGACAGGCCCGCATCGCTCTCGCAACCGGCCCATCCGCTTACGAGAGCGGCTTTCACGGCACCGGAATCTACGGCACTTTCGGCGCTGCGGGTGCCTGCTCTCATCTCCTCGATATCGGTGTTCAGGGTCTTGAGCAGGCCTATACTCTCGCGGCCACTCAGGCAGCCGGCCTCAGGCGCCCCTTTGGGACCATGGGGAAACATCTGAATGCAGCCAAAGCGGCATCGAACGGCATGCTCGCCGCTCAGTTGGCCGCGAAGGGATTCACCGCACCAACGGACGGAATTGAGGGACGTCAAGGGTTCGCGTGGACCCACAGCACCACCTTCGACCCCTCTCGCCCACAGCAGATTATGGGAAATCGTTTGGCCATCGAGTCAATCCTCTTCAAGCGGCACGCCAGTTGTCACGGTACTCACTCGTCCATCGATGGAGTTGCTCAACTGCGCGCACAATATGCATTCGCTGAGGAAGATATTGCCAGCGTTCGGCTGTTTGTACCGGAGAAGGTGACTGACATCTGCTGCATTAGCGACCCTGTCTCGGGATTAGAGGGAAAGTTTAGTGTGCGGCATGCAGCCAGTGTTGCACTCGCAGGTCTGGACACCGGTCCAGCGGGGTTTTCAGACGAAAGTGTGCAGGATGCCCGACTGGTCGCCCTTCGCGAGCTGGTCACCGTCTGCCCGGAGGCTGACAGACCGTTGACCGCCCCCACGCGAGTCCAAGTCACCCTTTTGAAGGGTGATGTTCTGGAAGCCGAAGTTGATGTTTTTGAGCCTACATCCAGTGCGGGGTTGCCTGCTGAGTGGAAGGCCCTGGAGAGCAAATTCATCTCGCTCTCAAGTCCAGTAATTGGCATGCGGGCGGCACGTGATGTAGTGGATCGCATTGAACGCCTCGATCCGGACTGCACGATCGATCAATTGTTCAACCTTTAGTAGAGGTCGAGTTCTGGACCGGGTCTTCACGGACATGGTCTCGGGTCGGGACACAACCGGACGGCGCAACTCTCGGAGCTGCTGCGGTTCGCCAGGGATGGGGAGCTGAGTTCGAACACTCCCCCATCCGGAGGCGGCAGCAGGAAGGCATCGCCCCTGCTAAGCAGCGCTGCGCCTACAAAGGTCGGAAGAAGACCTTGACGCCAGAGCGGGCGGCCGAGCTCATCCAGCATGCCCGCAACGGTGTGGCGAAAGCCGCTCTTACTCTTGATGACGGGACCAGTGCGGAGACGGTTTGCCAGTACCTGCGACACACCGACCTAAAGTGAACCGCTACCCTGCCGGCGCCGCCGTCATGCCGCGGCCGATGTGGCCTTGACGGACGGTGAGTTACCGGCCGTGGAAATCACCGGGAGAGTGCACCCAATAGGATGCTTCCCAGAACCATCCAGCACGACAATCCATAACTCCTCCATTAGTGCGATAAGTGATTGTAAATACATATGCGTGGTCGGCGCTGAGCTATCAGCGCGTGTATCCTCAGACCCGCTATTAGGAGGCCTAGCTGGAACCACCAATCGCGCCCGAACGGAGCAGCTTCCCCACCCGGGCCTCATCGGGCAGACACCCTTCCGATTGATCACCCCACGAGGTTCCGTCCTTGACCGTTCGCCAATTGTGCGCAGTGCTCATGGAGTTTGGGATAGATCCCGCTCCTTCGCTCCGCGCTGCCGACACCTGCCCCTTGATGTTCTCGAGGTTCCGGACGGCAAATTCGCTGGAACCAGGAGTTGGTGTTCCAGGAACACTTCGCCTCACGAACATCTGAACAGCCCCAGATATGGCTGGAGGCCCCAGGCGGTACCTATCAGGGTTTTGGAGAATTCGGGTTGGCTCTGATCGCCGCACCGACCCTGCGGCATTTCCGCGATTTAGGTACCCCGTTTAGGTAAGGAGTCGGGCGTTACGTCGCGTTTGACCTCGGTACACTCTGGACCGGATGCGAATTCAGGCTACCGCAGACGAAAATCGCGTCAATATGGAGACCTCTCCTACGCTTCGGGTGAAGAGGCGTTCGAGGACATGTGAGACAGCAAGAGCAAAGCCGAGACGATCTTCTGCATCATCAATCTCGTTGCCTACGCGTTGTCGGCGCAGCTCCAAGAAGAGCATTCGGTGTTCCCGAGGATTTTTGGATAGTTGCTACAACGATCCGATCTCCGTGGGCTTCCTACGGCCAAATGCGGTGCATCGACCGGTCGCAGCAACGGCCGGACTCAGCCTCGAGCTCTTACTTCAGCGAATCGACTGTACACAAGCGCCTTCGCCCGAACGTCGAGGAGTCGAGGGGAAGCTCTTTCGTTCGAGGCTCAGTCGCTAGACAGTCATGGCGCGCCGGGAACCGGCTGGCGTGTACGCATTGGCGACTGACTGGCCTGACTGCCGAACCTGCGGTATTCCGATTCCCCGCACGGCTAAATCCTCGAGTACCTCATCCGGAGTGCTCCGATAAGGACTGACGACTGCTTCCGACTTCGCCATTCCCACACTGCGTTGTAGGTCGACCAACGATTCTGCCATCTTAATCATTGCAGGCAACGGCGTTATTACCGGCACCCCGGTACCAGCCACCTCGTTGTACCCAGCTTTGGACAAAGCTGTTCCATAGGGCATGCAACCGCAAATCACGACGTCTGCACCATCGCGTACGCACTGCAGAGCTTTCGCCTCGAACACCTCGATCAACCGCTCTGGTCGGCCTTTGTACGCCTCGATAAGGAGGGGTCCCAGGGGAGCCGTGAGCGGACGCACTGGCCTGCTAATTGCGCGATGTTCCCAGCCGAGAAGTCGCAGGTTTTGCTCCACCGCGTTATGACCATAAACGGGTCCCTGAGCAAATATGTCTTCAGTAGCTAGAGTCACGACGCCGAACCTGGCGCCGACGAGTTGTGCCATTATCATCGCTGATTCCGCTGGCCCGACGACCGGTATCTTAACCGCTTGACGCGCCTCTTGCAGGTAGAACTCGCCGTAGCAGACACCCGGAAACGCAGCGTCAAAACCATCCTGCTCGGCCTGCTTGACTCGTTCCAAGATCTCAACGGTCATCAGCGCCCTGTTGTAGCGCATGTACCCAGGAAAGTGTTTCCCGACTGCCTCAGTCGGGAAATCCATCACAATCTTCGTTGTCGGCCGCGCGATGCTGTGAGCAAATTCGAGCATGTTGTCCAAGATGAGCTCTTTATCCTCGCCCGAGCTCCCACCGCCGGTCTGCTCGAAGGTCGAGTCGTACTGCCAGAGGATTTTTGTTTCCATGTATTGAATCTCCAATGAGAACTAATGGGCGGCTATCTGCCTTGAGGTTAGGATACGAAACCAAAGTCTGTCTAGACCCGGGATTAGATTCGAGACCAATATTGCCGAATCTGTGCCACATATCCGCCACAAGCTTCACCGCGTAGAATAGGAATCACCCCTTCAGGGTCATTGGATGACGCAGATCGTCTGCACTTTGACAGTTCGATCCCGGCGGACGGCTCGGTGTTGTTCGAACTGGACGAGGACCAGGCGCGTGGCCGAAAATCACCGTCCTAGCGAATTGCAAGGTTGAAGGCGTGGCCATCACACAAATGAACTCCTACGTGAACGACACGCATGAGGTGCGGCGATGTGAGCTTGTGCGCGAAGAGGTGGGCGACGGCCCTTTGTCTATATCGAGTGAGGTCTCCCCCATCGTGCATGAGCATGCGCGCGCTTCGACGACCGAAAGCGAACGTGCGGGCAATGGCCAATGGCGCGTTTAGCGAGCCTAACGGGCTAGCCCTGGACATGACAGTCAGTCCGCCGTCCTACTCCCATGCGGGACCAAAGTAGGACGACGGTTCGCCGAAGACGTTACGCCAGGCGTGCCGAGTCCCCCGCTGCACAAGTCAACAGCCAAGGTTCAACACCGCACGCCGGCCCTCGTCGAGTTCGAGCACAACTTCACCCTCGGGCGACAAAATGTGATCAATGGATGGGGTCGCGTGGAAGTATGTATCCACACAGTCTGCTCATGCGTATCCGCGATCCCGAGCTGATCTCCAGGCGTGTCGCCCTCCTCGCTGGTCCATTCGCTGAGTGACGAATCAGGCGGAAGCTTAAATACCGCAAGGTGCGTGGTTCCCTGGGAAGTAAGGCTCGAATACCCTACTCGACTGGCTCGGAGCGGTAATCGCAGGCTCTGCCGGGCCCGTTGAGCAGATACCACCGCCAGCGATTCTGTCGGAAATCCAGCGCCCGCCCGGTATCGAGTGTCAACGCGACTTTCCTGCAACACGCCACCCCCCCCCCAGCGGGCAGGGCCCCTAAAGCATCGTTTGGCTCGCTCGATGGCTTCAGCGTCGTTACCCAGTTTGGATGGACGATCAGACTCGTTGTTCGGTACGGCCTTGTGCGGCTTGGTACGACGGCAGTTCCTCCGGCATTTCCGCATCACGCGGTCCCACCCCGGAACACGCACTCGCTGACGCCCAGCAAGACTCCGGGCCAACTTCATCCTGTGAGGTGTAGTAGTCGTATCGTGCAATACTCGTCGTCGTAGCGGCACTCGGCGAGCATGCGTTGCCCGTCGATCGCAACTTCACCATGCCCCATCTGGATTCCGAGCGCGGTGGCTCGCACCGGGCATCAGGTCCACAAGATGCTGATGAACACTGTGAGCGGTCAGAGAGTACGTGTTCATTATTTGTCCGAAAACGCGCGCAACGCTCTACGACCTGACTACACAGCTCCAGCTCGCAGAAAACGACGTCATCCGCAAAAAAGACTCACGCCGTCCCGGCTTGATTAGGATCTCCCTTGTGCCTGAGCACCGATGTACGTGGCCTGGTTGCCGGGAACGTGGCGCCACTTGTGACCCTGGTCCTGCAGCTTCCAGTTGAACCTCGATCGATTCGGGCAGCTGACGTGGGTGAACGAATTCTTCGATCAGCACCCGGGGCCGCCCTTCGCTTGCCACAAAGCTTCGCGCCTTCGCACGGATCTTATCGGCGCGATCGTTTCCGGTGCTCTGGATGCCCATGATGGCTTCTCGAAGCCATCATGGGCATCCAGAGTAGCCCTGTGCTGGTCTCCTACGCTCTCCTACGCCTGAGTAGCCCCGCCGCTACTCTCACCCTGGATGGGGTTGCCGTGGGAGGCCATCATACGAGTGACGGTGGGCTTCGGTGAGATTCCGTGTTCCATGACGGGAACCGTAATGGTCTCGAGAACCTGGGCCTGGCCTGTGGTCGGTCGGCGATGAGGCAGGCGAGCTCACCTGGGCAGTATCGGTTCGCCGGTCATCGGTTCTCGATGCGATCGGCGCGTACCACTGTGGAAATCAGGTTCAGACTGCCGTTGACTCGGAGATGATTTCCGGGACAGAGGGCCGGCGGTATGTTTTGCCGTGCTTGGCAAGCTCTGCTTCGAAGGCGGGGATCGTGTCAGTGCGGAAAAGCTCAAGGTCGGTAACGTAATCGAACAAGTTCAGGCAGACCCCATCAATCTTGTTCGTCGCCGCCCAGTTCGCCAACTGTGTTCCGGCATCCTCAGCGCTGGCAATGATCGCGTCACCGAGGAGGAACTCATACACGTCTTCACGGGTCGCCATGCGGTTCTCGGCAGTCTCGGCAGACTCAGCGCCGCTGGCCACCAGCATGTTACGCAGCGTCCCACGGTCTGCCTGATCGATGATCTGCCGTGCGCGCTCCTGGGCCTCGGCCGTCGTCTGACCGACAATCACGGCCTTGGCCCCGATGAAGCCGCAGTCACTGCCGACCTCCGCCCGGATCTTGCGGAACTTCTCGGCGTTATCCCCGTAGCTGAAGATATAGTTTGCACGCTCGGCGGAGAACCGCATCCCGGTATAGGACTGGCCTGCGTTCACAATCAAAGGCGAAACCTGCATCGGTCGCGGACGGCCGGAGGCCTTATTGATCTTGAAGTACTCGCCATCCAGCGTTGCCTCACCGTCACGCCACAGCGCCTCGACAACGTCCAGCCATTCCCGGGTGTAGGCGTAACGATGCTTGCGGTCCAGCAGCTCAACCCCCATCGAAGCGAACTCCTGCACACCCCAGCCACTGACCACGTTGACACCCCAACGGCCGCGTCCGATATGGTCCAGCCCCACACCGAACTTGGCAGCCACCACCGGATTGAGCAGGTTGGTGTGCATCGTGGTGAGAAGCGTGATCTTCGTTGTTGCCGCCAACAGTGCAGCTGACAAGGTGATCGCGTCCAGGCTGGCACCCCGCCACACAATCTCATCACCAGGCAGCCCCGCCCAACGCGACGGAGGCAACGCGAAGCTCATGCCCATCTCCTCGGCCGCCAACACGGTCGCCAGATTCTGCTGGTACGTCCACTCGGTCGCATTCGGCGCCAACGTGGGCCACTCGCTAAAGGACTGATTCGGCAGGAAGATCCCCAGCATCACCGAGCCCTCATCGGCCGGTAATGCCCGCTCGAAACAATGTTCAAGATCGGAGCGGTTAGCCGGATCTGCACTGTCAGGGTAATACCGCATTAGATGCCTCTCTGTGGTTGAACGGACGCGAGGACGCTGCCGCGCGAATCAGACGAAGACGTGGTCAAGATCAGGTCCTCACGGAACTTCTCCCCGGCGCGCCACGCATCGATCTGTTTGCGGAACCCAAGCGTGCCGCCCGGGTATCCGGCCGCGATCGCCGGAACAATGTTGCCGCTGGTATTGCCCTCGTTGTTGTAATAGCTGGGCGTGCACTCCTGCACGGATTTCGCGATCGGCGCACCACTCAGACGTAACTCCGCCATGTGGGCGTCCCACGCCAGTTCCGCCTCGCGCTTGACTTCCATCGACGTGACACCCGAATCAACCAACGTCGTGATCAGCTCCACCACATGGCTGGCCTGAATATGCATCCGGAACGGAATGTTGAACGTCGGCGCTGACTGGCGGCTGTTACCGACCATGAACATGTTCGGGAAGCCATGGGTATACAAACCATGGAGCGAGTAGTACTCGTTACGACCCAATTTCTCATCCAGAGTGATCCCGCCCCGCCCGATCACGTTGTAGCGACCCGACTGCGACGGCGACGTCGCGAACGACTCAAAACCAGTCGCATAGACGATGCAATCCACCTCATACGCGACACCATCAAAATGAATGGCATTCTCAGAGATCCGGTCAGGCCCGCGGCCATCGGTATCGACCAGGGTGACATTGGGCTGGTTGAACGCCTGCAGATACTCATCACTGAAACAAGGCCGCTTACAGAACCGCCCGTAATACGGCATGAGACCAGCAGCGGTCTCGGGATCCTCCACGATCTCCGCGATGCGATGGCGAATGCGTTCCATCTGCTGGAAGTCCAATGCTTCCATCGCCTCGACAACCTCGTCCGGGGACATGGACGAAGCATCCGGGCGCCCCCAAACCTCTTTCCACTGGTCATCAATCAGGTTACGGTCCGGACTCTTGCCCTCCAACACCAGGTCAAAGTTCATCTGGCGGTCCTCCTGCCACCCCTTGGGCAAACTCGACCACCACTGCGGATCCGTCGGACGATTCCCCCGCGCATCAAGAATCGACGGGGTCCGCTGGACCAACACCATTTCCTTAGCATCAGCCGCAACCCGGGGCACCACCTGAATCGCAGTAGCCCCGGTGCCAATCACCGCAACCCGCTTATCAGCCAGCCCCGTCATACCCCCGAGATTACTGCCGCCCGTGTACTCATAATCCCAACGACTGGTATGGAACGAATGCCCCTTGAAAGTCTCAATCCCCGGAATACCCGGCAGCTTAGGACGGCTGAACATCACCCCGGAAGCCAACACCACAAACCGCGCACTGATCTGATCCCCACGATCAGTGGCCACCTGCCACAGCGCACTGTCCTCATCCCAGCGCATCTCCGTCATCCGGGTCTGGAACAACGCATCCTTATACAAATCAAAGTGGTGCCCCATCTTGCGGGCATACCCGAAAATCTCATCAGTACGCGCGTACCGCTCCGTAGGCATATAACCAAGATCTTCAAGAAGCGGAAAGTAAATCGAGGACTCAATGTCACACCGGGCACCTGGATAACGGTTCCAGTACCACACACCACCAAAGTCACCCGCGTCCTCAATGATCGCAAGTTCCATATCACCCGCCTTGCG
The DNA here is from genome assembly GCF_001046895.1 of Pseudarthrobacter siccitolerans. GTDB lineage: Bacteria > Actinomycetota > Actinomycetes > Actinomycetales > Micrococcaceae > Arthrobacter > Arthrobacter siccitolerans. The sequence continues at coordinate 594,798 of NZ_CAQI01000053.1, forward strand.
CAGCAACGCACCCGTGGTCAAACCACCAAAGCCGCCACCCAAGATCAACACATCCACCTCACGCCGAACCGCTTCCCGCTCCACACGAGGAGTGAACGGATCACGCAAATACTCCGAAGCAGTGTCAAGCTTCACATACTGCGCAGTGCCTTCCGCACGAAGCCGCTTGTCCCGCTCTTCCCGATACTTCTCGCGAAGCGAATCACGCTCTTCCTCCGGCACAAAGCCCTCATTCTCCGAATTCATACAGAACCTCCGGTCCCTGTCGATTTTCCGTAGGGCAAACCCAACACCCTCGCCACGAATGCGACACGAACTCCAACGTCCGCACCGCCAAGCTTCGTGGAATCTTATTCATAGACTAATGGTATCGTATCCAAGCCTCAAGGAACATGTATCGGAAACACTTCATGAGCACGAGCTGTACCGCGATTGATACTACTCACACGGCTGTAGCGCCATTGCCTCGCCGACGAAAGGCCGCGCGATAGATAGGATGGCCGTATGGCGTCCGAAGCAATTAAAGAGCGAAGGCGCTCGTCTTCCGCGGAGCAGGCCTTTCGTCTGGCGCGAAAAAGCTTCATCGCAGGCGAGCGCATCGACATGCGACACCTGGCGGCTCAGCTTGAGGTCGACCGTACAACATTGTTCCGCTGGGTCGGCAACCGGGATCAGCTGCTGACGGACATCCTCACCTCACTTGCGTCGTCCACGTTCCGTGACATTCAGGAGGCTGTTGACGAGGTGGGGGCCGAACGTATTGTCCGGGCTGCAGAGTTGTACGCAGAGATTCTTATCTCGTCGGAGTATTACCGTACGTTTCTCAACCGCGACCCGGAGCGCGCCCTCAGGCTCATCAGCACAAAAGTCAGCCCTCTTCAGCGCCAGATAGTGACTTTCTTCGAGCAGATTCTGAATGAAGAAGAAGCCGCCGATCGGTTTACGCACTCACTTCCGACGCCCGACCTCGCGTATGTGATCGTGCGGGTGATGGAGTCCTTCCTGTACTCCGATCTCATTATCGGAGAGCAGCCCGATGCGGGAAAGGTCCGCTCAGCTGTCTCGGCGGTGCTGGGCTGCCTTCAGGATTAATCGCCCGCGCTTCGGTGGTGCCCGCTCCGCACCGGCCTCGCGGGCCCAAAATCCCCCTGATGGCTATGTCCGAGCAAGGCTGATGCCAGCGTCCATGCTCTATGCTTCCGGTCACAATCACGGTCAAAATCCTTGGGGCCATGTAATAATTTCGGTGCAACGTATCATCATTCGTTGCAAATGCATCCTCTAATCCCCCGTCGTCTCCAGCCGAACAGAAGGAAGGCGCAGCATGAGACAAGCAGTAATCGTCAGCACAGCACGAACACCGATAGGCAAAGCTTACCGAGGCGCGTTCAACGACACATCAGCACAGGAGCTGGCCGGACATGCCATCCGCGAAGCCGTGGCACGCGCACAGATTGACGGTGCTGAGGTCGAAGATGTCGTCCTGGGAAGCGCCATGCAAGAGGGCACAACCTCGATGAACATTGGAAGGCAAGCAGCACTCCGCGCCGGCCTTCCCGTGACGGTCGCCGGCATGAGCATCGATCGACAGTGTGCCTCAGGGCTTATGGCGATCGCCACAGCAGCGAAGCAGATCGTTGTAGACGGCATGCAAATCGCCGTCGGCGGTGGCGTCGAGTCGATTTCACTGGTGCAGAACGACAAGCAGAACTTCTACCGAGCACACGATGAGTGGCTGAGCGAGCACGTACCCGGCATCTACTTGCCAATGCTGCACACCGCCGAAATAGTCGCAGAACGCTATGGCGTCAGCCGGGAGGCCCAGGATGCCTTCGCGCTGATGTCACAAGAACGCACAGCAGCAGCTCAGGCAGCCGGTCGATTCGACGAGGAGATCGTCCCCTTCACCACAACGAAAATTGTGGTGGACAAAGCGACGGGTGCTGAGCAACGCGTCTCAGTACTTCTGGAAAAGGATGAGGGAAACCGTCCCGGCACAACCGTGGAGGCGCTCTCCAACCTCACGCCCGTGCTATCGGATGGAACGGCATCGGCCGTTTCAAGCGTGACCGCCGGAAATTCCAGTCAGCTTTCTGATGGGGCATCTGCTGCCGTGCTGATGGAGGCGGCCGAAGCCGAGCGCCGGGGGCTCACACCACTGGGCCTTTATAGGGGAATGGCAGTCGCCGGATGCGGTCCCGAGGAGATGGGTATCGGGCCCGTGCCGGCAGTCAAAAGACTCTTGGAACGCCATTCGCTCAAAATCGATGACATCGGCCTTTGGGAGCTGAACGAGGCCTTCGCATCACAGGCCCTTTACTGCCGCGACGAGCTCGGCATTGACCCTGAACTTCTCAACGTCAATGGAGGTGCGATCTCTTTCGGACATCCGTACGGAATGTCAGGTGCGCGGATGGTCGGGCACGCACTCCTGGAGGGACGGCGCCGCGGGGCGCGGCTAGTCGTTATCACAATGTGTGTCGGTGGCGGCATGGGAGCAGCGGGGCTGTTCGAGGTTGTGCCGTGACGGTGGTGGGACGGCGGAGCTTTGCGTCCATTGATTGGATCAGCCGAGCCGTCGGAGAACACCTTGGGTTCTCCCCCTGGACGACCATCACGCAGCAGCGAATTAATGATTTTGCCGAGGCGACCGGAGATCATCAGTGGATCCACGTCGATCCAGACCGCGCGGCTGCCAGTCCTTTCGGGTCTACAATCGCCCACGGATACCTGACGTTGTCACTCGTATCAACGTTCATTGAACAGGTGGTTGATTTTGGTGAATCGACAACCCGGATCAACTACGGGGCAGAGCGAACCCGCTTTCCCGCGCCTGTGCCGGTCGGTTCCCGTCTTCGCGGGGGCGTCGAAATCACTGCCCTGGATCCGACCACTCAGGGGCACCGCCTTCAGGTCCGCGTTACGGTGGAGATCGAAGGGCAAGACAAGCCTGCCTGCGTCACCGATATGGTGATCCTTCTCCTCCCCTAACCCAGGCTGGGATCAACAGCCCCAGCAGAGCGTCAGCCGAAGATTTGTCGTCCTATGGGACCTCGGTTTGCTCCACGCCGACAAGCCGCGCGCAGCCCAGGATAAGAGTGAAAGCGCCTTCAGGGAAAGTGGCCGCAGCCAGCGCCGACTGCGCGAAGACATGTAAGGCCTCGCGGCGTTCCTTCGGTTGGACGCCCGACCTGTCGTGGTGCAGGGGCGGCTCCTGGTCATTGAACAGCCAGTTCACGGCTGGAACACATCCTCGCTGGTAATCCAGACTTCCTATCTCGTGAGTGTTCCAATCGTGCTCGTGAGTATTACAATCGCGCGCGAAGTTGCGCGTCCTTCCAGATTGATGCAACTGTTAGAGAAATGATGCAACCCCATCCAACGAGGAGAGAAACGTGACCCTTTCGTACGATTTTCGAGGTAGAACAGCCGTCGTTACTGGAGCCGCTCGCGGCATCGGGTATGAAATCGCCCGACTTTTCACTGAGGGTGGCGCCACCGTATACATTGCGGACTTCGACCCTGAGGAGACCGTTAGTGCCGCTGAACGCCTCGGCGCGCGTCCCCTCATCGTTGACGTTTCCTCCCCCTCGGTAGGTGAAGTTATCGACCAGGTTGTCGATGAGGCCGGCTCCCTCGACATTTTGGTCAACAACGCTGGGATCCTTCGTGACGGGGTGCTCTGGAAGATGACCGATGCAGACTGGCAGAGTGTGCTGGATGTGCACCTCACGGGCACTTTCCGACTCACACGCGCGGCCGTTACGCCGATGCGCGCACAGGGCTTCGGACGGATAGTGAACGTGACTTCCTATTCTGGCATGCACGGCAACTTTGGGCAGGCCAACTATGCCGCAGCGAAAGCAGGCATTATCGGGTTCACTAAGACGGCTGCGAAGGAGCTCGCCAACTTCGGGATAACAGTCAACGCGATCTCGCCCAACGCGCAGACAAGGATGATTTCATCCATTCCCGATGCGAAGCTCGCGGAACTCACCGCGCTTATCCCAGTCCGCCGCTTCGCGGAGCCACACGAGATCGCCTCCGGAGTGGGTTTCCTCGCTTCAGACGAAGCCGCTTACATTACTGGAGTCGTGCTGCCGATCGACGGTGGCGTATCCATGTAGTTACCTCAGGTGACACTCACTGCCGGCCCCGGCCCCGTCACCAAGTGCGTAAGCGACTGCTCAACCATTCGACCGCCGTGTCGCTAGGGGCGGGGGATGGCGTCAGCGCTTATCGATGGCTCCCTCAAGGTCGCCGCCAGCGGCGTGCTTGATGGTCGGCGCCGTCGTGAGTGTGCCGAAGTTAGCCCAGGCGCTAGTCACTGGCTCAGCCATTGGCGCTGGTCAGTGACGGGGTGGGTGGTGCTGGGTCTGTGGCCTCTTCCGTTGCCGGTGTTGACGATGGAGCAGGTCCTCGTGGTGAAGCGCTGGTGCACCGCTGCCGCTCCAAGGCCCTTGTCGACCTCGTCGGCGCCAAGGACCTTGGCGAGGGTGACGGCGCGTTCCATTTTTGCCGGACCTTTCCCGGTGCCCGCGGCAGCGGCTTCCTTATGCCAGAGGGCTGTCCCGGCGCCGAGGCCAAGAACTCTTCCTCTGCCTTGTTCGTCGGGCGGATCACCCGCTCCAAGGCCCCTGCAGAGGCCGGCGGGAAAATGGGTCTCGATGATCGCGGAGGTGCCGGGGCGGCCTCCACCTCGGGGATGCTGGAGCGGAGCGTGCCTTTGGCGAGGCCGGCGAGGACCTCCGGATCGCCTTCACCGTTAACGAGGGCCTCGAGCATAGCCCGGAAAGAAACGCCGGTGAGATCCGAGACCACCGAGGAGAACTTGATCTCGGAGCCTCCCAGGAATTTCTCCACGCGCTGGATCTCCGTGGTCCGGTGGCAGATAGCAATTGCCCGGGCCCCGGTCAGGTCCCGGGGTTTCCGGATCGGTTCCGGCTGAACGAACGAGGCCCGAAGCAACCCGTGTGCGCCAGCTGGGCAAGCCGGGCCGTGTCAGAGACCCGGTTTTGCGACCCGGTATGTTTATTGCGGCCTTGGCGTTGACCAGCACCACCGGCAGCGCTTCGTCTAGGAGCTAGAAGAAGGGCTCCCCACGATTCCGGGCACATGGTGTCTTGGACGATGACGCGTGCACCGCGTGGACACATCCTGACATCAGAGCTGGGCCGCCTGGTCGCACAACATTCTTCCGCAGCGCCCGAAGCAACCCAGACAACCGCACCGCCAAATGCTTTCTGAATACGATACCATTGCTGGGTGCAATGCGATGATCATCGATAACTTCCCTTCGGCGCGCACTCTAGGTGGGGAATCTGTCCTGGGACACGGGCTTTGATTCCAGGCCAACCCTCCGGGACGTTGACAGCGTCGGCTGAGGCATCAGCATTTCCCGGACATTAATTGGAGAGAGAAATAGTGACACGTATTGGAATTGTGGCCGAGTTGGGCCATGAGACGAGGGTGGCGGCGACGCCCGTCACCGTGAGGCAGTTGCTGGGGTTGGGCTACGAGGTGGTGGTCGAGAAGGGTGCGGGTGAATCGGCATCCTTCCGTGACGAGGGTTACGCCGAAGCGGGCGCCCTGATTGTGGGGGCCGATGAGGCTTGGGGCAGCGACGTGGTGCTGCGGATCAACCCTCCCACGCAGGAGGAGATTGACCGCCTGGCCGAGGGTGCCACGCTGATCGGGTCGTTGAGCCCGGGGTTGCGGCCTGAGCTGGTGGAGGCGCTGGCGGCGCGTCCGATCACGGCGTTGGCGTTGGATGCGGTGCCGCGGATCTCGCGGGCGCAGTCGATGGACGTTCTCAGTTCGATGGCGAACATTGCCGGGTACCGGGCCGTGATCGAGGCCGCTCACGAGTTCGGCCGGTTTTTCACTGGCCAGGTGACCGCCGCGGGCAAGGTCCCGCCCGCCAAGGTCCTCGTCGCGGGCGCCGGTGTTGCCGGGTTGGCCGCGATCGGTGCGGCGTCGAGTCTGGGCGCGATTGTCCGGGCGACGGACCCGCGCCCGGAGGTCGCTGACCAGGTGAAATCCATCGGCGGGACCTACCTCAAGGTTGAGGTCGCCGAGGAGATGAAGTCCACGGACGGATACGCGAAGGCCACATCCGAGGCGTATAACGCCAGGGCTGCGGAAATTTACTCGGAGCAGGCAGCGGATGTGGACATCATCATCACCACTGCCCTGATCCCGGGGCGTCCGGCACCGAAGCTGCTCACCGCCGAGGACGTGGCAAGCATGAAGGCCGGCAGCGTGATCGTGGACATGGCAGCGGGCCAGGGCGGAAACGTCGAGGGCTCCGTCGCCGGCGAGCGGATCGTGACGGACAACGGGGTGGTGATCCTGGGCTACACGGATCTTCCGGCCCGGCTCCCGGCCCAGGCGTCGCAGCTGTACGGGACCAATATGGTGAACCTGCTCAAGCTCCTGACCCCGGACAAGGACGGGGTCCTGCGGATCGATTTCGACGACGTGGTGCAGCGGTCCGTGACCGTGGTGCGGGAGGGTGAGAAGACCTGGCCGCCGCCCCCGGTCCAGGTCTCCGCCGCACCGGCAGTGAAGACCGACGCCGGAACGGCCGCCGAAAGTTCGGCGCCCAAGAAGAAACAGGGCCTCAGCACGGCCGGCAAGGCAGGGCTCTTCGCCGCGGGCATCGCGGCGCTGTTCGGGATCAACGCGGTCGCACCTGCGCCGCTGCCGCAGCACTTCACCGTCCTGATGCTCTCGATTGTGGTCGGGTTCTATGTGATCGGGAAAGTCCACCACGCCCTGCACACGCCCCTGATGTCCGTGACCAACGCGATCTCCGGAATCATCGTCGTCGGGGCCCTGCTGCAGGTCACCTCCGACAACATCGTCATGCAGGTGCTCGCCGCCGTCGCCGTGCTGCTGGCCAGCATCAACATTTTCGGCGGCTTCGCCGTCACCCGGCGCATGCTCGCGATGTTCTCGGCCGGGAAGGCACGTTCATGAGCGCCATCACCGCAACAGCAGCAACACTTACAAGGAGCTCTACCGTGACTGACACCGTCTCCGGTCCGTGGACCGCCGACTCCATCGCGGGGGCGGCCTACATCGTCGCGGCCCTGCTGTTCATCCTGTCCCTCGCCGGGCTCAGCAAGCACGAGAAAGCCCGCGCCGGGGTCATCTATGGCATCACCGGAATGATTGTCGCCCTCTCCGCCACCATCTGGCTGACACTCCAGGACGCCTGGGGCACCGGCCACGCCCTGACCGGCCTGGGCCTGCTCGTCGCCGCGGTCGCCATCGGCGGGGCCATCGGACTCTGGCGCGCGCGGGTCGTGGAAATGACCGGCATGCCCGAGCTCATCGCCCTGCTGCACAGCTTCGTAGGCCTCGCCGCCGTGCTCGTTGGATGGAACGGGCACCTCGAAGCCCCGGACCTGTCCCCGGACCTGACAGCGATCCACCACGCCGAGGTCTTCATCGGCGTGTTCATCGGCGCAGTGACCTTCACCGGCTCGATCGTGGCGTTCCTGAAACTCTCTGCCCGGATGAAATCCTCACCCCTGATGCTGCCGGGCAAAAACGCAATCAACCTCGGGGCGCTGGCCGCGTTCATCGCCCTGACCGTCTGGTACGTCAACGACTCCCAGCTCTGGCTCCTCATCGTCGTCACCCTCCTGGCCCTGGGGCTGGGCTGGCACCTGGTCGCCTCCATCGGCGGCGGCGACATGCCCGTGGTCGTGTCAATGCTCAACAGCTACTCCGGCTGGGCCGCCGCCGCGGCGGGCTTCCTGCTCAACAACGACCTGCTCATCATCACCGGCGCCCTGGTCGGCTCCTCCGGCGCGTACCTGTCCTACATCATGTGCAAGGCCATGAACAGGTCCTTCATCTCCGTGATCGCCGGCGGGTTCGGCATCGCCGCCCCCGCCAGCAAAGGGGACACGGACCAGGGCGAACACCGCGAAATCACCGCCGAGGCGACAGCGGAAATGCTCACCAACGCCTCCAGCGTTGTTATCACCCCCGGCTACGGCATGGCCGTTGCCCAAGCCCAGTACCCCGTCGCTGAACTGGCGCACCAACTCCGCGAACGCGGCGTGAACGTCCGGTTCGGCATCCACCCAGTCGCCGGACGCCTCCCAGGGCACATGAACGTCCTCCTTGCCGAAGCCAAGGTCCCGTACGACATCGTCCTGGAAATGGACGAAATCAACGACGACCTCGGAGACACCTCCGTAGTCCTGGTCATCGGCGCGAACGACACCGTCAACCCCGCCGCCGCCGAAGACCCCGGCAGCCCCATCGCCGGCATGCCAGTCCTCAAAGTCTGGGAAGCCGAAAACGTCATCGTCTTCAAACGATCCATGGCCGCCGGCTACGCAGGCGTCCAAAACCCGCTCTTCTACCGCGACAACTCCCAAATGCTCTTCGGCGACGCCAAAACCCGCGTCGAAGAGATCCTCCGTGCCTTTTAGCGGACATGAGGACCTTAGGCCCCAGACGGACAAACGACTTTGATGTTCAGTTGGTTTGTCCACTTCATTGATGGGGCGGAGTTCCGCCAGGATGTTATAGATGTGGCCCGCAAGGGCGAGGCGCCGTTGGCGCAGATTGCGAAGGGATTTCGGGCTTTCGGTCACGAGGTTGAAGCGCTGGATTGCGATCGCTGATCGTAAGGAATCCGGTGCCGGCCCGGCGGCCGCGAGTCGCCGAGATGCGGGAGCTGAAGAAGCGGAACCGGTAGTTGGAGCAGGAGAATGACAATCTGCGCCGGGCGGCTGCCTATCCTGGCCAGGGACATCAACCCAAAATGACGTACCCACTGGTCACGGGTCTTGCCGCCGTTGGTGTCCCCGTGGCGGTGACCTGCAGGGTGTAGGGCTTCAGCAAGCAAGGCTACTACCGGTGGAAGGCGAACCCAGCGACGGAACGGGACTGGATCGATGAGCACCTGGTCACCGCCGCCTTGGACATCCATTCCGAGGACCTGGCATTCGGGTACCGCTTCATCCCCGACGGGCCTCCGGAGAGGGCATCACAGGGGGTGGAAGCCGGTCGGGAAGCTCTACCTCTGGGCGGCGAAGGACGCCTGTTCCGCAAGGATTGTCGGCTACTCGATGGACTCGCGAATGAAGTCCTCGCTTGCCGTCGCCGCACTGGAAGATTCTGTGCGGGCACGCGTCCTGGGCTGGCATTGACGCCTAAAAGCCCACACCATCGATCTCGGCTGGCGAACCGGCCCACAGCCATCATGCAACGTACCCGAGGCCGGTCGCTGCGGGCCAGTTCGTTTAGATCAGTTTTCTTCCAAGCGGAAACCTAGTTTGATCGTTACTTGCCAGTCAGCAACTTTTCCCTCTTCCAAGTGGCCCCTTATCTCCTCGACCTTGAACCAGTCGAGGTTGCGGAGGGTCTGCGAGGCCGTGGCGATGCCTTGGCGGACGGCATCATCCACCCCTTGCGTTGAGGTACCGACAATTTCAGAAATGCTGTACGTGTGATTGGACAACTTCGCTCCTCGTGATCATCATTGCTCCCGGTGGCGGGCCATTTTCTACACTAGCGGTAGTCCAAATATGTTTTTGAACCGCTACCAAGCATGCTTAGTTAACGACGTCACAAAACCAAAATCACGAGGCCCTGACATAAAAGGAGCACGTCTCCTGTATTTGCCTTTGACCAGCGCGGGCCTGACCCGTCGGCTCGGTCCGCGAACGCGCTGCTTATGTGGCAGATGCCGCCAGGCTGAGGCTACCCCCATGCATTGCCCGCCCTACGACCGGCACCACCGGTGGGAAACTTTATGACTTTACCGGCACCGTGCCGTCGCAAGCCGATCGGCTCGGCTCATGTCTAGCAACCCGCCTCCGTCGACCAGCCCGGTCCCTCCGCCTCGCGGGAAGGCCGCCGAATGGCTCCTCCCCGGCGGAACCGAACCTGATCCCCGCTTCACTCTTGCCAATGAGCGCACTTTCCTGGCCTGGATCCGCACTTCCCTTGCACTCCTGGCCGGCGGGATCGCCATTGAGGCGTTCACGTCGGACATGTTCCTGCAGCCAGTCCGCAGAGGGCTGGCCGCGGTCCTGCTGCTGCTCGGGATGCTGCTCAGCGCCGGCGCAATGGTGCGGTGGCTCCGTGTGGAAAGCAGCATGCGCAATCGGCTGCCGTTGCCGCTGCCGCTCATTGTGCCTCTGCTCGCCGTGGCAGGCGCGCTGGCCGCCGCCGTCGACCTGGTCTTTATCCTTCGACGCTGACGCATGAGACCATCCTCCCGTCCTGCCGGCCCGCATGGTGATCCCGGCCTGCAACCGGAGCGGACCAGCCTCGCCTGGGGCCGGACCATAATGGCACTTGTGACCGTCAGCGCCATCTTCCTGCGCTGGCTCCCGGCGCACGGGCTTCCCATCCTGCTGCTCTTCGCCATTTCCTCGGGCGCTGCTCTGGCCATCTACGTCACCCCAACGCCGGCGCTACAACGCAAGCTCCAGTGGAGTCGCCCGGGAAAACGTCGACGCCGACATGATCGCAGTACTGTGGACCGCTTTCGCCGGGGTGGCTCTCGGTGGCCTGGGCATCGTCGTCGTCCTCACGGTGCCCCAAGAACTGGCAGGCGCGGTATTGGATCCCAAAGTACTGGCGCCTTTCGTTGTTAGAACCCGGCCTCGTGAGTTCCGCTCAAAGGACACATACGCACGCCAAGACGGCAGTGCCCCGCTGCCGGTGTGGTCTCCAAACAGGCCGGCGCCGATTCTCCCGTATCGGGCCTGCTGGGTCGCCGACACCACGTACGTCCGCACGTTCGGTAGCTGGTTTTATGCGGCGTTCGTTCTGGATGCCTTGGAAATGAATCCGGAGGAAGGACGGTGCTGACCACACGGGTCTGGTCCCCCACAGCGACAGGGGGTTCAGTATCGGGCCATCCGCGGTGCCGAGCGCCTCGCCGCGGAGGAAGCCGTAGCTTCGGCGGGCTCCAAGGGCGATAGTTACGACAATGCCATGGCGGAGACTCTGAACTCGCTGTTCAACGCCGAACTGGTCCGGAACAAGGGGCCACGGCGCGACGTCACCCACCTTGAGGTCGCCGTCGCCGAATGCGCCGATTGGTACAACCATCGAACGCTCCACGGCGAGTCAGGCCACGTCCCGACAGCCGAGTACGAGCAGCTCAGGGCATGACCCATACCTCAAGTCCCTCGGATGCTTCAAACATTTGACGCGGGTCATTGGCATTCGCGGCAATCCAAATTGCGGAGGAGTCGGGCATCGCATCATCGACAAAGCCCGTTCTTATGACGCGGCCGTAGAATCGGATTTCCACCCACATATTGATCAGCAGATTCCATCCGACGTGTTTGCGGACCATTACTTGACTAAGTTTCATGCTTCTTCCGGCTACCAGAGCAGCAGCGACCGACTCGCGTTGAGCCGTCACCGCCGCTGTTGCGAAGTACTCAGTGGGCTGGTGATCATTGACTCGATGTGGCTGCGATTTCCCTCTTGATTCCTCGCGGCCTAAATTCCTGGCCTACGGCGTTGGCCCAGGAACGCACTCGGGCCACGTCGTCGCGGATCTGTGCTGCGAGTTCATCGGTTCCACGGAATCGTCGTTGGGGGCGGATGTATTCGTGCAGAATCACCTGAACGATGCGCCCGTACAGGTCCCCGTTGTAGTCCAGAAGGTGAGCTTCCAGCAGCCGTGTTCCACTACGGTAGTAGGTCGGGCGCTGACCTAGAGAGACAGCGGCAGCGTAGATTTCATCATTCTCTCCCTGCCCAATGCGGACGGTGCCTGCCCAGACGCCGTCCTGCATGTCCCCATCCGGCACGGAGATGTTGGCGGTGGGATAACCGAGCTCTCGCCCCCGGGCGTCACCATACCCAACCACTCCTTCAAGCCGGATGCAGCCGTAGACGCGGGCACCAGGCTGTATTCGACTGGTACCGGAAGGTGCGGCGGCTTGGGTCATGGCTTTCATTGACTCACTCGCTGGTAGTGCTGGTTTGGGATCATAGCCTGGTCCTATGTTTGGGGTGTCGGGACGGCATTGGGGTAGTGACCGGTTGCGGCGAGAACGTTGTCGAGCCAGCCGACTCGATTAGCGAAGCGCTTGGCCTTATGCGGGGCCGTCCACCGGTAGGAATCATGTTCCCAGTCGATTGTCAATCGACGCTGGGATGTAAGGGCAGTGAAGGTGTGGACAAGCCACGGGGTTCCCGAACCATCAGGGATCACCACGTCCGGCCCCCGCCGAAGATCGAGGAGGTCTTTGGCCTGCAAGCCCGTCTCTTCAAACAGCTCTTCCAGGGCCTGCTGTTCAGGTGTTGCCCCAGCTTCCAAAAATCCCGTTATGCAGTGCCAACGGCCTCCGTCATGGCCCAGGTTGCGACTCCTTCTGAACATGGCAATCCTGCCCCGCCACTCGACTACGGCAGCGATGATAATACGGTCGGCCGGGATGGCGGGTGTAGCCTCAGAGGACAACCTGACGCCAAGGGATAGGTTGATCGTGCTCATTTTTCTCCTCAAAACACCCCTCTTTTTCCGTTGTGCACCACACGGTGTTCGCCGCTTCGGAGGCCCCGCAGATCGAGTAGTCGAGCCACAGCACTTCCCATCAATGAAGACCGCCCCGTCGTCGCTACCGGTCGAACGGAGCGGCTCGGTCCTTGCTGGCAGCAGCCGCTCCTCAACGTTTATGAATACGATACCATCCCATTGGATTCGATACCATACGCATCGTTGACACTGCTTGTGCTTACCCGCGATGGTGTGAACTTGTGGGTGCGGAAGGCGATATTTACTCACGCGTTCCGCGGCGCGGTGATCCTCCCGATACAACCGCTGGCGTAAACCGGTATACCGTGAAGCTGCTGCCGGCGGTATTCGAAGGCGCCTCGGCGGCCGGACGGGATCTGGCCGGGACAGAAGAATGATTGAGATCAAGCTCAACTTCCATGGACTACGCCCTGGCACTGGAAAACATCCGGTTCTGGGCGCCGCTGTGACTGATCGTGGAGCAGCAACGGTTACTGTCCCAGTTTGCCGAACACCCCTGCCGCGATTGCGGGCTATCGACGCTGGCAACGGCCCATTGGCCGCAGCCGGAGAGCGGGGGACGCTATGAGCGGCGCGCAGCTGGATCTGCGGTGCTGGCCTGTGCCGGTGGTCCGGTGTCTGAAACGCGGGACCCGGGCCGCGACAGTTTTGACGGTCCGTCGTGTCTAAGCCATCCGTTCTGAGTCCTGCTCCCATCACTGATGCTCTCGCTTGCCTCGAAGACAAGGGTGAGGCGGACCTCGCCGGGGCCATTGCGCTGTTCGGAGCTTGAGGCGACAACCTGGACCGTTGCTGACTGTTTAGCGAGTCCGTGACGAGGTCCTGGCTCGCGCTGCCCGCGAGGGCATCATCTCGTATTCGAAGAAGGGCTCATCGCATGCGGCGTCCTGGACGCCGCTCGAAGGAAGGGGATTCGGATGCCTGAAGAGTTGTGGGTCATCGGGTACAACGGGATAACGGTGCGGCTGGGTTGCTCATGATCCGGCCACAGTGCAGCAGCCAATAGAACGCATGGCAGAAATCAGCGTCGATCTTCTCGTGAAGAGGATAGACGGTGCGCCCACTTCTTCGCCGCAGCGGCGAAGGCTGGAGGGCGACTCATCGTTCGAGGATCAACTGCGTACGCACCCGCATTGCCATAGGCTACGTTCCGACCAATTGCGCAAACGCCGGTCAGGGGGCCAGATTTCCCTGAGGCATCCGAATGAGAAATGCTGTCGACTGCCGCCGTGCGGGACCGGCGAACTGGAAGTACTCCTCATTTCACGCGTGCCCGGCCAAAACGCTGCCATCCCAAACGACGGCTTATGGCTCGGAACCCGCGGAGGTGGACAAATTATTGATTGCGCGCACCAATATCGGAAGTGCATTGGAGACTTGGTCCACTTCTGACGAGCTCATTTGGCGAGTCAATTCCATCATGATGCGGGTCCTGGCCCGACGTACCGCCCGGTACGCTGCCTTACCTTCATCCGTCATCGACACAAGATATGCACGAGAATCCGATTCATCGGTTGTTCTACTGACGTAACCAGCTGCCACCGCTGCCGCTACTTGCCGGCTGAGGGTGGATCTGTCGAGCCCAAGACGATCTGCTAGGTCAGAGATCCGGAGCGTCCCAGCGGCTGACAATCGAGTGAGTATCGAGATTATGGAGCGATCTATCGAGACGCCCGACCTCTCAACTAACCGTACGTGGAACTCATAGAGGGACCAGCGAATGATAGATCCCAAGGCCTCATCAATCACGCGCTGATTTGGATTAAGCTCAACGGTATCGCCGACCGATGCTGTCGTTCCCATAAGTGCCCTTCCTCGTTTCCAAACTTGTCATGGCCTAAGTCGCGGCGGACGCTGTTATCCCTCGCGGTCACAACGCTCAACCCGAAAATGCGCACGCAGGAGGTCCCCAGCCTTTAGGGGTCGAACCAAGCAGTTGGATGCACAATGTATGAATAGAATATCTAGCCCTCATCGCTACACATCGATCCATCCGTCAGATTGAGTTGGCATCCCTGCCATGAAAACGCCAACAACCTCGTGCAGCGGGAGTTGACGCTCAGTCAATTGCCCTGACGCTGTATCTCAGGAGGCAGGCTTGGCAGCCTTTGGAGCTCCTCGCAATCCGGCAGAGTCATTCAATGCTGGCGAACGCTGATGGTCCGTCGGCTCAACTTGGACAGCCGACACACTCCACGGCGATGGCGCCCCGAGTACTTGGTTGGCGGTTTGTCGACGACGCGATGCCCGACTCCTCTGTACTCTGGATTGCGGCAGACGGCAAGAGCCCTCGCCCAGGAGATTACTGGTCTTGTATGTCGGGCGGCGTCCCTTCAAGCTGGGCAGTGCAACTGATTCCCTCTCGGGCGCCAGAAAGGGAGCTCACTTCGATCAAATCCTTATTTGGGTCACTAGCGTAACGGTTGGGGATAGACGGAGGGCATTCTGTGGGCAATCTGTAATCCAGCCTTCATTGAGCCTCCCGTCGACGGTTTTTTCGTTCTGACGTGCTGTATCGCCTTGGTCATTTTTTGGTTACAGATCCTGTCAGCGATGCGATTGGCCGCAGCACGATGGGTTGGGCGGATACCCACAGCACCGCCATGAGCACGAGGGCTCCAGCGAAGAACCAGAAGCCGACCCAACTCTCGTCGTTCCGTCCGGCGAATATGTGATTGAGATTGCGCAATGCGCCGGTCGCGAACACGAGGGTCACGTGGCCGATGATGAACAGCACGAAGTAGAGCATCACCGGGAAGTGGATCGCCCGAGCTGTCTCGACGCGGTATACCTTGTTGATTTTGGCGTCGTTAGGCCACGCGCCTGACATGCGGATGCCAGTGATGATTGAAAGCGGGGCGGCGATAAAAACAGTCACGAAGTACGTGATCATTTGTAGGCTGTTGTACGACACCCAGGCATTTTCAAGCGGCCAGTCGAGAGATGCATACTGCAGCGCGGCCGACAGTGCGTTGGGAATATGCTCCCATGAGGTTGGCACCAACCGCTGCCACTGGCCTGTCGAGAACAGTAGGACGTAGAAAGCGATCCCGGTAACGACCCACAGCACATTAAGGGTCAGATGCAGCCACAGGTCGAGACTCACCTTGTTCGGCTTGCCTTTGGTGCGGATGAGCCCCTGATTGTTTCGGGTCCAGTAGGCGGGGGGGCGCTGGGTGGTGCGTACGTTCCAACCGCTGCGGATAATCATCAGGATCAGAAGCATGTTGAAGAAGTGGCTCCACCGCAACCACTCGGGGAAACCCTCGGGTGTGCCGACGGGCGGTTGGACGTGGCCGGGATAGTTGGTCACGAATGACTGGACTCCGGACAGGGTGCGGAGCCACTGCGCCCCGAACACGACCGCGGTGAGCAGGACCAGCACAACGGGGATCACCCACACAAGTGGGAACCATCGGCTGCGCTGGCCCTTCTTCTTCACCGTGCTGCTAGTCATTTCTGCCTCGCCTTGATTCCCTCGACAAGCTTCGGTACCACTTCGAAAAGATCTCCGACGATGCCGAAGTCAGCGATGTCAAAGATGGGCGAGTCACTGTCCTTGTTGATAGCGACGATCGTCTTGGCAGTCTGCATTCCGGCCCGGTGCTGAATCGCACCCGAGATTCCGAGCGCGATATAGAGCTGCGGCGACACCGTGATGCCGGTCTGCCCTACCTGGTATGAATGCGGCACATACCCCGCGTCCACCGCGGCCCGCGATGCACCTACGGCAGCGCCAAGCACGTCGGCGAGGTCTTCGACGATCGAAAAATTCTCCTTTGAGCCGACACCGCGGCCACCTGACACGACAGTGGTTGCCCCCTGCAGTCCGGGGCGGGTCGACACGATCGTCTCGTCATTCACAGCAGTGATGACGGTTGACTTCGATATGTCGACCTCCATGGGGACAGTGCTGGTCTCGGTGGCTGCCCCGGGCGCGACATCTTCGATCGCACCGAGCCTTACCGTTGCAATAGTCAGGCCTCCGGTGACCGTAGCGTCGGTGTTGTAGGCACCCCCGAATACTGAATGAGACCCGACAACCCTGTCACCGTCTGCGTGCACGCCGACGACGTCGAGCAGCAGCGCTCCGCCGGTGCGGACCGCCAGTCGACCCGCGACCTCAGCCCCGTCCAGAGTATTCGCGGTCAGCACCGCAGTTGGGGAGTACTCGGCAACTGCAGCCTGAAGCGCGGCAAGCTGGGCGGCTGCGACAGTGGTTGTCGCGGCATCAGTCTCGGCGATGTACACCCGCGCTGCACCCAACTCGCTCAGACGCGAGGACACTGCGGCGCCTTGCCCAGGCGCGACCGCTGCAACCGCAACGGGCGTACCTATGGAGGCGGCAGCACCGATCAACATCTCCGACGAACGACGGATCAGGCCCACGGGGGAGACCTCGATGAAAGCAAGAACGTTTGACATCGTGATTTTCTCCAAATCTCTTAGCGGCTCAAAGTAGTCGCTCGGCAACGAGGAAATCGATGAGCTTGTCGGCTCCATCGCCCTCGTCATGGAACTTCGTGCCGGCCTTGCGGGCGGGACGTGCCGCCGTGGAAAGGACGATCGAGCGGGCCAGGCCGGGGAAAGAAGGATCGATCCCAAGGTCAGATAGCGAGACCACGTCGATCTTCTTGCGTTTGGCCGACATAATTCCCTTGAAGCCGGGGAAACGCGCCTCGTCTGCGCTCTCGGTGATGGACACGACGGCCGGAAGTGTGGCCCGTACATCGCGCGTACCCGATTCGGTCGCCTGTGTTCCTGTCACCTCGTTGCCCACCTGGAGTCCGTTAAGCGAGGCCAGATACGACAGTCCCAGGTGCTCCGCGACCATGGCGGGGATAACACCACCCCGGCCATCGGTCGATGCATCTCCCGCCAGGACCAGATCAACACCGCCTACTCGTTCCACCGCCCTTGCGATGACCAGGGCGGACCGTACAGCATCCGCCCCCACCAACTCGTCGTCGAGAACGTGCACTCCGGAATCGGCTCCCATCGAAAGTGCTTTCCGAACGGACGCTGTCGCCGATTCCGGACCCATCGACAGGACTATTACTTCTGTCGTCTTATCGACGTCCTTCCGCTGCAGCGCGACCTCGATTGCTCGCTCGCTGATCTCATCGATAACCGCGTCGCTTTGCTCGCGATCAACCCGGCCGTCAGCCAGCAGGGTGCGCTCCCCATAGGTGTCGGGCACCTGCTTAATCAGTACAACAATTTTCACTGGCTACTCCTTTGATACATGCAGATCCCTACGGTGGTCGGCAGGCCGCTGCCTGCAAAAAGACGAGGCGCAAACGGGCTCCTGTAGGGAACATTCCCGGTGTTACCGTTGCAGAAGGCGACCTTGAAGAGGCCCTTCAGCCTGGAAGTATGACCAAGGCTCGTGGTCACAATTGCCCCAGGCGGCACTCAGGCAAATCGTGCTCTAGAAGCCGAGGTCGCGTCCGATGATGTTCTTCATGATCTCGTTGGAGCCTGCCCAGATCTTGGTGACGCGGGCATCCTTCCAAGCGCGGGCGACGCGATATTCATTCATAAACCCATAGCCACCGTATAGCTGGACGCAGTGGTCGAGAACGTTATTCTGTACGTCCGCGGCCCACCACTTGGCTTTTGCGGCATCGACGGCGGAGAGCTCTCCGCGAACTTGCGCAGCGACGCACTGGTCGACGTATGCCTGGGTCACCTCAGTCTTCGTCACGAGTTCCGCAAGCAGGAATTTGTTGTGCTGGAACGAACCAATCGCCTGGCCGAAGGCGTGGCGATCGCGTGCATACTCAATGGTCTCGTCGAGGATCTGCCGGGCGTGGGCGAGATTTGTCACGGCGGCGCCAATGCGCTCCTGTGGTAGCAGTTCCATCATGTGGCCGAATCCGCCGTCGAGGGTTCCGATCAGGTGGCTCTCAGTAAGGTGGATGTTGTCAAAGTAGAGCTCGGCGGTATCGGCCTCAGGTTGGCCCACCTTATCGAGTGGCGTTCCGCGGCTGAAGCCCGGCATCGATGCTTCCACAGCGAAGAGAGAGATTCCCTTCCCGCGGCTATCTGGAGTCGTGCGTGCGGCCACGATGATAAGGTCCGCAGAGCCTCCGTTAGTAATGAAGATCTTGGATCCGTTGAGAATCCAGCCACCGTTCGGGTGCTTTACGGCAGAGGTTCGGAGGGCGGCTAGATCGGAACCGGCGGAAGGCTCTGTCATGCCGATTGCCGTCACAATGGACCCGTCGCAGAACCCGGGCAACCAGCGTTCACGTTGCTCGGGCGTCGAGAGCTTTACCAGATACGGTGCCACCACATCGAAATGAATGCTCAGCGACGATGCGAGGGCGAGGTTCACTTTGGCTAGCTCTTCGAGCAGTACAGCATTGAATCGGTAGTCACCAGCTTCGCTTCCGCCATACTCCTCAGGAACCTCAAGCCCAAGGAAGCCGTGCTTGCCAGCTTCCTCCCAGACTTCCCGTGGGATTCGCTTGCTCGAGGCATGTTCGTCGACGTAAGGGGTAACGGAGCGTCGAATGAATTCGGCGACCGAGCCTCGGAAGGCCTTATGGTCATCATCGTAAAGTGTGCGCTCAATCATCGTTGATAAGTTCCTAGGTAGCTGCCTTGATGGACTAGTGGCCTCGCCTTGGGCGAAGGGATGGTGCTGCACTTAGGGATGATCCCAAGGCGGTTATATTGATTGCATCGTACACCTAATAGTTGCTCTTGGGAATGCCCGCCAAGACGGTGGCCATCAAGCCCGGACTGGCTGTGAACTTGACTGTGAACAGCCGCAGGACTTATCAATCGCGGCGCTGCAAACCGAGTACTCTCTCTGTGAAGGTGAGTCTTAAACCAACGTCTTCCGCGTCCTGGGCGGACGGTGTATCGGCTTCCTGCCGTATAGTTGGGCGGTGCGTGTTTTCCTCACTGGCCACTTCCGCGGCCGTAGGATTCCCGGTCGATGATTTCCGTAGACGCTCCCCTCGTTTCCAAGGCGAGAACTTCACGCACAGCCATGTGCCCTCATGTCAATGCACTACATCAACGCAAGTGATCCCTCGATTTCCCCGACTGGATACGATACCATCCCTTTTATGGATGCGATCCCACGGTGTCTTTACAGTGCAGTTGGTCCCGTGGTAAGCCATTGAACGCTCATCGGGGCGACTTGTTTTCACTGGTCATGGATCAGGACCCGGTCAGGGCTCTTGCCCTCCAGCACCCTCGACCACGATAGTTCGAACTATTTATCTCTACGAGAGGAAGGCGCCCATGGCGTCAACAACTGACGACTGGTCAACAAACATAGCGGAAGTGCGTGACGACGACGTTCTCATTCGCGGCCACCTGTTGACCTCAATGATTGGCAAGTGCAGCTTCGGTGAACTCGCATACCTCCTCATCAGCGGCCGGTGGCCAACGAAGGGCCAGGCCCACGTCCTCGAGGCCATCATGGTTTCAGTGATGGAGCACGGCATCTCACCAACCACCACCGTCACCCGAATGATGGCCTCGTACGGGAATCCAATCCAGGTAGGAATCGCTGCTGGGATGCTCACCATCGGTGATCACCACGGCGGCGCCGGAGAACAGATCGCAGGGTGGCTTCGGGAAGCCATAGCCGGCGTCCAGAGCACCGGCGTCGATCGCCGCGACGAGATCCGGACGAAGGCGCGAAGCATCGTTACGGAGCGGCGCGCCGCCCGCGAACCGATTGAAGGATTCGGGCACCCGCACCACGATGTCGACCCCAGAGCGCCTCTGCTGATTCGGATTGCCAATGAATATGGGGTCTACGGCGATTATTGTCTTCTGCTCGAGTCGATCGAGGCCGAGCTGGAAGCAGCCGTGGGACGGCGAATCGCGACCAACATCGACGGTGTCTCCGCGGCGCTGCTCTTGGACCTCGGCCTTGATCCACGCTTGGCGCGTCCGATCCTGATGGCTCCGCGGACGTTGTCTCTTGCTGCCCACTTCATCGAAGAGCAGGACCAGGGCCAGAAATGGCGTCACGTCCCCGGCAGCCAAGTCACTTACACCGGCCCCCAACTTCTAAGCACAATCGAATAGACATCTCGTGGATCAAGACGTCCTCGTTCGTGCACATCGGCGGGTGCACTCCCAGGACCGGGATCTCACAGAAGGCACAGAACGCCACAAGGAGGCGCACCATGACGCTGGACGTCAACACCGTCAACATTAGTCCCCGCATTGAGCCCGGGTCGGAACTCCGCTGGGTAGAGGGCCGATCGCTGTTCGCGAGCCGACAACAGCGTTATGAGTACTTTTCGTCCCACAATGCATTGGGCAGTAGCCTCGCAGGTCGCCAGCACGTTCGCGTTCCCGGTGTCGCGCCGCGGGACGCGGAGATTCCTGAGGAAATGCCTACTTATTTCGTTGCACAAGCGGCACGGAACGAAAGGGGTCAATGATGGCAGAGGTCAAGTCGGTAGTTCCAACTCCCCTCGACCGGGCTAAAGCGATGTTGGAGCACGCGCTCCCCGCCCAAGGAGGGGGGACGTTGGATGACCGCCGCGAGGGTTACGAGGCAGTGCTCGCTCAGCTACCGATCCCCGATGATGTATCGATTACCGCCGCCACCTACGGAGGCATCGATGGGTACTGGGTCCACGCCTCTGGCGCCTCGACCGGACGGATCGGCGTCATGCTTCACGGCGGCGGCTACATCATCGGTTCGGCCAAGGGCTACCGTGCTTATGCTGCAGAGGTGTCGCGGGCGACCGACGCCCGAGTCTTCGTGGCGGAGTACCGTCTTGCCCCGGAACATCCGTTTCCGGCGGCCCTCGACGACGCGCGAAGCGTCCTTACTGCCGCAATCGACGAAGTTGGGCCTCAGTCATGCTTCGCCATCGGAGACTCGGCAGGCGGGGGCCTGGTGATCAGCTCCCTGTGGGATCTGCACCGCACAGGGGCATCACTCCCGGCTTGCATTGTCCTCGTGTCGCCACTCGTCGACCTGACGGTAACCAACCCCAGCTATGAAGAGCGCGCTCACACCGACCCGATCGTGTCGCGGAATGGCATTCAGCGCGCTGCCGGTCTGTACCTCGGTGGACGAGGGCCGGATGAGGCGCCAGCGGCGTTCCCGATGCTGTCCGACCTCGGCTGGCTCCCGCCTTGTCTATTGCTCGTAGGAGGTGCCGAAGTCCTGCTGGACGACTCCCGCAATCTGGCAGACAAGCTCAAGCGTGAGGGGGCGCACATCGAATACCGCGAATACGACGGCATGGTGCACGTTTGGACGCTGTTCTCGTCGTTCCTGCCCGAAGGACAGGAAGCACTGGAGCAGATCGGCGAATTCGTGAACACCAAGACCCCTGTGACGAGTGGTGGTTACTGACCCGCACGGTATTGGTGCTCATATCTTCTGTGGCGCGACGAGTTCACCTTCCCTGGTGATCTTGGCTCATTAAACATATTGCGACGTCGACCCACGTCGTAATCGGTATCTCTCAATCAAAATTATCATTAGCAAGGAGAAATAAATTGCGTATAGGAATTCTCGGGGCCGGCAACATTGGCACGACCCTGGCCCACCGTCTCGCCGCGGCGGGTCACCAGGTTAAGGTCGCCAACTCCCGTGGCCCTGAAACGGTGCCGGCCAACGCGCTGAGCAGCGGCGCAACGGCCGTCACAGCGAGCGAGGTCGTCGACGGAGTCGAAGTCCTCATCACCTCGGTCCCCTTTGCGCGGATACCTGACCTCAGGCCGCTGATCGAACAGCTTCCCGACGATGCAGTGGTCATCGACACCTCGAACTACTACCCACATCGCGACGGAAACATCGCCGCGGTCGACGAGGGACAGGTGCAGAGTCTGTGGGTCAGCGAGCAGTTCGGCCGCAAGGTGAACAAGGCGTGGAACGCCATCAACACTGGCTCGTTCGACTCCAAAGCAACGCCGGCGGGTCACCCGGACCGTCTTGCAATTCCCGTCGCCGGCGACAGCGACGCCGAGCGTGCCTTGACCATGTCACTGGTCGAGGAGACAGGATTCGATGCCTTGGACGCGGGCCAACTCGAGCAATCGTGGCGGCAGCAGCCAGGCACGCCTGTCTACTGCACGGACTTTACCAAGGAGAAGGTCGCGGAGGCCCTTGCGGCAGCCGACAAATCGCGGTCTACCCTTCGACGCGACCTGATGATCCAGGTGAACCGTGAAATATTGAATGACCCTACCCCCGTGAGGGGGGAAGACTACATGGTTCAGCTGCACCGAGTCTTCAACACGTAAAGACATTGCGGCCTCTCGAGCTGACGCCATTACTGGAGTTGCCCAGAATCTGGCCGTGCACCGGATCGGAATGCCGCAGGTTCGCCCGCCATGCCAACCTCCGACTCCTGTGAGCATGGAACATGGAATTCCATGTGCAGGCGGTACCACGAGGCTCCGATAGCTCGAGCTCGATGCTATGAAGCGGCCGCTCCCTCATAACCGAGGACAACGGTATCGAGTCGATTTGGCTACCGGACCATTCTCTCGTTCCAGTGGCTGCGCGGGTACCCGATGAGCACAAAGTCCCTTACGGGGGCGGCACGGATACGCGCGAGCGGCGCTTCACCGGGTCGCACTCGCCGGGGCTTCCCTCGCGAGTACTACCGCAACTACGATCAGCTGACGAGGCTTGCAATGATGGGTGCGGTGACCTCCGCCCTGCTGTTGGGCACCGGCATCTGTCTGGTCGTTCAGCGCGGGAGCGTGGCCTGGACCGGACTATAATCGCGCAGCTGGGCACGTGTGCATTCATGGAACGGCAGCAGATAGGCCTGCCAGCACCGCATCCGGGCCCACTACGTCCGCATGCCCGGCGTGGAAGAGGCCTGGGCGCTGGGGAAGGGCAAGCCTCTGGGCGACACGAAGTTCCTAAAGAAGTACGCGGCCTTCACCCTGCTGGTGATCGACGAATGGCTTCTCGATCACCCCGGCGAGGGCATGCGCAGCATGCTGCTGGACTGCTCGAGCGCAGGTTGTTGACGGGGTGAAGGTCGCGATCACCTCAATCCCCTTCGCGCGCCGAATTCACAACGCTGATCGGACGGCCGGCATTTGGCTGGATACGGGCCAAGTGGACACCGTGCCGTCGCCCGATATCATGCAGCGGACCGGGCCTGTGAACGCGACCGCAGAGCGTACGTGCCCGGCGTGAGGCCGACGCTGGGTCCACCCGGGGAACCGGCTTCCGCTGTCTTGGCTTAGATTCGATGCCAAGGTACTTCTGGATTCGATCCCAAAAGTGATTGACATCATATTCAAGCTGCGTCTACGCTGTAAAGCATTGGCATCAACGTCGATGCATGGTGCGAGGTCATGTCGTTACCGCCCGCGAATATTCGCCTTCCCGAGCGACTGTCCCACCTATCAGAGAGGCAGATCTAACAATGAAGTCAAGAAAGCCTAAGGTTTCGCTCGGTCTACTGGGACCGATGGGGCTAGCGTTGACGTTGACGTTGACCGCGTGCAGCGGAGCGAGTGAAGGCGGACCCGACGCCACCGCCGATTTTGAAGAGGTCACGCTATCCCTCCATGTCGCGGCCCCTCCGCAGCACCCGCAAGGGATCGCCTTCCAGGCGTTTGTCGATGAGGTCGCCGAGGTGACGAATGGAAAGGTGACGATCGAGCCGTTTTTCTCCGGCTCCCTCCTCACAGGCGCTGAGGATCTCAAGGGAATAGGAAGCGGCGTTGCAGACCTCGGTCAGGTCTTTACCACGTACAACCCCGAAGCTCTGCCCGTCTTGAACTGGTTCTCAGAGTTGCAATCGCTTCGTTCGGACGCTATTCCCCACGGAATGCTTCAGGCTAGTGCGGCGTTGCAGAAGAAATGGACCCAGTCGGAGGAGATCCAGCAGGAGGTTGAAGGACATAATATCGTGCTTCTGGGTGGCTCGATCGGGGCAACGAACTACGGCCTCTTGTGCACTGAGCCCATTGAATCCCCGGAGGACGCGAACGGCCGCCTGGTGCGTGTAGGCGGAGCTGTCTGGGCAGAAGAGGCCAAGTCCCTCGGCCTCTCGCCCGTGTCGCTGACCACATCCGAATTGTACGAGTCGCTGCAACGCGGAGTGGTCAACTGCACGATGAGTGATCCGCTCACCGTATCTACCCTCAACTTGTGGGAAGTCGCGAAGTTCTACCATCCCATTTCCGGCAGTGGCACGTCATCGACGCTCTTTGCGATGAACAAGGACACCTGGGAGAGTCTGTCCGCAGACCTTCAAAAGGTAATTCAGACTGCGACGAACAACTACCAGGCAGAGGTAAATGAAGTCAGCCTCGAGTCCTACAAGGACTTTGCTGAAAAGGTGCCAGAGCGGGGCATGACTATCGTCGATCCCCGACCGCTGAACACGGTACTCCACGCCTACCAGCAGCAGCACATCAAAAAGGTTGTGGACCTCGCGCCGCCCAGCATCGCCAATCCCGAAGAGTTCCTCGAGAGTTTCCGGTCAGATCTGGAGTGGGGCATGGGCCTAGCCATCGAGAACGTGGGCACCGAGCCGGATGACTCTAGAACGCCGGAGAGCATTCTCGAGGGTTACCTCTCGGGGCCAGACGCCGTCGATCTGCCGAAGTTCGCGGAGGCTGTGCGCGCCAAACCTTGAGAGGCTCGGGCTCACAAACCGCCGGAGACTTTCCTAGATCACAGCTGCATTGGGTGAAGGCGCGGTGCCCCATCCCGCTTCATTACGGCGGGATGGGGCACCGCCTTCTCCCGTCCTCCGATCGGGATTCACATCTGCTGTGACCCCATGCGCGAGCAGTACTTTCGCTCGCACGGAGAGTCCCGAGGTGGCCAACTGAAGCGCCCCCTCCGATTGGCAACGCTTGATACCAAGGCGGCACGTCGCTCCGCCGCCGAAGGATTATCGACGCAGACCCCGCTGTCTATGAGCGACGCAGTCCCCGGTAACTAAGAGAAATGTGAACAACAAGCATGAAGTCACTAGAGTTAAATCGTCGGGAGGCGAGAGAACCGCGATGGGTGGGCGTCATAGACGCGATCACCCGGGCGGGCGCCGTGATCGTGGGCCTCGCCTTGCTGATATTGCTGCTCACGACTGTGGTTGATGTTGCGATGCGAAACGCCATCGGAACTCCATTGCCCGGATCCTTGGCAATGGTCACCTACTGGTGGATGCCGACAATTGGCATTATTGGACTCGGCTATATCCACCTCCGGAACGAGCAGATCGTCATGACTCTCCTGGCGGAGAACGCCAGCGAGCGGGCGCTGAGGCGGCTTGAAATCGTCGTAGATGTCCTCGTCTTCGGACTAGTGGTTTTGCTCTTGGTGGTGTCGTGGGAATCCGCGATGGAGCATTTTGGGTATTTGAGTGCCGACTCTACTCACAAATGGCTCCCAATATGGCCAGGGAGATTCGTGCTCGTCGCTGGGCTTGTCATCGTTCTGCTGGCAATCCCCGCCCGCATCTACCGCATATTGAAGGGCACCATCAATCCGGTGCCGGATGAGATCAATGAGGCCACTGAATGACCATCAACGTTAAGACAATCCAAACAGCCCCATCCAAGCGGGTCAGCGGCGCGTGGTTCTGGGTGCTCGGTGCCGCGGCTGCGGTGATTGCCGCTGTGCTCCTGTTCGCCGACTTGGATCGGCTCCTAGTAGGTGGACTTGTGATAGTCCTCCTCCTTCTGCTCATGCTCCTTACGGTGCCGATCGGTTTCGCAATGATTACCGCATCGGTCATCGGCTTGCTCGCACTCGGCGGATCCCGCGCGATGGAATCGTCGGTGCAGTCCATACTTTTCGATGGGCTCGCCTCGTGGACCATGGCCGTGGTGCCACTTTTCGTTCTGATGGGTATTGCGCTCTCGCACAGCGGGGTGACCACGCGCGCTTACGAGGCGGCATCCCAATGGCTGGGCAAGCTCCCCGGGGGTCTCGCAGTCAGCACGACCGTTGCGGGCGCTGGGTTGGCAACGACCAGTGGGAGCACTACCGCTATCTCGATGTCACTTGGCCGCATGGCTATCCCCGAGATGTTACGGGCTGGGTATTCACCGAGCTTGGCGACGGGCAGCGTGGCGATTGCGGGAACGCTCGGCCAGATCATTCCACCGAGTATCCTTCTCGTCATCTACGCGGGAATAGCCGAGACGTCGGTGGGGTCGCAGCTGATGGCTGGCATGATACCTGGCCTTATCCTCGCCCTAGGATTCGTGATCGTCATCGTCGTATGGGCCACTCTGAAGCCTGGGATCGCCCCGCGCGCGGATCAGACCGGCATCACATGGGCGACGCGGCTGCGGTCCGCGATCGGGATGAGCCCCCTCATCCTCGTTGCGGTGATCGTCCTCGGGGGTTTGGCGCTGGGCCTTTTTACCGCGAACGAAGCGGCGGCGTGGGGCGCGCTAGCGGCGCTCGTAATCGGCGTCATCCGACTTCCCAAGGGTCAGCGGAATCTTCGGGGTGCGGGGGTCTTCGGTCGTCAAGTCTTTATGGACACGGTTTCGTCTGTGGCGGGACTCTTCATCCTCGTCGTTGGCGCACTCATGCTCGGGCGTGCTCTGACGCTCAGTGGTCTCGCGAGATGGATGGGTGAGGTCCTGACCGACATGAACTTGGATCGCGTATCTCTGCTGCTGGTGCTCATCGTCGCTTACATCATCCTCGGCATGTTCCTGGAATCCTTGCCCATGATGTTGCTCACCATTCCGATTCTCCAGGTCCCGCTCGAAGCGGTCGGCGTCGACATGATCTGGTTCGGCATCTTCATTGTGATCATGTGCGAGATCGGCATGGTTTTCCCGCCGATCGGGATGCTCACCTTCATCGTCCACCGGCTCGTACAGAATCCCAGCATCAATCTCGGAACGAAGATCTCTCTGGTCGACGTGTTCAAGGGAATTATGCCCTTCATGGTTGCCTTGATCGGTTTGACTGTCCTGATCATATTCGTGCCGGACTTGGTTCTCTGGCTACCAGAGGCGATACAGGATGCAAACGCTGTGAAGCCATAACGGGCGGGAACAGCGCATCCGGAAGCATCCCGACACTTCGGGATGCTTCTATGTCTCGTCAACTCCGTTTATGGCCGGGAAACAAATGCCCCCGGATCTCAGCGAGCGCGTAGTTGGCAACAACGGCCCGTTCACCCGTCGGGGCTTGGGCCGCAGCGACCTTCTTTGCAGGCAGGCTTGCTTTCCGCAGCACAAGATCGTCGGTCAGCGGGCCGGCTGACCGGACTCGCACCGCGCACCCATTCTCGATCGGCCACGATCGACCAAGAAAGGATGACTGTGTCCTCAAGATCACGCCGCATGCCCCACGACTGGAGCCGGACCTGCAACGCTCCTGCGGTCACTCGGTTCCCAAGTTCCGCCTCCTACCTGGTGAAGTCGTCGCGCCAGCCGAAGTGAGCTAAGCCGCAGCGGCCTTGAAAGCTGCGTCGGCAACCGCAGACTCCTAGACCGTGGGCAGCAAACTCAAGGCTAAGGCTGGACGGGTATGGTGGCCGAGGCTCGATGGCCCCGGCGACATTAGCGCTGTTACGGCTGGCTCAATGCCGGGTTGCCCTCCTAGGTGGTCAGAATTTTGATCTCTGTCTTGAGTGTTAGCAAGCGTTCTTCATTCGGGCGTTGTCATGTGGCCGTTGATGTGGCGGTCTGGTTGCCAGGGCTTGATGCAGTGGTGACGGTGGGGACGTTTTCGACTGCTAGGGGGCGCAGGAGCCGGCTGTTGCCCCTGCTGTAGAACAATGCGACACGTTGACCGTCAGCGGTGAGCCTGTAGGTGTTGTTGTGTGTGGGCATCGTCCGATGAGTCCGTCGCGGGGCAGCAAGGCAAGGTCGTGGCTCATTTGGTTGGCGCATGGATCCCGGTTCGATTCACAGATCTGCCGGCGACGCCGGGCAGACCTTGACCGGCTGAGCAGACCCGCGCCCGGACCCATTTACAATGCCGGAACGCCCGCGCATCTACGTGTGGGACTGAATTCTTATAAAACAGCCATGGAACCGCGCGATAATTGCGTGGCCGCAGGGTGTCTTGTTCACTGCCACCGCGTCGAGGTTGCGTTGGTTGACACCCGGGAGCCGTTCACTTGGTGTCGTGAACAAGGCCCGAACTGCCACGTGGTCGAACACCGCGTCGTGCCCGTTCTCACTCCTGGGGTGGAGATCCGAAACCCGACGCACGATCAGACGCCCGGCCAATTGATTGGACATCTTTGTCGAAGAGAAGCCAATGATCCGAAATTGGCCGGCTCTTCACCAATTTGTAGTTCTCAGGGTTGCGGTAGCCGCGCGCCGTGCGTTTGCTGTTCTTGATCGCGGTGTTGTTGGCCTCGACCTTGCCTGTCGTGGCGCCGGTGATGATCGGCATCTCGATTTCCACCACCTGCAGACGGTGTGGTAGAGCCTGTTGGTTTCCGGCCGGGCGGCTGCCGTGGCCAGTTCCTCGAGTACCTTCTTTGCCGTCGCGGCGTCGTCCGGGGACCGGTGCGTAGCAGGACCCGGAGCTGTTCCTTGACTTGCCAGGCGGCGTGGAGGGTGCCGGTTGGATCGTCGATAGCGAACACTTCCTGTAGCCGGAGGGCGGCTCGGCAGCTGAGTGTGTCGCCACCGTGCAGCAGGAGCATGCGGTGCGCCCGAGGTTTGGCGATGGCCCGGCCGCGGCGGTCCTTGACCTGTTGGGAGAGGTTCTGCCGGGTCTCGGTCATGACCTGGTGGCGAGCGAGATCAGGTGGAAATGATCGACAGTGACCGCGATGCGGGGCAGCCACATCCGCAATGTTTTACGGAACGCTGCCGACGGATCGATCGCGACGACCTACACGCTCAGGCGCCACTGCAGGGGCCGGGCGAACAGCCAGTCCCCGACACCCTTTGTCGTCTCGGCCGTCGACCACGCCCAGAACCTGTCCGGTGTCCAGGTCCACGATAGTTGTCATCCACGGCTCGAACCGGGTCCACGCCTTTGTTGACGGGTCCTGGAAGTAGCGCACGGACCGGAACCGGTGTTAATCAATGCCCAGCATTCTCGGGCTGAGCTTGTCCACGTCCGGCAACCTGAGCAGGCAGGCATCGGTCACCGCTGCCCGGACCATCCACCAGGAGACGGCGAAGCCGGCGGCGGTCTCCGACACGGCCCTGCCGAAGCGGATGACCGCGTCCACGAGATGGTCCCGCAGCCTGGCCGTGGACCGGGCACGGCGCGGAACCTGCGCTCCCAACAGGACCACGGGCCCTCTTGTCTTCAACGCCACGAACTCAATTCCCCATCAACCACGAAGAGCCAATTTACTCGAAGCGCCGACGCCCGTCTGCTCTTCTTGTAGATCGCGTCGGTGTACTCAATCGTGATTCACGCAACAGCGGAGATAGCAGCGATCTCGGCTTCGACCTCGAGGTCGAGGCGTGAGGTGACATCAATGACATCCGTAGCTGACCTCTTCACGCAGACGTACGGCGGAAGTACGACCCTGCTGGCTATGCCGCAGGTTGGTTTCCTTGTCTAGGACGATGGCACATACTGGGCACCGCGGTTTGCTTGGAGAACAAAACCTCAATGCGCGCGCAGAGTCCGAAAAGCCGATGCCACCCTCCTCACGGACTAGTTCCTAGGCCACTCCAACGGACTCGGATTGCTGAGTGAAAGTGCGCGGTCAAGAAATAGCGCATGGCCGGCAACTCTCCTCAGGCGGACTGGCATCTATCCCTGGTCAGAGCAGCAAATGCGATGTACCGAATCAACCGTCTCAGCCTCGCCATTCGGACGAGATGTACTGGCACCGGATACGCACACGCCGAGGGCTTTGGGCCTTCAGCTTTGAACTCAATGGGCATGAGAGGTTGGAACTATCTTCTGGGGTCAGTCTCTCAGATCTTGATGCTCGAGCAATTCGTGCCTGTGGTGCAGCATGAACTCATGCCTGTAGTGAAGTCCAATCCAAGGGGATGCAGAGTATTCGTCAATGGCAAAATCTTTAAGCGGTACTGGTGTTTCTTCGGGGCAGATGTTCTGACTCGATACGGGTGATCGGGACGCCGTCTGAGTCAGGACGTCGTGCGGTGCTCGGGGTCTGGGCATGATTTCTCCTCGTTTCATTGGGGCTTGCTGTTAGGATGCGCGGAGGATATCTTCGACGCGGTGTTTGGCGTCGCCCAAGAGCAGCGCAGAGCAAACGTCCTGGTCCTGCAGGTGGCGAAACCGTTGGCGAGTTCGGTGAAGCCGACACCCGCGACCGTGGCTTGGCGGCCCGGCAGGGGGCCTTGTGTCGCGCGCAGTGACTTCGCCTTCGGGGGTTTTCACATGGAATCCACGTGCCCCGGACCGGCATGGACGACATCCGCGCTAACTCTCATGATCGGCATCCACTCTGTTGACGATTAAGGTTGACAGGGACTACATCCCTGTCAACGTAAGCATCGAGGTGGGTAGGCCCATTCTAAATAAATTTCACGGTGACACTCGTCACGTATCGAAACCATAGCGGGCATTGAATACGAAGTCAACACGTTTTTGGAAACGAATTCATTCCTGCCTTCAAGTTTGGCTCCACTAACTTCTACGACCTGCCACTGATCTTGGCGTCTGTTGGTGCACACTCGAAGTATCGGGATATGGGGATCCCGCGGGCAGGTGTTCTTTGAGTACGACACGACGTGAGTGGCCCGGTAGCTGGGTGTGGGTGAGCAGCTGCTGGGCCGGCGGCGCCTCAAGTTACAGGCGCGCCTGGAGGCTCCCGAGGAGTTCGCTGCGGCTGAGCCGGAGAAGTCTGAGCTGGAGCGTCTGTGCCGGGAGAACGCGCAGTTGCGGATGGATAACAAGTTCTTAGGAAAAGCCCCGGCCTTCTTCGGGTCCAAGCAGCAGGATCGGAATGCTTCCAGCTGATGGAGGCCGAGAAGGCTAACTACCCGCTCCAGCGAATGACCCGGCTTTTACGGGTGTCCCGGTCCGGGTTCTACGCCTGACGCCAACGAAATCCGGCGGAGTCGGAACGGTCTATGGTGCGGGCGGAACTGGATGCGAAGGCCCGCGGGCCCACCTGGATTCAACCGGAATCTATGGGGCACCGCGGGTGCAGGCCGCGCTGGCCAGAAACGGAACCGGAACTGACCAGAAGACAGTGGCCGCCTCGATGCGCCGGCAGGGCCTGGAAGGGATCCCGCCGCGGCGATTCCGGCCGTTAGCCCCGATCGGTGACACTCGGGTGCACACGATCCCGGATCTGGTCGCCGGAATATGAGCGCCGAAGGGCTGACGAACGTGGTGGCCGCTGGGCGGTGCGGCGTGGAACCGCACACGGTGGCGAAATGGCGGCGCCGGTTCCTGGAACAGCGTCTGGACAGGCTGGTCGACGAGCCCAGGCCGGGCCGGCCGGCCACGGTCCCGGGCGAGGATGGCCGCACGGACCGGGCTTTCGACAGGCCTGGGTGAAGACCTGGAACGAGCACCCGGTGCCCTTCACCTGGACAAAAACCGCCGAACAAATCCTCGAATCCCTCGGACCACTTCTGAACCGGATTTCAGGCGCAGGACACTATATCGTCAGGCCCTTGAGGGCGTAATCCGGATAGCGTTCTCCTGCGGCTACTCCGACAGGGAATATCTCGTCGAGGACCGAGAGATCGTCGCCCGTCAGTACAACTTCGGCCGCAGCCACGTTCTCCTCCAGGTACATGCGACGCTTGGTACCCGGGATCGCGACGACACCCTCCTGGTGCAACACCCAGGCCAAAGCCAACTGTCCCGGCGTGATGCCCTTCCTCGCGGCCATCGCGCGCAGCTTCTCGACGACCGTCAGGTTGGCGGCTAGGTTGCCGCCGAGAAAGCGCGGGCTGACACGACGGAAATCGCCCTCCTCCAAGTCGTCCGCCGTGGAGATCGCCCCGGTCAGGACACCACGGCCCAGCGGCGAGTACGCCACGAACTCGATGCCGAGCTCGCGGGTCGTGGCAAGGACACCGTTGACTTCAGGATCCCGTTCAAACAGCGAATACTCGGTCTGAACAGCCGTCAGTGGATACGTGGCGTGCGCGCGTCGGATCGTCTCTGGGGATGCCTCCGAGATCCCGAGGTAGCGAACTTTGCCCTCTTCGACGAACTCCCCCATCGTGCCGATTGTCTCCTCGATCGGCGTGCTCGGATCAACCCGGTGGATGTAGTACAGGTCGATCGTCTCGCGGCCGAGGTTACGCAGCGAGCGCTCGAGCGCCTTGCGCAGATATGCCGGCGAACCATTCGGCCCGACACGCTCGCCGTCATCGCTGATCTCAAAACCGGTCTTGGTTGCAAGGGCGTACTCATCGCTGCGGCTGCCGATCGTTTCACCGATCAGCCGCTCATTGACGAACGGACCGTACATCTCTGCGGTATCGATTAGGCTGACGCCGAGATCGAGCGCCCGGTGTAGCGTCGCAGCCGACTCCGCGTCGTCACGCCCCCCGTAAGCACTGGACATCCCCATTGCGCCGAGTCCCTCGACGCTGGCTTCAAGACCCTGACTTCCCCATGATTTCGTATTCATCAGATAAGCTTGCCAGACCCCCACAAATTTGCGCAACGGTTCGGTGCGTCCGTCACAGGCGCTTCGGACGGGGTGGATGACGACGGCGGCCCAGTTCTTCGGTCTGCTGGTGGGGTGGAGGCGGACGCGTTCTTTGTCCGTGTCAGCGGGGACCGGTTCCTGCGTGGGCAGGATAGCCGTTTGTCCCGGCAGTGCTCATCATTGCCGGCTAACGCAGCAGGTGTACGGACCGGCAGTCCTGGAAGTGGAAGAGTCTCCTTTCGTTTATTTCGTCCCTCATCCAAATCATCAGCCCGTCGCTTGTCTTGGATTCCACCATGCCAACGTAGTTCTGGGCGTCATTAGCACGCAGTGACACGAAGTCTCCGG
This sequence comes from Pseudarthrobacter siccitolerans, assembly GCF_001046895.1. Taxonomy (GTDB): domain Bacteria; phylum Actinomycetota; class Actinomycetes; order Actinomycetales; family Micrococcaceae; genus Arthrobacter; species Arthrobacter siccitolerans. Next base: position 628,200 of record NZ_CAQI01000053.1, read on the forward strand.
GGGCCAGCCCTGTCCATATCAACAGGGGATGCTTCTCCGCTTCGTTCGGTTGCCATTGCCTGACATGCAGGGGGTGTTCTTCCTGCGTTACGCCAAGCTCCTTCGGAGTATCCAGGACACCAGTGGAGTATGACGTCGCGGGATACCACGTTGGGTTTCGCTTGCTCTTGGTCACGGCAGATCGATCTTTCGGGCGAGGCCAAACGGAGGATTAGGGCTGAAGGGGGCTGTGAACGTTGCGAAGTTGACCCTGGTTACGAGAATGCCGGAGTCAGTGGCCTTTTCAGGGGAAAGAGTGAATCGCCTTCTGAACATGGTCTG
>NZ_CAQI01000054.1 GCF_001046895.1 Pseudarthrobacter siccitolerans
CGCCATCACGAGCGAGAGCCCCAATGAAACAATCCGGACTTGGCGTGCAGTAGCACGTGGCCGCAGGAGTCCCCAGCTCAGTGGGAGGGTAACAGCGAAACCCAAAAGGAACCGGCCCGCTACAAGAGGCCAAAAACCATCACCTGTCGCAGCCAACGCGCATCCCAGCAGAGCCAGGACGGTCAGCGTGATAAGGACCTTGCGATGCCCATAGATGTCACCCATACGTGCAGTAAGGCCAACAGAGATGGCACTGCCGACCATCATGGCGTTAAGGACCCACCCGATTTCCGACCCAGACAGGCCGGACTCAGCCGCCATCACCCCCACCAGCGGAGGGAGAGTGCCCCACTGAATGTCCACGGTTACACCGCCGAGCAAGACCAGTGCAACTAACGATGTGAACCGACCGGCACGAGCCTCGGCCGATAGAGATTGTGTCATCTTTGACCACCTGTGTTTTTGGACCCAGAAATCTCTGGAGTCATCATTTTTAAGTCAATGGCGCAACAAAGCGAACTCCATGCGCAATTTGAGTGTTCAGCGAGCAACGGACTTCTGAACGCTTACACTTCCAAGCCTGGCCTGACGCAGGTAAGGGCAAACCGTCTCGCTGCTGATCCCATAGGCACGGGCAAGGACGGCTTTCGGTACACCGCTGCCCGGCGCCGACAGTTCGGCGGCCCGGTGTTGGCGCCGACCCTTTCTTGACCCCATAACCAGGGCAACCTTGTTCTCGAGCCATAACTCTCCTTAGAGCGCCTTTGGCATCGTAGTCAAGACGCGTCCTTCAACGCAATATCTGCGTGCGTACATCGCTCTCACGCCTGACGGCTACAGGCGGCCGCCCTGACACCCGCAGCGACGGTTGGAGATCCGCCGGGTAGGCAGCGTCCGTCCAGGCCGCGCCGTCCGTGGTCGAGGGGGCTTTAACGCCTGGCGCAACGCGGACCGGGCATAGTCCCGGTGCCAGCCGATCAAGTTCACCGACTCGGTAAGGATCTGACCCTTCACCTTCCCGTCCGCGGGTACCGCAACGCCAGATTCTTCGTCACTGCCTGGCACTCATCCATAGTCACCCCCATCCACAACAATCAACGCTGCTGCGAGGCCAGGAGCCACCCGTCAAGTCTGAGGATTTCCTAATGAGGCAAACGCATCGATCCCCCCGAGGTTCTTATGAGTCAACTCGGACACTTGCTTGCGCGCCGGCATCAGGTTACGATTCTATGAATTCGATTCCATGACAAATAGTCGATGACGTGTTCGCAGTGCTTTAAGGAATGGCTCGCGTTGCGGGCCCTGACGCCAATGATGATGAGACAGGGCTGAGGTAACAGGCATGGGTTTGCCCAAGAGCAAGGTCGCATTTGGGACGGGAGCTGCTCGCACTCAACTGCGTTCACACGCCATCAGCATCGACGCAGTAGGGGGCTGACATCATCGCCCTGGACATCTGCTCCAAAGACGTCGCGACGGTAAACTGTGACCCGGCACCGCGGGTCGGTCTCCAGGAGACGGGCCGGCTCGTCGAGTGCTTGGGCGGCCGTATCGTGTCCGGGGTAGGAGACGTGCGCGGACTCGAGCAAGTACAGAATGTCGCCCCCCCGCTGATTATGTACCAGGCGCTGTCCGACGTGCCCGCGCCCGACATTGACATCCCCGGCGTCGACGATGTCCGCGGCGCGTTCGCGTCCCTCAACGCGCTGGCGGACCTGCCGGGGATCGTGTCCAACGAAGTGTCGGACACGGTCGTGTGGTTGTCATGGAATCACACTAAGTTCATCACCGGCGTCGCGCTACCTGCCGACGCCGGCAACACCGTCAAGAAAGGCAATTGTTTCATATGATCGAGCACGATTCCTTCTTTATCGACGGCGCCTGGCGCGCCGCAAAGTCCGACCGTAGCTTCGACGTGATCTCGCCACGCTCAGAAGAGCTCGTCGGACGTGTCCCTGCCGCCTCGCGCGAAGACATTGACGAGGCGGTCGCGGCAGCGCGCCGGGCCTTCGACGACGGCCCCTGGCCCCGGATGAGTCCTGCCGAGCGCGCGGACTACCTCACTCGCATCGCCACTGGCATCGAGAAGCGTCAACATGAACTGGCGCCCCTGATCTCCGAAGAGCTGGGTTGTTCCATGCCCCTCTCGCAGTACTACATGACGGTAGCGCCCGTGTTGAGCTTCAACTACTACGCTGAGATAGGGCGAACGCTGGAGCTCGAGGAAGTCCGGATCAGTGATCTCACGAGCTTCACCGGGGGATCAGCAGGCGGCCCCACGGTCCCGATGGCAGGCAACAGCCTCGTCGTGCGGGAGCCCGTTGGCGTGGTGGCCTCGTTCCCCGCCTACAACTTCGCGGTTCCGGCGATCGGACAGAAGCTGGCGCCAGCACTGATCGCAGGCTGCACCGTGGTGATTAAGGTCCCTGAGCCCACCCCGCTTGCCACGTTCGTCTACGGGGAGATCTTCGAGGAAGCAGGTCTCCCGCCCGGCGTCGTGAACATCGTTGCGGCCGAGCCGGCCGAGTCGGCGTACTTGGTCGAGCACCCCGGCATCGACATGGTCAGCTTCACCGGATCGGATGCGGTCGGTGCCAAGATCGCATCAGCCTGTGGTGCTCTGGTGCGGCCGGTCCTCCTGGAGCTCGGCGGCAAGTCTGCAGCAATCGTTCTGAACGACGCGCGGCTGGAGGACGTCGTACCCGCGCTGGTCGGTGGCAGCGTCGGCGCCAACTCGGGACAGCACTGTGTTGCGCGGACCCGGTTCATCGTGCCGGCCGAGCAGTACAACGAATACGCCGAGGCGCTCGCGCAGGCGTTCTCGTCCCTCAAGATCGGCGACCCTATGGACCCGGACACGGTGGTCGGGCCGCTCGTAACCTCCAGGCAGCGTGATCGCGTCGAGTCGTTCGTCGAGGAAGCCCGTCGTGAAGGAGCTACGGTGGCTACTGGTGGTCAGCGGCCCGCCGACATGTCCGTGGGCTGGTACTACGAGCCCACGCTGATCACCAATGCTCACAACGGGATGAAAATCGCCCGCGAAGAGGTGTTTGGCCCCGTCGCCGTCCTCATCCCGCACGACGGAGAGGAAGACGCCATCCGCATCGCGAACGAGAGCCCCTACGGCCTCGCGGGGTCGGTGTTCACCGCTGACGACGCCCACGGCTTCGAGGTCGCACGGCGCATCCGGACAGGGACCTTCTCGGTTAACACCGTCACCGCCGATCTGGGTTCACCCTTCGGTGGGTACGGCAAGTCAGGGATAGGACGCGAACACGGCCCGACGGCCGTGGACGAGTACCTCCACAGCCGCACGATCTCGATGGATCCGGGCAAGCAGCTGCCGGACGCGGTGACCAACGGGGTGCGCCGCGGTGACGGACCGGGAAGCCTCGAACCGTAACCACAGCCGTCCGGAACAAGACGCAAATGGGGAGACAGAGCGCAGAACCCAGGTTTAGCCACCCGCAGCCCTGTCCGTCCAAAGCCAATACTTCACAGATCAGACCAGTCCCCGCCTCAACGGGACAATCGAAAGGGCCACCCGTGGCAATCATCTTGAAAGCAGCAAACCTCAGCGTCACTCCGGCTGCCGCTTGGGACATCGTCGATCGCTTCATGCGAGCCGACATCCGCGTGTTCAGCTTCATTAAGGAGAATCGCATCGAAGGTCCTGTGCGAACCGTGATCTCCGACGTCGCGGGAGGCCTCGAACAGCCGGAACTGAACATCACGATCGACCCTGAGCACATGTACGCTTCTTACACCGTGCTCGAATCGGCGTTCTGGAAGGCGACCTATCACCACGGGTCCATGCGGGTCTTCGACACTGGCGACGGTCGCTGCCGGTTCGAGTGGATCACCGACGTCGCTCCGGATTCCTGGGCGGCCGAACTCGACGGTGAGTATATGGACGCGCTGTGGTCTGATCTGGTCAAGGTCCTGGAGACGGGTAAGGAAGCACCGCTGCCCCAGGTTGCCGGCGCCTAAAGTCTCAGGCAGCCTTGTCAGTCGCACCTGTGAAGTCTTTCTCCGCGTGTGCGCGGCAGCATATGTCACAGCGGCGTGCGCGTTGCGGCAGGGATGTCGTCCCTGCCGCAACTGGACGATCTCGCCCCGTTCCTTCCGATCGGTTGCTGCTCAGGTCGCCGCGACCCAGGGTTCGAATCCACGCCCCCGCCTTCATCGACATGCTGAAGGGCGAACGTCGGGAAGATCATCGTGGGGATTTGACCGTCTGTAGCGGCGGTTGGCTGCTGAGTCCCGAGACTGGCGCACCATGCGTGACAGCGGAGCTCTCACGGAGGTGACCTTTCCGGCGGGCCTTGCCCTGGGCTCGCGCATCTCCCAGTACGAGCTGGCCGACAAGATGCAAATGAGCATTACACCTGCGTGGAGCGATCCGCCGGCTCTCCAGCGAGGGCCTGATATCGCAGCAATGGGCGCAGTAGCCCAGAAGCTTCTACCCGTCACACGGGTCTGGGGGTAGGACACGAGCACGGTGCACCGGGAATTCCACCGGGCCGTCTACGCGGCCTCATACAATGACGTCATGATCAAGGCTCCCGGATGACCTGTGGGACAAGTCCGACCATTTACCGCCGCATCGAGGGAGTCGGCGGTATTAGGCGGTTCTCTCCAGGGTTACCACCTGGACATTTCCCATTCCTCCAGGGCTCCGGTGACCGAGACTGTTGGCGTTGGGGTGCGGGCGGGTTCGGCAGCTTTTGCGCCGTCGCGCGGCAATGACGATGACTCGTATAAGGAATCCGACACGTGCTGGTATCGAAGTCAAAGCTGGCGATTGCTGGAAGCGCCGTCTCCATGGAACAAGTCTTCACTTCCCACCTCATCTGACACCCATGCCGTCTGCTCCCCTGGTATATCCCCGGACGATTGGCGGTCCGACATCCGGATGCCTTAAGACGTGGACCTTTCCCATAGCGGTGCGCTTATGGCCCTAATCCGCCGCTTCACACACGTTCCGTTCGAACCGGATCGTGCCTGCCGAACCGATGATTCCGGAAGCGCATTGAGTGGCACCCTGGAATTCAGAAAAGGTTGCTGGCGCAGCACCGCAGACTACGCAATCAGCCCGCCCTGCGCGGGCTGTTCGATGCTGATGAATCAATCCGCCGCCAGGCCGTCGATGGGCTGACCGCCAGCATCTTCCAACTCGCCTCGGGCAGCATTGGCGTAAGGTGCCCCTCTTCCGCGATACGAATCCACACGATGCGTCGCTCGTATGTCTGCCACGTTTCGAGATGCTCAAGGTGCTTGCAGAGTTACTCACCGGTGCCAGCAAAGAGGGATCACCCGTGAGGACATCGACGCAACATGCGTCCTGAGGCCTTCCCCAACAGTACGCGGAAGAGTCCAACAGACGGTTCACCCAGCGCTTCCTGGTCGTAGCTGTGGACAGACCGCGAAATTGCCGGGCAGGCAGTAGGTCAGCGGGATAGCAGCAGCGCTTCGCCCTGGCCTCCGCCGCCGCACAGTGCTACGGCTGCTTTGCCAGCGCCGCGGCGCAGGAGCTCGTGCACGGCGGAGACGACCACCCGGGCACCGGATGCGCCGATGGGATGCCCGAGGGCGATCGCTCCCCCGTTGACGTTGACTTTGTCCATGGTGAGACCCAGCTGCTCGGCCGAGTGCAGTGCCACGGAGGCAAAAGCCTCGTTGATCTCCACGAAGTCCAGGTCCTCCACGGTCCAGCCTGCTGTCTCAAGGGCTTTGTTGATGGCGCGGGCCGGTTTGTCCGGCAGCGAGGTGTCCGGGCCCGCGATCTGCCCCGGGGAACTCACGGTCGCGAGGATCCTGAGGCTATGGCTCTCTGCATAGCTGCGGGTAGTCAGGACGACGGCGGCGGCGCCGTCGTTCAACGGGGAGGCGTTGCCAGCGGTAACGGTGCCGGTTGGGGAGAAGGCAGGCCGCAGTCCGGCGAGCGATTCGGGCGTGCTGTTGGCACGCACGCCCTCGTCGCTTCCTACGAGTTCGGCTTCCCCGCGACGCCGCGGCACCTTGACCGGGACGATCTCGGCGTCAAAGAGCCCGGCGGCCTGGGCAGCCGCGGCCCGGCGGTGGGAGTCGGCGGCGGTTTGATCCTGGTCGGCACGACGGATACTTAAGGCATCGTTGACCCGGTCAGTGGCCAGTCCCATTGCCTCATGGTCGAAGGCATCCGTGAGGCCGTCATGGGCCGCGGAGTCGACCAGCGCAGCGTCACCATAAAGGTGCCCGACCCGGGAATCCCGCAGCAGATGCGGGGCGTTGCTCATGGACTCCTGGCCGCCGGCGACTACCACCTCGGCTTCTCCCAGGCGCAGCATCCGGCTGGCGTCGATGATGGCACTGAGCCCGGAGAGGCAGACCTTGTTGACGGTAGCCGCATGAGCACTCAACGGGATGCCTCCTGCCACGGCAGCCTGCCGGGCAGGGTTCTGTCCGGCTCCCGCCTGCAGGACATGTCCCATGATGACCGCGTCGACGGCATCAGGACGTATCTTCGCCTTGTCCAGCGCCCCTGCGATCGCGGCGCCGCCGAGTTCAACGGCGGACAGCGGTGCGAGCTGGCCCATCAGCCGGCCCTGCGGTGTACGAGCGGCCCCGACGATGACAACATCAGTACTGCGATTCATTTTTCTCCTCGAACGGGTAAAGGGGCGGGACTTTTGGTCCTCGGTAACTGTTGGCCGCCATTGCTTCGGGTTGCAGCCACGGGTACACGCAGATCCGGATGGAATTCCATTCCGGTTGCCCTGTCCAGCAAGGGGCTCAGGCCCAGCGTTGTGGAGTAGGTAATTGGCGCCAAGGATGATGCAGAAATCAATTTGTCCGGCCCGGCCGCCGCACGCTCATCCATCCGGCGCCGACCTCGGTAGTGAATTCCACAGCTCTGACAAAAGTGTCCCATACGTCATCAGCTGGAGTGGAGCGGTTATTTATCGATCCGTGCCAGGGGGGCGGCGAGCAGCGGTGGGACCAAGAAGCTTCATTTTTAGAGGGGACGGTGACTGGAAGAAGACGGCACCCTGCCAACATCGCTGTGTGATAGGTCGAGCGTGCTCGCCGAATCAGTCATGATTACTGTTCCCTTGAACAGGCCGAGAGCTACCTTGCCAATCTTCCAGCAATGCGGGCGCGATCTGAACGGCGTGTTGCGGACCCACCAAAAGGTGGTTCATTGCGATCCGGGCGTTGGCGTTAAGACGAGCAAAAATTCCGTCCTTCGCAACCACGTCTGAACCCGCCCACAGCGATGCGGTCGCGATGATGTCATCAAGCGACCGGTAGAGGTGAAGTGCTGCTTGCTCGATCAGTGCGGTGTGCAGTTCAGTCATACGGTGCTCTGCCGCCGCCTCCCAGAGGTTCTTATAGGAGTCCAGAATGAATGCGCGCGACGCTTCGTACAGCGAAGCAACCCGAACGAAGTCGGCTTGAAAGAGCGGATACTCGTCCAGCGACGGCACAACTCCGCGACGCCGTCCTCGAGCGGACTTCGCCATTTCCTCGATCGCTCTTTTCGCCAGGCCGAGTCCCGTGCCGACATGGTGCAGGGTCGTGACCGATGTAAACCCCTGAGTGAAAGCTGGCTCGTTAGGAAATTCCGTGCCGTCGTGGATTGCCATCCACTTTTCCTCGAGTACGTGTTCCTTCACTAGATAGGAACCTGAGCCTGATCCGGCGAGACCGGACGGGTCCCAATCGTGCTTCCACTCGACGTGCTTAGGGTCCACCCAAATATGGACGACATTGGGCTCCCCGTCCTCGCCGATGAGCATCTCGTCGTTCTCATTGAGCAGGGCTACCCGGCTAACCACTCGCGTCGCGTGCTGCGAGCCGGATCCAAAAAACCTGGGTGGCGCTTTGACGAGATAGCCACCCTCGACTGGCTTTGCGGTGCCGAAGGGTCCTTGCGGGGCACCCGAGCCGCAGGCGACGCCGTCTGCGTTTGGGCCGATCAGTTCCCGCAATGCTTCAGCCGGCAGAAGCATCCCGATGAACAGGGTGCCTGTCTGATGGTTACCGTAGACCCAACCAGCTGAGGCGTCCTGGCGCGAGATCTCCTCCGCGATCTGGATATAGGTAACGGCGTCCACACCCGCGCCTCCGAGGTGTTTTGGCAGCATGACGCCATACAGGCCGGCGTCCTTCCACGCCTGCACGACCTTTGCGGTAATGACCTTGTCCTGGTTGGCCTGCGGCACCTCGGACTCTACGAGCGGCCCCAGCGAACGTGCTATGCCGACCCACTTTTGCGCTTCTTCTGACGCATGAGCAGTGTCACAGGTCGGGGTGTCAATTACTGACTCCATAATGTTGACCTCCGTAGGGCGAAATTTTCGAGTCGTGATTGGATGCAAGGGTACTCGGTTGCTGTCGCGGCTGGCTTAGGCATACGGTAACGGGAGTCGCGAGGAGCCCTCAAGCCGAATGACAGCACAATAAATGCCGCTGGTCTAAATTTGAGCGCCGCCGGCAATGCAATCATGACGCGGCATCCGATGCTTGATAGCGGACCGCGAGCTCGCCCCACTCGCGATAGCGAATGGTTTCCTGGACGGTCTTGGCGGTGCCGGAATAATCCGCGTCAACCATGCCAGTTTCTTTGAGTTCGGTCAGCGTCTTGATAGCTGCTTCGTATATTGCGTAAGAGACAGGAACCGGGTCAAGCAGAATCTTTACACCGCTTTGAAGCGCAAATTCACGCTCTTCGCGTGTTGCGCTGCCGAATCGGATGGGCACCATCATCACCGGCACTCCGGATGATGCCTCTACAGCTTCTGCAGCGTCCTCCCAGTCGAAATGGGTTGGCTTGATCACATCAGCCCCAGCCTCTGCGAACAACCGCATCCGCAACAATGCCTCGTCCTTCGATATCAGAGCACTATCAGTCCTCGCCACGATGACCGTGTCAGGATTCCGCCGCGCCTCGACCGCTGCCCGGACCCGCTGGACAGCCGCATCACGTGTCAAGTGGTGGTTGTCGTCGAACCGCATGACGTTCCCCAGCTCTTTGGGGGGCGTGTGCTTGGGGTAGGCGAAGTTCGTGTCCTCGATCATCACGCCAGCGATACCGGCAGCCTCCGCCAACTGCACCGCCTGACGTACCTGGAGTGGGTTGCCTCCCCCGTCGTCGAAATCGACGATGAGCGGAATGTCAATTGCCCGTGTGATGCCCCGGGCGACATCGATGATGTCGCGGGTGGAGATCATGGTCATATCCGGAATCGCATGGTACGCGACCGATACGGTAACCCCGCCGCCGATGGTCACCGCACCAAATCCTAGATCCTGGGCTACCCGCGCCGAGAAGGGGTCATGAACCCCGGGAATATGAACCAGCCCATCACCCGCGATCAGTTCACGCAAGCGAGCGGCGGCCGACACTGGCCTCGTTGTTGTACCGCTCAGCGGCATTCGGTGTTCCTCTCTATAGAGTGCAGGTGTGGTTGCCCGCAGCGGATGCGGGTGCAGAGTGTTCCGAGAGTCCCCGCGCAGCGGTACTGCAGGCTGGAACGGCTCACGACACTAGCTGCGGAGGCCGGCCTGGACCATGAGGGGCAGAATCTCGTCTTCCATCTGTT
>NZ_CAQI01000055.1 GCF_001046895.1 Pseudarthrobacter siccitolerans
AGCGCTTTGAATAGGATACCGATCGCGAGGGCTCATAAAAAATCTTTTCGTAGCTGCAGTGAGCTGGTCGAGCTGACCGCTTGTCACCGCCGCGATTACGCACGAGGGGCTCCACGCCCCGCCCCTGAAGGTGGTCAAACCCGGGCCCGGCCCGACGCCGGTCTACGGGAAATAGCCCGCTCCAGCCTGAGGTGGATTCGATTCCACAGCCCTTGCATCCGATTCCATGTGGCTTGACCGAAGCTGACGGCCGCTGATAAAAAGAAGCCCACAGGCGAGAGGGGATAACTCCTCCTGGCAGCTTGTCCAATTTCGAAGGGGAAAGAATGACAGCTTCCACCCAGCTCACGATGAGCATCACCGATCAACTCTTCGCTATTGAGCAGATCAAGCAAGTCAAGAGCAAATATGCGTACAGCGCCGACCGACACAACTGGGAAGACTTCGCTTCGGTATTCGCTCCCGATGCTGTGTTCGACGAAAGCGACTTCCCGACCCCGCTCCAACCGTTCAGCAAGGAGCCTGTTTCCAGCGAGATTCTTGAATATTTCAAGGAATCTGGCTCAAGAGTCGAGTGGCCCCTCGTCGGCCGCGACGCTATCTACACCGAGCACGTCGGCGTCGCAGCCGACCACGTGATGGTCCACCATAATTTCGACCCCTACATCGTGCTGACCTCGGACACCACCGCCACGGCCAGGTTTCGGTTCGAGAGCCAGCACTGGTTCCCGGCCGGGCGGCCAGTGAAATACATGCACAATGTCGGCGCTTACCACGAGACCTACGTCCGATTGGAAGACGGCAACTGGTACATCCAGACCTTCAGGTTGGAGCGCCAGCGCGTCGAGGCCGTCTAGAGCTGACAGTTCGACGTGATGCGGTCCGCACCTCAGCGGACGGCATCGGGCGCAGTCGCAACTTCGCATTGCAACGATTAGGAATGAAGTGACATGTCAAGAATTCTGACCGACGACCAGCTCGCGCTCCGGGATAAAGTACGAACTTTCGCGCGCGACGTTGTCGGGCCGCGGAGGTCGGAAGCGACCGACGACCCTTCATTTCTCAAGGAGATGAACCGGCTCATGGGTGAGGCCGGCATCCTGCGCACGTTTGCACCGAAGTCGCTTGGCGGCGATGAGATGGGCGTGATGGCGATTGTCATCGTCATGGAGGAGCTCGCACGCGAATCGCCTGCAGTCGCCATGAGCGCCATGATGCAGATGAACATTCCCGTGAACATGGTCAAGACTCCACCTGTGGCAGACCGCTGGGCCCGGAGCGCACTAGCCGGCGAGACAACAGTGTCGTTCGCATCCACCGATCCGGTCGGGTATGCCAACTACACCGAGCACCCGGATATCGGGCGGTGCGAAGGCGATGAGTTCGTGCTCAACGGTGTCCGCCATTTCGCGGGACAGGCAATCTTTGCCGACGTGATCGGCGTCTCCGGACTCGTCGACGGCGACATGCACCTCTTCTGGATACCCGCTGACCAAGCCGGCGTTCAGGTGAGCCCGATGCCGAAAATGGGCATCGGTGCCCCCTGGGGCCGTGTCGAGCTGACCGACGTACGGGTACCAGCGGAGTATGTCCGCGACATGAGTGTCCTCGTGAAGGACCGCCAACTGGTCGACGTCAGCGGCACAAGCAAGGTTTCAACGCACCCCATCTCAGCCTTGGCACTCGGCCTCGCCGAAGGAGTTTGGGAGAAGACAGACGCCTACTTGCGTGCGCGCACGGTCCGCAACGAGCCACTTGCCTCATTGCAGGCGCTCCAGCACAAGCTCGTACGCATGAGACAGAACATCGAAGCGGGACGATCGATGCTCTACGACGCGACACAGCTTGTCGATGCCGGACAAGGCGATGCCGTCCTGGACCACCTCCTGAAGCCCTTCCTCACCGAAATGGCCTTCGACGTCGCGACAACCTGTATGACACTTCACGGGGGACGCGGCTACGAGCGCGCCGCGGGCATCGAGATCTACCTGCGTGACGCAGCCGGGCTCCTGATCGGCGAATGTACCGCAGACATGCATTACTCAACGGTCGCGAACCTCCTGAACATGCCAGGTGCACTGCCCGGGTCACCCTAAGCCCCACCTTGCTGGGAGGTAGCGGGTGGTGCGTTCCACCAGCGTTGCAATCGCCGACTGATTCTGGGCTCCGGTTATCAAATCCCCCTCCTTGCGGTGTTGTTGTGGGTGATTTCGGAGCTGTTGTAGTGTTTCGATCACCCTCGGGTGGCAGGTATGGCACAAGTCTCGCTGCCGCTTGGACGGCTTACTGGGAATGGCTGCCTGCTGCCCGCCGACGACTCGACCGCTGATTGAGAATTACGACATTTATCCTTGGGTAAGGACGTGCCGGCGTAGTTATCGACAGGGCCAACCGAAATTGGAGCTGATCGAAGGGGACTGAATATGCCGGCATTGTGGGCAGGAAGCGACTCGGGCAAAAGAGCTCATCATTGCGATGTGATCGATCAGACAGGGGCCGTGCTGTTCTCGAACGAGTCGAGAACGACAAAAATGCACTGCTTGATCTCATAGCCACGGTCGCGGAGATCTCGGCCGGTCGTGAGGTCTGGTGGGCCACGGGTTTGAACGCCGGGCGGAGCGGCCCTGTTGATCGAGTTGTTGTCCGCTCATTCCCAGCAGCTGCTGTATATCCCCGGACGGATTGTCCATCACGCTGTGGCGACCTACCGCGGATATGCAAGAGTGACGCGAAAGATGCCAGGATCATTGCTGACCAGGCACGGATGCGCCCTGATCTGCAGCCAGTCCGCGGTGCCGATCCGATCAGCGTGGACCTGCGGCTTGAGGGCATTCGGCGAGTAGGACTGACCCGGCTGGCCGAGCGAATCAGCACGCTCGATGCCGAGACCACCGACGTCGATGCCCAGATCACTGAGCTGTTCCGGCAGCATGGCAGCGCCGATGTTCTGCTCACCATGCCTGGGTTCGGCCCCGTGCTCGCAGCAACTTTCCTCGCGAATATCGACGACAACGTGGCCGCATTCGACTCAGTCGACCGACTCGCCAGCGTCGCGGGCCTGGCTCCCGTCCCGCGCGATTCCGCGCGAATCAGTGGAAACCTGCACCGGCCACGTCGCTTCAACCGGAGGCGCCTGCGAACCTGTTACCTCGCCGCCCTCTCCAGCCTGAAGAACAGCCCGGCCTCAAGAACGTATTACGACCGGAAGCGCGGAGAAGGAAAGTCCCATAAAGAGGCCCTCATCGCCCTCGCCAGACGCCGCATCAACGGCCTCTGGGCCATGCTCCGCGACCACACCGTCTGCGGCGGGTTCGGCCGGTGCGCAGGGCCTCTTTCACCTCGCGTTTGAGCCCCACCGCAGGCCTGAAAGTAGAGGGCCTGGAAAATCGTTTCGGGGCTCAAGCGCATCTGCTCGTCTTCGGGAAATTCTTGGATCAGGAGCTTCGAAATTCGTTCCGGGCATGGGTGTACTGGCATTGACGCCGGATCCCGGCAGCGTTCACCCACTTCTGGCAGTCCTTCTGTTGATACCGAGTTCCTTGGCCGCCGCGGCGACAGTTCCCAAGCGCGCCACAGCGGCCAGGAATTCCTGCCGTTGCGCACGGTTATGGGACTGCTGGGAACGCTTCACAGCAGTCCCAGCCAAGGGCGCGGATTTCTCAGTTGAAGCAGATTCTTCCCCTAAGGAAGAACTAATTGTTGATGGTGATTCCATGGGTGTTGCAACTCCGGATTGTCGGAGGTGTTACAACGATCGCTGGAACTCGTCTCACCGGGCAGTCCTGCTGGCCGCCAGTGCGCAGACATCAATAGCCCTTGAAATCAGGCTTCGCTTGCTGCCGCCTACGGCGTCTGTCGAAGGCCTGAGGGGCGGACAACGTTGAGGGCGAAGGTGGTGAATGCGTCCTCGACTTCGGGGCGGCTCAGGCGGCCTCCGTCTCGGAACCATCGGGCGATTGAGAACAGGGAGTCGCAGATGAACTGCTGCGCCATTCTTGGATCGGCGTCGTAGAACGCTCCGCTGCTCATGCCGTGGTGGATTACTGCTGTCCATCGGTTACGGAAGTCTTCTTCGAGGCCTTTTAGCTGCTTTGAGGCGCCGAGCGTGAGGCTTGCTCGTTCGCTTTGAAACATGATGGCAGCGGCGGCGTACTCGCGCAGGGTGTCCAGTGACACTCTTACCAGTGCCTCGAGTTGTGCTTCGGGAGTTTGCGCGGCATCGACCCGTTCGTCGAAGCGTTTGAGCAGAACTTCAAGGAACCCGACCAGCAACCGCTCTATGACCTGCTCGCGGGTCTCGGCCCAGGCACGTGCCTCGAAGGCGTTCAGGCCCAGCAGTTCGGCGACTTCTTCGGCGAGTTTGGCCGAGGAGTCATCCGTTGCGGTTGCGCCCGCACCGTTTCCTGGCGTGGGGTCTGGCAGGTGCACTTGCCCAAAGCGGCCGCGCAGGAACGTCATTGGCAGCTCGTCGGACTCAACGTTGAGGTCAATTACTCTGCCGACCACGATCTCGTGATCGCCTGAGTCGAAGACCTGCTCGATCGTGCAGTCCACCCATGCGGTCACGCCGCTCAAAATGGGGGATCCGGTCGGGGCCGGCCGCCAGTCAGCGCCCTCGAATTTCTTCCCGTCGCGGGCGGAGAACTGACGACTCAGTTCTCCTTGGCTGGCACCTAAGACGTTCACGCAAAACGATCCCGATGATTGGATCTTTGGCCAGCTCGTTGATGACTTCGCGGGCATGAACGAGACCAGGGGCGGGTCCAGGCTCAGAGAGTTGAAGGTGCCCACAACCATGCCCACGGGCCCACTGCCGGGCACGTCGGCGGTAACGATGGATACCCCGGTGGGATAGTGACCGAGGACGTTCCTAAAGAGATCTCCGGCGATTGCCGGCGCTTCGTTTCCCATGGGATACCTTTCGTCGTGAAGCGATTCGAATCACGCTTCGGAGGACTGACTAGTTGGGGATAGCTGGTTAGATACTTGCGTCCTGACGAACGCACCGATCTCCTCCAGTGCCTGCTGCCCCTGGGGCAGGAACGATGCGAACAGAGGCCAGACGTGGACCATGTCGGCGTACTCTTTGTACTCGACATGCACGCCTTCGCGGCGGAGCTTGGCGGCCAGGTTGCGCGAGTCGTCCCGGAGGACTTCCCGGCTTCCCACGAGCAACAGCGTGGGCGGCAGCCAGCTAAGATCCAGCAGCATGGGAAACGCTGCCGGAGCCTCTTCGGGTCCCTGACCATCGAGGTAGAGTGCCGCGTTCCGGCGGGTACCGGTTTGCCCGCAGAGCGGGTCGATGCCTGCCAGCTCTTCGAAGCTGGGATTGCTGACCGTCAGGTCAACGAGCGGGGACACCAGGACGATGCTTGAGGGAACGGGCGCCCCAACGCGATGTAATTCCACGAGAGAGCTCAGTATCAGGCCCCCACCGGCGGAGTCTCCAATCACGAAGCATGACCGCGCTCCGACTTCATTGATCGCCGCGGCAAGCACGTGTTGCGCATCCTGGACCGCTGCCGGGAACGGGTGCTCCGGCGCGAGCCGGTACTCGACCACGAAGACCCGCGCGTCGATTGCCCGGGACACCTCGGCGGCAAACGCGCAGTACCCCTTCGCCGAACCCATGACGTACCCGCCGCCGTGCAGCATGAGACCAATCCGGTGTTCTGAAGCACCGGCCGCCTGTACCCAGTACCCCTCTACCCCGCCGTAAGTCGCTGCAGTGACGGATGCCTCGTGTCGGACGGGCAGCTGAGCGAGGACCGCCTCAAATCCTTCACGCTGGTCTTCCAGGGTCGCTCCACGCTCAGAAGGTATCGCCTCCTGGAACATCGTCACTACGCGCTCGACCAGAACGGCGGTGTCGGCGGGGGCAGGTTCGGCAACTTCCTGCCCGTGTTCTGGAGCATTCGAATACCAGTACACCGGCTCGGCGATGACCACGGGCTGGACGAGATCATCAAGGGTTACGACAATCTTCAGCGTCACCCGTGTGCCGTCGCCCTTGTCGGTCGCGTCGAGCATCGAAGCGTGGAGCCGCAGCCGCGAATTGACCGGGATCGGGCGCGTGATCCGCACCCGTTCACTGCCGTAGATCAGCCCGAGGGTTACCCCCTCCACCTTGAATATCCGGTCAATCAGGCGCGGGATCATCGACAGGACCAGGTCGGCGTGCACGAGCGTTCCGCCGAACCGGCTGCTTTCTGCCCGGACAGGGTCGGTATGAATCCAGTCGTCGCTGCCCGTCAAGGCGGCAAATTCATCAATCATTGCCTGCGTTATGACGGGCCCGTCGGCGCTTCCGAGGTCATTGCCGACCTGCGATGCGAACTCGTCAATGCTGGCGAACACTCGAGGGCTCACACGCTCTCCTTGCTCGGTGCGTAAATGATATTCCGCTCCTGAAGCGCCTGAGCTTCTTCAGGCGCGAACCCGATCTCGTCCAGAAGCTCCAGCGTGTCTTCGCCCAGCCGCGGCGGACGGTATGAAGCGACCCGGTCCCACGCGCTGGAGCGGTACGGTGTGGACGGCAGCCAATGCGGCTCGGTCATGTCGTTATCAACCCAGGCGAAATCTCCGTAACCGCGCAGTTCAGCGTCACCGACGATTTCCAGGTGGGAGCGCACCGGCCCGGCAATGATGCCCGCTTCACCCAGCAGCCTGGCCCACTCCGCCCGCCCCTTCCGGGCAAAGATCGGCGCGAGAACGTCCTTGAGTTCTTTCTTATGGGCAATCCGATCCGCGTTGGTGACGAAACGAGGGTCGTCATGGACCTCGGGAATCTCCAGGAGGTCACACAGCTTCCTCCACTGATCCGGATAGTAAGCGACCACCTGCAAATATCCGTCTGCGACGGCGAACATATCCGTCGGAGCACCCAGAGCACCAGCAGTGTTGCCCCCACGTTCAACCTCTTCACCAAAACGCGAAGCGATCGCGAACGCAGAGCTCTGCACATAGGTCGCCACCTCGAACAGTGACAGACGCAGGTGAGCACCCTCGCCGGTAGACGTCCGCTGGAGCAGGGCAGCGAGGATAGCCTGGCCAATGGCAAGCCCGGTGGCCGCATCAACGACCTGGATACCGACCTTATACGGCTCGCCTTCCTCAGGCCCCGTTATCGCCATCAAACCCGACTGTGCCTGCAATACCGCATCTGTGCCAGGCAAGTTCCTTCCAGCACCGTCCGGGTTATACCCGGACAACGACGTGTAAACAATGCGGGGATTCAATGCCTTTACCGCCTCATAACCGAAACCGAGCCGATCCATCACCCCGGGCCGGAAGTTCTGCAAAAGAACATCACTGGACGCGATAAGCCTTTCGACGATCTCGCGACCCTCGGCAGTCCTGATATCCACCGCAAGCGCCCGCTTGCCGCGGTTATACGCGGCGAAGATAGCAGGAATCCCCACCTCCGGACCCACACGCCGCCCCAGTTCACCCTCCGGGCGTTCGATCTTGATCACCTCGGCCCCGAGATCAGCAAGCATCACACCGGCCGAGGGACCCGCGATGAGCTGCGTGAAGTCCAGCACACGGTGTCCAGCGAGCGGACCTTTGTTCATTTCGTTAGGCATTTCTCTGGAGTACCCTTCATCGACCTTGAAAAGACGGCATATCGTTCTTCTGGATGAACGCGTTACGGGCGATCTTGTGATCCGTCGTTGACCACGCATCACGCTGGCTCTCAGCCTCAAGCCGCAACGCCTCATGAACGCTCGAGGACAAACTCTCATCCAGCATCCGCTTGGTCAGACCAAGCGCAACAGTCGGACCAGCAGCAAGCTGCCCGGCAAGTTCCATCGCACGTCCCAGGACGGCATCCGGCGCGCAAAGCTCAGTAACAAGCCCCCACTGGCTGGCTTCCTCAGCCGTCAGCCGCCCCTTAATAAACGCAAGTTCCTTGGCCCTCGCCGCGCCCACCAGGCGCGGCAACGTGTAGGACACACCGAAATCCGGCACAAGCCCAATACGGCTGAACGCCAAAACGAAATCCGCCTCCCTCGACACCACACGGAAATCGCAGGCAAGAGCCAAACCCACACCAGCCCCGGCCGCCACAGCGTTAACCGCCGCAATCGTCGGCTTAGCCAGCCGCAACAAAGGCAGAACGATAGTTTCGTGCAGTAAACGCATCGCCTTGTCCGCCGCATCCGGAGACTGCAGCACATCCATGCCCTTGACATCACCCCCGGCACAAAACGCCTTACCCGTCCCCGTGATCACCACACAACGAACCTCAGGCCTGGAAGCCTCAACAAGGGCCTCACTCAGTGCAAGCTTCATCTCAGTCGTCAAAGCATTACGGTTACCGTCCCGCACCATCTCGATCAAAAGCACAGACCCGTGCCGCGATAGTCGAAGCTGCTCATCCGACCGGACTGTCGTACCACTCATCGACATGTCATGTTCCTCTCTCCATTGAGCATAGATATGGCTGCCCGCAGCGGCTGCGGGTTAGCTGCGCAGGCCCGCCTGGACCATGAGGGGCAGAATCTCGTCTTCCATCTGCT
>NZ_CAQI01000056.1 GCF_001046895.1 Pseudarthrobacter siccitolerans
ACGGGCCTGAATGCGATACCACAAAGAAATCCGAACAATCTATAGCGACGTCGTCAGGTGATCCCAGGCTGGGCTCGCACAGGGTGCGCGGTGATGTTCGTCAGCCAGAGCTCGTTCGGTGCCGCGGCGGTGAAATCCCGCTCGACCAGGTCGTCGTGGACCGGCGGCCCTGGATCTGCGGTTCAGTCCCCGTTTCTTAGAGAACACTGACCAGATGCGCTGGTCCCTGCACAAGCGCTGGACCCGGTTCTCACCCACCGTGATGACCTTCTCCGGGAGCTCATCGGCGATGAACCGGTACCCGAAGGCCGGGTCCTCGGAATGGAAGTTTATGGCGGCGTTGACGAGGTGCGCATCGATCCAGTCCCGTTCCGTCGCTGGACTGGCCTTCCACCGGTAGGAGCCTTGCTTGCTGAATCCCAACTCCCTGCAGGTCACCGCACAGGGGACGCTATTCAGGGACGGCGTTCCTCCTAAGGCATGACATGCCAAAGCCCGATTACCGCTGACCTTTGACCTTCTCCACCAGGTCTGTGACACGGGGCCGGGTTCCGCGGTGGAGGATTATGCCCTCCGGCAGTCCCTGAACGACTGCGGTTGAGTCGGAGATGTCAATGGTGATCCTGCCATTTGCCAGGGGGGCGTTGGTGAGATGGAGTTCGCCATACGATTTCGGGAGCACGGGGTCCAACCAAACTCCGCCTTGCAAAACGTCGACATAGTATCCCATCAAGCTCTTGACCAGTTGGATTGGCGTGGTTGCCGCCCATGCCTGCGGGGAGCATGCCGTGGGATAAGGCACGGGTTCGTCGAATTGATCGCGGCCGAAGCCACAGAACAATTCAGGCAACCGCCCCCCGGAGTACTCCGCCGCCTCAAAAAGCGCTGTGGCAATCCTCTGCGCCTGCTCAATAAAACCGTAACGAAGGAGGCCTGTCGCGATGATCGCGTTGTCGTGGGGCCAAACTGATCCGTTGTGGTAGCTGGCAGGGTTGTAGGCGCCCATATTGCTGGCCAACGTTCTCACACCCCAGCCGCTGAACATTTCAGGGGACATCAGCTGGTCAGCCACCAACGCAGCCTTGTCGTTGTCAACGATCCCGAACATAAGGCATTGCCCCATGTTGGAAGCACAAGCGTCGACCGGCCGTTTGTCGCCGTCCAAGGCGATGGCGTAGTAACCGCGGTGAGGCAGCCAAAACTGTTCGTTGAATTGCTTCTTCAACCGTGCCCCGAGTTCCCGGTACTCGGCCGCAAGGTCCAAGTCACCGGCTTGGTGAGCAATCCACGACCGACCCAGATAGGCGCCGTAGACGTAGGCCTGCACCTCGCATAAGGCGATAGGTGGCTGAGCTATGCTGCCATCGGCGAAGTTGATGCCGTCCCACGAGTCCTTCCATCCCTGATTGATCAGACCGTGAGCATTGAGCCGTGAATATTCAACAAAACCGTCGCCGTCCTTGTCCCCGTAGTGGCGGATCCAGTCCAGCGCTCGGTCAACATGGGGCAGAAGGCCAACAATGGCTTCTGATGCGAATCCCCAGCGGCTGACCTCGCCGAACAGGGCCACAAAAAGCGGCGTGGCATCGATGCTGCCGAAGTAGGTGGGTTTCCCGCCCAATGCCAGCCCGCTGGATACGCCAAACCTGACTTCGTGGAGGATTTTGCCGGGCTCCTCCTCGCTCATTTCATCCGTCACTTGCCCCTGCCGGTCGGCCAAAGTCTGGATGGTGCCGAATGCCAGGGACGGATCAACGGGCAGTGCCATAAGGGAAGCCCAGAGCGAGTCCCGGCCAAACAAAGTCATGAACCACGGGGCACCCGCAGCGACTACGATCCGGTCGGGGTGGTCCGGATCCTGAATGCGCAGAGCGCCCAGGTCGTCGTAGCTGCGCCTGAGCGTTCGTTCGATTGACGGGTTGCTGATGCGTAGTTCGGGGATCTTGGATACCCACTCCTGGCGGCGCCGGTCACGAGGAGACAATTCGCCTTCATCCGCCCGAATGAAACATGGAGCGGAGCCGGTGCCGCCGGCGAAGGCCGTAACGCTTAATGCGGTACTCCACTGTCCATGCGGGGGAACACTGAATCCGTATACAAGCTCCTCAGAGGTTATATCTGCCCCGTCGGCCGCCACCACAACACCCTTCTGAACGTCCTGCCAGGCGGCCCTGATGATGAGCGACTCACCCGCTACTTCACGGGACTCTTCCCAGCGTCGCTGGATGCGTGCCTCCTTCACCTCGAAGAGGTCCGCGAAGTCCGCCTCTACCTGAAGGGTAAGAACACATTCGGCGCTGAACGGCGAGTAGTTTCGAACAATTATCCGTTCCATGATGCCGGCACCTACCTCGCGGAGGCGTTCGACGATCAGGGGGCTGTCCGCGTATCCATCCGGGCGTGGGACGCGCCCGATAAACAAAGCACGGTACGGTTCTTTCGTCTTCGCCCCCAGCGGCTCCAGCGAAGCGCCGTTGATAAGCACACGCCAGCACGACAGGATTCGGGTATCCTCGACGAAAACCCCGTGTGGCAACTCGGGTTGAATATCGCCGTTTGCCGCGGAAATACAGAACGATCTGCCTTCCACCAAAGTGACCGAACCGGGCCCGGACGGCCCTGCAGCAGTGTCAGCATTCCACCCAGCCATTACGGACCCTTCACAGGAATAAGCTAAACGGCACACCACAAGGGATTCCTGCGAACCCCCTATCTGATAGGATGCTACGCCCTTGGGCTAACCGACACCAGCGCCTGCGGTGACTCATTAGGAACCTCCGAGGCCCTGGTGTTGAAGATCGTTAAACCCAGGCCGGGCAGGATTCCGGCCTATGGCCTTGACCTGCTGGACCCGCTGATCACGTGCTGCAGGCTCCTGCCGGCAGGCTGCTCGCTTCGATGCTGCCGGTCCTGGTGCCACTGCTGCGCCGGGACCAAGAGCTTGAGATCACCGACTCCCAAGCCGACCTGGTGATGCGCATGAGCGCAGCTACCATCGACCCCAAACTCGCCAGCGAACGGGCCAAACTCTTACCTCGGGCAGATCCCATACCAAGCCCGGCACCCTCCTGAGGTCCCAGATCCCCGAGGATGCTGCCGAAGGCCTAGGAGTCTGACGTTGCCGCTGCCGAAGCAGCTTTTACGACCGCCGCGGCAAGATCCGCGCTGGTCTGAATGTCGTTCATCCATAGGGGTACAACAACAGGCCGGACCCCCGCTCCGGCGATGGAGCGGGACAGCCCCGCATCGGCGCTATCAATCAACCAGGCATCCAGAATGCCGCCGGAGGAACGCGCCCCGTAATGGACCGCCACAGCATCAGCGGCGGTCCTGACGCCGATCGCGGCCAGGCAGGCGTCT
Source organism: Pseudarthrobacter siccitolerans (assembly GCF_001046895.1). Classification (GTDB taxonomy): domain Bacteria; phylum Actinomycetota; class Actinomycetes; order Actinomycetales; family Micrococcaceae; genus Arthrobacter; species Arthrobacter siccitolerans. The sequence goes on from NZ_CAQI01000056.1 coordinate 3,361, forward strand.
GCCATACCCCGCACGGCGGCACCGGAGATAATGGGCGAGATTCCCACGACCGGGGCCACCGTCATCTGGATTGCGTGCCGGATGCCCGGGATATTCAAGATGGTGCCGATGGAGACCACCGGATTTGACGGAGCCAGGACAACGGCATCGGCAGCGGAAATCGCAGTCAGGACCCCAGGTGCCGGAACGGCCTTCGAGAGCCCCGCCTGGAAAAACTCCCGCGCCGGACGCCGGGCGCGGTGCCGGACCCACCATTCCTCGAAGTGTACGATCTCTGGCTGATCAGGGCTGGGACCGTCCAGTACGACCTGCGTTTCCACTTCATCGTCGCTCATGGGCAGCAACTCCATCCCGAGGTCCCACCGGGAGGCCAGCCTCCGGGTGACCTGGCTCAACGGCAGTCCGGTCCGCAGTAGATGCGAGCGGGTGATGTGGGTGCCAAGGTCCAGATCACCGAGAGTAAACCACGGCCAGCCCACACCGTAGGCTGTCAGCTCGGCACTAACGCGCTCCGTTTCATCAGCCCGGCCCCAGCCCCGCATTTCGTCATTGACGCCGGCGAGGGCATACATCACGGAGTCCAGATCTGGACAGACCCGCAGCCCGGTCAGCCACATGTCATCACCCGTGTTGACTACCGCGGTGATTTTCGCCGTCGTTCCGCCAGCACCATCCGGCGATACCTGACACAGATGGTGGCGTAGCCCCCGCAGGAAACGGGCCCCACCCACACCACCGGCCAGCACCGTGATTCTCATGCGGTAGCACTGCCCTCTGCGCTGCCGGAGGGTTCAACGGCTGACCTTTGTCCTGCCGCGAAGCCCTCATTGAATCCTTCCGCATGTGCTTCTGCCGATCCCAACCGGAACAAGTCATCTTCCGCAGGGCGAATCAGGCTCCGCGCTCCGGGTTCGCTGATTGGCCGAATGAGGTGACCCATGCCGTGAACGACGGCAACCGGACGGCGCGACGTCTTGCTTAGCACAAGATTCGCCGCACCGGCTATTTCGTCCGCCACCGCACTAATTGTTGCATCCATCGGCCTGCCGAAATCGTCCCGTGTGCCACGTAAATCATGGCTTACTGCCATTCCTGCGGCACCGATAGCCAAATCGGTCTGCCCCAAGCGCCAAGGTCGGCCCAGCGTGTCGGTTATGAGCACCGCTAAGTCGAATCCGAACCGCTGGCGCAACCCGCTGCAGAGTGCCCGCGCTGACGCATCTGGATCCTCGGGCAGGAGCAGCACCGTGCCGGCAGGGGTGTTGCTCGCGTCGACACCGGCGGCGGCAAGCACCAAGCCCAACTTGTTCTGGACAATTCGGGTTACACCGCCGGGGTGCCGTTTGCTGGCGACCAGCCGCACTGTTTCGGCCGTGATGGCATCTTCGCGGCTGTCTGCCTGCAGAAAACGACCTTCAGCCTTTGAAACTATTTTGCTGGTCACTACAACGATATCGCCCTCGGAGATCTCACCTTCGATGGCGTTTCCCACCAGCAGCAGGAGGTCATCGCCGGCGACAATTTCGCCGATTCCGCCGATCCCGACGACGGAAAACTGTTGTGGCGTCTCCGTCCGCCCAGGCGTTCCAATTTGCACAAGATTATTTTGATTCATCCCGATCCCGTCAGAAACAGTCGGCTATTTTCCAAAGAGTAGCGTCTTCGCGCAGATTGCCTGATCGTCGCCAAAACCTCGGCGGTTCGTCGGCCGAGCCGTCCCTCGAGCCGCTCGAGGTCGGCCCGGATGTCGACATCGGAGCGCAGCCCCGACGTCTTGTCGATACTGAGCTCTACATAACCCGCGGCAGCGTGCGCAGCACGCGAACCTTCGCCGAACATGGGGCGATGCCGTTTTGGGTCGAGGGCGGTGATCAGCGTTGTACCGGTTCCGGCGGCATCTGCAACGAATGTCAGCTCAGTGGCTGAGGCTAGCCACAGTGCGCTCTCGAGTTCAATCGAGGTGAGAGCTGGCAGGTCGCCCTGGAGCACCGCCACCCGGCCAGTACCTGCTGCTTCGATGCCCTGGAGCACGGCTGCGGACAGGCCCCGTCCTGGATCCTGAAGGGTCTCGGCACCGAGGGCTCGGAAACCGGCGGCAGCGGCCGCGGAAGTTACGACAATAACGCGGCCCACCGGCAGCGCGGCAGCCACGGTATCAAGGGCGATCGCCTGAGCAAGGCCCGGATTACCCCCCAGACGGGACTTCGCGGCCGCGGTGCCCTTGGCTGGTATGACGATGGTCCAGGTGTCAGTCATGCGAAACCATCCCGATGTTGTAGTCGGTCGGGTCGAACTGGGCCAGCCGCTCGCGGAACGCCGACGCAGTGTCCGGCCATAGGAGGGTCAGCCGGCGGCTCCGTTCATCGACGTACCAGCTGCGGCAGCCGCCGGTGAGCCAGACGGTGTTCTCGGCCATGCGGTCGATTTCGGTGACATAGGTCGCCTGTCGCTCCGGCCGAACGTCGAAGGCCGGCACGCCGCGGCTGCGCAGGTACCACATGGCCTTGAGAACGTACGCGATCTGCGACTCGATCATATGCACGGCCGAGTTGTGGCCAAGGCTGGCGTTGGGGCCGTCGATGACAAAGAGGTTCGGGAAACCAGCCACAGTGGTGGAGTTGTAGGCGACCATTCCGTGGGACCAGGCGGCGTCGAGGGTCCGGCCGTCGCGGCCCCGGATCCTGTGCGCTATCGGTGGCCGGGTTGAATGGAAGCCTGTCGCTAGTATGAGCGCATCGAGTTCATAGGCCGCTCCTGAGGCAGCCGCGGCTCGGCTGCCCTCGACGGCAGTAAGCGCTGAGCCTTCGAGGCGCACCGATTTGCTCATCAGGGCCGGATAGTAGTCGTCTGATAGCAGAACGCGCTTGCAACCGGCCTCGTAGTCGGGTGTCAGTGCCCGGCGGAGGGCAGGGTCGGGGATTTGTGCCTCGAGGTGTCGTCGCGCGCGGTCGCGGAGGGCGGTGAGGGGGCCGGCGGCGCCGAGCCGTGCTGGGAAACCCGCCTCCGCGTCCCAGAACATTTGAGTGCGGAGTGTGGCCAGGGAGTCGGGCTCGTCTTGCCAGCTGACCTGTTCCTCTTCGGTGTAGGCGCGGTCGTTACGGGGAACGACGTACGCCGCGCTCCGTTGGAAGAGAACAACCTCGTCGGCCACCGAGGCAACGCGCGGCAGGATCTGAACCGCGGACGCGCCGCTCCCGGCGAGCCCGACCCGTTTGCCCGCCAGATCGAGATCGCGGGGCCACTCCGACGAGTGGAAAACGGGGCCAGCGAACGCGTCGAGCCCCGGTACATCGGGCACACGCTTCTCGGAGAGCCGGCCCGTCGCCACTATCACCCAACGGCAGCGGTAGGTGTCGCGCGTGGTGCCCACCGTCCAGGTCATGGTGGTCTGGTCCCAGTCCAGCGCGAGCACTTCTGACGAGAAGCGGAGGTGTGGGAGGATGCCCTCCTCGCGGGCGGCCTCCCGCAGGTAGTCGAGGATCTCGGCGCCGGGAGGGTAGAAGCGGCTCCAGTCAGTGCGTGGCCGGAACGAGAAGGAGTAGAGCTGTGACGGGATGTCGCAGGCGACGCCCGGGTAGACATTGTCGCGCCAGGTGCCGCCGACGTCAGCAGCGCGCTCGACGACGACGAACGACAGCTCGCCCGAGCGCGCGAGTTGGATCGCCGCACCAAGCCCGGCAAAGCCCGCACCAATGATGACCGTGTCGACGGGCTCGGGGGTAGCGTCTTTCGCGCGGACGGCGACGGCATCGACCGCTTCGGCACGGAAGGTCTGCGGGGCGCAGGGTTTTGTCACGGCCGTGCTCGCGGTACCGTGCTGTGGGCCGGGTATCGCTGCGGCGCGCGAAGGAACGCGTCGATGAGATGCGCCCGCTCGGCGGGATGCCCCGCCTGGGCGAAGCACACGTGCGTAGATGCCAGATCAGCGGCGGGCAACCCCTCCGGGGCGATGACGAGGACGGGACACCGGACGTCTTGGGTCGGCGCAGCGGAGCCCAGCACGATGAGGGCAGAGACACGCGCGTCAGCAGCGAGTGGGGTGTCGCAGCCGGGCGCGACGACGAGCGCGAAGCGATCGGGCAGCTCGCCTGGCCAGGTGTACGCGCCCGCCACGAAGACCTGACGCCGCCGCGTCAATAGCGGCAGTGCGACGTCGAGATCGGGATCCAGGCCGGCCGGGCCTGCCGCGATCACGATCGGTTCAAGAGACTCGCCGGGCAGCCGTGCGACTCCTGTCAGGATCTCTCGCAGGCCGGTGCCCGTTTCAAAGTTAACGAGCGTCACGCGAAGCCCCTTTCGACGAGCGCGTAGCTCGTCGTACGTTCCCGCGCCTCGCGGCCAAGAGCGGTCGCGATCCGCTGGACGTCACTCGGCGTCGCCTCCCGGTACGCCTCCGCACCGGCCTCCGGCCAGATCGCACCATCGAGCAGCAGGCCGCCGAAGTCATCCGCTCCCCCGGCGAGCACGGCCGCGGCGCCGTGGAAGCCGAGCTTGGTCCACGCAGCCTGCACGTGGTCGACCCGGCCGTGGAGGAGCAGGCGCGCGACCGCATGGAGCGCCCGCGAGGCTTCGAGGCCAGGCCCTTCACCAGCCACCGCCCGCACTCCGGAGGGCACGTCGAACGGAACGTACGGCATGGCGATAAACTCCGAGAACCCGCCGGTCTCATCCTGGATCCGGGTCAGCCGGCGCAGGTGAGCAACAATTTGGGCTGGCGTCTCGACGTGACCATAGACGATCGTCGCCGTCGATCGTAGACCTGACCGGTGAGCCGCTACAAGCGGCCGGATCCACTCGTCGATCGGTGGATCGGTGCCCTCGCTCAGCAGCGCGCGCACGCCGTCATCCAAAATTCTGGCCCCAGTACCAGGAACGCTCGTTACGCCCGCCTCATGCAGTCCTTCCAGGAAATCCTCGACACTTAAGCCCATTCGACGCGCCCCGTCCAGCACCTCCGAAGGGCGGAAGGCATGGAGTGACAGATCGGGCCCGGCTGCGCGAACGGCCGCTGCAAAGTCGCGGTAGGCCGTGCCTGGCAGCGCCTGGTCGATCGGGCCCTGGACGCAGATTTCGGTTGCACCCAGGGTAACGGCCTCCTCCACCAGCCGACGGATCATGTCGTCTGTGAGCCCCTGCCCATAGAGCGATGAGTCCAGGTTGCGGTTGACGACGTAGGTCAAGGTGTCACCGACTGCTGCTGAGCGCACCTCGTCGGCCAGCGTCGTTACCGCGTCGAGGTCGTCACCACGGGCGGTAAGCAGGGAGCAATAGTCTGCGTCCGTCAGCGAGGCCGGGGCGATCGAGGCTCTGGCGAGGGCGGAGACAATGGTGGGGTCGGCGCGGCGTGGCAGACCGGCCGCCGCGGGGGGCGCGGGCCTCACACGTGCGGCCTCGTCGGCGAGCAGGGATACGGGATCGGCGAGAGCGGTAACAGCGGGGGTGACGCGCGGATCCAGCCATGTTTCTGGATCCCGGAGGTAGGCCGGGTGTGCGGTGAGCCGCTCGCGCAGGGTGAATCCAGCCTGCGCCGTTAGTTCGGCAAGCGTCTGGAGTTCGGGCCAGGGTCGTTCGGGATTGACATGGTCGGGCGTGAGCGGGCTGACGCCGCCCCAGTCGTCTATGCCTGCGCGCACCAGCAGTAGGAGTTCAGAAAGTTCGCTGAGGTTCGGCGGCGCCTGGATGGTGTGGTTGGGCCCCATGACAATCCGGGCGACCGCGACCGCGGCGGCATACTCCTCGAGGGCGAGATCGGTCTCGTTCTGCATCGCGGTGTGCGGCTTCGCGCGGAAGTTCTGGACGATGGTCTCCTGCACCTGGCCATACCGCTGGTGCGATGCCCTGATGGCGAAAAGTGCCTCGGCGCGCTCGGCGTGGTTCTCGCCGATCCCGAGCAGGACCCCGGTGGTGAATGGAATCCGGGAGCGGCCGGCGTCGTCGATTACCCGCATCCGCAGAGCAGGATCTTTATCCGGGGACCCGAAATGCACTCCCCCGCGCTCGCTCCAGAGCCTCGTGGCTGTGGTCTCGAGCATCATGCCCATCGATGCGGCGACCGGGCGGAGCCGCTGCAGCTCGGCAAAGGACATGACACCGGGATTGAGATGCGGCAGAAGGCCGGTCTCGGTGAGCACGAGTTCGGCCATCGCGCCGATGTAGTCGAGGGTTGAGGTGTAGCCGTGGCCGTCGAGCCACTGCCGGGCGACCGGCCAGCGGTTCTCAGGACGGTCGCCGAGTGTGAAGAGCGCCTCCTTGCAGCCAAGCGATGCCCCCTCGCGAGCGATGCGCAGGATCTCGTCTGGCGGCAGGTAGGTGGGGATCCCTTTCTTCAGCAAGCCGCCCGGCGTCTCGACGAAGACACAGTAGTGGCAGCGGTCCTGGCAAAGCTGCGTGACTGGGAGGAATACCTTCTTGGAATACGTGATGATGCCCTCGCGGGAGGCACGTGCGAGGCCCTCGTCACGGACTCGCGACGCAACAGTCAGCAACCGGTCGAGGTTTTCGCCTCGAGCTCCGAACAGCGCAGTGGCTCCCGAGAGGTCCGTCTCACCCGTGTCTTCGAGACGAGCGAGAGCATCAGCGAGGGGGGCAGGATTCAGAACGGATGATTTAGACATGATGGACCTTCAAAACGATTGCAGCGCCGCTCTCGTGTTTCGAACATCAGGGCCGCCGCTCCCGCGCTGCGCCACGGATCCAGCTTAGCTCCGCTCATGGGGTCCCGCTCCGACACCGGCCGGGCGTCCGGCGCCCAGTGCCCGCAGCCGCGGCATGAGGTGTTCCGCGAACTGGGACAGGAACCGTTGCTGGTCATGGCCCGGGGCGTGGAAGACCAGGTGATTAAATCCTGCCTTCACGTAAGGCAGGACCTGTTCCATGACCTGCTCCGGGTCCGAGGCGACGATCCAGCGTTTGGCGACTTGTTCGATGGGCAGCGCGTCCGCGGCGGCGGCCATCGCCGCTGGATCCTCGAGTCCGGCTTTCTGCTCCGGGCTCAGCGACAGCGGCGCCCAGAACCGGGTGTTTTCCAGCGCCAGGGCATAGTCCGTGTCGAAGGAGAGCTTGATCTCAATCATCTTCTCTGCCCCGGCCGAATCCCGTCCGGCGGCCGCGGCACCCTCGAATACCGCTGGCAGCAACTTGTCCGTGTACAGGTCCATGCCCTTGCCGCTGGTGCAGATGAAGCCATCGCCGACCGCGCCGGCGTAGCGGGCGACTACCGGGCCGCCGGCAGCAATATAGATCGGAACCGGGGTTCGGGGCCGGTCATAGACGGTGGCATTGACCGTGCGGTAGTACTCACCCTCGAAGCTGACCCGGTCCTCGGTCCACAGCCGGCGCATCAGCTCCACCGCTTCCCGTGCCCGGGCGAAGCGTTCCTTAAACGCCGGCCAGTCGGCCCCGGTGACGGCGACCTCGTTCAATGCCTCCCCGGTGCCCATGCCCAGGATGACCCGGCCCGGATACAAGCAGCCCAGGGTGGCGAAGGCCTGCGCAACGACGGCGGGATTGTAGCGGAATGTAGGGGTGAGTACGCTGGTACCCATCACAATCCGGCTGGTTCGTTCCCCCACAGCGGCCATCCAGGCCATAGCGAAGGGGGCATGCCCGCCCTCGTGACGCCACGGCTGGAAATGGTCCGAAACCATCACTGAATCCAGACCGATGTCCTCGGCAAGAACCGAATACTCGACCAGAGTCCTCGGGTCGAATTGTTCTGCGGAGGCTTTATAGCCGATCTTGATACTCATTGTGACTCCTCGCTACTTGCATCGAAATGATCAACGTTGGGAAGACCCCCGCGTCCAGGGATGGGATCTTCTCTTGTTTGCTGGCAAAGGGCTTGGTTACGAACACGGATCAAGCTCAGTAACCATGCACTGGTGCCACAGGGCAGCGGCCCCTAAACCCGGGAACCGGACGAATTAGCGCGAACCCCGGCACCTCCCTGAGTGCAGCCGTCGAACCGTCCCAGCTCCCTTCTGAAAGCGCCACCGGCGTCGTCAGCGAGGCCGTAACCGCCCTTGTCCTATCGGGCACCCGCGGAACTGCTGGAATGTGAGAATGGTCCGGTAGCCAGATCGACTCGACACCACTGTCCTCGACCGTGCGAGTGAAGTCCAGAGGCGAAAACGTCTCATCGGTGTGGTAGAACTTGATGCCAGTCTTCATGGGACCTTCTCCCTGTGAGCGCCGCCTCCGACCAGGGAACCGCGCCATTCATTGCTTCGAGCTATCAGGCATGCATGTAAGGCATGAGCTGGAATCTGAGTCCACGTGCACATTGGAATCTGAGTCCAAGGCTTCCCTAGCGACTTGCGATACTGGAGCTCCAACCGACCGTACGACCCATTTTGGAATCGCATTCATACATTGACAGTATCGTATCCAAGAACGGTGAAATTGTCTCGGGGTTTCATGTCGCCCGCCTGAGACCGGACTGAGCGATGAGGCAAGCCTTCCATGACCCTAGCGCGGGCAAGGGGCAGGCCACCTGCTCCTACAGGCTCCATTGCGCCCGAAGAATATCCAGTGTCCTGCGCCTGAAATTAGGTCCAGAAGTCGTCCGAGGGATTCGAGGATTTGTTCGGCCGTGACCGTGGCCGGCCGGCCCGGCCTGGGCTCGTCGACCAGCCCGTCCAGACGCTGTTCCAGGAACCGGCGCCGCCATTTCGCCACCGTGTGCGGTTCCACGCCGCACCGCCCAGCGGCCACCACGTTCGTCAGCCCTTCGGCGCTGGCCAACATGGCCTTCGGCCGCCCAACATTCCCAGGGTTAGCTGTAGACGGCCAAATGCCCAATCATCCAGATACTTTCGGTTTTCCCGTGGTCGCGGGCTACCTTCCTCTTCACGAATGCGGTCATGGCCGTAACCAATGACCATGTCTATCGTCGCGTCGTGGTGTCGACTCGCGCGTCCGAAACAGGTACTTATTCAGGCCGGGATATGCCTACCAGCTTTGATCGGCGGCACGCACGAAGACTTCATTGACAGCGACACGACGTTTGCGGGTGACCACATAAGCGATGGCATCGGCAACGTCCTCGGGTTGGAGCCTTTCAATGGAAGATATTTGGGACTGCACTTCTGGGCGCAACTCCTCCCGGGTGTGCGAGGCAAGTTCCGTGTCAACATTGCCCGGTTCGATAACGCTTACCCGTACCCGGTGGGGCTGCATTTCCTGGCGCAGCGCTTCGCTGAAACCATTCACGCCAAATTTGGTTGAGTGGTAGACAGCGGCACCTGCACGGGCGACCCTCCCGGCCGAGGAGCTGATATTCACTAAATCCGAGGTATGTCGCGGCTCTTCGGCCGCAGCCTTGATCAAATGCGGCAGAGCGGCCTTCGAGACATACAGGAGACCAAGCACATTTACATCGATCATTCGCTCCCATTCACCCTCCGGCGCATCTGCGAACGGGCCGATAAGCATTGCCCCTGCATTATTAACGACGATATCCAGCCGACCGTACGTGCCAACGGCCTGCTCGACAGCAGATTCTGCGCCTGCCCGGGATGTTATGTCAGCAGTAATTACCTGGGCAGTGCCGCCCTCACCCCTGATAATTTGTGCCACCTGCTCAAGACGTTCACGCCGCCTGGCCACCAGCGCCACCTGCGCTCCCTCCCTCGCAAGGCGTCTTGCCGTTGCTGCCCCAATCCCGCTACTGGCGCCCGTGATTAATGCAACCGTTCCTTCAAGCTCATACGCCACAATCGACCCTTCTGTCCGCACCCCTCGTGGAGTCGTATTCATAATGGAGCTTATCAAGGTGATATGAGCATCCGCACTGAAGTTGTGACATGGAGAACAGTCAAAAGCCTTGTCCGTAAGCAGTGCCACGTTCCTGCACCTTGCCACCACTCACCGCGTGAAGTGAATGGAACGCGGCCTCTCTGCGCTTCTTCTCACCGTGCAGCCAGGGAAAAAGCTGACAAGCAAAAATTTCGCCTGGACGGTGTCACACCCGGGACCGATGGGTGCCGTGCAGCTCGGCCTCACTGGCGTGCTGGTGATCATGGCGCTAATGCAGGTAATGCTCCTCCCCGAGTGGTTCCGCACCCAACAAATATCTCCCATTGTGAGTAGGGCACACTTCAACCTGACGCCCGAGGCTCTGGGTGTTAATTTCCTTTGCAGGACGGAACTGCTGCGGCTCGCCCGCGACGGGGACACTGTTGTGGTGCACAGCATGGATCGGCTCGCCGGGAACCCAGGCATTAGCGGTTTTGGCGAACAGCTTGAGTTACCGAACGGTGTCGGAGAGCGCGGCGAGCTCCTTATCACGCAGTTCGATGGTGGCGCCACGTATGTTGTCTTCAAGGTGGGCGATGCTTGATGTTCCTGGGATGGGAAGGACGACAGGGCTCCTTTTCAGCAGCCAGGCCAGCGCCAATTGTGCGGGGGTAGCACCGTGTTCCGCTGCCAGGTTGGTGAGCGGGCTGGTTTCGCCGGTCAGTCCGCCGGTGGCGAGGGGGAACCAGGGGATGAACCCGATGCTTCGTGTGGTGGCCCAGTCAAGGAGTTCCTCGGCATCGCGTTGGGCTAGGTTGTACAGGTTTTGCACGGACACGATCGGGGCAATTTTTAACGCGGCCTCCGCTTCAGCGATGGTTACCTCACTAAGGCCGATGTGTCGGATCTTGCCTTCGTCCTTCAGGGTCTTCAGTTCACCGATCTGATCTTCGAGGGGAATGGTCGGGGCGATGCGGTGGAGCTGTAGGAGGTCGATGCGGTCGATGGAGAGATGTCGTAGTTCCTTTTCGACCTGGCTGCGCAGGTGGGCTGGTTCACCGTTCGGCGTCCACAGTCCGGGGCCTTGGCGGGTTTGGCCGACCTTGGTGGCGATGACGATGTCGTCGGCATAGGGGTAGAGGGCGTCGCGGAGGATGCCGCTGGTGACATCGGGGCCGTAGGCGTCGGCACTGTCGAAGAGAGTCACTCCGAGTTCAGCAGCGCGGCGGACCACCCGGATGGCGTTTTCGCGGTCGGCAGGTTCGCCCCAGGTCCCTGGTCCGGTCAGCTGCATGGTGCCGTAGCCGAGGCGCGTCACGGTCAAGTCGCCGCCGAGCGTGAAGGTGCCAGAGGCATCCGCCGGACGGCTGTTCGAGTTGATCATAAAGAGTCCTTTTGTGGTGATAGGAGTGGGAAAGTGTCGTGCGCGGTGTGCCCGATGAATTGGCTATGCAGCGTTGGTTGGTTTGCTCGTGCCGTATTGGTAGGGCACGTGGAGGTGGTCGCGGAGGGTGTCTCCGTCGTAGTCGTGGTGGAAGAGGCCTCGCTGCTGGAGCAGCGGCACGACTCCGTCGACGAATGCGTCGATGCCGTCTTCGTAAATGTCGGGGTTGAGCCAGAATCCGTCACAGGCGCCGGCTTCGAACCATTCCTGCATGTGGTCTGCCGTGAGGTGCGGGGGGCCGATGGGGGCGGGGTGGTAGTCGATGATTCCGTGGTAAAGGATGTCGCGAACGCTCCATCCTTCCTGGGCGATCTCGAGGGCCTTTTCGGATCGGGGGTCGGAGGGGTTTGCCCTGGCGGAGGCAAGCTGCTGCCCGGTCAAGGGCTGGTCCAAGTCAGTTGCGGTAAGGGAAATGCCGAGCATCATTCCGAGGTAACCGATCCGTTGGTGAATGACGGGCTCGACGAATTGGCCGCGTCGATCGAGTGCTTCGCGTCTGGTCGGAGCGATGGTAGGGCTTATGCCGGCGAAGTACTTGATGTCGTCGGGGTCGCGGCCAGCTTGCTCGGCTGCCCGGCGGACGTTGGATCGTTGCCGGATGGAGTCTTCGATGGTGTACGTGGACCCAATGACGCCATTGGCGAATCGGCCGGTCAGAGCCAAACTGTGCGGGCTGCCTCCGGCTTGGAAAACGACGGGTTGTCCTTGCTTGGATGGAGGGATCTCCAGTGGCCCACGCGAAGCGACGTACTGCCCCTGCAGGTTAATGGGCCGAATCTTGGCCAGATCCGCGAAGACGCCCGATTTCTGGTCTGCTATCCAGGCGTCCTCTTGCCAGCTTCCCCAGAGAGCTTGAATTAGCTGCACGACTTCGTGGGCGCGCCCATAGCGGGCGTCTCGTCCGGCGATCGTGGTCCCGAAGTTTGCAGCGGAGGCCTGATCGGAGGTGGTGATCGCGTTCCAGCCGATGCGGCCTCCGCTGATCACGTCGAGCGTCTTCAACTGACGGGCCAGGTTGTAGGGTTCGTAGAACGTCGTTGACGCTGTCGTGACGAAACCGATCTTTGTGGTCTCGCGAGCCATTACCGCCATCGTGATGAAGGGATCCATCGTCAGCATGGGTGAGTCCTGATCTGATTGCTGGCTCTGCGCAAGAAAATCAGGCAAAAACAGGAACTGGAACTTTCCCCGCTCGGCCGCCTGCGCATACCGTACGTACGCGTCTGGATTGGTGTAATTGCGCGGGTCGACCTGAGCAGCACGCCATGCCAGTGTCTGAGCCCCATAACCGTTGCCCAGTTGCATGCCGATCAGCATCTTCTTCGTGGTCATTGCCGGTAACTCCTTGTTGCAGGCAGACGTGAACGGAAACGGTGAGTGGAACAGGTCACGATGCCTCGATCGAACGACGCGGGGGGAAACCATTCCGGCGGGCTGCTGTGACGATGACGAGAACGACGACAAGGAGCACCAAGGTCGCGAACGGCAACGCCCCGGCGCCGAGACCGGACAGGACGATCCCACCGAGAATCCCGCCCACCGCGATCCCAGTGTTCAAGCCGGTGACGAGAACGGATTGCGCGGCATCAACGGCCGTGCCGGCGGCGTCCGTGAGGGCCGTCTGCTGAAGACTTCCCGACCCGCCGAAAGCAAGACCCCACGCAGCGATACTGACCAAGACTGCAGCGGGCGAGGTGAGGGCCAGTCCGAGTACGAGAACCGCGACGGCGAACACCGCGGTGCTACCCAGCATGAGCAGACGCAGATGCCTGTCGATGACAATGCCCGTCACCCAGAGGCCAACGAGAGCGGACACGCCGAACACGAGGAGCGCGGCGCTGACACTGCTCCCCATCCCCGCGAAATCGAGGAACGACGCGATGTACGTGTAGAGCAGAGCATGGCCGGCGAAAAAGAGCAACGCGACCACGACGACCGGCGCGACGCCAGGAATTCGAAGGGCCTGAAGGGCATTGGTGCGCTCATGCTTCTCCTGGCCGGGGATTGTCGGAACCACGACGAGGACCCACACGAGCACGGCAGCCGCAAGGACAGCCATCATGACGAAGGTAAGTCGCCAGCCGATCCCTGCCGCCAGGAAGGTTCCCGCAGGCGTGCCGAAGGCAAGGGCGACAGGCGTCCCGGACAGGGCAATCGTCAGAGCACGGCCGCGCTGCCCCGGTTCCACGATCCGGCTGGCATATCCTGCAAGAATCCCCCAAAGTGCTCCCGCGAAGATACCTCCCACGAACCTGGCCGCGAGAGTCACCCCGAAAACGGGCGACACGGCGACAACGAGGCTCGTGACGAGGTAGCCGCACAGCGCAATCACCAGGAGACGGCGGCGCGGCCACCCCATAGTCGCTCCGATGATAGGGATGGCACCCAAGAGCGCTCCCAACGCGTAGAACGTGACGGTCTGGCCGGCCGCCGCTTCAGTGACTCCCAGGTCGGCGCTGAGGGCAGGCAGGACACCCGCCGGCAGCGTCTCGAGCATGACTGCCAGGAACCCGGCCGTGGCTAGCGCAAGAAGGCTACCGACAGGCAAACGCGTGGGTAGCGAAGAGTGAGCGGAATCGGTGAAAGTCTTTGACATCCCACCATTGTGAAACATTAACACTACTGTTAATGTCAAATCGAGCTCGGGAGCGGGAGCGACGCTATTCAGCCGGCAGGTGCCCCTGATCTGCCCGCGCGGACATCAACAGCGGCTATGTACCGGGAGAGAGCATCTCGATTCGAAGTCAGGAAGGCAATCTTCTGCGTCATGCGGTCGCGCTCCTGGACTAACAGATCGCGAAGCCCAGGCTCGATGTTCCGAACAACGATCGCTTGCTCCTGATCCAGGCACGGAAGGATTTCCAGAACGATACGCGACGGAATACCCGAGTCGATCAAGCCACGAATCTTGCCCACCCGCTCCACCAGGTACTCGCCATAATCCCGGTACCCATTCGCCTCTCGAATTGGTTGAATGAGGCCCTGTTCCTCGTAGTAGCGCAGCATGCGCCGCGGCACCCCCGTTCGCGCGGAAAGTTCACCGATTCGCATAACTCCTCCTCCGTACGCGACCTTCACACTAATGGTAGCCCTACATCCGCGGCGTTGCGCGGAGCAGCGGAGTAGGCCGAGCCAGCCGCCTAACCCTGCCCTTATCCACAAGCCGCCGCAAGTGCCGGACCGGACAAGGCGAAGGGGATGGTGCCCTTGAGCACCAGATTGACCGGAGGTCGCCTCCGCTTTATACTTTTTCTTATACGGAGGGAGCATCCGTTTTTAGCATGAGCAGGATCTTACCGACAGGAGCTCGAATGAATGCCGTCGAACAGCGGGGACGCAAGCCACGCGCGGACGTCCAGCGCAACCGCGTGGCCCTCCTGGAGGCGGCCCAGCGCCACTTTCTGCAGCATGGAGTCGGCACATCACTGGAGGCGATCGCGAGCGATGCGGGAGTGGGGCCGGGCACGCTGTACCGGCACTTTCCTACTCGGGAGGGGCTGCTCGCAGCCCTGCTGCAGACCCGCTCCGAGGAACTGGCGTCCCGCCAGGCGGCGTGCGAGCGTCTGGACGACCCGGCCGAGGCGTTGGATCAGTGGCTGCAGGCCATGGAGGAGTACTTAAGTGCCTTCAATGGACTGCCGGATCCACTCATGGCCGTGGCCCAGGCGCAGGATCCAGAGAACCCGCTCACAGTTCCTTGCAGCATCCTCGTCACTACCACGGAGCAGTTCTTGCTTGCCGCGCAGAGCGGCGGGCGCGTGCGCCTGTCGGTACGAGGCTTCGATTTGTTCCTGTCGGCTTGTTCCATTGCCTGGGTCAGAAGCAACGGGGCCGATGAGGAGTCGTTGACTCGTCTGCGCTTGCTCTTCGCGAGCGGCTACCGCGAGCAGGGCGAGAAGGCTTAAACCCGTTTGGACGTCCTGGGCCAGCAAGTTCTGATCCGCCGGCGTACTGTACGCCACTTTTATTAAGGAAGAAATTTTTATGGATAGTTCACCAAGAGTACTGCCCGCTGATGCTCGCCGTGTTGTGGCGAAGGGTGATCTCGGTTATCTCGAGGGCGCCCGCTGGCACCGTGGAGCGCTGTGGTTTTCGGACATGAGCCGCCGCAAAGTCTGTCGCCTGTCCCATGACGGGTTGGTCGAGGATATCGCTGATGTACCCGGACGGCCGTCAGGTTTGGGTTTTGACCCTGACGGGGTA
>NZ_CAQI01000057.1 GCF_001046895.1 Pseudarthrobacter siccitolerans
CGATGGTTGTTTCGATCGATGATGGCAGGTTGCTGCGCGTGGGAAGTAGCGGGCTGGAGGAACTCGCCGACCTCGCGCCGGTCGCGTTTCACCCGAACGATATGGCCGTGGACCGAGAGGGCCGCGCGTACATCGGTCCGCAGGGCTACCCGTTCGGAAGCGATCCTGTTGGGGTGGGCTTGATCATCCGCCATCCCGACGGCCGCATCGACACCGGCGGCCAGGATCTCATATTCCCCAACGGCATCGCCATCTCAGGCGACGGGCGGACCCTCGTGGTCGCAGAGTCGTTCCGGGCGCCACGGGTGAGACTCACCGCGTTCGATGTGGCAGACGACGGTGCGCTGCTGAACCAGCGTGTGTTCGCAGAGTTCGGGTCACCGGACACAGATGCCGTGGATGGTATCGGCATCGACAGTGAGGGTGCAGTATGGGCAGCCTTCCCGTGGATCGGAGAATTTCGGCGTGTCCGCGAAGGCGGCGAGGTCACGGACGTCATCCGGATTGAGCCGGACACGGCCACATATCCCGATGGCGGTTCTTTTGCTGTCGATGCGGTACTGGGGGGACCGGAAATGCGAACCCTCTACCTGCTCATCTCGGATACAAGTCCCGAGCGACTCGTCAATGGCTTTGATGCCACCGGCCGCATCGAAGCCATCGAGGTCGACGTCCCAGGAATCCGGGAC
>NZ_CAQI01000058.1 GCF_001046895.1 Pseudarthrobacter siccitolerans
AACGACCCACTCCCGAACATCAGCGCACCGGCCGAGACAGCGCACCCTGGCCCAGTGGCTTGCGGACAGGTCTCCTAATTGCTCCTCGACCGCGTCGACTTCTTCATTATGAAGTCGGCGCGGTGCAGCAACGCGGCCACATCCAAGAGGGGTTCGAAGGACACGGTGGGACGACACCATCATGCTCGCCCCAAACACCACGCCCATGGGGTACAGGCAACCCACGCCTCCTGACAAACCCCCGGCCCTCATTTGGCACCCACCACATCGCAGCCTGCCTGACCATAGAGCGTTCTGCCGCGGCAGAACGCGCCTCTCACCGCCCTTGACAGGGCCCGACAGCAAGGAAGAAACCATGGAATGTTCGCTAGACGAACGGGCAGACTTCGGTCCCGGCGGTTACCTGCCGGGGCACCGCCGCCCGTTCACACCACCCGCAGACGACCCTCGAAGGGACCAAACACCCCTCCCCACCGAACAGGACACAGCCGGCGGCGGGTCACCCCAGAGCAAGGACGCCACAGTACCGTCAACGTCAGTACCGGCCGCCCCGGCAGTCAGGGCTCCTGCAAGGCGCGGGCTCGTCCCCGTCCTCGCCTTCACTGGCATCGCCGTCGCCGTCATGCAGACCCTGCTTGTTCCCGTCGTCGCCGGCCTTCCTAGGCTGTTGGACACCACCGCGTCCAACGCCGCGTGGGTGATCACTGCGACGCTGCTGTCCGGCACCATCGCCGCTCCGGTCATGGGGCGGCTCGGCGACCTTTACGGCAAGCGCCGCCTGCTCGTCATCAGCCTCGCGCTGATGGTGCTGGGCTCGCTGATCTCCGGGTTTACTTCGGACCTCCTGCCGATGGTGGCGGGCCGCGCCGTCCAGGGCCTGGCGCTGGGGGCCATCCCGCTCGGCATCAGCATCATTTGGGACCAGCTGCCACCCGAGCGGCGTGGATTGGCCCTAGCGCTGATGAGCAGCTCTATCGGTGTCGGCGGTGCACTCGCCATTCCTCTGGCCGCGCTCGTTGCCCAAAACTTCGACTGGCACTGGCTGTTCTTCGCCTCCGCCGCCCTCGGCGCGCTGGCCATAGCGGCGATCTTGGCCGTAGTACCCGGGAACGAGCAGCGCATCCCCGGACGCTTCGATGTGATTGGCGCGCTCGGACTGACCCTTGGCCTCGTCGCCCTGCTGCTGCCCGTCTCCAAGGGCGCCGACTGGGGCTGGGGGAGCCCCGCCACGCTCGGGCTCTTCGCCGCCGCCATAGTGATCTTCCTGCTGTGGGGGCTCTTCGAACTGCGTACCAAGGACCCGCTGTTGGATCTGCGCACAGCCTCACGCCGGCAGGTCCTCCTCACCAACCTGGCCGCGATCACCGTGGGTCTGGCGTTCTTCGCGGTAACCCTCGTCATGCCACAGCTGCTGCAACTGCCTGAATCTACCGGATACGGGCTCGGGATGTCCATGGTCACCACAGGCATCTGCGCATCCTCAATGGGTCTCGCGATGATGGCGGTTGCCCCGCTCGCCGCCCGACTGTCGGCCTTGCGCGGGCAAAAGTTCACGCTGATGACAGGGCTTGCGCTGCTCGCCGTAGCCTATCTGACAGGGACGGGGTTGCTGGGCGCCGTTTGGCAGATCGTGATCGTCGCCGCCCTTGCAGGCAGCGGCGTCGGCATGGCCTATTCCGTGATGCCAGCGCTCATCCTCGACGCCGTCGATCCCTCGGAATCGGGTGCGGCCAATGGGCTGAACTCGCTGATGCGTTCCATGGGCACGTCGGTCTCCAGCGCCGTCGTAGGCGTGGTCCTCGCGAGCACCGCGCAGCCTATGGGGAGCGTCGAGGTGCCGACGCTGGTCGGCTTTCGCACCTCATTCCTGATCGCGGCAGGCGCGGCGCTTCTCGGCCTCGCTCTTGCAACGTTCCTGCCAGGGCGGAGGCGGAGCGCCGCGAAATGACACGGCGCCGGGTCGTCCCAACAGCAGGCGCACTCCGGAAGTGGACCGGCCGGCGGCCCACTCCCCTTACTGTCGAAGAAGTGTCAGGGCAGTCGCGGCATGGTCACATCGCCTGGAGCCGACACCCGGATGAGCGAATCGCCGCCAAGCACGGGCGGCCAGTCCAGCTCGACCAATCCGTTGAGGGTCTTGTGGAAGGGGGCCGCGTTGCTGACAGTTGGGACGACTTCATCGACAAGGCGGCGAAGCCGTCGTGGAAGCTGTCGAGGGCGCTCGAGAACCAGTCGCGGGCACCGTCCGCGAATCACTGCCATGCGCTATCTCGGATATTCTGCCGTTACGCAGGGGTCCTGTTGTTA
>NZ_CAQI01000059.1 GCF_001046895.1 Pseudarthrobacter siccitolerans
GCCCCGTCAGGGTCAAAACCCAAACCTGACGGCCGTCCGGGTACATCAGCGATATCCTCGACCAACCCGTCATGGGACAGGCGACAGACTTTGCGGCGGCTCATGTCCGAAAACCACAGCGCTCCACGGTGCCAGCGGGCGCCCTCGAGATAACCGAGATCACCCTTCGCCACAACACGGCGAGCATCAGCGGGCAGTACTCTTGGCGAATCCATATAAATTTGCTCCTTGTCGAAACTGTTGATGAAACTTGCGGTAAAGAACGCCGGTGAAAACTCTGTGGGCTAGGGCGTCCAGCGGTTTACGCTTTTTCGCCCGGCTCGCGATAGGCGCTAGCGACGAGCAAGCGCATACGGTTCAGCAAACGCGAGTAGCCCCTCTCGACTCGTCCAGGGCGCTACGGACACACCTTCGCGACCGCGACATAAGGCCGCAGACCTTAGGCCTTTGACAAAGAGGACTACAAAGACCGGAACGTCGTCGAACGGAACTTCACCTCCTTAAAAGCAGTCGCGGGCTCTGGCAACACGCTACGACAAACGCGCACTCACCAATCGCGGAGGATCCGGTCTTCGAGCAAACACCATGTGGCTGACAGCTTTAGGAGACACGTCCTAGCCGGTTTGGGAATGTCACACGAAGCTCAGTCTTAGTCCCGAATGCCATTCAAATCTTCACTGCCTGGTTTTATCGGTGCTCGCAAGGAATCGGCTGAGTCGTTGGCGACCTCGAGTTCGTTGACGACCTCGAGCGACCTGTTTGTGGTTCGGGTACCGAAGACCAGGATGATCGTTCCGGCCAGGAGGAACAGGCCCGCCAGGATGACGTACAACCACTGAAATCCCCATGCTGTGTATATCGCTGCAACTGAGATTCCCGAAAGAAAACCAGTGACTCGCGCTGCGCCATTGACTGCGCCGACTCCCACACCTCGGAGGGCCGTGGGAAAAACTTCGGGAATGTAGGTGTAAAAGGAGACAGTCATGCTGGTCGCGGCCATGCTTGCTGCAAAAGCGGCGATTAGGCTCACTGTGGAGTCACTGACGAACGCGAAGGTCAGCATCGCAACCGTTGTAATGACTGCCGCGACGAATAGGATCACCTTGCGCTCGATTTTGTCCGCGATGAAATAGATGATTACGGGCCCCACAATCGTTGCTAGCGATACGATACTTGCGAACTGCAAGGCCGCCGTCTGTGACATCCCACGCGAGGTGAGGATTGTCGGGATCCATGCTTGAAAGCCGACCAGACAGAAGAGATAGATACCGAACGCTGAAGACATGACCATCAGGCGCTGGAGTACTTTCCCGCGAAATAGGTCACGTAGTTTCTGTCGCGTTTGAATCGGCGGCAGAGACTGGGGTTGTGGCAACACCTTTCCCCGCTCCTGTGCAGCCTTCTCGAGGGACAACACGGTGCGCGTCGCTGCCTCACTCCGGTTGTGGGCCACTTGCCATCGCACGGTTTCGGGGACGAAGCGGAGAACAATAAGAGCGGTCAGGATGCCGACGCCGCCGATAGCAAAAACCCATCGCCAGGCGCTCGGCCCGGACGGAACGATCGTCAGAGCAGTAAATGTCGTGACGGGTACTCCGGCGAATCCAATGAACGTGAGCACGGTGAAGAACCTTCCGCGCTTCGCACTTGGAAACATCTCGCTCACCATAACCATGAGCACACCTATGGCCGCTTGCATTCCGACACCTGTGATGACTCGGAAGGCTAGCAGCCACTCGGGCGAGGGAGCCAGCGCTGAACCGAGGGATCCAAGCCCGAAGACGAAGCACCCGGCTACCAGCGCGGGGCGGCGCCCAAACCGGTCTGAGAGGCGTCCACCAGCCACAGCGCCGACGAACATGCCGATGAACACAGACGACGCCAGTACACCGATCTCACCGATTGAGAGGCCCCACTCGTTGCGGATGGCGGGTGCCAGTGAGGCGAACATTACATTGTCGAAGGTCTCGACAAAGAACACCAGCCCTAGGACCGATATCCAAAGGATGTGATGTTTGGTTATCGGCAGTCTGTCCAAACGAGCATCGAGCATCGAGCCTTCCTGCTCGAGCGTTGAAGTAGTCATTGTTCTCCTCTGATGTCTTTAGGTGTCGAAAATATTGGCTGATCAAGATTGCGAGAGTAGAAGCTTCCCGGTACCAGCGGCGGATATTGCCGCCACCGGGACCGTGTGAAGTTCACGCCGCACGACAATCCGGATTGTTACTTGGATGTGGCTTAGGGGGTGCCGCCAACCGCGGACGGTTTCCACCCCATGATTCAGGGACAAGTTTTGCTATCGACGCGCTGCTTCCGCCGAAGTGGTCCCGGCGACGCTGAACTCCCTGCCGAGATCCTTGCTGATGGAGTCGTCGGCTGGACCCTACGTGGCTCGGGTCATTGTGAAGGCGGCTAGCAGACGGGTGCATGACCCAGTGGTATGGCTGCTTTGAGGCTTGGAGTAGTCGTCATTGACTGTAATTCCTTAGGTGAGTGCAGGCAGTTCGTATTTAACGTGTTAGGGCAAAGTATCCCGAGTCACAATTGAAGGCGCTTCAGAGTGTAATTTCCAATGCCGCTTCGGTCGACCCGCTATACCCTAGGGTTATGGCAGCGCTAGGCTTCTTCGGGTAGCGGGTAGGGGGAGCATGGAGATACGGCAGTTGATTTACTTTTCGACGACATTTCGTCAAGGCTCGGTGACCCGGGCCGCGGAGGAGTTGATGATTTCCCAGCCGGCGCTGAGCCGGCAGATCCGTCGGTTCGAACGTGAAATCGGAACACCGCTCTTTGAACGGATTCCTACAGGCGTGACGGCAACCGCTGCCGGGGTGGCACTCTACAGGCACGCACTGGCAATCCTTGATCTTGCCGAGAGCGCGGCTGAAGTGGCCGTTCTCGCCGCTCCAGAGGCGGAAACCGTCGAGGTGGGCTTGGCTCCCGGACTTCCGGGCGCTTGGGTTGCCACGCTCCTGTCAGCGGTTTCAAAACACGTGATTCCAGCGAGGATCAATTTCACCGACGCGGACAGCGCCACTCAGCTCCGGATGCTCCGAGAAGACAGGCTGGACATCGCCTTGGTTCATCAACCGCCGCCTGATGGGTTGGCGAGCTATAGCCTCGGCGAGGAAGAATTCGGCGTCGCCGTCAGGCCTGGGGAGTCTAGGTCCACAGCTGAGACGTGGACAATGAAGCAACTCGATGGCCTCCGGGTTCTCGTGCACGCCAAGAATCAACTGCCTACTGTTCACTACCCTCTAATTAGCGCCGCCAACGAAGTGGGTGCCAGGCCGCTCTGGCAATTCGCCAACTACACACATCATGCAGAGGCCTGCGCCGATGCGGCAGGAGCGAACATTGCCATAATGACGCGAGCCGTGGCAGAGAGCCTCCTGCCTGAATGGACTTGGGCTCGGCTGGTTGAGCCCTCGGTGGTGCTCAAGACCTGGTCTGCACGTCAGCCGGTTACGCGAGCCGTCGTCGCCGCCGTGGACAATGCCATCAGGACTGCCTTTCCAACCCCGTAGCGAGGGCGTGCATTCCATGCCCCTACTCCTGTTGATTAAGGGCCGATAGTAACCCTATATAAAGCTGAAGGCTGTGTATTGCATCAAACGCATCAAATTGGGCCTTCAGGCAGGATTGGCGGCAGCGAGATCTGACCAGTTTCCGGGGGTGTCAGCCTTCGCACTCGATGCAGTACGACCGGCCGGTATCCTCGCGGGCGAGCTGGGACCTGTGCCGGACAGCCACTTGGTGGTCCTCCTTTCTGTTTTTGCCGGTTGTTCCTGACCCGAGAGCAACCTACACGATCGTGACGCTATTCCCCCAGGAGTGTCCTTCCGCCCTTGAGGAGGCGTCGTCGTCCGGTGAGTCTTGACGTGCTTCCTCCGTGAGCCGTCACTCGATTTCACACACCCACAGTTTGGAGGCCGCCTTGAATGGCCAGCGCATTGTTGTTCTCCCCAGTGCAATCAAAAGACGGAGGGAGTGACCCACAAAGCGGCTCTGTCCTCCTAACAGTTACTGGAGATACGAACGCAGTTCGTATAATTCCTGCTGGAGAATGCTGGGGAGGTCACCGTCAGGTTTGAGAAGCCACTGCTCGTAGGACGAAATTGCCAGGGCGAGGCTGATGTGTCCCGCGAGTCGGGGTAGCAGGGATTCGCTTCCCAAGTCGAGACGTCGTGCAACGTAGTCTTCGATCACTCCGCGCCAGGCCGCGTATTTAAGCGCTGAATGGGCCTGCAGAGCCGGCGTCTCCAAAATCAGTCTCATTCGGATCCGATGCTGGGCTAGCGCCTCCTTGTCGTAGTCATTAAAAGCCACGACACACCTGTGCACGGCTTCGAAAACGGGCACGTCCGCGGGTACGTTCGCCAGCTGTTCGGCAAAATCCCGAAGGCTCTGATCGAACTGGCCCCACGGGATGTCGTTTTTGGACGGGAAATACCGGAAGAGCGTTCGGCGCCCGACGCCCACGCCCTCGGCGATCTGTTCCATGGTGGTCTCATCAAAGCCCTGCGCCTCAAACAACCTGAATGCTGCACGCTCGATAGAGCCATGGTCCGTTACGGCCCGACGGCCCCGGGTGCGGTTGGTGAGTGCGGTCATCGTGAGAACAACTTAGCAGTATCTACCGTCCACCCTATCTTTTTGGCGCTGAGTGCCATTATTCTAATGTGACGTCCTCGGAACCTCCCGAGACAGTCCGGATAGGAGAAGAACTGTGGAATACGTGAACCCCAATCTTGAAAGCGTCAGCACCATCGAAGAGGCCGACCTTGTCATCGAAGATCTCGTCGAGGACGTGTCTATTGATGGCATGTGCGGCGTGTACTAGGCGCCCGGACAAATGAGCCCAACCAGCACAGACACCATGCTCGATGAGGAGTGGATGCTGTCACCGGCTGTTGCGTTACGGCCGGAACCGTTCGGGGCGATGGCTTATCACTTCGGGAACCGCAAGCTCACGTTCCTTAAGAAGCCGGAGCTCGTCAGGGTGATTCGTTCCCTGGAAGGCAGCGGAACAGTCCGCGACGCGCTGGTGCAGTCAGATGTCCCCGAAGGCCAATGGCCCGCCTATGTCGGCGCGTTGCGCAGTCTCGCTGCGACCGACATGATCCGCGCCAGCAAAGGAAAGAACAATGACTAACGTCGTTAGCACGCCTGTGGCACGCCCATCAGGAGGGTCCCTGGTGGACCAGTTCGAATTCGGGCTCGACGCCCCGATCTGCCTCACCTGGGAATTGACCTACGCCTGCAACCTGGCCTGCGTTCACTGCCTGTCGTCCTCGGGGCGGCGGGATCCGCGTGAGTTGACCACCGAGCAATGCGAAGCCGTGATCGATGAACTGCAGCGCATGCAGGTCTTTTACGTCAACATCGGCGGCGGAGAACCGACCGTCCGCCCGGACTTCTGGCACCTACTCCAGTATGCAGTCGACCACCAGGTCGGCGTGAAATTCTCCACCAACGGCATCCGCATCGATAAGGAAAAAGCGGCCTTTCTAGCGTCCACACCCTATGTGGACGTCCAGATATCACTCGACGGGGCCACCGCGGAAGTCAACGACTACGTCCGCGGCCCCGGCTCCTACGCCACAGCAATCCGCGCCCTGAAAAACCTCAATGAAGCCGGTTTCAAGGACGCCAAAGTATCGGTCGTGGTTACCCGTCAAAACGTGGGCCAGCTTGATGAATTCAAACGCATCGCAGACGAACACGGTGCCACTCTGCGGCTTACCCGGCTCCGCCCCTCCGGCCGCGGCGCCGACGTTTGGGACGAACTGCACCCCCTCCCCGAACAGCAGCGCATCATCTACGACTGGCTGATCGCCAACGGAGACAACGTCCTGACAGGAGATTCCTTTTTTCACCTGGCGCCCTTCGGCGAAAGCCTGCCGGGCCTGAATCTGTGCGGTGCCGGCCGGGTCGTTTGCCTGATTGATCCGGTGGGTGATGTCTACGCCTGCCCGTTCGCTATCCACGACAACTTCCTGGCCGGCAATGTGCTGAATGACGGGGGATTCAAGGAGGTCTGGCAGAAATCAGAGCTTTTCAAAGACTTCAGGTCTCCGCAGACGTCAGGGGCCTGCACCAAGTGCGCATTCTTCGACAGCTGTCGCGGCGGCTGCATGGCAGCTAAGTTTTTCACCGGTCTTCCGCTGGATGGCCCTGACCCTGAGTGCGTCCAGGGCTACGGCGAAACGGCCCTGGCCGGAGACCGGAGCCGGCCCCAACCCGGCCAGGACCATTCACGCAAAGCCCTCCCGAAGCGGGCACAGCCTGTCATGGTTCAGCTCAGCCTCACACGGCCGGATCCCGTAGCGCCGCCCGTGTCCGCTTGCGCCGCCAGTCCACTGGCCGGCTTCCAACCGTAGCGAGTTCTACAACAGTTTCGAAAGGCAATTATGTTCAAGAATCCCTGGGCACAGAACCCCTGGTTCGAATCCGTGGCCGAGGCACAGCGCCGGGCCAAAAAACGCCTCCCGGCATCCGTCTATGCCGCCCTGCTCGCCGGCTCGGAACGTGGAGTGACGCTGGATGACAACACCTCCGCTTTCGGCGAGCTCGGCTTCGCCCCCCATGTCGTGGGCCATCCCGCAGAACGTCATCTGGCCACCACCGTGATGGGCCAGCAAATTTCCCTCCCGGTCCTGATCTCCCCCACAGGAGTCCAGGCCGTCCACCCCGACGGTGAAGTCGCTGTGGCCCGGGCAGCCGCCACGCGCGGAACCATCGTTGGCCTGAGCTCCTTCGCCTCCAAACCCTTGGAGGAAGTCACGGCCGCGAACGACAAGACGTTCTACCAGATGTACTGGACCGGAACCCGGGAACAGATGGTCAACCGCATGGACCGCGCGCGGGCGGCCGGCGCTAAAGGCCTGATCGTCACCACCGACTGGTCCTTCTCCATGGGAAGGGACTGGGGCAGCCCCGAGATCCCCGAAAAGGTCGACCTCAAGGCAGCCATCAGGCTTGCTCCCGAAGTGATGCTCAAGCCCCGCTGGCTGGCGTCCTTCGCCCGCAGCCTGCCCGACCTGACGGCACCCAATCTCGCCCCTGTAGGCGAGAAGGGCCCCACCTTCTTCGGCGCGTACTACGAATGGATGCAAACCCCGCCGCCGACGTGGGAGGACATCGCATGGATCGTCACAGAGTGGGGCGGGCCCGTGATGCTGAAAGGCATCTGTCGTGTCGATGACGCGCTGCGCGCCGTCGACGCCGGAGTCACGGCCATCTCCGTGTCCAACCACGGCGGCAACAACCTGGACAGCACACCGGCCCCGATCCGTGTCCTGCCCTCGATCGCCAACGCGGTGGGCGACCAGGCGGAAATCGTTTTGGACGGCGGCATCCGCCGCGGCAGCGACGTCGTCAAGGCGCTGGCACTGGGCGCCCGCGCGGTCATGATCGGACGCGCCTACCTATGGGGACTCTCCGCCAACGGCCAGGCAGGTGTGGAAAACGTACTGGACATCCTGCGAGGAGGCATCGACTCTGCCTTACTCGGGCTCAGCGTCCCGTCAGTGCAGGACCTTCGACCTGAACACCTTGTTATTCCTCCAGGGTTTGTCCGGGAGTTGGGTGTTCCTGCCACTGTCCGGTCATGACTAACAGCCGGAGCGGGCTGGGCAGGCTTACCTGGCCCGACGTTCCGCGCAGCCCGACGGTGCTGGTCCCCGTCGGCTCTACGGAACAGCACGGCCCCCACCTGCCCTTTAACACGGATGCGGTAATAGCAACCGCCGTCGCCGACGCACTGGCTTCACGGGTTCAAGGGCAGGTAGTGGTTGCTCCGGCAGTGACTTATGGCTCCAGCGGCGAACACCAGTCCTTCGCAGGTACCGTGTCCATCGGATCCGAGGTTTTGCACATGCTGATCGTTGAGCTTGTCCGCTCGCTGTCGACCTGGGCTGGTCGTATCGTCCTCGTCAACGCCCACGGCGGGAATGTCCCGGCGCTGTCAAAGTCGGTGCTCCAGCTACAAGCAGAGCAGCACAGCGTCGCATGGCTGCCCTGTAGTGTCCCGGGCGCTGACCTGCATGCCGGCAGGACGGAGACGTCGCTGATGCTTCACCTCAATGCGGAAACGGTCCGAATGGAACGGGCCGTAGCAGGCGAGTTGCGTCCCCTCGAAGAGCTGATGCCGGAGCTGCTTGCCAGCGGCGTCGCCGCCGTCTCTCCCTCCGGCGTTCTGGGCGATCCAACTGGGGCAAACGCCTACGAGGGCGCCCGGATACTTGACTTGATGGTGCATGACGCTGCACACCGAATTGCCGGGGGCGCGCTTGCCCGGAACGGAATGCTTACGTCCAATGGGCAGCAGCAGCGAGTCTGACTCCAGTCAGGGCCGCCTGAAACCCCTTCCCAAATCGCATTGCCTCGACCATTGTCATGCTGCTGGTTGCCGAAGAAAGGAACCCCGTGTCGACTGAGTGGATGCCGACCGACCTAATACCGCAGGACTCCCCGGATTGGGCGACGCTTGCCCGGCAATTCGTGGTGATATACCGCGGTAGCGAGATTTATCGGTCGGGTTACGTCGACGACGTGATGCCTGACGGGTCCGGCCTGTGGATGGCAGTAGATGGTGTCCAGGCCAGGGAGCTCATCTGGCGGGAGCAAGGCTTCACAGTGGCCCACCTGTACAGCTCTGCTGACGGCGTCCAAGCTAAGCTGGACACCAAGTTGAGCTACGTACCCGGAGGCCAGGAAGAACTCCGTATTGCAGGTGACCGATCGTGACTGTTCAGCACCCTCAATTCCCCGAGGGTTTTACGGTAAGACTGAACCGACGGGTGAAAATCGCTGGCAGGGGAAGCGAACTCATCGGGGGTTCCCCAACGCGAGTTCTTTACCTTACCGAACGTGCCAGCAAGATGATTCAGGACAAGACAGCAGTCGTCTCAGACACTCCTACTGGCCTGTTGGTGGACAGGCTATTGGAGAGCGGGATGGCCGATCCCGTGCTTGAATCGTTGCCCGACCTTGACCCTTCTTCCGTAACCCTTGTCGTCCCAGCTTTCGGGCGCCCACTCGCCTTGGCGAGGTTGCTGACGAGCATCGGAAAACAGCACAAGGTCATCGTCGTAGACGACCGTTCCCCTGACCCAGCGGCAATTCAGGCAGTTACAGAAAAATACGGCGCACGCCTGGTGCGACTCCCGTCTAACAGTGGACCGGCGGACGCCCGCAACGAGGGCCTTAAACTCGTCACCACACCGTACGTGGCCTTCGCCGACTCCGACGTCGTGCTCCACTCGGACACCATTCCGTTCCTCCTGAAGCACTTTAATGACCGGAAGGTTGCTCTGGTCGGCCCCAGGGTACTTGGCTGGGACGACGGAAACGGCATGAACTGGATCGAACGGTACGAAGAGGCACGATCCTCCCTGGATCTGGGTATCTTCCCGGCTGCAGTCCGACCCCGGTCCCCGGTGTCGTGGCTGCCAGGGGCATTTATGCTGGCCAGAACAGATGCCCTGGGTGACGGATTCACCTCCGGAAGCCGTGTAGGAGAGGACGTCGACCTCGTTTGGCGCCTGGTTGAACAGGGATGGCGGGTCCGCTTCGAACCCGAGGCAATAGTGTGGCACGAGCACCGGCAAACCATAGGAGAATGGCTGTCCCGAAAGACGTTCTACGGAACCTCGGCTCACGCCCTTTCTCTCCGGCACCCGGAAGCAATCGCACCAGCGGTCTTCGCGCCCTGGTCTGTCGCCCTTGTCGCCGCCGTCCTGTGCCAGCGCACGTGGTCGGTTCCGGCAGCAGGAGTGATTTCTGCCTTTGCTGCGTGGCAAATCTCCAAGAAACTCGGCAGAAGCTCGCATCCGGTCCGACTTGCTGCCAGTCTGACTGCGCGCGGAGCGCTGGCAGCACAAACGCAGACCATGGCCCTCTTTGTCCGCCACTGGTGGCCTCTGGCCATCACGGCGAGCATTTTCTCCCGTAGGTTGCGCCGCGCCCTCGTCGTGGCTGGTGTCGTGGACGCGTTATGGGAGTACCGCCGCACCCGCCCCAAACTCGATCTGTTTCGGTTTGCCCTCGCGCGTCGCCTGGACGACCTGGCATACGGGACCGGCGTCTGGTCCAGCGCACTGAGAGGCCGCTCCCTCCGGTGCCTGCTGCCCGACATCCGAAAAAACCCCAACTGACCTCTAGCCAAGCTTGGCTACACCCAGTCAGGGCGCCCTGCAAGGCTGGCAGAGAAACGAACAGCACCAAATGGATGCGCCAAGGAGATGACGTGCACAGAGATAAGAGCGCTACTTGAGATATGACGTCATCGTGGTCGGAGCTGGAGCCGCAGGAGCTCCCTTGGCGGCCCGATTAAGTGAAGACCCGCGACGAACCGTGCTGCTGCTCGAAGCAGGTCCAGTGCCGGCCAGCACGGAGGACTTCCCGCCGGAGCTGCTGAACGCCGGGACCGTGCAAGGAGCCATGCCGGATCATCCTCTTAACTGGTCATTCATGGGTTACCTGACGCCGGACTTGCCCTACTCCATCGCCCGGGGCCGCATCCTGGGCGGATCAACCGCGATCAGCGGAACCTACTTCATCCGAGCGCCGAAACAAGACTTTGACCGCTGGTCCTCCGGAGGAAATGAGGAATGGGCATGGGACAAAGTCCTGCCCTTTTACAGAAAACTGGAGAATGACCTTCAATTCGGTGAGAGCGATATGCACGGAGGCTCTGGTCCAATGACTGTATCCCGCCCGCTGCAAGACCACCCCGTGACAAAAGCCTTCCGACGGGCCGTCGAAGAACTGGGCTTCCCGGCGGAACGGGACAAGAACAGCGAAGACGGACCCGGTTACGGACCGATGCCCTCAAACAGCGTCAGTGGGCTGCGGATCAACACCGGAATGGCTTACATCAACCCTGTACGCGACCGCCAGAACCTGACAGTGGAGGGAAACTCGTACGTGCGCCGAGTGCTGTTCAAGGGTAGCCAAGCGATAGGCGTAGAAGTCCTCCGCGCCGGGGCGATCACCACTGTCGAAGCAAACGAAGTCGTTCTCTCTGCCGGCGCCGTGAAGACGCCCCACATCCTGCTTCTGTCCGGGCTAGGACCCGAAAACGAACTGAATAGATTCCACATACCGGTGATCAAAAACCTGCCTGGCGTCGGCAAAAACTTCAGCGACCACCCTAACCTCGCCATTACCTGGAGATCCAAGGTTCCGCTGGTCGACTACTGCACGGCCCAATCAATGGCCGCTGTCCTCAATTTCACCGCCAGAGGTTCAACCTGTCCGGGCGATCTGGAAATACTCCCTCTTCTCAAACCCATGGACTACATCCTCACAGGAAGCCAGCCACATGCAGCGCATGGATCCCAAAAGCCGGCCCAAGTCCTTCACCCAGGAGACCTTGCCTTCCTCATATCACTTCAAGCAGCGACGTCACGCGGTCAAATAACCCTGAAATCAGCAGACCCTGAAGTGCAGCCTCAAATCGACTTCGACTACCTCTCCGCAGAAACTGACCTCAGACGGATGCGCGAGGCCGTCCGAACCGCCGTCTGCCTGCTGCGGTCCAAGGCCTTCAGCCCGATTTTCCAGGACCTGACGGAGCTAACGGAGCCGATCCTTCAGAGCGACACCCTGCTCAATAGTTGGATGCGCTCCCGTCTGGGGACAGCCATCCATCTTTGCGGCAGCGCGAAGTTTGGGTCCCCCAACGACCCCGACTCCGTCGTGGACCAATACGGCCGCGTTCACGGCGTGACAGGGCTACGCGTGGCCGACACATCCATTCTCCCGACTGCACCCACCCGCGGCCCCGCGGCGACCGCAGTACTTATCGGTGAGCGCATGGCGGTATTTATCCGGGGTGAGGCGAGGCAGGAGTTGTCATACGACGCCCCTGGCAGGGCCAGCGATCCTCAGCCCCGGAAGTAGTTGTTACTGCGTGAGATCTTGGCCTAACAGGGGTTGTCTATCGGCTGCCGACCCGCGCGAGCTAGGATGAGCAGCGTCGACTCAACGGCAATCTGGGCCCGGATTCTTAGCGGTCTGAGGAGCCGTCGGCGACGCCTGTGCAGCAATAGATCTGGCGGGTACTACCAACTGATAGATGAGCGCGGCGCCCGGATCGATCAAAGGGAGCGTCGACAGCGCGCTTCATCAGGGGTCTCCATTCGGCAGCCGCGGGAGGCCGATCTCGGCCGAAACTGGCTCAAGCCCCGGAATAGCGACCGTTTCCCGGTTTATAACTTGTGATCAAGCTGTGCGCCCGACGTCCACAGGGAGGGTCGCGCCTGCGATCATCCGCGCCTGGTTGGAGCAAAGCCAGACGGCCGCGTTGGCCTGATCCTCGGGCTCCAGGAGTTCGCGCATCGGGAGAGACGCATACATGGCCTCCTTGACCTCCGGCGGTTGGTGTTCACGTGCGCCGGTGAGCATGGTGGTCGCCGTGGGTCCCGGGGCAAGGGCACTCACACGGATGCCCTCGCCCCGTAGTCGATCGCGCCGCCCCCGTTGGCCTCCATCGCGAGGACCTCATGCTTCATGCAATAGAAAAGGCCGTACAGGTTGATCTTCATAACGCGATCGAAGACCCCGCTGACAAGTCTGCGGGTCGACGGCCTCCCGCAGCCACGGTGGCCCCATCCGCGCGAGCCGATTCAACGAACGCCTGCGCGAGCGCCTCGGCGTACGCGTCGTACCGCTGGGCTGGCACGATGAAACGGGTTGGCGCAACACATTGCTGTCCCAGTTGGCGCCGACCTCGATGTGAGCACCGGAGTGCACCCAATTTGGGCGCTCGGCAGGGCTCATCCGGGGCCACGGGCCCTCGTCGAAAGCCTTGCGGACAGCGGCGACCGGGCCGTCGATGTCTTCCCGCGATGCGGCGGGGAAACATCCAGCCCGCTCTTCCGAGCGCGGGGAAATCACGCCATAGGATCGGTCGGACTGAGTGGCGTTACAGCCACGTCAATGAAGAAGGAGTCGCCGCTCAATCGTCTGCATCAGTAGCCCTTCTTGACGGTGTTGCCGGCATCGACCGGCAGGGAGATGCCCGTGATGAACTTGGCGTTATCGGAAGACAGCCAAAGGACCGCCTCGGAGACGTCGCTCGATTCGATCCAGGGCAGGTCCGGCAGCGCGTTAAGGGAGGCGAACGCACCACGTACGTCGTCGACCCCGGGATTCTCGATGTGCGGAGCGAACATGTCAAACAGGGCTTGGTTCCTGATCATGCGTGTGTTGACGTTGGTCGGGCACACGGCGTTCACCCGAATGTTGTGCGGGCCAAGGTCCTGCGCGAGCACCTTCATGAGCCCGATCACGCCGTGCTTCGACGCCGAATAAGCGGCGGTGTTCGGGTAGGCGATGATACCGGCCGTGGAGCTGGTCATGATGATAGAGCCGCCTTGACCCCGCTCAATCATCGACGGCAACGTCGCCCGCGTGGTGTTGAAGACGCCCGTGAGGTTGATATCAATTACCTCGCGCCAGTTCTCCTCGGTCACCTCCCAGGAGACCGCCCCAGAGCCGACTCCAGCGTTCGCACACACGATGTCGATGTGACCGAATGCCTCGAGGCCCTCATCCACGACCTTCTGCACCTGGGCGAGCTCGCGCACGTCGCCTACTCCGGCCACGATCCGGCCGCCGAGGCCTTCGACGAGCCGTACCGTCTCGTCGAGGTCGGCCCGGGTCGCCAGGTCGTACTTGATTGTTGTGACATCTTGTGAACAGATGTCAAGGGCAATGATGCTGGCCCCCTCTTTAGCCAGGCGGATGGCGTGCGAGCGGCCCTGGCCGCGAGCAGCCCCCGTAATGAAGGCAACCTTGTTCTCGAGCAGTCCCATGTCTCTCCTTTGAGCTTCTTCTCATGACCCGCGTCACGCCCGCGCCGCTGATTACGTTCGCAGGTCGCCGAACGATTTCAATCGTTTCGTATTCTGGAATCGTAGTCAGACGTGGTGCAAATATGCAAGGAAGTGGCGAGGCATCGCTGTCAATAGCCCTCCCCTTACTGGGGGTCAGTCGTCTGCGATAATCTGTCCCATCCAGCTCGGCAGCCTTTTCTTTGAGTGTGCGGTCCGGGATAAGCCTTGCTGCGGGCGGCGGGCACTTAGGTCAATGTAACGCCGTCTCTTGGTCGCGCTTGGCCCAACCGGGGCCCCACCTTGACCAGGTGCCGGCTCTACTGCGTTGGTCGCCACGGCACCTGTCCTCAGGTCGTAACTAAGAGACAATCGTCTTTGGCCGCTCGATACAGGTAAAGGTTAGGACCGACATATTACTGATATTGACCGGCTCAGGAGTTAGCTGTAGATGGTTCGGTTCAGTTGGACGAGGTAGTCATCACTCATGTCGGTGTGGCTCGTGAAACGTTCCATGACGGCTGCTATCACAATATCCCGGCGGCGCGGGAGCCTGGCCTTGTCGGCTGCGGCAAGGGCCTTCGGCATCTCTTGGCGCGTGAGGTTGGTGCAGTAGCTGGGCGCTCCGGGTTGTTGCCGCCAGGAGTCCGCGAGGGACCCGGCGTCAAAGGCGTCAAACCCGGTTTCCTCGACGAGAGCCATGGCTAGCTGCTTATCGGCAGCGCGGTCCGCGGCGACGGGAATGGCGATGCGTTCAGAATCACCTGCGTCTTTCCCCGAGTTCTGGAAGGATTCGGAAGGGATCGCATTCCAGGCTTTAGCAACCGGGCGTCCGAGCTGCTCGGTGACCCAGATGCTTTCGACCTGTCCCTCCTCGAGCGCCTGGATCTGTCCATCGCGGTGAGGGTAGTAATTCGACGTGTCAACGATGACTGCATCGTCCGGGAGCCTCGCGACGAGGGGCTGTATTTCGGGTATCCGGCTGAGCGGTATGGAGATGACGAGGACGTCGACATCGGTGACGACGTCGTCGGCCTCTACCGCAATGGCACCCGCGGCCACGATGTCGGGGTCGATGGATTCGGGACCACGGGAATTGGCGACTTTTACTTTATGTCCAGCTTCGCTCAGTTTGCGCGCGACTGTCCCGCCAATGGCTCCTGCTCCGAGAATGCCGATTTTCATGTAAACCCCTTCGTTCATACACTAAGTAGTTTACAGTCTACGCCTACGCCTAACTGGCCGATCAATATTACCTACACCTCGGGAACGACTGATGCTCATGCTGCCCCTCCAAGGGTGGCGGCTTAAGTTCGCAACTTTTCTTGTGCAAGAACACCTTCACTACTCAAAACCGGGGCAACGGATAGTTCATCATCGGATGGTGCAGCCGGCGTCGATGGTCAAAGTGTGTCCCGTGATCAGTGAAGCGGCGTCGCTGAGGAGGAATGTCAACGCCCCGGCAATGTCTTCCGGCTCGCCAAAGCGGCCGATCAGGATCCTGGACAGCAGCCCGGCTGCCCGTTCGGGGCGGCTGAGCGTTGACGCGGTCAGCTCCGTGAGGACAACAGTGGGACAGAATCTTGGTGAGGTGGATCAGGCCAGCCTTGCTGGTGTCGTAGGCGGCGCGTTCCTGCCGACGATTCCTGCCTGCGAAGCGGCGTTGACGACGGCGCATTGGGTTCCGCTTTTGATCCGGTGCACGTGGTTAGTTCCGATGACCTTGTCCGTTTGTCACCACTGTCCTGACCCATGGAGACCCGGCCGCCAGTGAAGTTGATGCCGTCCCAAGAGTCCTTCCAGCCCCTATTGACCAGCCCTTGAGCGCACAAATTGACCGGCCACTAAGTTTGGACAGGCCTTGTCGGATGTATTTAAAGACTAGCCCGCACAAACGGAGTGCCGTGCCCAGGCTGGCCATTTGGCCTACCAACGACAGTGCGCCGTGGAGCAGTAGACGTGATCAAGCCAACGGCCTTTGTCAAAACTAACCGTTGCGACGACGGTTGGAACCCGCCCAACATAAGCGACCACCAAACGGTTTTAAAGATTCGGTGTAACGCCTGGAAAACGTCAGACCTGCCCATCGATTAGTCGCTCGAGGCCCAGGAGCGCGGACTTGGCTGCATCAGTCCCGTGGCGGACAGTAAACCAGGACGTCCCGAGTGTAAGCACGTCCAGGAGCACAGGCAAAGGCTCTTGGACCGGCGCTCCCTCTCCTGAACCGGAGGAGGGCTCACCGCCTCCCGTGACCGAGCGGTAGTGCTGCTCAAGGGCGTCCGCCCACTCGTCCCGCATCTCAACCAACGCGGGATAAAGTTCCGCATCGACCTGAACCCGCAACCCCATCCAGTGGTTGTCGACGAGGTCCTCCATTGTGGCGGCTATTGATTGGAAGTGCGCCTTTACGCGCTCGCGCTGGCTGCCTTTACCACGTATGTCGGCCAAGGCGATTGAATATGCAGATCGGTCAACCATTCGTTGGATCCCGAGAGCGCCCGCCATACGATAGAGGCCCGTCTTGGAGCCGAAGTAATGGAAAATTGCGCCGGTGGTCACCCCGGCCAACGATGCGATCTCCTTCAAGGAGGTCTTCCCGTAGCCGCTCGATGCAAATCGATGTAGTGCGATTGATGCCAGACGTTCCTCGAGTGCGGCATCACCATCGAGTAATTCGGAAGAGGTCCGCGCCTCCTGGCGCGTTTCCGCGCCCCCCTGCGGCTCGTCCTCAACGCCGGCCTCGAAGAGGGTCCCGGCAAGAAAGTCCATGAATGCCTGGACGACGATCGGGAGGCGCTCTACGCCCTGCCTGCGCATCCCAAACAACCAGATCCCGAGGACCAAGAGTTCGATAGTGGAGACGAGCTGGCGCTCCCTGTCGTTTTCCGGGCCGTGCTCATTCAGGCCTGCGACCGCCCAATACAGACGCTGGATGTCTTCACCGATGGTTTCCCGGACCGCGAGCACTTCGGGGATATCCGCCTCGAGATCCCCGGCGAGGATGAGCCTGTGAAGTCCGATGTCGTCCCTTCCGCGGTGAGCGAGGACGCTCACGAGCGTGGTCAGGCGCGCCTCTAAGGACCCCTGGTGGGCGACCACGGCGAGGATGGGCCCGATTACCCGCTCTTTGAGTCGCATCCGCGCAGTCTCAACGACAGATTGGAACAATCCACTCTTGGAGCCAAAGTAATAGTAGATGAGCGCAGAGGCGACACCAGCGTCGCTCGCCAGAGCACTGACCGCGGTATCCCCAAACCCTCCGGTAGAAAACCGTCCGAGGGACGTTTCGAGGATTCGGCTGCGAGTCTCCTCCCAAACTGCTCCCTGTGGGCGGCCAGGTCGGCGTTTTCGCGCTGCAGTACGAGGGCGATTGGTCACAACTCACCCGCCATGTCTCCTACGAGCAGGTGAGGAATACAGGAAGTCCGGCCGCAAGGCTGAAGGTGGGGGCATTTCTCAGCAGTGCGATCCATCTTTTCTCCAAGATACGAAGCGTCCTGGACGCAGCGGTCAGGTCCGCACGTCGCTGGCCCAATCCAGGCAAAAGCCATCGTATCGCATGGTCATCACCAAAGATTCGGGCCAGGAATCAGCTAGTCGTTGGAGCAGATCACCACTGACGAAGAACTTCATGACGCGAACATGTTGTCGCGGCGCCGGATGCCTGCGGCCCCGAGCGTGAGATCGACTCGACCAGGGTTCGTGCCACCTTGTTGGTGCTTGGCTGCTGTTGGCCGGGTTCCTGCCCGGTTTGTTAAACGGTCAATCGCATCTCTGGCACGGCATCGTAGAGAGCTTGGGTGTAAGGGTGCTTGGCGTTTCCGGAGATCGTTGCGGTGTTGCCCTGTTCGACGATTTGTCCGTCTTTCATGACGATGGCGCGGTTGGCGAGGTTTCTTACGACTCCGAGGTTGTGCGTGATGAACAGGAGCGAGACGCCGCTCTGGCGCAGTTCGTCGAGGAGGTTGACGATTGTGGCTTGCACGGAGACGTCGAGTGCGGAGGTGACTTCGTCGCAGATGATGATGCTGGGGCGGGCGGCGAGGGCTCGAGCGATTGCGACGCGTTGTTTTTCTCCACCGGAGAGTTGGCTGGGGTATTTTCCGAGGACTCGGGATGAGAGTTGTACTCGTTCGAGCAGTTCGGTGAGTTCGCCGGTTGTGGCGCGTGTTTCGCCGAGCATTTCCAAGGGACGTCCGATGATGGATCGGACGGTGTGTGAGGGGTTGAGTGAGCGGTCGGGGTTTTGGAAGACGATCTGCACCTGTTGGAGTTGTTCACGGGTGCGGTCTTTCGCCTGCTTCGGGAGCGGCTCCCCGCGGAAGAGTATCTGCCCGTCCGAGGGCAGGTGCAGACCGGCGATGCACCGGCCTGTGGTGGACTTCCCGCTGCCTGATTCTCCGACGATCGCGACGCAATCGGCGCTGCCGATGCTGAAGCTGACGTCCTCTACGGCCACGTTTCGACGGGCACCGTGCCCGTAGGTCGCGATGAGGTTGCGGACCTCGAGTTCGGGCACATCGGTGTCGGGGTTGACCATCTCCTCCCGGTTTCTCACTTCTACCTTGACGGAGTGGGGGTGGAAGCATCGGATGTATCCGTCGCCGTGGGCAGGGGCAGCTGCAGGAAAGTGTTCAGCGCACATTTCTGTCGCGGCCGGGCAGCGGGTGCGGAAGAAGCATCCGCTCGGGCGCTCGCCCGGCTGTGCGGCTGTGCCTGGGATCCCCTTGATGGCCCGGCGAGTGATGACGCTGGGCACCGAATTCAATAGTTCGGCGGTATAGGGGTGCGTGGGGTCGCGGAAGATCTGCGTGCAGGAGCCTACTTCGACGAGTCGTCCGGAGTACATGACGCCGACCCTGTGCGCGATCTCTTGAACCACCGCGAGGTCGTGGGTGACGTAGACGAATGCGGACTCGCGTCGTGCCGCGAGTTTGGAGACGAGTTCAATGATCTTTTTCTGGGACGTCGCGTCCAGCGCGGTCGTCGGTTCGTCGAGCACGATCACGCTGGGTCGTCCCACCAAAGCCATCGCGATCAGGATGCGCTGCTGTTGGCCTCCGGAGAGCTCGAACGGGTAGCGGTTAATGAAGCTTTCGTCGGCGGGGAGTTCCACTTCCCGAACTGCTTGGATGCATCTGGTACGCGCCTCGTTCATTTCCACACCGTGCACGGTGAGTGTCTCGATCATTTGCGAGATGATTGTGCGGCGGGGGCTGAGGCCCTTGCTGGGGTCTTGTGGCACGTAGCTGATCCGTGAACCGCGAACGGTCCGCAAGCGCTGGGCGTCGAGGGTGGCCATATCGATGTCGCCGACTCGGATTCCGCCGGCGCTGATCCGTGCCCCGGTGCGTGCGAAGCCGAGAAGCCCCAGGGCGACACTGGACTTACCGCAACCGGATTCTCCGACGAGGGCGAAGATTTCGCCTCGAGAGACCTCGAAGCTGATCTGATCGACGATCTCGATGCCGTGCTCGGTCTCGATCCGAAGGCCATGCACCTGCAGTACAGGTTCTTCGACAGGTCTGGCGCCGATGGGTAGTTGGGGTGCGGGAGCGCTCATTATCGGGTCCTTCCGCCCACGGAACGGGCAATTGAATCGGAAACTGTGGTGACGGATACTGTGAAGAGCGCGATGGCCACCGCCGGCACCACGACTGAGATGGGCTGAGTGAGAAGACCGATCCGGTTTTCGTTGATCATGAGGCCCCAGTCCGCCGCCGGAGGCGATTGGCCGACACCGAGGAAACTAAGTCCTGCGTAGATGAGTGCTGCATAGCCCACCCGTGCACCGAAATCGGCGGCCAGTACGGAGCGGGTGTTCGGCAGGATCTCCCGTACGGCGACAGCGAGTCGGTTCTCGCCGCGTGCCAGCGCCGCCTCCACGTAATCAGAAGAGGCCGCATCCAGGGTTGCCGCGCGCGCCACCCGGATCGCGCCGGGCACGAGCACGACCGTCAGCGCGACAAGCGACGGCCCGGGGCCGGTGCCAAGGCTGGCCAAGATGAGCAGTGCGAGGATCATGGACGGCAACGACAGCACGACATCGACGATCCACGTTATGACGAGATCGACTCTGCCACCGATCGAACCGGCGAGGGTGCCGACCAAGCCTCCAATGATCAACGAGATGAGGGGTGCCAGCAAGGACAGCATGATCAGGGTGGCTCCGCCGTGCAGGAACCGGCTGAGGACATCGCGTCCGAGGTAGTCGGTACCCAGGAGATATGTGGCGTTCAGGGGTGCGAAAGGGCGCCCCACCACTTCCGTGATGCCGTACGGCGCAAGGAAAGGACCAACGATGACAACGATCAGGATCACCGCCATGGCAGCTACACCGAACCGTCCGCTCACCGTTCCCGTGGCGAGCCGGAGCACATTCCGCAACGCCCGCCCTGCCCGCCGCAACGGTACGGGGCGGGTGCTGGACGTGGTGGACGCGTTCTTGGACAGGGTCGTCATCAGAAAGCACCTCCCCGGCGGAGTTGCGGGTTGAGGACCATTGCCACCAGATCGGCGGCCAGGTTGCTGAGGATGTACGCGGCGCTGAGCAGGATTGTGAGGCTGGCCACGGTCGTGATGTCGCGGGTGGAGACTGCCTGGACGAGCATCGTTCCCACACCCGGGTAGTTGAAAACGGTCTCGATCACGACCACACCACCGATGAGTGACCCCATCGCCAGACCCAGTACCTGCACCGAGGGTCCCAGCGAGTTCGGCAACACGTGACGGAGGAGGAGGGTGCGGCTCGGCACTCCCCGGAGCACCGCCATCTGCACGAAATCGGACTGCAGCACATCAATAGTCGACGCCCGCACCAAGCGAGTCACCTGACCGGCACCCACTATCAGCATCGTCAGCACCGGAAGCACGAGAAGGTTCGGTTGCTCCAACGCCGTCATCCTTGGGTTCAGGAGCGAAACGCTCGGCAGGACTTTGAGCCAGCTCGCGAAGATGACTACCAGGAACGTCCCGACGACGAACTCCGGCGTCGATAAGAACCACATCGTGCTGGTGCCCACGACACGATCGATCATCGTGTCTTTCAACATCGCGGACCAAGTACCCAGCGCCAATGCCACCGGGACGAGCAGTATCAACAAACACCCGGTGAGAACCAGGGTATTCCCCAACCGTGATCCCACAAGATCCGCGACCGGCTGATGGGTCACCATCGACACTCCCAGATCCCCTTGCAGCAGCCCCGTAAGCCAGCCCCAGTACCGCACCACGACGGGCTGATCCAACCCCGCCGCCTGCAGCGCGGCCTGAAGCGCGGCGGGATCGCCGGCGTTAACCCCCAAGGCAACCTCCGCCGCATTCCCTGGAAGCAGATTCGCACCAAAAAACACCAGAACAGATACCGCCAACAGAGTCACCACACCAGTACCGATCCGCACCAGCACATAACGCACAAGCGGAGGCAAGGACCCCGGGCCGCGCCGTCCGGTCCTCGTTACCGGGGGCGTGGCCGCCGGGGGCGTAGTCACCGTGGTCGTCATTTATTCACCGTCACGTCGGTGAAGTCATAATCGCCGAACGGCGAACGCATATTGGTCTGGAATCCGGTGACACTCTCCGAGCTGGCGGTGACGATGTTGTAGAACGCGGGAATGATGTAGGGGCCGTCGTTGTACATTTTGGTTTGAGCTTCGATGAGATGTGTCCGCTGGATAGCGGGGTCGCTTGTCGAGATTGCAGCCTCGTACGCACTCAGGAAGTCAGAGTCGCCCCAGCTTGTTTCGCTCAGTCCCGCGTCGATCGACTTCCGGCTCATCCTACTGTTGATCTGGGAGGCGATGGGGCGACCTCCCCAGACTGTCGGGGACCACTGCTTGTCGTTCTGCGGGATCGCGTAGAACTCCGCGGCCGGCGTCTGCTTGACGTTGATCGTGACCCCAGCTTTGGCTGCCGACGCGGCGAAGAGCGTGACCATTTCGCTGGTACCCGGGCCGATGTTCGTCGTCGGCAACGTCAGGGTCAGGTTTTCGTAACCGGCTTCCCTAAGCAGTTCTCGCGCACGTTCCGGGTCGTAGGTGAGCTGGGGCAGCTTCGCGAAGCTGGGATCGAACCAGCCGAACAGATCGTTTCCAATCGTCGCGTTGCCGCCGTAGGCGTTGCTCACCACCTGCTCACGATCAATAAGAAGGCGCATCGCCTCCCGCACCCGAGGGTCGTCAAAGGGCTTCATCTTGGTGTTCATGCGGATACCCACCCAGCTTCCTGACGGCTGATTGGAAACTGTGAGTCCGGCCCCTTCAAGCTGCGGGATCCCGCTGAACGGAACGCCGGAAATCGCGTCAACCTGGCCGGACATAAGTGCGTTCACACGAGTCGTTTCATCATTGATGGAATCAATCTCGACCGAGGCCAGCTTCGGAGCACCGTCCCAGTAGTCGTCGTTCCGCACGAACGTTGACTGCTGGCCCGGTGTAAAGGACTTGAACTTGAACGGCCCGGTACCGACCGGGTGTTCGAAACTCGTCGTCCCGTCCTTGATGATCAGTGCATTAATGTCGACAAGTGACTCTGGGTACAGGAAGTTCGGCGCGGTGAGCGGGATCTCCAAGGTCAGATCATCGACCTTCTTAAGGTTGGCGCGATCCACGTTTGACCACAAATTAAAGGCCCAGGTCACTTTCTCGACGTTGTAGTTCGTCGTGTAGATGACATCATCGGCCGTGAGCGGGGTGCCGTCATGCCACGTCACGCCACTTCGGAGCTTCAACGTCCAGACTGATCCGTCCCCGTTTGGAATGAGCGACTCAGCCAGCACGTTCTCGACAATCTTGTCGCCGGTGCCCATCCGCACCAGCGGCTCGAAGATCTGGAAAGCCCGCGCGATACTCACGTCGGCGTCCATATGCGTCGGATTCAGGGTTTC
The DNA here is from genome assembly GCF_001046895.1 of Pseudarthrobacter siccitolerans. Lineage (GTDB taxonomy): Bacteria > Actinomycetota > Actinomycetes > Actinomycetales > Micrococcaceae > Arthrobacter > Arthrobacter siccitolerans. The sequence goes on from NZ_CAQI01000059.1 coordinate 22,729, forward strand.
CGTGCTCCCAACGCCGAGCACCCCGACCCGGAGTACGCCATTACTATCCGCCGAGGTGGACGTGTCCGAGCTGGATGCTCCCGGGGTGCATCCCGTCAGGGTGCCAACTCCCGTAAGCACAAGGACGCCAACGGCGGCCGCAGCAGCCAAGCGACGACGGCCAAAAGCAATCCTTGTCGATGTAGATGAACGGGTCATGATTATCCTTCAGTTTTGAGTGGAGCAAGCGTTTTCGGTGACGCTTCTACAAGGGAGATGTGGGAGATGACCATGTGTGGTCCGAACCCGTCCGGCCGTTATGGACGCCCCGCGAGGTGTGTCAGCACGGGTTGCGGTTTCGCTGTCTGGGCGACTCGGTAGTCCGGGCCGTATTGGTCGCGAGCTCCGAGATGTTCGCGGAGGGTGGTGCCTTCATAGTCCCGGTGGAACAGCCCGCGATCCTGCAGGATCGGGATGACCTGGTCGACGAAGGCGTCGATGCCGTCCCGGTACACGTCAATGCATAGCCAGAATCCGTCGATGGCACCTGACTCGAACCATTCCTGCATGTGATCGGCTGCTTCGGTCGCGGTTCCGACCTTCGTGGGATGCTCGGCGAAGACACCTTGGGCGAGGATGTCGCGGACGCTCCACCCCTCGCTTGCGAGGGCGTGCGCTCGAATGCTGCGCGCCTGAATCCAGCCTGGTGCGTCAGGGTTAGGGGCGCGGAGCGCGCCGAACTCAGACGGCTGCAGGACCCGGTCCAGGTCAGCCATGCTCAGCGGCACCCCAAGCAGTTCGCCCAGTTGCGGCAACCACTGGGGTAGGCGTGAAGCTACGAGCGATGCTCGCCGGTCAAGTGCCTCTCGCTTGGTCGGGCCGATGGTGGGACTAAACCCGGCCACGTACTTCACCTCGTCGGGGTCCCGTCCCGCTTCGGCCGCGTACCGGCGGATCGTTTCCCGGCAGGCCCCTGCCTCCTCGATCGAGGACGCGAGGCCGACGGCGAGATCCGCGTAGCGTCCGGCGAGTGCGAAGGAGTTATCTCCAAGGCCGGACTGCACGATGACGGGCTGGCCCTGTTCAGAGGGCGGGATATAAAGAGGCCCCCGTGAGTTCACGTATTTGCCTTCAAAGCTGACGGGCGCGACCTCACCGGGCCTCGTGTACTCCCCGGTCTCCTGGTCGTGAACCCACGCCTCGCGGCCCCAACTCGCCCACAACGACTGAACCAGTTCGATACTCTCCCGGGCCCGCCCATAGCGGTCCTCACCAGACAGCACTTCGGACCCGTAGTTCGCAGCGACATCAGGATAACCGGATGCCACCGCATTCCAGGCCGCGCGCCCATGACTGATGTAATCGACGGTCTTCAGCTGCTGCGCCAGAGAATACGGGTGGTTGTACGTCGTCGATGCGCTTGCCACGAACCCGATTCGATCGGTCGCCCGCGCAAGAATGGCCATGTGAATCATGACATCAGGTGTCATATCAGGCCCATAATGCTCAAAGTCTTTTACTTCGTGATAGGGGCCGTTGGGGAAGAAGAGGAACTGGAGTTTGCCTCGCTCTGCCGCCTGGGCGTACCTGATCCGCGTGTCGTAGTCCAAGTACTCGACGGGGTCCACTCCTGGTGCACGCCACGAGTCAGGCTGGGTGCCGGACAAATTGCCTAACTCCATACCAAGAATCATCTGTTTTACTGTCATAGAAAGTCCTTTCCGCAGATGCGGCAGAGCGCGGGGCACGCGACCTGGCCACGCCAGCGGGTCATTCAGGGGCGGCCGGGAATGTCAGATGCCCAGGCGACGGGAGATCGCGTAATAGGACTGTATAGAGGCATGGCCACGCAGCGTTATCGCAATGATGTCGTTTAAGTTGTTCAATCGCGCCAAAAAAGTTTTTATAGATCCATCGCGCAGAACAACGGGGCGCGACAGAGCCTGCTCCCGTGTCCTTGCAAATCCCATGAGGCTGGTTTTTGACTTAGAAATCGATTTCACTGACAGTGGAGCCAGACCGGAACTCACTGGGGCTGTGGCCGGTCCAGCGGCGGAAGGCATTGCTAAAGCTGGCGACTTCGCTATATCCGACCTGTCTCGCGATCTCAGAGACGGTTAGATCGGTGAAGGTGAGCAGGTCGGAACCTTCACGCATCCGCACCTCATCCCGAAGAGCGCGGAAACTGATATTCGCCTCGCTGAGGTGGCGCTGCAACGTCCGCGCGGGGATTGCCAACTTTGCGGATATCTGCCCTAGATTGAGACCGGCGTTGCCCGGCTGCGCGAGTAGCGCAGATACTTTGTCGTGGAGCTGTACCGGGTTTGTCCAGCTCAGCCGGGACCGCTCGAGTCGCGTCACGTACTCTTGATGGACCATCTGGTTGGAACGCGGCAGAGGAGTGTCCAGCAGGCTTGTGTGCCAGACCCAGCGGAGACCAGATCCGCGGCATGATACCAGGGGCGCCTCCACAGCTTTTGTGAGGGCGACAGGCAACGGGTCAATGGGGACCTCCACTCGCTCGAAGGGGAGCGGACCTTGCCAGATGTCGTTGTAAAGCATCACTCCGGTGATGATCTCGTTGATTATGGTGAAACGAAAAAACGCGGTCGTTGGGCCAATATGATGCGGTAGCCTGAATTCATAGCCCGTCCAGAACGGATCGATGTCAAATGCGACATAACGCCCGACTCCGTATCCCAACCTTGTACCTAAATTGCGGAAATGCCGCAAAGTCGGCGCCGTGATCATAGCCAGCCCGAACTCTCCCAACATATGGGGCGTGTACCGTCGGGCAGCCTCGACCCATATCTCAGGTTGTTCCGATGTTTGTGAGGCGAAGTGTTCCTGGAATACCAGTTCCTGGTTCCAGCCAATTTTTCCGCCCGGCACATCGATAACGTCCGGGGACAGGTTAGCAGCGCGCAACGAAGGAGCTGGATCGAGTCCATATTCCATTAACACTTCGCACAGCTGTCGAACGTTCAGAGAGGCAACCTTGTGGGGTGATCCACTGGCAACGTGTCTTCCGGTTGAGGCCCGCTTAGGCAAGGCGCTCCGTTCCGGCGTATTTAGTAGTCTCAGCTAGGCCTCCGATGAAACGCGTTGAGGTGAAACATGCGCCGATAGTTAGCGCCAAGCCGTGTCCATGGCTCTGGTTTTGTGCACATCTCAGGAAGCGGTGGCACCCATCAGCGGATGCCAGCCGCTTCCCCTCCGGCCTACCGTAGCATCATTCTTGACTACGATTCCAGCATCGCAAATGGCTCATTTGTCGTCCTTACAACTGCCAGGGCCCTGACCACCGCGTTCGATGCGGCCACGGCCTTATTGCACGGCTCCTCTGGGATCCTCGTCACGCGTCACGATTACTGGCAGTTCTCCGTAGAAGTCACCTCGGAGGTGCCGTTTGGAGTGATCATGGAAAAGGACGCTTGCTGCCGCCTGATGCAGCAGGCAAAAGCCACTCCAGACCCAGCCCGTACCTCAGCATCGCCCGCTTCAGTACTCACCCTTGATAACGAAGTAGGAACCCCGAATCACGCCCGCCAGCTTCGACTTCTGGCGCGCAAACTTGAAGCTTGACGCCAGTTCCTCGGGCACGTCCATGCCGTCGGAGAGCTTGAACCCGACTGCCCGTTTCCCGCCTTCCTCGAGGCCGTACATCACATTGATGGCCAGGCCGGACTCATAGAACACGTACGCCATCCGCAGCCCGTCCACTTCGAAGGAAGACACTTCGAGTGGACGGGACGCGATGACCAGGTTGCGCTCGGCGGAGAGGATGTTGTGCACGTACGCCACCGTCTCCGGCGCCTCGTCGGCGGGGAGGACGGTGAAATCATGGTCGTACTTGTTCTTGTAGTACCGCGCCTCGTTGGCCCGGAGCCCGGCGAGCGCCTCGGCCACCGGTGACGATTCCACGCCAACGGTGGAGACGTTCTTGAAATCTACGGTGTACGGCATACGTCCTCCTGTAAGTTCCAGCGCAGCCTACACGAGGTTCTCCACCAGCGAGACGTCCCGCACCGCACCCTTGTCGGCAGACAGGGCCATGGCCGCGTAGGCGCGCAGGGCGGGGGAAACATAGCGGTCCCGGTTCTTGGCCTTGTACCCGCCATTGGCCTCCAGCTTTTCGCGGCGTTCGGCGAGGACCTCGTCGGAGACCTGCAGCTGGAGGGAGCGCTGCGTGATGTCGATGCTGATGATGTCCCCGTCCTCCACGAGGGCGATCGCGCCGCCGGAGGCAGCCTCCGGGGAAATGTGCCCGATCGACAGGCCCGAGGTGCCGCCGGAGAAGCGGCCGTCCGTGATGAGGGCGCACTTCTTGCCCAGGCCGCGGCCCTTGAGGAACGACGTCGGATACAGCATTTCCTGCATGCCAGGACCTCCCCGCGGGCCCTCGTAGCGGATGACCACCACGTCGCCTTCCTTGACGCCTTTGTTCAGGATTTTTTCCACGGCTTCGTCCTGGGACTCGCACACCACGGCCGGGCCTTCAAAGATCCAGATGGATTCGTCCACACCGGCCGTCTTCACCACGGCGCCGTCGACGGCCACGTTCCCGCGGAGCACGGCCAGTCCGCCGTCCTTGGAGTACGCATGCTCCACGGAGCGGATGCAGCCTTCCGCAGCGTCGGTGTCCAGGGACGTCCACTCGTTCGACTGGGAGAACGCGGTGGAGGAACGGACGCCGCCGGGAGCCGCATGCCACAGCGCCTTTGCTTCTTCCGTAGCCTTGCCGCCGCGGATGTCCCAGTCATCCAGCCAGCCGTCCAGGTCCTCAGAGTGCACCGAGTGGACGTCCTTGTGCAGGAGCCCGCCGCGGTTCAGCTCGCCCAGCAGTGCAGGGATGCCGCCGGCCCGGTGCACGTCCTCCATGTAATAGGTCTTGTCCTTGGCCACGTTCGGGGCCACCTTCGCCAGGCACGGAACCTGGCGCGACTTGGCGTCCATCTCGGCCAGTCCGTACTCCACGCCCGCCTCCTGCGCCGCGGCCAGCAGATGCAGGATGGTGTTGGTGGAGCCGCCCATGGAGATGTCCAGGGCCATGGCGTTGTCGAACGCCTTCGCGGTGGCGATGGAGCGCGGCAGCACGGAGGCGTCATCGCCGTCGTAATAGCGCTCCACCAGCTCGACGACGGTGGAACCGGCCTTCTCGTACAGCGCCTTCCGCGCGGTGTGGGTCGCCAGCACGGAGCCGTTGCCCGGCAGGGACAGGCCGATGGCCTCGGTGAGGCAGTTCATGGAGTTGGCGGTGAACATGCCGGAGCAGGAACCGCAGGTGGGGCAGGCGTTCTCCTCGATGAGGTTGATGTCAGCATCGGAAATGGATTCATCCACGGCGTCGGCAATCGCGTTCACCAGGTCCAGCGAGCGCACGGAGCCGTCGGTCAGGGTTACGCGGCCGGCCTCCATGGGGCCGCCGGAAACAAACACGGTGGGGATGTTCAGGCGCAGCGCGGCCATGAGCATGCCCGGGGTGATCTTGTCGCAGTTGGAGATGCACACCAGGGCGTCGGCGCAGTGAGCGTTGACCATGTACTCCACCGAGTCGGCAATCAGGTCGCGGGAAGGCAGCGAGTACAGCATGCCGCTGTGGCCCATCGCGATGCCGTCGTCGACGGCGATCGTGTTGAACTCGCGCGGCACGGCACCGGCGGCGAGGATCGCGTCGGAGACGATCCGGCCTACGGGGGCGAGGTGGGTGTGCCCCGGGACGAACTCCGTGAAGGAGTTGGCGACGGCGATGATCGGCTTGCCGATGTCCGAGTTGGCGACGCCGGAAGCGCGCAGCAGTGCGCGGGCGCCGGCCATGTTGCGGCCATGGGTGACAGTTTTAGAGCGAAGTGCAGGCATGCTATCGATCCTGCCGTCCCCGAAGCACAGGCGGAAGACAGTGCTGATACTAGTAGTAGGAGTAACAGAGTACTAGTGTTAGTTGCCGTGAAAGAGGCCGGGGAGAGACGCAAGGAACTGGGCCTGTTCCTGCGGGCACGCCGGGACCAGGCACTGCGGTCCGAGTACGGATTGCCGCCCGTCGCCCGCCGTCGGGAGAGAGGGCTGCGGCGGGAGGAAGTGGCCTTCCTTTCCGGGGTCAGCGTCACCTGGTACACATGGCTGGAGCAGGGCCGGGACATCAGGCCCTCCCGCGAAGTCCTTGAAGCCGTGGCCCGGACCCTGCACCTCTCGGAAACGGGACGTTCCTACGTCCTGTCACTGGGCGGGTATTCGGCGCCGGTCACAGCGGGGCCGGTGGCTGCCGACGCGCCCGCGCACATCCAGCGGCTCCTCGACGCGCTCGGCCCCAACCCCGCCTTCGCGCTCGCACCGGACTGGAGCGTCACCGGCTGGAACAGGGCCTACGCCGCGCTGTATCCGAACATCGCCAACGTTGCCGCCCCGGAGCGGAACCTGCTGTGGCTGGTTTTCACCGACCCGTACGTCCGGGAGCTGCTCCCCGACTGGGACGTCACCAGCAGGCGGTTCCTTGCCGAGTTCCGGGCAGAAGCAGGTCAGCGGCTCGGCGATCCGGACGTGGCTTACCAGGTGGAGCGGCTCAAGGAGACCAGTCCTGAGTTCAAGGAAGGCTGGGACCGGTACGACATCCTCGGTTTCGAATCCCGCGAACGGCTCTTCCACCACCCTTCGGTGGGCGTGCTCCGGCTGGAACACCACCAGGTGTCGCCCTCGGACCGGCCGGACCTCCACCTTGTGGTCTACACCCCGGCGCCGGACAGCGACGCCGCGGAACAGATCCAGCGGCTCCTCTCAGCGGGCGAATAGCTACGCTCCCGTCGGGACAGCCAGCGCGGCTGGCACCCTGAAGCTGTGCGTGCCGGCACCGACGGTGCGCTGCCCGCCACCCGGAAGTACGACGTCGGCCTCCACTCCCCCGGGTACCGTCGCCTCGAGGCGGAACGCGCCGCCGTCGTGCTTCCATTCCACGCGGACGGTACCGTGCGGCGTCTTCAGGGAGGTCTTGGCCCAGTCGATGCCCTCGCCCGTCACGGGCGCGATCCGCACCTTGGTGTAACCGGGGGCGAGCGGGCTGATGCCGCCCACAGTCTTGTGCAGCCAGTCGGCCACCGCGCCCAGGGCGTAGTGGTTGAAACTGGTCATCTCGCCGGGGTTGATGGTGCCGTCCTCAAGCATGGAGTCCCACCGCTCCCACACGGTGGTGGCCCCCATGGTCACCGGGTACAGCCAGGACGGGCAGCCCTCCTCCAGCAGCAGGCGGTACGCCTCCTCACTGTGGCCCGTGTCCGTGAGCGCGCCGGTGATGAACGGGGTGCCCGCGAAGCCGGTGGACACCCGGTAGTTGTTCTTCCGGACCAGCTCGGCCAGGCGCTCCCCCGCGAACTCGACGTGTTCCGCGCTGGGCAGGATCCCGAAGGCAATGGCCAGCGCATAGACGGTGGTGCAGTCGCTGCGGATGGTGCCGTCGGCGGCCACGTAATGCTCCAAGTACGACGCCTGGACCCGTGCGGCCAGCTGCTCGAAGTATTCGGCGTCGTCGTAGTGCCCCAGCAGCCGGGCCGTTTGGGCCGTGATGGTCGCGGTGCGGAACAGGCACGTGGTGGCTACAACGCCGGTGTCCGCCTTCGCGTCCCACGGCTTGTCCGGTTCGGCGTCCGGGTCCAGCCAGTCGCCGAACTGGAAGCCCTGGTCCCACAGTCCGGTGGGAGACAGCAGGCCCGCCACCCGGCGGGTGTGTGAGGTCATGGATTCGTACTGGTGCTGGAGCACGGTGAGGTCGCCGTAAGCCTCCCACAGCGCCCACGGCACCCAGACCGAGGCTTCGCTCCAGAGCGCTGACGATTCCGGCGCGGGGAACCCAGGCGGCTGCGGGCAGTACTTCAGCGCGTCCGGCACGGTGATGGGCACCAGGCCGTCCGCCGCCTTCTGCTCGGCGGCCAGGTCCAGGAGCCAGTCCTGCAGGAAGCCCTTGACGTCGTAGAGGAAGGCCGCGGTGGGGGCGAAGACGGCGATGTCGCCCGTCCAGCCGAGCCGCTCGTCGCGCTGCGGGCAGTCGGTGGGCAGGTCCAGGAAATTGCCCCGCAGTCCCCACACGATGTTGCGGTGCAGCTGGTTCACCAGTTCGTTGGAGCACTCGAAGGTGCCGGTGCGCTCCAGCTCGGAATGCACCACCACCGCCTCGAGCGAGTCCACGGTGAGTGTGCCCGGCCAGCCGGTAATTTCGGCGTAGCGGAAGCCGTGGAACGTTTTGGTGGGCTCGAAGAAGTCCGCACCGCCGGACAGGATGAACGTGTCCGTGGCCTTGGCGGACCGCAGCGGACGGACGCCCAGCTCGCCGTCCTCCAGCACTTCGGCGTGGCGCACGGTGATGATCTGCCCCGCCTCCCCCTGGACCGTGAACCGCAGCCAGCCCACCAGGTTCTGGCCGAAGTCCACCAGCGTCTTTCCGCCGGGCGAGGTAAAGATTTCCCGGGGTTTGACGACGGCGGTGCGCCCTACCGGCGGGCCCACCGGCTCAGCCAGCCGGCCGGCGTCGAACTTCAGCGTGCGCACGCCGGCCCAGGTGCCGGCGTCGAAGCCCGGCTCCGCCCAGCCGGGCTGGTTCCGGCGGGCGTCAATGGTCTGGCCGTCGTAAAGGTCATTGACGGTGGTAGCGGAGGGGCCGGACTGCCAGGAGGTATCCGAAGCCACGGTCTGGACGTGCCCGTCCTCGAATTCGATGTCCAGCTGCCCGAAGAAGCCCAGCTCATGGCCGTAAAGGTTGGACATGCCGTGCCAGGCCAGCCGCCCGCGGTACCAGCCGTTGCCCAGTGAAACCCCTATGACAGTTGAAGGCCCCACCAGGGCCGTCACGTCGTAGCTGCGGTAGCGGAGCCGCCACTCGTACGAGCTCCAGCCCGGGCTCAGCACATCCTCACCCACCGGAACGCCGTTGATCAGGGCCTCGTAAACCCCGAAGGCGGTGGCACGGAGCGTCGCCTTGGCCACTGCACCATGCCCCTCCCCCAGCCGGAATTCCTTGCGGAGCAGCGGGGCGCCGTCGAACTCTTCGTCAGGGGTGATCATGGCGGCGTGCCAGGGAGTCGAAGTCATGCGGGATGTTCCGTTCTGCAGTTTGTGAAAAAGGTGTTCAGGCGTAGTGGCAGGCGACGTCGGAGCCACCCACCGTGCGCAGGGCGGGGCGTTCGGCGGCGCAGAGCTCGGTGGCCAGCGGGCAGCGGAGCCGGAAGGGGCAGCCGCCAGGCCCGGGCACCGCGGCCGCTCCGGTCCGCACCCCGAGGGACTCGCGGGCCTCCCGGCGGGCGGCCTGCTCGGCGGGCCGCGGGACCGGAGACGCGGCAACGAGGGCCTGGGTGAACGGGTGCTTGGGGTTCCCGGTGACGGCGGCGGCAGGCCCGCTTTCCATCACCTGCCCGCGGTACAGGACCACCACGCGTTGGGCCAGGAACTGGACCACGGCGATGTCGTGCGCGATGAACAGATAGCCCAGGCCGCGCTCGTCCCGCAGGTCGGCCAGGAGGTTCAGCACCTGGGCCTGGGTGGAGAGGTCCAGGGCGCTGACGGCCTCGTCGCAGACCACCAGCTTGGGGTCGCAGATCAGGGCGCGGGCCACGGAAATGCGCTGGCGCTGGCCGCCGGAAAACTGGCTGGGGTAACGGTCCACTGCCTCGCGGGGCAGGCCGACGCGTTCCAGCATGTCCTCGGCGCGCTGCCGTGCCTCGGCCGCGCCCACTCCGCGGAGCCGGAGCGGTTCGGCCAGCGAGGACCCCACGGTGTTCCGCGGGTTCAGGGAGGAGTTGGGGTCCTGGAAGACGGCCCGCAGCTCACTTCCCAATGCCCTGCGCTGCGAGGCGCCGGCGGAGGTGATGTCCTTGCCCTGGTAGGTGATGGACCCGCCGGACACTTTCTGCAGGCCAAGGATTGCCTTGCCGATGGTCGACTTGCCCGAGCCGGACTCCCCCACCAGTCCCACGGTTTCCCCGCGGGCGATGCTGAAGCTGACACGGTCCACTGCGGCTGGCGCGGCGGCTGCCTTGCGGCCCCGCCCGTAGCGGACCACCAGATCCTTGACCTCCAGGAGAGGCTGGACTGCTGCGGGCAGCGGCGGGATGGGGCGGACCGAGGTTGCGGTGCTCATGCGGGATCCTTCTCAACGGTTCGGGTTGCAGCAGCCGGGGCCTCAACCAGGTTCAGGATGTGGTGGCCGGGGACGTCCGTGGCCACCCAGTCCAGGCCTTCGACGGCGAGTTCATCGGCCTTGACACAGCGCACCACGCCGTCGCCGGTTCCGGAGGGAAGCAGCGGGATGGGCACCATGCAGGCGGAGCCGGCGAACTGGCAGCGGGCGGCGAACCGGCAGGTGCTGGGCCAGTCCTTCGGCTGCGGGACCTGTCCGCTGATGGTGGCGAGCCGCTCGGGCATGTCCGCTGCGTGGTTTGCGTGGGGATCCGCGGCGAGCAGGGCCAGGGTGTACGGGTGGCGCGGGTTGTCCAGGATGCTGTCCGTCCGGCCGTTCTCCACTACTTCACCGGCGTACATCACGGCCACCTGGTCGCAGAGGTCGGCCACCACGCCAAGATCGTGCGTGACCATTACTACTGACATTCCGGTGTCCTTTACCAGGGACCGCAGCAGCGAGAGGATCTCGGCCTGCACGGTGACGTCCAGTGCGGTGGTGGGTTCATCAGCCACCAGCAGGCGGGGACGGCCGGCCAGGGCCAGGGCGATGGCCACGCGCTGGGCCATGCCGCCGCTGATCTGGTGCGGGTACGTCTTCAGGATCCGTGCGGCGTCCACGATACCCACCTTTTCCAGCAGGCCCAGGGCTTCGGCCTTCGCCTCGGCCCTGCCCATCCCACGGAGCCGCCGGACCGTGGCCGTGAGCTGGTAGCCCACGGTGAACATGGGATCCAGGGCGCGCATGGGTTCCTGCGAGATCAGGGCGATGTCCCGTCCACGGATGCCTTCCATGTCCTTCTCGCTGGCTGCGGCCAGGTTCTTGCCGTTCCAGAGAATCTGGCCGCCGGTCACAGAGACCCCGGAGGGCAGCAGGCCCAGGAGGGACAGCGCCGTCATGGTCTTCCCGCAGCCGGATTCACCCACCAGGCCAATGACGGTGCCGGGTTCAACGTCGAAGGAGACATCCGTGACCAGGCGGACTCCCTTGCCGGCACCCACAGAGTCCACACCCACGGACAGGTTGCGGACACTGAGCGTGTTCTTCGCGGCGTCCTGCGAAGCCGGCGCGGCGGCTGCGATCGCCGCGACGGCTGTTTTTACGGACATGGTCCGACAGCGCCGTACCGCCGCTGAGGGCAGGTGCGAAGCCGTGGCGTTGGGTGCCTTGCCCAGGGCATTGCCGATCGCGTTGGCGGCCAGGACGGTCAGAGCCAGCACCGCGCCGGTGGGGACCATCAGCCAGGGGGCGTCGTAGACATGCTGCGAAGCGCCCTGGATCATGCCGCCCCAGCTGGGCTGCGGGATGGGCGGGCCGAAGCCGATAAACGCGAGACCGGCCTGGATGAGCATGCCGACGGCGAAGATCAGGGCTGCCTGCACCACAATGGTGTTGGTCAGGCCGGGCAGCACGTGCCGCAGGCTGATGCCGGCTGTGCTGACCCCGTCCACCTTGGCCGCGTCCACGTACAGCTGGGACTGCAGGGACTTGGCCTGGCCCAGCATCACCCGGTAAATGCCGGCCGAGATCAGCACGCCCAGGATGCCCATGATCAGCGGGATGTTGGTTCCCACGGCGCCAATGACGGCCAGGATGATCACCGTGCCGGGCAGGGACATCATGATTTCGGTGACGCGGCTGATGACGTTCTCCACGCGTTCGCCGGCGGCTGCGGCCAGCATCGCCAGGACGGTTCCGAGCCCGACGGCGACAATTACCGTGATCATGGACGTCCCCAGCGTGCCGGCCGCCGAAGCGAAGATGCGGCTCAGGAGGTCCCGGCCCAGTTCGTCGGTGCCGAGCCAGTGCGCGGCGGTGGGTCCGGACAGGACGGCGGTGAAGTCCTGGTCCTCGGTCTTGTAGGGCAGCCACAGCGGCGCGGTCAGGGAGGCGAGCACGAGAGCGGCCAGCCAGATGACACCGACGATGCTCGCCGGGGAGGCGAACAGCTTGCTGCCGGAGAATTTCCTGGCCGCGCTTTGGCGCGGGGCCTTGGGGAGGACGGCAGCCGCCGTCGGCTCCGCTGAATCGGCAGGTGCGGGGGCAACGTTGGGGATCATGAGGCACGCAACTTCGGGTCGAGGAACTTGGTGGCGAGTTCCAGCACCAGGTTCACGGCGACCACCACCACGGTGGCGATCACTACGACGCCCTGGACGGACGGGGCGTCATGGGTGCTGACGGAGTTCTGGACGGCCTGGCCCAGGCCCGGCATGGCGAACAGCTGCTCGGCAATGACCGAACCGCCGAAAAGCTGGATGAACTGCAGCGCGATGCCGGCCACGATGGGCAGGCTGGCGTAGCGCAGGGCGTGGATGTAGAGGATTTTCCAGGTGGGGGTGGCCGTGGCGCGCAGGGTCCGGATGTGTTCCTGCTGGAGCGCTTCGAGCATGGAGGCCCTGGTCTGGCGGGCGATGAACGCTCCGCCGCCCACGGCCAGGGTGATCACCGGCAGGGCCAGGGACAGCGCCCAGTCCTGGGGTGAGACCTCGAACGGGACATAGCCGGTGGCCGGGAAGACGGAGGACTGGACGGCCAGGAGGTAGACGAAGATGATGCCGATCCAGAACGCCGGAAGGGCTACGGCCATGCCGGCCACACCGCCGATGATCCGGTCCACGGTTCCGCCGCGGACAGCCGCCGTGACACCCAGGGCGATACCGAGGACTGCGCTGAGGAGCGTGGCTCCGGCAGCGAGCGATGCTGTGACGGGGAGCCTGCTGGCCAGGTCGGCGCTGACGGAGCGTCCGTCGATGAGCGAGATGCCGAGGTCACCCTGGACTGCGGCGCCAAGCCAGCTGACGAACTGCACCAGGAGCGGATCGTTCCAGCCGAGGCGCTGGTTGACTTCGTCGATGGCCTCCTGGGAGGCGCCCGCGCCGAGGGACACGGCGCCCGGGCTGCCGGGCATTGCGTGCACCAGCAGGAACGCCAGTACCGCGACCACCAGCACGGTGGCCAGCGCCATCAGCAGGCGCTTGGTGATGAATAGTGCCATGGTGACCTCCATCGGTCAGGCCCCTGCCGGGCGGGAACTCCTCCTTGGTCGGGGAGTGCCCGCCCGGCAGGGGCGGGTATCAGCTGGCCGGCTTGTAGGACGAGAGGAGCGGGTAGGCGTTGGTTCCGGCGAACTCCACCGGCGCCACCTTTTTGGTGTTGTAGCCCTGGTTGGTGAGGGCTTCGTAGAGCGGGATCATCCAGCCGGATTCCACCAGGCGGGTGTTCAGCTTGGTGGCAGCGGCCTTGACGGCGGCTTCGTCCTTCGCGGCGGCGAGCTCGCCGGTGGCTGCGCTGAGTTGCTCATCGGTGGCCTTCTGCACGTTGGTGAAACCGTTCAGGACCGCGCCGTACATCACGCCTACGGGGTTGTCCCAGTTCAGCGGTGCGTAGCCCAGGGGTGTGGTGGCGACGGCGGCGAAGGCTTCGTCAGTGGAAGAGGCCATCTTCACGTTCATGGTGATGCCGACGGCGGCGAGGTCCTTCTGGACGGCCTGCAGGTCTGTCTGGGTCTGGGCGCTGGCGATGATGGTGAAGTCAAAGCCGTTCGGGTAACCGGCTTCGGCCAGCAGGCTCTTGGCCTTGTCCGGGTTGTAGGCGAACGTGGTTTCGATGTCCTTGCTGAACCCTGCCGAGTCCTTGGGCAGTGCGTTCCAGGCCGGGATGTCACCCTTGTGCAGTGCGTCCACCAGGGCCTGGCGGTTGATGGCGTACTGGATGGCCTGGCGGACCTTCTCCTCTGCGAACGCGGGGGCGGTCTTGCCGATCTTGTCGAAGGAAATCATGGTGTTGACGGTGCCGCCGATCTGGGACACACCCACACCCTTGGACTTGGCGAAGTCAACGGTGGAGGAGGTCAGCATGGCCACGTCCGCCTGGCCGGATACCAGCGCGTTGGCGCGGGCCTGGGGGTCCTGGACCACGCTGAAGATCACCTTGTTGAAGGCGTACTTGGAGGCCTCAGGGCTCTTTTCGTTCTTCACCAGCACGTACTTGTTGCCCTTAACCGTGGAGGGATCCAGGGTGTAGGGGCCGGAACCGTCGGGGGTGGCGGCGAGGCTGGCGGAGTCGGTGACGCCGTTTTTGCCCACGATCATGCCGGTGGTGGACGCCAGGTTCTTTTCGAACCCGGGCTGCGGCTTGGCGAAGGTCAGGGCCACCTGGGTGGGGCTGACCACGTCCACGGACGTGATCTCCTGGGCGCCGCCCTTGGCCACGGCGGAGTAGGCGCTGAGCGCGGGATCGGACCGGCGGTCCAGGTTGGCCTTAACCAGTTCGGCGTCGAGCGTGGAGCCGTCCGTGAAGATGACGTCTTCCTTAAGCGTGAGCGTGAGGACGGTGTTGTCCGCGTTGTAGCTGAACTCCTTGGCCAGGCCCGGCCCTGCCGAGCCGTCCGGCTGAAGTGTCATCAGGCTCTCGTAGAGGCCCTCGAAGAACTGCCGCTGTGCAGCTGAAACCCTCAACGGGTCGAAGCCGAACGAGGCGGAGTCGCTGTCGATGGCGAGCGTCAGGGAGCTGGTGTCTGCCTTGGCCGCGGCCTGGCCGGAGCCGCCGCCGCAGGCGGTCAGCGATCCCAGCAGGAGCGCTCCGGCCAGAACGGCGGAGCTCGCACGGGCAGTGGAGTTCAGGAGTTTCATGTAGTGCGCCTTTGCATTCTGATGTGACAACGGAGGGAATGTCTTGGGGCTGGCTGCTGGCCGGCTCCTTCCAAGCATCAGTCGGTGGCTGCAGGCGCTCACATGAGAATGTCATTGATTGAAAAAGTATTGTGGCCCCGGTCACGCGGCCGGTCAGGATGGAAAGCCAGGGCAGTAAAGCCCCGTGCGCTGCAGTCCGGCGCTGAACCGAAAGGAACTACATGACCGCCACAACACCATTCCCCCAGGACTTCCTCTGGGGCGTCGCCAGCGCCGGGCACCAGGTGGAGGGGAGCAACGTCAACAGCGACACCTGGTTCCTTGAGCACCTGCCGGGCAGCATGTTCTCCGAGCCGTCCGGGGATGCCGTGGACCACTACCACCGCTACCGCGAGGACATCGCCCTGCTCGCGGACCTCGGGTTCACCAGCTACCGCTTTTCCATCGAGTGGGCCCGCATTGAGCCGGAGGAAGGACTCTTCTCGCAGGCCGAGCTGGACCATTACCGCCGCATGCTGGAGGCCTGCCACGAGCACAGCCTCACCCCCGTGGTCACGTTCCACCACTTCACGTCCCCGCGCTGGCTCCTGGCCCTGGGCGGCTGGGAAGGCCCGCGCACCGCTGAGCTCTTTGCCCGTTACTGCGACCGGGTGATGGCGCACCTGGGCGACCTGATCGGTGTCGCCTGCACCTTGAACGAACCCAACCTGCCGTGGCTGCTGGAGTCCTTCGGCATCGGCGGCGTGGCCCCGGAAAACCGCGGCTCAGTACCGGTATGGGCCGCGGCAGCCGAACGCCTTGGCGTGGATGCCAGCACCGTTGCCCCGTTCCAGTTCTGCTCCACGGAGGCAGGGTTCGAGGTGAAACTGGCAGCGCACCGGGCGGGCACTGCGGCCATCAAGGCGCACCGGCCGGACCTCCTGGTGGGCTGGACGCTCGCCAACTCGGACATCCAGTCCATCGAGGGCGGCGAGGAGTTGGCCGAAAAGGTCCGCCGCGGCGTGAACGAGCGCTTCCTCGAAGCATCACGCGGGGACGACTTTGTGGGGATCCAGACCTACGGCCGCACCGTCTACGGCCCGGACGGGCACGCGCCGGCACCGGAGGGCGTGCCCACAAACCAGATGGGCGAGGAGATCTACCCGCAGGCACTCGAAGCCACCATTCGGGAAGCCCACCGGATTGCCGGCATTCCGGTGATGGTCACCGAAAACGGCCTGGCCACCGAGGACGACACCCAGCGGGTGGACTACCTGAAGGCTGCCGTGGAGTGCGTGGCGTCCTGCCTTGAGGATGGCATCGACGTCCGCGGCTACATCGCCTGGACGGCCTTCGACAATTTTGAGTGGGTGTTCGGCTACGGGCCGAAGTTCGGCCTCATCGCCGTGGACCGGGAGACCCAGGAACGGACGCCCAAGGAGAGCGCACACTGGCTGGGCCGGCAGGCGCAGGTGCGCACCGCTCAGGCAGACGACGCCGAGGTCAGCAGGGCACCCCAGCCGGCCTGACCGCCGTCGTGCATTCCGTGGGCACGCGGTGCACCTCTGCCTCACCGTGAACAGAACCGGTGAGGACCTCCACCACGGCAAGCTGGCCGGTGGTGTCCGGGACGCCGGGGAATTGGACCTGCGGCTCCTCAGCCGGCACCACCGGCTGGGGAGCCGCTGAGCGCATGCGGAAAAGGGCGACGGCGGAGATCAGGAACCAGGCCACGTTGGTCACCACGGAAGGCCACGCCTCGTGGACGGTGCCGTTGATGATAAAGGCGACGGCCCCGAACAGGTTTGCGGTCTGGAAGCCTTTGCCGGCCTTCAGCCAGCCCATGGAAACGGCGAGGTAGGCAGTGAGGATCGCAACCGCGCCGGCCCAGCCGGCGATTTCCCACAGCAGTTCCATGGTGTCCTTTCAGGGGTGTCTGCCGGCAGTAGCCGGGCAGGGGTAACGAGGGCTTTGGAGGTGGTGGTGCCGGACAAACCGTTGACTCGAGCCCGGATGGGCGAGGACCTCGTTTGTGGGTCGGCGGGATAATCATACTCTGCGCCGGGGGTTGCTAATTCCACCCCTGCGACTGCCGCGTTCAGCCCTCCACAGCGTGGATCCGGCAGGCCAGCGAGTGTGCCTGTCCCGGCGCCAGGACAACCAGGTCCTGGCCGGAATTGAAGGCATCGGGCGGGCAGGTCATGGGCTCAACAGCCAGCCCTCTCCGGCCCCGCAGCTCGCCGGAATAGAGCTGCAGCCAGGGTGCATCCGTCCCCGTTGATTCCACCACCGCCGAAAGCTGCAGGGCAGGGTGCCGGAGCTTGACGTCCCATGTGCCCTCGGGGAGGGCGGTGAAGGCGTGGTCGAGTTGCTGCCCAGCCACTTCGCGGGCCCGGGAAAAATCGAACTCCGTGCCCGTGATGTCCCGGAGCTCGGTGGGTTGGAGTTTTTCATCCGTCATCAGCACCTTCCCCGCGCGGAAGGTCAGCTCACACGTGGAGATGTCCTCGCCCCCCACTGTGATGTAGGGATGGGACCCGCAGCCATAAGGGGCGGGGGCGGTTCCCTGGTTCCTGGCGCCGAGTTCTATCGACAGCCCGGCCTCTGCGTCCAGGGCGTAACGGGCCGTGAGCGCGAGCTGGAAGGGGTACCCGGGTTCGCCGTGCAGCAGGTGCGTCAGCACCACCTCGGCCTCCGACCGCCGCTCCACCTGCCAGGCGTTCCACAGTGCCAGTCCGTGCAGGGCACCTCCGGTGCCCGCCTCATTCACCGGCAGTTCAAAACGCTGCCCGCCAAAGCCGTAGGCGCCGCCGGCCACCCGGTTCGGCCAGGGCATCAGGGTCTTTCCTGCATAGGCCGGGGGCAGTTCGTCCGCCGGGAAGCGCAGGACAAGGTCCGTTCCGCGGAAGGACAGGCTGACCAGCCCGGCCCCCACGCTCGCGACAGTTGCCTCGTAGTCCCCCGCCCGAAGGACGGTCAGCTCTCCGTTGGGGCAGGCGATGGATGACATGGCGTTCCTTCCAGGAAGATGCTGGGGCGGGATCCAGCAGGAGTGGGTAGAGCATTCTGGCCCACGACAGGGCGGGTTCCCTCGCAGACTACTGGGTTATTGGCGCCCGCATCATCCTTTTGCGATGCTTGCCGGAGCCGCCGTCGAGCCCCTGACAATCAGCTGCGTGGCAAGTTCCACACGGTGGGAATCGAGGGTCTCCCCCCGCGCCTGGCGCAGGAGTGACCGTAACGCGGCCCGTCCCATTTCCTCCAACGGCTGGGCAACGGAGCTGAGCGACGGGACGGACTCCTCACCCTGTTTGGTCCCGTCAAAGCCAATCAGGCTGATGTCCTCCGGAACCCGGATGCCATGCCGGCCGGCTTCGGCAAGAACACCAAGGGCGATCGTGTCGCTTGCGGCAAAAATTGCGGTGGGAAGCTGGTCCAGGCGCAGCAAGGCTTGAAGTCCGGTAACCCCGCTCTCCCTGCGGAACCTGCCGCCGGAAATGATGTATTCGGGGTCCACCGTGATGCCGCGGGCCATCAGGGCGGCCATGTAGCCGTGCAGCCGGGCCTGGTTGCACTCAGCCCTGTCGATCCCGCCGATGTAGGCGATGCGTTCATGTCCCAAATCCAGCAGGTGTTCGGCGGCCGCCTTGCCGCCGGCCCAGTTGGTCGCTCCCACGCTGACCACATCGGCCGAGGGCGGGTTGAGCGGGTCAATAACGACGACGGGAATCTTGCGGCGGCGAAACGCCTGCAACTGCGCCTCACTGAAGGCTGACGTCACCACGATCATCCCTGCCCGGCCTTCGTCCAGCATGCGCTGGGCGCGGCGCTCCGGGCTGCGCAGGTTCGACAGTGCCGGACCTGTGACGCTGACCAGGATCTCGACGTCGGCGCTTGCGGCGAACTGCAGTATCCCGTTGAGGACCTCGATCATGTAGGCGGAGTCGAGAACATCGATGACTACCTCCACGATGGTGCCCGTCTCGGCGGCGGATCGCCGCTGGAGCGGGGACTGGTAACCGGCCTGTTCGAGTGCCTCCAGTACCCGGGCCCGGGTCTCCGGGGAGACGTCCAGGCGGCCGTTAACCACCTTGGACACCGTGGGCGCCGACACCCCCGCCTGCTGCGCCACCATGGCCAATGTGGGCTTGGGGCGGGGGGAGGTTTTCGTTGCCATCAGACTTTTCGCAATCTTTCGAACGTTTCGGAGCCTTCATTCTTAAGAACGCCACCCCGATAGTCAAGAGCCGCCCAAGTAGTCCAATCCGCCACGCCTTTGCCCCTTGACGAGACCGAACATGGGCTTTAGTTTAGACCGTGACCTAAATCACGTGTTCGAAATGTTTCGAACAGCGAGTCGGAGCTAGAAGCTCCAACTTCACTTGCAAAGAAGCAAACTCAGATGGAGAAGCAATGAAGCAGCCCCAGACGTCCCGCCGCTCTTTCCTCGCCCTTGCTGCCCTCACCCCGTTCGCCGTTGCGGCGACCACCGCGTGCGGGACATCCGGACCGGGAACCTCCAGCGCCGGCGGGGGCGCCAGCATGTGGTACCTGTCCGGAGAGCCGAACGAGACCACCATGCAGAAGGCCGTGGACGCCTTCAATTCAGCGAACGCGGACAACAAGATCGCCGTGACTTACTTCCAGAACGACGCCTATAAAACCAAGATCAAGACCGCCATCGGCGCCGGCCAGGCCCCCACCATCATCTACGGCTGGGGCGGCGGCACCCTCAAGACCTACGCCGAAGCCAACCAGGTGGATGACCTGACCGGCTGGTTTGACGAGAACCCGGACCTGAAGGAGAAGTTCTTTCCCGCCTCCTTCGGTGCGGCCACCGTGAACGGGAAGATCTATGCCCTGCCCAACCAGTACGTCGCCCCGATCGTGCTCTTCTACAACAAGGAACTGTTCGAGAAGGCCGGCGTCCAGCCGCCCAAGACCTGGGACGACATCATGTCGCTGGTCAAGACCTTCAACGACATGGGTGTGGCACCCTTCTCCCTGGGTGGACAGTCCCGCTGGACTTCCATGATGTGGCTCGAATACCTGCTGGACCGCATCGGCGGCCCCGTCGTCTTCACTGCCATCTTCGAAGGCAAACCCAATGCCTGGCTGGATCCTGCCGTGATCGAAACCGGCACCAAGATCCAGGAACTCGTCTCGGCCGAGGGGTTCATCAAGGGCTTCTCTTCCATCACCGCAGACTCCAACGCGGACCAGGCACTGCTGTTCACGGGCAAGGCAGCCATGATGCTGCACGGTTCCTGGACCTACGGCGCCATGAAGAAGGGCGGCCAGAACTTCGTCCAGGACGGAAACCTGGGCTTCGTCCAGTTCCCCACCGTGGCCGGCGGCAAGGGCGACCCCAAGAACGGCGTCGGAAACCCCGCCCAGTACATGTCGATCTCCTCGAAGGCCAGCGACAAGGAAAAGGAGTCGGCCAAGAAGTTCTTCAAGGACGGCATCCTGACCGAGACGGTCATCGACACCTATATCAATTCAGGATCCGTTCCGATCGTTAACGGCATCGAGGACAAGCTCAACACGTCCCCGGACAAGGACTTCCTGAACTTCGTCTACGGTATGGCCAAGAACGCCCCGAGCTTCCAGCAGTCCTGGGACCAGGCTCTGAGCCCCACCGCAGCCGAGGCCCTGCTGAACAACATCGACCAGTTGTTCCTGAAGTCGATCACGCCGCAGCAGTTCGCCGAGAACATGAACGCCACCCTCGGAAAATGAGTAACGCCGTCTCCACCGCGCCCCGGGCACTCACCGCCGGAACCGGCGCGGCACCAACCGACAAGCGCAAGGCCGCCCTCGCGTGGCTGACAGTGCCCGCGTTGTTCTTCTTCCTCGTCTTCGCCGTAGTGCCGCTGGTGGGGGTGCTCATCCTCAGTTTCACCAACTGGGACGGCATCGGCGCCATCGGGGCCGCCGGCATGGGCAACTGGTTCTCCGTGCTGGCGGACCCGGGCCTGTACAACGCGCTGGGACTGACCTTCCTGATCATGATCGTCTCGTGGCTGGTCCAGACGCCGATCAGCCTCCTCCTGGGGGTGTTCACGGCAGGCAGCCAGCGGTACAGGGCCGCCCTGGCAGTGTTGTACTTCCTGCCGCTGCTGCTCTCATCAGCTGCAGTGGCGATCGCCTTCAAGGCACTGCTGGATCCCAACTTCGGCCTGGCCACCGGGCTGGGCCTGCCATTCCTGGCCCAGGACTGGCTGGGGGTCCCGCACCTTGCCCTGGGCCTGGTGATCTTCGTGATCGCCTGGCAGTTCGTGCCGTTCCACACGCTCATCTACCAGGGCGGCGTGCGGCAGATCCCCAAATCGCTGTACGAAGCAGCCCAGATCGACGGGGCGGGAACCATCAAGCAGTTCTTCCACATCACCCTGCCCCAGTTGAAGTACACCATCATCACCTCCTCCACCCTCATGGTGGTGGGCTCCCTGACGTACTTCGACCTGATCTTCGTCCTCACCGGCGGCGGGCCGGGAAACTCCACCCGGATCCTGGCCCTGGACATGTACCTGCGGGGCTTCCGGGCCAACCTGATGGGCCCGGCTAGCGTTATCGCCGTCATTCTCGTAGTCATCGGCCTCGGCCTTGCCTTGTTCCTCCAGCGCCTCGGAGGCAAGGACAAGCAGGGCAGCCAATTGGAAGGTCTGTAGGGTGAGCATCGTACTGAAACGCAGCCCGCAGGAGGCAGCAGCCGGCTCCCCCGCCGGAGCCGCAGCCCGCCAGCGGAGCCTCGGTTCCCGGCTGGGCCGGCTCAACATTCCGGGTGGCCTGGGCGGGTGGATCTGGCTGGCCATCATCATTCTTCCGGTCTACTACGTGGTGATCACCAGCCTGAAGACCCAGGAAGGCTACTTCGGCCAGAACCCGCTGGCGCTTCCTGCCTCACCCACGCTGGAAAACTACCAGATGGTTCTTGAGGCGGATTTCGCCACCTACTTCATGAACAGCGCCATCGTCACGCTGGGTTCCGTGGTTCCCGCCGTGCTGATTTCCTTTATGGCCTCGTTCGCCATCGTCCGGGGCAGCGGCAGGTTCCTCAAGCTGGTCAACGGCATGTTCCTGATGGGCCTGGCCATCCCGCTTCAAGCAACGATCATCCCGATCTACCTGATGATCATCCGGCTCAATCTCTACGACAGCCTGCTCGCGCTGATGCTTCCGTCCATTGCCTTCGCCATCCCGCTGACGGTGCTGATCCTGTCCAACTTCATCCGCGACGTACCGAACGAACTGTTCGAATCCATGCGGCTGGACGGCTGCAGCGACTGGCAGACCATGTGGCGGCTTGCCCTGCCCCTGACCCGCCCCGCGATCGTCACCGTGGCCATCTACAACGGACTGCACGTGTGGAACGGCTTCCTGCTCCCCCTGGTCCTCACCCAGAGCCCCGGCCTGCGCGTCCTTCCCCTGGGCCTGTGGACCTTCCAGGGAGAGTTCAGCGTCAACATCCCCGCCGTACTCGCCTCGGTGGTACTGAGCACGTTGCCGATCCTGGTGCTCTACATCGTGGGCCGCCGCCAGCTGCTGGCCGGCCTCACCGCCGGCTTCAGCAAGTAGAAAGGAACTTCCATGACCGGATCCGAACCCCTGCGCGTGGGCATGGTGGGCTATGCCTTTATGGGCGCGGCCCACTCCCACGCCTGGCGCACCGCACCTAGGTTCTTTGACCTGCCGCTGCAGCCCCGGCTCACGGCAGTGGCCGGAAGGAATGCCGACGGCGTCCGGGCCGCTGCGGACAAGCTCGGCTGGGAGTCGGTGGAGACAGACTGGCGGCGCCTGATCGAACGGGACGACATCGACCTGATCGATATCTGCACGCCGGGCGATACCCACGCCGAAATTGCCATTGCCGCCCTGGAGGCCGGCAAGCACGTGCTGTGCGAAAAGCCGCTGGCCAATTCCGTGGCGGAGGCAGAGAAGATGGCCGTGGCCGCGGAAACCGCCGCCAAGCACGGCGTCGCCTCGATGTGCGGCTTCAGCTACCGGCGCACCCCCGCCCTGGCACTGGCCAAACGGTTCGTGGAACAGGGCAGGCTCGGCGAGATCCGGCATGTCCGGGCGCAGTACCTGCAGGACTGGCTCTCGGACGGGAATGCCCCCATGACCTGGCGGCTGGACAAGAGCAAGTCCGGGTCCGGCTCCCTGGGCGACATCGGAGCGCACAGCATCGACGCCGCCCAATGGGTCACGGGGCTGAACATCACCGGCGTCTCGGCACTGCTCGAAACGTTCGTGCCGGAGCGGCCGCTCGCCGGGGACCTCGTGGGCCTGGGCGGGCACGGCGACCTCAGCAGCGACACCCCGCGCGGCAGCGTCACCGTGGATGATGCGGCCATCTTCAGCGCCCGCCTTGAAGACACAAAGTTCGACGGCGGAGCCGGCGCCGCAGGGGCGGTGGGCGTCTTCGAAGCCACCCGCTACGCGCTGGGCCGGAAGAACGCCATGCGCCTGGAGGTGAACGGAAGCAAGGGGTCCCTGGCCTTCGACTTCGAGGACATGAACGTCCTGTCCTTCTACGACGCAGCCGAATCCCCCGACGCAGGCTTCCGCAGGATCTTCGTCACCGAACCCGAGCACCCGTACGTCGGCAACTGGTGGCCCACCGGCCACGGGCTGGGGTACGAACACGGCTTCACCCACCAGGTGGTGGACCTGGTCACGGCCATCGGCGAAGGCCGCCAGCCGGAACCCTCTTTCGCCGACGCCCTGCAGGTCCAGCGCGTCCTGGCAGCCGTGGAGTCCAGCGCCGCCAATTCCAGCCAGTGGCAGAAAGTCTAGAAACGATGACACGACCAATCACTCTTTTCACCGGCCAGTGGGCCGATCTGCCGTTCGAGGAGGTGGCCCGGCTCGCCGGTGAGTGGGGCTTTGACGGGCTGGAGATCGCCTGCTGGGGAGACCACCTGGACCCGCGCCGGGCCGCGGAGGACGACTACTACCTCCAGGGCCGGCTGGACATCCTGGAAAAGAACAACCTCCAGGTCTTCGCCATCGCCAACCACCTCACCGGCCAGGCCGTCTGCGACGATCCCATCGATGAACGCCACCAGGGCATCCTGTCCGCGGAAATCTGGGGAAACGGCGATCCGGAGGGAGTCCGCCGGCGGGCCGCCGAGTCGATGAAGGACACCGCACGGGCCGCGGCCCGCCTCGGGGTCAAAACCGTCACAGGGTTCACCGGGTCCTCCATCTGGAAGGCGGTGGCCATGTTCCCGCCCGCCCCGGAGTCAATGATCGACGCCGGCTACCGGGACTTCGCGGACCGCTGGAACCCCATCCTGGACGTCTTCGAGGAAGAGGGTGTCCGGTTCGCACTGGAGGTCCACCCCTCCGAAATCGCCTACGACTACTGGACCACCAAACGCACCCTGGAAGCCATCGGGCACCGCAGCAGCTTCGGCCTGAACTTCGACCCGTCCCACTTCATCTGGCAGGACCTGGACCCGGTGATGTTCCTGCAGGACTTCGCCGAACACATCCTGCATGTCCACGTGAAGGAATCCGTCCGCCAGCTAGACGGCCGCAACGGCCGGCTGGGCTCGCACCTCGCCTGGGCGGATCCCCGCCGCGGCTGGGATTTCGTCAGCGCGGGCCACGGCGATGTGCAGTGGAACCGCATTTTCCGGACCCTGAACGCGATCGGCTATGACGGCCCCACCAGCATCGAATGGGAGGATGCCGGCATGGACCGCCTCGTCGGCGCACCGCAGGCACTGGCCATCGTCCAGGACCTCGCCCGGATCGCCCCGCCCGCAGCCGCCTTCGACGCCGCCTTCTCCAGCCGCTGACCCGACCTGCCGCCGGCCTGACAAAAGCCGGCAGCCAACCAAAGGAAACCCAATGACAGAACCCAAAAATGCCCTGGTGGTCCGCGGCGGCTGGGACGGCCACCAGCCGTACGAGGCCACCGAACTTTTTATCCCCTACCTCAAGGACAACGGCTACGACGTCCGGGTGGAGGAATCGCCCAAGGTTTACGCGGACGCCGAATACATGGCCGGCGTGGACCTCATCATGCAGTGCATGACCATGACCACCATCGAAAAGGACGAGTTTGCCGGGCTGCGCACAGCGGTGGAAAACGGCACCGGCCTGGCCGGCTGGCACGGCGGGATCGCCGATTCCTACCGCAACAACTCCGACTACCTGCACCTGATCGGCGGCCAGTTCGCCTGCCACCCGGGCAAGCACCCGGACGAGTGCATCGGCGAGCAGTCGGACAACTACGTTCCCTACACGGTGAACATGCTGCCCGCAGCCGCGGAACACCCCATCACCCAGGGCATCAACGACTTTGACCTGGTCACCGAACAGTACTGGGTCCTCTCCGACGACTACATTGACGTCCTCGCCACCACCACCCAGAAGGTCCGGGAATGGGACCCCTGGAACCGCGAAGTCACCTCCCCCGCCATCTGGACCCGACAATGGGGCAAGGGCCGCATCTTCGTCGCCACCCCCGGCCACCGGGTCGAAATCCTCCAGGACACCAACGTCCGCACCATCATCGAAAGGGGCCTGCTGTGGGCAAGCCGTTGAAAGTAGGAATCGTTGGCTGCGGCGCCATCATCGCGCAGTACCTCACCAACTTCCGCAAGCTCCAGGACCTCGAACTCGTAGCGGTAGCGGACCTGGATCCCGCACGCGCCAGGGCAGTGGCGGAGCAGTACGAGGGCGTCCGCGCCGTTTCCGTGGACGAACTCCTCGCCGCGGACGACGTCGAGCTGGTCCTGAACCTCACCATCCCGGCCGCGCACGCCGAGGTGGCACTGAAGGCCATCGCAGCGGGCAAAAGCGTGTACGGCGAGAAGCCCCTCGCCGCCACAACTGAGGAGGCACGTACAGTGCTGGAGGCAGCGCGGGAGGCCGGCGTCGCCGTCGGCTGCGCGCCGGATACGGTACTGGGCACCGGCATCCAGACCGCCCGCAAGGCGATCGATGACGGGCTGATCGGCGCGCCCATCTCCGCCTCCGCCACCATGGTGACCCCAGGCCACGAGCGCTGGCACCCGAACCCGGACTTCTACTACCAGCCCGGCGGCGGCCCGCTCCTGGACATGGGCCCCTACTACGTCACGGCGCTGGTGACCCTGCTGGGCCCGGTGGTCTCGGTGACGGGCGCCGCGAGCCACACCCGCAACGAACGGACCATCGGCTCGGGCCCCCGGCAGGGCGAAAAGGTCCCCGTTGCCATCGACTCCCACGTCACCGGCGTGCTGACCCACGCCTCCGGCGCGCTCTCCACCCTGTTCATGAGCTTCGACGCCGTGAAGTCCAAGTCGCCGAACATCGAGATCCACGGCGAACACGGCTCCCTGGTGGTGCCGGACCCCAACCACTTTGACGGTGAGGTCCAGCTGTTCTCCCTGGGCGCCGATGCGTGGGAGACCCTCCCCGTGTCCGCCGGCTACGTTGACTCGGGGCGCGGCTTCGGCATCGCCGACCTCGCCGCCACCCCGGAAGGCGCCGAGCCCCGCGCGGGCGGCACCCTGGCCTTCCATGTCCTTGAGGTCATGGAGTCCGTGCTCGAATCAGCCCACACAGGCTCAGCGGTACGCATCAGCAGCACTGCGGAGCGGCCCGCCGGCGTCGAGCTGACCGTTCTCACCGGGGAGGTGCGTGAACTCCAGGCCCAGGAAGCCGCCTCCTAGCCAAGGCGCCAGCTTACGTCCGTGCCGTTCCGGGCCGGGTCTCTGGACAACTCCGCCGGGGCGTAGCACGATCTGAGGTGTGACCACCAGCCCCCTCTCCGACGCCCGCCTGCGCGAGCTCACGGATCTCCGCCGCGTCAAGGACAGGATCGACCGCGAGTACGCGCAGCCGCTGGACGTCGAGTCCCTGGCCCGCGGCGTGCACATGTCCGCCGGGCACCTGAGCCGCCGTTTCAAGGCGGCGTACCAGGAATCGCCCTACAGCTACCTCATGACCAGGCGCATCGAGCGGGCCATGGCGCTGCTTCGCCGCGGTGACCTTTCCGTCACGGAGGTGTGCTTCGCCGTCGGCTGTTCCTCGCTGGGAACCTTCAGCACCCGCTTCACGGAACTGGTGGGTATGCCGCCCAGCGTCTACAAACAGGAAGCGGAAATGTCGACGGCGGGCATCCCCGCGTGCGTGGCGAAACAGGTCACCAGACCGGTCAGGAATCGAGAAGCGCCCGCCCCGGAGCCGCAACTAGCATGACTGCCATGAACAAGATCAGCATCTCCTCAACCTTCCTTCCGCATACCGATCCCGACGCCTCCCTGGCGTTCTACCGCGACGCCCTGGGCTTCGAAATCCGTAACGATGTTGGCCGCGGCACCATGCGCTGGATCACGGTGGGCCCCGCCGGCCAGCCGGACGTCTCCATCGTCCTGTACCCGCCCGCCGTTGATCCCGGCGTCACCGACGACGAACGCCGCACCATCGCCGAAATGATGGCCAAGGGCACCTATGCCACCATCGTCCTGTCCTCCCCGGACGTGGACGCCGCGTTCGCCTCGGTGGAGGCTACCGGGGCGGACGTGGTCCAGGAACCCGTTGACCAGCCCTACGGAATCCGCGACTGCGCCTTCCGCGACCCGGCCGGCAACACCGTCCGCATCAACCAGCAGCCCTGAACCCCCACAGATGGAGACCCGATGAGCACGGACACCAGTACCGTCACCAGCACCGATCCCAACGGGCTGCACGTCGCCGACACCCATGACCTGATCCGGGTGCAGGGGGCGCGCGAGAACAACCTCAAGGACGTCAGCGTTGAGCTGCCCAAGCGCCGGCTGACTGTTTTCACGGGTGTGTCGGGATCGGGCAAGAGCTCCCTGGTGTTCGCCACCATCGCCGCAGAGTCGCAGCGGATGATCAACGAGACCTACAGTGCGTTCGTGCAGGGCTTTATGCCCTCGCTGGCCCGGCCCGAGGTGGACTTCCTGGAAGGGCTCACCACGGCGATCATTGTGGACCAGGAGCGGATGGGCGCCAACCCGCGCTCCACCGTGGGCACTGCCACGGACGCGAACGCGATGCTGCGCATCCTCTTCAGCCGGCTCGGCTCACCGTACGTCGGCCCGCCCACGGCGTTCTCCTTCAACGTGCCCACCCGCAAGGCCAGCGGCGTGATGTCCACCGAGAAGAGCGGCGGCCGGGTGGAGAAAGCCGTGGTCCAGCAGGCCGTCTACCTGGGCGGCATGTGCCCGCGCTGCGAGGGCATGGGCGCCGTCAGCGATATTGACCGCACAGCGCTGTACGACGACGAAAAGTCCTTGGCCGAGGGATCACTGCTTGTTCCGGGCTACTCGATGGACGGCTGGTACGGGCGCCTGTTCGAGGGCATGGGCCTGCCGATGGACAAGCCCATTGCGAAGTTCACCAAGAAGCAGCTGGAGACCATGCTGTACGCCGAGCCCACCAAGATCAAGGTGGAGGGCGTCAACCTGACGTTCGAGGGGATCATCCCCAAGATCCAGAAGTCCATGCTGTCCAAGGACCCCGAGGCGATGCAGCCGCATGTGCGCCGGTTCGTGGAACGCGCCGTGACGTTCCAGACCTGCCCCGAGTGTGAGGGGACCCGGCTGACGCAGCAGGCGCTGTCCTCCAGGATCAACGGCAAAAACATCGCCGAGCTCTGCCAGATGCAGATCAGCGACCTCGCCCAGTGGATCCGCGGCCTCAAGGACGCCTCCGTGGCTCCCCTGCTCAAGGGCCTGCAGCACCTGCTGGACTCATTCTCCGACATCGGCCTGGGCTACCTCAGCCTGGACCGCCCGGCCGGCACGCTCTCCGGGGGCGAGGCCCAGCGCACCAAGATGATCCGGCACCTCGGCTCCTCCCTCACCGACGTCACGTATGTCTTTGACGAGCCCACCATCGGGCTGCACCCGCACGATATCGAGCGCATGAACCAGCTGCTGCTGCAGCTGCGGGACAAGGGCAACACCGTGCTGGTGGTGGAGCACAAGCCGGAAACCATCGCGATCGCGGACCACATTGTTGACCTGGGGCCGGGTGCGGGCACCGCGGGCGGCACTGTCTGTTATGAGGGCACGCTGGAGGGCCTGCGGTCCAGCGACACCATCACCGGGCGCCATCTCGGGGACCGGGCATCGCTCAAGGACGCGGTCCGGAAGGCGTCCGGGGCGCTCGAGGTGCGCGGGGCGTCGACGCACAACCTGCAGGCGGTCGACGTCGACATCCCCCTGGGCGTGTTGACGGTGGTGACGGGCGTGGCGGGCTCGGGCAAGAGTTCGCTGATCCACGGTTCGGTGGCCAAGCGCGAGGGCGTGGTGGTGATCGACCAGGGCGCCATCAAGGGCTCCCGGCGCAGCAACCCGGCCACCTATACGGGCATGCTGGAGCCCATCCGCAAGGCCTTCGCGAAGGCCAACGGGGTGAAGCCGGCGCTGTTCAGCTCGAACTCCGAGGGCGCCTGCCCCACCTGCAACGGCGCCGGGGTCATCTTCACCGAGCTGGGTGTGATGGCCACGGTGGAGTCACCGTGCGAGGACTGCGAGGGCCGCCGCTTCCAGGCGTCGGTGCTGGAATACACGCTCGGCGGGAAGAACATCGCCGACGTCCTGGCGATGTCCGTGACGGAGGCCGCCGCCTTCTTCGCCGAAGGCGAGGCGAATACGCCGGCGGCGCGCACGGTCCTTGACCGGCTCGCGGACGTGGGCCTGGGCTACCTCAGCCTCGGCCAGCCGCTCACCACGCTGTCCGGCGGCGAGCGCCAGCGGCTCAAGCTCGCCACGCAGATGGCCGAGAAGGGCGACGTGTACGTCCTGGACGAGCCCACCACGGGCCTGCACCTTGCCGACGTGGAGAACCTGCTGGGCCTGCTGGACCGGCTGGTGGATTCCGGCAAGTCCGTGATCGTCATCGAGCACCACCAGGCGGTGATGGCGCACGCTGACTGGCTCATCGATCTGGGGCCGGGAGCAGGGCACGACGGCGGGCGGATCGTTTTCGAGGGCACGCCGGCTGAGCTGGTGGCTGACGCCGCAACGCTCACCGGCAAGCACCTTGCTGCGTATGTTGGTGCTTGAGCATGGCCATCAAACTGGAAAACGTCGGGATCGCCGTTCGCGATCTCGAGGAAGCCATCGCCTTTTTCACCGATCTCGGCCTGACGGTGATCGGCCGTGACACTGTCAGCGGGGAGTGGACCGACACTGCCGTGGGGCTTGATGGCAACCACGCCAGGATTGCGATGCTCCAGACCCCGGACGGTCACGGCCAGCTGGAGCTCTTCGAATACATCCATCCCGAAGCCATCGAGTCGCACCCGACCCGGCCCAACGACATCGGCATGCACCGCGTGGCCTTCTCGGTGGATGACATCGACAAAGCCCTTGAGGTAGCTGCCAGACACGGGTGCCATCCGCTGCGCGGCGTGGCGACCTATGGCGACGTCTACAAACTGACGTACCTCCGCGGCCCCAGCGGAATCCTCGTGATGCTCGCCGAGAAACTGCAGAAAGACTGACGCCGGTCAGGATATTGCGGGATCGATAAGCCACCCCAGCGCCTCATCCCGCGATGTGAAGAAGCGCGTGGGACAGGGCAGGGTCTGGCGTTCAATGGTGAAGTTGGCAATGATGCGGTCCACCGGACTTGAGCCAAGCAAGGCAATGCGCGACGCTGCACAGGGGATCTGGAAGGCGGACTTGGCCTGACGGGTCACTGACCTGGTAACCCCCATGTCCACCAGCATCGGGTATGCGGACCCATCGGAAATTTCATTGATCGTAGCCATGGCCGCGTGCACGTCATCGCTGTCCAGAACGATCCCGGGCCGCCAGACAAGGTGGATAATTCCGTCGGATCCAAGTTTGACGGTGCCCTTGCCGCCGTCCACAGCGATTGGTTCCATTTTCTGCTCCCCCAATAGTCTCGATCAGCGATGTCTGACGGTTACATCAAACTACGCTGGCGGTATGGCCGAACGCTACCGGTACGACGTCGAAATCCTCCACCTGCTGGTGTCACCGGGGCATGCCTACTTCGGGCGGGCCAAGGACGGTCCTGCGGACGTGCCGACGCTTGACGCCGGGACGGCTGAAGTCGTGGCGGGCAAGGGCATTGTGGGCGACCGGTTTTTCGGTAAGGCCGCGCACATGGACGCTGCGGTGACCCTGTTCGCCGTCGAGGCCCTTGAGGCCATGGCCGCGGAACTGGAGGCCGGGCCGTTTGATCCCCTGGCCACCCGGCGGAATGTGATCCTGCGCGGTGCCCACCTGGCTCCGCTGCTGGGCCACGACTTCGCGCTTGAATCCGGGGATTCCGTGGTGGGGTTCCACGGCGGGCGGCCCGCGCACCCGTGCGCCTGGATGAACGAGGTGCTTGCGCCGGGAGCCCACGCCGCGATGCGGGGCCGGGGCGGCATCCGTTGCCGGGCAATCTCGAGCGGCAGCCTGCACAGTGGACCGGCGGTACTGGTCAGCCCGGTTCCGTTGGATCCTGGGCAGGCCGGGGTGCCTTCAGTGCTGCGGCCGGGCCGGCTGCCCTGACTGGTCCAACTGCACGCCCTAGTCCAACTGCACGCCGCGGAGCAGCAGCAGCGTCCCGCCCACCACCACGGCTGAAGCAAGGAAGACACCTCCGGCACCAAGCCCTGCCGCAACCACCCCGATGGCACTCGGCAGTACCACCTGGCCCACCCGGTTCCCGGCGAGCCTAAGGGCCAACGCCCGCCCGCGCTGCCCCGCGGGGGCCTGCGCCGAAAGCCAGGACATGGTCAGCGGCTGGCCGATGCCAAGCCCCAGCCCGAGAACCGCCATCACAACAAACAAGAGCCAGGCCGGCATGGGAACCGCCGCCACGGCCAAAGCGGCGGTGGACAGTGACAGGCTCAAAACCAGCAGCCTCATGCGGCCCAGCTTCCGGGACACCCGCCCCAGCAGGATCCGCGAAACCATGGAAAACACTGCACGGACAGTGAGCATGGCGCCCACGGTTGCCGCAGTGAGCCCGCGTTCGGATCCGAGTGCCGGGAGGTACACCATGGTCAGGTCCACCACGGCAAGAACGGTGGCGCTGGTAGCCAATGCGCGGGCGACGCCCGGGGTCCTGAGCAGTGAGAGTGCGTTGCCGGTGTTGCCGCCACCCGCAACGGCCTTCCTCTTCGCGCTGCTGACCTGTGCTGCCACACCAAACGTGGTCACGAAGAGTGCCAGGCTCATGCACGTGGACAGGAAGAAGATCGCCTGCGTGTCGGGGCGGATGGAGGCGCCTCCCACGAGAGCAATCGCCAGGGGTCCGAGGGCCTGGCCCAGGGAGGCAGCGAAAGTCAGGTAACCGAAGGCTGCGTCCATGCGGGCGGGGGCAGCGTTGTTGGCCACCACGGCCTGCTGCCCAACAACGCATGCGAGTTGCCCGGCACCCAGCAGTGCGGTTCCGATGACCAGGGTGACGATGGACGAGCCCCACAGCAGCAGGAAAACAGAACTGACAAGAACGACGGCGGACCCGATGGCCATCAGCCGGCGCTCACCCAGGCGGTCCACCAGGCCGCCCGTGGGGACCGCGAGCAGCAAGGGAAAAACAGCATAGCTGGCTGCCAGAAGGCCCAAGGCAAACCCGGGAACGTCCAGTTCAAGCGCACGGTAGGTCGCCGCCGGCCGGACCAGGAAGGTCACGGCCTGGATCAGCGCGGAATGGACCAGGAGGGAAGTTGTTGTGCGGCGTCCAAGTTCACCGATCATGAGATGCCCAGGCCGCTGCCCGAGATGGCACGCACCGCGGCATCCCGGGCGCCCATGACGTGCTCGAAAGCTATCTTCGCAGCGTTGTCCGGATCACCCGCGGCCACGGCGTCCACCAGGGCCCGGTGCTGGGTCAGGGCCTCGTCACGCCGTCCCTGGGTGCTGTTGGTGAAGTGCCGGTACCGCTCCATGTGGTTGGATACCTGGTCGTGGAAACGGCGGGCCCAGGAATTTCCGGCGATCTCCGCGAGCCTGCTGTGAAGTGCCATGCCCTGCCGCATGGCGTCGTCGGCGAATTCCACCACTGCAGCGTTACGGGCAAGGATGCCTCGGAGCGCTTCGATGTCAGAAGGCGTGGCCTTAATGCAGGCGTTCCGTGCCATCAGCGACTCCATAGCCGCCCGGACCTCGTACAACTCTGAAATGACTGCCTCGTCCAGGCTGGGCACCAGGACACCCCCGGTGGGCTGCTGCTCCAGGAGGTTTTCTGAGATGAGCCGCCTGATGGCCTCACGCAGCGGTGTACGGCTCACCCTCAATGCCGAAGCCATTGCAGGCTCAAAAATCCGCTCCCCCGGCTTCAGCTCAAGGCTGAGGATCTGCCGCTTCAGCTCCGCGTAGACAAAATGTGCGCCGGTGTTCCGTGCCGGTAAATCAGTCATGTTCGACCTCCAGCACTCATCATACTTGTATAGATGTATACAAGTATGATTCGCGACTGAGCCCGACCGATAAGGTGTAGGGATGCGTGTTTTTGTCACCGGCTCCGCTGACGGTTTGGGACAAGCTACGGCCCGGACCCTTCTGGAGAGTGGGCACGATGTTGTTGTCCATGCCCGGAGCACTGCCCGGCTGGATGCCGTCCAGGAGCTGGTGGACGGCGGGGCCGCAGCGGTGGTGGGCGATCTGGCGGACACTGAACAGACACGCGACGTCGCCCGGCAAGTCAACGCGATCGGCCGCATGGACGCCGTCATCCACAACGCGGGAGTCCTGCACAGCCCGGACATCTTCCAGGTGAATGTTGTGGCCCCGTATCTCCTCACTGCGCTCATCGAACGCCCGCTGCGGCTGGTCTACCTCAGCAGCGGGATGCACCGCGGCGGACACGCCGATCTCAGCAGGCTCGAAGCGGGCACGGGGAAGGTGACCTACTCGGACAGCAAGCTTTACCTCACGGCCCTGGCAGCCGCCGCCGCCCGTTTATGGCCGGACGTCCTCAGCAACGCCGTGGATCCGGGCTGGGTGCCGACCCGGATGGGCGGCGTCGGGGCGCCCGATGACCTGCGCCTCGGCCACCTGACCCAGGAGTGGCTCGCCACAAGCGATGACGCGGCGGCGCTCACCAGCGGCGGCTACTGGTTCCACCAGGCCCGGGAGAAGCCCCATCATGCCGCCCGTGACGAGCGGTTCCAGAACGCGCTCCTGGACCACCTGGCCGAAATCACCGGCGAGCGCCTGGCCTGACGGGGTTACCCTCACAGCAGCGCGGTGGCGTTCGCGGGTGATCCGGTCCCGCCGGTGATGTTCAGCGGTTTGATGGTGATGAAGGCGTCCCACTGGTTAATGCCACGCATGTGGCGCGCGAGGGGCCCGAGCCGCCACAGTTCACCCAGCGGCATGCCCAGCTTGGCGAGGAGCTGCTGGTGCATCATGCCGTGATCGTTCGGGGCGGAGTCGCGGTAAGGGCTGGAAGCCAATGCGGGCAGGCATTCGAGGGCGAAGTTGTCCGCCGCGAGGAGCGCCAGCCGGTGGTCCCATGCCCAGGCGACGAAGTCCCCGGACTGCGCAACGCCGGTGGCACGCCTGCTCTCCCGCATCCGCTGTTTGTCCTCGGGGGCCAGGCCGAGGAACCACTCGCACCAGCCGGTGTGCAGCAACAGGATGTCGCCCTGCCGGAGGGTCACGGACTGGGCAGCCAGCGCAGCCTGGATCAGCTCCAGTTCCAGGGGCTCACCTGCGGCATGGTCGATCGGAGCGCCCTGCCCGGCGCGGTACCCGGCGAGGTCGACAAGGACTCCCCTCCCGACGATCGGGTTGTCCGCCCAAACCTGGATGCCAAGATCCGGCGTGCCCTCACGGACAACGTGATCGGATGTGCCGTTGTAGAAGCCGACGTCGTCTGCACGGCGGTGCCGCAGCCCGTCGATCTGGCTGGATCCCTGCAGGTAGTACCCGTCCAGGAAGTCGTCGCGGTGGGCCGGGTGCGAGGAGTAGATGGTGTGCCGGGGAGCGCCGCGCTTGAGGGACATGCCGGGGTCGAAGGCATCGGCCGGATAGTCCAGGCCAAAGGCCATGCCGGTGCGGATGCAGCTTCGCGCTTCCATCACGGCCTTGGAATCAATGAACGACGGCGTCCCGCGGGTTGCGTCCGGAAAGAGGCCCCAGGAGGTTCCAGCGAAGGCACCCTCCCGCTTCAGGAGATCGGCGAACGTGGGGTAGGTTCCCTCCCCGGGCCTCACCGTGCCCCTGCTTCCTGCGGCTGCTCCTGGTTCTGGCGGCGTTTGTAACTAAGCAGGAAGCCTGCGATGGCGCAAACGGAGGCAGCGATGCACATGGGCGCCTTGATGGTCTCGTTGAGCAGGGTGAGCCAGTCGCCCTGGCCGGCAACCAGGGCGATGGCCTGCCCGGCCACGAACACAACGCCCCCAACAAGGAGCGCTGCGAGGGTCAGGACGAAGAGGACTTCCACGGCCCTTCGGATGGTGTGCATGATGACTTCCTTTAGATCGGCAGGACGCCGAGGATGATCAGGACGCCGATGCCGAGCAACGGCAGGGCATAGTGGGTGAGCAGCCGGAGGAATGTTTTGATCGGGTCCACATCCGCGATGCCGCACGCCACATAAAGCGGGGCACCGCCGGGCGGAACCGCCGCCTCGCAGGAGGAGAAGACCAGGACGGCCACCGCTGCAGTGGTTGCCGGGACTCCGGCTGCCACGAGGGCCGCGACGCCGACCGTTCCAACAGCAGCCATGGTGGCAGTGGCGGATAGGGGCGCGGCGACAGCGATGACAATCAGCCCGATCAGGATGGCCAGGATCCACACCGGCAGGTTCATTCCGTTGAGCAGTTCCGTCATTTGCTGCGGCAGCCCGGTGGCGGCGAGGGCGTTGGCTCCGGCGAAGGCGAACACCACGGTGACGCCCACGATCCCAAACCGCGGGGCCGAGTCCTGCAGCAGCGCCCACCACGCCCGCCCGTTCGTGGGGAGTTTCTTCCGGCCCAGCAGGAAGCCGGTGATAATCAGGACCACGGGGATCCAGACGATGACGCTGACGGACTTGGACACGTCTCCCCGGGTCCAGTCCGAGAGACCCGCAGCGATGGCCCCGGACGTGATCACCAGCGGAATGGCCACCACAACAAACAGCAAGAGGGTGGCCCAGCCACGGCCAAACGCGGCCCGGACGGGCAGCCGATGGGCCGCATCAAGCGGAGCCATCCCGCTCTTGCGGATCAGCAGCCAGGTGACGATCAGCCGGTGCAGGAAGCACCACAGGCCCCCGAACAGCAAGGGCAGGACCAGCGCGTTGATGTCCAGCAGGGGACCCACGGTGGCGGATCCCACCAGCACGAACATCGATGCGCTGAACGGAAAGGTGATTCCCATGCCAGCATTACCGGCCACCAGGGTGGCCGCCGAGGGCTTGTCCAGCCGCGACTTTTCCATCCAGGGAATGGTGACTGACCCCACGGTGGCGGCGATGGCCGCCTGGTTGTGGACCACCCCGCCCAGGCCGGCCGAGGCCACAGTGGACACCCAGGCCGGCCCGCCCTTGACCCCGCCGATCAGGGAGTTGAGCAGGTCGATCAGCCGGTCCAGCACGCCGGTTTTGTCCAGCAGGTAGCCCATAAACACGAAGGCCATAGTGGCGTAGACGATCTCATCGGTGACGGCCGAGTAGAGAGCATCCCAGCCGACCGCAGCCGCCGCTGCCCCGGTGAACGGAAGGACGGCCAGGAAGCCGAGGATCATGGCCTCCCCCACACTGCGCTTGAGCACGGTGGTCCACAACAGGATGACGGCAAGGTAGGCGCCGAGTGCCCAGATGCCGATCATGCTGCTGCTCCTGACGGCGGGACGCCGGTTAGGTGGTGAGTCACGTATTACCCGTTCTTGATTCTGCCGGATGCAGCCGTCAGCGCAAGGCCGGCTCAGTTGCCCGGGCCATGCGGGAAAGGGCGGCAGCGGACGCAGTGGTCATCTCAGCGGGAACTCCAAGATCGGTGAGGTAGCTGGCCGTGTCCTGCATTTCCTTGGAGCGCCGGACGGCGTGCTTGGCCGTGCCGGTAAGGAACCGGTCAATCACTGCCTGCCCGTCACCGGCAAGCTGCCCGGCGATCTGGGCACGGATCCATTCTTCGAGTCCGGCTGCCCGGCCGGCAGTCACGGCTTCGACCACCACGGAGGCCAGGCCCTTCATCAGGACGCTGCGGAGGAGCTTATGGGCCATGGCCGCGCCGGGTTCTCCCGCCGCAATTTCGACGTCGACTCCCAGCGGAGCCAGCAGGTCAACCACCGCCTGGGCTCCGGGGCCGCTGACCATCAGGGGCGTCTTCTCTCCCAGTGCGGAGACCGGCCCAAGGATGGCGACGTCGGCGAAGTCGGCTTTGCCGGGCAGCCGGCCCAGTTCGCGCATCACTCCGGGCGAGGATGAGGTGAAGTCCGCGTAGCAGCTGCCCGCTTCCAGGACCGGAAGGCACTCCTGGGCGACGCTGCGCGCGGCCGCGGCTCCTGTCATGACGAGGACGATGGCGGCGCCTTCACACGCTTGTGCGGCGGTTGCTGCGCGGGTGACGCCGGCGGGAGTGGTGGGCGCAACCGGGTCAAACCCGGTGACCTTGTGGCCAGCGGCGTGGAGCGCCGCGGCGTAGGTGGCTCCGGCTTCGCCGAGGCCGATGAAGGTTACCGCTGTCATGGTCTTCTCTGTCCTTCTTGCTTCAGGCGCGGGCTGCCACGATGGCTTGCCGGCGGTTCGTTTCGTCTGCGAAGACTGCTTCGGCAGCCTCGGCGACGGCGGCTGCCTGGTCGCGGGGCACCACCACCACGCCGTCGGAGTCGCCGATAATCACATCGCCGGGCAGGACGGGGACGCCGCCGAAAGCGAGCGCCGTGCCCAGGCGGAAGGGGCCGTCCTTGTAAGGGCCGGCGGGGGAAGTAGCCCGGGCGAAGACGGGCATCCCGATCTCACCCAGCGCTTCGGCGTCGCGCGCTGCTCCGTCCAGCGCGAAGCCGGCGATGCCAAGGTTAATGGCGCGTTCGCCGATGAGCTCGCCAAGCAGTGCGCGGGAGGCGTCGCCGCCGCCGGCCACCACAATGACGTCACCCGGCCGGGCCTGCTCCAGGGCCTTGTGGATGCCCTGGTTGTCGCCGGGCCGCGTCCACACCGTGAAGGCAGGGCCGGCGAGGAGGGCGCCGGGCCAGATGGCCTGGATGGCGGAGTCCGCCACACCAAGCCGGTCCATGGCGTCGCCGATGTTGGCGGCGGGCAGCTTGGCGAGGCGCTCCACCACGTCCCTGTCGGGGCGGGGGAAGGTGGCGTGGATGGTGTCTGTTGCTGGGGTTGTCATGATGGTTTCTTCCGTCCGGTGGTTTGCGGCAGGGTCAGTCGGTCTTCTGGACCAGCGGCAGGACCTTCTTAAAGTCCTCTTCCTGTCCGGCCCAGAACTGCTTGTAGTCCTCGCCTGAGAGGTAGCTGGTCTGCAGGCCGAGGTCGTTCATCTTCTGCACCACGGCAGGGTCTTCAATGGCTTTCTGGATGGCCGCTTCGAGCTTCGTGGCCACCTCGTCCGGCAACCCGGCGGGGGCGGAGTAGCCGCGTACCGTGCCGGCCTCGAGGTCGTAGCCCGCTTCCTTGAATGTGGGAACGTCCGGCAGCGAGGGTGCGCGCTCTGACGTCATGACGCCCAGGACGCGGGCCTTGCCCTGCTTGGTGAGATCCGTGACGTCACTGACGTTGGCCACCAGGACGTCCACATGTTTGCCAAGGAAAGCGGTGGTGGCCTGGGACGCACCTTCCGAGAAGTGGACCGGAGCAAATTCGGAACCGGTGTTTTCCTGGATCTGGGCCAGGGCGAAGTGTTCGCCGGTCTGGAGCCCGGTGGTGCTGGCGGTCAGGGACTTGGGGTTGGCCTTGGCTGCGTCCAGGAGCTCCTTCAGTGTTGTGTAGGGGCTGTCCGGCTGCACTGCGATGACGGTGGGGTCGATGACCTGGCGGCCCAAGGGCTGGAAGCTGTCGCGGGTGTACTTGGCGCCGCGGGCGGGATCAAGGGGTGAAACGACGACGGACGGGGAACCGGTGGCACCGATGGTGTAGCCGTCAGGTTTTGCGCTGGTCAGCTGGGTGTAGCCGATCTGTCCGCCGGCGCCGGGCTTGTTAATGACCTCCACGTTGGTGCCGAGTTCCTTTTCCAGGATGGGCTGGATGAGCCGGGCAGCAGTGTCCACCGCACCGCCGGAGGAGAACGCAACGACGAGGTCTATTGTTTTGCCCTTTTTGGGGAAGTCGCCGGCGGAGGCGTTGGTGGCTCCGGCATTGGCGCCGCAGCCGGTGAGGGCGATCAGGGATGCTGCTGCCAGGGCGGCGGCGATGCGTGAACGGGTTTTCATGGTTCTTCTCCTTTGAAGGTGTGGGGTCTTTGTGCGGGTGGGGTTCAGGTTTCGGGGTCTTCGTTGAGTGCTTTCGGCTTGCGCAGCTTGAGCAGCGGGCTGAAGACGATCAGCAGGCCAAGGCCGATCAGGACGGCGGAGATGGGGCGGCTGGTGAAGATGCTGAAGTCGCCCTGGGAGATTTCGAGCGATTCGCGCAGCGAGCGTTCCATGAGCGGGCCGAGCACCAGGGTCAGCACCATGGGTGCCAGCGGGATGTCCAGGTGGCGAAGGGCGAGGCCGAGGAGGCCGAAACCGATCATCACGAAGACATCGAAGACGCTGAAGTTGATGGTGTAGGCGCCGATCACCATAAACAGCAGGATCAGAGCGGTGAGGATCGACTGTGGCACGCGGAGAATGGAGGTCCACAGGCCCACCAGCGGCACGTTCAGCAGCAGCAGGAGCAGGTTTCCGATGAACAGGCTGGCGATGATGGCCCAGGCGATCTCGGAGTGTTCCGTGAACAGGGTGGGCCCCGGGGTGAGGCCCTGCTGGAGGAAGGCGCCCATCAGCACCGCGATGGTAGGTGAGGCCGGGATGCCCAGGGTGAACAGCGGGATCAGGGCCGCGTTCGCGTGGGAATTATTGGCTGTTTCCGGGCCGGCGACACCTTCGATGGCACCCTTGCCCAGCTCGCTGCGGTGGCGGGAAAACTTCTTTTCCGCACCGTAGGCCAGCAGTGAGGACACGGAACCGGTCATGCCCGGGATGAGCCCCAGGCCGAAGCCGATACCGGTGCCGCGGGCCATGGCCGGGGCGCTCCGGCGCCATTCGTTGCCGGTGGGGAGCAGTGAGCGGAAGTTGGGTGCGTGCACCGCGGCCGGCTGGTCGCCTTTGCGGTAGGACAGGAGTTCGGAGAGCCCGAAGACGCCCACGATGACGGCGACGAAGCTGACACCGTCCAGGAGCCGGTCCATGCCG
Source organism: Pseudarthrobacter siccitolerans (assembly GCF_001046895.1). Classification (GTDB taxonomy): domain Bacteria; phylum Actinomycetota; class Actinomycetes; order Actinomycetales; family Micrococcaceae; genus Arthrobacter; species Arthrobacter siccitolerans. The sequence continues at coordinate 62,754 of NZ_CAQI01000059.1, forward strand.
AACGTGAACCGGGGCGCACCGGCGACCGGGTCGATGCCGACCATGGCGATGAGGAGGCCCAGGGCGCCGGAGATGACTGCTTTGACCATGGATTTCCCGGCGAGGGCGACGAGCAGGGAGATGCCCACCACCATCAGGGCAAAGAATTCAGGTGGTCCTACGAGCAGACCCAGCTCTCCCAGGGGCTTGGCGGCCGCCACCAGGCCGATGGTGGCTACGGTTCCGCCCACGAAGGAGCCGACGGCGGCGATGGTCAGGGCGGCTCCGGCCTTGCCGATCTTGGTCATGGCGTAGCCGTCGATGGTGGTGATGGCCGAGGCAGCTTCGCCGGGGGTGTTCAGCAGGACGCTGGTGATGGTTCCCCCGTAAGCGGTGCCGTAGAAGATGGCGCAGAGCATGATGATCGCGCCGGTCGCGTCCAGGTTCATGGTGAGGGGAATGAGCAGCGCGACGCCGGCTACGGGGCCGATGCCGGGCAGCACGCCGATGACCGTGCCGAGCAGGCAGCCCAGGAAGGCAAAAAGCAGGTTTTGCCAGGTCATGGCGGCCGCGAAGCCGTTGAGGAGTTCGTTGAGGGTATCCACGTTCAGAGTCCGATCGTGTTCAGCAGGGGAAAGGCCGAGACGGGCAGGGACACGTTCAGTCCGTAGTTGAAGGCGTAGAACGCGCCGACGCTGCCGGCGAGGGCAGTGATCAGGGACGAGGGCCAGCCCCTGCGGCCGCGCAGCTTCAGGTGGTACATGAGGAAGAGGAACATGCCGAGCTGGAAGCCGAGCAGGTCCAGGACCACCGCGAGGACCACCAGGCTCAGGACGACGGCGATGACCAGTCCGCGATCGACGCCTTCTGCGGTCTGGCTGGGCCGGCGGAGTTCCTGGATCAGCCAGACAACAGCCATGGCCACCAGGACGGCGCCCATGGCGAAAGGAAACAGGCCGGGGCCCGGGCCCAGAGACGTCCAGAGGCCGAGATCGACCGAGGTGGCCAGGACGTAAGCGCCCACAGCCGCGAACGCGCCAATACCGGCCAACACAGACGGCGCCACCCGGGCAGGGCTCACGGGTTTGGCTGTGACTGACTCCGTTGTCATGGGTTCCTTCTCCGTGTATCCGTTTCATTCTGCGTTGGTGTATTTCACAGAATGAAACTATATTGCGTACAGAGAAATAGTGACAGCAGACACAGTCGCTGTCAAGCGCAAGGAACTTACATAGAATGAAAGGATGGCGATGACGACATCGACGGAACCTACGGCTGAGGAAGGCCCCAAGGCCTCCAACATGCGCTCCCTCTCCCGTGCCATGGAGGTCTTCGCGGAACTGCAGCGCGCCGAGCGGCCGCAACGGCTCAGCGACCTGGCCAGGACCTGCGGCATGAGCCTGCCCACCACGTTGAGGATCCTGCGGGTGCTGCAGGACTTTGGAATGGTCAGCCAGACCGACAAGTCCTACAGGATTGGGCCCGCGGTCCTGCCTGCCGCCCGGAGCTTCCTCGAGAACGATCCGCTCGTAGTGGCAGCCCGGCCCATCCTTCAGCAGGTCGCATCACAGACGGGACTGACGGCGTCGCTATATACGCGGCTGGGCTTCGAGCGCATCCTCGTGGCGCGCGTGGATGGCGAAGCGCCCCTGCGTTATGACCTTCCGCTGGGCAAGCGCCTGCCCCTCACGCTGGGTGCCGCCGGCAAGATCCTGCTCGCTTCAGCGAGCGACGACGAGCTTGAGCAGGTGGTGGCTGCCGCCGTTGCAGCGGGTCAGGATGCCGGGCTCACTGCCGCGGAGCTGCGCTCCAGGTTGCCTGAGCCCACGGCAGAGTATGCGTACTCCGCGGATGAGCGTGCCACGGGAGTTCTCTCAGTGGCCGTGGCCGTGCCGAACAGGATGGGGCGCCGCCCGAGCGAGTCCATTTCCCTCACCAGTCCCGTGGAGGCAGCCAGCGAAGCCACGCTAAAGGCAGGCGTCCCGGAACTCCGGCGTGCGGCAAGCAGGCTCTCCGAGCTGCTCGAGGGCTCCGTCTACTAAAGCACCACCCCTGACTGGCGCTGCCCCGGGACCGGGCCGGCACACGTCCGAGGCCTGCCTGCCGTCTGGCTAAAACGGCGGCGGCTCCGGCTGTTGGAGCGGATACAGGACTTTTCCGAGCTCCGCCGCTTCGGTGGGATATCGCCGGCCCAGCGGTGAGCGCCACTCAAGGTCCCCCGAAGGGGAAGAGTGTCTGTAGCTCCACGCGCCGATGGATTTCAGCGCGTGGTGCCTGCGGCAGAGCATTGCCAGGTTGCCGGGGTCGGTAGTCCCGCCGTCCTGCCACTCAATGGTGTGATCGGGTTCGCAGACGCTGGCCCGGCGGGTGCATCCCGGAAACCGGCAGGTCCCGTCGCGGCACTGCAGGTACTGGCGCAGCGCCTTGGGTGGACGATATGCCCGGCGACCCACGCCCAACGCCTGCCCGGTAGTGCCGTCCGTGAAGAGCAAGTACCAAGTAGGCGCCAGGGCCGCCAAGCGCCCGGCCGTTGCAGCATCAAGGGGGCCATAACCTTCGAGTTCAGCCGTTCCAGGCTCAGGTCCAGCGGGTGCAGCACTAGCAACGGAACCCGGGCTGCCGCCCATAACCTGCCCGACCGGAATAGTCACCACGATCTCAGGGCGGAACACCCCGGATTCCACCCCGTCTGGGCCACCCAAGAGGCGGTAGGCCAGCGACTCGGCGCGAAACTCCGACAGCGTCGGCGGATCCGCCGCAGGGTCGGCTCCAGGTGCAGAGTCAGGTGCAGGGCCGGGTTCAGCAGCACTGCTGTGCCCCGGGATTTCCCTGAGCTCCGCGGCCCGCGCGCTGGCCAGCCGCGCATCACGATCGAGTCCGCTATAGATTGCCATTCCGACCTCCGCGGTGAGGAACGCCGAGAGCGTGCACATTCCGTCCGGCTCGGCCCTGAACCACACGCCGCGCTCACGCTGGACCGCCTCCTTGCGGGCCGCGAGGCTTTCAGGGTGAAGCTGTTCACGCAACCGCCGCAGGCAGGCGCGCAATTCAGCGGGAGTGCGCCTGCGGCCGTGCCGGGTCCGCGTGCGCCGCAGCGCAATCGATGCAAACCTTTCAGCCTGCCCGTCAGGGAGGGAGCGGGCTTGTTCGACAATGATCCGGGCATGCGCGTCGGAAATTTCGCCGGCCTCCAAGGCTTCAAGGACCTCCCAAAAGGACGTGGTCAGCTCCGCCGCATCATTGAGCAAGCGCGCAGCCGTCCCTTCCGAGAGGGCACAGGCAGTGGACACTTCGGTGACAGCAAGCGCATGGGCCTCGTCCCCGCCAAACCGTACCGGCTGGCTCTCCTGCCGCACGGGAGCTTCTTCCGCAACAGCTTCCTCGACGCGGGCAAGCGCGCCCTGCTTTACGCCCATAGCCCAGGCGATCAGCCTGTCAGCCGACTGGACCACGCGGATCGCACCATCGGCGGTCAGGAAAGCGGGAGCCGGAAAGCTCAGCGTCCCGGCCAGGAGCGAATCCTCCCGGTCCGTGAACTCGACAGCCGGAACCCACGCCTCGTCGTCAATGACGAACGGCTGAACATCCATGCTGCACCTCCTTCGCGGAACCGTTGCCAGTCCCTCCTCTTCCGGACACATTCAGACTAGGAGTAGGGTCTGACAATTACGCCGCCAGCCGATCCGCGCAGCATGCCGGGCAGCGAATCGATCCTCACCGCCGCCGTGAGGAGCCTGCTGCCTTGACCGGAATAATCTGGGCGTCCGGGCAGGACGCCTGGATCCTGCGGATCAGGGTGCTGATCATGCCACTCACGCTCCTGCCGGGCGGCGGACCCGGTCCCGCGAGCGGGATCGGCGCCGCCGTCATGCGACCTTCTCCAGCCGGTTGGCTCGTGACTCGACTCCTTCGAAGTAGTTGCCCTTGAAGAAGAGGAGCGGCTCGGCGCCCTCCCGCGCCCCCAGGGCGCGGACAGAACCCACCACGATGGTGTGGTCGCCGCCGTCGTACTCTTTATGCAGCTCGCAGTCCACCCAGGCGAGCGCCTGGTCCAGCACCGGGTTGCCCAGGGGTGACGTCGAGTAGTCCACGCCGGCGAACTTGTCCGTACCGGAACGGGCGAACTGGGCGGCCAGATGCTGGTGTTCGGCGGGCAGGATGTTCACGGTGAACCGGCCGGCGTTGCGCAGCTGGGGCCAGGTGCTGGAGCTGCGTGCCGGACTGAAGGTGACCAGGGCCGGGTCCAGCGAGAGGGAAGAGAAAGACTGGCACGTGAAGCCTGCGGGGCCGTTGTCCGTGGCCGCGGTGATGACGGTCAACCCGGAGACAAAGTGGCCCAGGACGTGGCGCAGGCGCTGCGGCGTGAGATCAAAGTGTTCCTTCATGTTCTTTCCTTTCAGACCGGTAATCCCAACCAACCACCCGCCAGCGTGCTGTTCAATCGCGCGCGAAACCCACTGACGCCGTAGGCAATGCGGGGTCACAGCCCGAAGCATGGAGTAACGAAAGGTACTGTGGGCCAATGGAGATGCGCCTTGAGGTTGTGCAGGTACCCGTGTCCGATGTGGACAGGGCAAAGTCCTTCTATACGGAGAAGCTCGGCTTCGTGCTCGACCACGATGTGGAGCACGTTCCCGGAATGAGGGTGGTCCAGCTGACGCCTCCGGGTTCGGCCGCGTCCATCGTCATCGGCACCGGGATGACAGCCATGCAGCCGGGCAGCCTGGAGGGGCTGCAGCTGGTGGTGCCGGACATGGGCGCCACGCGCGATGAACTCCTCCGCCGGGGCGCGGACATCAGCGATGTCGAGGACATGGGTGGCGTGCTGTTCGCCCACTTCGCCGATCCGGACGGCAACCGCTGGGTCCTCCAGGGCGCCACACCGCCGGCGGTCAGGGATGCGCACCTGTAAAGGCTTAACGGACCGGGCTCGCCGGCCCTTCAGTTCCGCGGCAGCCCGATTGCCTGGCTGATCACAGCGTCGAACTGGCGGTCGCCAAGCAGGGCGCGCGCCGCAATCAGGGGTTTGGCGCCGAAGCCCATCGCATAGCGGGTCTTGGGCTTCTCGGCGGTCACGGCCTTCCCGATCGCGTCCGCCACCACCGACGGCGGCGAGTTCCGGTTCCCCGTTGATTCCGCCCTCAACGTCCGGGCGACAGCCTCCGCCTGCCCTGCATAAGGTCCGTGCCCGGAGGTAGCCTCAAGGTTGTCCGCAGCAATGCCGCCCCACTCGGTGGCGATGCTGCCGGGCTCAATCACCACCACATCGATGCCGAAGGGCTTGACCTCCAAACGGAGGCAGTCACTGAGCGCCTCAAGGGCGAACTTCGTCCCGTGATACCAGCCGCCCAACGGGGTATAGATCTTGCCGCCCATCGAGGTGACGTTCACGATGGTGCCCGAACCCTGCCCGCGCATGTGCGGCAGGACCAGCTGCGCCAGCCGGATCGCGCCGATGACGTTGACCTCGAACTGCCGGCGCCCCTCGTCGATGGGGACGTCCTCCAGCGCGCCGTACGAGCCGTAGCCGGCGTTGTTGACCAGGACGTCAATGCGGCCCGTATCGGCGATGATCTGCCCAATGCCCGCGCTCATCGATGCATCGTCGGTCACGTCCATGGCAAGCGGCCGTATGCCGTCGGCCGCCAGTCCCTGCAGCCGGTCCGTGCGCCGCGCCGCCCCGTACACGGTGTAGCCGAGGCCCTGCAGCTTCCGGACAGTGGTCTCTCCGATTCCTGAGGATGCTCCTGTAACAAGTGCCGTCTTGGTGGTCATGCCCCTAACCTAGGGCGGATCCGCCCCAGGTGGCCAGAGCCTCCGCAAGCCCCGCATCCGTTCCCTCGCCCACCCAGGCGACGTATCCGTCCGGCCGGACCAGGACGGCGGCAGGAGCGGGAACCTTCCCCAGCACCGGCAGCTCCCACGGCCCGCCGTACTGGGCATCCACCAGCTTCACCTTCTCCGGCCGCGGGAGGTTGTCGAAAAGGCCCGGCGCCCCAAAATTCAGCAGCAGCGGCCTCGCCTCGTGCAGCAGAGCATAGGCGGTCAGCGCGCCATCCGCAGTGGCAAGGTCGACGTCGGGCATCCGGCGTCCGAGCAGCGGGTGGCCCTCGCCAAGGTCGTAATGGACGTCCAGGCCGGACTGCATCCCGGCGAACCGCCTGCGTGGCTCCTCCATACCGAGCAACTCGGATATCACTTCGCCGGCTGCCTTGATCCTTGGATCCGGGCGCCGGAGGGCGCTCTGTGCCATGGTGTTGCGCAGCACCCGGGCCGCCACGGGGTGGCGCTCCGCCTGGTAAGTGTCCAGGAGGGTCTCCGGGGCAGTCCCGTTGACCACCTGCCCCAGCTTCCAGCCCAGGTTCACCGCATCCTGCACTCCGATGTTCAGGCCCTGCCCGCCGTCCGGGGCATGGACGTGCGCTGCGTCGCCGGCCAGCAGGATCCGGCCCGCGCGGTACGCCGCAGCCTGCCGCGTCATGTCGGTGAAGCGGGAAATCCAAGTGGGGCTGTGGACCCCGTAATCGGTGCCGCAGACGGCAATCAGCGCCGCCTTGAGATCCGCCAGGGTGGGCTCGGCGGACGACCCCACGTGCTCCTCGGTCACCATCACCCCCACCGGCCCGCTCTCCGCGTAGACCACCTTGCCGTCCACGATCTCGTACTCCCGCCGGCCAAAGGAGTGGATCCCGAAACGATTCTGGTGCACACCGAATTCAGGATCGCCGGTCATCTCCACCTCCGCGATGAGCGCGCTGGTGGTGGGATCCCAGCCGGGGAACCCTATTCCCGCCGCCTTGCGCACGAGGCTCCGGCCGCCGTCGCACCCCACTGCGTAGTCTCCCCGCAGGGTCCCGCCGTCCTTGAGGTAAAGGTTGACGCCGGCACCGTCCTGCGCGAGGCTTGTCACCTCTTGGCCGCGGTAGATCGGCACGGCCAGCTCGGCCACCCAGCCGGCCAGGATGCGTTCGATGTGGTTCTGCCACAGCCCCAGGCCGTAGGGATGGCGGGTGGGAAAGTCGCTGATGTCCAGGCGCGTCATCGCGAACCCTGCCACCTGGGCCACCTGCCCCTCAGCCAGGAACCGGCCCGCGATGCCGCGCTGGTCCAGGACTTCGATGGTTCGTGAATGCAGGCCGCCCGCCCGCGCACCTGCCAGGTCCTGGCTGGGGCGCCGCTCCACAATGGCTGCATCAACCCCCGCGAGCGCGAGCTCTCCTGCCAGCATCAACCCCGCGGGGCCGCCACCCACAATCAGTACCGCGTGCTCCTTCATCGCACTTGCTCCCGTTCTCCCGGTTGAGGCCTCTGCGATTATCCGGCCCCTGTGGGCCCTTGCGGCAAGCCCCATCCGGGGCGATACATTGGAAATGGAAGGAGTGCGGGCAAGGTGCCAGGTCAGCACAGGTCCCAAACGCCGCGCCAGGGCAGGTTCACTCTGTGAGTCCCGGTGCCTAGACTTTTGGGCATGAGCGAAAACCAGGAAACCATCGGCAGCCCCACACCCGAGCCGGACGCGGGCTTGAACCGGGACCCTGAGGACTGGGTCACAGGAGATGAGCCTATGACCGCGGCGCAGCGCAGCTACCTCGATACGCTCGCGCGCGAGGCAGGGGAAGAACTGCCGGCTGATCTCAGCAAGGCGGAAGCGTCCAAGCACATTGACCGCCTGCAGCAGCGCAGCGGAAGAGTGTCAGGCAACGGTTCCGGCAACGCCGGAGAAGAGTAAAGGCGCCTTCCGCAAGGAAGGCGCCTTTAGGCTTACCAGGCCTGGTGTTCGCGGGTCAGGCCGAAGGGAACGGCCTCGCTGAGCGCCACGGTGAACTTGTCCACACCGTGGCGGGTGACCAGGATGCCGTGCCGCTTCTCGGCCAGGGCGTGGGCCTTGGCGGCCGTGACGGCGGCATCGAGCTCGCTGTCCATGCTCTGGCGGTCGGCAACGGTGAGGGTCAGTGGGAAGTTCATGGGTCTAGCCTTTGTGTGTTGGGGGTAGGGGGTCATATCTAACACCTGCGCTCCCCAAGGCTGCAGACGAAGTTGGGCACCTTTGTGCCCAGTTCATAATGCCGGAGTAATCGATCACCAGCAACTTGAAAAATCAAGTAATAAGTCTCCGCAGGTCAAAAGCGTGGCGGCTTGAGGGTGGGTCGGGCAATTACGGGCGCCAAAGCACCGTGAATTAGAGTTGGACAGGAGTGGAAGCTGTTTCCGGACGGCTCCGATGCCCCTGAACCAGCCATGCGGCAGAACCCAGCCACCAGCACAACACCACACGTGTGCCACGACCTGACAAGGATCCCGCCATTTCCACGGACGCTTTCTTCGGCAATCTCACCCGGATCCGCAACGTCATCCTTCCCGAGCCCGCCCGGAACCTGCTGAACACCGGCCGCGGACTGCTGGGCGGCTTCATCGTGGTGCACCTGGTCTTCCTGGTCTTCGCCGCCTCCCTCTCACTCCGCGGTGAAGCGTTCAGCGATACCTTCATCTACCGCGACTGGGCCATGGCGGGCTTCGACGACGCCAACCTGACCGGCGGCCCCAGCCCCTGGGTCTACCCCATCCTGGCGCTGATCCCTATGGCAATCGCCGGGATCGCGGGGCCGGGACCGTTCTTCTTCCTTTGGGTCCTGATGACCACCCTGCTCAACGGCTGGGCCCTGCTGAAGCTGACCAACCGCGGCCGCGACCAAAACGCTATCCCCGCGGGCTGGTGGTGGCTGGCGTTCACCTTCCTGATGGGCTGGCTGGGCTTCGCCCGAGTGGACGGCCTCACCGCACCGCTGGTCCTGGTGGCCCTCGCCTACGGTGTGGCCCGGCCCTTCATCGCCTCCATCCTTCTGGCCATCGGCACCTGGGTGAAGGTCTGGCCTGCGGCCATCATGCTGGCGCTGTTCGCCGTGGTCCGGAACCGGATCCTGGTGGTCCTTGCCGGAATCACGACGACGGCGGGCGTCATTGCGCTGGCAGCAGCAGTCGGCAGCGTTCCCAAGTTGCTGAACTTCCTCACCCAGCAGGGCGACCGCGGCATGCAGCTTGAGGCCACCTTTACCACGCCCTGGCTCTGGCTGTCCGTCCTGAACGTGGGCGGCTCCCGGATGTACATGAACACGGACATCAACTCCATGCAGGTGGACGGACCCGGCACCGCCCTGATGTCCGTGCTGATGCAGCCCCTCCTGGTCCTGGCCGCACTGCTGGTGGCCGGGCTGACGTTCTGGGCGCTGCACAACGGAAAAATCAGCGGCGGCGTGGACCGCACCGAGCTGCTCCTCGCCGGTGCACTCACCCTCGCCACGGCGTTTGTGGTCTTCAACAAGGTGGGGTCCCCGCAGTTCATGGTGTGGCTGGCCCCGGCTGTCGCCGTCGGGCTGGCCCACAGCTGGCGGGAATGGCAGGTGCCGGCTGCCATGCTGATCACCATCGCCACCGCCACCTACTTCATTTACCCGCTGTTCTACGACGCCCTCAGCCACAACAACCCGTGGATGGCGCTGGTGCTGACCATCCGCAACGTCCTGCTGGTGGTGCTGTTCCTCTGGAGCGTCCGGCGCCTCTACCTGCTGGGCAAGAAGACCCCCGCAGCCGCTCCCGCGCTGAAGGAGTCCTAAGATTTCCCCGAAGTTCTTTGACCGCCTGGTGACGCTCCGCACCAGAGTCCTCCCGGCCAAGGTGGTGGACTGGTTCGCCCGCCCGTCCAGCGTCTGGTGGGGCTTCGCCGTCGTCCATCTCTACTTCCTGGGCTGGATGGCGTCCTTTTTTCTCAATGGCGATACCTTCAGCGACACCGAGCAGTACCGCCAATGGGCCCAGGACGGCTACAACCCGCAGGACCTCAACGGCAAAATCAGCCCCTGGGTGTACCCGGTGCTGGCCCAGCTCCCCATCTTCCTCGCGAACATCGCCGGGCCAAGCGTGTACCTGCTCGTGTGGTTCCTGATCATCACAGCCCTCAACGCGGTGGGGCTGGCTTTCCTGACGCGCGGGCCGCGGAAGGTGAGCGGCATCGCGCCCGCCTGGTGGTGGCTGTTCTTCACCGTGTTTATGGGCTACCTCAGCTTTGCGCGGGTGGAGGGCATCACCGCCCCCATCGTGCTGATCGCGCTGCTGTATGCGGCCCAACGGCCTGTGGTGGCCGGTGTCCTGCTCAGCATCGCCACCTGGATCAAGGTATGGCCGGCGGCCGTGCTGGTGCCCATTGTGATTGCCAGCCGGAAGCGGATCCAGGTGGTCCTCGCCGGCGTCGCGGTGACTGCCGTGGTGGCGCTGGGAACGTGGCTGTCCGGCGGTCTGCGGCACATCCTGGACTTCCTCCTGAACCAGGGAGAGCGGGGCATGCAGCTGGAGGCCACCTTCTCCACGCCATGGGTGTGGCTGAGTGTCTTCAACATCGCGGGTTCGAAGATGGCGGACAACACCGCCATCAACTCCACCGAGGTCTACGGCCCGGGCGCCGGCACGGCAGCGTTCCTGATGCAGCCCCTGCTGATCCTCGCGGCGGTGGGAGCCGCCATCCTGCTGGTCCGTGCGTTGAACCGCGGCGCGGAGCGGGAGGAGCTGTTCCTTGAAGGTTCGCTCATGATGGTCACCGCGTTCATTGTGTTCAACAAGGTGGGGTCCCCGCAGTTCATCATCTGGCTGGCGCCGGTGATCATCGCCGGCCTCACGCATGACTGGAACAGGTGGAAGGTCCCGGCGGCCCTGCTGATGGGTATCGCCATCACCACGTTCGTGATCTACCCGCTCTTCTACACTCCGCTCATCCACGCCCACCCGGTGATGGCCGCGATCCTTACCACCCGCAATGTGCTCCTGGTGGTGCTGTTGTGGTGGTCCGTAAAACGGACGGCGGAACTGGGCCGGAAGCCTGCCGCGGTGCCCGCAGGCGCCTAGTCCGCGGCCCGGGCCCGGTCATCCAGGCCCCGGTCAGTTGCTGCGCGACGCCTGGAATTTTTCCCACCGGTCCAGGCTCCAGTTCCAGCCCCGCTTGGCAAGGTCCCACGGCTTGGCTTCGATAAGCAGCTTTCGTGTATGCACGTCGAGGAATAGAAGGTAGAACGTGAATGCCAGGGCGGTAATGAATGCCAGCGAGGAGGCGTCGATGGGCAGTTCCACGAAGGACCATACCGAGAGCTGGTCCTGCGCCCCGAACACCACAAAGAACGTCACGGCCACGTAGAAGGACCTGATCTGCCAGTCGTCGCGGATGCCGGTGACGGCCAGGAACGGGATGAACCAAAGGATGTACCAGGGCTGGATGATGGGTGAGAGCATCACCACGGCGGTGAACGCCAGGGCCATCCGCCGCACCGCCCGCGAGTAGTCGCCGCGGAACATCAGCAGCAGGACCAGCCCGATGGCGGCATACTTCATGCCGGTCCGCAGCAGGGTGGCGAAGGTGCCGCCGGGCAGCCCCAGCACGTTGGCCAGGAACTCCACCTGCTGGCCGAGGAAGCCCGAGGGCGAGTAGCCGGTGTAGCCGGGGGTGGGGTCCATGATGGCCCAGGTCCAGCCTAGTCCGAGGTTGTACGGAATCCCGCTCACAGCCAGGACGCTGAAGCTGATTCCCGCCGTCGCACCCCAGATCAGGAACTTGCGCGGCCAGGAGGCGGACGGGCCGGCCCACATCACCCCGATGAACGGCAGCAGGAGCACCGTAATGGGTTTGATGCCGATGGACGCCGTGACCAGGAGGATGCCCAGCAGGTAGCGGCGCGTGGCGGCGAAGTAGACCCCGGCGACGGCCAGCCCCACCATCAGTGCGTCGTTGTGGGCGCTGGCGATGAAGCTGATCAGGAACAGGGGGTTTGCCACGGCGATCCACAGTGCCCGCGCCCCGTTGATGCCGTGCAGTTCCGCGAGTTTGGGCACGTAGATCACGCAGAGCAGGACACCCACGCCGGCCAGGAGGCGGAAGAGCAGCACGGACGCGTCCGGCTGGGCGCCAGTCAGCCCGACGACGGCACGCGCCAGCCAGAGGAAGTACGGGCCGTAGGGGGTCCTGTTTTCGGCCCAGGCGGGATCCGCGCCGAGCGCAAACCAGTTGTTGAGCGTGGAGATGCCCACCTGGTACGGGTTCTGGCCTTCCATCACCAGCCTGCCCTGGCCGGTATAGGCGTAGACGTCACGGGAGAAGACCGGCACACAAAAGAGGAGCGGCAGGGACCAGGCGGAGATGGCAATGACAACCCACCGCAACGAGGAGGCGCCCCAGTCGGCAAGGCGCTGCCCCAGCCGGAGCCACGAGCGCATCAGCACCATGGCGCCCACCGTCAGCAGCACCGTGGACACCGTGACGCCCCAGCCCTCGGTGCGCAGTGCGATGACAATGGGCTGGCGGATCATGGGCGAACCGTTGGCGATCCAGCCGGTGCCGATCGAGCCCACGAACATCATCAGGGCGCCGAGGAATCCTTCAATGGTTGCCACGTAGGCCCGGCGCTTGGCAGGCTCGGCCACCGCAGTAGCCGGCGAGCCCGGCTGGCTTGCCGACGTCCCGGGGGGTGCACCGCCTGCCGTCATGTCTGTTGGTCCCCTACTTCGTTACGGCGCTGGCTGCACCAGCGAAAAGGCCGCCCTGCAACCTGGCTATTTTATCAGCCGCGATTCCGCCTGCCCCCGGATGACGTCCCCCTCTCCCATAGGGGTAATCTTGAACCCGCAGCCGAAAGTCACCCGGCGCATCCCCTTTCCACCCCCTGGAGCCGCTCCTTGGCTGTCGCCGACCGCCCCCGCCCTCTTCGGCAACCGATCACGGTTCGCACAGCCCTCCGCTCGCCACGGCAGCTTTCCCGCGAAGTCCTGGCGGGAATGGTCACTACCTTGGCATTGGTCCCGGAAGTAATCTCCTTCTCGATCGTTGCCGGGGTTGATCCCATGGTGAGCCTTGTGGCCTCCATCGTGCTGGCCCTGGCCATGTCGATCCTTGGCGGCCGGCCCGGGATGGTGACGGCCGCAGCAGGCTCTGTCGCCTTGGTGATCGCCCCGCTCGTGCATGAGCATGGTGTCCAGTATGTTTTGCCGGCGGTGCTCCTGGCCGGTGTGATCCAGGTGGTCTTTGGACTGGCGGGGCTGGCACGCCTGATGCGGTTCATTCCGCGGTCGGTGATGATCGGATTCGTCAACGCCCTGGGTGTGCTGATCTTCGTAGCGCAGGTGCCCCACGTCCTCAACGTCCCCTGGCCCGCCTACATCCTGTTCGCCCTGACACTGGCCATTATTTTCATCCTTCCTCGGTTCACCAAGGTGGTCCCGTCGCCGCTGGTGGCCATCGTCGTCGTCACTGCGATTGTTATCGTCGCCGGCGTCGCAGTACCGAACGTTTCGGACGAGGGCCCGCTCACCGGCCAGATGCCGGGCATCACCCCTTTCCAGGTTCCGCTGACCCTCGAAACCTTCCAACTGGTTTTGCCCACTGCGCTGAGCGTGGCGTTCGTCGGCCTCATGGAGACCCTCCTCACGGCGAAACTCGTCGATGACATCACGGACACGCCGTCGCACAAGGGCCGCGAGTCCTGGGGCTTGGGCGTCTCGAATATCCTTGCCGGCTTCTACGGCGGCATCGCCGGCTGCGCGATGATCGGCCAGACCGTCCTGAATGTGAAGACCGGCCAGGCGCGGACCCGGATTTCGACAATCGTGGCGGGGCTTTTCCTGCTGGCGCTTGTGACCGGGCTCAGCCCGGTCATGGACCAGATCCCCATGGTGGCCCTTGCCGCGGTCATGATGGTGGTTGCTGTCACCACCGTCGACTGGCACAGCGTCAAGCCGTCCACCCTGAAAAGGATGCCCCTGCCGGAGACAATCGTCATGGTTGTCACCGTGGCCGTAGTGGTCCTCACCGGAAACCTCGCCTATGGCGTCCTCGTCGGCGTCGTGCTCGCGATGGTCCTGTTTGCTCGCCGGGTGGCACACGTCATCAGCGTTGACCGTACAGTTGCCGGCGACGGCGAAAGCGTGCACTACGACGTGGTGGGGCCGCTGTTCTTCGGGAGCAGCAATGACCTCGTGGAGCATTTCGCCTACGCCGACGACCCGGAGACGGTGACCATCGATTTGAGCCGCGCGCAGATCTGGGATGCTTCTACTGTCGCAGCCCTGGATTCGATCGAAACGAAATACGAGGCGCACGGGGCCACTGTGACCATCCGGGGGCTTGATGAGCGCAGCAGCGGCTTCCACCGCCGCCTCAGCGGACACTTGGGTGCTTGACCCGGCTGCTTGACCGGCCTAGCGCATCCCATCACTGCGGGCTGTACGGTTCCTGCCCAGTGACTTGGCCAGGTACAAGGCCCCGTCCGCGGCGGCGATGAGGACCTCCACGTCTGTAGTGCCGGCGTCGTAGGTGGAAATTCCGTAGCTCGCGGTAGGCATTTCCATCCCGTCCATTGCCGGGGCCGCGGCCAGGCGCCGGCTGATCTCCTCGGCAATGTTTTCTGCCCGCTCCGCGTTGGTCCCGGGCAGGAAGAGGACAAACTCTTCGCCGCCGTACCGCCCCACCAGGTCGGTGGACCGGACAGTGGCGGTGCACGCATCGGCGAAGGACTGCAGAGCGAGGTCGCCCGCGGCATGGCCGTAGGTATCGTTGACGGACTTAAAGTGGTCCAGGTCGGCCAGGATCAGGGTGCCCGAACCGCGCGTGGTGCTGTGGTCCGCCAACTGCTCGGCCGCCAGGTCCAGGAAGGCCTTCCGGTTGAGCAGCCCGGTGAGGTCGTCACGGGAGGCCACCACGCGCAGTGCCCTGGTCTGCTGTTCGCTGCTCAGCGCGGCCATGCTGAACGAGACCACCACCAGCAGCACCATGGTCACCATGGTGGTCACCGCGGAACCAAAGAACGTGACGAACGTAGGCCCGTGCTGGCCTTCCACCAGGAACGCCAGCCAGCGCAGGAAGTAGAAGGCGGAGAGGCCGCCGGCCGCCACGGCCATGGGAATCCGCACACGCGAATATCCCGGTTCCAGGCGCCACAGTTCGTGGGACGCAAGCCCGATGGTCAGGCTCATGGCACCCAGGAAGACGGGACCGCCGGACCAGGTGTTGGTGGCGGGGTTGTCCAGGACGGAAGCAACCAGGGTGACTAGCGGAATCCCCGTGAAGGCCCATTTAAGGGGCGGGACGGTCCGCAGCGAACGCGCACCTGCCCAGACCGCCACGCCGCCGTGGACCAGCAGGACGTTGCCCACCGGATTGGCCCAGACCTGGTGCGGTGTGCCATCCAGCAGGAAGCACGCGGATCCGGCGAGGAAAAACACCAGGGCCAGGCACCACCAGCCGCTGTACGGCGAGCGCGTGATCCGGTACGCGGAGAAGTAAAAGAGGAACACCAGAACCAGGGCCATCAGCCCGAACGCGATTCTCAGGGTCGCGGTATCCAGAACCATGTAACCGAAGTCCCCCCGATGCGGAAAAGCGTGCTGCCCCAAGTATTGCACCGGGTCCGCGGGCCTGTCAGGAGAACCGCGGCGGGGCGTGCAGGGCCTAAAGTTGTCTGATAGCCCGCAGGACCATCCCGAAAGGCAGAACCGTGCTCCTTCTCTTCGGTTTCAAGACAGTGCTTAAAGCCCTGCCCGGCAAGCCCGCCACGTGCCGGAACTGCGGATCCTTCGTCCACCACCACCTGGAGGAGCGGGCCACCAAGTTCACGCTGTTCTTCATCCCGGTGTTCACCACCTCGCGGTCGTACCGCATCACGTGCACCAACTGCGGCTTCGTCTCGGGCATCTCAGCCCGGCAGCGGCGGGCGCTGGAGCAGCGCCGCTAAACAAACCTCTGGCGGATCAGGCAAGCCACAGCTACAGTAAGACCCGGACCCGATACCGGTCCCCGCTGCTGGAGAGGGAGGTGTTTTTGATGACTGTCACTGTCGCTCGCCCTGAGCGCTCCGCACCCATCACTCAAACCCTTTCCCTGCACCGCACCTTCGCCGCCTGACCAGCGGAGCGCCGAACACCAAGGCCGTCAGTGGCCGGTGCGCAGGGGCATACCCCGAGGTATCACAGTGAACACTTTCGCCTACGGCTACACCGCCGCCGTCGCCCAACATTTCGAAAACCATCCCCTCCCGCAAGCCAACGGGCGCGGCCGGGTGGTCCGCGTGGACCGCAACCTGCTGCTCGTGGCGGTCGGGACGGACCTTCTGCACCTGCCCTACCCGCTGACGGGGGAGTCGGCGGTCACCGGTGACTGGGTGTGGATCGGTCCCAACCGGGCCGGCGAGCGCCAGATCCTTGGCGTCCTCCCGCGCCGTTCGGAACTCAGCCGCAAGCGGGCCTTCGAGGACTCCTCGGCGGCGCAGGTCCTGGCCGCCAACATGGACATGGTGGGCGTGGTGGTGCCGGTGGACCGGCCCCTCACGCACAACCGGCTCGAGCGCACCCTCGTCGCCGCGTGGGATTCCGGCGCCACTCCCCTGGTGATCATCACCAAGGCGGACCTCGCCGCGGTGGCGGACGACGTCGTCGGCAAAGTCATCCTGCAGGCGGCAGGCGTGGACGTGGTCACCACCTCGGCGGAGAACGGTGACGGCATCGACGAACTCCTGGCGCACATCCCGGCGGGCGGAACTATCGTCCTGCTGGGGCCGTCCGGCGCCGGCAAGTCAACGCTGATCAATGCCTTGGTGGGGCGTGACGTCCAGGACACCGGCGAAGTGCGGGCCGGGGATTTCAAAGGCAAGCACACCACCACATCCCGAGAATTGGTGCCGCTTCCCAACGGGACAGTCCTGATGGATACGCCCGGTGTGCGCGGTTTCGGACTGTTCGACGCCGAGGACGGGATCGGCGAGATGTTCGGCGACGTCGAGGTGCTTTCTACCCGGTGCAGGTTCTCCGACTGCGCGCATCAGGGCGAGCCCGGCTGCGCCGTGCAGGCCGCGATCGCCGACGGCGTGCTGGAGGAGCGCCGCTGGCACAACTACCTGAAACTCCAGCGCGAACTGGCTGCCCTGGCGCGCCGAAGTGATGCCGCGGCCCAGCGCGCCTACCAGCGGGAATGGCACCAGAAGGTGGTGTCCGCCGGGAAGTCCCAGCGGTGGGCCGAGCGCGCGACGGCCGAAAGGAAGGAAAGCTCCGGAACTAAAGGACGGGCGGGAAAGCGTCGCTGAACGCGCATTCAGTTTGTCAGTCCCGACAGGTAGGGTGCGGTCATGGACATCATCCTGGTTCCCGGTTTCTGGTTGGACGCTTCCTCCTGGGCGGAGGTGACGCCCGTATTGGACTCCGCGGGCCACCGGACGCATCCGCTCACCCTTCCCGGCCTGGAGTCCGTTGACGCCCGCCGGGCCGGGATCGGCCTGCGGCAGCATATTGATGCCGTGGTTGCCGCCGTCGACTCCCTGGAAGGCAGGGTTGTGCTCGTTGGTCATTCGGGTGGAGGCGCCATCATCCACGGCGCCCTTGATGCCCGGCCAAACAGGGTGGAGCGCGCCATCTATGTGGACAGCGGACCCCTGGGTGAAGGGGGCGTCATCAATGATGAACTGCCTGCCGACGGCGACGACGTTCCGCTGCCGCCCTGGGAGGCCTTCGAGGACGCCGACCTGGTGGACCTCGACGACGGGCTCCGTGCGCACTTCCGTGCAAGGGCCATCCCCCAGCCGAAGGGGGTTGCCTACGACCGGCAGCACCTGAGTGACGAGCGGCGTTACGACGTGTCCGCCACTGTCATCGCCTGCGAGTTTCCGTCCTCGATGCTGAAGGAGTGGATTGCCGGCGGCCACCCCTTTGTTGCCGAACTGGCCCGGATGCGCGACGTCGAGTACGTGGACCTTCCCACCGGGCATTGGCCGCAGTTCACCAAGCCGGCTGAACTGGGACGCGCCATCCTTGCGGCAGTGGAACGTACGGCCTGACGCTGATTTCTTCCGGCCTCCCCAATCCACCCCCTACTACCCGCCCGTAGCGTAGCGCCGCGATTTGCAGTAGGAGCATACTGAAAACGCCGCCCAACTCGATGGAGGATTCCCCGTCCCGGCGGCCCATCACCGGCAGGCCCCGGGGAAATCTGTCGGCATCCTGGCGAAGGTGGGGACCTGGATTCCCATGCTGTTCGCCTCCCTTGGAAGAACACATCGGTCTCAGAGGGGCAGAAGATTAACAATGAATCGCACCAAGACGGGGCTCCTGTCGATGGCGGCCGCTGCGGCGCTTGCCGTGGGACTTGCCCCCGGAGCCGCGGTGGCGCATGGCGGGTCCGGGCACGGTGGCTCGGACAAGAGCGACGACTGGCGGAATAATGACGATCAGCGCCGGCTGGTCAGAGTCCTGCGCCACGTTACCGACAACTATCGCTGGCTGGAGAACGCGGAGGCGGACGGCTACAAGAAGATCACCGAATGCATCGAGAATCCCGGCGTGGGGGCGATGGGATTCCACTACGCGAAGCAGGAACTGATCGATGACAAGACCCAGGCCCGCAAGCCTGAGGTTCTGGTCTACATGCCCAATGAGTACGGGCGGTACAAACTGGTGGCCGTCGAGTTTATCTCCACTGCGGCCCACCGGCCTTCGATTGCCGGCCTCAAGTTCGAGGACGGGCCGTTCCCCAATTCCTTCGCACTCCACGCCTGGGTGTGGAAGGACAACCCGGACGGCATGTTCGCAGCCTTCAACCCGGACCATGAGTGCCCGAAGAAGTAACCAGCCCGGCGCTCCTGCCCCTCGCGGGCAGGAGCGCTTTCCTGTCCGTTCCCATCGTTATTGTCGGCCCTCCGCTGTACACTCAATCTATCGAACATATATTCGAATAAGGGTGTGTTGTGGGCGTTATTATCGGTCCCCGTGTGATAGATGCGGGACTCTCTTTGCAGTTGGCCTGGCTGTCCCCGGTGACGGTGGCGGCAGGGTATCCCTCGCCTGCCCAGGACTACTTCGACGGCCGGATAGACCTGAATGCGCACCTGATCAAGGACATCACCAGCACCTTCGTGGTCCGGGTTACCGGCGACTCAATGGAGCGGGCCGGGATCAGCGACGGGGACGAACTCATCGTCAACCGGGCCCTCGAGCCACGGGACGGCTCGGTGGTAGTGGCCGTGCTGGACGGGGAGCTGACGGTCAAGAGGCTGCGGATCACTGCCCGGGGCGTGGTGCTGCAGGCCGAAAACCCCAGGTACCCGGACATCCGGGTCTCCGCCTTGAGCGAGCTGACCATCTGGGGTGTGGCCACCAGGTGCCTGCACCATGTGTAAGAGGCGGCCATGGCCAAGCCGGCCTTGATGCGGCAGATGCCCGAGATCGCCCATGTGGACGTGAACTGTTTCTATGCCAGCGCCGAGCGCGTCTTTGACCCCTCCCTGGAGGGAAAGCCGCTGATCGTGCTCTCCAACAACGACGGCTGCGCTGTTACCCGTTCGCCGGAGGCCAAGGCCCTGGGCATTCAAACCGGCGATCCCTGGTCCAAGCTCGCGCCCCGGGCCAAGGAATGGGGCCTCATCGCCAAGTCCAGCAACTATGAGCTGTACGGGGACATCAGCGCCCGCGTGATGGAACTGCTGGGCCGCTACTCCGCCTGGCTGGAGGTGTACAGCATCGACGAGGCCTTCCTGGGCGTCAAAGGAACGCCGGAGCACCTGCTGGAGCTCGGCCGGACCATCAAAGCTGCCACCGCCCGGAACGTCGGGGTGCCCGTCTGCGTGGGCATCGCCCGCACCAAAACCCTGGCCAAGCTCGCCAACAAATGGGCCAAGCACAACCCTGCGTTCGCCGGCGTCTGCCGCTGGGACTCAGTGCCGCCCGAACATCAGGAGGCCCTGATGGCCAGGCTCCCCGTCATCGAAATCTGGGGCGTGGCAACACGGATCACCAGGCGCCTGAACGCCATGGGCATCCAGTCCATCCTGGACCTCCAGCGCGCCGACCCCGTCAGGATCCGTGAGCGCTTCTCCGTGGTGATGATGCGTACGGTCCTTGAACTGCAGGGCACGCCGTGCATCCCCATGGAAGAGGCCCGCATCGGCCGCGACCAGCTGATCTTCTCCCGCTCCTTCTCCACCCCGATCACCACCGCACAGGACGTGCGGCAGGTCCTCAGCGTCTATGCCCAAATGGCCAGCGGGCGGCTGGCCAAGCACAACCAGCAGGCGAAGGTACTTACCGCATTCGCCGGCACATCACATTTCAATGCCCAGCAAACGTCCTTCCCCTCAGTCTGCATCCGGCTTCCCATGCCAACAGCGGACCCGGTCATCCTCACCAAAGCAGCGCACGCACTGCTGCCCGCCATCATCGAAGGCACCAGGTACGCCCGCGCCGGCATCATGGTCACGGACCTGCGGCCCAGCGGCAACCAGAAGCCGCTGGAACCGTTCGAAAACCCGCACGAGGAGAGGTGCATCGGGCCGCTGCTGGAAGGCATCACCCGCCGCTACGGCCGCGGCTCCATTGGCCTGGGGCACGCCGGGATCCGCGGCGGGCCCGACTGGACCATGAAACGCGGGATGCGCTCGCCCCGGTACACCACGCATTGGGACGAGCTCCCCCTGGTCAAGGCAGCATAAGAACTACAGGCCCTCGGCTTCCTCCTCCTCAGCGGCCGGCTCCTCAATCAGCAGCGCTGTTCCCTGGTAGGCGCCAAGCTCGATGAAGAAGCTGTGCAGGTCATCGACCTGGCCCACCGTCTCCTCGGTGAACAGGTCCCGCACGCCGGCGCCGGCCTCCAGGTGGCTGGAGTTCACGCTGCCGGTGATGCTCTCACCGGAGAAGTTCAGGACCGTCACCTGGATCTGCCCGGAGGCGAGGCGGTGCACCATCACCAGCAGTCCGCGCTGGGAGACCTGCGGGACGTCCAGGAGCACGCCCGTGGCAATGCCCCACTCCTCGCGAACCTTCAGGACCTTCTGCAGCCGCCTGGCGAAGGACCCCTCGTCCTTGAGTTGCTCGGGCAGCGGCCCGTACAGGCTGCGTGCGCGCGGCATCCCCGAGGCGGAGACTGTCGCTTCGGCGTTGACCCCCATGAGGTCGTGCGCCCCGCGGTTGATCCAGCGGGTGTCACCCTGGGAAGTGAGCTCACTGACCTGCGACCTGTCCAGGGTGGTCATGCCCACCATGTCCCAGCCGGACAGGGCAAACACGCCGGGCTGCAGCGCGTTGTACATGGCCAGCAGCAGGTGTGCTTCCCGCACGGTATCGATCTGCCCGGCCGTGAGCGAGGAAATGTCCTTGATGCCCAGCGCCGCGGTGATCACGCTGACCGTGGTGCAGGCGATGCCGTTGGTGGTGAACACGGCGTTGTACGGACCGTTCTCCCCCGTCAGCGCATTCCGCAGCGTTTCCTGGACGTGCTCTGTCAGCTCCGCGCCGGTCATTTCGCTGCCGGCCAGCTCGAAGACGTCGTCCTTGTGCCGGGTGGCGAAGTGCACCAGCTCGTAGGTCAGTTCATCGTGGTTCTGCAAGGCATGCACAAGCGATGCCTGGTCCACCCCGATCTCCATGGCCAGGCGCAGGGTCAGTCGCAGGAACTCCGTGTCCTGCGTGACCAGGGCGTAGTGGTAGCCGGGGCGGGTGATGAAGTCGTAGGACAGGTCCGGCCCGGTTTCGGAAGTCGCCTTGATGTCATCGATGGTGAGGTTCAGCTCCTGGAAGGAGAAGCCGCCCACCTTGCGCACCATGCTGCCGATCAGCTGGTTGGCCGCCTCGGAGAGCGGGTGGCCTTCGGACCAGCCGGGCTGTTCCTCGGCGCTCTTTTCCACGCCCAGGAACCCGTTGGCGTCCAGGCGGAGGGCACCTGTCCCCAGGTCGAGCAGCGAGTGCAGGGCGTCACCCACCACCAGGCGCATGCCGGAGAACGTGGGATCCAGCCAGTTGATGGACGGCTGGCCGGCCTTGAAGTAGTGCAGGTACACCCAGCGGCGCTTCTGGCCCGTGGTGTCCACGATGGCCCGGGTGGCGCTCCAGTTGGTTTCCTTCACGCCGGGTTCGTAGAAGATGACCCGCTGCAGCCGGCCGATAATGTACCCGGCCTGCTGCAGCGCCTGCTCGGCATCGGGACTGATATTCACCGAGTCCTCACCCGGCGGGACGTCCGGCAGCAGGTGCCAGTCCGATTCCGGGATGTCGATCATGTGATAAATGCCGGGGTAATCGCGGTAGTTCATTTCGGCGAGGCGGAAGTCAGCGCCCTTGCCCGTGTGCCCGGGGACGATGTCATCGATGATGGTGCCGTCGTGCTCGCCGGCAACCTCGCACATCCGGCGGAACTCGTCCTCCGAGCCGAACAGCGGATCGATGGCCATGCTGATGCGGTCAAAGTGGCCGTCCACGCTTGGCGTTTCCCGCCACCCTTCGAGCCCCCCGGCCTTCTTAACGGGACCGGTATGGATGGCGCGGATGCCGATCTCCCGGAAGGTCTTCCACAACTCCGGATCACCGAGTGCCCCCAGGAATGACTGCCCCGGAGTGGTCATGTAGGACAGCGGATAGGCCGTAAACCACACGGAGGCGCGTTCGACGGCGGCGCGCGGGTTGGGGTGCGCGAATGAGTGCTGCCACATGCTCGCCTGCCCCGAGAGCTGCCGGGCAAGGACGTTGGCGTCGCCAAGCATCGCCTGGTTCCGCAGCCACTCGACGTACGTTTTGTTGAGGCCGT
Organism: Pseudarthrobacter siccitolerans; assembly: GCF_001046895.1. Lineage (GTDB taxonomy): Bacteria > Actinomycetota > Actinomycetes > Actinomycetales > Micrococcaceae > Arthrobacter > Arthrobacter siccitolerans. Next base: position 85,318 of record NZ_CAQI01000059.1, read on the forward strand.
CCAGTTCCAGCGACGGGGCGTTGGCGAAATACTGCCGACGGCGGGCCACGGGCCGCAGGGCCTTGGGCCGTGCGGGGTAGAACTTTTCGTCGAAAGTGATTTCCGGAGCTTCGGGCACCTCCGTGGCCTCTGCCTCCTCCATGGATTCTTCGGGTCCTGCCACCACTGCAGCCTCCGGTCCAGTCGCGTTACCGGTTTCGCCGGCCTGTTCTACTGCATCGCCCTCAGACATGCTGGTGGTCGCTTCTCCCAGATCAGACACTGAGTTCCTCCCTCAACTCGACTGCATCCCACTCTGCCACGATTCACGCGCACGCCGAACGGCGCCGGCCGACGAATTTCAGGTGAGCGGCGGTTCAGGTTGTCCGTACCCGGTTGGACCGGCAGTAATGCATCGTGCGCGGGAAAGCTTGACCGTCCATGGAAGTGCCTTGACACCCCCTGTTGTTAGCGCTGACAGTTGATGGAGCGATATTTCGTCCCCCACTGGAAAGCTGACTTTTGAAGAACTGGGCAGGCAACCTCGAATACTCCTCAGCGCATGTTGAACGGCCGGAATCGGTAGCGGAACTGGCCCGGATTGTGCAGCGGGCGGGCCGCATCAAGGCTTTGGGATCCCGGCACTCTTTTAACCGGGTTGGAGATACTGACGGGGTGCATGTGCTGCTCGACGCCCTGCCCCAGCAGATCGTCCTTAATCCGCAGCGGCATACCGTCAAGGTCAGCGGGGGTGTCAGCTACGGGGCCCTGTGCCGCACCCTCGAACAGTCCGGTATGGCCATCCACAACCTCGCATCCCTCCCCCATATCTCGGTGGCAGGAGCTGTCCAGACCGGAACGCACGGCTCCGGGGTGAACAATCCCTCGCTGGCCGGCGCCGTGGAGTCCATCGACCTGGTCCGGCCCTCGGGCGAATGCGTTACCCTGACCCGGGCCGACGGTGACGACTTCCTGGCCAGCGTAGTGGGCCTGGGCGCCATGGGCATTGTGACGGGCCTGGAACTGACGGTGCAGCCCAGCTTCCGGATGCGCCAGCGCGTCCTGGAGAACCTGCCGTGGGAACGTGCGCTGACGGACTTCACGGACATCGTGTCCGGCGCCTACAGCGTCAGCCTGTTCACGGACTATGCCGGTGAAACGATCAGCCAGGTGTGGGTTAAGGCCCTTGATTCCGAGCGTCCACTGGCTGACCTGTTCGGTGCCACCGCAGCGAGACTTCCCCGCCACCCGCTGCCGGACATGTCCGCTGAAAACTGCACCATCCAGCTTGATGAGCCGGGACAGTGGCTCGACCGGCTGCCGCATTTCCGGCACGAGTTCACACCCAGCAAGGGTGAGGAACTGCAGAGTGAATTCATCCTTCCACTGGAGCATGCGCCGGCGGCGCTTGAGGCAGTCCGCAGCCTGGCGGACAAGCTGGCGCCCCTGCTTTTCGTCTCGGAAATCCGTACCGGTGCGGCTGATGAGTTCTGGCTGAGCCCTTTCTACCGGCAGCAGAGCGTGGCACTGCATTTCACCTGGAAGCCGCTCCAGCCCGAGGTTGAAGCGCTCCTTCCTGAACTCGAGGACCTGCTCAGGCCTTTTGGCGCCCGGCCGCACTGGGGCAAGCTGTTCTCCCCGGCGGGGCACGACTGGGAGGCGCTGTATCCCCGCTTCGCCGGATTCCGGTCCCTGGCCTCCTCCCACGATCCCGAGGGCAAGTTCCGCAACGGACTGCTGGACGCCATCCTCGGCGTCCCGGCGGCGAGCGGCAGGTAACGGCCCGGGACTCCTGCAGGCGGGCCGGTTGTTAGGCTGGAACCATGAACCGTCGCCTTGCAGCCCTGTCCGCCGTCCCCCTGATGCTCCTGCTGGCGGGCTGCGGCGCCGTCGAGGAAGCTGCCGGAAATGCTGCCAGCGACGCCGCGTCGAAGGTGGCTACGGCTGCGGCGGAAGAAGTGAAGCGGCAGATCTGCGCCGTGGTCCAGGACGGCCTGGTCAGCATGGAGGACAAACAGGCCCTCGGCGGGCTGGTCTCAGCCGCCCGCACCGCAGGCGTCCCCGCTGAAATTGCGACGCCGTTGGGCGAGATTGCTGAGGCCGGGGACCAGGTGCCGTCCGAGTCAGTCCAGGCCCTGAAAGATGCCTGCGCAGCCTAGCCAGAATGGCCCGCACTGCCCCTTTTGACTGCAGCATCCTGGTGCTACGGTGAAGTGACGAACTAGTAAGCCTGTGATACTAAATTCACGAGCGAAGGAGATCGTCATGGCTGAACGCGGCAACACCAAACACGGCTCCAATCTGGATGACCAGATGAAGCACGAAACCCAGGGCGCGGTCCACGCAAACCAACCTCCCCATGCGGAGGAATGGCGCGAAACCGACCCTTTCCCCGACGACACCGATCCTGCTGAAGTGCGGGAGGCCCTGAATCCGGTCGCTTCCCCCGACTCCATCACAGATGGGGAGGAGGAACAGTGACCAGGAGCCTGAAGGAGCACGCGGACCGGTACCGGCTCCCCGGCCCTTGGTGCACCGCCTATGTAGATGCGGGAACAGGCACCGTGGACAGCCTGGAAGCAGGCGACGTCCGGCCCGGTAATGTCCGTGCCACCCTCAAGGCGCAGGGCGCTTCCACGGCCGACCTTGACGCAGCGGAGCAGGCCCTGCAACCGGAAGCAGGCGTCCCCTCCCCGGTGTCCCGGTTTGTCCTGGTGCATCAGGGAAACGTGGAGATCAATGAGGTCCTGCCCGGAGAACTTGTTCTGCCGGAACGGATTTCGGTGGATCCCATTCCCGATCTCCTGCCGCTGGTAAAGCACCGGCCGGAGGAATTCCCGTTCGTTGTTGCGGAGGTAAGCCGCGAACACGGCGAGATCCGCCTGCACTACGCCGGAGCCGGGGCTCCGGCGAGCACCGAGGAAGTCCAGGGCGACACCCAGCACATCAAGAAGTTCCAGGGCGGCGGCTGGGCACACCTCCGCTTCCAGCACCACACCGAGGATGTCTGGCGCCGCAACGCAGACCAGGTGGCCGAGGAAATCGACCGCGTGGTGGGCAGCAGCGGTGCACGGCTGGTGGTCCTCGCAGGCGACATCCATGCACGCAGGTTGGTGCAGGAGCAACTCGCCAAAGCCACCCAGGCACTGGTATCCATAATTGATTCCCACACCCACACGGCAGGCGCCGACCAGGGTCTTTTGGAAGACCAGGTCAACGAGCGGGTGGCCGAACAGTGGGCCGCCGAACAGCAGGAGATCATGGACCGGCTGGCCATGCAGGAGGGCCAGGCCAATCCGGAATCAGCCACGGGGATCGGGGCTGTTGTGCACGCGCTGCAGCAGGCCCAGGTGGACGTGCTGATCCTGGATGACGCCGCACTTTCGGAACGGACCCTGCTGGCACTCGACGCCGAGCCGTGGATTGCCACGGCGGAGGAGGAATCCCTGGGGGCCAACGTGCTCGGCAAAGTCCCTGCTCCCGCGGCCCTGCTGCGTGCGGCCGCACTGACCGATGCACGGGTCCTGCTGGTTCCGGGTCCGGTACTGCCGGAGGGCGCTGATGTGGCAGCCCTGCTGCGCTGGTCCACGGGCCCCGAGGTCCCGTCGTCGTAAGTCATCCACACCGCAGCAACCCAACCGACAGGAAGGAAGGCACACCATGGCAAACGAAAACGACAACGAAAACCTTGCCCCGGGCGGCGTGATCATCCCCGAAGAGGATGCGCTGCCCAATCCCACCCGGACGGGCCACGGTAAAATGCCGGAGGACGTTGACGACGACGCGTACCAGGCCGCCGCCGAACAGGAACGGGTTGCCGCCGGCCTTGCAGACTATGCACCCGGTGACGTTCCGCCGGCAACTGATCCGCTGCCGGCCGAGGCTTCGGAGGCCGCCGACCTTGCCCAGCGGGGCTTGTTGGACAACAACGATTCCACCGGAACCGGAGACCAGGAGAACAACAAGTAGTCAGCGGCAGAGGAAGAGGGGCAGGGCGGTGTGAACTGGCCCTGCCCCTCTTTCATGCTTTCGTTTTACTGCTGCGGATGGTCCTGCCCGCGAAAGCCGTGGCCGCGCGTGCCCGGAAACCGGCGTGGAGAGCGGTGGTGGTCAGGCACAACAAAAGGAACCACCTCCGGGTCCCTGCCGGGCGGTACCGCCCGGATGAACTTGGTGAGCTCATCCTGCAGGACCTTCCAGGAGATCTCCGGATCGTCCGGGTACGCATCGATTTCCGCCTGCCGGGCTGCGTCGAGGGCCGCCCGGCCGAAATCGGTGAGCTCGACCTTAAACTGCCTGCGGTCTTTGGACTGGCGTGTCCGGGTGATATGCCCTGACCCCTCGAGCCGGGTAAGCACCCGGCCCAGGGTCTGGCTCTGCACCCGGACCACTTCGGCAAGTTGCTCCTGGTTGAGGGGTCCGGCTGCCAGCCCTTCCAGGGCTATAACAGCTGCACGGGTCAGGCCCAGGGGCGCCAGAGCATCATCCTGACGCCGCTGGACCAGACGCGCCGCCAGCGTAATAAGGCGGTAGCTGTTCCGTGCATCCGGATCGAGGTTGCTCGTCATCGGCCGCGGCCTTCCTGTAGGTGGCGAAGTGCGGGCGTAGTTACCCCTTCATGCGTCGCTACCTACCTACAATAAGCATGCTTAGCATCCTGTTCGCAAGTAGGCTTACTATCCACCCTGCCAGCAGGGGGGATTAAGCGGAAACCTCTGAACATCCCCCCTTGCAATCCAAATGGGAAGTGTGCTTAGTATCTAAGTAGTAACCCTGCTTACTAACACTGCCAGCACTGCTGGTTCTTGATCGCCAGCTGACCCTTTGCGAAAGAGAGCATGATGACAGAGAACCAATGGCCCCAGACCCCCAACCCTGCTATCCCGGACCCTTACGTAGCTTCTGAACCGGGCGTTGAGGATACCTACGCCACTCCAGCGGCCACCCCGTCCACTACCGGCACCGCAGGTACAGCAGGTACATCCAAGAAGGAGACGGCAAAGGAAGAGGCTTCCAACGTGGCCGGCCACGCCGCCTCTGCAGCCCAGGGCGTGGCCCACACGGCGAAGGACGAAGCGGCCAACGTGGCTTCCGAGGCCAAGAGCAGCGCCCAGGATCTGTTGTCCCAGGCCAAGTCGGGACTCACCAGCCAGGCCGGCACGCAGCAGCAGAAGGCGGCCGAGGGCATCCGAACCATCTCCAGCCAGCTGCACAGCATGGCAAGCGCACCGGACCAGCAGGGCATGGCCAGCGACCTCATCCGCCAGGCCGCCCAGCGCAGTGAATCCGTAGCTTCCTGGCTTGAGAACAAGCAGCCGGGTGACCTGCTCGGCGAAGTACAGAGGTTCGCCCGGAACCGCCCCGGCACCTTCCTCCTGCTCGCAGCAGGCGCCGGTGTCCTGGCAGGGCGGCTCACCCGCGGCCTCACTGCAGGAGCCACCGATTCCCAAGGTGCCGTGCAATCCGCCGCTGCCCGGCGGCCGGTCCAGTCCGCGCCCGTAGCGCCGCTCCGCCAGGAGACGGTATACGCAGCCGGCACGGACGATCTGTTTGACGAGCCCGTGGTAGGCACCGGAGCGCCGGTATCCACCTCCACGCTTCCGTCAGGCACCGCCGACGACAGCCCACTCCGGTTCGAAGATGACCCCTACCGTGACGAGGACGGCAGCTACCGTGCCGCTGACGGCACCTATCGGTCAACGGAAGGACGCCAACTGTGAGTAGCCAGATTCCGGAGATGCCGCCGAGTGAGGCGCACGCGAAAGCGGACAACGCGTCGCTGGGTGAGCTCCTGGGCGAGGTGACCCGGGACTTGTCCACCCTGATGCGCCAGGAAGTGGAACTGGCCAAGGCCGAACTGAAACAGTCCGCCACCAAGGCCGGCAAAGGCGGCGGAATGCTCGCCGGCGCCGGCGTGGCCGGACACTTCGTCCTGGTATTCCTGTCCCTGGCCCTGATGTTCGCCCTGGGCGCGCTGATGCCGCTGGGCTGGGCCGCCGTGATCGTCGCCGTGATCTGGGCCATCATCGCCGCGGTCCTGGCCTCGATCGGCCGCAAGAACCTCAAGCAGATCCAGGGCATGCCCCAGACGGGCGAAACACTCTCCGAAATTCCCCCAACCCTAAAACCAGGTGAGGTAAACCGATGAGCGATAACCCGGACGCAATCCGTTCAGACATAGAAGCCACCCGCGCCCGCCTGGGCACCAACGTCGACGCGGTCGCGGACAAAGTCACCCCATCCAACATCGTCCACCGCCAGACCGACAAGGTCAAAGACGCCGTCACCGGCGTGAAGGAGCGAATCATGGGAGCAGCCGACTCAGCAACATCCTCGGTCCAGGACAGGGCCCACTCGGGCGCCGGGCACACCACCGACGCCCTGCACAGCACCGGAGAGACCCTGCACGGGGCCAAGGACAACGTCAGCGCCAAACTCTCCGACGCGGGCACCGCGATCTCGCACGCACCGGACCAGATCAAAACCCAGACCCAGGGCAACCCCCTGGCCGCGGGGCTGATCGCGTTCGGCGCCGGGATGCTCATCTCGTCCCTGATCCCGGCCAGCCAGAAGGAACGCGAAGCGGCCCAGCAACTCAAGACCGCCGCCGAACCCCTCGCCACCCAGGTCACCGACGCCGCCAAGGACATGGTCCAGGACCTCAAGGAACCAGCCCAGGAAGCGATGGACAACGTCAAAGCCACCGCCACCGAAGCAGCACAGAACGTCAAAGCCGAAGGCCAACACGCCGCCACCGACGTCAAAGACCGCGCCACCGACGCCAAAGACCACGTCCAGAACACGTAGGACCTACCCGAGGTAGGGACATCCCAGGTCCAGGAAGGCCGGCTCCGCAAGGGGCCGGCCTTCCTGCGTCTGTGGCTTCGTGTGAGGCCCGGCGGTGCTAGCGCTTGCCCTTTTTCCGCGAACCCTTGCCGCGGCCCTTATCCGGGTTCGGGGCATAGCGCTGGGCAACCTTCGGGGCCTTCTTGGCTCCGGTGCCCCGTCGGTCCGGTTTGGGGTCCTTCTTGACTTTGACGGGCTGGGCGGACGGCTGGCGCGAGCTTTGGGCCGTCCGTCCACGCACAATCCCGATGAACTCCTCGATGACCTCATCCGTGGAATCGGCGGGCCATGCAACCCCAATCTCCGTAGTGGGTGCCCCGGACAGCCGCCTGGCCACGGTGTCCTTGACGTTGAAGTGCCTGGCCACGGACATCGGCAGGATGGCCAGTCCCGCCCCGGTGGCCACCACCTGCAGTGCGGCTTCCGGGCCGCCGAGCGCGGCCACGTCCAGGAAGGACTCCTCCTCCAGGTCGGCAAGCGCCACTTCCTCGAACACCGAGATCTCGTGGCCCTTCGGCGCCACCACCACGGGCTGCTCTTCGTACAGCGGAATCACGCTGAGGCCCTCGCGCTCCACCGGAAGGCGGACGAAGCTGAGGTCCGCGGAACCGTCATGCAGCACCTGGACCTGCGCGCCGTCGTCGGCCATAAAAGCCTGCAGCGGCACATGCTGCACCCGCTCCTCCCACCGGCGGATCCACTTTCCCGGCGTCACCCCCGCCACGTAGGCGACGCGGAGGACGCGGGAAGCTTCCCCGGCGGCGGGATCGGCAGACCCTAAGGGAGCGGCGTCTGGCTGGGGGGTGTTGTCGGTGGGCACGTCTTCACAGTACCGTCCGCCCGGATACCCTTGAAGCATGACCTCTGCAAACTCCCAGTCCATGAAGCCGGCCACCGTTGCCAAGAAACTTGGCATCTACCTGCCCGCAACACCGCAGGAGTTCCAGGAATCCACCATCAGCCGGGAGGAGTTCGCCGAACTCCAGGCCAATCCGCCGGAATGGCTCGCCGAACTCCGCCGCAACGGCCCGCACCCCCGCCCGGTAGTGGCCCAGAAGCTGAACGTGTCCATCAGCGGCCTGGCACGCGGCGGCGTTGAGGAAGCGCTCACGACGGCGGAAATCACCGCGCTGCTGCAGGCTCCCCCGGCGTGGCTGGTCGCCGAGCGCGCCACGCATGCCGCTGTCCGGGCCGAGGCCCAGCGGGTGAAGGAAGAAGCTGCCAAGAAGGAAGCCAAGCGGGCCCGGGCCTGACCGCTGCCCTTCCGCGAAACCGGGACGTCAGTCCTGGTGCAGCTGGATGAAGTTGCCGCAGCCGTCGTCGAACACGGCGCTGATCCCGGACGGGTCCTCGGCCGGCTCACCCTTGAAGGTGACGCCCGCCTGGGTGAGCCGCTCGTACTCCGCCTGCACGTCCGGCACGCCGAAAACGATCGCCGGGAGCCCGGCCTTGTGCAGCGCGTTCATGTAGTCCGCTGCGATGGGATTGTCGCTCGGTTCCAGCAGCAGGCCCACTGAGCCCTGGTCCGCGCCGGGGTCCTTGATGATGAACAGGTTGTACTCGGGCATGGCCATCAGTGTTTCGAAGCCAAGGGTCTCCGTGTAGAAGGTGTGGGCGGCCGCTGGGTCCTGGACATGGATGCTGCACATTTTGAGTCTCATGGGTCCCACCGTACGTGGCTTGTGGCACGGCCGGGAAGACTGCCCATGCTCCCGGACTGTCCCAGCCGGGAGCCATTGACCCTGGCGCGGGAAGGCGCTCCAATGGAAGGACCAGCCCGGACTGACGCCCGGGCGTGCGGACGTGGAGGTGCAAGGTGGCAGCCATCGCAGAATCCCTGTTCCAAGGGGCATTGGTCCTTCTGCTGTGTGGGGCCGTGCTGGTGGTGAGCGTGGCCGCCACGGTGTTCCAGGTCCGACGACGGTCGCTGGCCGGCGCAGGCCTGGAGCCTGAGCGGTCGGACCAGTTGTTCTGGGATCTGTTCCTCGGATCGGCGGTTGCCCTCCCCGCCCTGCTCATTCCCACGTTGTCCTCCCCGTGGGCAGGGCTGTTCCTCGCCGGTGCTGCCGTGGCGTCCGGGATCGCGGCCTACCGGGGCAGCCCGCGGTTGATGTCATGGCTGTCTGACCGGCGCCAGCGCCGGGAATACCTGCCCCTTTATACGGCAGCGCAGGTTGAGCACAGCATGCTGCTGGAGCGCTGGCGCCGCTACGAACTGGATCCGGCCTACTGCATCGACTACCCAGCGATGACTGACGTGCGCCTGCCGCACACCGCGGCGGTGATCAAGGCCATGCGGGAGGCCGAGCAGCTGCGCGCCGCCCGGCACCAGGAGTACCCGCCCGCCGTCGAACGCTTTGGCCGCGCCCTCGCCGCGGCTGAGCAGGCGGCGGGAATCTCTGCCAAGGGGCGTTAGCTGCTGTTCCGCGCATTAAGTGCTGTGTCGCCGTCACTGGAGTCCGGCGCCGGGGCGCCGTAGCATCCGAGGATGGACCTTCAAGAAACGGAAGACCGCGACCAGTTCGGCAGGCGGCTGGAGGACCGGGGTGCCTGGCGCCAAGCCACCACTCTCGCGGCCGCTGGTGAACTGACGGCGCGCTGGCTCGAAGGAAACAGCGAGTTCCAGCCGGCCACCTTCACGGCCAGCTTCGACGACGAAACCGCACCGATCGCCGTCGGGCTTGCCGTCCTGAACCGGAACGGACTGTTCACCAAGGAATCGCAGCCGGGGTTGCAGTCCGGCGGCCTGGTGCAGCGGCAGTATGTCACAGGGTTCTGCAGCGCCGAAGCTGCTGCCGAGCTCCTGGCTCTCTCCACCCGGTCCGAGCTGGTGACCGTGGCCCATGCCCCGGGAGAAACCAGCAACGCCGCTATCCCGGTGACGCTGGATGGCGGCGAGGTGGTGACGGTCCTGGGGTCCAGCGAGAATCCGGTGACCGAGGATCAGATCCAGGACTGGGCCAACGAAACCAATGACACGTTGGCCCTGTTGCTGGCCGACTCCTGGTACGTGGAGATCCTGGACCCGGTGTGGGGCCGGGACGACGTACTGCTGCCCGCCGTCCTCGGCGCCCTGACCGGTCCGTAGTTCTTTAGAGCTCTACGGTCCCGCTTTCGCCCACGCTCATCCGGCTGTTGGTGACCTTGGACTTGACCCACTGGAACACGGTGGCGGCGGTCCCGCCGGGGCTGGTCCAGTACTCGGCGGAGTCCGAGTCGACCCGGAGCAGGCACACTTCAGGGGTGTCCGGACCGTCCGGGAACCACGCCTCCACGGCCTGGTTCCACATCTGACGGATCTTTTCACGGTCCGTCACCACTTCAGCGGTGCCGGCCACCGAGACCCAATCGGTGTTTTTCCCGAAGGAAACGTTCACACGCGGGTCGGCCCGGACGTGGGCCACCTGCGAGGTGCCGAGCCCGGTGAAGAACCACATGTCGCCGTCGTCCTTAACATCCTGGACGGCAAGCGGCCGGCTGACGAGCGCGCCTTCTTCGTCGATGGTGGTCAACATTCCGATGTGGGAATGGTTGATGATGTCCGTAACCTTGCTGATGCTCTCGGTGTCAGTCATGTCTCACCTCGTTCGTCTGCATGCGGGGACGCTCCCCATCGCCCAGCCTATTGGTAAGCATGCTTAGAATCTACCGGCGTGCTCCCCTGCTTCAGGCCGGGACGGCAACCTTCGCCGCCGCACAGATGCTGGCCGCCGTGCGCTGGCCCATCCGGATGGCGCCGTCCACGTGCTGGTAGCCTTCCGCGGCCAGATCTGAGGAGGACCAGTAAATGGGCCCAACGGGCGCGTGCTGGTCTTTCCCGTAGCGGTGGAGGCCGCCGAGGTCGTAGCTGGAGGCGTAGGCTCCGCGGGTCCATTCCTCCGAGCCCCAGTCGGACTCGTAGTAGACCTCCGGCTCCAGCGCCTCGGCGCCGAGGAAGCCTGCGATGGACTCCAGGACGGCACGCTTGCGTTCGTCGGCACCCAGCTCGAAGACGGCGTCGGCCTTTTCATCGGAGATGAAGCCCACCAGGGTTCCGCGGGTGTCGCCGAAGTTGGTGTTGTCGTAGACCTCCTGAACCAGTGATCCGGCGCCGAAGCAGGTGCCGGACAGGCCGGAGTTCCGCCAGAACGGCCGGTTGTAGACGGCGTGGACCTTGATGACCAGGCCCAGGGACTGGTGCTGGTGCATTTGGTGCTGGCGGCGCGGCAGCGGCGGGTTGAACGAGACGCGGGAGTACAGGTTGGGCGGCACGGCCATGATCACGAAGCGGGCGTTGACGGTGGCCTGCTCGGAGACGACGGTGACGTGCTGCCCGCCGTCGGCGTCCGGCTCCCAGTTGACGGTGCGCACCGGGGAGTTAAGGACGACGTCGTCCCCCAACTCCTGTGCCATCAGCAGGGAGACCTGCTGCATGCCGCCCACCACGCGCCGGTCCAGGATGAAATCTTCGTCCGTGAGGTGGGTGAAGGAGCCCGCGGACGCGGCCATCAGCACCGCCTGCAGGGCGGAGAAGGCGTGGGCTGGCTTGGTGAGCATGCCGCCGGCGATGAAGAGGCCGATGTTGTTGCAGGCTTCCTCGTTGGCGGAGTGCTGCCGCAGCCAGTGGTGGAACGAAATGGTGTCCAGCTCGCGCGCCTTGGGGTGGGCCCAGGGTTCGGTGGGGCCAATTTCTGCGGCGAGCCCGTCCAGCAGGGCGATGAGCTTGTTCATCTCGGCTTCGGTGTCCGGGTCCACGGGGAACGTGTCGCCGGTGTAGCGGACGGGGATACCGTCCTTGCCGATGTACACCGACTCGCCCTCGCGGTAGCGCGGGTAGGTTTCCAGGTTCAGTTCCTGGAGGAGCTCCAGGAGTACGGTCTGGTCCGGCGAGACCCACTGGCCGCCGATTTCCAGCATGGCGCCGTCGACAGTATCGGTCCAGGTGCGGCCGCCCACGCGGTCCCGCGCCTCAAGCACGGTGACAGTGAGGCCGGCCTTCTTCAGCTCACGGGCTGCGGTCAGTCCGGAGGGCCCGGCTCCAACGACAACGACGTCGCGGTTCAGGTTCAGCATGATGTCCTCTCTTGAGCTCCCTCCTGTGACGGGGAGCACTAAATGAATGTCATTCATTTATTAGAACTATAGCTGTTTGGCGCCGGGACCGGAAGTGCCGGATGGAATAATGCAGGTGACCACCAGAGAAAGGCCAGTGATGCCGGCAGTACCAGCCGTAGAGGGACGCACCGCGGGGAACGGGAGCGCTGTGAGACGGCGGGCCGGACGGCCTTCTGCCGCGCTGCTGGACAAGGCCGGAATCACGGCGGCGGCGCTGCAACTCATCAACCGCAAGGGCTACGACGGCCTCACCATGGCGGGCCTGGCCAAGGAACTGGACGTGGCGCCGTCGGCCCTTTACAACCATGTGGCGTCGAAACGGGACGTCCTGCTCCTGGTGGAGGACCATCTCACGTCCCTGGTGGACGTGTCCGATTTCGGCTCCGCGCCGTGGGAAGAAGCGGTACGCAGCTGGGCCTGGAGTTACCGGAATGTCTTTGCCGAGCACACGCCGCTGATTCCTGTTATTGCCGTCCTTCCGGTGACCGACGCGCCGCAGACCCTGGCCATGTACGAGACCGTCAGCAAGGGTTTCCTCGACGCCGGCTTCCCGCAGGAGCGGGTGGTTTCATCGATTGTGGCGCTTGAGTCCTTTATTTTTGGCTCTGCGTACGACGTCACGGCGCCCGAGGACATCTTCGATTCCGGCTCCATGGCGGACTCGACGCCCCACTTCACCGCTGCTGTCCGAAGCGCTGCCGGCCAGGCTGCTGCCGGCCGCGGACTGGGGCGGCCGGCTGATGTGGCGTTCGAGCTCGGGCTTGAGGCGCTGATCTCCGGGCTGGGCGCGCTGCGGGGGTGAACGTGCCCGAGCCCACACGCCCCTTGCGCAAGCTTGGCTTCCTGACGATTGGCCTTTTCGATCCGGCCAATCCCGCCGCAGGCCACCAATCTACGCTGGAGATCATCGAACTGGGCGAGCGGCTTGGATTCGACAGCGCGTGGCTGCGCCACCGCCATCTGCAGTTTGGCATCTCCTCCCCTATCGCGATGATGGCCGCAGCCAGCCAGCGCACCTCCCGGATCGAACTCGGCACGGCGGTGACCCCCCTGGGCTGGGAAAACCCGCTGCGCCTGGCCGAGGACCTGGCCACCGTGGACCTGCTCGCCGGGGGACGGATCAATCCCGGGCTGAGCGTGGGGGAACCGATGCACTACGACACCGTGAGGCACGAGCTGTACCCGGATTCCGCGGAACTGGAGGACTTCAGCTACGCCCGGATGGACCGGCTGGCACGCCTGGTATCAGGAGAACCTGTCAGGGACCTTTCGGGCAAGCAAGGGGTGGTGGAGGAATTCTCCAACCGCGTCGAGCCGCACTCCCCCGGGCTGCGGGACCGCCTCTGGTACGGGGCGGGCAGCAGGAAGTCGGCCGTTTGGGCCGGGGCGAACGGCTTCAACCTCCTCGCCAGCAGCGTGGTTTTCCCCGAACCTGATCAGGAACCGGACTTTGCCCAGATCCAGCAGTCGCAGATCCGTGCCTTCCGGGAGGCCGCCGCATCGGCGCAAGCGCATCCGGCACGGGTGTCCCAGGGATTGGTGGTGATCCCCACCGATTCGGCGTCACCGGGCCAGCGGGCGAAGTACCGGCGGTACGTCGATGAGCGCACTCCCCGGACACGGGCGCCGCAAGGGCCCAAGGGCATGCTGTTCGCCCCGGACCTCATCGGCACCAGTGACGAGATCGCCGGGCAGCTGTACGCCCATGCAGGATTCCAGGAAGTCGATGAGGTGGCGTTCGCACTGCCTTTCAGCTTCGACCACGAGGATTACCTCCAGATCCTTACCGACATCGCAGGCAAGTTGGGTCCGGCCCTGGGATGGTCTCCCGCCGGGGCCGGGCAGGACCGGGAGTAAAGTCTGGTCCATGGGCGCCAATGACAATCCTGCCGTGCACACCGGGGCGGGTCCGTCAGACGCTGCGAGTTCTGCCGGCCAGATCATGGCCATGCTTGATCGTGGCGTTTCCGCGGCTGAACTGGAGACGAGGCTGTCCGCTTGGCTCGACGGCGGCGTCATCGACCAGGCCAGCGCGGCGGCCGCACGCCGGTTAAACGCCCGGTTATGGGAGGCCTCCCGCCGGGAGGGCCTGCTGCGGGTCCTCTACGATACGGCGACCGACTTGACGGGCATCCGCGACGTCGAGGCAGTGCTTAAGGCCATCGTCCGACGCACCCGCTCCCTCATCGGCAGCGACATCGCCTACCTCAGCCTGAACGACTATGAAACCGGCGAGTCCTACGTCCGGGTGACCGACGGCGCGACCACCGCTATGTTCCGCAATATCCGCATGCCTTTGGGTGAAGGCGTACTCGGCGCCGTGGCCACCGGCGAAGCACCTGCCCAGAGCGCAGACTACCTGTTGGACGAAACCAAATCCCATCTGGAGTCCAGTGACGCTGCTGTGGCAGCCGAGGGGGTCCGGGCGATCATGGGTGTCCCCCTTCGCGCGGAAGGGAAAGTCATCGGCGCGTTGCTCGTTGCCGACAGGCATGCGCATGACTTCAGCAGCGACGACGTTGCACTCATGGAATCCATCGGTACACACGCGGCGGTGGCGCTGGAGAACGCCCGCTACTTCACCGAGATGGCTGATGCCCTGGCGCGGCTGGACCAGGCGCGCCAGCAGAACCTGTCCCATGTCCGGGCCCTTGAAGAGCTCTCAACGCTGGACCGCCGGCTCATGGAGACCCTGGCCTCGGCCGGCAGCCTTCCACACCTGCTCGATCTGCTGGCCGAGTCCCTGAACGCCCCTGTTTCCCTGGTTTCACCCATGGGCGAACCGCTGGCGGGAATGGCAGCGGATCCGGACTTCGGAAGCTTGGCGGCGTTGAGCGCAGCCGAGGAATCTGCCGCCAAAAGCTCGGCCGTCCAATTCGAGGTGGGGAAGAAGAGATATACGGTGATGTCCGCCGTCGCGGGCGAGCAGCATCTCGCCTCCCTCATCGTTACCGAGGAACTCAGCCCGGCCCAGCTTGCCGTCTTGGAACGCAGCGCACTGGTGCTCAGTGTGTCGCTGCTGTTTGAACGTACTTACCAGGACGCCCAATACCGGCTCCAGCTCGAACTCATTGATGACCTGCTCAATCCCCGTTCTGAACAAGCCGCGGCGCTAACCCGCAGGGCAGCGCAGTTCGGTCTGGCAAACCACCTTCAGCTCGTGGTGCGCGTGGTGGGGGTCAGTGATGACCAGCGCCAGCGCGCGCTGTCCGTCCTGAGGCGGCAACGCGAGACCGCTCCGGGGATCATCGCCCTGCACGAATCACACCTGTGCATTATTGAACCCGTCGAACGGCACGACGGCGGCCCCAGCGATGCCGGAACCGGCGGCCGCACCGGCCAGCCAATCATTAATGAGCTGAAACGACGCCGCATTGCGGGCACCGTCGGGTCATCGGAACCGGTGACCGGCTTCTCCCGGCTCTCGACGGCCCACACCGAAGCACACGCCGTACTCCGCGCGCTGCAGGCCCTCTCGCGTGACGGCGAGGCAGCGGACCGGGCTGCCCTTGGTACCGCGGGAATGCTGCTCGGAGCGATGGACAGCCCCTTCGCCGGACAACTGCTGACCGCGCAGCTGGGGCCGCTTCTGGCCTACGACAAGCGACGCGGAACCCAGCTCGTCCTCACAGCGTGGATGTTCCACGAAAACGGCGGCGCCATGCAGGAAACGGCTGACTCGCTCCATATCCACACCAACACGCTGCGGCAACGGCTGGACAGGGTCGACGCCTTGATCGGTCCCTCCTGGCGCCGGGGAGCGCGCTCCCTCGACGTCCAGGTGGCGCTGCGCCTGTGGCGGATGAAAACCGCAGGCGTCGGCGCGGCCGGTTCCTGACCAAACCGGCTCCTGGCCAAACGGACCGGAGTACTTAACCCCGACTCATGGCGCGGGTCCACATCTAAAGCGCTTCGCTATGGCACAAAACCACATGGTGGGTGTCACTCCACTCTGGAATGCTGAGATCTGCGGCACCTTTCGAGCAGCCGCCCATCCCATCCCTAGGAGTTATTCACAATGTCGTGTGCGCACGCAGCGGGTATCCGTCCCGCAACTTTCGGCGTCCTTCGGCTGCCGCGGAGTGTCGTTGTCGGCGCCCAGCAGCGCTTCGCCATCGCCAATATCGCAGCAGAATTCGGGACCAACGTGCTCGTCTGCACCGATCCGCGGCTGGCGGTTTCAGCGGAACTTGAGGCACTGGTTCGAAGCCTTGAGGACCGGGACCTGAACGTACGGGTCTATGGGGACACCCAGGCTGAACTTCCGGTGCCGGGGATCATCGCCTGCGTCGAGGAGCTCAAAGGCCAGGACATCGACGTGATCATCGGTTTCGGTGGCGGAAGCTGCATGGACATGGCCAAGGTTGTCTCCGTCCTGCTCACGCATGGCGGCAAGCCGAGCGACTACTACGGCGAATTCGCCGTTCCCGGCCCCACCAAGCCGGTCATCGCCCTGCCCACCACGGCGGGAACAGGCTCCGAAGCCACCGCAATCGCCGTCGTCTCCGATCCTGACCTGGGCATGAAGATGGGCATCTCAAGCCCCCACATCATCCCGTTCGCCGCGGTATGCGATCCCGAGCTCACCTACTCCTGCCCGCCGTCCCTGACGGCCGCAACCGGCGCGGATACCTTCGTCCACCTGGTGGAGTCCTTCACGGCCATCACCCGGGAACCGACCTCCACCCTGGCCTCGGAACGGGTCTTCGTCGGCAAAAACATCCTGACGGACTCGATTGCCCTGAACGGCATCGGGCTCGTGGGCCGCAGCCTGGTCACCGCTTACAAGGACGCGGAAAACACCGAGGCCCGCGGCGGGATGATGCTTGCGGCACTTTACGGGGGAGTGGTGCTCAGCAATGCCGGAACGGCAGCGGCGCACGCCATCCAGTACCCGGTCGGTGCCCTGACGCACACTCCGCACGGTGTGGGCGTTGGTCTCCTGCTCCCTTACGTCGTCCGCCACAACTTCCCGGCAATCCAGCCGCAACTGGCGCAGATCGCTGAAGCCCTGGGCCGCGATATCCGCGGGCTCGACGAGCGGGCCGCCGCCGTCGCAGGTGTCGAAGCGATCGACGAGGTCATCGCCGCCATCGAACTGCCCCCCACGTTGGCAGACCTTGGCGTGCAGGAAAGTGACCTTGCGCAGATCGCCACACTGTCGCTGAACTCCAAGCGGCTCATCGACAACAACCCCGTGCCGCTGGATCTGGACGCTGTGACCTCCATCGTCAATGCCGCCTTCGCCGGCGACCGCACCATCCGCTGATCAGCAATAAGGACTACCCATGACTCTCCTTTCAACCTCTGAACCCCTCGACATCGACGGCCTGGCGGTGCCCCGCCAGCTGCTGATCGCCGGAAGCTGGCAGGACGCCAGCGGCGGCGGCATCGTCGACGTCATCAACCCGTCCGACGCTTCCGTTATCACCGGCATCGCCGACGCCGACGTCGAGAACGGCCTGGCCGCCGTCGACGCCGCGGCAGCCGCTTTCCCGGACTGGGCCGCGACGCCCCCGCGCCGCCGTGCCGAGATCCTGCGCCGCTGCTTCGAGCTGATGACCGAACGCAGCGAGCAGATCGCACACCTCATCTCGCTTGAAAACGGAAAGGCGCTGGGCGATGCGCGCGGGGAAGTGGCGTACGCCGCCGAGTTCTTCCGCTGGTACGCCGAAGAAGCTGTCCGGATCATCGGCGAGGTGTCCGTTTCGCCGTCGGGGTCCAACCGGATCCTCGTCCAGCACCAGCCCATCGGCGTCTGCGTGCTGATCACCCCGTGGAACTTCCCGGCGGCCATGGCCACCCGGAAGCTGGCGCCGGCGCTGGCTGCGGGCTGCACCGCCGTGCTGAAGCCCGCCACCCTTACGCCGCTGACCACGTTGGCGATCGCCCAGCTGATGATCGACGCCGGCGTCCCGGCAGGGGTGGTCAACATCATCACCACAAGCAAAACGAACGACGTTATGAGCCCCATCCTCGCGGACCCGCGGGTTCGGAAGCTGTCCTTCACCGGTTCCACCGGTGTGGGCCGCCACCTGCTGCGCCAGGCGGCCGACAACGTGCTCAAGTGCTCCATGGAACTCGGCGGCAATGCCCCGTTCCTGGTCTTTGATGACGCAGACCTCGACCTGGCCCTGGATGGTGCCATGATTGCCAAAATGCGCAACGGCGGCCAGGCCTGCACCGCCGCGAACCGGATTTACGTCCAGCGCGGCGTCCATGACGAGTTCGCCCGCCGGCTGGCCGAACGAATGGGGGCCATGCGCGTGGGGCCGGGCACCGACGCCGACACCGAGGTGGGTCCGCTGGTCGATGAGGCCAGCGTCCGCAAGGTTGACTCGCTGGTCCGCGACGCCGTCAGCCAGGGCGCAAGGCTCCTCGCCGGCGGCAAGGCCATCGAGGGCGCCGGCTACTACTACCCGCCCACCGTCGTCACCAACGTGCCGCTGCAGGCCCGCATGGTCAGCGATGAGATCTTCGGGCCGGTGGCCTCTGTGATCCCCTTCGATACCGAAGACGAAGTCATCGCCGCCGCCAACGACTCCGAGTACGGCCTCGCAGCCTACGTCTTTACCGAGGACCTCCGCCGTGGACTGCGGGTCTCCGAACGCATTGAAAGCGGCATGGTGGCCCTCAACAGGGGACTTGTTTCCGACCCCGCAGCACCGTTCGGCGGCGTCAAGCAAAGCGGTCTCGGCCGCGAAGGAGCCCATCAGGGCCTGCTGGACTTCACCGAAACCAAGTACATCGCCCTCGACTGGTAGCCCCCGCTGCCTTCGTTTCCTCCCACAAAGAAAAGACCAATGACGATCTCCAACACCCACGCCAAACCAAAGGCGGCCTGGCGCGTACCGCTTGCCAGCTTCGCCGGCACCACCATCGAGTGGTACGACTACTACATCTTCGGCCTGCTCGCAGCGACCGGCGTGTTCAGCCGGCTCTATTTCCCTGAACAGGATCCCGCAACGGGCCTCCTCCTTGCCTTCGTCACCTACGCCGTCGGCTTCGTCGCCCGTCCCTTCGGCGGCATGTTCGCCGGCCATTTCGGTGACAAAATCGGCCGCAAGCCCATGCTCGTGCTGTCGCTGCTCATCATGGGCTTCGCCACCCTGGCCATGGGGCTGCTTCCCACCTACGCCCAGATCGGCGTCTGGGCTCCCATCCTGCTGACAGTGCTGCGCCTGCTCCAGGGCTTCGGCGCCGGGGCGGAATGGGCCGGTGCGGCCGTTATATCCATCGAACACGCCCCTGCCGGACGCAGCGGCTTCTTCGGAAGCTTTACCCAGATGGGCGTCCCGGCAGGCATGCTGCTCGCAAACTCCAGCGTCCTGATCGTCAAGTCCGCCGTGCCCGCAGAGGTCTTCAATGCGTGGGCCTGGCGCGTGCCCTTCCTGCTCAGCGTGGTCCTGATCATCATCGGCCTGGTGGTCCGTGCCAAGCTCGAGGACTCCGACGACTTCAAGGAACTCCTCGCCACGAAGCAGACGTCCAAGAAGCCGCTGGGCGAAGCCATGAAGAAGGAGACCAAGGGCATCTGGCTCGTTGTGGGCATGCGGCTGGCAGAAAACTCCGCCTTCTACCTCTACACAACCTTCTCGGTGGTCTACATCATGAGGACGTTCGGGCCCGAGCTCGCCAACCAGGGAACACTGTCCGTCCTGATCGCCTCCGGCATCGGCGTCTTCGCCGTGCCCCTCTGGGCCATCCTCTCGGACAAGATCGGACGCAAGCCGCTCTACCTGTTCGGCTCGATCGGCGGGCTCCTGTTCTTCCCGCTCTACTTCGTCATGACGGACACGGGCAGCGCACTGCTGGCGACGCTTGCCATCATCATCGGGCTCGCCGTCTTCCACAACTCAATGTACGGCCCCCAGGCTGCCTTCTTCTCGGAACTGTTCTCTACGAAGCTGCGCTACAGCGGCGCCTCGATGGGTTACCAGTTCGGCTCGGTACTTGCAGGCGGCATCGCCCCGCTGGTGGCCGTTGCGCTTCTGAACGCCGGAAACGGCGAACCGGGCTGGGTGATCCTCTACTTCAGCATCATCGGCATCATCACCGTTGTGGCAACGCTCCTGGCCCCGGAAACCCTCAGCAAGCTGGACCGGCGCATCACCGCCGCCCAGGAACTGGACGAGAAAAATGCGGGCAGCCCGCAGGACCGGGCCATCGCCAACTGATTCACCTTCGGACAAATAGCCAACACGAGCCCGCTACCCCTTCGTTCGGAAAGGGGTAGCGGGCTCTGCCCGTAAGCGGATGTGCGCGTGACGCGTGCGCTGTTGTTCCCTCCCGGACCAAAGTACTTGTAATACAAGTGGCAAACTTATATCCTAAGAAGGTGGGCGAAGGAGCCCAGCCCCGCCTTTAGGAGAATCCATGAGCAGCGTCGATCTGATCCGGCACGTCAAACTGTCCACCGCCCACCTCCCCCTCTCAGTCCCCATCAGCGACGCCAAAGTCTTCACCGGCCGGCAGAAGCCCATGACGGAGGTGGTCTTCCTCTTTGCCGAGATCACCACCGAACTGGGGCACACCGGCGTCGGCTTCAGCTACTCCAAGCGCGCAGGCGCCCCCGCCCAGTACGCCCACGCCAAGGAAGTGGCTGAGGGCATCATCGGCGAGGACCCCAACGACATCGCGAAGATCTACACCAAGCTGCTCTGGGCCGGCGCCTCGGTGGGCCGCTCCGGCGTCGCCACACAAGCGCTGGCCGCCATCGATATCGCCCTCTACGACCTCAAAGCCAAGCGCGCCGGCCTGCCGCTGGCCAAGTTCCTCGGCTCATACCGCGACTCCGTCCAGACGTACAACACCTCCGGCGGCTTCCTCAACGCAACCCTCGAAGAGGTCAAGGCCCGCGCCACGCAGTCCCTCGAAGAAGGCATCGGCGGCATCAAAATCAAGGTTGGCCTCCCGGACAGCAAGGAAGACCTGCGCCGCGTGGCCGGCATCCGCGAACACATCGGCTGGGACGTCCCGCTCATGGTGGACGCCAACCAGCAGTGGGACCGCGCCACCGCCCTGCGCATGGGCCGCCAACTTGAGGACTTCAACCTCATCTGGATCGAAGAGCCCCTGGACGCCTACGACTTCGAAGGCCACGCCCACCTGGCGAACGTCCTGGACACCCCCATCGCCACCGGCGAAATGCTCGCCTCCGTGGCCGAACACAAGGGCCTCATCACCGCAAACGGCTGTGACATCATCCAGCCCGACGCACCCCGCGTGGGCGGCATCACCCAATTCCTCCGCCTCGCCGCCCTCGCCGACGAGCGCGGCCTGGGCCTGGCCCCGCACTTCGCCATGGAAATCCACCTCCACCTCGCCGCCGCCTACCCGCGCGAGCCGTGGGTGGAGCACTTCGACTGGCTGGACCCGCTGTTCAACGAGCGCCTCGAGACGAAGGACGGCCGCATGATCGTCCCGGACCGCCCCGGACTCGGCGTCACCCTCAGCGACCAGGCACGCGCCTGGACCACCGAGTCCGTGGAGTTCGGCGCCTGACCCCGAAGCCGTAATCTTGAAGCCATGAGCCGGAACCTCACCGCGGACCTCGCCGCTGACCTTCGCACCCGCATCGTGGACGGCGTCATCCAGCCAGGCGAGAAGCTCCCCAGTGAAAACACCCTCATCAGCGACTTCGGTGTCAGCCGGACCGTTGTCCGCGCCGCGCTGACCAGGCTCCAGGCCGAGGGACTTGTGGAAACCGAACGGGGGCGCGGCAGCTTCGCCCTCACCCCGCCGTCGGACGGGCCCTCGGCAGCGCCGGGAGCCCGTCCGGTGGCCTCCATGGAGGACCGGCTCCACCTGCTCGAGTTCCGCATGGGCGTGGAGACTGAGGCAGCGGCACTTGCCGCCCGCAACCACACTGAACGCCAGCTCCGCGCCGTGACAGCCGCGCTCGAGGAGTTCACGGCCAGTGCCGGCCATCCTGCCCACGCCATGAAGTCCGACTTCGAATTCCACCGCGCCGTGGCCGTGGCATCCGGCAACCCCTACTACTCAGACTGCCTTGCAGCCCTGGGCCAGACAATGATCGCGATGCCGCGCACCCGCTTGATGACCGGCGTCGAGCATTACGCCCGGGACCATTTCGACCAGGTGGTGCAGGAGCACCGCTCCATCTCGGACGCCATTGCGGACGGTGACGAGGCTGCCGCGGCAGCTGCCATGCGCAGCCATCTGGCCAACTCACGACGACGGTTCAAGGCTTCCGCGCGCGCCTGACCCGGGGCGCGCCCGGGCTAAGCGCCGAAACCTAAGCTTGTTCGCTAATCCGAACCTTCAAGGCCCGGATTTGCGAACAAGACCAGAATCCGCCGGCCAAAGGTTAAACAGAAGAGCCCCGGTCTTAGGACCGGGGCTCATCAATTGCGTGCGCGAGGGGGGATTTGAACCCCCACGCCCTTTCGGACACTGGCACCTGAAGCCAGCGCGTCTGCCGTTCCGCCACTCGCGCGCAACTTCCTTTACTGAATCCCGGCCGGTTTCCCTGATCCGCAACCCTGTAAAAGCAGCGAGATCAAGCATAACGGACATTGCAGGGAAAACACCAATTGGGCTCTGCTGGAGAGCTGGAACCAGGGCCTGCACGGCACCAGAGCCAACTGGAAACCGAACTTTTGGCGGCGCCCGGCCGTTGTGGATTAAGGTCATTCGCAGGGCTGCCCAGTAGTATCTGATGTAGGAGTGGCTGCTTCCTGCGGCCACACCAGAGGCTTGGCAATACCACTGCAAGTGCACGTACGGAACGAAAACTGCCCCGCAGCCGGGGGGAAAGGAGAAGAACCATGGGTCTGCTGGACAAGGTGGAACGCGGCATTGAAAAGGCCGTCCGGGGCGTCTTCTCCACCGGCTCGCGCGCCCAGGTGGAACCCGTGGAGATCGCCAGCCGGCTCCGGCGGGAAGTGGACCACAAGTCCCTTACCGTTGCCGCCGGCCGCACCCTGGTGCCCAACGTTTTTGATGTCCAACTCAGCGATGAGGACTTCAAACGCGCCCAGGAGTGGGGTACCGCCTTGGCTGAAGAACTGTGCGACGTCGTTATTAACCACGTCCGCAGCCAGGGCTACATCCTGCAGGGCCCCGTACGGATTTCGTTCCGGCGCGAGTCCGAACTCCGGCCCGGCGACTTCGAGATCGTCTCCACCACCGAGAAGTCAGGCGCTGGACCCGCCCGCCCGAACGTACCGGCCGCTCCCAGCCGCCAGCCCGTCCGGATGCAGCCCGTTCTGGATATCGACGGGCAGCGGTATTCACTGAATGCGCCGTCCATCGTTCTGGGCAGGTCCTCGGAAGCGGACATCCACATCGAGGACACCGGGGTTTCCCGCCGCCACCTCGAAATCCGGACGGCCAACGGTGTCACCAGCGCAGTGGACATGGGCTCCACCAACGGCAGCTACGTCAATGGACACAAGGTTTCCGGAAGCACCGAACTCACCGACGGCTCCACCATCACGATGGGACGGACAAAGATCATCTTCCGCCTGCTCCCCGCCAGCCCGGGTGGCCGCGCATGAGCGAACTGACCATCACCGCCCTGCGGTTCGGCTTCCTGCTCCTGCTGTGGGTGCTGATCTTCAGCATCGTCTCCGCCATGCGCCGCGACCTTATGGTGGGCCGCAAAGCAGCCGCCGGCGCCCCCACCGCCCGCCAGGTCCGAAAGAATCCTGAGCTGGCCGAAGCGCCGCCGCAGCCCGTGAAGCAGCAAGCCCGGCAGCTCGCCGTGGTTGAAGGCCCGCTCAAGGGCACAACGCTTCCGCTGGCCGCGAGCCCCATCCTCCTGGGCCGCGCGCAGGAGGCCACCCTCGTCCTTGAGGACGACTACGCCTCCGGCCGCCACGCCCGGCTTTTTCCCCAGGGCAGCCGCTGGTTCATTGAGGACCTCGGCTCCACCAACGGCACGTACCTGGGCGATCAGCAGCTGACCCGCGCCCTGCCCGTTGAACCTGGCG
Source organism: Pseudarthrobacter siccitolerans (assembly GCF_001046895.1). Lineage (GTDB taxonomy): Bacteria > Actinomycetota > Actinomycetes > Actinomycetales > Micrococcaceae > Arthrobacter > Arthrobacter siccitolerans. The sequence continues at coordinate 109,194 of NZ_CAQI01000059.1, forward strand.
TTCCCGTGAGAATCGGCAAGACGGTCATCGAATTGAGGCCATAGCCGTGGCCGACCCGCAGACTCCCGCACCCGGCCCCAAGCCGGCGGAGCGGCCCCTCATCATGCGGTTCGCCGCGCGGTCCGACGTCGGCAAAATCCGGTCCAAGAACGACGACTCTGCCTACGCGGGACGGCACCTGGCCGTCGTCGCCGACGGCATGGGCGGCCACGCGGGCGGCGATGTTGCGTCCGCTGCCACCGTCCTGGACATGATCCACCTGGACCGCGGCGATTACGACGGCGACGCTGGCACCACTTTGGCGGATGAGATCCAGACCGCCAACTCGCTGCTGTCCGAGCTGGTGCACATCAATCCCAAGCTCGCTGGAATGGGCACCACCGTCACCGCGCTACTGCTCGCCGAAGGGAGGCTGCACTTCGCCCACATCGGCGATTCCCGCGCCTACCGCTTGCGGGACGGCAAGTTCGAGCAGGTCAGCGTTGACCACACGTTTGTGCAGCGGCTCATCGACGAAGGACGACTCCGCCCCGAAGAGGCCGAAACCCATCCGCACAAAAACGTCCTGATGCGTGTCCTGGGCGACGTGGATGCCAGCCCCGAACTTGACCTGGACACCCTGGAAGTGAAGCCGGGCGAACGCTGGCTCCTCTGCTCCGACGGGCTCAACTACGTGGCCGGGCATGCCGTGGAACGGACTGTCCGCGAGACCAAGGACCTGCGCGAATGCGCGGAAACCCTGGTGGACCTCACCCTCGATGCCGGCTCCCCGGACAACGTCACCGTGGTAATGCTGGAAATCGTTGAGGAAACGCCCGACGACGTCAGCACGGCCGCCGTCGAAGTCGTTCCTTCCCCGGGAGCTACCAAAGCCCCTGCCGCCGCGGAGGGCGCACATGTTCCGGCAGCCGCCGCGCCGACCGCAACTCCTGCCGCCACCCCGGGCAAAGACGCGGAAGCCGGGGACGGCACGGGAAACGGCAAAGACAGCAGCACAGCAGCAGGCTCTGGGACGGACTCCCCGGGGTCGTCCGAACCGGGTTCAGCCGAGGAGGATTCCCCGGAGGCCGGGTCCACGGATCCGCACCTCGGCGAACACCTGACCGCCGAAGTACTACGCGAAGAACTCTCCTCCCGCCCGCACGAGCTGGTGGGAGCAGCGGCAGCCGCCGCGGAAACCGGCTCCATTCCCACCATTGCCGGGCGCACCGTGGCACGCCGTGCGGCCACGCTCCTCACCCACAAGGCGGAACCCCAGCCCGGCGACGCCGAAGAGAGCCTCGTGCCGCTGAAGCCGCGCCGATGGGTGACCTGGTCCATCGCCGCCGCCGTGCTGGTGGTCCTGACCGTGGGGCTCTGGCTCGGCTATGCCTGGACCCAGACCCGTTACTACGTTGGTGAATTTGATTCGCGCGTGGCCATCTACAACGGCGTTTCCCAGCGGCTCGGACCCATCCAGCTCTCCACCCTGGAGGCGGTCACCGATATCCGGATGGACTCGCTTCCCCCCTTCTCGCAACAACGCGTCCGCCAGACCGTGCCCGCCCAGGACCTCTACGACGCGCAGCGCATCGTAAAGAACCTTGAACTCACCGGCACCACGTCACCTGAGGAAGGCTGCCCGACGCCGTCGGCATCCCCCGCTGCCTCCACGCCGGCGGCCAGCCCGCCGGCAACGGCCGCTCCTGCACCTGATCCGTCAGGCAGTCCGCCGGCCTCCGCGGCCCCGGCGCCTGCCGCCGCGTCCCCCACACCCAGTCCCACGATCACCTGCGAGGTGGGCCAATGAGCCAGCTCAGTACCACGCCCAAGCCGCGACGGAACGTGGAACTCGCGTTGCTCCTGCTGGCCCTCGTTGTAGGCATCGGCGCCAACATGCTGGTTGGGGTGGACCAGGAAAAGGCTTTTGATTCGGATTTCTGGTTCCAGTCCAGCCTCCTGGCCGTTGCCGCCCTGGTCTTCCACGGTGTGCTCCGCTTCCGCGCAAAATATGCCGATCCGGTAATACTTCCCCTGGTAGTGGCGCTCAACGGACTTGGCTTGGCCATGATCCACCGCCTTGATGCGCCCGGCGATGACACCGGTAATAACCAGCTCCGGTGGACCCTCATCGCCATGGCCGTTGCCATCGCCGTGATCTGGTTCCTCAAGGACCACCGCGTCCTGCGCAGGTTCACCTTCATCTCGCTGGCCGCCAGCGCCCTGCTGCTGTTGCTGCCGCTGATCCCCGGGATCAGTGCCGGGGAGATCCTGGGCGCACGGGTGTGGATCCGGCTCGGCCCAATGACCTTCCAGCCCGGCGAGGTCGCAAAGATCACCCTCGCCATATTCTTCGCGGGCTATCTATCGTCCAACCGGGACCTGATCCTGCTGGCGGGCCGGAAGATCGGGCCGCTGCAGTTCCCCCGGTTCAAGGACATGGGTCCCATGATCACCGCCTGGCTGGTCAGCATCGGCGTGCTCATCTTCCAGCGTGACCTGGGTTCCTCGGTCCTGTTCTTCGGCCTCTTCATCGTGATGATCTACGTGGCCACCAGCCGCATCAGCTGGGTGGTGATCGGCCTGGCACTCATCCTCGGCGGCGGGTTCGTGGCGGCGCAGGTGTTTTCCCACGTCCAGCAGCGCGTGTTCGGGTGGCTCAACGCCTTCTCCCCGGAGGTCTACGAGAACGGCAGCCGGCAGGTGATCCAGGGCCTGTTCGGCATGGCCAACGGCGGCCTGGTGGGAACGGGACTCGGGCAGGGCCGCCCGGATCTGGTGCCCTTTGCGAACAGCGACATGATCATCGCCTCCCTCGGTGAAGAGCTCGGGCTGATCGGACTGTTTGCCATCGTCCTGATGTACCTGCTGCTGTTCACCCGCGGTTTCCGCGCGGCCCTCGGAACGCGCGATGCGTTCGGAAAACTGCTGGCCTGCGGCCTGTCGTTCGCCGTGGCGCTGCAGTGCTTTGTGGTGATCGGCGGCGTCACCCGGCTCATTCCCCTGACCGGCCTCACCACCCCGTTCCTGGCAGCCGGCGGTTCGTCGCTGTTGGCCAACTGGATCATCGTGGGGCTGCTCCTGATGATTTCGCATACCGCCCGCGGGCCGGTGGATACCACTCCGCTTCCGGCCGCAAAGGAAGCAGATTCCATGGGCATTGATACTCCTACCGAGGCGGTGAAGCACCCGTGAACCAGGCAATACGGCATTCTTGGGTAGCGGCAGTTGCCATGTTTGCGCTGCTCTTCGGCGCCATCAGCTTTGTCCAGGTGGTGGGCGCCGACGACCTCAAAGCCAACCCGCTGAACCAGCGCGCCATCCTGCAGAACTATTGCAACGACCGCGGCGCCATTATTGTGGGCGGCACCCCTGTGGCGGAATCGGTGGAGAGCGGTTCGGAAACGTGCAAGTTCCAACGCACCTACTCGCAGCCTGAGCTGTATGCAGGCATCACCGGGTATTTCTCACAGAACTACGGCGCCACAGGCCTGGAGCAGGCCCTCGGCCAGCAGCTGGCAGGCAACTCCGACCAGCTCTTTCTGGATCGGGTTGGCCAGATGTTCCTGGGAAACCAGCCCAAGGGGGCCTCGGTTGAACTCACTATTGATCCCGAGATCCAGAAGCTCGCCTACGACCTGATCCCGGACGGGCAGCGCGGCTCGATCGTGGTGACCAACCCGAAGACCGGGGCCATCCTCGCCATGGCGTCCAAGCCGTCCTACAACCCGAACCTCGTGGCCACGCAGAACACCGAGGAAGAATCGGCCAACATCAACGAACTGGTCAAAGTTCCCGGCATCAACCTCAATGCCAACGTCAGCGGACCCACGGGCGAGCAGCTCGCCCCGGGTTCGGTCTTCAAGCTGGTGGACACGGCCGCGGCCCTGGCCTCGGGGAAGTACAACAAGGACAGCGAGCTACCCAATCCGGCTGAAATGCCCTTTGACGGCATCCAATACAAGCTTCCCAATTACGCAGGCGGCAACTGCTACACGCGGAGCACGGCGGACTTCTCGTTCGCCCTGGAGCAGTCGTGCAACACCCCGTTCGCCAGCATCGCCCTCGATCTGGGGCGCGACGCCATCGCCGAACAGGCCAGGAAGTTCGGCTTCGGCGAAGACATGGGCGACCAGCTCAGGCTCGGCTACGCCCGGGGCAACGGTTTCCCGGACGACCTGGACGCGCCCGGACTGGCCCAGTCCGCCATCGGGCAGCGCGACGTCCGGGCCACGCCCCTGCAGGTGGCCATGATGACGGCGGCCATCGCCAACGACGGTGTCCAGATGCGCCCCACCCTGATCAAGGCCCTGCGGTCCCCGGACCTGCGGGTGATCGAGGAGCCGCAGCCGGAACAGTTGCGGACCTCCACCACTCCGGACATCGCCAACCAGATCACCGAATGGATGACCAGCGCGGTGAGCCAGGGCATCGCCAACAGGGCGGCAGTTCCCGGAGTCCAGGTGGCCGGCAAAACGGGCACCGCAGAGTTGGGCAATGGCGTCAATAACTCGTGGTTCACCGGGTTCGCCCCCGCAAACAACCCGCAGGTGGGTGTCACGATCGTTATGGAAGGCGTGGACATCACCACCGGCGCACAGCTAACCAGTCCGAACGCGAAGAAGATTTTTGAGGCGGTGTTGAATAAGTGAGGCCTACAACCGGAATCACCCTCGGCGGCAGATTCCAGCTGACTACGCGGATCGCGATCGGCGGCATGGGGGAAGTCTGGAAAGCCAAAGACCTCGTCCTGGGCCGCATCGTCGCCATCAAGGTGCTGAAAGAGGAATACACGGGAGACCCCGGCTTCCTTCAGCGCTTCCGCGCAGAGGCCCGGCACACTGCGTTGCTCAACCACGTGGGGATCGCCAACGTCTTCGACTACGGTGAGGAAGAGGGCTCCGCCTACCTGGTGATGGAACTCGTTCCGGGCCAGCCGCTGAGCAGCATCATTGAGCATGAGCAGGTCCTGTCCCCGGACCGCACGCTGTCCATCATCGCCCAGACGGCCCGTGCGCTCTCCGTTGCCCACGCCCAGGGCCTGGTGCACCGCGACGTGAAGCCCGGCAACCTCCTCATCACTCCTGACGGACGGGTGAAGGTAACTGACTTCGGCATCGCCCGCCTTGCCGACCAGGTGCCGCTGACGCAGACCGGCCAGGTCATGGGCACCGCCCAGTACCTGGCGCCGGAGCAGGCCACCGGGCAGACGGCCACGGGGTCCTCGGACATCTACTCGCTGGGCGTCATCGGTTACGAGTGCCTGAGCGGGCACCGGCCGTTCTCCGGCGAGTCCCAGATTGCCATCGCCCTGGCCCAGGTCAACGACGCTCCGCCGCCCCTGCCGGAATCGCTTCCAGCCCCGGTGCGGGCGCTCCTGATGTCCATGCTGGCGAAGGATCCCAAGAACCGTCCGGCCAACGCCATCAAACTTGCCGAAGCAGCAGAGGCCATCCGGAACGGGGACATCAGTGCCGCCCGCGCCGCTGTGCCGGGCATGCTCCTCTTTGATGCCGCCGACACAGGTCCCATTACCGCCCCCGTGGACACGGCCACCGCGCCCACCGGCGTGATCGGTGCCCAGCGCGACGCGTCCTCCGCTGCCACTTCGGCGCTGCCGGTACTGGGTGCCGGTGCTGCGGGAGCGGCTGCCGGGATGGCGGCAGGGGCGGGTTCCCCCGCAGCTGACAGCGAGCCGCAGGGAACGCTGGCCCGCGCCAATGCCCTGGCCGCCGAGCGGAACTGGACTCCGGAAGAGACAAGGTACGACGACGAGCCCGCCGATGAGCCACGGCGCAAGGGCCGCAGCCCCTGGACCTGGCCGTTGATCGCCCTGATCCTGCTGCTCCTGTTTGCCCTGGCGGGGTTCCTGGTCAGCCAGATGGGACTCTTCTCGCCCTCCGGCAATCCGTCCTCCAGTGCCCCCTCCACCAGCGCGCCGGCCACCTCCGCCACCCCCACGCGGACCACGGCGTCTGCAACGCCTACCCAGAGCGTCGCCACCCCCACGCCGACTCCCACTCCTACACCGGAAACCGTCAATATCATTCCCGAGGCGTACCTTGGCAAGGACTACCGGACAGTCCAGTCGCAGCTCTCGGCCATGAATCTTGATGTGACAGTCCAGCCGCAGGTTGATGCGAATTCTGCCCCCAACACGGTGATTGCCCTGTCCCGCTCGGGCAGGGTGGAAGTGGGTTCGCCCATCACAGTGACGTACGCGGTGGCGCCGTCACCCGCACCGGCCCCCACCACGCCGGCTCCCACGTCTGCCCCCTCCACTCCGTCTGCGGCGGGACCGACGGCGCCGACGTCCCTCCCGGCCTGTGGAAACGACCAGTTGCCCGGCCTGCCTCCCACCTGCCAGCCGTAACCGCCAGGACCACCAGTGAACGAGTCAGCGCGCACACCGTTGCACCGGGAGGACAACCTCCCGGTGGATAGCCAGCGTGTCCTCAGCGGACGGTACGAACTGGGCGGACTGATTGGCCGCGGCGGCATGGCGGACGTCTACCGGGGTTTGGATACCCGCCTGGGCCGCACCGTCGCCATCAAACTGCTCCGGCCGGATATGGCCCGCGACCCGCAGTTCCAGGCGCGCTTCAAGCGTGAGGCACAGTCGGTAGCGGCGCTGAACCATTCGTCCATCGTGGCGATTTACGATACCGGCGAGCACATGGTCCACGACGGTTCGGATGACGACGTCCGGGTGCCGTACATCGTGATGGAATACGTCGAGGGCAGGACTATCCGGGACCTGATCAGGGCCAATGAGGTCAGCATCAACCAGGCCATCGACTACTGCCTTGGTGTCCTCGGCGCGCTGGAGTACAGCCACAAAGCCGGAATTGTGCACCGGGACATCAAACCGGCCAACGTGATGTACTGCGAAGGCACGGACTCCGTGAAGGTCATGGACTTCGGCATTGCCCGGGCCATGGCCGATTCCTCCGCCACGATGACGCAGACTCAGGCCGTGGTGGGCACCGCGCAGTACCTCTCGCCCGAGCAGGCCCGCGGCGAAACAGTGGACGCCCGGAGCGACCTCTACTCCGCGGCCTGCCTGCTGTACGAAATGCTGACCTCCCGCCCGCCGTTTATCGGCGACAGCCCCGTTTCCGTGGCCTATCAGCATGTACGGGAAATCCCGGCACCGGCGAGCAGCCTGAACCCCGAGGTTTCGCCTGCGCTGGACACCGTGCTGGCCAAGGCCCTGCAGAAAAACCGGAATGACAGGTTCCAGGACGCCGCCGCCTTCCAGCGTGCCCTCCGCGCGGCCAGGGCCGGGATTCCTGTTCCCGCTGCTCCGGCCTCTGAGGCCGCCACAGACCCCACCGACCACGTCCCCGCCCCCACCGAAGCCCCCGCCACCGAGGCGTTCGCGGCCACGGGCGCAAGTTTCCTTGATAACGCGCCAACCGGTCGCCTCGCTGCCTTCAGTGCCATAGCGGACGACGACGGCCGCACGGCTCCCGCCGCCTACGAACCTTCCGCACGCGATGACCTGCCCCTGGGCCTGCCTCCGGAACGCGAGCGGACCGCCCGGCAGAAGTCCCGCCGTCGTGCTTGGATAGCGACCCTGGTGATCTTCACGCTCCTGGTCCTCGCGGGCGGCGGGCTGTGGGTGTACAACACCGTGAACCGTCCTGCCCCTCTGCCGCCAAAGGTGCAGATCCCGGCGGTGGCCGCGATGACCGAATCCTCCGCACTGCAGGAACTCTACGGAGCAGACCTCAAACCAAAAATCGTGCGCCTGCAGCACGACACCGTGCCCAAGGGGACGGCCATCGGAACCGATCCGGCGTCCGGCACTTCCATTGACCCCGGATCCGATGTGGTCCTGAACATTTCCGAAGGCCCCAGCGCCGTGAAGATTCCGGACAGCCTGCCCGGCAAGACTGAGGCCGCGGCCAGGGATATCCTCCGCCAGAGCGGGCTCGTGGGAGCGCCGTCCACCACCACAGCCAACAGTGCCACGGTCCCGGCCGGCATTGTGATCACCAGCAGCCCTGCCCCCGGGCAGATGGTAGGAGTGGGAACCACGGTTGAGCTGGTGGTGTCCACCGGCAAGGTGGCGGTGCCCGAGCTGCGGGCACGCACCCGGGAAGAAGCCGAGGCAGCCCTGAAGGAGCTCAGCCTGGTACCGGCGGTCATCGAGGCGGAGAACGGGCAGGTGGAAGCCGGGCGCGTGACGGACCAAAGCGAGCCGGTGAACGCCGTGGTGGAGCAGGGCAAGACCATCACGATTGTGGTGGCCAAGGCTCCGCCGCCGTCCCCGGCACCGACTCCGACGCCCACGCCCACGGCGACGCCGACGTCCAGCCGGAGGGGCTAGTGCTGGATGAGCGGGCTCAGCTTGGCGGCGCGCGCTGCCGCACCTTTCATGCCGAGTGACTCAAGCCAGTTCCCCAGCATCTGGTAGCCGCCCTCGGTGAGCACCGATTCCGGGTGGAACTGGACCCCGCACAGGGGTGCGGTCCGGTGCTGAAGCCCCATCACCACTCCTGAGGCGGTTTCCGCGGTGACTTCCAGGACATCCGGAAGGGTTTCGCGGACGGCCGCCAGGGAGTGGTAGCGGGTGGCCGTGACGGGGGAGGGGAGCCCCGAAAAGACGCTGGTCCCGATGTGCTCCACCAGTGAGGTCTTGCCGTGCATCAGTTCCGGCGCGTGGGTCACCTTGCCGCCGAATGCCTCGGCCAGTGCCTGGTGTCCCAGGCAGACGCCGAACATGGGCAGGCTGTTCTCGCCGCACCATTTGATCAGTTCGATGCACACGCCGGCCTCAGCAGGATTGCCGGGCCCGGGTGAAATGAGGACGCCGTCGCGCGTGCCGGCCAGTTCGATGGCCTCGGCGAGGGTGACGTCGTCGTTGCGGACCACCGTGGTCTCGGCACCGAGCTCCTGGAGGTAGCCCACCAGGGTGTAAACGAAGCTGTCGTAGTTATCCACTACGAGGATCTTGGTTGTGGTCATGGCTGGCTTGCGGAACCAATCGTTGAGTCGGTGAATTGGGTGTACTCGGACATCCACGGGAAAAGGAACTGAACCATCAATACCAGTGCGACGGCGACCAGCACCAGCGAGGTGACGATCCGCAGCCACAGCGGCCCCGGCAGATGGCGGAAGAGCCAGGCGTACATGCTCAGCCCCTTCCCGTCGCTGCGGCCACCTGGGCTGCAATTTCTGCGGGCGGACCGGCAGACGCGGGGCGCCAGCTGTCCAGCAGGGCATAAGCGATGATGCGTTCTTCGGCACCGAAGCGTGGGTTGCAGCTGGTCATGGTGAGGAAGCTTTCCGTGGGCGTGACGCCAGGCTGGGTAGGCACAGGCTCCAGGACGTCGGTCCGCGACGGCATCACGATCTGGTTGTTGCGGAAGACGTAAACATAGAAACCGTCCTTCGTCTGGACGTAGATTTTGTCCCCGGGCACCAGGGTGTGGATGTTGTCCAGGACGGCGCCGTGCGTCTGGCGGTGCCCCGCCACCGCAAAGTTCCCTACCGCTCCGGGCATGGCCGTGTTGCTGTAGTGCCCCAGGCCCAGCGTGTCCAGCACATCCTGGCTGGTGCCCTGCACGATGGGCCGGGTGTAGTTCGGACCGAATCGGGGGATGTACATAATGCCGATGGTGCCGGCATGGCCGGGCGCGGCCCCCACAACGGGCGGGCCAAAATCTTCGGGTGAGGCAGGGGCAGCGGGCACTTTCGGGGCCGGCGCGGGGGTTCCGAGATCCTGGGCGAACTCCTTGATGACTGCGCTCTGCTTGGCGTCCGATTCGACGTTGGTCCACCACAGCTGCCAAGCGACAAAGAGCAGCAGGATCACCCCGGCGGTAATGAGCAGCTCACCCAGTACCTGGATGGTCCCGCGCAGAAATACGACGCCGGCACGCGGCGCAGCGGCGGGCCTCGCCTTTTCCTGCAATACCACGCGTTCTCCTCCGGGCGGTTGCGTCGGGCAGTGGTGCCCCATGAACTACGACTAGAATTGGCTGCTAGTAAGAATCCAGATTTGACCAAGATCGCGCAGACCGCTGGCAACTTCCTTCTTGCAGGATATCAAGCCCGGAACGCCGAGCTTGCCTCAGCCCGCCAAGGAGAGCCAGTGCCCGAGTCAAAGCCTCGCAAGAAGACCGCCAGCACCACTACGCAGGCTTCGTCGCAGAACTACAAGCCCAATCCTGTCTGGTTCAAGCCGGTGATGTTCGGCCTGATGATTATCGGACTCCTCTGGATCATCACTTTTTACATCAGCGAAGGCCGCCTGCCGGTCCAGGCATGGGAATCATGGAATATCGTGGCCGGTTTCGGCATCGCGATCGTCGGATTCCTGATGACCACGCGGTGGCGTTCATAGCTCCTGACAGTGGGGCCGTGCCGGGCTCGGACGGGCTTGCCCGGCCCCTATGGGCTTCTACAGATCCGCTCCTGCGCGAGTACTACGACACCGAGTGGGGCCTTCCTGTCACCGATGAACAGGGGCTTTACGAGCGCATTTGCCTTGAGGGCTTCCAGGCCGGGCTCTCGTGGGCCACTATCCTCCGGAAGCGCCCGGCGTTCCGCGCCGCCTTCGCCGGTTTCAACCCCGACGCTGTGGCCTTGTTTACCGATGCCGACGTTGAGCGGCTGATGCAGGACGCCGGCATTGTCCGGAACCGGCTGAAGATCCGCGCCGCCGTCACCAATGCCCGTGCCACCCTCGCATTGCGGCAGGAAGGAGGGCTGGTGGAGTTTGTGTGGCAGTTCAAGCCTGCCGAAACGCCCCGCCCGGCGCTCCATTCCGAAATCCCCACACAGACCCCTGAATCGATGGCACTGTCGAAGGCGCTGCGGAAAAAGGGGTTCTCCTTTGTCGGGCCCACCACCATGTTTGCCCTCATGGAAGCCATTGGCATGGTGGACACCCACCTGCTGGACAGCCACCGGCGCGGATCCTCGGGAATCTGGCCCGCTTCCAGCGCCTAGGAGCATAGTTTTCCCCAACTGTTGGGAAAGTTATCCACAGTGTTGAAAACTCCGCGGCATCCGAAGTCAACAGGCACCATTGAGGGCCCTGCCGTAGCAAAACGCCAATCTGGCCGTCCCGATGCGGTTATTAACAATGTGGAATACCTTGTGGATAACCGGCCGGTTCTGACCGGGCCGCGCTCTTACCGGTCCAGGGTAACCGGGTGGTGGCTGGTGATCGAGACGCGGTTGAACGCGTTCATGGCGATGGCCAGCCAGCTCACCGCCGAGAACTCCTCCTCCGAGAGGTGCTCCCGGGCATAGGCTTCCTCATGCCCTTGCACGCTGTGTCCCGGCAACTCCGTGATGCTCTCGGCCAGTGCCAGTGCTGCCCGCTCCTTCTCGCTGAAGAGGGCCGTCTCACGCCATGCCGGCAGTACGGCCAGGCGCTGCACGCTTTCGCCTGCCTCCACAGCTTCCCTGACGTGCAGGTCGAGGCAGTAGGCACATCCGTTGAGCTGTGAGACGCGCACCCGGAGCAGCTCCACCATGGTTTCGTCCAGGCCGGCAGCCTCGGCGGCCTCCCGCACCTTGAGTCCGAGACCATTGAGGGCCCTCCACAGGGCAGGATGCTGTTTGTCGAGATAGACGTGCTGGGTAGTGGCGCTCAAGGGATTCTCCTGCTCGGGGACAGACGGCGGCTGTCCGTTGCCACCAGCTTTGCACACCGGCAGTACTGATCTTTTCCACTTACCAACATTGCGATACCCACAAGTTATCCACAACTGTGGAAAGCCTGGGGGAAATTGCCGTCGGATGAGGCGTTCCGTACCGTACTGCGGGCAATTCCTGGCCATGAACTACATACCTGTCACTTATTAACACTGTGCACAAGGCTGTTGAAAGACTCATGGGAAAGAGCCGGAACCGGGGGCATGCGGCTGTTTTCCCCCTGTTTTTCCACAGAACGTGGATTTGGGGCGGCTTTGTCCACTTAAGCACAGCTCTATCCCCAAGAGTTATCCACAGGTGTGGATTGTCCCCGGGGATATCCAGCAGAACTCCTGCCGGCTGGCGGGAAAAGCACTTTCCCGAGATGAACTACAGACGTGTAAGTTACCAACACTGTGGATAAAGGCTGTGGATAAAAAAGGTCCCGGCATCCGCTTGGATGCCGGGACCTTCTTCTGACGTATGGAAGCTGTGCTGCGGGACCTACAGGGAGATCCGGATCCAGCTGGCCGCAATAAGCAGGGCCAGGACGGCCACCAGCCCGACTGCCTGGATCAGGCCCTGCCTGGGCCCACGGGGAGTGTAGGCGAGGACGGCCGCGCACAGGGCGCCCGTGACCAGCCCGCCGAGGTGCGCCTGCCAGGCAATCTGGGGAATCAGGAAGCCTATGACGCCGTTGATGGCGATCAGCACCCAGAGCTGGCGGGTGTCCCCGCCCCGGTGCCGCTGGACCAGCAGCATGGCACCGAAGAGTCCAAAGATGGCGCCGGAGGCACCAACCACTCCCACCAGTCCCTGCCCGGGCACCAGCACCGGGTTCAGGAGCAGGTACCCCACGGAGCCGCCGATGGCGGAGATCAGGTACAGCGCCAGGAAGCGGGCACGGCCCAGGAGCGGCTCAAGGGCCTGGCCGAAGATCCACAGGGTGTACATGTTAAGGACGATGTGCAGCACTGAATCCGGCGAGTGCAGGAAGGCGGCCGTGAGCATCCGCCAGGGTTCGAAGGCCCCGTACTCCGGGGTGGCGAACACGTTGTTATAGGCCAGCTGTTCGTAAACAGCCTGGCCCGGGATGCTCCACTGCAGCGCATACATCACAATGCACACCGCGATGATGCCGTACGTCACCAAAGGCTTGCCGGATGCTGCGGCGCCGCCGTAGACCGTCCGTACTTCCGGCGTCGTACGGCGAGCTTCGTTGACGCAGTCAACGCATTGGAATCCGACGGCGGCCGCCCGCTGGCAGTCCGGGCAGGCGGGGCGCCCGCACCGCTGGCAGCGCACATACGAGGGCCGGTCAGGGTGCCGGGGGCAGACCGGAACCTGCGCGGACGGCTCAGCCGACGGAATTCCGTAACTCATGGAAGGGGATTACAGCTGTTCGATGTCGATGCTGTTGATGGTGACGTCCTCCACCGGGCGGTCACCCATGCCGGTGCGGACGCCCTCGATGGCGTCCACAACCTTCTTGGATTCGTCGTCCGCCACTTCACCGAAAATGCTGTGCTTGCCCTGCAGCCAGTCAGTGGGGATGGTGGTGATGAAGAACTGTGACCCGTTGGTGCCCTTGCCCATCTGGATGCCGGCGTTGGCCATGGCCAGCTTGTAGGGTTGGTTGAAGCTGAGCTCGGGGTGGATTTCGTCGTCGAAGCGGTAGCCCGGTCCGCCCGTACCGCGGCCCAACGGATCGCCGGCCTGGATCATGAAGTCCTTGATGATGCGGTGGAAGATGGTGCCGTTGTACAGCGGCGTACCGGTCTTCTCCTCGCCCGTCTCCGGGTGGGTCCAGGCCTGCTCGCCGGTGGCGAGGCCAATGAAGTTCTTGACGGTCTTGGGCGCGTGGTTGCCGAAGAGGTTGACGACGATGTCGCCGAGGCTTGTGTGGATGGTTGCTTTTGCAGTTGCGATGGCAGTCATAGGGCCCATTCTTTCACGACGCCCTGCGGTGGGGAGGGCTGGGGGGACAGTTCCGCGCTCGGTGAAATCCGCCTAAAATCCGCGGAGAGAATAGCCGGTGAACATCAAGCCACGTAGGCTAACCACAGACCGTCACATTAATCGGGAGGTAGTTGTGAAGAAATCGGACCGTATTGCCCGTGACCTTGAGCTGTCAGTCACCAGCGCCGTAGAGAATGCTCGGGATTGGGCAGCCCCCCGCGTGGAAGCAGCTGTTGACTGGGCCGTGCCCCGTCTTCAGCACAGCCTGGATACCGCGTCTCCCAAGATCCAGGAAGGCCTGAAGACCGCGGCCCACAACCTGGCGGACGGTGTGGCCACGGTCACGCCGCGCATCCAGGACGGCCTGGCGCACCTCGCTCCGAGGATCAACGAGGCCGTGGAGGGCGCATCCCCCAAGCTCCACGAAGCCCTGGACAAGGCCACGCCCGTCATCCTCAACGCCCGCGACCGCGTGGTGGTTGAATACCTGCCCCGCCTGTCGGACCAGATCGGGCAGGCATCCGATGTTGTGCACCGGACCCTTGAGGGCACCCCGGCGCGCGTTGACGCCGTCGCCCAGAAACTGGGCGACGTGGGAATCATCCACGCCCTCCAGGAGCAGGCCCAGGCAACTGGCACTCAGCTGAAGGCAGCCGCAACCGAGGCCGGCCGCACCGTGGGAATCCAGCTGGCCCAGCCCGAACCGCCCAAGAAGCAGCGCGGCTGGCTGGTTTTTGGTGTCATCGCCGCGGCAGTTGCCGCCGGTGTGGCAGCCTGGAAGGCTTCCAAACCGGTCGAGGATCCCTGGAAGACGCCGTCCCCGGTCACGCCCACGCCCGCACCGGTCCCGGCGACCACGGTGAACGAAGTTACCGAGGCCGCCAGCGGCACGGCGGCTGACACCGCCTCCGCTCCGGCTGCGACGGCTGCCGAAACGGGCGACGATTCCGCGGACAAGGCCAAGCACGTGGCCGAGGACACCAGCGGCACAACAGCCCCGGTCGCGGCCGATGCCAAGACCGCCACCAAGAACATCGCAGCCAACATCGGCAGCGCGGACAAGGACAGCACCCTGTCCTAGCCTTTGAGGCCGTTCCGGATAAGGGCCCCGCTCCAGTGACCAGTTCACTGAAGCGGGGCCCTTTATTCATCTCCGCATGCCGCCATGCTCCGAAGGTGCACCGCTGATCGGTGCTAGATTTGGACTGATGTCAGCCGATCAATCCTCTGAGGATGCCTTGAACGACGCAGCAGTACAGCCCCGCGTGTCCATTGTCATCCCGGCATATAACGAGGAAAGTGTGATCCGGCAGTGCCTCATAGCTGCCATCTACCAGTCGGTGCCCGCGCACGAAATCATCGTGGTGGACAATCTCTCCAAGGACCGCACCGCCGACATCGTCCGGCAGATGCAGCTTGAGTATCCGGAAAGCCCCATCGTCCTGCTCAGCCAGGACAAGGAACAGGGCCTTATTCCCACACGGAACTTCGGCCTGGACCACGCCACCGGGGACGTCCTGGGGCGTATCGACGCAGACTCCGTGGTGGAGCCGGACTGGGTGGAACAGGTGCAGCGCGCCTTCGCCGACCCGTCAGTCCAGGCCGCCACCGGACCCGTTGTCTATTACGACATGCCCATGCGCCGCTTCGGCCTCAAAGCGGATGACAAAATGCGCCAGCTGATGCTGAAGCTCGCCAAGCACCAGTACCACTTCCTGTTCGGTTCCAACATGGCCCTGCGCTCGTCCGCGTGGCAGATCATCCGCTCCGAGACGTGCCGGGACGAGAAGGACGAGATGCATGAGGACATCGATCTTTCGCTGCACCTGGCAGACCACGAACTGAAGATCAACTACTGTCCCCAGATGGTGTCCGGCATGTCCGCCCGCCGACTTGAAGATTCACCCCGGGACTACCGCTATTACGTCACCCGGTTCGACCGCACCTACAAGGCTCACAACGTCAAGAAGATGGCCCTGAAAGCACCCATGGTGGTCTTCTTCTCGGTGTACTTTCCGGCCAAACTCCTGCGGGCCATCCACACCGTCAACACGGCGCAGCCCGCCCGCCGCGGCGGCCAGTAGGGTTTCCCGGCTAACAGGGGTCAGTCAGTCCCGAGTTCGGCCAGCGGATGGTCCGGCGGTCCGTCCTGTTCTGCCGCACCCTGCGTGCGACCCCGCCTTCCGGGCTTTTGGCCGAGGACGACGACGGCGAGCCCCACCAGGATCAGTCCCAGTCCGGCGTAGGTGCCGGCAGGAAGCGTCTCCTGCAGGAACAGGGCCGCTAAAAGGGCCGCACCGGGGATTTCCAGCAGGATGATCATGGACACCAGGAGCGGGCTCATGGTGGCCAGCAAGTGGTTGAAAGCGGTGTGCCCCACGAGCTGGGCGCACACGGTGATGGCCAGGATGCCCACCCACCCGCCGGCTTCGAAGCCGACCAGCGGCTGGCCGCCCAGCAGGGCCATCACCGCCACGAGGGCCGCGCAGACGCCGTAGCAGAGAGTGGTGTACGTCCCCGTGGTCATGCTTTGCCGGGCCTTGCCGCCTGCCAGCGTGTACATTCCCGCCAGGGCTCCGCCAGCCACTGCCAGGAGGTCACCCAGGAGGGCGTCCGGGGACGATCCCATGTCGAATCCCGTAATTGCCACCACTCCGGCAAAAGCGATGCCCAGGCCGGCCAGCACCTGCCAGCGGTGCCTGGTTCCCCTGAAGAGCTGGAAGACGGCGATCCACGCCGACTGGAGGCACACCAGTGCCGTGGCTGCGGCAACGGAGGTCAGTTGCAGTGACGTGATGAAGCAGGCAAAGTGCAGGGCCAGGGCGACGGCGGCGAGCAGCGACCAGCGGAGCTCGTGCCTGGTCACCCTGCCGAACTGGCCCGGCTCGCGGATAAGCGTGGGCGTGGCCATGACGGCGGAGCCGATGGCGTTGCGCCAGAAGGCGATGGCCAGGGCGCTGACACTGGTGGCTCCGAGCGTGGCGGCGATCAGGGGGCCGGAGGAGGCAACACCCAGCACGCCGAGGGCTGCAATAAGAAAGGTCACCGTCCACCCCTACCTGTCTTCGGCAAAACAAAAGTCCCGGCCAGCGTTTCCGCTGAACCGGGACTTTCCTATGGTGGAGGCACGGGGACTCGAACCCCGAACCCCCTGCTTGCAAAGCAGGTGCGCTACCAATTGCGCCATGCCCCCATAAGAAGCAACCCGTCCATCATACCCTAGAACCTTGAGGCTGCTGACCAGCTCCAGGACCGGGTGTCCGGCCTAATCAACCGAGTCGGTTGACTTGCTCCAGACAGTTTTCCGGGCTTCGGATTCCTGTGCTTTCCGGTAGACCAGGACGCCTGCGATTGCAGCTGCCAAGACCAGCAACTTCTTCACATGCTCCCCGTTCCGGTCCGGCCGCATGATGCGAACCAGACCTCCACTTGAACCTGCACAGGTTCCGTGGGCGTACCAGGACTTGAACCTGGGACCTCTTCGTTATCAGCGAAGCGCTCTAACCGCCTGAGCTATACGCCCCGATACCTCATCGGGCCGAGACATGACTTTACAGCACATCCCGGCCCGATCTCAAATCGGGGGCTTTCACCGCGGATTTAGCGGTGAAAGCGCCGGATCTAATCGTCGGTGAGGGTCACGCCGATGCCGCCAACCAGGGTGGCCGCAATGTTGTACAGGACCGCAGACAGCATGGACAGCGCGGTCAGCAGGACCACGTTGACCACGGCGATGATGGTGGCGAACGAGGCCACCTGGCCGAGGGAGGCCACCTTCTTCAGTTCGAAGCCGCCGCCCTCGGAGCCGGCAAGCGTACCGAGCAGGCTGTCCACCTGGTCAAAGATTCCGGTGAGGTCCAGGACGGTCCACAGGACGATGGCAGCGACCACCGTGACGATTCCCAGCGCCACGGACAGCAGGAACGCCATCTTCAGGACCGACCAAGGGTCCACCTTGCTGATCAGGAGGCGGGCGCGGCGTACCTTCGCCTTGGGCGCAGGCTTCACCAGCCCAGGCGTGCCCTGGCCGGCGGGACGCTGGCCGGGCTGGCCCTGAGCCGGACGCTGGCCGGGGACGGACGGTCCCGCAGCCGTGCGCGGCACGGCCTGTCCCGACGTCGGCCGTTCCCCCTGGAGGGGACGCTGTCCCGGGACTGCCGGGCGCTGTCCCGGAGCTGCCGCTGGAGCGGCAGGCCGCTGCTGCGGGCGGACGGGCGCGTTCACGCGGGGTGCGGCCGAGGGCCGGCTTCCCTCGGGAGCTGACGTGTTCGGCTTGGGAAATGAGTCGGGATTACTCACTCGTTACCTCCGTGTTGTCTTCGTTCGGCTCAGCGTCGCCCGAGGCGTCCTCTGACTCAACGGCCGGTGATTCTTCTGCAACTGCTGACTCTGCGGCGTCCCCCGGGGAACCGCCATCTTCAGCCAACGTTACGTCATCCGTCAGTGATTCCTCGCCCTCGAGGCCGCGTTCGCTGTTGCGCGCCACCTCGATGATCCGGTCATTTTTGTCCGGCTTGGCGAAGATGACACCCATGGTGTCGCGGCCCTTTGCGGGCACGCCGGCCACCGAAGAACGGACCACCTTGCCGCCTTCCATGACCACGAGCACCTCGTCCTCTTCCTGGACAATAAGCGCGCCCACCAGGTCACCACGTTCTTCGGCGAGCTTGGCCACCTTGATGCCCAGCCCGCCGCGGCCCTGGAGCCGGTATTCCTCGACCGCTGTGCGCTTGGCGTAGCCGCCCTCGGTCACGATGAACACAAACGAACCGTCGGTCACCACGTTGGCGGCGAGCAGTTCGTCGTCCTCGCGGAACTTCATGCCCGTGACGCCGGAGGTTGCCCGGCCCATTGGGCGGAGCGCGTCCTCGGTGGCGGTGAAGCGGATGGACTGCCCCTTCCGGGACACAAGGAGCAGGTCATCGGTTTCCGAGACCAGCTGCGCGGACACCAGTTCATCGCCATCACGGAGGTTGATCGCGATCACGCCGGCGGAGCGGTTGGTGTCGTAATCCTCCAGCCGCGTCTTCTTGACCAGTCCGCGCTTGGTGGCGAGGACCAGATAGGGCGCCTGCTGGTAGTCCTTCAGGTCCAGCACCTGGGCGATGTGCTCGTCCGGCTGGAACGCCATCAGGTTGGCCACGTGCTGGCCCTTGGCGTCGCGGCCGGCTTCCATCAGCTCGTAGGCCTTGGCACGGTAGACCCGGCCGAGGTTGGTGAAGAACAGGAGCCAGTGGTGGGTGGTGGTGACAAAGAAGTGCTCCACCACGTCGTCGCCGCGCAGCTGGGCGCCCTTGATGCCCTTGCCGCCGCGCTGCTGCGAACGGTAGTTGTCGCTCCGGGTCCGCTTGACGTAGCCGCCGCGGGTAATGGTGACCACCATCTCCTCTTCGGGGATGAGGTCTTCCATGGACATGTCGCCGTCGAAGCCCATCAGGATCTTCGTGCGGCGGTCGTCGCCGTGCTTGTCCACGATCTCGCCAAGCTCGGTGCTGATGATTTCGCGCTGGCGCTGCTCGGAGCCCAGGATCTCGTTGTATTCGGCGATGAGGGCTTCGAGCTCTGAGTGCCGGTCCTGGATCTTCTGGCGCTCCAGGGCTGCAAGGCGGCGCAACTGCATGTCCAGGATGGCCCTGGCCTGCAGTTCGTCGATGTCCAGCAGTTCCATCAGGCCGTCGCGTGCCGCTTCGGTGGTGTTGGACGCGCGGATGAGGGCGATGACCTCGTCCAGCATGTCCAGCGCCTTCAGGAGCGCCCGCAGGATGTGGGCTTCTTCTTCGGCCTTGCGCAGCCGGTACCTGGTACGGCGGGCAATGACGTCCATCTGGTGGGTGACCCAGTGCCGGATGAAGGCGTCCAGGCTGAGCGTGCGGGGCACGCCGTCAACGATTGCCAGCATGTTGGCGGAGAAGTTGCTCTGCAGTTCGGTGTGCTTGTAGAGGTTGTTCAGCACCACCTTGGCCACGGCATCGCGCTTCAGCACGATGACCAGCCGCTGGCCGGTACGGCCGGAGGTTTCGTCGCGCAGGTCGGCGATGCCCTGGATCTTGCCGTCCTTGACCAGTTCGGCGATCTTGATGGCAAGGTTGTCCGGGTTGGCCTGGTACGGCAGTTCCGTGACTACCAGGCAGGTGCGGCCCTGCAGTTCCTCCACATTCACCACCGCCCGCATGGTGACGGAGCCGCGGCCGGTGCGGTAGGCGTCCTCGATGCCCTTGTGGCCCAGGATGGTGGCGCCGGTGGGGAAATCGGGTCCCTTGACCCGCCGCAGCAGTTCTTCCAGCAGCTCCTCGCGGCTCGCGCCCGGGTTGGCCAGGTACCACTGAACGCCGTCGGCCACTTCGCGGAGGTTGTGCGGCGGGATGTTGGTGGCCATGCCCACGGCGATGCCCGAGGAGCCGTTGACGAGCAGGTTCGGGAACCGCGCCGGCAGGATGGTGGGTTCCTGGTTCTTGCCGTCGTAGTTGTCCTGGAAGTCGACGGTTTCCTCGTCGATGTCCCGGACCATTTCCATGGCCAGCGGGGCCATCTTCGTTTCCGTGTAACGGGGAGCCGCTGCGCCGTCGTTGCCGGGCGAACCGAAGTTGCCCTGGCCCAGGGCCAGCGGGTAGCGCATGGTCCAGTCCTGGATGAGGCGGACGAGGGCGTCGTAGATCGCGGTGTCACCGTGCGGGTGGTACTGGCCCATGACCTCGCCCACCACGCGGGCGCACTTGTTGAAGGAACGCTCGGGGCGGTAGCCGCCGTCGAACATCGCGTACAGCACGCGGCGGTGGACGGGCTTGAGGCCGTCGCGAACGTCCGGGAGGGCACGGCCCACGATGACCGCCATGGCGTAGTCCAGGTAGGAACGCTGCATTTCCGTCTGCAGGTCCACCTGCTCCACACGGTCTACCAGCACGTCGCCTTCAAGAACGGTGTCCGGGTTCCCGGCTTCGGGGGCCGGGTTCTCGGGTGTTTCGTCGCTCATTATCTATTTCCGTTTCAGGTATATGTCGGGTCTGGAATATCTGCTGGTTAGCCTTAGATATCCAGGAACCTGACGTCCTTGGCGTTCTGCTGAATGAAGTTGCGGCGTGATTCCACGTCCTCGCCCATCAGGACGGAGAAGATCTGGTCTGCGGCCAGCGCGTCATCCATGGTGACCTGGAGCAGGGTGCGGTTGTCCGGGTCCATGGTGGTGTCCCACAGTTCCGTGTAGTCCATCTCGCCGAGACCCTTGTAGCGCTGGATGCCGTTGTCCTTGGGGATCCGGCGTCCGGCCGCCTGCCCCGCGAGGAGCTTGGCGTCGCGTTCTTTATCGCTGTACACGTAATCGTGGGCAGCGTTGGACCACTTGATCCGGTACAGCGGCGGCTGGGCCAGGTACACGTAGCCGTTTTCGATCAGCGGACGCATGTAGCGGAACAGCAGCGTCATCAGCAGGGTGGTGATGTGCTGGCCGTCCACGTCGGCATCGGCCATCAGGACGATCTTGTGGTACCGGAGCTTGGAAAGGTCAAAGTCCTCGCCGATGCCGGTGCCGAAGGCCGTGATCATGGACTGGACTTCCGCATTGCCCAGAGCCTTGTCGAGGCGGGCGCGTTCCACGTTCAGGATCTTGCCGCGGAGGGGAAGGATGGCCTGGGTCTCCGGGTTGCGGCCGCGCTTGGCGGAACCGCCTGCCGAGTCGCCCTCCACGATGTAGACCTCGCACCTCTCCGGGTCCTTGGAGGAGCAGTCGGACAGTTTGCCCGGCATGCCGAAGGATTCCAGCGGGCTCTTGCGGCGGGCGTTGTCGCGGGCCTTGCGTGCAGCCATCCGGGCCTGCGCGGCGGAGATCGCCTTGCGGATGACGTCGCGGGCGGGGCCGGGGTTGCGTTCCAGCCAGTCGCCCAGCCCGTCAGTCACCACGCGCTGGACGAAGCCCTTGACCTCGGAGTTGCCCAGCTTGGTCTTGGTCTGGCCCTCGAACTGGGGCTCTGCAAGCTTGACGGAAATGACGGCGGTGAGGCCCTCACGGATGTCGTCACCGGTGAGGTTGTCGTCCTTTTCCTTGATGATGCCCTTCTCCCGCGCGTAGCGGTTGATCAGGGAGGTCATGGCAGCACGGAAGCCCTCTTCGTGGGTTCCGCCCTCATGGGTGTTGATGGTGTTGGCGTAGGTGTGGACGCTCTCGGAGTAGGCGTTGGTCCACTGCATCGCCATTTCCAAGGCGATTTTCCGCTCTTTGTCCTCGGTTTCGAAGGCGATGACGTCCTCGTGGACCACGTCGACTTTCTTGCCCGAGTTGAGGTGCTTGACGTAGTCCAGCAGGCCCTCGTCGTACTGGTACACCACGGTGCGGTGTTCGGCGCTGACTTCGCCTTCGGTGACCATGCCGTCCAGGTCCAGGTCGGCGTCGGCCTCGTTGTCGCTGGTGGAGGTGCGCTCATCGGTCAGGGTGATGCGCAGGCCCTTGTTCAGGAAGGCCATCTGCTGGAAACGGGCGCGGAGCGTCTCGAAATCGAACTCGGTGGTCTCGAAGATCGCGGGGTCCGGGTAGAACGTCTGGGTGGTGCCGGTAGTATCGGTCTCTTCACCCTGCACCAGGCTGCCCTGGGGCTTGCCGCCGTCGGCAAAGGACATCCGCCAGACGTGGCCTTGGCGGCGCACCTCGGTATCCACCCTGCTGGAGAGTGCGTTGACAACGGAGATGCCCACGCCGTGCAGGCCGCCGGACACGGCGTAGCCGCCGCCGCCGAACTTGCCGCCCGCGTGCAGGATGGTCATGACCACTTCAACAGTGGGTTTGTGCTCAGTGGGGTGCATGTCCACGGGAATGCCGCGGCCGTCGTCAACAACCTTCACGCCGCCGTCGGCCTGCAGCACAACCTCAATATGGGTGCAGTAGCCGGCCAGGGCCTCATCGACCGAGTTGTCCACCACTTCGTAGACCAGGTGGTGGAGGCCGCGGGGTCCGGTGGAACCGATGTACATACCGGGACGTTTCCGGACAGCTTCCAGGCCTTCAAGGACGGTAATGTCGCTGGCGCCGTACTCCCGCGGCGGCGCAGCTTCGGCCGGGGTGTCGGGCGTACGGGCATCCTCGACTGCGGGTTCAACTGCCAGAATATCTGTATTGTCGTTAGCCACAGGCGCTGTCGACTCCTCTGTTCTCGATGATGGCCGGCCGAAAAGCTCTTCCAGGCATGGAAAAGCCGTCCGCCAACAGGCGCAAACTTATGGCGCCGGCTCTTAGCTGATGGTGGGATCCGAAATCCGCGTGCTGGAAGCGTGCGGAGAACGGACTCAGTCAACGTTTCACCGGCGCCCAGTTATCTACAACGATTCTACCGCGAAACGGGCCGGATCCCCGCATTCCAGGGGCGTGGATGGCGGGCAGGATGCCTCCCGCAGGCCGTTGACGCATCTAGGGGCTCCGAAACTCCGGCCTGCGGGTGCCTATACACCCTCCGGCCCTTCCAGGGCGCTACACGGCAATCAGAGGATTTTCAAGAGTTCGGCGCCGGGCTATCCGTAAGTGTCCCGGGGTCCACGGCCGTTCACTGTCCGGCCGCCCTTGCGCCAGCTGGGTGCGGTGGGGCCCAGAACCTGGATGCTTGTGACCACCCCGTCACCCAGTTCCACCCGGAATTTCTCAAGCAGGCTCACGCTGAGCAGCCGCAGCTGCGTTGCCCAGGCGGTTGAATCACACCTGACATGCAGGGTGGTGTCAGTGAAGCTTTCGGGCGTGCAGTGCGCGGAAATTTCCGGCCCCACCAACGTGGCCCATTCAGCCATCACAGAGCCAACGGCCACAGGAGAAGTCCAGCCGCGTTCAGCCACAAGGCGGCCTACTACCTTGCCCAGTCCCAAAGGATCCCGGCCGGTGGCATGGAACTGGCTGAACCCGCGGGTGTCCCGGATGCCGCGTTTGGCCTTTTGGGAACCGGGCCGCACCGCCGCCCTGCGGATCTCGCCCCGGGCAGCGGCAGCTTCCCGCATCCTGTTCAAGGCTGCCTGCGGCGCATCAATGTTGTCGGGCTCGCGGCCGGGCTGCCGGCCGGCGTCTTTTTCGTCCCTACTCATCGATACCTCCCGCGATGACCTTCACCCGCCGTCCGGACAACTCTTCCGGGATATCGGCGTCGACGGCGGCTGTCACCAGGACCTGTTCCGCGCCCGAGACTATTGCCGCCAGTTTACGCCTGCGCTGCACGTCCAGCTCTGCAAAAACATCATCGAGGATCAGGATGGGGGCGGATCCACCGGTGCGTGCGTCGTCCAGCATCACATAGTAGGAAGCAAGCCGCAGTGCCAGGCACATGGACCACGTTTCTCCGTGGGACGCATACCCCTTGGCGGGTGCCTGGCCCAGGACCAGTTCGAGTTCGTCGCGGTGGGGACCCACCAGCGAAATGCCGCGTTCCAGTTCCTTGCGCCGGGCATCGGCGAAGGCGCGCACGTATCGCTCCGTCAGCTCCTCCACGGTGAGCCGGCGCAGGTCTTCGGCTTCGGCCGGAGTACCTCCGGCTTCGCTGCCGGCAGCCCGTAACTCCGGGGCGCCGTCGTCGTCCATCTGGTTCTGAAGGGTGGAGCGGTAGACGGCGTCAGCGGGCTTTGAAGTATCCGTGAGCCCGGCGTACGCCCGGGCAAGGTGCGGACGCAAGCGCTCCACCAGCTCAAGCCGGGCGTACAGCAGCTCGGCTCCGGCCTTGGCCATGTGCTGGTCCCACACGTCAAGTGTTGCTTCATGGGCTGACGTGAATTTGCCTGCCCGGGCTGATTTCAGCAGCGCATTGCGCTGCTTCAGCACACGGTCGTAATCACTGCGGGTGGCGGCGTGGTGCGGGACCAGGCTGGCAAGGAGTTCATCCAGGAACCGGCGGCGGTTCGAGGGATCGCCCTTGACCAGGGCCAGGTCCTCCGGGGCAAAAAGAACCGTCTGGCAGATGCCCAGCAGGTCTCGGGCGCGCACCGGGTTGCTGCGGTTGATCCGGCCGCGGTTGGCCCGCCCGGCGTTGATTTCCAGTTCGAGTACCGTAATCTGCCCGCCGCGGACAAGGCGGGCCCGGACCAGTGCACGTTCGGTGCCGAACCGCAGGAGTGGACCATCGGAGCTGACGCGGTGGGAGCTGAGGGTGGCGAGGTACCCGATGGCTTCCATCAGGTTGGTTTTGCCGATGCCGTTGTAGCCCACCAGGACGGTGACGCCGGGGCCCAGGGCAAGGTCCACCTGGGCGTAGCTGCGGAAATCAGTCAGCGAGAGGTGTTCTATGTACACGCGGTTTTCGGCAATTCTGGGAACCTCGCAGGTCCCCGCTGGCTGCTATTTGGCGGGACGGGTGGCGTGGCCGCCGAACTGGTGGCGCAGGGCGGACACCATCTTCATGGCCGGGGAGCTGTCCTCGCGGGACTCGAACCGGGCAAACAGGGCGGCGGTGATGGCCGGTGCGGGAATGGCGTTGGCAATGGCTTCTTCCACAGTCCACCGGCCCTCGCCCGAGTCCTCGACGTAGTCGTCGATGTTCTGCAGTCCCGGGTCCTCGTCCAGCGCCTTGACCAGGAGGTCCAGCAGCCAGGACCGGACCACGGTGCCTTTCTGCCAGGCCCGGAAGGTGCCGGGCAGGTCATTGATGATGTCCTTGGACGCCAGAAGCTGGTAGCCCTCGGCATATGCCTGCATCAGGCCGTACTCGATGCCGTTGTGGACCATCTTGGCGTAGTGGCCTGCGCCGATACCACCCACGTGGACAAAGCTGTCAGCCCGTTCGCCTTCGGGCCGCAGGGCATCGAAAACCGGAAGCGCGCGTTCGATGTCTGCCGCGTCCCCGCCGGCCATCAGGCCATAACCGTTCTGCAACCCCCACACACCGCCGGACACACCGCAGTCCGCGAAGTGGATGCCCTTGGCAGCAAGGAGTTCGCCGTGTTTCTGGTCCTCAGTGAAGCGGGAGTTCCCGCCGTCGATCACCAGGTCACCCTGGTCCAGCTTTTCGCCGAGTTCCTTGATGACGGCGTCGGTGATGTCGCCAGCCGGCACCATCACCCAGACGAGCCGCGGGGCGGGGACAGCTGCGATGAGCTCATCGATGGAGCCGGTGTCCGTGACGTCCGGGTTCCGGTCGTAGCCGGTAACCTCCACGCCACCCTTGCGCAGACGTTCGCGCATGTTGAATCCCATTTTGCCAAGGCCGATCAGTCCAATGTGCATGGTGGAATCTCTTTCTGCGCTGGGTGTCTGGAAGGCGGGGGTGGCGGTGGTTGGGGCCCCATCGGCGAGGGGCCCGGCCTGAGCTTGCGAAGGCTGGGAGCCGATGGGGATTAGTTGGGGAGGCGGACCGGCATCACGAGGTAGCGGTAGTCATCCTGGTCTTCGCCGTCCGCGTCTGCCTGGGCCGTGATCATGGCCGGCTTCGGGGCAGTGGTGAACGAGAACCGGACAAACTTGGTTTCAATGACGCTCAGGCCCTCCACCAGGTAATGGGGGTTGAAGGCCACGGTGATGTCGTCACCGGACAGTTGGGCTTCCAGTTCCTCGGAGGCCTGGGCGTCCTCGCCGGTGCCGGCGTCCAGATTGAGCAGGCCCTGGGTGAACGCCAGACGGACGGGGGTGTTGCGCTCTGCCACCAGCGAGACACGGCGTACCGCTTCCACAAGTTCCTGGGTCTGGACCGTGGCGTGGATGGGGGTGGAATCCGGGAAGAGCGAACGGATCTTCGGGTAGTCCCCGTCCACCAGCAGGGATGTGGTGGTGCGGCCGCCGCTTTCGAAACCGATCAGCCGGCTGTCGTCATCCGAGAGGGCAAGCTGGATATCTCCGCTGTTGCCCAGAGTCTTGGCCACTTCGTTCAAGGTTTTTGCCTTGACCAGCGCGCTGGTGGAAATGCCGGGGGTGACCGGCTTCCACGGCACTTCACGCATCGCGAGGCGGTAACGGTCGGTCGCGAGCAGGGTGATGAGGTCGTCCTCGATCTCCATCCGCACACCGGTGAGGATGGGCAGGGTGTCGTCCTTGCTCGCCGCAATGATCACCTGGGAGACGGCCTGGGCAAAAGAGTCACCCGGAACTGTTCCGCTGACGGCCGGCAGGGCCGGAAGCGGCGGGTACTCAGCCTCGGGCATCGTTGCCAGGTGGAAGCTGCTTCGGCGGCAGGTGAGGGTGACTTTGTTGCCGTCAGTTTCGACGTCGACCGGCGCCGAAGGCAGGCTGCGGCAGATGTCGGCGAGGAGGCGGCCGGAAACCAGGATGGTCCCCTCGTCCCGGATGTCAGCGGCAATCTCCAGGCGTGCGGAGGTTTCATAGTCGAAGCTTGAGAGGCTGACCGTGCCTGCCTCAGCCTTCAAAAGGAGGCCGGAAAGGACGGGAACAGGCGGCCGCGGAGACAACGAGCGGGCTGTCCAGGTGACGGCTTCTGCCAGGACGTCCCGATCGACTCTGAACTTCACGGAAGGGTGCCGCCTTTCATTGCTGCTGCTGTGATGTGCTTCGAAACTTCCCGCAGGAAGCCCCTCAAGGAGTTGTCCCATGCCGTGAACCTGCATGGTCCGTGCTGCCTGAACCACGCAGAAACCCAAGGATGGGAGCGCTGCTGACAGCTTAGCCGGAAGATCCGGGATTAACCCATCCCCACTTTGCGCCGCTGGCCCCTTGGGGCCGGCAGCCCCTCGGCGCGGTGCGGGCGAATCGATCTTGTTGTTTGAGGGAGTTCAAATTTTTGGGATTAGTAGTGTTAATAACTGCTGTGGAAACTGTGGATAACTGCTTCCCGCCGCGGGATCCGGCGGTTAAGCCCTGTTCATGGACTGTGGGCGGAGCAGGTTTTAAACAGGGTGTGGATGGGGATAAGAATTTTGGCGTTTTTCACGATCCACAGGCGGCTTAAGGGTTTTAAGCCCATTAACCGCGGTTGTCCCCTTAACTATCCACAGGCTTATCCACATGCACCTGTTAATAAGGTATAGGTGCTTCGTCAGGAATCGCGCTGCTGCTGCTTGATCCGGTTGGTCAGCTCGGTCACCTGGTTGTAAATCACACGGCGCTCGGCCATCAGTTCACGGATCTTCCGGTCTGCGTGGATCACCGTGGTGTGGTCGCGGCCGCCGAGTTCCTGGCCGATCTTGGGAAGTGACATGTCCGTCAGTTCCCGGCACAGGTACATGGCGATCTGGCGTGCGGTGACCAGCGTCCTGGTGCGGGACTTGCTGCAGAGCTCTTCCATGCTGAGCTTGAAGTACTCGGCCGTCTGCTGCAGGATCTGGCTCGAAGTGATCTCCTGCGCGCCGTCGTCGGTGATGAGGTCCTTGAGCACCATCTCGGCCAGGGCCACGTCAACGGGTTGGCGGTTGAGGCTGGCGAACGCGGTAACCCTGATCAGGGCGCCTTCAAGTTCGCGGATGTTGCTTGAAATCTTGGACGCGATGTACTCGAGGGCGTCATCCGGAGCGGAAAGACCTTCGCTGAGGGCCTTCTTCCGGAGGATGGCGATACGCGTTTCCAGTTCGGGCGGCTGGATGTCCGTCAGCAGGCCCCACTCAAAGCGGGATTTCATCCGGTCCTCGAACCCGGCGAGCAGCTTGGGCGGCTGGTCCGAGGTGATGACCACCTGCTTGTTGTTGTTGTGCAGCGAGTTGAACGTGTGGAAGAACTCCTCGAGCGTCCGGTCCTTCCCGGCCAGGAACTGGATGTCATCGATCAGCAGGACGTCAACGTTGCGGTAGGTGGTTTTGAAGCTGGCGCCTTCATCGTCCCGGATGGAGTTGATGAAGTCGTTGGTGAATTCTTCCGAATTGACGTACCGGACCCGGATCCCGCTGTAGAGCCGCCTGGCATAGTGCCCGATCGCGTGCAGGAGGTGGGTCTTTCCCAGGCCCGAGTCGCCGTAGATGAACAGCGGGTTATAAGCCTTGGCCGGCGCTTCCGCCACGGCAACGGCTGCAGCGTGGGCGAACCGGTTCGAGGAACCGATCACGAAGGTGTCGAAGACGTACTTGGGGTTCAGCCGGCCGAACTCGTGGGAGGTGCTGGGCAGCATTGGCTGCGGCTTCTGTTCGATCAACTGGTCCGCCGAGAAGGAAGGCTCGACGACGGGTTCGGGCTCTTCGTGGATGGGCACCAGGTCCGTATCCACGTCAATGGCGCAGCGGATGTCCTCGGAGAAGACGCTGTGCAGGGCATCGTCCAGCGCGTCCTTGACCTGGGTCTGGAGTACCTCGCGGGTCAGCTCGTTGGGTACTGCCACCAGCAGGGTGGAACCGATCAGGCCCTGGGCCTGGGCGAGGATGACAAAGCCACGCTGCCGCGGTGAAACGCGGTGGTCCTGCTCCAGCAGGCTGACAACGCGCCGCCAGGAACTTCCGACAGTATTGGCGTGGTTGGCTTCGTCTACTGTCATCAATGGGTTCCCTCAAAACTTGCTTTGCCTGCATTGCCTGCAGCCGCAAGCACGGAACCAGGATCCGGTTCAGCTTCATCCACAGGGTTATACACAGCAGGTGGATAATCGGCTACTGGGCCACTCTAGGGGATGAAAAGCCTAGAAGATAGCTGGCAAGTAGCTTGTGGATAATTACACGGTTGTGGTTCTGAATCGGGGCCTGTGAGCCACTTCATCCACAGGCCTGGAGGGCAGGTTTGCCACAGCTGGGGACAATGCCGATGGCCTGCTCCGGTTTGACTAGGCGCCCTGGATTGCCCTAACGTTGTGAAGTCCTTTGTGTCCGCTTTTTGGCCCCATCTGAATCTCTCAGACGCAGTGCGTTTGAGCAGCCGGGGGAAGCGTGCATATACAAAACTTAGCGTCGGCCAGTTCTTCCCCATTACTGATCGGGTGGGCGCACCTTTGATCCACTGGAGTAACTAACGTGAGCAAGCGGACTTTTCAGCCGAATAACCGCCGTCGAGCCAAGAAGCACGGCTTCCGCCTTCGTATGCGTACCCGTGCCGGCCGCGCCATCCTGGCAGCCCGTCGTGGCAAGGGCCGTACCGAGCTGTCGGCGTAAATACCTGACTTGTCGGTAGACGTTTCTTTGCGAGTTTAAGGTGCTGGCCACCCGCAACCGTTTGAGGACTGCAACCGATTTTTCAACAACTGTACGTTCCGGTGTCCGCAATGGACGCCGGAACGTAGTGTTATATACGGCAGCTATTGCTGCTGACGAACCCAGCCGGATCGGGTTCATTGTTTCCAAAGGTGTTGGGAACGCTGTGGTCAGGAACCTCGTTAAGAGGAGACTGAGGGAAGCCGGTGCTGCCTCGCTGCGCGAGTATGGTACCGGGTTCGCCATAGTGGTCAGGGCGCTGCCCGCGTCCGCGTCCGCCAGCTGGGACCAGCTGCTGTCGGATTACAACGCTGCACTGGAATCGACAATGACCCGGCTGGCCGGCCGCTCCCGGGCGGCTGCCAATGGTTCGGCCGGTACAACACAGGAGGGGACACCGCGTGCGTAACGCCACCGCCGTCGTCGCCCATTTCCATCCTGTGGTGGCCGCCGTGGTGCTGTTCCTCTGGAACCTGCCCCGCAACATCCTCATTCTTCTGCTGAAGGCCTACCGCAAGGTGGTTTCTCCCTTGTACGGCCAGGTCTGCAGGTTCTTTCCTTCATGCTCGGCCTACGCCCTTGAAGCGATTACTGTCCATGGTGCCGTCAAGGGGAGCTGGCTCGCTGTGCGCCGCCTTGCCCGATGCCACCCATGGAATGCCGGCGGTGTGGACCACGTCCCCGCCGGCCACCGGGAATGGCCCGCCAGCCGGACCCCCACAATTGTTGTGCTGAACAACCCGGACAAGTACCTGGCTGCTCGGACTGATGGAGAAGGCCGCACCGCGGCCTGACGAATAGGGATAAGTATGGACTTCTTTGAAACAATCATGTTTCCGTTCAAGTGGCTTGTGTCCGTCATCATGGTGGGCTTCCATGAGGGCTTGAGCACAATCGGCCTGCCCGAGGCATCGGGCTGGACGTGGACGTTGTCCATCATCGGCCTGGTGCTGGTGATCCGCGCTGCCCTGATTCCCGTATTCGTCAAGCAGATCAAGGCGCAGCGCGGTATGCAGCTGCTGCAGCCTGACCTGAAGAAACTGCAGGACAAGTACAAGGGCAAGACCGACCAGCTGTCCCGCCAGGCCATGGCGCAGGAACAGATGGCTATGTACAAAAAGCACGGAACCAACCCCTTCTCCGCGTGCCTGCCCATGCTGATCCAGATGCCGTTCTTCTTCGCACTGTTCACGGTGCTGTCCGGCATTTCGACGGCAAGCCGGGAGGGCGAAGGCATTGGCGCGATGAGCCACGAGCAGGTGGTTCAGTTTGATCAGTCCAGCATTTTCGGGGCTCCGCTGTCTGCCGCACTGCTTCACGGCGGCGTCACCAACGTGGCCGTCGTTGTCCTGAGCATCCTGATGATCCTCGCTATGACCGCGTCTCAGTTCATCACCCAGAAGCAGATCATGGCCAAGAACATGTCTGAAGAAGCCATGGCCAGCCCCTTTATGCGCCAGCAGAAGATGATGCTCTACATCCTGCCCATCGTGTTCGGTGTGGGCGGCATCAACTTCCCCATCGGTGTCCTGATCTACTGGACCACCACCAACCTCTGGACCATGGGCCAGCAGTTCTTTGTCATCCGCCGCATGCCGACGCCGGGATCCCCGGCAGCGAAGGCCCTCGCCGAACGCCGTGCCGCCAAGGGCCTTCCGGCCCTTTCGATCCTGACCGGTAAGAAGGACGACGACGCCGACGCAGCGGCTGCTGCCGCTGCCGTGGCGCAGGCCAAGGGACAGCGCATTCAGCCACAACGCAAGAACAGGAAGAAGAAGTAATGTCAGCCGAGAGCACCGAACAGGCCCTTTCTGAAGAGACGATTGACGAGCAGGACGAGTCCGTGGACCAGGACAATTCATCCCCCAAGGCTTCTTCCGCGAGCCGCCTGGAGGAAGAAGGCGACGTCGCAGCCGATTACCTCGAGGAACTGCTGGACATTGCGGATATCGACGGTGACATCGACATCGAGGTCCGGAACGGGCGCACCTACATCTCCATCGTTACCGAGGAGGAGTCGGACAGCCTCGACAGCCTCGTGGGCGAGGACGGCGAAGTCCTTGAAGCCCTGCAGGAACTGACCCGCCTTTCCGTGCTGTCCGCCACGGAAAACCGGTCCCGCCTGGTGCTGGATATCAACGGGTACCGGAAGGAACGCACCGGCCACCTGCAAAAGATCGCCGAGGATGCGGCCGCCGCCGTGAAGAAGACCGGCGAGGCAGTCGCCCTCAAACCGATGAGCGCCTACGAACGTAAGATCGTCCATGACGCCGTTGCCGACCTGGGCCTGGTGAGTGAGTCCGAGGGCGAAGGCGCCGGACGCCACATCGTTGTATCCGCGGACTAGAGAATTGCTGGTTCGCTAATCATGGTTGACATCACTCCCTCCGAGCTTCTGGCCGCCGAGAAGATTTTCGGTGACCGTCTGGACCTCGCTAAGCGGTATGTGGAACACCTGGCAACTTCGGGCACCGAGCGCGGGCTGATTGGCCCCCGCGAGATCCCCAGGCTCTGGAGCCGGCATGTCCTGAACTGTGCCGTCATTGAAAGCGCGATAGCCCATGGAAGCCACGTCGCCGACGTCGGAAGCGGCGCCGGACTCCCGGGCCTGTGCTTGGCCATTGCACGGCCGGACTTGGAACTGACCCTGATCGAGCCGCTGGAGCGGCGCGTGATCTGGCTTCAGGAAGTGGTGGACGATCTGGGCCTGGACAACGTCACCGTGATGCGGACGCGTGCTGAACTGGCCGTGGGGCACGTTGATGCTGACGTTGTGACCGCCCGCGCCGTTTCTGCGCTGACCAACCTTGCCGGCCTCACCATCCCCCTGCTCGGAGGCAAGGGTGAAGTGGTTGCCATCAAGGGCCGCAGTGCCGGCGAGGAAATTGAGAAGGCGGCCAAGGTTATCCGGAAGCTCGGCGGTGTCGAGACGTCTGTCCTGACAGTTGGCGAGAACCTGCTGGAGGAGCCCACCACCGTAGTACGCATCGTTGTAAACAAGTCCCAAAAGAAGCCCTAGTGTTGGCCCGGCAGCCGCAGTCTGCCGGGGTAAGCAGTTAGGCTAGTCAACGGCAGCAAAAATAGCTGAACGAGAGTGAGTGTGCCCCAGTGACCAGTAGCGAAGCCTCCACACAACGGATACCCCCGTTTGTGTCTCTGGGGTCCGCACGATCTTTCGCTGGGACTGTTTCGGGTGCCTCCGGTGTACTCGCGAATCAACCTGGTGCGGTAGCGAACACGTCTCCTGTCTTCGTTTCACGTGAAACAACCTCCACGGGTAGGGGGAATATCATCGACGCCATTGATGACTCCAGTCCCATCGCCCGGGAACTGGCACATGAGACACGCCGCCGGGAGCGGTTGGTGGGCCGCCAACTGCCGCGCCCCGAGACGACGCGTGTCTTCACCGTGTCCAACCAAAAGGGCGGTGTCGGCAAGACCACCACTACGGTGAATATCGCTGCGGCTCTCGCAGCCGCCGGGCTCAACGTCCTCGTCATTGACATTGACCCCCAAGGCAATGCCTCCACAGCCCTCGGGATCGAACACCACGCTGACGTGGACAGTATCTACGACGTCCTGATCAACGATGTTCCCCTGGCTGACGTTGTGGCCCAGTGCCCGGATATCGGGAACCTCATTTGCGCTCCCGCCACCATCCATCTGGCGGGTGCGGAAATTGAACTCGTATCCCTGGTGGCCCGCGAGCAGCGGCTCCGCCGCGCTATTGATGTTTACGCAAAGGTCCGGGAGAAAAACGGCGAGCAGCGGCTGGACTACATCTTCATCGACTGCCCGCCGAGCCTTGGCCTTCTGACGGTCAACGCATTCTGCGCAGCCAACGAAGTCCTCATTCCCATCCAGTGCGAGTACTACGCCCTGGAAGGCCTGAGCCAGCTGCTCAAGAACATCGAGATGATCCAAAAGCATCTCAACGCCGACCTGGTGGTGTCCACCATCCTGCTCACCATGTACGACGGCCGCACCAACCTTGCCGCGCAGGTAGCCGCCGAGGTCCGCCAGCATTTCCCGGAACAGGTCCTGTCCGCAGTGGTACCGCGTTCGGTGCGCATCTCGGAGGCTCCGAGCTACCAGCAGACGGTGATGACTTACGACCCCTCATCCAGTGGCGCACTGTCCTACCTGGAAGCCGCTGCCGAAATAGCAGAACGCTAAAATCTTCAAGAACTGCAACAACTGGAGTCCGGCTCGTCCTGGCTCTTCCACTGGAGGGATTTACCCATGAGCGAGAAGCGACGGGGCTTAGGCCGCGGTCTTGGCGCACTGATTCCGAGTTCCGCCGGTGCTAACGGTGCGGGCAACGGCACAGCGGTTGCGCGCCCTGTCGATCTCTTCTTTCCCGAGGGTCGCAGGAAGGCTGATCCCACCGAATCGGTTCTGGATTCTACTACTGCGAAAGAGCCCGCGGCCGGCACAGATGCCGACTCCCCGGAAACTGCCGTCGCCGAAGCAGCGGCACAGGACACAACGGACACATCGTCAAGCAACGGTACCGGCAAATCCACCGCCGCCAAGTCCTCTACTGCACGGCGCGCTACCGGATCCGCAACGTCCTCCAACGGGTCGGCTGCGAAGAACGATGCCAGCGCCAACGGTGCCGGCAAGACAAAGACCAGCGCTAAGAAGGTTGCGGAAGCAACAGAGGAGCCCGGCGATCCGGTTGACCTGCCCGCGGCTTCCGTCGGGTCTTTCGAAGCAGACAACGGCGTTGACCTGGTCGAGGTACCGGGCGTCCGCTTTGCCGAGATTCCTGTCACGGACATCCATCCGAACCGCAAACAGCCGCGTTCAGTCTTCGATGAAGACGACATGGCCGAGCTTGTTCACTCTGTCCGCGAAATCGGCGTCCTCCAGCCAATTGTGGTCCGGAAGTCTACCGAATCAGGTGGAGAACCGTTCGAGCTGGTTATGGGCGAGCGCCGGTGGCGTGCCGTGCAGGCTGCCGGGCTGGAGACTATCCCTGCAATCGTCAGGGACACCACGGATGATGACCTCCTGCGCGACGCGCTGCTCGAGAACCTTCACCGGAGCCAGCTCAATCCCTTGGAAGAGGCCGCGGCCTACCAGCAGCTCCTTGAAGATTTCGGCACTACTCACGAGCAACTGGCCGACCGCATCGGCCGGTCGCGGCCTCAGGTATCGAATACCTTGCGTTTGCTAAAGCTTCCTCCCCTTGTCCAGCGCCGGGTTGCTGCCGGTGTACTCTCGGCCGGCCACGCCCGAGCCCTTCTGGCGCTCCCTGACGCCGCTGCCATGGAAAGGCTGGCCCAGCGCATCGTCGCCGAGGGAATGTCCGTACGCGCCACGGAAGAGGCCGTTACGCTGTACCAGGATCCGGCGAAGCCCGCCAAGAACAACATTCCCCGCCCTGGCGCCCGTCATGAGCGTCTCGACTACTTGGCCTCCTCGCTGTCGGACCGTCTGGACACCAACGTCAAGATCTCGCTTGGCGTTCGCAAGGGACGGGTCAGCATTGAGTTCGCCAGCGTTGAGGATCTCAACCGGATCATGGATGTTCTGGCGCCCGGAGCGGATAACTAGTAACGAGCCTGCACCTGCGTTCATTGCTTTTGCCCTGTGTTGCGGTCTCGCGTGGCTGCTACGCGAATCCTTGATTGTTGCAGGTTCTCTTCAGCCCGCCTGAAGATTGGGAAGCCGTGTAGGTAGCCTGTTGGTTTTGCCCTCATTCCCTTGATGCCTGTCGTTGGTACCGCCGTCTTGGTTGCTGGCGATCATTAAGACTGGAGTAGCGGTGTCCGTCGTAGTGGCCTAGGCGCTGCTTGCCTCGCTTCCATACATTCAAGAAGAATGTGCAACCCGCGACGCCTGCCCGCCACTCAGCCATTCTTGTTTGGCGTTTCACGTGAAACGTTTTGTTTCCGGCGGGTAGCAGTGTTGCCTTCACTTCTCAGCGGGCCTAGCACTTGGCCTCAGAGCGATCGGGTTCTTGCGCACCGGCGCCACCAATTGGATGGGGAATCGGATGGTGGAGATGTCGTGTTTCAGCCATCCGATGAGCCGCAAACGACCAATGAACGCTAGAAGCGGCTGCTGTGAGCGCGCAGCTTTGCGGCTTCGGGTTACCTGCCTTGCCAAAGGAGCCCATAACGCTGGTCTTGCTGTGATGCGTCTGCAGTCAGCTCGCTCCAAGTTGTTTTGGGGGCCTGCGTAGCTCTCCTCCTTGCGGACAGCCAGGATCTTGATAACGGTATTCTGCATGATCATTTGGAACTACTTCTATGAAGGTTTAGCCATGTTTGCAGCTCCTGGTATCCAAATCTCACGTCCTCTCGCTTCGCAAGGCTTCTTGTTTTGATGACTTGAGGGGAAGCGGAGTGAGAAGGCCGGAGCGCGCCGTTTCACGTGAAACAGGACCCGATATTTCGCGCCGCCTCTCTACTGTGTCGCCATCTCAGCGACACCATCGCTGGTCAAATCTGCCGCTGCTTGCGGCGCTACGGCCCGCGATCGCACAGATACTTGTTGCTAAGCCAGGTCGTTACCCCGCTTTCGATGTGATCTTTTAGGCACCAGGTCCACATATTTGTGGTACTGCGTTGTTCCGAGATTCCAGCTATCGGTTAGACTCGCGAGAATACCGCCTAGACAGAGACGGTTTCTCCGCACGGGCGCTTCTCGCACAACCCTCGAGGTCCTTGCGTGCTAAGACCCTCTCACGTTTGAGGAGAGGCCGGTTGCGGAATCGCGCTGAATGCCGATAAGACTAGCCAGGTAGTATTCCCCCACGCGTCTGAATGTACGTCCTTGAGGACTTTGGGACGAAAGGGCTGCATGAATATGGAGTGCGCGCAGTTGAAGCCGGACTCTGCGAGGTCATGCGAGACTGCATGCATTTTGCGCAGCATCAACTATGCCTTCTCGCGATAGCCTCCCAGGCATGAACTGATGAGGTAAAGCTCTTGGACTCTTGGTCCGCCTTCTACCTTGCTCACATTCAGCTTGGCCAGCGCTAACGTGTCCTGCCACCTCTTGAGCCTCCCCCCCGGTTCCTCAATGACTACGGAAGCGGGCACGCCCTTAGCCAGGGCCTGTTCAACATGCGTCCGCTGGTGTTTCACGTGAAACGGCATCCCGCCCGCCGCTACGGTTTCACGTGAAAGGGCACCACCCACGCCGCTCTGGTTTCACGTGAAATGTTTGCGATCCAGGCCACTACGGTGCTGCCAGGATTTTGCGAGGACGGTTGGTCGGCTTTGCTAGCTGGGATGAGACGACGAGGAGTTCCCCAGCATGTCAATTCGCTAGACCTCCCGTGCACCCAAATGCCTGTCCTCTGCGCCTGAGTCGTAGTCTCATCCTCCCCCGATGATGCCGATGCCGGTGCCCGTGCACTGCTCTGGGAAGAGTAGCGGGCCTCCCCGTGACTTGCCGGCTGAAGAGTCCAATCCCTAAGGATAGGCCCGGCGATGGGCTTTGAGTGGCGGAGTACAGTTCGCAGCAATAGCGGTTGGCAGTACATTTTACCGAGCCGCCACTATCGAAAGCGGCCGGGGCATTGCACCAAACCCATCACGAATCAGAGAGTCCGTACCGCGAGGCCGATGGCCCAACTTTCCCGACGGTGCGAACGCGCTCCCCCGGAGGCGCCACACGGAATGCACCCCAAAGCTTGGTCCCTCGCTTTGCGTTCGGAACCCCTGTTCCGGCGGCATGAGCGGGGTCTCATCCGCCGACGCGGCCTTGGTACGCAAACACCTAGGCTGGTGTGGCTGTGTGGTTTCGCGCCTTTTGAAACACCTAGTGCGCACAAGGACATGGCCCTACCACCAGTCTATTTCCGATATGCCTGGCCAGGGCTTCACATCAGCCCGGAGGCGAGTCTCCGTAGGGCTTCGCGTCGGCCCGGAGGAGAGTCTCCGTAGGGCGTGCTCCAGCCTGGATGCCTTAGTCGTATCGGGAATTTGTGCACATACCTCACGGTGGATAAGGCTGTGGATAACTGTGTGGATAGTCACGCTGGAGCCTGTGGATGTGATGATGTTCTCATCCCACTTCCTGAACGGCCGGAGGTGACTCTGGATCGGTCACTGCAATGTGAGCGTGAGCTGTTTCACGTGAAACTCTAGGGAGCATCGACCAAGTCGCCTACTGGCGGAGCTGCTTGCCGAATAGAGGTCGTAACTCCACAATTTCCGGTTTACTCTGGCCGTTTTGGGCCTCACATCGGTGCTCAGGCGGCGGTCAGCGCCCGATCCTCGGAGACTGCATACCATCGTCCCAACCGTCCACGCGATGCTCACTCCTTATTGTTGCCTCCCGCCTAGTAGCAGTGCATTGTTTGCGCCTGTGGATAACACTGTGGATATTGGGGCGGCAGGCCTGTGGATATCTTGGGGATAACTAGGAGCGGACGACCCGACCGTGGGGTTGAACTGGGCGGATTCCTTTAGGTCTTTGGGTCTCTACACCTGGCCGCCCGAGCCAGACTACTTCTGGCTAACCAAAGCCCAACTGAACAGCGCATTCCTAAAGTCGACCTGAACACGGACGATTTGTTGGGATGACAATCATCTGCTGTACCGACTGCTAAAAGGACCCCATCAGGCTCGCTCTCTCGCTTCTGCTAGTAGGTCTGGGTGACCAAGGGGTCGGCCTCGGAGTACGTGTTGGTAGTCCCAAACCTCTGCGGCGGCAGACGCAGTGCCGTCATAACCTCGCCTTGCGCTCCTCTCGTTGCCCGGAAATCATGCGGCGCCTGTCGGCGCCTTGGTCTCCTCCAGGGGGTTCCCGATTTCGACTGGTGGTGGCGCAGGGAAGGGCGCCAGCCCATGCTCTTTTGACCAGAGTAGCTACTATGTTGGGTGCCGGTTTAGGGCTCGCCACCACCACGCGCAGTAGGCGGTGCTCTCCCGATGTCTCATACCGGAATCGACGTTTGCCTGGTCCTGGCTCCTGAGAAGATCCCTTGCCCGGTTCCGCAGAACTTCGAGAGATCGGGCAACTAACCCGCACCGTTTCACGTGAAACAGTGAGGAATGCGACGAGCAGCTGCGTCTGCTGCCGCGCAACCACGATATCTCTGTTGTCCATGAAGATCCTCTTGACGAGGCTCGGGCTGAATTAGGATAGTCCGGTAGCAAGGCTGTATCCGCCGCGCGTGCCGATGTGTGAAGCGGGATCGCGTCATGCAGCGTCCAGGACTGAGAGTTCATATCCATGTCGCCGTTGCTGAATCGATCCACGCCACACGGAACTACCGACACGCGGCCATAGATAGGTTCCACTGGTCTAAGAGGATCCAAGGGGAAGCAGAATGCTGAGCTGCGTAGCGGCAAACACCGCCATCACATGCTGGGACTACATCGCGGCCGTGGCCCCATCAGCACCGTGACCCGCCCCGGTATTGGTATCCAGCCCAACTTGGTGCAGAGTAGCGGCACGCTCCCCTTTTGCCCAATTCTTGCTCCGAGGCCGTATAGGTGGATCGTGCATCTGATAGGACTGTGCTTGGCGGATCTGCCCTCCCGTAACTTGTCTTTCCCGAATGGACGGGCTTTGGGACGAAAACTTTGCGGTCTGCCTGCGATGCACATCGGCGATGAGCCGGGCTGAGGGTTGCCCGCATAGCGGTGTCGTCCCGTACCTTACCGCTGTAGCGGTTCTGTGGGGCGCCGCAAGGCGGATGGGTCGTTGCGGTGCAGACCACAACCACATGACCATCGCAGTAATATGACCCCTCGTCGTGTAAAGGCACATTACGTTTCACGTGAAACAGTCCCATCAGGAGGCTGCACCAGGAAACAGGACGAGCGGGCGAGAAGCCATTGCGAATAGCCGCTAAGACTGCCCCTTCCCACGCGGCCACCGAAACCCCTGGCAATCCCCAAACAGGCCCGGGTAGCGCACGGCGGTGCCGGCAGCTGATCGCGGCGGCAACGCTGCAGCCGGTCTGGCACACGGTCAATCTACTCCCCCAGCATAGGGAAACAATGGAACTACTGTCCCTCCGGCCTGCTGGTGAACTGGATAGCCGTGGAGAGGAGAGGGTCCGAAGCGAACCAGCCAACAATAACCGTTAGTGCGAACGTCTCGAGTTGTATCTTGCGTATCTTGGAGGTTGCGGGCTCTCCGGTGAACCGGCGGACAGAAATTCCAGATCCTCTGACTGTGGTGCGTTGTTCCGGAGGTGTGGAGCACGAGCAGCAGGCTCACGTCCTTCAAGGGCGGAAGTCTCCTTGGGTGCTGCAATCTCGCGGTAGACGGGGAACTATATCCCTTCTTCTTTCCACCTTGAGCGTCTGACGTTTCACGTGAAACAAGGAGAACTCCCGGCATGATGGCTGTTTCACGTGAAACAGAAAAAGCTGGCGCGCCAAGCACAGGTTCTGAAGGATGGTCATTCGGGCTTAGGGCTACGAGGTAAACGAACCAGTGCGGAGAAGAGCTGTTTCCAGTTATGACAGCAAAAAAACAAAAAGGGTGGCCACCGCCCCAACGAGCAATGGCCACCCTCGACAGTTGCTGGACATCCAGCAACTGCTGTCGCCTAGGAAAGGACGTCAGCAAATTCTTTCTCGAAGAACTGCTTCGGCTTTGCGCCGATAACAGTGCTCTTCACTTCGCCGCCCTGGAACAGGTAAACGGCAGGGATGGAAGTGATGCCGTATTCGGCCGCGATGGCAGGGTTGTCATCCACGTTCAGCTTCACAACATCGACCTTCTCGCTGTACTCGACGGAGATCTCGTCGAGGATGGGGCCAAGCTTGCGGCAGGGACCGCACCACTCGGCCCAGAAATCAACGATAACCGGCTTTTCAGAGGACAGTACGTCCGTGCCGAAACTTGCGTCCGTTACATCTTTTGCGTTGCTCATAACCTTGTTTCTCTCTTCCTCTTCAATATCGCTTTACAGTTCAGGCTGGCAGGTCTGCTAGGTAGTGCTCCACGTCGATGGCAGCTACACAACCTGAGCCGGATGCGGTGATGGCCTGGCGGTAGGTGGGGTCAACGACGTCGCCGGCAGCAAAGACACCGGGAAGGCTCGTCTTGGAGCTCCTCCCCTGGACGGCGATGGTGCCCTCAGGGGTCAGTTCCAGGACGTCCTTAACGAGGTCGGTCCGCGGGTCGTTTCCGATCGCCACAAAGACACCCGTGACGGCAAGATCGGAAACCGTACCGTCAACCAGGTTCTTCAACTTCAGTCCGGTGACTTTGCTATCGCCGATAACGTCATCAACGGTGCTGTTCCAAATGAAGTTGATCTTCTCGTGCGCCAGCGCGCGGTCTGCCATAATCTTCGACGCCTTTAGCGAGTCGCGGCGGTGAACAACCGTTACCGATTTCGCAAACTTGGTGAGGAACAGTGCCTCTTCCATGGCGGAGTCTCCCCCGCCGATCACTGCGATGTCCTGATCCTTGAAAAAGAAACCGTCACAGGTTGCACACCAGCTAACGCCGTGACCGGAGAGCCGCTTCTCGTTGGGCAGGCCAAGCTCACGGTAGGCGGAGCCGGTGGAGAGGATTACTGCTTTTGCCTGGAAAGTTTCACCGGTGGCGATGGTGACCTTCTTGACCGGCCCTTCCAGCTCAAGTGACGTCACGTCCTCGAACTGGATCTCTGTGCCGAAGCGCGCTGCCTGCTTCTCGAAGTTCTCCATCAGGTCCGGTCCCATGATGCCTTCGGGGAATCCCGGATAGTTTTCCACGTCAGTGGTGTTCATCAGTTCCCCGCCGGCGGTGACGGAACCTGCCAGCAGGAGGGGCTTCAGGTTGGCGCGGGCAGTGTAGACAGCTGCCGTGTAGCCAGCCGGGCCGGAGCCGACGATGATGACATCACGTACGTCCGACGCGGTGTTTTCTGCGATGGTCACTGGACGGTGAACCTCTTCCTTTTTAGACGCGCCCCGCCGTGGAGGCCGGCCACATGGCACAACTGATACTGCTGGCTGAATATTCCGGCGCCCAGTCACGGAGGAATGCCGGCAGGCAGCACTAAGCCAGCTCCGTCAGGCGCTCTTTCAAGATTACCGTCCCCAAGCCAAACGAAAGTGCCGCCGTCCGCGGGTGCGGACGGCGGCGCTTCAACCCGGCTGGCTCGAGAGCGGCCCTGACGTTCGGTCAGGCCTTACTGGACCTTGATTTCGGCAAGTCGGAGACCATATCCATAACGCGTCTTGGGAGCGGCCAGCCGGGGCAGCGAATTGATCGAAACGATCACATACTGCGCCTGCACGGGCTCCGCCAGCGGGATATTCAGGTCCGTGGAGGTGAAGCTGTTCGTTCCAACAGCCTTGGCCCCATCGATTGACGGACGGTCGTTGGTGTAGACGGTGATGTTTCCGCCGGAGCCGCCGAGCTGCGAAAGCGTGATGGAAGAGACAGTGGCGGGGCTCTTCAGCTTGACCACGAGCGGCACACCTTGAAGTGCGAGCCCGCCCCAGTTTTCGGTGGCAAATTCCATGTCCGACCAGTAGCTGGCAGCGTTGCCGTCATAAGCCTTCACCAGGTCTCCGTCGAACGTGGCGGCGAAGTCGAAGTTGCCCTGCCGGCTTACCGATTCGATGGCGGGCGGGACGGCAGGCGGCGCGGAGGTCGGTGCCTGGGTAGGGGCGGAAGATCCTTCGGGCGCGCTGTTGTTTGTACTCGCAGCAGTCGGGTTGGCCTGGGGCTGCGAAGAAAACAGGCTGCCAAGGTTCGTTACGGCGAAAACAAGACCTGCGATGAGGACCACGGCCAGGAGCCCGCCCACCAGCCAGCGCATGGAACGGGGTTCACGTTCCGGGGCGTCCTGGTCGTCGTCATCATAGTCGTCCCGACCGGCGTAGGAGGCTCCGGCGCCGGAAGCAGCCGCGGGAGCCGCTTGCCGTGCCAAGACCGGAGACTTCTTCTTGACCGGCCGCGGTTCTTCTTCCACCGGCACGTCCTCGTACAGGTCCTGGTCACCGGTAGTGGTGTAGTCGTCCTCGGACCACAGGGAGACCTTCGGCTTCCCGGTTTCGGGCGCTTCTTCCTGGGTGGCAGGGCTGGAGGCGAAACTGGCAGTGGCCGGCTCGTCGGACTGCGCGGACGGACCGCCAGGGCGCCCCAACCCACTCGCGGCAGCGGCACCGGCAGCCGCACCCCCGGCAGCCCCACCCAGTGCAGAGGAGCCGGAAGGCTTGCGTCCGACGCCGGGCGCCGCCGTGGGACGTGCCGGCGGCTTGGGCGGTACTACGGGCGCCGTACGGTAAGGATCAACCTGGCTGGGGTGGGTGTCCGAGTACTTGATGTAACCGGCGTCGACGTTTTCTTCGTCATCGTCGTAGGGCTCGGGTTCATGGGAACGGGGCTGCCCAAAAATTTCGCTGCCCAAAGTGTCCGTGAAGAACGGCTCCACGTACGGGGGGTTGGAC
Organism: Pseudarthrobacter siccitolerans; assembly: GCF_001046895.1. Lineage (GTDB taxonomy): Bacteria > Actinomycetota > Actinomycetes > Actinomycetales > Micrococcaceae > Arthrobacter > Arthrobacter siccitolerans. Next base: position 152,162 of record NZ_CAQI01000059.1, read on the forward strand.
GCCACCACGAGATCCAACAGGTCTGCGGCGGATGTGTGGTTGGTGATGAGGTACGTGGCGGCGGCGGTGACGCCGAGGTCCAGCACCTGGACGTTCCCGGGACGCTCCCCTGTGGCAACCTCGCGGGCGCTCTGGGCAACCTGCTCAGTGTTCTCGGGGCCGGCAACCAGGATGCTGACCGGACGGTTAAGCACCTGGTCCACACCATCCAGCACCAGATCGTGGTCGTGCGAGGCCAATACGGTGGCTGTGACCTTGTAACGGCCGCCCAGTACTGATCCGACATCGATCGGGTTGGACACGTGTTCCTCCTAGACTGTCCGGTTTCGCCGGCTCGGGTGACGCAACCACCGTCCAGGGGCCAGCACCAGGCTGACCCTTGAATGTAACTACCCCTGTTCCCTTTCGATCCTAGCCGATCCAGCCCAACGGACCGTGGACCAAGGCAGCGGGAAACCGCCGCACTATCACTTTTTCCGTGGCCGCCGCGGCTTGAAATGCGGGTTCTCGCCGGCCTTGCCCTGGAAGGTGCGCCGGCCGGGCAACGGGATCTGCTCACGCAGCAAGCCGCCCCGTGCGGTACTGGGATGGTCCTCGCTGGGGAGGTAACCGCCGTCGGACGTCCCGGTGCCGGCATCGGCGGGTGGCTGCGGGGACGCCTCCCGCTGCGGAGCGGGGCCTGCACGGAAGGACACGGCGTCGAACTCGCCGGAAATACGCGGAATGAGGCCGGTGTCCACCGAGGTGGTGGCGCGCTCCGGCGCAGCGGGGCGACGGTCGCCGGAGGGCGCATCTGGTGAAGAGCCCGACGGCGGTTCCCCGCCGTCCGCGGAAGGCGGGGCAGATCCCCCGCGCCCCAGCCGTCCCATCAGGGGCCCGAGGAGGTCCCGCAGTTCTGATACCCGGAACAACTTGAGCAGGAAGAAGTAGGCCACCAGCATGACCGGGCCCACCACGATCACCGTGATCAGCGCTGTGATCCGGTCATGCCAGGCGAAACCTACCGGGCTGTAGCTGCCCATGAGCCAGAGCGCGCCTGCACCTGCAATGGCGGAACCCAGCGCGGCGTAGCCCATCCGGATGTAGGAGTTGGCGATCCTTGCCCCGTCCAGGTGGCCCAGGAGCCGGCGCAGGAAGTACGCGCTGATGACCACCGAGAGGATGTTGCCCACCATGTAGAGGACCGCGATGGCGTAGATGATCTGGTTGACGGGCAGGAACTGGATGGCAAACGCCCCGGCCACGTAAACAACGGCGAGCAGCAGCTGGATGTAGAACGGCGTGCGGGCGTCCTCGTTGGCGTAGAAGACGCGGGACATCATGAAGTTGGCGCTCATGAACGGGGTGCTGAGGGCGAGGATGGTCAGCGTCTGGGCCAGCATCACGCCGTCCTGGCGGATGCCGCCGGAGAAGAACATTCCGAGCGGGCCCGCGAGGGCGAAGAGCGCCAGGGCCCCGAAAACCGTTGCGACGGCCATGGTCCGCAGGCCGTGCGAGAGAGCGTCCCGCAGTTCGGCCCGGTTGCCCTCCTGGGACGCCCGTGTCATCCGGTTGAACAGGACCGTGGCCAGGGACAGGGCAATGATGGAGTGCGGCAGCAGGTACAGCTGGCTGGCCACCTCCAGCACCGCGTTGCCCGGCAGCATGCTTGCTGCGGGGTCACCCGCCTGCTGCAGCCGGAGCCGCTCTGCGCCGGGAATGGTGGCGATACGCATGACGTACAGGAAGGCAAGCTGCCCGACGGCGGCCGTCAGCAGCGTCCAGACGCTCAGCTTCGCTGCCTGGCCCAGTCCCACGCCGCGCCAGCCGAACCGCGGCCGGAGTCCCAGCTTCAACCGGATCACGGGAATCATCAGGATGGCTGTCTGCGACACCACTCCGATGGTGGAGAAGCCGGCCACAAAGAGCGTTTGGGTGTCTCCCCAGTTGTCCAGGGTATGCGGGCTGAACTCGTTGGTGCCGAAAATCCAGATGAACATGCCCAGCCCGGCGATCGCCACCACGTTGTTAAGGATGGGTGCCCACATCGCAGGCCCGAATGCGCCGTTGGCGTTCAGGACCTGGGTGAGGAGGGCGTAGAGGCCGTAGAAAAAGATCTGCGGCAGGCACCAGAAGGCGAACGTTACTGCCAGTGCCTTCTGCTGCGGTGAATACCCCTGCGTGGTGAGCTCAATGACCCAGGGCGCAGCCAGCGTCACCAGGGCTGTGAGCCCCAGCAGGAGCAGGACAGCCAGCGTCAGCAGCCGGCTGATGTAATCCGCTCCCCTGTCCGGAGCCTTGCTCGCCTTGATGATCTGCGGCACCAGGACGGCGTTGAACACGCCGCCAGCCACTAGAAGGAAGATCAGGTTGGGCAGGTTGTTGGCGTTGATGAAGGTGTCGTTGACCGTGGATCCGAGACCCAGGGCCGTGCCGAGCATCCAGGTCTTGCCGAAGCCCAGGAAACGCGACACCAGAGTCCCTGCGGCCATGATGGCGCTGGAGCGGGTTTCGCTTGCACCTGCAGCGGCCGGTTGGGCGACGTCCGGTGCCGCCGGCTCCGGGGGGACGCCGTCGGGCGCCGCGTCATCGGGCCGGCTGGACCTGTCGGAAGGAAAATTGGAAGCTGACATCGAGTTCATCGTCTCACCCGCCGGAGCCGATTACCGCACCGCGGGTGCCGGCGGTGCGGCCCTATAGGTGTTCGGGGAGGACTTCCCGGGCGAGGTCGGCAATGCGGCGCTCGTTGGGGAAGGACAGTTTGCGCGCAAGTTCCTGGATGGGAACCCAGGCCACATCCACCGCTTCCTGGTCCGGATCGTTCTCGATGGTGAGCTCGCCGCCGGTGGCACGCAGGAGGTAGTGATGAACGGTTTTATGGACGCGGTGGCCGCTTACGGTAAACCAGTAGTCGATGCTTCCCAGCGGCGCGAGGATGTCTCCTTCGATGCCGGTTTCCTCGGCAATCTCACGGACAGCGGCCTGCTCGTTGTTTTCCTTGCCCTCCGGATGCCCCTTGGGCAGGCACCATTCCAAACGTCCGCCGCGATTAAGGCGGGCGATGATGGCCACCCTCAGTTCGGCGTCGGACGTGTCCACAACGACGCCGCCGGCGGAGACTTCCTCCACCGTAGGCAGCGAGGCCGGTGCCGAATGCTGGGCAGGCGCAACGTGCGCACCGATTGCCGACGGCAACGGTGCGTTTGTCCTCCTGCCTGGAGCGCTCGGTACTGGATGGGCCATGGAGTCCACTCTAACGACTGTTGCCCGTCCGTGATGACCGGAACATGACATCAACATGGACGGCATATGACGCACTTTGCCGGGCGCGGACGGAATCAGCAGGATCTTGACAGAATTTTGGCCTGCGCCGCTGCTGGTTTCTGACAAGCTTAAGTAACTATGGCGCACGCACATCACAAGACTGAATCCCACACCGTCGATTTCCAGGTGGACCCGGTGGTCCTGGAGCTCGGCCAGCGCTTTGTGGACGCCGGCCATGAACTGTCCCTGGTGGGTGGGCCGGTGCGTGACCTTTTCCTGGGCCGGACCTCGCCCGACCTGGATTTCACCACGGACGCCACGCCGGACCAGACGGTGGCCCTGATTAAGAGGTGGGCGGACAACTACTGGGAGATCGGGCGCGCCTTCGGCACCATTGGCATGCTCAAGGCCGGATTCCAGATCGAGATCACCACCTACCGGGCCGAGGCATACGATCCTGAGTCGCGTAAACCCGTGGTGGCCTTTGGCTCGTCCTTGACCGACGACCTGCTCCGGCGGGACTTCACCATCAACGCCATGGCCCTCAAACTGCCTTCCCTGGAACTGGTGGACCCGTTCGGCGGCGTGAAGCACCTGCATGCCTCCGTCCTCGCGACGCCGGGGGCGCCTGAGGCGTCCTTCTCCGACGACCCGCTGCGGATGATGCGCGCGGCCCGGTTTGCCGCGCAGCTGGGCGTCTCGGTCCACGACGACGTGCGGCAGGCCATGACGCAGATGGCCGAACGGATCACCATCATTTCCGCCGAGCGGGTCCGGGACGAACTGGTCAAGCTGATCTGCGGGTCGCGGCCCCGGGCGGGCGTTGACCTTCTGGTGGAAACGGGGCTGGCGGAGTTTGTGCTGCCTGAGGTGTCCGCCCTCCGGCTCGAATCCGATGAACACCACCGGCACAAGGACGTCTACCAGCATTCGCTGCAGGTGCTGGAGCAGGCGGCGGAGCTGGAAACGGACGCAGAGGGCCCCGTGCCCGGGCCGGACTTTGTGCTGCGTTTCGCAGCATTGATGCACGACGTCGGCAAGCCGGCTACGCGGCGCTTCGAACCGGGCGGCGCGGTGAGCTTCCGCCATCACGACATGGTGGGTGCCAAGCTCACCACGAAGAGGATGAAGACGCTGCGGTTCGACAACGACTCCATCAAGGCGGTGGCACGCCTGGTGGAACTCCACATGCGCTTCTACGGCTACGGGGATGCCGGCTGGAGCGACTCGGCAGTGCGCCGCTACGTCACCGACGCCGGGCCGCTGCTGGAACGGCTGCACCGGCTGACCCGCTCCGATGTCACCACCCGGAACCAGCGGAAGGCCGAGCGCCTGGCCTTCGCCTACGACGACCTTGAAGCCCGGATCGCCGCACTGCGGGAACAGGAATCGCTGGATGCAGTGCGCCCCGATCTCGACGGAGCCCGCATCATGGAGCTGCTTCACCTGAAACCGGGGCCGGTGGTGGGCCGGGCTTACAAATTCCTGCTCAACGAGCGGATGGAACACGGACCACTGCCCGTAGAGGAAGCGGAGGCCAGGCTCCTTCGCTGGTGGGCCGAACAGCCTGAAGCAGCACCTGCCGCAGCCGGGACTGGAACCTCTCCTGCCGCCGTCGACCCTTCCCCTAAGGAGTCCAAGTGACCAATCCTGCCCTAGCCCCCCGCCCCCAGCTCTGGATCCTGCGCCACGGCGAGACCGAGTGGTCCAAGAGCGGGCAGTACACCGGACTCACTGACCTGCCGCTCACTGTGGAAGGGGAACAGCAGGCGGTGGAGGCCCGGAAGGTTCTGGACCCCGTCGATTTCGACCTGGTGCTGACATCGCCGCTGCGGCGCGCCCGGCGCACCGCCGAACTCGCAGGTTTCCCGGATGCACAGCACGAACCGCTTGCCGTGGAATGGAACTACGGTGACTACGAAGGCATCAGCTCGGACCTCATCCGCAAAGACAACCCGGACTACCTCATCTGGACCCACGGCGTGCCCAACGGTGAGACGCTCGACGAGGTGGCGGCGAGGGCGGACAAAATCATCGGCCGCGTGCTCGAATCCGGAATGGATAACGTGCTGATTGTGGCCCACGGGCACTTCTCCCGGATCCTGACGGCCCGCTGGCTTGAACTCCCGCCCGCCGAAGGGCGGCACTTTATTCTCGGCACTGCGAAAGTGTGCACCCTGGGCTGGGATAAAAGGACGCCGGCAATTGTCCGCTGGGGCCTTTAGGAAGTAATTTCCCAATTTTTTGAAAAGAACTAGGAATTAGGTAGCCACGGGCTATAACCGTGGTGTAGCTTTATTCCTGACCCCAGAGCCTCTCGCCGGGGTCGCGGCGCACGTTGCTTGAGCAGTCAGCTTGAACAACGGCAGAGCAGAAAAGGAGGTTGGGAAAATGATTACTTTGACTAGCGGATGGAAGACTGCCATCACCGCGGCCCCGGCCTCTGATGCTTTTGCACGCCGATTTCGGGGCCGTGTCGGCTCCTAGCCCCTGCCTCTCCTGCCGGCCCTGACGCCGGCGGCGGTGCTGCGGCTGTCGCCCGCGCGGATGTCTTCCCCTTGAATGCACCTCGTGACCCTGTGGGCACCACTTCATCACGGGATAACCTGCCCTCTTTTAGCCCCCACTGACTGCCTATTTTGCAGCTTCAGGCCGGTGCTCATTTAGTGGTATTCCCGCGCTCATAAACAGTGGCGCCTAATTCAAATTGCCCTATTTCAATGCATTCTGCTGCGCCCAAATCAGCACTCCATTCGGTGCTATGAGGGCTTAATTGTCGCGCCCATTTTGCGGGCCTATCAATTCGAAAGGAGGTGACCACCATGATCAAGAAACTTCAACAGTTCCTCCGTCCCCAACAAAGAAGGCGCACCAGTCGGCGGCAGTTCAACAGTCCCCTGCTGGAGAAGCGGAGGGAAGACGTATTCGTCCTGATGCACCAGCAAATGAGCGGCCTCCGCTGACTCTTTTGGCCGGGGCCCGGGAGGACCGAATGAAGCACGTCTATGCGGCAGAGGGCCCACGCGGCGGTGCGTGGGCCCCTTGCCGTGCCCTGGATAACGCCGGAGGCTTCGGTAAGCTCGAGGGCATGCAGGAGAACCAGCCGCCGGAGCATCGAGGGCGGTCCCGGCTGGTAGTCCCCAGCCGCAGTGACAGTCTCCTGCGCAACTTCACTGAAGTCATCGGCGGCCCCCTTGGAACCCGCTCCGCACCGGGCATCGTCCCGCCCGGGATCTTTACCGTTGAACGCGTCCTGATCATCCTGACGGTCCTGGCTGCCCTCGCCGGAATCCTGGTCAAAGGGTACTGCCGGGTTAATGGCTGGGAATCCCCCACGCAGTTCTATGCCACCTGCTATTCGGACTTTCCCGAGCTGTTCCGGAACCGGGGGCTGGCAGAAGGAACATTTCCGATCCTTGGTGCCGGAAGCGAGTTTGAGTACCCTGCCCTGACCGCCCTGATCGCCGGGGTAACGGCCTGGCTGGTCCCCGGGAGCGGGATATCGGATGCGCGGGTGCTCGGCTACTTTGACATCAACGTCACGCTGGTGGCCGCTGTCACCGTGGTGGCGGTCCTGGCCACCGCCCGGATGACCAGCAGGCGGCCCTGGGATGCCGCCATGGTGGCCCTGGCCCCCGGCATCGTGCTGGCCGGCACCATCAACTGGGACATGTGGGCCGTGGCCCTGCTCGCTGTGGGGATGTACTTCTTCTCGCGGCAACGGCTGGTGCTTGCCGGCGTCTTTATTGGACTGGGCGCGGCCACGAAGTTCTACCCGCTCCTGGTGCTGGGCGCCATCCTGCTCCTTGCCCTCCGCACCGGACGGCTCCGTCCGTTTGTTGTCACGGTGGGGGCGGCCGCCGGTGCCTGGCTGGCCGCCAATCTCCCCTTCGCCGCCGCCAACCCCGCCGGCTGGCTCTACTTTTTCCAGTTCAGCGCCGACCGCGATGCCGGCTACAGCTCGCCCTGGTTTGCCTACAACCTGGTTGCAGACCGGCTGCGGTGGTCCCAGATCAGCCCGGCCGCCGTCGACCTCTTATCCCCCGGCCTTTTTCTGCTGTCCTGCGCTGCCATTGCCGCAGTCGCCCTGGCCTCTCCGCGGCGGCCCCGCCTGGCCCAGCTTGCCTTCCTGATCGTGGCGGCGTTCATCCTGACCGGGAAGGTTTATTCACCGCAGTATGTGGTGTGGCTGATCCCCCTGCTTGCGCTGGCCCGGCCGCGCTGGCGCGAGTTCCTGATCTGGCAAGGGATCGAAGGCCTGCATTGGGCAGCCGTGTGGATGTACCTTGGACAGGTGACCAGCGCAGGTTCCTCCCAGCACAACCTGGATATGCCCTACTACGTCCTTGCCGTGGCTGCGCACATGGCGGCGGTGGGCTACCTGATGCTGCGCGTGACCTGGGACATCTATAAGCCGGACTATGATCCCATCCGGCGGCACCACCTGGACGATCCGCAGGGCGGCCCCTTCGCCGGTGCGCCTGACTGGTTCCGGCTAAGCCCTGCCGGTTCCCTCCTCCCGTGGAAGGAAAGATCCAATGCCTGACGTTGTGGTGGTGGGCGCCGGGCCCAACGGACTGGCCGCCGCCGTCGTGATGGCCCGTGCCGGCCTGTCAGTGGAACTCTTCGAGGCCGGTGCAACGATCGGCGGAGGCGCCCGGACCAGCGAACTGATGCAGTCCGGGCACTTCCACGATGTCTGCTCGGCGGTGCATCCAATGGCAGTCGCGTCCCCGTTCTTCAAGGCCTTCGAACTTTTCCGCCGGGTCAACCTCATCACTCCCGAGCTGTCCTACGGCTCGCCCCTGGACGGCGGACGCGCCGCCCTCGCCTACCGGTCCCTGGACAGGACGGCTGAGGGACTGGGACGCGACGGCGGGGCGTACCGGCGGTTGATGGCGCCCCTGGTCCAGCGGATCGACGACGTTATGGACTTTACGCAGAACCAGCTTCTGCGCCTCCCCCGAAACCCGCTGGCGGCGGGCATCTTCGGGCTGCGGACCCTGGAACAGGGGTCAGGATTATGGAACGCCCGGTTCAAGGAAGAACTGGCACCCGCTTTGCTGTCCGGTGTGGCCGCCCATGCCATCTCCCACCAGCCGTCCCTCGCAGCTTCCGGCGGCGGGTTAATGCTGGGGGCACTGGGACACGCGGGCGGATGGCCTATTCCGGAAGGCGGCTCAGCGTCCATCGCTGCGGCCATGGCCCAGGACCTCATCAATCACGGCGGCGTCATCCACACCCATACTCCGATTGACCGGCTTGAGGATCTTCCCCCTGCACGTGCAACTTTGTTGAACGTGGCCCCGCAAGGGCTGCTGAACATGGCCGGCCATGCCCTTCCCACGAGCTACCGGGGGGCTCTGGAGTCCTTCAGGTACGGGAACGGCTCATGCAAAGTGGACTTCATCCTTTCGGGACCCGTGCCGTGGACGGCGCCGGAACTGGCCAACGCCGGTACGGTCCACCTGGGCGGCACCAGGGCAGAAGTTGCGCGCTCCGAGAACGAGGTCAGCGCCGGCAAGCACCCGGATCGGCCCTACGTGCTGGTGGCCCAGCAGTCCCGCTTTGACGCCAGCCGCGCCCCGGCCGGCCACCACACTCTCTGGGCTTACTGCCACGTCCCCGCCGGATCAACGAGGGACATGACGGAAGCAGTGACAGCCCAGATCGAACGGTTTGCCCCCGGCTTCCGGGACCTGGTGGTGGAATCCAAAGCCATCACCGCGGCAGGACTGGCGAAGTACAACCGGAACTACGTGGGCGGGGACTTCAGTGCCGGGACCATGGACCTGTTAAACCTTGTCCAGCGGCCCGTTGTGTCCCACGTGCCCTGGCGGACACCGTTGCGCGGCGTCTACCTTTGTTCCTCTTCCACCCCTCCGGGCCCCGGCGTTACGGGCATGCCGGGCTTCCATGCCGCAAGGTATGCCCTTCAGGACATATTTGGTGCGCCGGTCCCGTCATTGGGGTTCGACGCGGCATGATCCATGCTGCCTCCTCCGCCGCCCGGGCGGTGGCGGGCTGACCGCAGAAACCGGGAGATAATGGCGCGATGGGGATATCTACAAAACTGTCTTTGGGCATCGCTGCCGTCATTCTTGGAACATCGCTGGTGGCGTGCGATGACGGCAGGAGCGGCGCCGAAGCCGCCGCCAAACAGCTCGCCACCGCCGTCTCCGGGCTGGACGTGGGATCGGTCGCCTTCGACGGCAAGGATTCGGCAGCCGCGAATGATCAGCTGAAGAGCGTTTTCGCCGCCCTTGACTCCTCGAAGCCTGCTGTTGAGGCCGGCGAACTGACGCTTGATGGCGACAACGCCTCAGCACCGCTGAACTACACCTGGAACTTCGGCGGTGCCGAATGGAAGTACACCCTGTCCGCGAAATTCAAGAAGTCCGGGGACAAATGGCTCACCGTCTGGGACCCTGCGGCCCTGGCCCCGGGCCTGGCGGACAGCGAGATCCTGACCAAGGGGTCACAGTCACCCCAGCGTGCCGACATCCTGGGTGCCGGCGACGTGCCCCTGGTGACGTACCGTCCCGTAGTGAATGTCGGCATCGACAAGCCGCAGCTGGGCACTGCAGATCCTGCTGATTCCGCCGGCAAGCTGGCCGCCCTCGTGGGTGTGGATCCCGCCGCGTACACCCAGCAGGTGCAGGCCTCCGGTGCCGAGGCTTTTGTGTCCGCGATAACGCTGCGCGACGAAGGCCGAACCATCACCAATGAGCAGATTGCCGCCATTCCCGGAGCGCGCGCCATTCCCGCGAGCATGCCGCTGGCTCCCAGCCGCACCTTTGCCCGGGCCGTCCTCGGCACTGTCGGTGAGGCCACGGCGGAGCAGATCGAGGCATCAAAAGGCGAGCTGACCGCGGGCGACGTCACCGGCATTGGCGGGCTGCAGCAACAGTACGACGAACAGCTCAGGGGAACGGACGCCGTCGTGATCCGTGCCCAGCGGGCGGACCTGACACGGGAACAGATACAGTCCGCCGCCACGGACCCGCGCCGGGTGCTGTTTGAAGTGAAACCCACCCCGGGAACACCGCTGAAGACCACCCTGGATCCCACGCTGCAATCGCTGGCCGAGACCACCCTTGAAGGCGTGGAACCGGCTTCCGCCATAGTGGCGCTGCAGCCATCCACCGGCGCCGTCCTGGCGGCTGCGTCGGGGCCCGGCAGCAACGGCTACAACACCGCCATGCTGGGCCAGTACGCACCGGGTTCCATCTTCAAAATGGTGGACTCGCTGGCGATGTTCCGGAACGGCCTGACCCCGGATTCAAAGGTTGAGTGCACACCCACCTTGAACGTGGAAGGGCGGACCTTCAAAAACGCCGAAGGGTATCCGGAGAGCTCCCTGGGTTCGGTGACGCTGCGCGATGCCTTCGCGCACTCCTGCAACACGGCCTTCATTGCGGCACGGGAGAAGGTCTCCCAGGACCAGCTAGAAGCAGCAGCCCTGGCGATGGGTATTGCCGTTGAAGCGCCCACCCTCGGCGCCGATGCCTTCCTGGGGTCCGTCCCCGGCGAGGCCGCCGGCACCGAACACGCCGCCTCCATGATTGGCCAGGGCAAGGTGCTGCTCTCACCTTTGGCCGCTGCCATGATGGCCGGCTCAGTTGCCAAGGGTGCTCCGGTTGCCCCGCAACTCGTCCTGAATCCCGACGCAGGTGCTGCCGCCGAGGGAACCACCAGCGGGTCCTCTGTACCGCCGGCACAGCCGTCGGGGGCAGCCAGTGCTGAAGCGCCGTCCCAGGCTTCCGGGAATCCCATCACCGGTGAGGAAGCGGCGAAGCTGGCAGACATGATGCGCGCAGTGGTCACGTCCGGGCATGCGGGTTTCCTCTCCAGCGTTCCTGGCGCACCCGTGGGGGCCAAGACCGGCACGGCGGAGTTCGGCAACGAGAATCCGCCCAAGACCCATGCCTGGATTGTTGCCGTACACGGCGACCTTGCGGTGGCTGTGTTTGTGGAGGACGGCGGCCTCGGCGCAACAACCTCCGGCCCGCTGCTGCAGAAGTTCCTTACCGCCGCCGGCTAGGAGTTTTTGTCCAGGTATGCAGGCTTAAAGGCCGGTTAAGTCGGCATAGCTGGACAAAAACTCAGGTGGTGCGCTCGTGGGAAGATGGAACGTGTGGCCCATATTGACGTTTCCGGCATTGATTACTTCCTCTCCGACGGCACGCAGCTGCTCAACGGGGTGACCTTCAAGGTCCCGGACGGCACCAAAACGGCTCTGATCGGCCCCAACGGTACCGGCAAGACCACGCTGTTCCGGATCATTGCCGGAGATCTGGTACCGGACGAAGGCGTCATCGGCCGGTCCGGGAACATGGGCATCATGCGCCAGTTCGTGGGCCAGGTCCGCGATGATTCGACAGTCCGTGACCTGCTGGTCTCCGCCGCACCGCCTGCCCTTGCCGCTGCTGCACGCGAGGTTGACGACGCGGAGCTGGCAATGGTGGAGCACGACGACGAGCCCAGCCAGATGCGCTACGCCCAGGCCATCGTGGACTGGGGGGACGCCGGCGGCTATGACGTCGAAACCGTCTGGGACGAGGTATGCATGGCCGCGCTGGGACTGCCCTTTGACCGCGCGCAGCACCGCCCGGCCTCGAGCCTCTCAGGCGGTGAGCAGAAGCGGCTGGTCCTTGAGGCGCTCTTTGCAGGGCCTGACGACCTGCTGTTGCTCGACGAGCCGGACAACTACCTGGACGTGCCCGGCAAGCGCTGGCTTGAGGAAAAGCTCAACGAGTCGAAGAAGACGGTTTTCTTCATCAGCCACGACCGTGAGCTCCTGAACAACGCCGCGGGACGCATCGTCACCCTCGAGCCGGGGATCAACGGGGCCGGAGCCTGGATCCATGGCGGGGGCTTTGGCTCCTACGTGGAGGCACGGGCCGACCGGAATGCCCGCTTTGAGGAACTGCGCAAGCGGTGGGACGAGGAGCACGTCAAGCTCAAGGAACTCGTCAACATGTACAAAAACAAGGCGGCGTTCCGCTCGGACATGGCCAACCGGTACCACGCGGCCCAGACCCGGCTGGCAAAATTCCTGGAGATCGGGCCGCCCGAGGCGCTGCCCATTGAGCAGAACGTGCAGATGCGGCTCAAGGGAGGACGCACCGCCAAGCGCGCCATCGTTGCCGAAAAGCTGGAACTGACCGGCCTGATGAAGCCGTTCTCCACCGAGGTATGGTTCGGGGATCGCGTAGGCGTCCTCGGGTCCAACGGCTCGGGAAAATCCCACTTCCTCCGGCTGCTGGCCACCGGCGGCACAGACCCGGAGCGGGAGCACCTGCCCGTGTCCGACGTCGAGATCGCCGAAGTGCCGCACGAGGGCACCGTGAAACTCGGCGCGCGCATCCGCCCGGGCTTCTTCGCCCAGACCCACGTCCGCCCGGACCTGCTGGGCAAAACGCTGCTGGAAATCCTGCACCGCGGCGATGAGCACCGGTCCGGGCTGGGGCGTGAGGCGGCAGCGGGCGCACTGGACGGGTACGGGCTGGCCGGGCAATCGGAGCAGAAGTACGAATCCCTCTCCGGCGGGCAGCAGGCGCGGTTCCAGATCCTGCTGCTGCAGCTCTCCGGTGCCACGCTGCTGCTCCTCGACGAGCCCACAGACAACCTGGACCTGCACTCGGCCGAGGCCCTTGAACGGGCCATCGACCACTTCGAGGGCACCGTCCTGGCGGTGACGCACGACCGCTGGTTTGCCCGGACCTTCGACCGCTTCCTGGTGTTTGGATCCGACGGGAAAGTCTACGAATCGGACGAGCCTGTGTGGGACGAGAAGCGGGTGGAACGCGCCCGCTAACCCTTCAACGCTCTCTCACTTAATGTGGGGTTTTCGCTGACGCTCCTGCACCGATGCGGGAGCGCTGGTGCTTAAAGTGCGTTGAGTGAGAGAGCGTTGACCGTTTGGCCGCGTTAAGTGAGAGAGCGCTGGCCGTTTGGCCGCGTTAAGTGAGAGAGCGTCTGACGAGTTTATGAGCAAATGATCAGCGGTTGCTATCATTTGATCATGAAGACGGACGATCGGCACCGCACCATCGCCGAACTGCTCCGCCAGCGCCAGGAAGTTTCCGTGGAGGAACTGATCGCTGCCTGCGACGCTTCCGGAGCCACCATCCGGCGGGACCTTGAGGCCCTTGCCGCCAACGGTGTTCTTCGCAGGGTCCACGGCGGCGCACGGAGCCTCATAGGGCATGGCGGGAATCCCGGCTACGGGCAGCGCGAGCTCGAGGACCAGGACATCAAGAAGCGCATCGCCGCCGCCGTAGCCGGCCTCCTCCGTGATCGGGAGCATGTGTGGCTGGACAGCGGCAGCACGGCCACCGAGGTGGCCCGGGCACTGGCCGGGAGGGACTTGACCCTGATGCCGATGTCGCTGCGGTCGCTCAACGTGCTTGCGGCTGAGGAAGCTGCGGCCGGAACCCGTCCCGCCCTGCTGTTGCCCGGCGGAAGCCTCGTTCCCGGCGAACTGTGTTTCCGCGGCCCGCTTGCCGAATCCAACGTCCGCTCGCTGCGTTTCGACACGGCAGTGGTCACTCCCTGCGCCGTGGACCTCAAGGACGGACTCCTCGCCCATGACCTCGAGGACGCCGCGGTGAAGCGGGCCGGGCTCCAAGCAGCTTCCCGTGTGGTGGTGGCAGCAGCCGCCGCGAAATGGGAGGCACATGCAAGGGCCCTTGTGGCGGGCCTCGACCGTGTGGACATCATGGTCACGGACAGGCAGTTCAGCCAGGACGAACGACGACGACTCGATGACAACTCTGTGGAAGTAGTGAACGTATGACCATCAACACCGGCACGGCACAACAACAGGCTGGACTGAAGGCGGCCGCGGCTGCCACCTTTGTTGTCTTCGGCATCAATGGACTGGTTTTTGCCAGCTGGGCGGCGAGGATCCCCGCCGTCACCCAAACGTTGGACATCACCTCCGGCCAGATGGGCACCCTGCTGCTGTGCACCGCCGTCGGCTCACTGCTCGCACTGCCCACCGCCGGCTGGGTGGTGGGCAGGCTCGGAACAGCAAACACAGTGCGCCTGGGTGGGCTGCTGGCCTCGGCCGCCGGCGTGGGCATCGCTTTGTCCCTGTCCATCGCCTCCATCCCCGGCACAGCCGTTTCCCTGTTCTTCTTCGGCATCGCCATCGGCCTGTGGGATGTATCGCAGAACATCGAGGGCGCGGACGTGGAACATAAGCTTCGGCGCACCATCATGCCCCAGTTCCACGCCGCCTTCAGCGGCGGTGCCTTTATTGGCGCCCTCATTGGCGCGGGCCTGTCAAACCTCGGGATAGACCTGCCGCTGCACCTGCTGGTCATTGCTGGCATTGTTCTGCTGGTAACCATGACAGCACCCCGCTACTTCCTTCCGCACGTTCCCGTCGCGGCCCCCGCGGAAGGGGCCCAGGCCGTCAAAGGCCCGTCCGCCTGGCGTGACAGCAGGACGGTGCTCATCGGCGTCGTCGTGCTGGGAGCTACGCTGACAGAAGGCGCGGGCAACGACTGGATTGCCAAGGCATCCGTGGACGGCCTGGGAACCTCCGAATCCACCGGAGCACTGATGTTTGCCCTCTTTGTCCTAGCCATGACGGCGATGCGCTTCCTGGGCGGCCGCGTCATCGACAAGTACGGCCGGGTGGCAGTCCTCCGGGCCAGTATGGCGGCAGCAGCCGCAGGTTTGTGCCTCTTTGTGCTCGCCGGAAATCCGTGGCTGGCGGCCGTGGGCGCCGCGCTCTGGGGTATCGGGGCCGCCCTGGCCTTTCCGATGGGCATGTCCGCTGCTGCCGACGATCCACAGCATGCAGCGGCAAGGGTTTCAGTGGTGTCCACCCTTGGATACATCTCGTTCTTGGCAGGCCCTCCCCTGCTGGGCTACCTGGGTGACATCACCGGAATCCACAACGCACTGCTGGCAATCCTTGCGCCCATCCTCCTGGCGCTCCTGCTGGCCGGCGCTGCCAAGCCGTTGAAGACCAAGTAGGCCGCAACACCTCGAGCAGCCGCTTCCGCTTCTTGCCGCCGACGGTAGGGTGAGGGCATGCAGAGCAAATGGCATGCAAGCCACCGCTGGATCAGCCGCACTGACAGATACCTTGTGCGGCATGTGTCCCGTTTGCCTGGCGGCAACCATGACGACTTCTTCCGCAGGCTTTCGGCCTCCGCCAACCACGGAAAACTCTGGATTGCCGTGGCGGCCGCCATCGCCACCATCCCCGGCAGGCCCCGCCGGGCTGCCCTTCACGGACTCATCGCCCAGGCAGTGGCTTCCGCTGTCACCAACGGAGTCTTCAAGACGTTGTTGCCCCGCACCCGCCCGCTTCCGGAACACCTTCCGGTGTTCCGGTTCGTTCATCCGCAGCCGAAGAGCTCTTCCATGCCGTCGGGCCATTCAGCGTCGGCTGTGGCTTTCGCCGTGGGAGTCGGGCTGGTCAAGCCGTCGCTTGGAGCCGTGCTGGCGCCGGCGGCGCTGGGAGTGGCTTACTCCCGGGTCCATACCGGGGCGCACTGGCCCTCGGATGTGCTTTTCGGTTCGGCGATCGGGGCCGGTGCGGCCCTGATCACCCGCCGGTGGTGGCCTGTGCGGCCGCCCTTTCCCTCAACCACCAGGACCTGGACTTCTGCACCGGAACTGCCTCAGGGGGACGCGTTGAGCATCGTGGTGAACACCCTCGGCGGGTCATTCAAGGAAGAGACAGCCGAGGCCCTCCTGCAAGTATTCCCACAGGCGTACATAAGGACGGTGGAGCCCGATGAGGACCTCCTCGCCGCGATAAGCCAAACCGCAGCCAAGCCGGGAACCCGGGCCCTGGGTGTGTGGGGCGGCGACGGAACCGTGGGAGCAGCGGCCGCTGCTGCCGTCGAGCGTTCCCTTCCCCTGCTGGTGCTGCCCGGCGGGACACTCAACCACTTCGCCCGGGATGCCGGAACCGGAAGCCTCAAAGAGGCCCTTGCCGCAGCGTCGAAAGGCGAAGCGGCCCTGGCCGACGTCGGCATCGTCACGGTGGAGCGGGGCCTCGCAGGCAAGCCGGAAACAGTGGACGTGACCATGCTCAACACCTCCAGCATCGGGCTTTACCCCAACCTGGTCCGGCGCCGCGAACAACTGCAACCGGCGCTGGGAAAGCCTCTCGCCGGAGTAGTTGCCATGTTCCGTACTTTCGCTGCAGGCACACCCACCACGCTGATGGTGGACGGGCGGAGCCACAAGGTGTGGATCGCCTACGTGGGACGCGGCCGGTACTACCCCCGGGACCACGCGCCGCTGTTCCGGCCGGTCATGGATGACGGCGTCCTGGATGTCCGGATGATCACCGCAGATGAGCCCTTCGCGCGGCTCCGCCTGCTCTGGTCCGTCCTGACCGGCACCGTTGCCACCTCAGGAATCACGCACCTGACGGAGGCGAGGCACGTGCGGATCGAAGCAGGCGGGTCACCCATGGCACTGGCTGTGGATGGTGAGGCGGTGGCCGGCGTGCGCAGTGTGGAGTACAGCGTGCTGCCCCAGGCATTGACCTACTACTCCCCGCACCCGTGACCCGGCCGCCCGTGGCGGCGATCATCCATGGGGACTACCCCGGTTAACCCCTGAATCATCCCTGAGACCGGCGAATTCGGGCAGGCGGGTCGGTAGCGTGGGGGATACACCACCGTCCACGCACTGTCTCCCGCAGCGAATGCTGCCGTCCGAAGGAACCATCCATGATTGAGGCAAAAGGCCTGACCAAGGTTTATGGCGGGAAAACCGCCGTGGCCGGAGTCAGCTTCACCGTGAAACCAGGGCTCGTTACGGGCTTCCTGGGACCGAACGGTGCCGGCAAATCCACTACCATGCGCATGATTACGGGCCTGGACCGGCCGACGTCGGGCTCGGTCACTGTCAACGGACTGCCCTACGCACACCACAGGGCGCCGCTGCATGAGGTGGGTGCCCTCCTCGACGCCAAGGCCGTGCATACGAGCCGCAGCGCCTACAACCACCTTCTCGCCATGGCCGCCACGCACGGCATTCCGAAGACCCGGGTCCGGGAAGTCATTGAGATGACCGGCCTTGAAGCAGTGGCGCGCAAGAAGGCCGGCGGGTTCTCACTGGGCATGGGCCAGCGGCTGGGCATCGCCGCGGCGCTGCTGGGTGACCCCCAGACACTTATCCTGGACGAACCGGTCAACGGGCTGGACCCGGAAGGTGTGCTGTGGGTCCGGAACCTGGTCCGGTACCTCGCCAACCAGGGCAAGACCATCTTCCTGTCCTCGCACCTGATGAGCGAGATGGCCCAGACCGCGGATCACCTGATCGTCATTGGCCGCGGCCGGATCATTGCCGACGCTCCGGTGAAGGAGATCATTGCCGGAACCAGGCAAGTCAAGACGCTGGTCCGCACCGGGTCCGCCCTGGAACTCTCCGCCCTCCTGGCCGGCGAAGGCGTCACCGTGGACCAGAGTGAGCCCGAAACCCTGGAAGTAACGGGCCTGGACTCGCGCCAGATCGCCCAGATCGCCCTGGACAACCGGGTGCTGCTCTACGAGCTGACGCCGCAGCTGTCATCGCTGGAAGACGCGTACTTCGACCTCACCAAGGACGAAGTGGAATACCACTCGCACCTGACCGGAGGGCCGGCCGTGTCCGCCCCGGCAGCGGCAGGAAAGTAAGGACGATGAGCACCATGACTGAAACCCGTACCGCCACCCGCTCATCCGCAGGTTCACGCGGCGTGACCTTTTCCGGCGTCCTGCGGTCCGAATGGATCAAGCTGTGGTCCCTGTTGTCCACCCGCATCCTGCTGCTTTTGACGCTGCTTGCCATCGTGGGCGTGGGGGCGCTGGCAGTCCTGATCCGCTACACCTACCTGGACGAGATGATCAGCCGGGCCAGGGACCAGGGTCAGACGATGACCCCTGACATGCTGGAGAAATCCTTCCCCCCGGGCTCTGGTTTTGACCTGTACAACCTGCCCAACGCAGGGCTGCAGATCGGCATCCTGATCCTCGGTTCGCTCGCGGTCCTCTTTATGTCCTCCGAGTACGCCACGGGAATGATCCGTTCCACCATGAACGCGGTCCCGCGCCGCACCCCGGCCTTCGTGGCCAAGGCGATTATCCTCACCGCTATCTCCTACGTCATCACCACCATTGCGGGGGCAGCCACCTTCCTGATCGCCATGCCGGTGTTCCAGGGCATCGGCTTCGACCTCGACTGGTCCACCGACGGCGTGGTCTACAGCGTCTTCACCGGTGGCCTCTACGTGGCCGGCGTCGCCCTGATCGGACTGTCCCTGGGAACGCTGTTGCGCAACTCTGCCGGCGGCATCACCGTCCTGGTGGCCCTGTTCTTCGTCCTGTCCATCGCCGCAAGCTTTATGACCCTCATTCCCGGCGAGTTCTGGAAGTACGTCCCGCAGTACATTCCCAGCGAAGCGGGCGGGCGGTTCCTGTCGATCGGACACACCGACGGGATCATTGACCCCTGGCACGGCGGCCTGATCTTCCTGGGCTACGTCCTGCTGTTCCTCATCCCGGCCATGATCGTGCTGAAGAAGCGCGACGTATAACCGGGCAGGAATACAAGAAGGACGTGACAGAGAAGGCATTTGCCAGGGACGCGCCGGCCGGACAGGCCGACGCGTCCTTTGCCGAGCTCACCGCAAGGCGCAGGGGACTGATCCGGCGCTACCTGCACGGGCATCCGCAGGTGATGGATGCCGTGGTGGCGCTCAGCTACGTCCTGCTGGTGGCACCCACGGTGGTGGACGCCGTCGCATCCGGCAAGTGGATTCCCGCGCTCCTGCTGGCTGCCGTTGCGGGGGCGTTGCTCCTCCGGCGTTCCCGCCCGGTTGGCCTCGTTGCCTTCGTGGCCGTGGCGGAAGTGGCCGTGACCCTGCTGCATCCGTGGGGGTCCAACGTCTCGGCCGGCCTGTGGTTTTCGCTCTATGCCGTGGCGGTGGCGCGCAGCCGCCGCTACGCACTCGTCACTACTGCCGTGGCCACCGCGCCGCTGGCGCTCCTTTACCTCCTGGCCGCCGTCGGACCGTTGCGGGTTGACGTTGTCCACACCCATGTCAACCCGGACGACTTCCACCTTCTGACCAGCATCGCCACCGGTGCCACCATCGCACTGTCCAATGTCATTGCAACGGGAATCGGCATCTCCGTCCGGCAGCGGCGCGAACACGAACAGGAAATTGCCGCCTGGGCCGCCCGGACCGCAAGCCTGGCGTCCGTCAATGAACGGAACCGGATCGCCCGGGAGATGCACGACGTCGTGGCCCACTCGCTGACGGTGATGGTCAGCCTGTCGGACGGCGCCGCCGTCGTGGTCCGGAAAAGCCCCGAGCGCGCCGGCGAGGTGCTCGGCGAACTGTCCCGGACGGGCCGCACGGCCCTTGCCGATATGCGCAGGGTCCTGGGCGTCCTTCGTGACGACGGACGGGCGGCGCCGCGGCTGCCGCCAGCTTCGGGGGACGGCCTGTCCGTGCTCCTTGAGGGGTTCCGCACGGCGGGCCTGCCCCTGCATTACTCCCACAGCGGCCCGGCGCTGCCTGATGATGCCGCCTTCCAGCTCACGGTCTACCGGATCGTCCAGGAATCGCTGACCAATGTGCTGCGTTACGGCCGTTCGCTGGGCAGGGTGGACGTCTCGATTGTCCGCGCCGGTTCAACGGTCACCATTGACGTGTCCGACGACGGCGCGGGAGTTCCGGGAGATACCTCACTTGCGGGCGGCAGCAGTTCGGCCGCCGAGCACGCCTCCTACGGCACCCCTTCCCACGGCACGGGCCAGGGAATCTCCGGAATGGCTGAGCGCGCCCGTATATATGCCGGCACCCCTTCCCACGGCACGGGCCAGGGAATCTCCGGAATGGCTGAGCGCGCCCGTATATATGCCGGCACCGTGGAAGCCGGCCGCAGCGGCCGGGGCTGGCGTGTGCATGCCGTGCTTTCCTGGCCCGCCGACGTTTCCGAATCCTTCCGTCCGCACGAACTGCAAGGGAAAGCATGACCAGTAACCCGGCCACCACAGTCCTTCTGGTAGATGACCAGCCGCTGCTCCGGATGGGGTTCCGGCTCATCCTCGAAGGGGAGGATGACCTGCGGATAGTGGGTGAAGCCTCCGACGGTGCCGAGGCCGTCCGGCTGGTCCGCGAACATAGCCCGGACGTGGTGCTGATGGATGTGCGGATGCCCGTGCTGGACGGTATTGAGGCCACCCGCGCCATCACGGAATCCGGAGCGTGTTCCCGGATCATCATCCTGACCACCTTCGACGTGGACGAGTATGCGTTCGCCGGTCTCCAGGCAGGTGCTTCCGCTTTCCTCCTGAAGGACGCCGCCCCGCAGGACCTGATCAATGCAGTGCGGGTGGTGGCCTGCGGTGACGCGGTGGTGGCGCCCAGGGTGACCCAGCGGTTGCTCGAAACGTACGTGCGGGGTGCCGCCAAGCCCGTCCCCGCGGTGCCGGCGCCGGATCCCCTCCTGGCGGACCTGACGCCCAGGGAAACGGAGATGCTCGAGGCGATGGCAGAGGGACTGTCCAACGCGGAGATCGCCCACCGGTACTTCCTGTCCGAGGCGACGGTGAAGACGCACGTGCGGCGGATCCTCACCAAGCTTCACCTCCGCGACCGCGTCCAGGCGGTGGTCTATGCCTACGAGACCGGCCTGGTGGTGCCGAGCAACCCGGATTACTGATCGCACAGCCTGGGCACAGGAATGGCCTATGCAGGTGACAGCTCCGGCAGGTTGGATGGTGGCATGACCAAAAGCCTTCCCCATCCGGACCACGACCGCGGCCTGGAGTTCGACCTGTCCACGATGATGAGCCGCCGCTCACTGGGCATGTTCCTGGGCGCGGGAGGTGCCGCCGCTGCGCTGGCTGCCTGCACCCCGGGTGGGTCAAGCTCCGGCGCCAGCCCTTCGGCGTCGTCGGCTGCAGCCTCGGCAACGCCGTCGGCTTCTGTTTCGGCCACTCCGTCCCCTACATTGACCCGGGCCATTGCAGAATGCGGAGTCGAGATTCCGCAGGAAACCGCCGGACCGTACCCGGGCGACGGCTCCAACGGGCCGAACGTCCTCGAAGCCTCGGGAGTGGTGCGGCGGGACATCACCTCCAGCTTCGGAACCGGGACCGCCAAGGCCGAGGGCGTACCCCTGACCTTCACGCTGACGCTGCTGGATAACGCCAACGGCTGTCCCGTTGGCCGGGGCGGCCGTTTACGCCTGGCATTGTGACCGGGACGGGAAGTACTCCATGTACGATTCCAGCCTGGAAAACGAGAACTTCCTGCGCGGGGTCCAGGAGGCCGACGCGAACGGCCAGGTCACGTTCACGTCGATCTTCCCCGGCGCGTACATGGGCCGCTGGCCGCACATCCACTTTGAAGTGTTCGAGTCCATGAGCAACGCGACAGCTGCAGGCCAAGTGCTGGCCGTTTCGCAAATAGCGCTCACCCAGGCCGCCTGCGAGGACGTGTACGCCACCGCGGGCTACGAGTCCAGTGCGCGGAACTTTCCGCGGACAACTCTTCAGTCGGACAATGTGTTCGGCGATGACGGCGGCATCTACCAGCTCGCCGCCATGTCAGGGTCCGCGGCCGCGGGCTACACGGCGGGCCTCAACGTCACCATCTAAACTCGGGAGCATGCCTTCTCTTTCCTCCGCCGCAGACCACATCCAGGACCTGGGCGCGTATGTCAGCGCGTCGCCGTCGAGCTTTCACGCGGCCCACGAGGCGGCGCGGCAGCTGGAGGCGGCCGGCTTTAGCCGCCTGGATGAGCAGGAGCCCTGGGAGGGCGGCGCCGGTTCGTTTTTTGTGATCCGGGACGGCGCGCTGATCGCCTGGGTAGTGCCGGAGGGTGCCGGCCCCACCACCGGGTTCAACATCCTGGGGGCGCACACGGACTCGCCCTCCTTCAAACTCAAGCCCAAGCCCACCATCGGTGCGCACGGCTGGCTGCAGGCGGGGGTGGAGGTGTACGGCGGGCCACTGCTGAATTCCTGGCTGGACCGTGAGCTGCAGCTGGCCGGCCGGCTGGTGATGCTGGACGGCACCGAGCACCTGGCGGCCACGGGGCCCATGCTGCGCTTCCCGCAGCTCGCCATTCACCTGGACCGGGCCGTGAATGAGGGCCTGACGCTGGACAAACAGCGGCATATGAATCCGGTGTGGGGGCTGGGAAACCCTTCTGATGTTGACCTGCTGGCCGTGCTGGCTTCTTCTGTTTCCGAAGCCTCCGTGGATCCCGGGCGTATTGGCGGGTACGACGTCGTTATTGCGGACACGCAGGCACCTGCGGTTTTCGGGGGGAACGGGGAGTTCTTCGCGTCCGGGCGCCTGGATAATCTTTCGTCCACGCATGCGGGAATGGTTGCTTTGATGGGGCATGCCGCATCCGTTTCCGCTGGTGCGCCCATTGCTGTTTTGGCGGCTTTTGACCATGAGGAGATCGGCTCCAACTCCCGTTCGGGGGCCTGCGGTCCGCTCCTTGAGGACGTGCTGGTGCGCGTCTCTGACGGTCTTGGCGCGACGGCGGGCCAGCGGCGGCAGGCGCTGGCGGCGTCGTTCTGTATTTCTGCCGATGCGGGGCACGCAGTGCACCCAAACTATGCTGAACGGCATGACCCGGCCAACCACCCGGTCCTCAACGGCGGGCCGCTGCTGAAGATCAATGCGAACCAGAGGTATGCCACCGATGCGCCTGGTGCGGCCTTGTGGGCGCGGCTCTGCGGTGAGGCCGGCGTGCCGTACCAGGAGTTCGTCTCCAACAACGCGATCCCCTGCGGCTCGACGATTGGACCGCTGACCGCCACCCGGCTGGGGATCCGGACGGTGGATGTGGGGGTTCCGCTGTTGTCGATGCACTCGGCCAGGGAGCTGTGCGGTGTTGAGGATCCGCGGCGGTTGGCTGCTGTGGCGGAGCTGTTTTTCCGGACCGCTGTGTAGCTTGCCTGGCTTCCGCCACAAAGGTGGTGCGGATACCCACATAGTGGCCCCCGTTGCCTAGTTGCGCGGTGGAGCCCAGCCTACGGTTGAAAAATACGCAATGCCCTTTGGGTTTGCGGTCCATGGTTCCGGGCCGCAACAGGGCGGGACTGGACAGCCCCGCCACCGAGGGGACGTTCGTGACAACTGATTGACGCAACAGGCAAGGTGCCAGGGCTTTTTGGCGCCAGCCGCTGCGGGGAGTGCAGACCCCGTCCGGCTGCTGACCGGTTGCGCCGCGAACATGGAGCCAAAAGATGACGTCTGCACCTGGAGTCCTCCCCCGCCGGATCGTCCGCCGCTGGGTACCCGCACTGGTCCTCGCCTTGCTGGCTTCAATGTTTTCCATGGCAGTAGATCCTTCGTGGCTGCCCCCTGCCCGGGCAGCAGGTCCCTGCGACGTGCCAGTGGTCAGCAAGGTGGCCTGCGAGAATACGCAGCCGGGGAGTCCTTCCAGCGAGTGGCGGGTCACGGGCGCCGGAGACAGCACGATCCAGGGCTACGCGACGTCGATGAGCGTCAATGTCGGGCAGACAGTGACGTTTAAGGTCAAAACGAATGCTTCTGCCTACCGCATCGATATCTTCCGGCTCGGGTATTACCAGGGGCTCGGGGCGCGAAAGGTTGCCGCCAACCTGCTTCCCTCGGCTCCGCTTCCTCAAGCGCAGCCCAACTGCGCAACGTTCCCGGCTACCGGGCTGGTTGATTGCGGCAACTGGGCGGTATCCGCCTCATGGCCAGTTCCGGCGGCGGCTGTATCCGGCGTGTACCTTGCGCGGCTGGTCCGTACCGACAATGGGGGGGCCAGCGTCATTCCCTTCGTGGTTCGGGACGATGCTGCCAAGTCCGATGTTTTGTTCCAGACATCCGACACCACTTGGCAGGCGTACAACACTTACGGTGGCAACAGCCTCTACACCTGCACGGTGGCCTGCCCGGCCGGCAACCCGCAGGCCTATAAGGCCGCCTTCAAGGTTTCGTACAACCGGCCTTTCAATTCCGCCCTTGATGATCAGGGCCGCAGCTGGCTGATGTACGCCGAATACCCCATGATCCGGTTCCTTGAAGCCAACGGCTACGACGTCAGCTACATGAGCGGACTTGACGTCTCCACAAGGGCGCCGTTGCTCCTGAACCACAAGTCATTCCTGTCAGTCGGGCATGACGAGTACTGGTCTGCTGACCAACGGGCGAATGTTGAGGCGGCCAGGGATGCCGGCGTGAATCTGGCGTTTTTCAGTGGCAACGAAATGTTCTGGAAGACGCGGTGGGAACCCAGCGCAGACGGCAGCAACACGGCTGGCCGGACTCTCGTTTCCTACAAGGACACCCACTTCAACGCTCCCACTGATCCTGTGGCCTGGACCGGTACGTGGCGCGATCCCCGGTATGGGACGGCTACGGGCGGCGGAAATCCGGAAAATGCGCTGACCGGCCAATACTTCAAGGTCAATTCCGGAACCGCCGACATTGTGGTCCCATCAGCCTTCAAAGAACTCCGGCTCTGGCGGGGCACCGCCGTTGCCACGATGGCGAACGGCACGTCAGTGACACTCGGGGCCGGCTTGGGGACTCTCGGCTATGAGTGGGACATCGACGCCGATAACGGTTTCCGGCCGCCAGGGGCCTTCCGTCTCTCCCAGACGAGCAGCACCTCAGCGGAAATATTTACGGACTACGGGTCCAGTACTCTGGGCGGTCAGCCCGCCACACACAATCTCACCATGTACAAGGCGGCCAGCGGCGCGCTTGTTTTCGGTGCCGGGACGGTCCAATGGTCATGGGGGCTGGACGGTTTCACCACAGGTAAGGCCGTCGATAAAAACATGCAGCAGGCCACCGTTAACCTCTTGGCTGACATGGCCTCCCAGCCGATCACCCTGCTTTCCGGGCTCACGGCAGCACAATCCTCGACCGACCAGACGGCTCCTTCATCAAGCGTGACTTCCCCGGCAGCCGGTGCCACTGTGGCTGATGGCACGATCGTCACCGTGTCCGGAACCGCGCATGACGTGGGCGGCGTTGTAGCCGGCGTCGAGGTTTCCACTGACGGTGGCCAGACCTGGCGGCGCGCCAACGGAACCACCAGTTGGACCTTCACCTGGAACGCCCATGGCAGCCCCGTGTCCATCCTCAAATCCCGGGCAGTGGATGACAGCGGCAATCTTGAATCAGGGTCCGCCGGCAACAATGTGTCGGTTTCGTGCCCTTGCTCCCTGATGGGTACCAACGTGGCGCCGGCCGTTCCCGACGCCGGCGATGCAAACGCCGTTGAAGTTGGGGCAAAGTTCTACTCCGACGTACCCGGAACCATCACCGGTATCCGGTTCTACAAGTCCACACGGAACACGGGCACGCATATCGGCAATATCTGGAGCGAGTCCGGACAAAGACTGGCGAGCGTAACATTCTCAAACGAATCCGCCAGCGGGTGGCAAACAGCCAGTTTATCTCCTGCCCTGACGATCACAGCCAACACAAAATACGTCGTCTCATACTTCGCACCTGCGGGTCACTACTCCCAGGACACCGGCTACTTTTACAACAATCCGACCCCATCCGGTGGCGGGAACAGCGTGGACAGTGCTCCGCTGCATTTCACCCGCAGCACGCCGGGGTCCCCCAACGGCTATTACCTATACGGGGGCTCGTCGGGGTTCCCGAACCAGATTTACGATGCCGAGTACTACTGGGTGGACGCCCTGTTCACCGCCACGGGAACCGCAGCGCCCTCGGTGTCTATGGCGTCGCCTGCGAGTAACGCCACAGGTGTGGCTGTTGATGTGAAGCCGGCGGTGACTTTCAATCAATCTGTTACCGGTTCATCAGTGGTGTTCGGACTCAAAAATGCTGCTGGTGCGTCGGTTTCAGGTTCGGTGGCTTATGAGGCGGCAACAAATAAAGCGACGTTCACTCCCACGGCTGCCCTGGCCTTCAACACCGTCTACACGGCGACAGTGAGTGGCGCGACGAATTCCTCGGGACAGGTGATGGCTGCTCCGTTCACCTGGTCCTTCACCACCGCAGCAGCCCCGGCGGCACCGCTGGTATCCGCGCGTCGCCTGCGAGTAACGCCACGGGTGTGGCTGTTGATGTGAAGCCGGCGGTGACTTTCAATCAATCTGTTACCGGTTCATCAGTGGTGTTCGGACTCAAAAATGCTGCTGGTGCGTCGGTTTCAGGTTCGGTGGCTTATGAGGCGGCAACAAATAAAGCGACGTTCACTCCCACGGCTGCCCTGGCCTTCAACACCGTCTACACGGCGACAGTGAGTGGCGCGACGAATTCCTCGGGACAGGTGATGGCTGCTCCGTTCACCTGGTCCTTCACCACCGCAGCAGCCCCGGCGTGTCCCTGCACAGTGTTCAGCCCGTCGTCACTCCCGGCCGTTATATCCGTGAATGATGGCAACGCCGTGGAACTGGGAATGAAGTTCCGCTCCGACGTGGCTGGCAGCGTTACCGGTGTGCGCTTCTACAAAGGCCCGACCAACAGTGGCACCCACACAGGGCACCTATGGTCAGCGGGAGGTGCCCTGCTGGCCACCGTGACCTTCACAGGTGAGACAGGGTCAGGTTGGCAGCAGGCAAATTTCGCCACGCCGGTAGCCATCACGGCTAACACTACTTACGTGGTTTCCTACTTCGCCCCCAATGGAAATTACGCCGCAACTGGAGCTTTCTTCGCGAATTCCGCCGACAACGCTCCACTGCACGGCCTTGCCAGCGGGATGGACGGGCTCAACGGCGTCTACCGGTACGGTGCGTCGGCGTTCCCCGGCGAAAGCTACAACAACACTAACTATTGGGTAGATGCGGTATTCAGCGCGGAGGCCTCTGCTCCGGCGCCTGCGGTCACCACCGTTACTCCCGCCAACAACTCGACGGGTGTCGCTGTGGAGGTAAAGCCCACTGTGAAGTTCAACCAGGCGGTAACCCCATCCTCCATCGTCTTCGCCATCAAAGACTCCGCGAATACAAACGTGGCCGGATCAACAGCGTACGACGCCGCTACAAACACCTCAACCTTCACCCCCACGGCGACACTGGCCTACAACACGCAATACACAGCTACCGTCAGTGGAGCCGCCAATTCCGGCGGGCAGGCCATGAACGGCCCATTCTCCTGGGCTTTCATGACAACCGCAGCGGCAGTGCTCCCCAGCGTCGCATCAGTAACGCCTGCCAACAACACAAGCAACGTTGCCGTCGATACGAAGCCCACTGCAGCCTTCAACCAGGACGTTGCGGCATCATCGGTGATCTTTACAGTAAAGAACGCCGCCAATGCAGCAGTCCCAGGGGCCGTCTCCTACAACGCGGCAACAAGGACAGCAACCTTCGCGCCGGCCGCAACACTCGCGAATGGCACCACGTATACAGCGACTGTTAGCGGGGCTGCCAATTCAACAGGACAAACCATGGGTTCGCCCTACACCTGGACCTTCTCCACAAGGGCGGCCTCCGCCACCGTCTTTCCCCCGGAAGCGGTTCCGGCGACAGTTTCGACCGCGGACGGCAACGCGGTGGAACTGGGTATGAAATTCCGGGCGGATACGGCAGGCATAGTCACAGGAGTCCGCTTCTACAAGGGCGAGTCAAATGCAGGGCCCCACACCGGCCGCCTCTGGACATCCACAGGCATCCTCCTGGCCGATGTCACTTTCACCGAAGAGACTGCCTCAGGTTGGCAAGAGGCTCTCTTTGCCTCACCCGTTCCCATCGCAGCAGATACAACCTACGTCGTGTCCTACTTCGCCCCCGAAGGGTTCTATTCCTCAACAGGGGGATACTTCACATCCTCAGCGGACCGGGCTCCGCTGCATGGCCTGGCGTCCGGGACCGACGGACTCAACGGTGTTTACCGTTACGGCGCAAGTGCCTACCCGACCGAAAGCCACAACAACACCAACTATTGGGTGGACGTTGTCTTCCACGCCAGTACGACCGGACAGGCGCCGATAGTCACTGCTGCCTCACCCTCTGATGGAACAACAGGCGTACCGGTGAGCGTCAAACCTACTGTCACATTCAACCAGGCAGTGAATGGTTCCGCAGTTGCCTTCAGCTTGAAAAATGCAGCAGGAGCTACCGTTCCCGGATCCGCCACCTACGACGCCGCTACAAATACAGCCGTTTTCTCGCCGGCAGCGGCACTCGCATTCAGCACTTCGTATACGGCTACTGTCAGCGGTGCGACAAATGACGCAGGGACCACAATGCCTGCACCTCACTCTTGGAGCTTCACCACCAGTGCGGCTCCCACAGCCTGTCCATGCAGCGTTTTTGGCCCCACGGCAACCCCTGCGACCGCAAATACGAATGACAAGAAGGCCGTTGAGGTCGGAATGAAGTTCCGTTCAGACGTAGCTGGAATGGTGACGGGGGTCCGCTTCTTCAAAGGCAGCGCAAACGTTGGGACACACGTCGGCCATCTCTGGTCGGCAACGGGCACGCTCCTGGCCAGTGTCACTTTTACGGGTGAAACGAGCTCGGGGTGGCAACAGGCCATGTTCACTACGCCAGTCCCCATCACAGCGAATACCACCTACGTCGTGTCGTACTACGCTCCAGTTGGCTCTTACTCATCCACCAGGGACTACTTCACGAAGGCCGTCGACCGCGCACCGCTGCATGGTCTCGCCAGTGGCGTCGATGGGGCGAACGGCGTCTTCGGATATGGCACAGCGAGCTTCCCGACGGACAGCTTCCGAAACACCAACTACTGGGTGGATGTCGTCTTCAACGCTTCATGACCGTTTTTCAGCATCAATCCAGGAAGGTCACCATGCAGCACAGCTTTTCCCTTACCGGTATCACCGCCATTTGCTTCGGCCTCCTGATCGCGGGTTGCACTCCGACAGCTGAAATTGAAACAGGAATGGACCGTGAAGGAGGTCGCTCCAGTCAACCGGCGACGACCGGTAACCGCGAGCAAGTGATGTCCGGGCTCGGTGTCAACGCCAACGTCCACAGCTGGCGGGACGGTGAGCTCAGGCCCGCCATAGACAAAATTTCCGCACTCGGCGACATCACATGGCGGGTGGTCATCGACAACGGTGACTGGGAATCGGTCCGGAACCCTGCTGCTCCACCTGCCATCGATTGGAATTACTACACCCCAATATACGAGACACCGGAATTGGTGGATCTCTGGGAGACCATCGCATACATCAACACAAAGCCTGGCCAGGAGGTGATGCTCAACGTCATGGGGCCCGTTTCCCAGTGGATGGGAGGGGACCATATCGGGGCTGACATGGAGGACGAATGGGTTCGAACCATGGCCTCAATGGCGGGCTACGGACGGACTGTCAAGAACTTGGACTTCACATTGCTGGCGCCCCTGAATGAGCCCGATTTAAATGGAATCGAGGGGCCCAATGTCGGTCCTGAACAGTACGTCCGCCTGCTGCACAAGCTAGCCGTTGCCCTGGACGACCTCGGACTGACAGATATGCGCCTCGTAGGACCTGATACTGCCCTCGCAGAGAATGCGATGGACGGCTATTTTCGTGAACTCAACACCGATGCCGTCGTCATGGATCGCCTTGCCTACTTCGCCATTCACAGTTACAGCGGTGAAACCTCCGACGCCCGGCAAGTCCTGGCTCAATCGGGCTCGGGGCTGGATTTCTGGGTGACAGAGTTTTCCGGGCCCTGCCCGGGATGTGATGGCGGGGCGCCGAATCCTGCCGACTGGACGTCGGCCTCCGCTACTGCTCTGTTGGCACTGGACCTCATCCAGCAGGGTGCGACGGGCCTCCTGCATTATGACGCCTGGGATGGCTACTACAACCATCACGGGAGCAATGGATATTGGGGGCTTCTTGCGTATGACAAGGCGAATGGGAACTACTCTCCACGCAAGAACTACTTCGCTCTGCAGCAGCTGACCCGATTCGTCCCGAGGGGATCGGTCCGCGTCCCCATGGACTCCGGGGATGCCCGCATCAAGGCTGTTGCCTTCGAGGATCCAGTGTCCGGCCGTTTCACGGTCTTTGGAGTCAATACCTCTGACGACGTAATTCCTGCACGGATGGCGATCCCTGACATAGCCGGGCCTCTTGACCTCTCTTCCTACATCACCAATGCGACCCACGACATGGAAAAGACCACAGGCGCTTCCGTCTCGTCAGGTCGGATTGAGGCCACCATTCAGCCGCAAACGATTTTCACGCTCAGTGGAATTCCGACGAAAGGCTAGATCATGACGTTGTCCGGTGCGCTGCGCGGCATTGCCCACAATTCCGCACTCATCCGCCCCTTGAACCGCCTCGGAAGACTGCCGGCGCGTTCCAGCGCCGCCGGCACCGCCAAGGTGCCTCTTTGGGTGACTCTCGGAGGCATAAAGGTCGGGTTACTCGACGCAGAGCCGGCACTTGAATTGATACTCGCGCGCGCCCGGGCGGCGGCCCCTCCTTTGGCGGTGGCGTCAGCCAACCTGGATCACATCGGCCACTTCGGAGAGGGAAGCCGGTGGCATGGCGTCCTTGACGATCACCAGTCGGGCGTGGAATGGCTGACCTTGCTCGACGGTTCACCTTTGGTCAAGCGGGCGGAGGTGCTGACCGGGCGGAGGTGGCCCCGCTTGGCTGGAAGCGACATTATCGAACCCATCCTGGCCGCAGCAGAAAAGCGAGGTTTCCGGATTGGCCTCCTGGGCGGCACGGCGGAGGCCCATGAGATGATCCGTGACCGCTTCGGGCGGGAGCTGCCAGGGTTGACCGTGGCTGGATCGTGGGCTCCGAGCCGTGAGGAACTTGCCGACGTCGATCAATCGGGGGCAATTGCGGCTGAGATCGCGGCGGCAGGAGTCGAGATCCTGCTCGTTTGCCTCGGCAAGCCCAGGCAGGAGCTGTGGATCAAGGAGTACGGGAATGCGACTGGTGCTGGTGTTTTGTTGGCATTCGGGGCCGTTGTGGATTTTCTCGCCGGCGGCCGGGAGCGCGCCCCAGGAATAGTGCGTGATGCCGGCATCGAATGGGCGTGGAGGTTGGCCCTGGAACCGCGAAGGCTGGCCAGGCGGTACCTGGTGGATGGCCTAGCGGCCTACTTGGCCTTGCAGAGATTCAGCGGTCAATATCATGCAGAACATGCCGGACCCGCAAAAACCGGAGAAACCTGGGCAGCTGGGGCGCCTAGAGGTAGCGCCCTCCAGCAACCACGCAGAACCGGCGGGTTCTCGAGTTCGACCGAACATACGGACGTTGCGGTAATAGTCGTGACGTATGAGAGTTCGCACGTCGTCCGGGATCTCATTGCAGGCCTTCGCCTTCAAACCCGCGATCAGTCCATCAAAGTGATTGTTGCCGACAATTCGCCGTCGCCGGCAACTCTTGAAAGCCTGGCCCAGGAAACCGATGTCGTGGCCTTTTCCACTGGCGGAAACCTGGGCTACGCAGGCGGAATCAATGCGGCCATCAAGCGCGCCGGTACCGCTGAATCCTTCCTCATACTCAACCCGGACCTCAGCGCTGAGCCAGACTCCATTCGTATGCTCAGGCAACGAATGTCGGAAGCGGCCGCGGGCGTAGTCGTGCCGCTGCTTGTCGACGATGATGGCTCCACCTATCCTTCGATTCGTCGTGAGCCGTCGGTGCTGCGGGCATTCGGTGACGCTGCCTTCGGCAGCCGTCTGGCGGGCCGCCCGGATTGGTTATCCGAAATCGACTCTGACACCGATAGCTACCTTCACCCGCACAAGGTCTCATGGGCGACGGGGGCAGCCTTGCTGATCAGGCGGGACGTGGTGGAGGCATTGGGGGACTGGGACGAGCGGTACTTCCTCTATTCGGAGGAGACGGACTATTTTCTCCGCGTTCGACAAAACGGTTGGGATGTTTGGTTTGAACCTGGATCAAGGATGCACCACCGACGCGGGGGCTCAGGTGCATCTGCCGCACTGAACGCTTTGCTGGCGGTAAATAGGATCCGGTATGCAAGGAAGCATCATTCCAGGAGTTACGCCAGCGCTTTTCGGTTCGCCGTCGTTCTTGGGGCTCTCCTTCGGTCGCCTAAAGTGTCGAACCGGGGAACGCTGCGTGCAGCATGCTCGGAAGCCAGCTGGGGCGCCCTGCCACGCGCACACAGGTACGTCTCCGGACTCGCAAGCCTCGCGGGTTCGGGCTTTCCACCCGGTGCAGTCATTATTCCCGCCCACAATGAAGCTGCCGTGATTGGACGGACCCTGAGTCTCCTGGCGGAACCGCTGTCCCATGATGTGCTCGAAGTCATCGTCGCCTGCAACAGCTGCAGCGACGACACAGCGCTGATTGCGGCGGCCGTTCCTGGGGTGCAGGTGATTGAAGTGCCGGTGGCCTCGAAGCCAGCGGCCCTGAATGCCGGAGACGCGGCGGCGACGAAGTGGCCACGGATCTACCTGGACGCTGATGTGGAGTTGACGCCTGCAGCACTTCGGCACACGCTGGAGCACCTATCGGCGCATAATGACCCGATGTGCGTCCGCCCGGCCTGCGTCTATGACACAGGCGGTGCGACACTCTCAGTGCAGGCCTACTACCGTGCCCGCACCAGGTTGCACGGTAATCGGACGGCAATGTGGGGGGCCGGCGTCTACGCAATGAATAAGGCCGGACACGACAGACTGGGCACGTTTCCAGAACACCTGACTGGCGATGATCTGCTGATTGACCGGCAGTATGCCGGTCATGAGAAGCAGGTCCTTGATTGCCCCCCCGTGGTTGTCCGGACACCGCGAAGTCCGCGGGCCCTGTTGGCCACTCTCGGACGGATCTACCGCGGGAATGCCGCACAGGAAGGCGGAATCGGATCGACGACGCTTGCAACGCTTCTGGAACTGATCGGGTCTGTCCGCGGTCCAGGCTCTGCACTCGATGCAGCGGTTTACGCCGGCTTTTCGCTGGCGGGCCGCTGGTTGTCACTTGGCTCCTCTGGCTGGGGACGGGACGAAACATCGCGGAAAGACACACGGCTGGCCTCTTCGAACCGAACCTGACCATTCCCAGAGAAGGTAGTTATGACTATCACCGCAAAACGCGTTCAACGGGGCAAACTGCCGGACCTGTCCGCGATGACGGACCACTACCAGCTACTTATCGTGGCCGCCCTTTCCCTGGCCGTTGCATTAGTCGGCATAGATACGCCGGGGATCGGTTTCGATGAGGCGGCCACGTGGTGGGCAGCGCAACTTGACTGGGTGGAACTCGGGAAACTGCTGGCGAACCAGGACCGGAACTTTGCTCCGTACTACACATTCATGCACCTATGGATGCTGCCATCAGATTCCTTGTGGTGGTTGAGGATTCCCTCGGCTGTGGGTGGGGCACTGTCGGTGGTGGCCACGGCTGGTTTGTGCCGTCACCTGTTTGGTACCAGGGCGGCCTGGATCGCCGCCCTGCTCATGGTCATTGCGTATTCCTGGGTGCGGTTCTCCCAGGAAGTCCGGCCGTATTCGTGGTCTTTGGCGATCGCCACCTTCGCGACATGGGCTTTTGTCTGGATGACCGGCCGCCGCTCCGGCAGGATTGCCGCTGTATATCTGGCGCTCATGGTGGTGCTGCCGGTAACGCACCCGTTCGCAGGCATCGCAGCCGGCGTGCACCTGTTGTATTCGCTTGTTGCCAAGGACCGAAAGCTGGCCGTCCTGGCCATCATCGGTGCCCTGCCCACCCTCGTTGCCGCTGGGCTGGTGATGGGACAGGTAAAGCAGGTTTCATGGCTGGGCGCCGTCACTCCGCTCGAAGCAGTCCGTGAACTTGTGGGCCTGAGCAAAGTGGTCTGGTATGCGCCCGTTGCCGCCGCCGCTTGCGCGGGGTTGGCCTCTTACAGGCGGATCCGTAAGAATCGTGGAAACAGGCCAGCGGAATTCGTGCTGTTTGTTTCGTGGTGGGCCTGTCCGCCAGTATTCCTATGGGTGGTGTCTGAACTGGTCACGCCGGTCTACGCGGCCCGTTATGTATTCTGGACCCTTCCGGCGATGGTGTTGCCCGCAGCAGCGCTCATCTCGATGTTGTTTGATCTACCGAAGTTCCGCTTCACTGTCACGGCCGCACTGGCCTCCCTTATTGCCATCACCATACCTGGCCAAGTCAGTGCCCGCGGACCTGATGGCCACCTGTGGGCTCCCCAGGAGTTCGCGGCATTAATTATCGATGACGGCGAGCTTGGTGACGGTTTAGTGGACGCGGACTTCCTGGCACTCACGCTTCAGTACCATCTGCGCGGACACGCCATTCCTGAGCCGCTGGTTCTCGGCGCGGCAAACGCGGAAGGAAAATTCACCGATACGCAAGTACCAATCGCATCGCAGCTGGAGAGACTCAAAGATTATTCGCGGTTATGGGTCCTGGAAGAGACGACCAATGCCAAGCAATTGCCGGTGGGCTTTTGTCCGGAGGAGGTGTGGACGTCGGGATACGGAATCGCCCGGCTGACACTGGCCACGCGTTGCGAATAGCGTGGGTTTGAAAGGGATAGATCCAGGGGTGGCTTGGGTTTAATTCGAACGCGACCAGCAAGCCGGGCGTCCCGGGCCTATTGCGGTGCCTTCTGCGCAAGAAGGGAAGCATACAACTCGACGAGGCGGTGCGGCCTTCGAAGAAGGCGGATGAGGATCCGCAACGACCCCGCCATTTGGTCGGCGAGGATGCTCAGAGCAGTATCACGGGTATCGACGGCACATGGAAAGTAGCGGTTCACCTGTGACCCGGGTACCCGCAGTCCCACGATCTCATTCAGTACATTTCCGCCGTGGACGACCTGTAGCCACATGGGATGGGACGTGCGGATATTCAGCACTGGTGCACATTCATCAATTTTGTAGTGGTGTTCCGCAAATACTGTGAGCGGCGGTTGATGCGTAATGTTCTCGATAAGGCTTGAAAAAGGGTTCCTGGTGTAAGGCCGAAGGTATGTTTTCCCGTTCGAGTACTGCGCTCCGTTGACCAGATTGACGAATAAAAGTTCCTGATTATCAAAACTGGCCTGGATCTGCTCCACGAAGTCAAAGGCGACTGCATCATCATTGTCCACCCGCGTGGTGATGACGAAGGGTGTGCTGCAGTGGTGGGCAACCGTGTCACTCAGGAACGTCTTGGTGAACTCGCCAGGCACATAAACAGCATTAAAGACTCCTTGACTGGCTACCTCCACTTCCTTTCGAAGCCAGTCCGGAGTTTCTGCATCGAAAAATACCAGCCAGGTAAAAGTATTCACCGACTGGCCGGCAAAGCTCGGCAGGCAGTATCGCCGGAATAGAGCCATCCGCTGTCTCAGCCAATAATCACTGGGTTCGGATTTATGATAAAAGTTTCGAACGTTGAATCGCGTCAGTACCAGATGCGTAAATTGTTCGCTGCCGGGGATATCATTGACTGCCATACAAATGCCCCTGGAAATTGGTGGAACCCCCATCGGTTTGGGGCTTACTGGCATCCTCCCGCCGCTGTCATCCAATGACAAGACCCTCGAAGCCACACTCTTGATGCGGATTCCCACACGTCAGCTTCTGTAGTCTGGCGTGGCCCCAATGCCGGACCTAGCGTTGACGGAAAGGCCCCAGTGAAGCAATTGAACATGGACAGTAAAAGGCCGACTGCGAGGGGGCTTGAACAATGCTTGGATCGCCAGATATCGACCATGTACTGCTGACGCGTTTTAACCTTCCAACCGAAGGTTATGAGACGCTGATTCGTGCCAAGCAAGGATGGCTGCAAGAGCGAATTGATCTTTTCGAAAGATATTGTCTTCCCTCCGTGCGGAGCCAGACTGTCCGGCCGTCAAAGTGGATAATATATTTCGACCCCGAAAGTCCCGCGTGGCTTGTTGATCGCATCTCAACGATCAACCACGACAAAGTGTTCTCGCCAATATTCCGGACGGCAGTGACACGGGCTGACCTCCTTCATGATCTCGAGATATGTCTGAGCAGAAGAAATCGGTTCCTGCTTACGACGAATTTGGACAACGATGATGCCCTGGCCTCAAATTTCGTGGAGCAACTTCGTACGGTCGTGCCTTGCGACGGCAGCCTTGCCATCTACCTGATCAACGGTCTTATCCGGTCCACCAAGGGCGTATACGCACACTCCGACGTGAACAATGCGTTCTGCTCGGTCTTGACGCCCTGGACAGATCCCACGACGTGTTGGGCGGATTGGCACAACCTTCTTGGACGGACCATGCCTGTTGTCCGTCTGAGCGGCGCACCGGCATGGATGCAAATGGTTCATGGGAAAAACGTCAGCAACAGGGTGCACGGCCGACAGGTTTCGCCGGCTCTCTACGCGGCCAGCTTTCCGGGTCTTCTTGCGGACGCAGCCCCTCCCACCTCGGGGCAACTCATGGCGGATCATGTGTTGCTGGCGCCCGTTCGACAGGTACGGGACGAGGCGCGTGGCATCGCCAAATCAGTTATTCAGTTGGCGCGCGGCAGGGACGGAACGGACAAGTTCAAAATTTGGATGAGTGCCAAGGCCAAAAATCCATTCATGCGACACGAGAGCGAAAACCGGTACTGAATATGGATACAAGTTGTGGATTCGACAGGGAAGCGTGCCGAAATGTGGCTCCGTGACATGTTTTTTGGCCTCGGTCGACGGTGGTATTTCCTTGCTCTTTTCCTGCTTATGACCGCTGGTCTTTGCCTCTTGGTGAAGGCCTCCGTTCCGACCATTTACCGGGCTCAGGGAAGTTTGGTCCTGATGCCTCCCACTGCAACTGTCGGCCCTGAAGGCAATCCCTTCCTGTTTCTTGGCGGAATGGGCCAGGCGCTCGACATCTTGGCTGTCGAGATGGCTTCGGAAGACACGGCCAAGCCCATACGGGATGCCCATCCAGGAACTTCTTACTCGGCAGAGCCGGACCGAAGCAGTAGCGGCTCCGTAATCCGTATCACCGTTGAGGGAGACGACCCACTGCGGGTTCATGGTGCACTCAAGGATGCCGTCGCAGTTGTTCCCTCGACACTCACGGCCATGCAGGAAACGCAGAATGTTCCGGAGAGTTCGCGGATCCGCTTGATGACCCTCGTCGTGCAGGACAACGCGAAGGAGGATTCCAAGACGCGGACTTTCATCCTGGTAGGAGCTGCCGGCGCCGGCACAGCGTTCAGCGTGTTACTCACCGGGTTCATCGACGGACGGCTCCTGGCGCGGACTGATCGGCGAAAGGCTGTCCCAGCCCCGGCCTCGGTGCCCAAGGGCTCGGTCGCGACGGGAAGGGGCTCGGTGCTCGCCGTACATGCAGCACGGGCTGAGCGGCAGGAGCTGACCACCCGTCGCAGCAGCCGGGCCGCCAGGGTGCGAGGCTAGCACGGTGTTGCCTGTAGACCTGCCCCCGCGGGTGGCACCGCTGTGACGGCCGGACTCTTCTTCCGGATCATGATCCGGCGCTGGGTTTTTGTTGCCGTGGGCGTCGTTTTGACGGCATTCGGATGTTCTGCACTGGTCAATGGTGAGCGGACTTATTGGATGTCGACGGACCTCGTCTTTGTCCAGCCGGGCGGAGGTTCCGTCACAAACGTTTCAGACGCAGTAGTGCCGTCGCTCATTAACTTCGCGGGCCTGGTGCAGCGCCGAGTCCATGAGATCGGCACGCCCGTTGAGCTCCCCTCGTCCAGTGTGACGTTGTATGGCAGCGGCGTCCGGCGTGGGTACTCGATTACGCTTCCAAACTCCGGAAACCAGTGGGCTGTCAGCTATACCCGGCCCGTCCTCGCAGTTCAGGCCGTGGGCAGCAGTCCAGAGGAGGTCCGACGGACTTTGAGCGACGTCCTCGCGCTGGTGAAAACAACCGCCAGGGATCTGCAGGCCGCCCAAGGGGTGCCTGCGGGCGAGTTCATTTCCATGGACAGGTCTCCCGCATTACCGGAAGTTTTTGATCAAGGCAGCACAAAGGCGGGTCGTATCAAGGGACTTCTTGCGTTCGGATTCCTTGGCGTGATCCTCACGGCGTTTACGGTTATCGTGGTGGACCGCACAGTAGAGGGACGAAAGAACGCTCCCCCAGCGGGCAGGACGTCAGAATGACCGCTCAAGGAACGGGCGGTACTACTATGGATTCTCCGCGTCAAACGGTGAGATGGGATGCGGTGACCGTGCTGACCATTGGCATGGTCCTGGTTTGCGCGATCCCCTCGTACCTGAGCGTTTCAGCCCTTGGCCCGCTCGGACGGCCCGGTGTCCTGTGGTTCCTCGCGGCCGTCCTTTGGTGGGAGTGGTCCCAGCTTCAGCGCCCCTTTCCGCTCGTCACGCAGAGCCAACCCGTGCGCCGCCTTCTTTTCCTCTTCCTGGCGGTGGTGGTGGCAAGTTATGCACTGACCAACTTTGCTGGCCTGCCGCCGGACGAGGGGCGCGCCGCCGACACGGGCGCCATAAGGATCCTCAGCTGGGCCGGAATATTCCTGATTGCCAATGACGGGATAACAGACCGTGAAAGGCTCCTGGTTTTGTTGCGCCGGGTGGCAACCGTCGGCGCGCTGATGTCCGCTCTGGGTCTGCTTCAATTCGCCACGGGACAGTCGCTCGTTTCTGCCATTACCGTCCCCGGATTTACGGCGGGAGCGGACTTCGACAATATCCAGGGTCGATCGGGCTTTCTGCGTGCTGCCGGCACTGCATCGCACCCTTTGGAATACGGCATTGTCTTGTGCATGTCACTGCCCATCGCCGTCAGCCTTGCATTGAATGACGCAAAAGGCAGATCCATCCTGCGTTGGCTGGCGGTCGGAGTTATTTTGTGTGCCTCGGCTCTTTCAGTATCGCGGTCAGCCCTTATAGGTATCGGAGTGGCTCTGGCCGTGCTCGTGCCTGGTCTGCCAAGGTTCATGCGGCTGCGCATTTTCTTCATTCTGTCAGTAGGAGCCGCAGCCCTGTACTTGTTTGTGCCCGGCATGGTGGGGACTGTCAGGGGACTGTTCACCGGCATTTCGGAGGACGGCAGCACCCAGTCGAGGACGAGCAGCTATGAGGCGGCCCTGGACTTGGTAGGCCGGAACCCATGGGTGGGGAGGGGGTTCGGAACATTCCTGCCCGAGTACCGTATCGTCGATAATCAGTACCTGCTGCTGTTGATAGAACTCGGCCTGGCGGGGTTTTTCTTTTTCATAGTGATGCTGGTTCGCGCTGCCTGCTCGTGTCTCCAGGCGCGACGGGCATTCAAGGACCCTTTCATGAAGCAAATGAGCATTGCGTTGATTTCCTCTCTTTCGGCCGGCAGCGTGATGTTCGCCTTCTTTGATGCTCTGAGTTTCCCCATGGCGGCTTCATTCATGTTCCTGATACTGGGTTTGGCCGGGGCCGTGTGGCGGGTTGCTCGCAACGAAACCAACACCCGGGTGCTTCCGGCGGCCCGTTAGTAGAACAAGCAGCAGTACCTAGTGTGTTTGGGGGCTGGCCGGGCTTGC
The DNA here is from genome assembly GCF_001046895.1 of Pseudarthrobacter siccitolerans. Lineage (GTDB taxonomy): Bacteria > Actinomycetota > Actinomycetes > Actinomycetales > Micrococcaceae > Arthrobacter > Arthrobacter siccitolerans. Next base: position 191,778 of record NZ_CAQI01000059.1, read on the forward strand.
CATTACCCGTTCGAGGACTGCCTGGACCGTCTCCGCAGCTGTATCCCAACTTGCGCCGAGAACGGACGCGGATAGCTTCGCCGCGAAGTCATGGCCCCCGTGCATGCCAAATGCGTGATCCATGGTTTCTGCAATGCCAACAGGAGAGGGGGGCGTCCACATGACCTTGTCGACGTCCAGAACCACACGGTTGTGTTCTGCATCGTTAACCACCGGCAACATCCCGCTCGCCAAAAATTCCCAGGGCACGAGCGAGACGTTTGTGAAGGAGAGGCTCAATCCGACTCGGCAACTGTTATAGATCCCGTTCAAGACCTGCGGCGGTGTCTTCCCGTGGTTAACGAACGGAAATGCCTGCGGCTGCAGGTGTTCTCCAAAGATGTGGATTGTCGCCTCCGGTCGCAGCCGGTGAAAACGGGCCAGGGCAAGCATCCCGAGTTCGTGGCCGCGCCTGGCAACATTGGGTTTGGTGTAGAAAACGACGCCGTCACGGGTTGTGTTTGCCGTCGGAAAGTAGACGTCGCAGTCGGCCCCGAATTCAAAGAAGTAACAACGCATCCCGTATTCATGCTCAAGCTTGCCGGCCAACCACCGGCCTGCAGTTATTCCGGTGAAACCGAACCGATACGTGTCTTCGGCCAAGGAATACATCGATCCCTTGGGATAAAAGTCGGGCTCAAAGTCCTGGACCAGATAAAAACGTGAACCCGAAGCCTCTGGATGGCTGGCCAGAACATGTGCCGTCTGCCAGGATGTTGCCACCCAACCATCCATGGCCGGCATGCCGGCAGTGACATCATGAACCTGTGCCCGGATCCGGGGCCGCATTGCGGCGATGGTGGCGGCGTGACGACGGATGTCACCGTGGAAGCGGTCGTAGAGGAACACATGACATTCGTGTCCTGCACGTTCGAGGCCCTCCACCAGCCGCAGGAGCGTGGTATGCCCGCCCGAACCAAGGGCAGGGGGTGTCATTATCCATCCAAGCCTCAGCCGGCTTGTATCGGACGGAGGTGCGAACAAGGGGGGCTTGAGCGCCGTCGAATCGGCTACGTCCCTACCGAATAGCGGAAACGGTTCCTCAACCGGCCCAACAGAATGGATCGCCCGTCTGAGCAGCCGCCTCCGCAGCCCGTCAAAGCCAGTTTCCTGGACGATTTTCCGCACCTGAGCGTATCGGCTGCGGAGATGGGCCGGACCGCCAAACGGGGTCTCAGTCCCACGGGCGGCGCTTCTAGATTCCATAACGCCGCCAAGTCTGCCAGCGAATCCTATTGCGGATATCGCGATCCAGGGAATCGTAGGTGGTGAACACACTTTCCCGGAGGTTTGCCGCGCCAACACCCTTGAGGCGTGCCTGATAGCTCCGCCAAACACGTAAGTCGCCGAACTCCTCATAGGAGGACGTGGCGTACTCGACCGCCGCGGACACATCATCCGCTGAAGCATGCGGGTCTGCCATCTCCCTCAGCGCCCAGTCGAAGGCCTCTTCGCACTGGCGCCGCGTTACGTTCCGCCACAGTCTTTGCTGATCCCCCGAGGGCAGGTTAGAGGATGCAAGGAAGCTCCTGTACGCCTGTTGACGCTCACGAAGGTCTTTGGCCACTGTTGCGTACCGGGTCCTCATCATGCTTTCAGGATGGACCCGCCGTAACGCCTGATCTGCACCGTTTACCCGGCCGACATCCGAGACGGCAGCGATTCGGAGCCACATCTCCAGGTCGCCTGAGTGAGGCAGTTCCGGCCGGTAGTAGCCGACCCGGTGTTGCACCGATGCCCGCACCACCGCTTCGGGGCAGTAGATGATGCTTAAGCCCCTATGGAACTGGGCACGAATCCAGCTCCGACCGGGCCAAATGGTCCAGCTCAAGGATTTTTCGTGCGCAGCTGGCGGTTCGCCCTGGAATTCAACAGGGTGACCGTAAACAAGGCCAACCTTAGGGTTTGATTCCATGAGGGACGTGGCACGGTGCAAGGCACCGGGTGCCAACATGTCATCAGCCGAGAGCAGCACCACGTAGTCAGTGTCAACCAGGGCAAGCCCCTCGTTGTAGGTCGCTATGTGTCCCTGGTTCGAATCATGCCGTGTCAGGGCGATGCGGGCGTCGCCTGCGGCAAGCCGGGTGGCGATTGCGTGGCTCCGATCCGTGGATGCATCGTCAATGATATGTATCCGGACATCAACCCCGCGCTGGTCAAGGACGCTCCGGACGCAGGCTGGCAGGAATCGGCCGTAGTTATAGCAAGGTACAACGACAGTCACTGTGGGAACGGGGCCGCCCAATGGACGAAGCCGTGACCATTGGACCCTCATCGGTTTGCCGCCAAGACGGCAGCCGGAGTGCTTGCCGGCGGAAACCCCAGCGATGAAAGGACCCGCTGGGCAACATCATGCCACGTTGATTCGCTGGCCCGGCGTCGGGCTTCGGCGCCCATCGACTCGGCTACTTTCGAATCGCACAACCGCAGCATAGCCAGGGTGAGCGCCTCGGAGTCGTCAGGGTGAACAGCCATGGCAGCCGGTCCCAGAAGCTCGTCGGCCCCTCCTTCCGTGGTGGCGATGACTGGAAGTCCGGCCGACGCTGCCTCGAGGCAGGCGATGGGCGATGGGTCGAACCGGCTTGGCAGTACAAAGCATGTGGCACTTTCAAAGAGAGATGCGAGGAGGGTTTGGGAGGCGGGGTCCTCGCGGGGAAGAAATCCGTGATCGCGGACCCCCGGCTCAGCAGCATACGGATGTTGACCTACCAGATCCAGGGACGCCGCCGGGAACATCCTCCGGACTTCCCTGAAGGATGCCAGAACCGCTTCGCCATTCTTACGTCTCCAGTCAACGCCCACAAAGAGGAACCGGGGCCGGGCCCAATCACGCTCCGCAGATTTCACGGGATCACGGGGAAGATGTCCCATTCCCACCACATGAACCCGCCTGCCATCGATTCCGTAGTCATCAAGGAACGATTTCGCCGCCCACGAGGTGCTCACGCAGCAAACGTCTGCAGCCCGGGACGATGCGGCCTGGCGCTCAAACCAGCGGCGGAGGTGGTGCTGCGGGACATTGAGCGCGCGGATGTCTGAATCCACATTCCGCCACATCTGCAGAAGGGTTCCGTCATCATAGGTGGCACAAGGGATTTCGGCGGAAACTACGTTATGAAGGCTATACATCTCTGTTCCCATCGCTATCACAGCGTCGAGGGCGCCGACTTCCTTCATTCGGCGGGACAGTGCGATGGTTCTTGCTGCCTGTCGTATCGCCATGCGGTCAGCTACGGGCCCGTTCCGTCCCGTACTGCGTGACGCCAGCGATACGGCAGCCTTTGCTACCCAGGGCAGGTCCACACCTATCGGAACTACCTCAAATCCGGAGGCTTCTATGCCCAGTGCCATCCCGCTCGGTGTGCCTGACCAGTTGCCCGGGAATCGCGGATCCCGTTGCGGATACAGCAGTCCGATCCTTGAGCCCGGCTCTGCTGAACGGCCTGCTTGCGGATTCAAACGTTGTGGCCTTGCCGCGTGCCTTGCACGCGCACGAGGAGACAGGGACATATCTTTTCTGGCTGGGTTCACGTGGACCTCCGTCGGATCTTGGCAAAACGGGCGAGCAGTGAGTCGTACGTCGAAAAATAGGGCGCCAACCGGGTATTTGCTCCGCCCCAAACTTCGCGGGCCAGCGGTAACGCTGTGGCCATGTAGATAAACAGTCCTGTCAGCGCGGCCGCCGCAATCCGCCACCAAGAGCCGGAAATCGGCAGTATCACGGCGTATGCCGCTCCCGCAGCGGCAATGGCGGCAAGCAAGGGTCCTGCCGCCGCACGGAAGAGCAAGCCGGGCAGGTCTTCTACCGCAGAACGGAGCATCCACAAGTAAAGGGGCAAGACCAGGCAGGCAATGACGCCTACGTGCACCCAGGCGGCTCCCAGTACGCCAAACTGCGATACGCCCAGCCACAGCCCGGGAACCAGTGTGGCCAGCCAGCTGGCCTGGACAAGCAGCACCCGCCAGGACTGGCCTCTGGCTACCAGGAGGTTGGACAGCAGAAGGCTTGTTGTGAACATGGCACCGTAGATTCCCAGAACGGCCAGGACCGGTCCTGCCTCTGCCCATTTCTCGCCATACAGCCCAACGACGATGTCCGTTGACAGGACGGCGGTCATGGCAGCTATCGGGCAGGCCACGAGGGCCGTCAGGCGGGTCCACCTCGCGAGTCTGTCCCGCAGGTGCGTTGCTTCGAGTCCGGATTCCGAGAACGCGGTCATTGCCACACTGTTGATCGTCGAGCCAAGGACTGATGACGACCAGGAAGCAATGTTGAAGGCAAGGACGTAAATTCCGAGTACCGCGGGCCCCAGAATTCTGCTGATAAAAGCGAAATCGGCATTAAGGAGGGTGTAATTTATCAGGTTGGCACCGGCGAGGGGCAGTCCGAATTTCAGAATCGGGCGCAATTTGCCGCGATTGATGCGAGGCCAATAAAAGCGCTGCGGTGTAAGGATGATTACCAATCCCACAACCAACTGGCCAGCGACCCGGGACCACGCGAAGGCTAAGGCGCCGTTACCGTCAAGGGCGAGCAAGATGAGAAGTCCGTTTGCGGGAACGAAGGCAACGAGATTCGCGATAAACAGGCGGTCCTGCCGGAATTCCCGCGTCATCATGGCACCAGGCACAGCAAAGAATCCGGTGAGGAAGACGCAGATGGAAAGCACCTGGACGGGTCCTTTGGCATCGGCTGCACCGAAGGCAGCGGCTATCGGTTCCGCAAACCCAAAAACGATCAGTGCGAAAACAGTGCCGGAAATCAACGACACTGCCGCTACCGTTGGTGCGTGGTCGTCAAGTGAAAGGTCCCGGCGTGCTACGCAGGAAGCGACGCCGAGCTCAGCAAATGACGAGACGATGGTATGCACGATCAGGGCGGCCGCAAATACACCGAAATCGTGGGGCGAAACAATTCGAACCACAACTATCGTTACTGCTATGCCCGCGAGCTTGGTCATGAGCATATTGATGCCGCTCCACACGGCGCCTCGGTGGGCTCTCGAATCCAGCGACTCCGAGTCCGCTATGGAGGCGTCACTTTTCATCCGTCACCGCCCACCGCATCGGAACCGGGTTGATCGCGGTTTTGAGCGCCTCGACTACGCGCTCCTGCTGCCCCACAGTGATGTGCGGGTAGAGCGGCAGCGACAGGATGCTGCCGGCCGCATCCTCCGCGACAGGGAACGAACCAATTCCACGCCCGTCAGCCCAGTAGGCCCCACTCAAGTGCACCGGCACCGGATAGTGGATCCCTGCCTGGATCCCGGCCGAATGAAGAGCTGTCAGAACGGCGTCACGCTGAGGCACCCGGACCACATACAGGTGCCACACGTCAACGTTTCCGGGCGCCTCACGGGGTACAACAACACCGGGAACATCGGCAAGCAGTTCTGAATATCGTTCAGCGGCTGCCCGGCGCAGGAGGTTCCAGGACTGCAGCCGGGCAAGCTTCGCTTTGAGAACCACCGCCTGAACCGTATCGAGCCGCGAGTTGAAGCCGATCGCATCATGCACGTACTTGTGACTGCTCCCGTGCGCGCCCAGCATCCGCACCCGGGCGGCAACGGACGGTTCGTCTGTCAGCACGGCGCCGGCGTCACCGGCAGCACCAAGGTTTTTCCCCGGGTAGAAACTGGTCCCGGCAGCAATCCCGAGTGTCCCGGCAGAACGCCCAAAGCGGGTCGCGCCCTGCGACTGCGCGGCGTCTTCGATAATCACAGACCCGCAGGCCTCAGCGATAGGAACCAGCTGTTCAACGAATGCTGTCTGGCCAAAGAGGTGGACCGGCACAATGGCCTGCGTCCGGGAGGACACAGCGGCGGCGACAGCAGAGGGAGAAATCAGCAAATACTCCGGGTCCACGTCCACGGGAACTGGAACCGCCCCGATCCGGCTGACGGCCTCCGCCGTAGCAATAAACGTATTGGCGGGAAGAATCACTTCCCCGCCAGGGGCCACGCCGCCGGCCCGCAGGGCCAACTCCAAGGCGTCAGTCCCGTTGGCAACTCCAATGCAGTGCCGAGCTCCAACGAAGGACGCGTACGCCGCCTCGAACTGCTCGACGGCGGGCCCGCCAATAAAGGACGCAGAAGTGAAAACCTCTGCCAGTTCCGCCATGACCTCTTCATGGACGTCCGCCTGCTGCGCGGCAAGATCCACCAGCGGCACAGCTTCATCCCGGACATCAACTTCGGCACTCACCGCACACCCCCGAAATGGAAACTTTCCCGTTCAATCTCGTGCGCCGGCACACCAACCCAGGTCTCGCCGTCGGGCACGTTGCTGAGTACCGCGGCGCCCATCCCCACGGTCGCGTAGGCACCCACCGATGTCCGCTCGCGGACGCTCGCGTTCATGCCCAGGTAGGCAGCCCGGCCGATCCGGACTCCGCCGCCCAAGGACACTCCCGCAGCGAACGTGGCAAAGTCCGCCACGTCGTCGTCGTGCGTAAAAGTTACTGACGGCATGGCCACCACATGGGACCCCAGGGTGACCGCGGCAGTCATGGTGACGTTGCGCAGCAGGATGCTGCCGCGTCCTATCCGGCACCCCTCGGGGTACTGCACCGTGGGGTCGATCGCCGTCGCATATCGGGCTTCGCTGAGCCCCATCGCGGTGAGCCGCTCCACCACCGCCTCCCGCGACTTCCCCGAGCCGATGCACACCAGGATCAACGCATGGGTGTACCTCCCGGCGTCGTCAATGGTCCCCAGCACCGGGGCGCCGTCCACTGTCACCCCGGCCATCTCCTTGTCGTCGTCCAGCAGGCCCACCACGTCGTACTGCCCGCTGGCCCGCACCATCGCCAGGACTTCCCGGGCCAGGCCGCTGGCCGCGATCAGGATCAGCTCGCTCACGTGGCCGCCCCCGTGGCGGCACTGCGGACGGTGCTGATGATCCGGCTGAGGCCGTCGTCGTCGAGTTCGTGGAAGACCGGAAGGATCAAGGTCCTGTCGTTGAGCCGTTCAGTATGCTGCAGCAGCGAACTGCCGGTGTCCCGCCAGCGGTAGGCGGGCTGCCGGTGCGCCGCCATGATGCCCCTCCGGGCCGAGATGCCGGCCTCCGCGAGGCGTTCCAGCAGGCCTTCGCGGGTAGTGCCGAAGCCAGGCAGAACCTCCAGCCACAGCGATTGGAAATTGGTGGTCCCGTACGGCGGGTCGGACACCAGCCGCAGTCCCCGCAGGCCCGCGAGCCCGGCAACGTACCGGGCCGCGATATCCCGGCGGCGTGCCACCACCTCGGGCAGCCGTCCCAGTTGCACAATTCCGACGGCGGCCTGCAGGTCCGTCATCCGGTAGTTGAAGCCCACCTCCAGGTAGACCTCCGGGGCCGCCAGCACCGAGCCGTGCCGGTCCGTGGCGGACACGCTCATGGAGTGCTCCCGCAGCGTCCTGGCCCGGGCGGCCCAATCGGCCCGGTTGGTGGTGAGCATTCCGCCTTCACCGGTGGTGAGGATCTTGCGCGGATGGAAGGACCACACCGCCACATCCGCCTGGACACCCACCGGCCGCCCTTTATAGGTGGAGCCGACAGCGCAAGCCGCGTCCTCGATGACGGTGATCTCATGCCGGTCGCACAGTTCCCGGATCGGATCCATATCCAAAGGCATACCGCCCTGGTCCACCACAATCACGGCCCGGGTATCCAGGGTCAGGGCCGCGTGGATGGTTTCGGCGGTCATGTTCCCCGTTGCGGGGTCCACGTCGCAGAAGACGGGGCGGGCCCCAACATAGGTGACCGCATTCGCCGTGGCGATAAAGGACAGCGACGGGACCACCACGTCGTCGCCCGGGCCGATGCCCGCCACCACCAGCGCCAGGTGCAGCGCGGTAGTGCAGTTGGAGGTTGCGACGGCGTGCCGCACCCCCTGCGCGGCGGCGAACGCTGTCTCGAACTCCTTAACCTTCGGGCCCTGGGCCACCCAGCCGGAAGCCACCACTTCCGCCAGGGCCCTGGCTTCTTCTTCCCCGAGCCAGGGCTTCATGACGTTGATCCGGGCGAGGACTGCTTCCGTACTCATTTGGCACCGGCTTTCCGTGTCGCCGCGATCTCATCCCGGAGCGGCTGCCACCAGGTGACGAGCTCCCGCAGTCCCTCTTCAAGGTCCACTTCCGCTTTGAATCCCAGGTCGCGGGCGGCAGCGGAGGTATCCGCCAGGCGCCGGACCACACCGTTGACCTGACGCGCCGGCCCGTGTTCCACCGCCAGATCCGAGCCCATGACCCGCAGCAGCGCCTCCGCCATCTCCAGGAGGCTGGTCTCCGTTCCGCTGGCGATGTTGTAGATTCCGTCCGTGACGCCGCTGGCGGCGGCGAGGACATTCGCCCGCGCCACGTCGGCCGTATAAACGAAGTCCATCGTCTGCAGCCCGTCTCCAAAGATCAGCGGCGGCCGGCCGTCCATGATCCGCTCCATCCAGCGCACCAGCACCTCGGTGTAGAGGCCGTGGACGTCCATGCGGGGCCCATAAACGTTGAAGTACCGCAGCATCACGAAGTCCAGCCCGGTCATCGCGTGGAAGCTGCGGGCCATTCCCTCGTTGAACGATTTCGCGGCCCCGTAAAAGGTGTCGTTGTTGGCGTGGTGGTGGCTTTCGCGGGTGGGAAATTCCTCCGCCATGCCGTATACCGAGGCACTCGACGCGGCCACCAGTTTGTCCACCTTGTGCTCGGCCGCGGCTTCGAGGATGTTGAAGGTCCCGTCCACCATGACCTCCAGTGCCAGCCGCGGTTCCTCCGCGCACTGCGTGATCCGGATGGCCGCCTGATGGAACACCAGGTCCTTGCCCCGCGTCAGGTCGTGGACCAGGTCGCGGTCCCGGATGTCGCCGTGCACCAGCTCCACCTGCCCGCTGCCCTGTGCGCCGGCCAGGTTGTCCAGGCGGCCGCGGACCAGGTTGTCCAATACGTCCACGCGGTCCACGCCCGCCCGCAGCAGTGCGTCCACCAGGGTGGAACCGACGGTTCCCGCCCCGCCGGTCACCAGCACGTTGGCCCCTTCCAGCCGGCTCACCGCACACCCTCCAGTTCGACGCCGGATGCTGCTTCTGCAGCCCCGGTTCCTTCCACCGGGGAGGCCTTGCCGTCCAGGCTGAGGCTGCGCGTCACCGCTTCGAGGACAGACAGGACCCGAAGGCCCGACTCCCCGCCGGTCCGCGCCTCCTGGCCGTTGCGGATACAGAAGGCCAGCTCGGCCACCACCTGGCCCAGCGCTTCGCGTTCCGGCAGCGCGGGCGACCACGTGTCCCCGAGCCGGTAGGACACGGCGTTGGAAGCCTTCTCCCCGGCCGACTTCGGCTGCCGGTCCAGGCTGACGCCCCTGTCGTACACGCTGAGCCGCTGCTGCGGGTTCAGGTCGTCCCACACGAGGGTCCGGAGCGATCCGCCGATCACCATTTGGCGGATCTTGGTGGGGCTGAGCCAGTTCACGTGCACGTGGGCGGTGGCATCATTGGGGAGCCGGAAGTTCAGGTGCCCCACGCAGTCCCGCCCCGTTCCCAGGGGGTCGGCGCCGAAGGCCGAGACTTCCGCGGGGTTCAGCCCGCCGGGGAGGACGAAATCCAGGATGGCCAGATCGTGCGGCGCCAGGTCCCAGAACACATTCACGTCCGGCTGGACGAGCCCCAGGTTGATGCGGGTGGAATCCACAAAAAGGATCTCGCCCAGGGACCCGGCCTGCACCAGCTCCTGCATCTTCAGGACGGCAGGTGTGTAGCAATACGTGTGGTCCGCCATCAGCACCAGGCCCCGTGCCTGCGCTTCGGCCACCATCTCCAGTCCATGCGCCCGGCTGTCCGCCAGCGGTTTCTCCACCAGGACGTGTTTTCCGGCGCGCAGCGCCGTCATCACCGTGCCGTGGTGGGTGCGGGCCGGTGTCGCAATGGCAACGGCGTCCACGTCAAACGTGTCCAGCAGCTCATCCAAGGACTCGACCACCGGGATCTCCCCCAGCGTGGCAGCCAGCTTGCGGGCCCGTTCAATGTCCAGGTCGCAGATGGCCACCAGGGCCCAGTCCGTGCTCGCCTGGAGGTTGCGGGCCAGGTTGGGGCCCCAGTATCCGGCTCCGACGACGGCGATCTTGAGTTTGGGGGTCGGCTGCCGGTGGGTGGGGGTGTGGAATGGATTGGGGAATGTCCTCATGTCACTTTCTTTCCCGAAGGGGTGCTAGTAGGCGCCGGACGGCGAGATGACTGCGCGGAAGGTCCGCCACAGGATCAGGAGGTCGCCGGCGATGGACCAGTTTTCGACGTAGTAGAGATCCAGCCGGACGGCTTCATCCCAGGCGAGGTCGGAGCGGCCGTTGATCTGCCACAGCCCCGTGATTCCGGGTTTGATCAGCAGCCGGCGGTGGGTGTGGCGCTCGTAGGCACTCACTTCACGGTCCAGCGGGGGCCGCGGGCCCACCATGCTCATGTGGCCCAGCACTACATTCCAGAGCTGCGGGAGCTCGTCGAGGGAGTACTTGCGCATCCAGCGCCCGCACCGCGTCACCCGCGGATCGTCGCGCATCTTGAAGAGGACGCCTGCCCCCTGGTTCTGCGCGTTGAGCGCGGCCAGGCGGGCTTCAGCATCCACCACCATGGAACGGAACTTGAACATCCCAAAGACGCTGCCGCCCTTGCCGATCCGGTCCTGCCGGAAGAACACGGGTCCGGGGCTGTCCAGGCGGACGATCACGGCAAGGACCAGCAGCACCGGGGACAGCACCAGCAGGGCGGCCAGGGCCATGGCCACATCCATGACACGCTTCAGGACATGCTTGGCGCCGCTGTACTGCGGGATGTCCACGTGCATCAGGGGCAGGCCCTCCACCGGCCGCCAGTGGATGCGCGGTCCGGCCACGTTGGTCAGTGTTGCCGCCAGGACCATCTCGGCGGAACACTCTTCGAGCTTCCAGCCCAGTTCGCGGATGAACCGGTTGCCGCCAGGAAGCGGCCCGGCCACGATCACCGAGTCGGCTTCCACCAGGCGGACGGTACGGGCGATGTCATCCGTGGAGGACAGGACCGGCACCAGGGCGCTGTCCACGCTGAGGCTGGTGCCGCGCCGTGCTCCGGGGAGGCAGACGCCGAGGATGTTGTAGACGGGTCCGGACTTCCGCGAGACCTGCTGCACAACGTACCGGACGTCTTCCGGGTCACCCACCACAACGGCCCGCGAGAGGTGGCGGCCCTTCGCCTTCTCAGCCGTGAGCCGCCGTCGGAAGACCCAGCGGTTGGCGGTCAGGAACGCCAGGCCCAGCGGGAGGGACACCGTGACGAAGGCAGCGGCGCCGTGGACGGAGAACACCACTGCGGCGATGGCCAGCAGCCCGAAGATCCGCAGGCTTGCCGATGCGACGCGCTTGAACTCGTCTGCGCCCACCCCCAGCACCTTTGCGTCGCGGGTGCGGTAGATCTCCAGGGCAGCGGGCCACAAAAGCGCGACGGCGGCAGCGGTCACCAGGGTGCCGGCGTCGCCGGGCCCCGCGGAAGCCACTCCCACGCTGGAGAGCTCGTAGCCGGCAAACACGGCCGCCAGGACCAGGGCGGAGTCGGTGGTGCGGAGGAAGTTGATGTGCCTGGCGAGCCAGGAGGCCGCTGCCTTGCGTGTGGGGATAAGGGGCACCTGCGGTGCAGGGGCGGGCGTTGCGGGTGCAGTTGCTGGAGCGCCCGTTGGCGGCAGCAGGAACCGGGTTCCTGCGGTGTCCGCCGCCGCCAACGGCGCTGTTGGCATCCGCTGTGCAGCAGCGGGCGCAACGGGCCAGTCGAAGGCAGTGCCCCGGGTCCTGGCCACTGGTATCTCTGCCATGGTGTCCCCTTCCCGGCGTATCCGCCTGTGTTCTGGCCGTGAAGCAAAATTAGCTTCGGGAAAGCTGCCGCTGCGGGGAATGGAAGGGCGCATGTGGAACTAGCAGCCGGACGATGTGGAAAATGCGGGTACCTGCAGAAGCCGGGAAACGGGCTAAAGTACGGGCAGCACGTACGGTTCGCGGGCCGTATTGTCCTTGCCCGCGGCAAGGGCCGTGAGCTGCGCGCGCGACTCCACGCCGAGCTTGCGGTAGATCGCTGTGAGGCGTACCTCCACGGTCCGGACGGACACGTAGAGCGTGGCCGCAATCTCCTTATTGCGCATGCCGCGGGCCACCATCTGCGCCAGCGACCGTTCGTGGTCGGCCAGCATCAGCATGGCAGGGTTGCCCTTGGCCCGTGCGGGTTCCACCCGTTCATCCAGCAGCAGCGAGTCCACGTGCTGGGTCCAGGCGTCGGCTCCCGCCTCATCGAACATCACCTTGGCGCGGAGCATCGCATCGCGGGCCTCGCGCAGCCGGCCGAAGGCGCCAAGCCGCTCCGCGTAGCAGAGCAGGGTCCGGGCCCGTTCCAGCAGGGAGTCGTGGCCGTTCCGGCTCTCGAGTGCCTGGCAGAAAAGCTGAAGTGACTGATCGCCGTCGGCGAGCATGGCCCGGCTCCGGGCCACCACTATCATGAGCCACGGGGACCGCAGCCCCACGGAGCGGCTTTCCAGCTTGTAGAGCGCCTGGCTGGCCTCACGGTGCCGGCCCAGGCGCACCAGGACCTCCACCAGGTCCGCCTCGCACCGGAGCAACGTGGGGTTGCCGAACTCCAGGCCCAGCTCCGCCGCACGGGACAGTTGGGCCAGCGACTCCGCGAGGTTGCCGCGCATCAGTTCGAAGTGGCCTTGGATGGCTGCGAGCTGTGCGGTGATGGACCGGTGGCTTTCCGCGCCGGAGAAATGCTGGGCATCCGCTACATTGACCCGCGCCAGCGCTTCATCCCCGAGGGCATGCGCCCGCCACACCCGGAAGACATACCGCATCCCGCGGTGGTATTTCATCTCCGGTTCGCGGAGCTCCAGGTCTTCAATGAGCTTCACCGCGGTCCGGACATTGCCGGCCCGGATCTCATTGTCCACAGCAAGGTAGGCGGCGGTCTCCCGCCAGTTGGCATGGCTGGGCTCCGCGGAGTTCCGCACCATCGCGAAGGCTTCCTGGGCAAGGCCATGATGCTCCGCGTAGCTCAGGGCGCGGCCGTGCACCAGCAGCCCGGCCACCCAGGCGCTTCCGGCCTGATCGTTCTTGCGCTTGAGGTTCTCGGAATTCCCGCTGATCCCTTCCACCAGCAGCTTGGCCTTGCCCACCACTGCCAGGCACTCAGGGGACGCTGAGCCCTGGAACTCTTCGGCGTAGCGGAGCAGGGCAGCGGCGTCCTTCAGTTCCCAGCGTTCGGCGAAGTACAGCGAACCGACGGCCAGCAGCTTCGCCGAATACGCAGGATCATGCTGCCCGAATTCCTTGACCAGGCGCAGCACCATGCTGGCCCGCACCGCAGCACCCTGGAGGAACTCGATCTCGAATGACAGGCCTGTCAGCCGGAGAATGAGCGCAGGGTTCCGCGTCACCCGCCTGGCCCAATCCAGGTAGCGCCTCGCGTAAACGAATTCACCGCGGTTGAACAGCAGCTCCGCGACTGTGGTCAGGCGCGCGGCTGTTTCAGCCTCCCACGGGTTGATGGTGAGGGCCCGCTCGATGTATTCAACGGCGAAGGCCACTTCCCCCTCCCGGATGAGCTCAACAGCAAACCGGAGGAGTCCAAACGGCGTTTGCCGCTCCAGCGCCGTGAAGCTCAAATGCCATCTGCGGGCGTACGGGTCCGAGTCGCTGGCCGCCTCGGCCAGGGCCCGGTGGCTTGCGGTCCGCACAGCCGGTGTCATCGCTGAGAAGACGTAGCCGCGGAGCAGCTGGTCCCGGATCCCCAGATAGGGACCTGAACGGCTGACCATGCCGGCGGCCAGGAGTTCATCCACCCCGGTCCAGACCTCGCTGTGGATCTTCTCCAGGGTGGTGATGCCGCTCCGGAAGGAGAGCGACAACAGGTCAAGGGTCTTCCGCGCTGCCGGTGTAAGCCCGCCCAGCGTGGCCGCAAATTCGGCTTCGAAGCTGCCCCTGGCGGGCAGCGGAACGGGGAGGGCGTACTTCCCCTCCGCCTGGCGTTCCAGCAGGGCGTTGTAAAGTTCGACGGCGGCCAGCGGATTTCCCTGCGACGCTGCGGCAACTGCATGTACTGCCGCCGTCGCTGCCTGGCGCGCGGGGATGGCCTCCAGCATGCGGACAGTGTCGTTATAGCCCAGCGCGCCCAGCTGCAGTACGGGCAGGCTCGAGAAAGGGCTGTCCGTTGAGTCTTCGCGGACGCTGGCGAAGACCGCGAGGTCCGTTCCCGCCAGGCGCCTGGCAAGGTAGCCGATGATGGCCTGGCTGCTCGGGTCCAGTTGGTCGGCGTCGTCAATCACCACAAGGGTGCGGGACGATGACCGCTGATGCAGCCCGCTGAGCAGCATGGTGGAGACTGCGGCCACGTCCAAGGCTCCCGAAGTATCACGACGAAGTTCATCAGCGATCCGGTTGAGGACCGGGTCATCCATACCGTTCAGGAGTGCCGTAAGCCCGGACAACGGCCAGTCCGATTCGGAGACGCTGGCGCGCAGGAACACCGTCCGGTAGTCCGAAAGCCGGGGGATCTCGCTGAGCAGTGCGGATTTTCCCAGCCCGCGGGAACCCGTCACGGCGAGGGCCGCTTCCTTGGGGCCCCTGATCACGGACAGGATCCGGTCAAGTTCCCTGCTTCTGCCAATTAGCGACATGGGGTCCCATCCATAGAAGAAGGAGACCAGTTTTCCTGCGGTGTCCAGCATTTTGTCGCACTGCACCATCCGGTCGACGTGCATAACCATAGGTCCAGCAAGGCCGGCCGCTTGGAGCGCCCAGCCCGGTTCCCAGCCGTGGAGCCAATATAGCCCCACGTCAAAAAGGGGCACCACCGTTAAGGCGCTGGATTTCATCAAGATTTCTCAAGTGCCCGTGAGGAATCAGGCGGTGCACATGAGGTGCTCCAAGTGGAAGGATGCCCGGTTTGGATCACGGCTTTTTGTGCCGATGCACAGCCTTTCGTGCTCCGCGGGGCGTCTAGGGTGGGAGGAACGTGTGATCAAACGCACTGGATGGCGGCCCCTCCGGCGCGCGGGCCACCGCCCGCCGCCGGCCCCAGGCCATCCATTTCCCAGAGAACCAAAGGACGGCGCACCCATGCCCGCTGACCAGCAATTATCGAAGTCGCTCAAACCGCGGCACCTGTCCATGATCGCCATCGCCGGTGTTATCGGCGCCGGGTTGTTCGTGGGCTCTGGTGCGGCCATCCAGCAGGCGGGCCCCGGAATCCTGCTGGCCTACATGGCTGCCGGAGTGGTGGTCATCCTCGTGATGCGGATGCTCGGGGAAATGGCCGCCGCGAACCCTGAGACGGGCTCCTTCTCCACCTACGCGGACAAGGCGCTGGGCAGGTGGGCCGGTTTCAGCATCGGGTGGCTTTATGCCTGGTTCTGGATCATTGTGCTCGGCATTGAAGCCACCGCCGGCGCCGCGATCATGCACCGTTGGGTTCCCGGCATCGACCAGTGGGTCTGGGCCCTTGTCCTGATGGTCCTGCTGACCCTGACCAACCTGGGCTCCGTGAAGTCCTACGGCGAGTTCGAATTCTGGTTCGCCTCCATCAAGGTCGCGGCGATTGTGCTGTTCCTGCTCTTTGGCGTGGCCGCCATCCTGGGACTCGTTCCCGGCGTCCCGGCGCCCGGATTAACCAACCTCATGGACAACGGCGGATTCCTGCCCAACGGCCCCGGGGCTGTGCTGGCCGGCATCCTGGTGGTGGTCTTCTCGTTCTTCGGCGCCGAAATCGCCACCATCGCGGCCGGCGAATCCGAGAACCCCGTTGACGCCGTCAAGAAGGCCGTGAAGTCAACCGTTTGGCGCATCCTTGTCTTCTACATCGGTTCCATCGCCATCGTTGTCACCCTGCTGCCTTGGAACGACGCGAGTGTTGCCAAGAGCCCCTACGTGGCGGTGATTGAGCTCTTCGGAATCCCCGGCGCCGGAACCATCATGGACATCGTGGTCCTGACCTCCGTGCTGTCCTGCCTCAACTCCGGCCTCTACACCGCCAGCCGGATGCTCTTCTCCCTCTCCCGGCGCGGGGACGCCCCCGCTGCGTGGACAAGAATCTCCCGGCGGGGAGTGCCGGCAGCGGCAGTACTCGCCTCCACAGTGGTGGGTTTCATCACCGTCGGCCTTAACTACATTGCCCCGGACACCGTCTTCCTGTTCCTGGTCAACACCTCCGGCGCCATCGCGTTGTTCGTATGGCTTGTCATCGCCTCTTCCCAGCTGGTCCTCCGCAAGCGGATGGGAGCCGCCGCCAAGGACCTGGCGCTGAAGATGTGGTTCTTCCCCTATTTGACCTGGGTGGCAATTATCAGCATTGTGGCCCTGCTGATCGGCATGGTCATCCTGGAGTCCACCCGCGAGTCCCTGTTCCTCTCGCTGGGCCTGGCCGCCGTGGTGGTGGGCATCGGCGTGTGGCGGTACCGCCGCCGGGGTCCCGGGGCGGCAGCGGAGGACACCGGCACCCGGAATGTACCGGTAGCTGCCGAACCGTCGGCCTGATACTCAAGCAGCGGTTTTCCACATAGCCGGATTCATTCCGCCGCCCGGACCACCACGGGCATAGCCTTGGAGTCAAGCGCGAATCGCCTATCCGGTCCAAATGCACTAAGATATTGAAGTCTGTGCTGCGTCCTGCTTCCGTTCCTGGAGGTAAGGCATTGCATGGCATCGCAAATGAACCTCCTGTTACGGAAATGCCGTAACCGCTTAGCCCAAAGGAGGTGGGTTCACATATGCGTCCTTACGAATTGATGGTAATCATCGACCCCGAGGTCGAAGAGCGTACCGTTGAGCCGTCGCTTCAGAAGTTCCTGAACGTCATCACCAACGATGGTGGAACCATCGAAAAGGTTGACATCTGGGGCCGTCGCCGTCTGGCTTACGACATCAAGAAGAAGTCCGAAGGTATCTACGCCGTGGTGAACTTCACCGCCAAGCCGGAAACCGCCAAGGAACTTGACCGCCAGCTGTCTCTTAACGAGACCATCATGCGCACCAAGATCACCCGCCCCGAAGAGCAGAAGGTTGTTGCTGAGTAATTTCGGCACCAGTTTTCATTCTTTACCCGCAGGAAACGCACTCTTCACCCAGGATCGAACAAGGAGGCAGTAGATGGCAGGCGAGACCACCATTACGGTCATCGGTAACCTCACCAATGACCCGGAATTGCGGTTCACACCGTCCGGTTCGGCAGTAGCGAACTTCACCATCGCTTCCACCCCCCGCACCTTTGACCGCCAGTCCAACGAGTGGAAGGACGGGGAAACCCTGTTCCTCCGCGCCGCTGTATGGCGTGAAGCGGCCGAGAACGTCGCCGAGTCCCTCACCAAGGGCATGCGCGTGATCGTTACCGGGCGCCTGAAGAGCCGTTCCTACGAAACCAAAGAAGGCGAAAAGCGCACCGTTATCGAGCTTGAGGTCGATGAAATCGGCCCGAGCCTGCGCTACGCCAACGCCAAAGTCAACCGCACCCAGCGCTCCGGCGCCGGCGGGCAGGGTGGCTTCGGCGGCGGCAACAGCGGCGGTGGCTTCGGCGGCGGCAACTCTGGTGGAAACCAGGGCGGCAACTCCGGCGGAGGCTGGGGCGGCGGCAACCAGCAGGCTGCACAGGACGATCCCTGGGCTACGCCCGGCGTCTCCAACGCAGGCGGCTGGGGCAACGGCCCCGATTCCGAACCTCCCTTCTAACAACCAATAAAGGCCCGACGCCGGGACCGCCCAAGCGCCGCAAGGCACCAGGGCGGAAGCCGCCGTCGGACCACCACCATCCCGTGGATCAATATCCACGGGCTCCCTAGAATAGGAGCTCCACGATGGCTAAGGCTGAACTCCGTAAGCCCAAACCAAAGTCCAACCCCTTGAAGGCCGCTGACATCACTGTCATCGACTACAAGGACGTAGCATTGCTGCGCAAGTTCATCTCCGACCGCGGAAAGATCCGCGCCCGTCGCGTCACTGGCGTCACGGTGCAGGAACAGCGCAAAATCGCACAGGCAATCAAGAACGCCCGCGAAGTTGCCCTGCTGCCTTACTCCGGCGCTGGCCGCGGCTAAGGAAGGGATTAACTAACATGGCAAAGCTCATTCTGACCCACGAAGTAACCGGTCTCGGTGCTGCTGGCGACGTTGTTGAGGTCAAGGACGGTTACGCACGTAACTACCTGCTGCCCCGCAACTTCGCCCTGACCTGGTCGAAGGGTGGCGAGAAGCAGGTTGAGTCCATCAAGGCTGCCCGCGCCGCCCGCGAGCACGCTTCCCTGGAAGACGCTCAGAAGCAGGCTGCTGCACTCTCCGCCAAGCCGGTCAAGCTCGTTGTCAAGGCTGGCGAGACCGGACGCCTGTTCGGCACCGTCAAGCAGGGCGACGTTGCTGACGCTGTTGAGGCC
This sequence comes from Pseudarthrobacter siccitolerans, assembly GCF_001046895.1. GTDB lineage: Bacteria > Actinomycetota > Actinomycetes > Actinomycetales > Micrococcaceae > Arthrobacter > Arthrobacter siccitolerans. The sequence continues at coordinate 210,196 of NZ_CAQI01000059.1, forward strand.
GCTGGCCTTGGCCGCATCGACAAGCGCAAGGTTGAACTGCCGGCACACATCAAGTCGGTCGGTTCCTACCAGGCCAACGTCCGTCTGCACGACGACGTTGCTGCTGTGATCGAACTCGACGTAGTGGCTGGTAAGTAGTTTCTTACTGCGTGAAGACCCCCGTCGCCGGAATCCGGCGGCGGGGGTCTTTTGCTTGCGGGAGGTCAGGGGCTGTGAAGTTCCGCCATGACGTGCTGGTAACCGGTCCGGACCATCTCGGCGAGTACCGCCCGGTCCACGTCCTGGAGCCTGTTGATGTACAGGCACGCAGCCCCGGTCTTGTGCTTGCCCAGCGAGGCCAGCAGCCGGTCCGCGTCCGGGCCGTAGGTGAGTCCGTACAGGGCAAGGTTCGCCTTGCGTGGTGAAAATCCGACGGCGGCCGAGTCACCCTCCCGGCCGGTCCCGTAGCGGTAGTGGTAGCTGCCGAAGCCAACTATAGTGGGGCCCCACATCACCGCCTTTTGGCCCGTGATGCCGTGCATGAGTTCAAGCAACTCGAATGCGTCCGCGCGCCTGGCGGGATGCTCCACCGACGCCAGGAATTCCTCAACAGACCTTGTGGTGGGCTGGGTCTTGTTCGCTGCCATGGACGTAGTGTCGCAGAACCGCCTGGCGGCTGCCAGCACCGGTGATAGCCTGCAGCGGTGACTTCACCATCCCCGCATCCGGAATCGCTCCGCAGCCGCCCCTTCCATCAGGTCGACGTCTTCTCGCGCGGGCCCTACCGCGGCAACCCGCTCGCCGTCGTGCTCGACGCCGCGGGCATGGCAGCGGGCCAGATGCAGCAGTTTGCCAACTGGACCAACCTGTCAGAGACAACCTTCCTGCTCCCGCCGACGGACCCCCGCGCCGACTACCGGGTGCGGATCTTCACGGGAAGCGAGGAGTTCCCGTTTGCCGGGCACCCGACGCTCGGCTCGGCCCACGCGTGGCTGGAATCCGGGGGAGTGCCGAAGTCCGGCGGGTTCGTCGTCCAGGAGTGCGCCGCCGGCTTGGTCAAAGTGAAGCACGACGGCGGGCGGCTGGCTTTCGCCGCCCCGCCGCTGACCCGCTTCGGGCCGGTTGCGCCCGCCGTCAGGCACCAGCTGGCGGCAGGGCTGCGGGTGCCCGAAGCCGGCATCGTGGATGCTTCCTGGCTGGTGAACGGCCCTGAATGGATTGGTGTGCTGCTGGAATCCGCGGAGCAGGTGCTGGCCATCGAGCCCGACTTCGCGGCATTGGGCGGGCTCAAGGTGGGGGTCATCGGTCCGCACGGACCAGGCGGGGACGCTGACTTCGAAGTACGCACCTTCATCCCCGGTGACGCCATGACGGAGGACCCGGTGACCGGCAGTTTCAACGCCGGAGCGGCGCAGTGGCTGATCGGCAGCAACCGGGCCCCCGCGGAGTATGTGGCAGCCCAGGGAACCGTCCTGGGCCGGGCGGGCCGCATCCACGTCGCGGCTGAAGACGGCGACATCTGGGTAGGCGGACACTCCACCACCTGTATCCGCGGCACGGTCCTGCTGTAGGAAGAGGCACGGGAATACTCCGGCAACTTGCCCCGTTCACAAGATAGATGCAAATGCATATATGATGAGTGAACGAGCAACAGGAGAAATGCCATGGAATCCCGCCGCATCACAGTCCTTTCCGCCGGACTCGGCGTACCGTCGTCGAGCCGCCTGCTGGCCGACCAGCTGGCGGCGTCAGCCGAGCGCCAGCTCGGTGCGGCTGGCTATGCCGTGACTGTGGACATCGTCGAGCTCCGGGACCTGGCCGTAGACATCGCCAACAACTTTGTGACCGGCTACGCGGCCCCCCGCCTGGCGGAGGTCATTGCCGGCGTGGAGGCCTCGGACGGCATCATCGCCGTGACACCCGTCTTCAGCGCCTCCTACAGCGGGCTGTTCAAGTCCTTCATCGACGTCCTCGACCCCAAGTCGCTGGACGGCAAGGCGGTCCTCCTGGGCGCCACCGGCGGAACCGACAGGCACCAGATGGTCCTGGACTACGCCCTGCGCCCGCTGTTCAGCTACCTTCGCACCCGGATGGCCGCTACCGGCGTCTTCGCCGGCCCCCAGGACTGGGGAACGTCGGACGACGGCAGTTCCACCCTTGCCGAGCGCATTAACCGGGCCGCGGGCGAATTAACCCGGCTGCTGGAAGGGCCCCAGCCGGGACGGAAGCCCGCCCAGATGGAGTCCCTGCCCTTTGAACAGCTGCTTGCCGGCATCTCCGGCGCCCGCTGACGGCGCGGGCTCGGCAGCGAACTTTCGGAGTGCGCCGCTCGTTGTGCCGAACATGAAATGTCCTGTGGATTCCGTGGAACTGATGATGACAGAGCGCAGCGGCGTGGAGATCGACTACTGCCCGCAGTGCCGGGGCGTATGGCTGGACCGCGGAGAGCTGGACAAGATCCTGGACCGCGCGGCAGGCAACATGCCGGGCCAGCCGGCTGCCAGCCCCGCCCCGGCTCCCGGTCTCGCGCCCCCGCCGCTCTACCCCAACTTCGAACCCCGCCCCAACCCGGAACAGCGCAGGGACCAGCGCGGCTACGATGACCGCCGGTACGGCAAGAGGGACCACGACCGGGACTTTGACGGCCGCCGGCACAAAAAGAAGGAAGGCTGGCTCGGGGAGCTTTTCGACTTCTAGGGGAACTCAGTCTTCCAGCAGCTCGATGAATTCCCGGGCCTGCTTGAGGGTGATGTCTGAGTGCCGTGTCAATGCCGTGGCGGCAGCCTCGGTGTCCCCGCTGCGGGCGAGCGTGCGGATCCGGCCGTAGATTTCGTCATTAAGCATGTTGCTGCTGACTTCACGGGTCACGTCGCCTTTGCTGGCGATGGCACGGTACCGGTAGGGGAAGCGCTGCGGCTCGTCGTCGTCGTCGTCCTCAGCGGCCGCCGGGGCCGCCTCAGGGCTGCGATAGGGCTGGGGATGCGCCGCCAGCGCCCCCACCGCGTCCCGGGACGCCCGCAGGCCTTCCCCGGTTGCCTCATAGTAGAGCTTGATGGCTGCCATCGCCTGCCCCTGCGCAATCAGGGCGTAAAGCCTGCGGTGTTGCTCTTCCGAGAGTTTGGCTGCGGCGCTCCGGGCCAGTTCTGCCGCGGTGGGGGCAGGACCGGCCGGTTCCGCGCTGCGGGCGGCCTTCCGCCTGCCAATCATGCGGACGGCCAGTGTTACTCCGGCAACCACTGCCAGGAGGATGAGGACCGGGGCCACAAGCGATTCCATGTCTAACGCCGTTCTATGTGCTTCCTGGCAGCAGCCAGGTCCGATGATGCCTGGGCGTTCTGGCTTGGCCTGGTGATCCGATCGAGCTGGGCGCGGGCAGCGGTGGCAGCCTGGACCTGGGCCGCATAGTGCTGCGCGGAACGCTCGGCCAGGTCACGCTGGTATTTTTCCGCGTCAGACATTCCGGAGTCGCGCGGGCTCAGGGCCGTAAAAAGACCCCAGATGAGCGCCACCAATACGATCGCAGGCAACAGGACCAGCAGTAGTTCGCCCATGAATAGAGCTTATGCCAGATCCGGGTTATCCACAGCAATATTCGTCTTGCTGCATAAAGGCCGGCTTGAATCACAGGCTGCCCTTCCCAAGGGAATATGAGGCTGGCCACGCAACGCCGGCCACACCTGCCGTGACCTCCAACGGGCAATTCACCGGCCGCTCCGGGCGACACGCGCTGTGGATGAAATTCCACAGAAGAAATATTTACTCCACACGCTTGGATCAGCGTTTCTGCAGGTCAGAGCGCTGGAGGTGCTAAAAGTTTTTTTGTTTCCACAGGTTTCCCCACAGGCTGTGCACAAGCTATGCCGCGTACTGCACAGGTTATCCACAACCCGTGAAGCATGCTGGCTTTGAGGCGGGACTGCTGGCGGCTAGCGTAGCGGGGTACCTGTTCTTCGGCATCCCGGACAGTTTCCAGGCAGGCATTTGGCACGGCTGGGGAGAACCACTCATCCCGCAGTAACGGCCCGATGTGGAAAACCTGTGGATAGTGGGGATAACTCCTTCCGGCGGCCTGTGTGGTGGCTGGCGGCGCAGGGATTGTCAGAGCCCGCCGGTATACCTGGACAGGTGGCGGAGCGCGGCTTTTCCACGCAATGCATCAGCAGGACGTTTAGTCACCGGGCACCTCGGTTCCCGGTACACAATGGAGGACGGCAGCTTTGTCTATAGCGCATCTGGACCCGGTCGAGGCCACCCGAGGATCGGACGCGAGCCGGAAGCCTCCCCAGGACATTGCCGCGGAGCAGTCTGTCCTCGGCGGCATGATGTTGTCCAAGGACGCCATCGCGGACGTCGTGGAGATCCTCCGCGGCCAGGACTTCTACCGCCCGGCCCACGAGACCATCTACGAGGCCATCATCGACCTCTACGGGCGCGGGGAACCCGCCGATGCCGTCACGGTCTCGGACGAGCTCACCAAGCGTGCCGAGATCAACAGGATCGGCGGCCCGGCCTACCTGCATGAGCTGATCCAGACCGTTCCCACCGCAGCCAACGCGGGCTATTACGCCGAGATTGTGGCCGAGCGCGCCGTCCTCCGCCGGCTCGTCAACGCCGGCACCAAGATCGTCCAGCTGGGCTACGGCTCGGACGGCGAAGTGGAGGACCTGGTCAACCAGGCCCAGGCCGAGGTCTATGCCGTGGCCGAGCGGCGCACCGCCGAGGATTACGTGGTGCTCAAGGACGTCATGGAATCCACCGTGGACGAGATCGAGGCGTCCGGCCACCGCGGTGAAGGCATGACTGGAGTGCCCACCGGCTTTTTTGAACTCGACGAGCTCACCCACGGGCTGCACCCCGGCCAGATGATCGTTATCGCCGCCCGCCCGGCCGTGGGTAAGTCAACCTTCGCCCTGGACTTCGCCCGGTCCGCGGCGATCAAGAACAACCTGTCCACCGTGATGTTCTCGCTCGAAATGGGCCGGAACGAGATTGCCATGCGCCTGCTCTCCGCCGAGGCAACCATCGGCCTGCAGGACCTCCGCAAGGGCACCATCAAGGACGAGCAGTGGTCCAAGATCGCCACCACGATGGGCCGGATGAATGATGCTCCGCTGTTCATCGACGACAGCCCCAACATGTCCCTGATGGAAATCCGGGCCAAGTGCCGCCGGCTCAAGCAGCAGCACGATCTCAAGCTGGTGATCCTGGACTACCTGCAGCTGATGAGCTCCGGCAAGAAAGTGGAGTCGCGCCAGCAGGAAGTCTCCGAGTTCTCCCGTGCCTTGAAGCTGCTGGCCAAAGAGCTCCAGGTCCCGGTCATCGCGCTGTCCCAGCTGAACCGTGGTTCCGAGCAGCGCTCGGACAAGCGGCCCATGGTGTCGGACCTTCGTGAATCCGGGTCCATCGAGCAGGACGCCGACATGGTGATCCTGCTCCACCGCGAGGACGTCTACGACAAAGAATCACCCCGTGCGGGTGAAGCGGACATCCTGGTGGCCAAGCACCGTAACGGTCCCACCAAGGACATCGTGGTGGCCTTCCAGGGCCACTACTCCCGCTTTGCCAACATGGCGGCCGACACCGGCGGAGGCGGCTTCTAGGCTGCCCTGGTCCGGCGGGGGCGGCCCAGCCTCGGGCGGCTCGCGGCCTTGGCCGTCAGCCCCGGGCCAAGAGGTGGTTGGGCAGCCGGTTCCCCGGCGCCTTTCCCCTGATTTCCAGCAGCTCCCGCGCGTGCGCGTGGAGCCTCCTGTCCTCATCGCTGGCCGGCACCCAAGCGGGGACCGGCACTGAATTGCCCTCGGCGTCGCGCGCCACCATCACGGTGAGGCAGTAGGTGGTGAGGTTCATGTCCTGGCTCTTGGGGTCGCCGGAGCGGACGTGGACTGCGATGTGCATCCCTTTGGTGCCGGTGTAGACCAGGCGGGCCTCAACCTCCACCACATGCCCGATCAGCAGCGGACGGTAGAAGCGGACGCCGCCGGAGAACACCGCCACGGTGTCCATCCCGCAGTAGCGGGAAGCGCAGACGTACGCGGCCTCGTCGATCCACTTCATCACGATCCCGCCGTGGACCTTGCCGCCCCAGTTCACATCGGTGGGAGCGGCCATAAAACGCAGGGTGACCCGCTCCGCTGTGCCCGCGTCCGTATATTCCTGCCGGTTCATAGCTTCGACGATCTGCTCGCGGATCTTGATGCGGGCCAGGGCATGGTCGCGCTGCTCGATCTCCTCGGCGGTGACGGGCTCGAATTGCTTGACCGGGATGGGTTTTCCATCCGGACCGACAGCAACAAAGATCACCATGCACTGGCTCCGCATGGTGGCCGGGCCGCCCTTGGGGTCCCCGGAGGATACAACGGTGCGGATATGCATGGATGACCGCCCGGTGTAGACGATGGTGGCTTCCACCTCCACCATGTCGCCGCTATTGACCGGGTCAGCGAAGTGGATGTTTCCCACGTAGGCCGTGACGCAGTAGGACTTGGCCCAGCCCACCGCAGCGGCGTAGGCCGCCTTGTCCACCCACTCCAGGACGGTCCCGGCATCAACGGAGCCGCTGTGGCCCACGTCCGTGGGAGCAGCCAGGAAGCGCAGGGTCACGGAATTGGAGGCACCGGTCTCAGTCATGCTGCGATCATACTGACGCAGCCGGTTACCGGCCGGTTGGAACGGCAAGGCGGGCACCAGCAACAGCGTTAAACACAGCTGGCCCGTCCGCGGATAGGCGGGCGGGCCAGCTGATGGAGGCAAAGGCTACCCGGCGCGGGTGTACACGATGTCCGGCTGGGCAGGAAGCTCCATGCCCTCCCCGATGTAGAAGCCGGGGTGTGGCGGCTGGTTGTACGCGATGTTCTCGCGGGCAACCGAGAGCCGGTACGCCGGATCGTGCATCAGGGTCCGGAGCCGGACGTCAGTCGAAGCGGCGGTGGTGTAAATCCGCAACTCTGTGCTGTCGGCCGACGGCCAAACAAGTTCTTCCCGCCAGTCACCGAGGAGGTCGGCCTGGATGGCCGGGGTACCCTTGGTGCTGTTGTTGGACTTGGCACTGGTGGCAGTGAGCAGCCGGTCGCTGGATTCGGTCTCCCAGTTCCACTTGGCGATGCTGGGCGTCCCCGTGCTGGTGGCGGCGTTCCAGTCATGGTCCACGATCTCGCGAAGCAGGTCGCCGTCCCACCAGGCCAGGAAGTTGGCCGCCGGAATGTTGTTGGCAATCAGCTCCCCCTTGGCCGAGCGCAGCTCACCTACGGGCGAGTTCCAGGCTGCATCGCCGCCGATGGCCCAGCCTTCGGCGCCGGCGTAGCGCGGGTCGATGTCACCGGCGGCCGCCCGTCCGGTGTCCTTGGTGGCGGGGATGCTCCACAGCACCTCGCCCGTCCGCGAGTCGCGGAACGTGGCGCCCCTGTTGCCGCTTGAGCCCATGTCCTCATGGGCGGCAAACGTCTCAAGTCCCGGCCGGGACGGGTCGAGGTCGCTGGTGTGGATCGCGTCGCCGTGGCCGAGGCCCGTGGTGTAGAGGGGCTTGCCGTTGTCATCGATGGTCATGGAACCGAAGACAAACTCGTCCTTGCCGTCAGCGTCCACATCCACCACGGACAGGTTGTGGTTGCCCTGGCTCCGGTACTGCGCGCCGCTGATATCCGAATCGAAGACCCAGCGCTTGATGATCTTGCCGCCCACAAGGTCGTAGGTGGCCAGCACGGTGCGGGTGTAATAGCCGCGGCTGAACATCATGGACGGGTGTTCGCCGTCGAGGTAGGCCACGGCACCGAGGAACCGGTCCACCCGGTTCCCGTAGGTGTCACCCCAGGCCCCCACGTCACCGCGCGGCGGATCGTAGGCCACGGTGTCCATGATGGTGCCGCTGGCGCCGTGGAACACCGTCAGGTATTCCGGCCCGGTGAGAACGTATCCGCTGCTGTTGCGGTAGTCGGCGCCCGGGTTGCCGATGACGGTGCCCGCCGCGTCACGCGTGCCGTCCGCCGTCTTCATCGCAACTTCGGCCTTGCCGTCGCCGTCGAAGTCGTAAGCGAGCAGCTGGGTGTAATGGGCGCCGGCACGGATGTTCGGGCCCATGTTGATGCGCCAGAGCTTGGTGCCGTCCATCCTGTAGGCGTCCACATAAACGGTGCCGGTGTAGCCTGCCTGGGAGTTGTCCTTGGAGTTGGACGGGGACCACATCTGCAGGACTTCGTACGTGCCGTCACCGTCCAGGTCAGCCACGCTCGAGTCGCCGGCGGAGTAGCTGTAGGGCTGGCCGTCCTTGGTGTAGTCGTCGGCAGGCTTGTCCAGTTTGATGGCAAGGTAGTCCTGGGCCAGCGGCGTGAACTCCGCGGTGAGCTGGTCCCCGCCGTTGCCCACGGATTTGATGACGTACCTGGAGGACGCCGTTCCGGACGGATCGAGGAACGTGGTGCTGTTGCGGAGCGGCTCGTCGGTGAGCTGGACGCCGTCGCGGATCACATGGAAGCCGATCTGCTCCGGGTCAAGGCCCAGCATGCGCCAGCCCACGCGGACGCCTTCGCCGGTCAGCAGTGCAACCGGGGCGCGGTCCAGGGTCTCCATCTGCCGGTTCACCACGGTGACTTTTTCTGTTCCCGCTACCGGGGACGGCGCAGATTCGCCGCCCTTGTTCACGGTGGTGACGCGGTAGTAGTACTTGATGGTGGTCAGCACGGTGTAGTCCGTGTAATTCACCTCGGTGGCGCGGCCCACGTACTCAAAGGGGCCGTCCGGGGAGGTAGACCGGTAGACCTGGTAGGCGGCGGCGCCGGATACCTTCTGCCACTTGAGCGTGACACTGGTCTTCTCCACTGCCTTAATGTCCACCTTGGCGGTGGCCGCCGGGACGGGAGTGTTCGGGTCCACCAGGGCGGTATCCACCGTGTTGGAGGGGACCGATTCCAGCCCGGTACTGTCTACCGCGGTGACGAAGTAGTTGTACTTCAGGCCTGCGAACGCGGTGGTGTCCTGGAAGGCGGCCGCGGTGACGTTCTCAGCGATCAGCCGGGGTTCAGCTTCGAACGAGGCCTTGCGGAAGACCTTGTAGCTGGCCGCGTCTGCCACTGCGTCCCAGGCGAGGTCAACGGTGGGTGGTTCCGACGCTGCGTTGACCGCCGTGGTGTGCAGGTTGGTGGGTCCCACCAGCAGCGGGGTGATTTCCAGGCCGTTGAGGCGCTGTCCCGAGCCGCTGATGGCGACGTTCAGCTGCCCGTCGGAAACCAGCACCTGGTTGATGATCTTTGTTGCTGATGATGCCCTGCCGGAGGACACCTGGCCGAACGGGGTTCCTTCGGCGGCGACGTCCGTGCGGGTGGAGCCGATCCAGTCGCTGTGGTACGTCTTCAGGGCGTAGGTGCCGTTGGGCACGTCGAGCTGGAATTCGAAGCTGGAGCCGCTCAGGACGAAGTCGCGCAGCAGGTTGCTGGTCACGGCGCCGCGGTCCCGGTCGCTGAGCACCGAGATGTCCTTGAAGCCGAAGCCGCGCTCTGCCGTATAGGCCATGGTCCGGTTTACCTCGGTGTAGCCGGCCTCGACCGGCGCTCCCACGGGCCCGAAATCGAACTTGTACTTTGCCTGTTTGGTAGTCAGGCTGAGGGTGTCGCTGGGCTCGGAGAGGCCCTTACCGTTCATCGCGGCCACCCGGACGTTGTAGGCCGTCCCTTCGGCCATGCCCGAGAGGTTCACGGTGGGGACGGTGGAGGTGGTGGTGAGCTTGTAGGCGCTGTCCGGTTCGGAGGCCAGTTTGCGGTACACCTTGTAGATGTCCGCGCCGTCCACCGGCTGCCACTTGAGGAGCGCCCCGGCGTTGGAGACGCTGCCTGCCACCAGGCCTTGGGGCTTGGCGGGAATGGACGACGGCGGAGCGATTTCCTTGACGCGTGCGGCGAGCGGAACGCTGAGCTGCTTCACTCCGCCGGCTACGAGGCGGGCAATCTGGATGGCGCCGTATTCCTGGAAGTGGGTGTTGTCCACCGTGCCGGTGGGCCGGTTGGGATAGACGCCGGCATCGACGTGGAGGAACACGGACTTGGTGTCCTCGGGGCCGATGGCATCGTAGTAGGCGCGGCTTGAGGCGGAGAGGTCCACCAGGGCCACACCCTCCTCGGTGGCCAGTTCCTGCATCTTCGCCACGTATTCAGGGAAGCTGACATTGAATTTGCCGGTGGCTTCGTCGTAGTCCCGGCGACCCACGGGGGTGACCAGGATGGGCGTTGCGCCACGCTGGCGCGCGCCGTTGACGTACGTGCGCAGGTATTCCTTGTAGTCCGCGGGGGAGGCGTAGCGGTCGTCGACGCCGATAGTGGCGTCGTTGTGCCCGAACTGGACCATCAGGTAATCGCCGGGGTTGATGACCCTCAGGATCTCGTCCAGCCGGCCCTGGGTGATGAAGTTCTTGGAGCTGCGGCCGCCGATGGCGTGGTTCTTGAAAGAAATCTTCTCGTCGAAGTAGCGGTCGATCATCTGGCCCCACCCGGCCTGAGGAACGAAACCGGGATCGTAGGTCTGCACTGTTGAGTCGCCGGCGAGGTAGACGCCGGGATCCGTGGTGGCCGTGCGGGGAGCGCGGGCGGAGATGACCAGGGAATTGATCTTGGCCGCGGTGCCGCTGAAGTCGAGGTTGAGCTGGCCGTCCACCAGCGAGACGGGGAATTCCATTTCCAGGTACTGCCCGGCGGGTTTGTCCGTGGCCTGGACCTTCGCCATGGTTTCTGCCGTGATGGCGATGTTTGTGGCCTCGGTGGCGTCGCCCGCGATGAGCTTGACGGTGTAGTCGCCGTTGGGCAGGTCCACCAGGAACGTGCTGCCCTGGGCTTGGACGAAGTCCGAACGCAGCGGATCGCCCGTGCCGCGGTCCGCGCCGGAGGTGACAGCGGTGTCGGTGAAGCCGAACCTCGTGGCGGCGGAGTACTGGGTGCCTGCGGCTACGGCCGTGTAGCCGTCCGCTGTGGCGCCGGGGCCGAAATCGAACTTGAACCCGCTCCCCACCGGCGGCAGGGCGGTATCTGCCTGGACCGCAGGGAGTCCGGTGAAGGCGATGGCGGCTGACGCCACCGCGGCTGTCACGGCCTTCGCGCCGGCAGGGATCCCGCGCTGGCGGGGCGGTGGTTGCTTAGGTTGGAGGGCTGCTTGCGGGGATTTGTTCACGGACATCTCCTTCGATGAGCGGTGGCAAAGAGGTACCCAGGAAGGTTGGAACGATTCAAAAATGCACGGACCCCGACGGTGGCACCTTGCGGTTTTGAGGGTTCCGGGTGATGGTTCGAGTAGCTGAGACCTGGGAGAGTGATGCAGCTCGCACTGCAGCACTCATTGGTTTATCAGGCTCCGGCGACTGGTGGCAAGCGTTTTCCCATCTTTCCCTGAGTTTTTCTGGGACTACTTGTTAGGAAGTGTTCCCTGCTCCCGCGCGGGCGGGCACTGACGGGGGAGACGGCCCCCTGCCCAAATCGCCGGAAAGCGCCCCGCTCGCCGTTCCGGAACGGCGACTTCGCACGCTTCCGGCGAATTGGGCAGGTGAAGTGGTGGCGCCGGGGCGGGGGATGGGCGTTAAATGCCGACGGCGGATGCGCACCGAAGTGCCCATCCGCCGTCGTGCGGTTGCCGGTTGCCGGCCCGGGAAAAGGTCAGGCCAGGACGGCCAGCTTCGAGTTGCTGCGGCCAAAAAGGGCGCGGTCCACGGAAAGGCGGCCCGCGCCGGTGAGTGCCAGGGCGAACGCGGCCGCGGCCAGGAGCAGGACCAGTTCATAGCCCCCGTTGGCGGCGAAAACACCGGCGGCAGCATGCACCATAAACAGGGCGCCGAGCATGTCCAGGACCAGGAGTGCTGCAACCACGCGGGTGAGGATGCCCAGGATCAGGGCGATGCCGCCGGCCAGTTCGAGCACGGCTATGGCGGGTGCCGCTACTTCTGCCGCGGGGACGCCCATTTTGGCGAAGGAAGCCTGTGTGCCCGCAATGGTCCACTCGTTGAACTTCTGCCAACCGTGCGCTGCGAAGAGGAAGCCCAGGATAATGCGGAGGGCGGTAATGGCGGTGGTGGTGAGTCGTGACTGGTTCATGGGCATTAACTCTCCCTGCAAATACTTGAAGAGTCAACTAATAGCGTCATAATGTGGGCTTTGTCATGCCGGCGCGGACACCAGCGGACGCCCGATTAGGCTGGCACGGTGTCCCACTTACCTGCCCCGGCGCCGTCTGCCCCGACGAAAGGGCATGCCCGCGAGATCCTTCGGCTGGCTGTACCCGCCTTTGGCGCCCTCGTCGCTGAACCGCTCTTCCTGCTCGCGGATTCGGCAATTGTTGGCCACCTCGGCGTAGCGCAGCTGGCCGGCGTCGGACTGGCCACGGCAGCGCTGCACACCGCCGTCGGTCTGATGGTCTTCCTGGCCTACTCCACCACTCCCGCGGTGGCGCGCGCCATGGGGGACGGGCAGCCGGGCAAAGCCCTGGCGGCCGGGCGCGACGGCGTGTGGCTGGCCCTGCTGCTGGGCACCGTTCTGGCCGCGGCCGGATTCCTGGCCGCCGACCCTTTGATGGGGCTGCTGGGTGCAGAAGGCGAGGTGCGCGCGTTCGCCGTCGACTACCTCCGCTGGTCCATGCCCGGCCTGGTGGCCATGCTGCTCATCTTTGCAGGCACCGGCCTCCTTCGTGGCCTCCAGGACACCCGGACACCCCTGGTGGTGGCAACGGCGGGTTTTGGCCTGAACATCGTCCTGAACTTGTGGCTGGTCTACGGGCTGGGCTGGTCCGTCACCGGCTCCGCCGTGGGTACCAGCGTGGCCCAATGGGCCATGGCCGCGGTCTACCTGGCGATGGTGAAGCGCAACGCCGCGGCGCACGGCGTGAGCCTGCTGCCCAGCTGGAGCGGTATCAGGAGCATGACCCGGGTTGGTTCGTGGCTGATGCTGCGCACGCTCAGCCTGCGCATTGCCATCCTGGCCACCGTTGTTGTGGTCACCGCGCAGGGGGCCGTGAACCTGGCGGCCCACCAGCTGGCCATGACCATCTTCTCCTTCCTCGCCTTCGCCCTGGACGCCCTCGCCATTGCCGCCCAGGCGCTGATCGGCAAGGAGTTGGGGGCCTCCAACCCCCGCACGGCCCGGCTGCTGACTGCCACCATGACCCGTTGGGGACTGGGTTTCGGCGTGGTCACCGGTGTACTCCTGGCAGTTGCCGCACCTTGGGCGGGCGCCCTTTTTACGTCAGATCCTCAGGTTCAATCCGTCCTGGCCGTCGCCTTGTGGGTCCTCGCCGCGGGCCAGCCTATTGCGGGATACGTGTTTGTGCTTGACGGGGTGCTGATCGGTGCCGGGGATGCCAAATACCTGGCGCTGGCCGGCGTGGTGAACCTGGCCGTGTACGTGCCGCTGCTGGTTGCGGTGGGACTCTCGCATGCTGCGGGCGCGCCGGGACTTGGCTGGCTGTGGGCCGCCTTCGCATTGGGTTACATGGCCGCCCGTGCCATCACGCTTGGCCTCCGTGCCCGTTCGGACCGCTGGATGGTGCTGGGTTCGCCCTAGCCCGGACCGCCACTAAACTGGACCGGTGACGCAACCGAGAACCCCCGCAGGCACTGCTCCCGGAACGGCTCCCAGGGCTGACCTGTGGCGGCCGGTCCTCCTCCGTTCCGCAGCTGCACTGGTGTTCGGCGCTGTCACCATCTTCTGGGCGGCGCCGTCCGTGGAGGTCATGGGGTGGTCCGGCGGGCTCTACCTGCTGGCCACCGGCCTCCTCCTGGTCTGGGGGATCCGGGCGTCGGGGTTCCAGCGGGAGAGTGCACCTGACAAGATGCTTTCCGCTGCCGGATCCGTGCTTGCCGGCGCGGGCGTCGCGCTGCTCCTGCTGCACGGGGATCTGCTGTTTGGCGTCATCGCTGCGCTGGGCCTGGCCGTAGCCGGAGCCCTCGAGCTGTTCTGCGGGCTGAAATTCCGCGGCAGGCACGTGCTGGCCCGCGACTGGATCGCCTCCGGAATCATCGCCCTGGGTACGGCCGCCATCCTGCCCTTCTTCATCAGCCTGGGCGCCCATGCCCTGCTGGGCGTGGCGGGCGGCGGCGCCATCATTTCCGGTGTGCTCTGGGCCCTTGCCGGGCTGACCATCAGGCACGATGCCCGCAGCGCAGCAGGAACGCCGTAAACTAGGAAGTGTCCGGTTCTACTGCTCGTAGAAAATTGATCCGGACGCACCACCGCACTACGCAAAACCAGGCCGGCCGGCGCGCCGCCTGCAGGGAGGAACCACCGTGGCAGACCAGCAACCAGGACATCCGCGCAAGATGCGGACCTCGGTGAAGGGCCCGCTGATGTTCTCCGCGTTTTGGGCCATCGTTGCCTTTGTGGCCGTGGTGATCTTCGCCTCCGGGGGCAGCGCACGCGCCCCCCGTTTCGACCTGGCGTTCACCGCTGCCGGCATCGCCTTCATCGTCACTTTGGTGATCGCGGCCATGCTCTCCATGAGCCACAAGGAGAACGCCGAGCACCTGGGCAAGGGATCCGGCGTAAACCTCAGTTCAGCCCCCAAGCCGTCCCATGGCTTCGGTGCTCCGGGTTCCCAGGACCCCGCCGCCCCTGACGACCTGGACAACCCCGGCAGCCGCTGACCATCCCCCGGCAGGCGCTACCTCCAGCCGGGTGCGCCTAGGCTGACGCCGCCTGCCTGGCCCGGTAAGCTGCCACGTGCGCCCGGTTAGCGCAGTTTCCTGTATCGCAGTACCGCTTCGAGCGGTTCCTGCTGAGGTCCAGTACCGCGGCATCGCAGTCCTCAGCCTCGCAGGTGCGCATCCGGTCCATTTCTTTGCCGCGGATCACGTCCGCCAGTGCCATGGCAGCTTCAGTGCTCATCCTGTCCACGAGCGGGGCCTCAGGGGTGGTGGCGTGAAGGTGCCAGTCCCAGTCGTCGTGTTTGACCAGCTGCGGCAGCGCGCTGGCGTCCCGCAGCAGGCGGTTCACGGTCTCCACTGCTGCGCCTTCATCCGCCGTCCACAACTCCGCCAGCTGGTGACGCAGCTGGCGCACGCTGGCGAGCTCGTCCTGGTCCCGGGTGCGTGACCCGCTAAATCCCTCGGCCGCCAGGAACCGGTCCAAGTCCGCAGCGGAGCCCAGCCCCTCAGTTCCGTTCGCCGCAGAGTTGATCAGATTCACCACCGTGCGAAGGGCCACCTCAGTGTCAGGGGCAAAAACCATCTTGACTCCTTACAGTGCTGTCCCGTACTGTCATGACCATTACCCCACTTTACTCCTGACAGGAGGCGACGATGTCTGCCGCTCCCCACCGCACTCCCAATCCAGGGGCGCAGGTCACCAAGCGCAGCTTCCTCGCCTCCGGCCTGGGGATTGCGCTGTTCTCCTCCGCCGTTTTCGGTACCTCCGGATCCTTCGCCAAGGCCTTGCTGGAAACCGGATGGTCCCCGGGCGCGGCGGTAACAGCCCGGCTCACCGGCGCTGCCCTGATCCTCGCCGTGCCGGCGGTTTTCGCCCTCCGCGGCCGCTGGCACCAGCTCCGGAACAACTGGGTGACCATTGTGCTCTTCGGCCTGATCGGCGTTGCGGCCTGCCAGCTGTTCTACTTCAACGCCGTGGCAAGGCTCTCGGTGGGGGTTGCCTTGCTGCTGGAATACCTGGCACCGGTGATCATTGTGCTGTGGCTTTGGGCGGCCAGCAGGAAGCGCCCGCGGGTGCTGACCTTCGGAGGAACCCTGCTCTCGCTCGCCGGCCTGGTCCTGGTCCTTGATCTCACCGGTGCGGTGAAGGTCGACGTTGTGGGTGTTCTTTGGGGCGTCGCGGCAGCGGTCTGCCTGGCCATCTACTTCTTTATCACCGCGAAGGAGAACGACTCGCTTCCGCCCATCGTCCTGGCCTCGGGCGGGCTGCTGGTGGGCGCCGCCGTGATGTGGCTCTCGGCAGCTACGGGCCTGCTGCCCATGGCCTTCAGTACCGCGGACACCACCCTTGGCCCCTGGGTAACGCCGTGGTGGGTATCGCTGTCCGGGCTGATCATCCTGGCCACCGTGCTGGCCTACGTTTCCGGGATTATAGCTGCGCGGGCACTGGGCTCCAAGGTGGCGTCCTTCGTATCGCTCACCGAAGTCCTTTTCGCCGTGATCTGGGCATGGCTGCTGCTGGGCGAACTTCCCGCACCGATCCAACTCCTGGGCGGCGCACTGATCGTGGGCGGCGTCATCCTGGTCCGGCTCGACGAACTGCGGGCTCCCGTGGCCGAGCCGGCAGCAGGGGAGGTGGGGGCACCCAAGGCGGCGTCCCCGCTGGAACACGCGAACGACGTCGAGCCCGTCCCCTAACGGAGACCCGTCCCGCACGATGAACGGTGCTCTGCGGGTAAGCCTTGCGAACAACGGGAGGGCCGGACACCTTACGGTGTCCGGCCCTCCCGTTGCTCGCAACCTGAAAGCTAGATGCCAGCGTGCGAAGCGTTCGACTGTTCCTCGGCATTCCGCTTGGCCTTCTGGCTGGCATCCCTGAGTGCTTCAGACACCTTGTTCAGCATCGAGGTGTGCTCGCCGGTCCACTGCTCGCGGAACTTGTCCGCGTCAGGTCCCTTCCAGTCGGTGGAGTTCAAAGCGCTCGTAAGGGAGCTCCGCTGCGACTCGATCAACGTCGCGCCTTCCTGAAGCTTGCTGCCGAGCTGGCGAAGCTGGTCAACGTCTGCACCCCAAATAGCCATGAGTTTTCTCCTTGTAAATCGTGGATCCGAACCAGGTCGGCGTCCCCAGCGGCCCCCCGGCTTCTCCGGAAGATCCAATGCCTCAAACCTATCCCGGCCCGCAAAACAGTGTCGATGGGCACCACTGCCCATGCCGTGCTCCCCATGGACAAGGAAGCCCTAAACCTTCGCGGAGGGGTCGATCCTTGGCGATCCAGAGCCTAGCATGGCGGTATGTGCCGGAATATCCGAACCCTCCACAACTTTGAACCGCACGCCACTTCCGAGGAGGTGCACGCCGCCGCCCTGCAATACGTGCGGAAGGTCAGCGGCAGCACCAAGCCCTCCAAGGCCAACCAGGAAGCCTTTGAGGAGGCGGTCCACGAGATCGCCCACATCACCCAGCACCTCCTGGATTCCCTGGTCTCCCAGGCGCCGCCCAAGGACCGGGATGCCGAGGCCGCGAAGGCAAAGGCCCGTGCGGCCGTGCGCTACGGCGCCGCCTGAGTTCTAGGCTTTCCTGCCAAAGTTGCGCAGCCGCAGCGAGTTGGCAACCACCAGGACCGAGCTGGCTGCCATCGCAGCGCCGGCGATCATCGGATTCAACAGCCCCAGGGCGGCCACCGGGATGCCCACGGCGTTGTAGAAGAACGCCCAGAACAGGTTGGTTTTGATGGTGGCCAACGTCCTGCGGGAGAGTTCAATGGCCTGCACCACCTGCGACAGGTCGTTGCCCATCACTGTCAGGTCCGCGGCCTCGATGGCAACGTCGGTGCCGGATCCCATGGCGATGCCAAGATCGGCCTGCGCCAGTGCCGCGGCATCGTTCACGCCATCGCCGGCCATGGCGACGGTTGCGCCGCCGGCCTGCAGGGTTTTCACCACGTCAACCTTGCCTTCGGGCAGGACCCCGGCGTAGACGTCCGCTGGCGGAATCCCGACGGCGGCAGCCACCTGGGCGGCCACGGCGGCGTTGTCTCCCGTGAGCAGGATGGGCCGCAGGCCGAGGGCTTTCATCCGTTCGATGGCGGCGGCTGAGCCGGGCTTGATGGTGTCGCGAAGGCTGATGATGCCGGCAGCCGTGCCGTCTACGGCCACCCAGATAACGGTGGCGCCGGCGGCTTCCGCCGCTGCCTGCGCCTGGAGTTGGTTTGAGGTGATGGCGATGCCGTTGTTCTCAAGCCAGCCGGTGCGCCCGGCGGTGATCTGCCTTCCCCCAACGGTTCCCGTGACGCCGCCTCCCGGCGCCGACCGGAAGTCCTGTACCGCTGGCAGGTGACCGGCGTCGTGCATTGCCGGGCGATCCCCGCCCGCCTCCTGGGCGGCAGCAGCGGCGGCAGCGGCGGCAACGGCGCGGGCCACCGGATGCTCCGATGCCGCCTCGACGGCACCGGCCAGCAGCAGGACTTCGCGCTCCGCAAACCCTTCGAAAGCGAGGGTGGAATCCACTGCCAGAGCGCCGGTGGTGACGGTGCCGGTCTTGTCCAGCAGGATGGTGTCCACTGTGCGCGTGTCTTCAAGCACCTGCGGGCCCTTGATCAGGATGCCCAGCTGCGCGCCCCGGCCGGTCCCGGTCAGGAGTCCAACGGGAGTGGCAAGGCCCAGGGCGCACGGGCAGGCGATCACCAGGACGGCGACGGCGGCTGTAAAAGCAGAACGCAGGCCCTCGGTGGCCCCGGGGCCGGCAACGAGGAGCCAGAGGATAAAGGTGAGGGCGGCGACAGCCAGGACCACGGGAACAAATACCGCGCTGATGCGGTCCGCGAGGCGGGCGATGGGAGCCTTGCCTGTCTGGGCCTGGGACACCAGGCGCGCCATTTGCGCCAGCGTAGTTTCCGACCCGACGCGGGTGGCCCTGACCAGAAGCCGGCCGGAGGTGTTAATGGTGGCACCGGTGACCCGGCTGTCCGGTCCCACCTCCACCGGCACCGACTCGCCGGTCACCAGCGAGGCGTCCACGGCAGAGGATCCGTCGATGACAACGCCGTCGGTGGCGATTTTTTCGCCGGGACGGACCACCAGGACGTCGCCCGCCTGGAGCTGTTCCGCCGGAACCCTCAGCTCCCGCCCGTCCTTGAGGACGGTGGCATCCTTCGCGCCCAGGCTCAGGAGGGCATGCAGGGCGTCGCCCGCCTTTTGCTTGGCGTTGGCCTCAAGGTAGCGGCCCAGGAGCAGGAACGTGGTGACCACGGCGGCCACCTCAAAATACAGGCCGCCCGGCCCCATTCCCTCCATGCCGGGATGCTGGGTCAGCAGGGGATCGGAGAACAGCTGCCAGGCTGAGAACAGGTAGGCGGCGGCCACGCCGAGGGACACCAGCGTGTCCATGGTTGACGCGAAATGGCGGGCGTTGATGGCGGCCGCACGGTGGAACGGCCAGGCGGCCCACGTGACCACCGGCAGGGCCAGTGCGCCGGCCACCCATCCCCACTGGGGGAACTGGAACGCAGGGACCATGGAGATCAGGAACACGGGCACCGTGAGGAAGGCGGCCAGGACCAGGCGGGGACGCAGGGTCCCGGGCACGGCCTCCGGTGCCGGGGCGGGTAGACGGACTTTGGCTTTGTAACCTGCGGCGTTGACCGTGTCCACCAGCTGTTCGTCACTGATGCCCGCGGGAACGGTGACGTGCGCGGATTCCAGGGGAAGGTTGACCAGGGCCTGCACGCCTTCGAGCTTGCCGAGCTTCTTTTCCACGCGGTTGACGCAGGAGGCGCAGGTCATGCCCTCGATGTCGAGTTCCACCACCCGGCTTCCGGGCTGGTGGAGGAGATCCTGATTACTCATGTAATCCCTTATGTCCCTGCTGGTCTCAGTGCTGGTGGTCAGGCTTCGTTGGCGACGACCAGGTAGCCAGCCTCCGCCACTGCCTCGCCGATTTCGGACGGCGACAGGTCCTGGCTGGACGTGATGGTCACGGTGGAGATGCCGCCCGCATTAAGTTCCACGTCCACTGCTTCTACGCCTGCAAGGGCCTCAAGTTCTTCGCTGACGGCCGAGATGCAATGGCCACACGTCATTCCGGAGACGCTGACCGTGGTGGTGGTAGGGGAAGTGGTGCTCATGGCTGCTCCTTGTTGGTTGGCCGGCCTTCTGGGCCGGTGTTCGACGCGAACGGCGTAAGCCGCGCTGGATGAATTGGAGTGTGCGGTTACCGGAGTAGCCGGCCGATGGCATCGGCGGCTTCCTTGACCTTGGCATCGATGGCTTCTGCGCGCAGGGCGGGGTCCGGCTCGGAGGCGGCCCCCACTACGCAGTGGCCGATGTGTTCTTCCACGAGGCCCAGGCTGACAGCGTGCAGGGCCTTGGTGACGGCGGAGACCTGGGTGAGGATATCGATGCAGTACTTGTCCTCATCCACCATGCGGGCAATCCCCCGGACCTGGCCTTCTATGCGTTTGAGGCGGCGCAGGTAGGCGTCCTTGTTTCCTGTGTAGCCGTGCTCCGGCCCCTCCTGGTCCACGCCAGCTTCGATGGCTTCACCCGCGACTGCTTGTTCCGTTGCGCTCATAGTTCAACGGTATACCCCTGAGGGGTATAGTTTCAAGTACCCCCAGGGGGTATGGAGCGGATTTTGGCCGCTAACCCGATTTAGGAGTGGTGGGGGAATCAGGGCAACAAAAAAGCTCCGGAGTGCGTTATTGGGGGATACGCACTCCGGAGCAGTCTTTGGGCAAATCCGGCGTCCACCTGCGTGGAACCGGCCTGCTTGAATCAGCTTACTGGCTGGTAGTCATCACCGCCAGCACATCGAATAACTACTTTCGCTTTACTTTCTTTGCTCTTAATTCGGCTTAAGCAACATGGTGCCGAAGGTCACAACCGGTCCTCGTGGGCCGGCATCCGGTAGGGAACCACGAGCACGGGGCGGCTCTGGTGGTGCGTCAGCCACGCGCCAACGGATCCGTTCAGGGCCTCCGTCAGGCGATGGGCAAAACCCCGTTCCGACGTTCCGACGATGATCATTGGAGCATCGCTTTCGGCAGCGAGCCTTGCCAGCCCGCGGGCGGGATCTCCGGCAAGGGTGCGGAGAGTCCATTCCGTGCGCCCCGCACCTGCAGGAACTTTGGCCACTGCCGCTTCTATGGCCGCTCGGAGCTCTGACGCCACGGCGCGGATATCCTCGTCGTCCGCGTCCGGGTGGAGGGAGAGCCGGTGGGCAGCCCGTGCGGGATCCCATTCCACCAAATAGCTGGCCTCGTCCACGTAGGCGCAGAGCAACGGCCTTCCCAGGCGGGCGGCGAGGATGGCTGCGGTCTGCAGGACCTCAGGGTGCTGCTTGGGCGCGACGCCTACCAGCAGGGGCGACGTACCGCTGAACGGATCTGATGTCATAGCTTATTCTCGGACTCCCGAACGCACTTGAACAGGGCATTTGCTGCTTCCCTTTACGGGGCGGGCGATGCGGTGACAACCACATTCTTGCCCCAGGGGTCCTCCGTAAAGCAGCTGATCAGGACCAGCCGGTTGGGCACGATGCTCCAGATGGGACTGTCCTTGAGGCTGGACTTCAAATAGGTGGCCACGTTGTCCACCTTGTAAGGGATGGTGCCGGTTGCGGTGTCCACCTCAAACCTGTCGCCCACAGTTGCCGCTGAACTCAGGTGGTTGAAGGGTGCGTCCGCACCTTCCCAGCTGTGTCCGATCACGTACGTGGTGTTTGCCGACCCCTGTCCTGGAGTTCCGAAGGGCGTCAGCCAGTAGCCGTCTTTCGTGGCCGGCGGCTCAAGAGTCTGGCTGGCCTGCGCGGCAGCGTCCACATCAAGTGAATGGACAGGAACATCGAAGGCCGCGGCGGCATAGCGGATCCGCACCGGTTTAGCCGCTGCCGGGAGGGCGGGGGCGGGCGGCTGTACATCCGGACCGGCGGGGGCGGGCTGCTGCCCTTCAGCTGCCACCTCCGTTCCACGTGTTTTCGGTGTCTCCGCGACATTGGGTGCCGGCTGCCGGGACGTGGCACCGGATGCCGAAGTTCCCGCCACGGCACTGTTTCCGCTGGCGGAGACCTGCACCTGGTGGAAGAGGGGCGCACCGAAGGTCATGGACAGAAAGGCCAACACCCCGCACAGGAGGATGGCCAGGTCTCCCCGGTTCCAGCGCCGCTTCGTGCCCTCCTTGCGGGCCGCGTGCCGGCTGCGTTCCTTCAACATGGTGCTCCTGTGCACTTGCAATGAAAGAGGAGGAAGGCGCCCCGCCGGGCACTGGCGGGACGCCCTCCTGTCATCGGGCTGCTGGTTGCAGCCTGGCCGTGTCAGTCAGCCAAGGGGTGGGTACGGCGGCTGCGGCGGAGCGCAACTGCTGCGCCTGCGACCGCCAGGGCGCCAAGGCCTGCCAGCCAGGACGGGCTGTTGGAGCCGCCCACGGACGTCTGGGCGTTGTACCCCTGATTGGTGCCCAGACCGGTCGTAGCCACGGCGCCAGCGGCGGCCGGCTGCCGGGGTACGACGACGGGCGCTGCTGCCGGCGGGACAGTCACCGGCGGCACCACCACGGGCTGCTGCACGGGTGGAGCGGCAACAGGAGCAACTACAACCGTCTCCACGGGGGTTTCGACAACAGGCGTCTGAGTGACGGGCTGTTCCACGACCGGCGTCTCGACGACGGGCGTCTCAACCACAGGTTGTTCCACCGGTGGGACCACCACCACTGGCGGGACCACGACGGGCGGAGTCTCCGGGTCAACTGTCTCGCCCGGCGGCAGGGCCGCGCAGTTGGCTATGTAGGTGAGCTTGCCGGCGTTCGTCCAGTTCTGGCCTGCTGGCGCCTTCGGTGTCGGCGGAATGATGTCGGTGGGATGCTCGTCGTGGCCGCCGATACCGTTGACATTGAATTCCAGCGGCGACCAGGAGGAACCGTCGGCATGGCAGACCGTAACGCGGTCGGACGCTGCAATGGCTGGTGCCGTGAGGGTGAGCAGCCCCAGCCCCACCACCCCCAGAGTGGCAAAGGTGCGTTTCATGATTTTCTCCCCAGTGTTTGTGAAACGGACCATGATGCAGAGCCGGTAGCGGTTGCGCCCGATGCCCCAGCAGCACGGTCAGCTTGCTTGAGTTTTCAGGCTAGGTTTGCGCCCGCAGCCAGTCGCCAGTAGGGGGTACTCGTCTTTCAGGCACCGCCGCTTGCCCGGTTACTTGCGGGTACCCGAAAATCCCGCGGCGCTACTTGCCCGCACCGCGGGTGTCTTGTAGCCCGACCTGTCCGCGCCTAACGTTGGATTCGACGAAAGGGGCATGAGGGCATGGAGATTTTCATGTGGTGGCTGGACCTGGATCTTGCGAGCAAGGAATGGCTGCGGGAGAACCTGCGCGCCGGGGAACTTCCGCTTCCGGTCCTCCAGGGGATCGCCGAGGCCGGTGGACCCCATCCGGACAACCCGGCGGCAGTGTTAACGGCGGCGGACTGGGACTTCATCGAGACGCAGTCGGAGTTTGTGGACTAACCCCCACTCCACGCCCCCTTTCAGCCGGAAACCATTGCAGGCTGCCCGGGGCGGTGGTTGCATGGGGGCATGGCAACCCAAGGAAGTTTTGTCTTAGCGATCGGGACTAAAAAGGGCCTGTGGCTGGCCACCAGCGCGGACAGGCATGATTGGTCCTTCACCGGTCCGCATTTCCTGATGAGTGAGATTCCCAGCATCGGGATCGACACCAGGGAAGGCCGCACCCGGATCATGGTGGGAGTCCGGAACGAGCACTGGGGACCCACGGTGGCCCACTCGGACGATCTTGGCGCCACCTGGTCCGAACCTGAGCAGGGTGCCATCAGGTTCCCCGAGGATACCGGCGCGGCCCTGGAACGGATCTGGCAGATTTATCCGGACGCCGGCGCGCGGCCGGGAGTGGTGTGGGCGGGGGCCGAGCCCATCTCCGTGTGGAAGTCCACCGACGGCGGCGAACACTTCGAGCTGAACAGGGGCCTTTGGGACCATCCGCACCGCAGCGACTGGGGTGCCGGCTACGGCGGCGCCGCGGCCCATTCGATCGTGGTCCACCCGGAAGGTGAAACCGTCCACGTGGCCATGAGCACGGGCGGCGTTTACCGCTCGCTCGACGGCGGCACCTCCTGGGAGGCACGCAACAAGGGAATTTCGGCCTATTTCATGCCGGACCCGAATCCGGAGTTCGGACAGTGCGTGCACAAGATTGCTGCGGATGCCGCCGTCGACGGCCGGCTCTATGCGCAGAACCACCACGGCGTGTACCGCACGGATGACAACGCGGAGAGCTGGACCTCCATTGCGGAGGGCCTGCCGGCCGACTTCGGCTTTGTCATGCTGACCCATCCGCGGCGTGAAGGTACAGCCTGGGTTGTGCCGCTCAAAGCCGACGGCGAGCGTATCCCGCCCAACGGCGAACTGGCCGTCCACCGCACGGATGATGCCGGCGGCAGCTGGAAGAGGCTCAGCAACGGATTACCCACGGGCGAGTACAACAGCGTCCTGCGGGACGCCGCCTCCGTGGACACTGCGGAGCCGGCGGGCGTCTACTTCGGCACGCGCGGAGGCACCGTGTATGCCAGCGCAGACGAAGGGGAGACGTTCGCGGAAGTGGCGGCCCACCTGCCCGATGTCCTGTGCGTCCGCGCGGCAGTGGTGGCCGGTGCCTGAGATCTCGGTGGTGCTGCCCAGCATCCTGCAGCCGCTGGCCGGCGGGCAGTCCGTCCTGACTGCGCCCGCCGACGGGCCGGTGACCGTGGCAAAACTGCTGGATTCCGTCACCGCCGACTTCGCCGTGCTGGCCAGGCGGCTTCGGGATGAGACGGGAGCCCTGCGGCGGTTCGTGAATGTTTACGTGGATGGCGACGAGGTGCGGCGGTTGCAGGGCCTCGATACGGAGGTGGCACCCGGCCAGGAGGTGCTGGTCATCCAGTCAGTGGCCGGCGGGTGAGAACACAGGAGCCGGCAGGACGGGCTTCGGAGGCGGCGGGCAGTCCTTACTGACTACACCCGCTGCCGCGGCCTGCCATTTCAGCCGGCGCCCGGTTCAGGCCACCCGCCACACGCTGCATTCGTCCGTATTGATTGCTTTGCGCAGGCCCGTGATCCGGTCCAGGATCCACACCACGCCGATTCCCGGCGCTGTCTCCTGCACGCTGCCCCGGCGGATCACTACGTCGTCGTAGGACGGGCCTACCGAGAGCCGGGCTTCGATCTCGTCGCCGCGGCGAAGCTGGTCCAGTGTCCGGACGCGGGTTACATGGGCTGCTGCTTTCTTCAACATTGGGGCCTCCTGGCTGGAGCTGGTGCCGGCTCTTGCCTGCACTACCAGTGTGGAGTGGCAATGTTGCGCCCTGGTTTCCTGATGGTTAGGCGCGGGTTAGTTCTTTGAGCCGGAGCTGTTTCCCCGCAATCGTGCTAAGCCGCCTCGCGGTTGCGGTAGGCGGCGAGGAAGGTCGAGATCCTGCGGACTGCTTCCTCGATGTCCAGGACCGACGGGAGGATCACAAAGCGGAAGTGGTCCGGTGTGGGCCAGTTGAAGGCCGAACCGTGGGACACCAGGATCTTCTGGTCCTTCAGCAGGTCCAGGACGAACTGCTCGTCGCTGGCGATCGGATAAAGTTCCGGGTCCAGCCGCGGGAACAGGTACATGGCCCCCTCGGCCGGGACGCAGGTGATGCCCGGAATGGCGGTCAGCAGCTTGTGCGCGAGGTCCCGTTGTTCCCGGAGCCGGCCGCCGGGCCGCACCAGCGCCTCAATGCTCTGGTAGCCGCCCAAACAGGTCTGGATCGCGTGCTGGGCAGGAACGTTGGGGCACAACCTCAGGGATGCCAGCAGTTCGAGCCCTTCGCGGTAGGCGGCGGTGGCGGCCAGCGGCCCGGTAACGGCCACCCACCCGGCGCGGTAGCCGGGCATCCGGTAGGCCTTGGACAGGCCGCTGAAGGTCAGGCAGCAGACGTCCTCGGCAACTGCGGCGGTGTGGAGGTGTACGGCATCCCCGTAAAGCACCTTCTCGTAGATCTCGTCCGAGAAGAGGACCAGGTTGTGTTTCCGGGCCAGCCCGGCGAACTGTTCCAGGATGTGGCGGGGGTAGACGGCGCCGGTGGGATTGTTCGGGTTGATGATCACGATGCCCTTGGTCCGGCTCGTGATCTTTGCCTCGACGTCGGCCATGTCCGGCCACCAGTTCTCCGCCTCGTCGCACAGGTAATGGACAGGGGTGCCGCCGGTCAGGGTCACAGCCGCCGTCCACAGCGGGTAATCCGGTGCCGGGACCAGGATTTCGTCGCCGTTTTCCATAAAGGCCTGCAGGCACATGGAGATCAGTTCGCTGACACCGTTGCCGATGAAAATGTCCTCCACCCCGATCTGCATGAGCCCGCGGGTCTGGTAGTACTGCGAGATGGCCGTGCGGGCCGAAAAGATTCCCTTGGAGTCGCTGTAGCCCTGCGCGCCCCGCAGGTGGTGGATCATGTCCACCACCACGGATTCAGGGGTTTCCAGGCCGAACGGTGCGGTATCGCCCAGGTTCATCTTCAGGATCCGGTGGCCCTCGGCCTCCATGTTCTTGGCCGCCTGGAGGATCGGGCCGCGGAGTTCGTACCGGACGTTCTGGAGTTTGCTGGAATGTTGCATGGCGCGCATGGTTGATCTTTTCACAAAGGTTGGCGGCCCGGTTACGGCGCCAGCCGGTCACCCTTCCTCTGCACCCGGAGCCAGCGGTAGCCGTAACGGCCCAGCTCCACCGTGAAGCCGCCGTCGGGCTGCAAAGGCACGCTCCCGCCGTCGAACACGTCCAGCAGGGCGGCGTCCTTGAAAGCCTGCGCGGGTCCATCCTCAGGCCCGGCTTTCGCACTGACCTTCACCGGATCTTCACCCAGGTTGTGCAGCAGCACCAGCAGGCCGCCGTCCGAGCTGCAGGTGTGCGCAAAGACCGCCGGCTCCGGCTGGTCGATGAGGGCGAAGCTGCCCCACCCCAGCTCCGCGTTCTCCCGGTACCGCAGGATCAGGGTGGCCATGAAGTTGAACAGCGAATCCGGGTCGCGCCTGGCGGCAGCCGCGTTGACGTGCTCCGGCCCGTACTCCCCCCGTGCCAGCGGAACGGCCAGGTCCGCCGCCTTTGCCGTGGAGAAGCCGCCGTTTTTCCCCTCGCTCCACTGCATGGGCGTGCGCACCGCGGCCCTGCTCTTGAGCCGGAGGTCCTCACCCATGCCGATCTCCTCGCCGTAAAACAACACCGGCGTGCCGGGGAGGGAGAACATCAGCGAGTACACCATCCGCAGGCGTTCGGGGTCGCCGTCGAGCATCGGGGGAAGCCGGCGGCGCAGGCCGCGCCCGTAAATCTGCATGTTCTTTGCAGGCCCGAAGGCGGCGAAGACCTCGCCGCGCTCGCCGTCCGTGAGCTTGTCCAGGGTGAGTTCGTCATGGTTGCGCACAAACATGGCCCACTGGTTGTCCGGGTGCAGGGCCGGGCGGCTTTTGAGCGTTTCGGCCAGCGGCCGGGCATCGCGGCGGGCAAGCGAGAGGTAGAGGTGCTGCATGGACATAAAGTCGAACTGCATGTTCAGTTCGTTGCCGTCGGGGCCGCCGAAGTACTCCAGCTGTTCCTTGTAGGGCAGGTTCACCTCACCCAGCAGCACCGCGCTGCCGTTGCGGCGGTTCACGAAGCTCCGCAACGCCGAGAGGTAATCGTGCGGATCCCGGTTGGCGGCCTCATCCTTGGGCTGGCCCCGGGTTTCGAGGAAGAAGGGCACCGCGTCCAGGCGGAAACCGTCCAGCCCGAGCTCCAGCCACAGGCCCATCGCCTTGGCAATCTCGTTCCGCACGCCGGGGTTGGTGACGTTCAGGTCCGGCTGGTGCCCGGCGAACATATGCAGGTACCACTCGCCGGTGGCGTCATCCTGGGTCCACAGCGATGTCTCCTCGCCGGGGAACACCACTTCGCCGGATGTGTCCGGAGGAGTGTCGCTCCGCCACACGTAGTAGTCCCGGTACCGGTTGTCAGTTGACTTCCGGGCCTCGACGAACCAGGGGTGCTGGTCCGAGGTGTGGTTGACCACGAAGTCCGCGATGACCCGCATGCCCCGGTCCCTGGCGGCACGCACGAATTCCACCAGGTCCCCCATGGTGCCCAGCCGGGGATCAACCGTAAAGAAGTCGGTCACGTCGTAGCCGTCGTCCCGGTCCGGAGAGGGATAGAACGGCATCAGCCAGATGCAGGTCACGCCGAGGGCGGCCAGGTAGTCCACCCGCTGGGTGAGGCCGGCGAAGTCGCCGCAGCCGTCGCCGTCGTCGTCAAAAAACGTCTCGACGTCCAGGCAGTAGATCACCGCATTCTTCCACCAGAGGTCGGAGGTTTCGGCGAGCCTCATGCTGAAGCGTCCGACGCCGGTTCGGCACCTGCCGCCGCAAGCTGCGGGACCGCCGGTGTACTGCCGGGGGTGCGGAGCTGCGGCAGTACCTCCGCGGCGAAGGTGTCGATGAACGCCGCCTGCTCCTGGCCGACAAAGTGCAGGTAGAGCTCGTCGAAGCCGAGGTCCGCGTACCTGCCCAGCCACTCCACGTGCCGGTCCAGGCTCGCCGAGACGTTCACCGTTGTACGCACCTGTTCTGCTGTCACGTGTTCACCCACCAGGTCGAAATGTCCCGCCGTGGGAAGGTCCCAGGGGATGGGCGGCTGGTAGGTGTTGGTGCGCCACTGGTCCAAGGCAACGGCAACCGCCTCGTCCTCGGATCCGGCCCAGGACAAGTGGACCTGCAAAACAGCTTTGCCCTTGCCTCCGTTGTCCCGGTAGGCGGCCAGCATGTCCCGGAGTTTGGGCGCGGGCTGGTTGACGGTGACCAGGCCGTCCGCCCAGGCGGCGGCCCTGCGGGCCGTGTCCACGCTGACGGCCGGCGCGATCAGGGGCGGCGGGGTTTCCGGGACGTCCCAGATCCGCGCCTGTTCCACCGTGACCAGGCCCCGGTGGGTGACTTCGCCGCCGCGGTGCAGCCGCCGGATCACGTCCACGCACTCCTCGAGGCGGCGCTGGCGGACGTCCTTGGCCGGCCAGCCGTCACCGGTGATGTGCTCGTTCATGTTCTCGCCGCTGCCGGGGGCGAACCAGAACCTGCCGGGAAACATGGAAGCCAGCGTGGCGGAGGCCTGGGCGATGATGGCCGGGTGGTACCGCTGGCCGGGCGCGGTGACCACACCGAACCGGAGGTCGGTGGTGGCCAATGCCGCACCCAGCCAGGACCAGGCGAAGCCGGAGTGTCCTTGCCGGGCCGACCACGGCTCGAAGTGGTCCGAGCACATGGCGGCGTCAAAGCCCGCCCGCTCAGCGTGCTGGACGTCCCGAAGGAGCTGGCCGGGGCTGATCTGTTCGTGGGAAGCGTGGAAGCCGACAGTAACCATCGTTAACCTCTACCCGTCTGGTGTGGGCTGTGTCGAGGGTTTCCGCCGGGAAGGAGCTCCAAAGCGGCAGCGTACAACCGGTCCGCCACTTGTCAGATAAGTTTGTAACTTGTAACACTGCGCTCGCTGTCATCCTGCGCAGGCGGACGCGGAAGGAAGTACCTCTTGTGGGCGGTGTGCTGATCGGGTTGGCGGTGATCGGCGTCGTCATTGCGGTGGGTTACGTGGCCGCGCGGTGCGGGCTGGGCGGGGAACCAACCGTTTCGGCACTGACGCGGACCGCCTTCTTCATCACCAACCCGGTGCTGCTTTTTACGGTGGTGCTCGAATCCGATATCTCAGTGGTGTTCTCCGCCTACGTGCCGCTGGCCCTGCTGACGGCCGCAGTCACGGCACTGCTGTACGTCACCGCGAGCCGGCTCTGGTTCCGCCGTCCGATGGCCGAAACAGCCGTGGGCGCCATGGCCAGTTCCTACGTCAACGCCAACAACATCGGCATCCCCATCACCCTTTACGCGCTCGGCGATGCCACACCGGTGGCACCGGTCCTGCTGGTCCAGCTGCTCCTGCTCGCTCCGCTGGTCCTCACCCTGCTGGACCTTTCCGCGGCCGGCCGGTTCTCACCACGGCTGATGCTCACCCAGCCCTTCCGGAACCCCATGATCATCGCCAGCCTGCTGGGCGTTGTCCTGGCGGCGTTCCACGTCAAGCTTCCCGATCCCGTGATGGCCCCGCTGGAACTCCTGGGCGGGGCGGCTGTCCCGGTGGTGCTGCTGGCCTTCGGCATGTCCCTGCACGGGGCACGGATGCTGCAAAGCGGCGGCCACCGGGCGGAGATCCTTACTGCCACCGTGCTGAAGTCCGCCGTGATGCCGGCGGTGGCGTTCGCCGTCGGGCGCTTCCTGTTCAACCTGGACCACCACATGCTGCTGGGCGTGGTGCTCATGGCGGCGCTGCCGTCCGCGCAGAACGTGTTCCTGTTTGCCAGCAAATACGGCCGCGGAGTCGCGGTGGCGCGGGAAACCATCCTGATGTCGACGGCGGCTGCCGCCCCGGTCCTGGTCCTGATCGTCTGGCTGCTGGCCGGCTGAGCCCTGGCCTTCTACCGGCGGCAGTCTTCCGCCAGGGGCATTGGCCGGGCAAGAATGGGCAGCATGGAACTTCCCGTGCTGCCGCCAGTCCCGCCCATGCTCGCCAAGGCCGTTAGCGGCATTCCGGAAGGAGACCTCAGCTATGAGCCCAAGTGGGACGGGTTCCGGTCCATCATTTTCCGGGACGGCGACGAACTGGAGATCGGAAGCCGCAACGAAAAGCCCATGACCCGCTACTTTCCCGAGCTCGTGGCGGCCCTGAAGGAAAACCTGCCGCCGCGGTGCGTGGTGGACGGTGAGATCATCCTGATCGGCCCGTCCGGCGACCGGCTGGACTTCGACGCCCTCCAGCAGCGCATCCATCCCGCGGCCAGCCGGGTGAAGCTGCTGGCCGCCCAGACGCCCGCCTCGTTCGTGGCGTTTGACCTGCTGGCCCTGGGAGAGGACGACTACACGGGCCGGCCCTTCACGGAACGGCGGGCGGCACTCGAGAAGGCGCTCGCGGCCAGCGAGGCTCCCGTCCACCTCACCGCGGCCACCACGGACAAGGACACCGCCACCCGGTGGTTCGAGCAGTTTGAGGGCGCCGGACTGGACGGGGTGGTGGCCAAACGCCTGGA
Source organism: Pseudarthrobacter siccitolerans (assembly GCF_001046895.1). Taxonomy (GTDB): domain Bacteria; phylum Actinomycetota; class Actinomycetes; order Actinomycetales; family Micrococcaceae; genus Arthrobacter; species Arthrobacter siccitolerans. The sequence goes on from NZ_CAQI01000059.1 coordinate 240,877, forward strand.
CGGGCGGTACGAGCCGGACAAACGGGTGATGTTCAAGACCAAGCACGAGCGCACGGCCGACTGCGTGGTGGCCGGATACCGGCTGCACAAGAGCGGGCCGGATGCCATCGGCTCGCTGCTGCTGGGGCTGTACAAGGACGACGGCGGCCTGGCCAGCGTGGGCGTGATCGGCGCCTTCCCGATGAAGCGCCGCCAGGAGCTGTTCGAACAGCTGCAGCCGCTGGTCACCGATTTTGATCACCACCCCTGGGCGTGGGCGAAGCAGGAGGAAGGCGAGCGGACGCCGCGGAACGCCGAGGGCAGCCGCTGGAGTGCCGGCAAGGATCTGTCCTTCGTGCCGCTGCGCCCGGAGCTGGTGGTGGAGGTCCGGTACGACCACATGGAAGGCGACAGGTTCCGGCACACTGCCCAGTTCAACCGCTGGCGCCCGGACCGGGAACCGGAATCATGCACCTATGCGCAGCTGGAGGAACCGGTCAGCTTTGACCTGGCCTCGGTGCTGGAGACCGGGCGGCCGTAGCATCCAGCAGGCTCCAGAGCCCGTCCGCGCGGCACGGGATCGAGGCCTCCACCAGGGCCTGGCTGTGCGGGTGCCGGGGCGCGGCGAAGAAGTCCCTGGTCTCGGCCACTTCCACCACCCGGCCCTCCAGCAGGACAGCCACCCTGTCGCACATGTACCGCACCACATCCATGTCATGTGAGATGACGATGAGGGACAGGTTGTGTTCGCGCTGCAGCCGCAGGAGCAGTTTCAGGATGGTGCGCTGGGTCAGTGCGTCCAGGGCTGAGGTGGCCTCGTCGCAGATCAGGACCTGGGGTTCCAGCAGCAGGGCACGGGCAATGGTGGCCCGCTGCAGCTGCCCGCCGGAGCACTGGCCCGGCCGCTTGTCCAGGAGCGCCGCGTCCAGTTCCACCTCGGCCATCGCGGCGGCGATCCGCTCATCGCGCTCTTCTTGCGACAGATCGCGGCGCGGGCGCAGCGGTGCCTGCAGGCTGGTGCGCAGGGTCATCCGCGGGTCAAAAGCGCCGTGCGGTTCCTGGAACACCAGTTGGACGGCGGTAGCCTGCCGCGCGTCGCTTGGGTCCAGGTGCCGGGTGATGGATCCAGTGCTGGCGGGTTCCAGGCCGACGATGGCTTTGGCCAGGGTGCTTTTGCCCGAGCCCGACTGGCCCAGCACGCCCAGGATCTCCCCGCGCCGCAGGGTCAGCGAGACGTCCTGCAGCGCGGTATGCTCCCGTTTCCGCCGCGGCCCGAAATGCTTGCCCACGCTCTCCAGCACCAGGACGTCCCGTTCGGTAGAGGGCGGACGGCGGCGGGACTCCGGCGCCAGGCGCGCGGCGGCCAGCAGCTCGCGGGTGTAGGAAGTCTGCGGCCGGGTGAGCAGGTCACCGGCAGGACCGGCCTCCACGATGGTCCCGGCCTTCATCACCAGCACCTTGTCGGCGAAGGCGGCCACGGACGCGATGTTGTGCGTGATGTACAGGATGCCCAGCCCGCGTTCCCGGCGTTCGCGCTCCAGCAGCTGCAGGATCTGGCGCTCGAGCACCTTGTCCAGCGCCGACGTCGGCTCGTCCGCCAGCAGCATTCCGGGCTGGCCCGCCAGCGCCAGGGCTGTCATGGCGCGCTGCGCCATGCCTCCGGAGAGCTGGTGCGGGTAGGCACGGAGGCCCTTGGCGGGATCGGCGAAGCCCACCTCGTCCAGCAGTTCCAGCGCCTTGCCGCGAGCCTTGGCCCCGCGGAGCCCGGCATGCTGGCGGAGGGGCTCTTTGAGGTGCTGCCCGACGGTCCGGTTCGGGTTGAACATCCGTTTGGGCTGCTGGAACAGCATGCCCAGCCTCCCGCCGCGCACGGAGTTGAGTTCCTGTTCCGACGCGCAGGTCAGGTCCAGGCCGCCGAGCCGGATGGACCCGCCCGTGATCCGCAGGCTGGGCGGCAGGAGCCGCAGGCAGGACATCGCGGTCAGGGTCTTGCCGGAACCGGAACTGCCCACCAGCGCCACGAATTCACCGGGATCCACGGACAGGGACACATCGGAGAGCAGGGGCCTGGCGGAAGTCCCGCCGTCGGACTCCTGCTGGCTCACCTGCAGCCCGTCGAGGAGCAGCCCGGAGTCCAGGGGGCTCATTTTTCCGCCGCCAGGGGGAGCAGCAACGGTGCCGCGGCCATGTGCGCTGCGCGCTGGCCGATCAGGGTGACACAGAGCGCCACGAGGAAAATGGCCAGGCCCGGTGCGAGGATCCCCATCGGTGCGCGGTCCGCGAAGGGCTGCGCTGCTGCCAGCATGGAACCCCAGTCCGACTGCGGCGGCTGGACGCCCAGGCCCAGGTAGGAGAGGGCGCCCACGCTGATGAGCAGGTGCCCGAATCGCAGGGTTGCCTGGCCCAGGATCGGTGCCGCGAGGTGGGGCAGCACGTGCCGGAAGATAATGAACGACGGCGGGCAGCCCACCACGCGGGCGGCCTCCACGAAGCCGCGGGCCGAGACGTCGTAGGCCAGGGTCCGGGCCAGGCGGGCGAAGGGAGTCCACCCCGTAACCGTCAGGGCGAGCAGCAGCGGCCCGAAGCCCGTGCCCAGCGCCGCCACGATGAACAGGGCGACCACCATTTCCGGCAGGGCAAGCAGGACGTCGTTGGTGCGGGTCAGGAATTCATCCACCCAGCCCCTGCGGCGTGCGCTCAGGATCCCGATGGCTACTCCGAGCAGGCACGTCAGCACCGTGGCAAGCGCCGCCACGGACATGGAAAACCGGCCGCCTTCGAGGACCCGGCTGAGGGTGTCCCGGCCCAGGTTGTCGGTGCCCAGCCAGTGTTCGGCCGAGGGCGCGGCCAGGCGCTCGGCCAGGTTCTGCTCCGCGGGCGGATAGGGCGAAATCCAGGGCGCCAGCAGCACTGCCAGCACAATGGCGGCAAGCACGGCGGCTGCCACGGTGGACACGGTAAGCCGGCTACGCAAGGGTTCCTCCCACCGTGCGGCTGAGGAACCGGTGGACGAAGTCCGCCAGGGTGGTCACGCCGACGGCGAGTGCCACCACAACCACCACTCCACCCTGGGCGAGCGGGATATCGCTGTTCACCACGGCATCGAAAAGCAGCCTGCCCATGCCCGGTACGGCGAAAATGACCTCCACGATCACCGACCCGCCCAGCAGGCCGGCGAACCACACGGCGAACAGGGTGGACAGCGGCACCAGGCCGTTCGGCACCACGTGGCGGAGGATCGCCTGGCCCTGGCTCAGCCCGCGGGCACGGGCCGCCGGCACGTGCTCTGCCGCTGCTGCATCGATGATCCCGGCGCGGACCGCCGAGGTGAAGAAGCTGATGGGCCGCAGCGCAAGGGTCAGGGCCGGCAGTACGGCGGAGGAGAGGTCATTCCAGCCGGCCGTGGGCAGGAGCGACAGTTTCAGGGCGAAGACCAGGACCAGCACGGGAGCCACCCAGTACTCGGGCATGGCTATCAGGGCCTGGGTCACTGCCGTAATGGCCTTGTCCGCAACGCTTCCGGGGCGCAGCCCCGAAAGAATCCCCAGGGGGAGTGCTACGGCCGCGGCCAGGACCAGCGACATGGTGACCAGGCTGAGCGTCACGGACAGCGCCGGCAGCACCTGTTCCGCCACCGGGGTGCGGCTGACGAAGGACAGGCCCATGTCGCCGCTGAAGAAATCCCCGAGCCAACGGAAGTATTGGACGGCCAGGGGATCGTTCAGGCCGAGGCTTTCGCTGAGGCCCTGCACCGCAGAGTCGTCGACGGCGTCGCCCGCCACGCGTGAGCGGATGATCTTCCGTACCGGGTCCCCGGGCGTGAAGTACGGGATCAGGAAGACCGCAAACGAGGACACCACAACGGCGGCCACCAGGGTGGCCGTCCGTTTGGTGATGAACTGCAGCATTTTGCGGTGTGAGTCTGGGGAACTAGGACGCGGCCTTGGCCGTCTTCGCGGTGGGGACGTAGCGGGACAGCGGGTCCTGGACATAGTTCAGGACGTTGGTCCGGGTGGCGTCGGTGGCCTGCTCATTGACCAGCCAGGCGTTGACGGCCTTGTCCTGCAGGATCCGGCCTGCCTCCGCGTACAGCTTGTAGCGCTCGGTGGTGTCCACTGTGGTGGCGGCTTCGGCGATGATCCGGTCGTATTCTGCGTCGCAGAAGTGGCTCAGGTTGTAGGTGCCTTTGCAGGTGTAGTCGGCGGTGAGGAAGCCGATGGGGTCGGCGATGTCGATCAGCCGGTTCCGCTGGCTGAGCAGCATGTCGTAGTTGCCGGCCAGGACGTCCGGCTCCGCGGAGGCGTATTCCTTGGAGGTGATGGCCACGGGGATGCCGATGTTCTTCAGGTTCTCCTGCACAACGGCGGCGACGTCCGCAAATTCGGCGCGCTCCACGATGGCGATGATTTCCAGGGGGCGGTCGGCGGTGTAGCCGGCCTTGGCGAGCAGCTTGCGGGCTTCCTCGAGGTCCTGCTGCTGCTTGTCCTGCTTCCCGCCGGCCCAGGGCTCGGACGGGGCAAACGGTCCGGTGGCCGGAAGCGCTGCGCCTTCGTAGACGCTGGCGGCCAGCGCATCAAGGTCCAGTGCCTCGCGGATCGCCGTGCGGACGTCAACATTGTCCAGCGGGGCACGGCCGTTGTTCATGTACATCGTGGCAGTGCGCGGCGAATCGGCGCCCAGGACGGAGACGCCCTTGTCCGCCTTCAGCGCCGCGAGGCTGGCGACGGGGATGGACAGCGAGATATCCGCTTCGCCCGTCTGCACCTGGGCGGCACGAGTGGGGCCGTTGGTGATGAAGCGGACCTCGGCGCCGGCAAGCTGTACGTCGCCGCCCCAGTAGTTCTCGTTGCGGTCCAGGGTGAGGGACTGCTTTGCCTTCTCCGAGACGGGAGTGAAAGGCCCGGTGCAGTGCCCGAACGGGTCCAGGCCTTCAGCCTTGTAGGCGGCCGGCGCCAGGATGCCGGTGTTGACGCTGGCCAGCCGGTAGGGCACCAGCGGGTTTTCGGCCGGGGTGCTGACCCGGACCGTCTGGCCGTCCACTGCGGTGACACTGCCGATCATGGTGCGGTTGAAGGCCCGCGCCGGAACCTTCGCGTCCAGGACGTGGTTGAGTGCCGACGCCACGGACCCGGCGGTGAGGTCGGTGCCGTCCTGGAACTTGACGCCCTGGCGGATGCTGAAGTCCCAGTCCAGCGGTGAGGACTGCTTCCACTCGGTGGCAAGCGACGGCAGGACCTTGCCCTCGGCCTGGTTGTAGGTGGTCAGGGTCTCCAGGCAGCCGGAGAGGGAGAGGATGTACGCGGCATCCGATTCCACGGCCCAGTTGGCCACCGGTGCGCGGAAGTTGTCCACCACAATCCGCTGGCTGGTGTCCGCCGCAGCGCTGGGCTGGGTGGACTGGGTCTGGGTGCCGCTGAAACCGCAGCCCGTCAAGGTGAGGGCAGCGGCCGCGGCCAGGAGGACGCGGGGACGGAGGGAGGAGCGCACAGGAAACCGCCTAGCAGGGCTGCCGTGGGGAAGGGCAGGGATAAAAAGGGGACTGACTTAGGGTAGCCTTCCCTTCCGCAAAGACGTGAATTGATGAAGTTGATGCTCAGCCGCAGGGATGGAGCATGCGCGTGCCGGAACAGCCCGCTTTATACAAAGGAAAGCCCGCCATTTGGGGGAATGGCGGGCTTTCCGGTCTGAAAACCGGGCTGGAATGGCGTCCGGTGGGGCAGAAAGGCTACTTCAGGCCGAGCTGCTTGGTGGGGATTTTGTAGGACTCCTTGGCCGTCAGCGCGGAGATGGCTGCCACTGTGCAGATGACGGCGGTGAAGATGCTGATCTGGACCCAGCCGCCGGGCTTGATGCCGCCCATGGCTGCCACGATTGCGGGGGCGAATCCTGCCATCAGGAAGCCCAGCTGGGTGCCGATGGCCAGGCCGGAGAAGCGGACCTTGGTGCTGAACATCTCGGCGTAGAAGGACGGCCAGACGGCGTTGGAGGCAGCGTAGCCGCAGGAGAAGAAACCGATGGCGGCCAGGAACATCAGCGGCACGCTGCCGGATTCGAGGCTGAGCAGGAAAACGGGCGTGAGCGCGGCGCTGGCGAGGGCGCCGTAGATGAAGACGGGCTTGCGGCCGATCTTGTCCGCCAGCATGCCGAACAGCGACTGGGTGCCCAGCGCCACGAGGTTGGCGCCGACCACGAGCCACAGGGTGGTGGTGCCGTCCACGCCGGCGACGGTCTTGGCGTAGCTGATGGCGAGGGTTCCGAACACTGTGGACACGGCGGCGATGAAGGCGCAGCAGATCACGCGCAGGACGTCGCGCCAGTGGCCCTTCAGCAGGTCGGCTACGGGGAGCTTGGAGATCTGGGCCGTCTTCTGGGCTTCTTCGAAAGCCGGCGGCTCGTGCAGGGTGCGTCGGATGAAGAACGCAACGATCACCACGACGGCGCTCAGCCAGAACGGAATGCGCCAGCCGATGCCGTACTTGAGCTCGTCCGGGAGGGCCAGGACGGGGATGAAGACGAGGGCGGCGAGGATCTGGCCGCCCTGGGTGCCGGTGAGGGTCCAGGAGGTGAAGAAGGAGCGGCGGTTGTCCGGTGCGTGTTCCAGTGTCATGGAGGAGGCGCCGGCCTGCTCGCCTGCGGCGGAGAGGCCCTGGCAGAGCCGGGCGAGGACCAGCAGGGCCGGGGCCCACCAGCCAACGGTGTTGAAGTCCGGCAGGCAGCCGATCAGGAAAGTGGAGGCGCCCATGAGGAGGAGGGTGAACATCAGGACCTTCCGCCGGCCCACCCTGTCGCCGAAGTGGCCCAGGATGACGGCACCGACGGGCCGTGCCACGTAGGCGAAGCCGAAGGTGGCGAAGGACATGATCGCTGCGTTGGCGTCAGCATCCGGGAAGAAGACCGTGGGAAAGATCAGGGCAGCGGCGGAACCGAAGATGAAGAAGTCGTAGTATTCGACGGCGCTGCCCAGGAAGCTTGCGAGGGCTGCCTTCTTCGGCGTCCCGGCCGGGGCAGCGATGCCTGGCTCAGCGGACGGAAGTATCTGGCTCATGGAGTTCCTTTGATGTGACGACTTTGTCGCGGATGGATCGGGGGGCTGCAGCCGGCGCGGCCCAGGTGTTGCCTTCGGGGAGCGCGGCTGCAGTGCGGGAGAACCCGGACAGTAGCCACATGGTGGGAGCTACTTGTGCGATACAGCAATGATGGCTGTGAGGGCAGTCACTTGTCAACAAAATAATCATTCAGTAGCAATAGCTCTCACAATGTGGCAACATCGAGGTATGAGTGTGAACCAAGCCACAGCCCCCGATGATGTTGCCGCTGACGAAAACCCGCCCAAAGCAGGGCGGTCCGCCGACCGGACCGACATGGTGGGCAAGGCCCTGGGCCTTCTGGTCCTCCTGGGTGACGAGCCCCGCGGCGCCAGTGCGGCGGAAATCTCCCGCCGCGCCCAGCTGCCCTTCAGTACCACATACCGGCTCCTTGGCTCCCTGACGCGGGACGGCTTTGTGGACTACGAGCCCGATGGCCGCCGCTACCACCTCGGCCTGCGGATCTTCCAGCTGGGCCAGCGGGTCTCCAACCACCATGGCTTCGCCGGAACGGCCCTGCCCGTCCTGCGCCGCGTGACCGAGCAGACCGGTGAGGCTACCATCCTCAGTGTCCGCGACGGCCACCATCACCTCACGGTGAACAAGGTGGACGGGCCGCAGATGTTCCGGGTAACCAGCGATCCTGGCCACCTGGGCTCCCTGTCCACCACCGCCGTCGGAAAAGCCCTGGTGGCGTTCGCCGAGGATGCGGAGCGCGAAAAGCTCCTGGCGGAGCTTCCGCTCGAGCCGCTGACGGAGAAATCCATTACCGACAGGGATGCCTTCCGTGCCGAAATCGAGCTGGTCCGCCGCCGCGGATTCGCCGTGATGGATGAGGAAAACGAGCTCGGGATGCGCGCCGTGGCGGTTCCGCTGCTCAACCACCAGGGCCACGCGTTCGCTTCGCTGGCCACGGCGGTTCCGGTTTTCCGCCTCGGCCTGGAGGGCCTGGAGGCGCACGTCCCGCTGCTTCAGGAAGCGGCGGCCGAGCTCGCCGCACGCCTGCCGCAGCGGTAGTAGCTGAGCCCGCAGAAGCGTCAGATTGCCGCACTTTGTTCGTATCTAGAACAAGCGTGCGGAAAGTGAACAAATGATGTACCGTAATTTCCATCACCCGGCAGTGCACCCTCCGCAAGGAAGCTGCCAAGGTGCCGTATCAAAGGAGCTGCACGGATGAGTAATCGAACTGAGTCCTACCTGGTGGGACTGGTCGGCGATGGCGTGATGCCGTCACTCACCCCGCCCATGCATGAACGCGAAGGGGACGTGCAGGGCCTGCGCTACCTGTACCGCCCCATCGACCTGCTGCAGCTCGGCCTTCCCGGCGAGTCCGTGGGACAGCTGCTGCAGAGCGCCCGCAGCCTCGGATTCAACGGCCTGAACATCACCCACCCCTGCAAACAGCTGGTCCTGCAGCATCTGGATGAAGTGTCCCCGGACGCGCTGCGGCTGGGAGCGGTCAACACCGTGGTGATCGAGGACGGCCGCTTCATCGGCCACAACACCGACTTCTCCGGCTTCGCTGCAGCCCTCGCCGCCGGACTCCCCGGCGCCAAGCTGGACCGCGTGGTGCAGTTGGGTGCCGGCGGCGCCGGCTCCGCCGTGGCCTACGCCCTGCTCACCGCCGGCGTCCGCCGCCTGCACCTGGTGGACATGGACGCCGCCCGCGGCGCTGCCCGGGCCGCCGAGCTCGCAGGCTTCTTCCCGGACAGCACCGTCACGGCACATACGACGGCGGAGCTGCCGCAGCTGATGCCCCTGGCCGGCGGGCTGGTGCACTGCACCCCCGTGGGCATGGCCGCCCACCCCGGGCTCCCGCTGGACCTGGACCTGGTGGAGTCACGCCACTGGGTGGCGGACATCGTCTACCGCCCCATCGAGACCGAACTGGTCCGCGGCGCCCGCGCCAAGGGCTGCGAGGTGCTGGACGGCGGCCGGATGGCCGTGGGCCAGGCCGCGGACGCCTTCCGTATCTTCACCGGCCTCGAACCCGACCCGGACCGGATGCGCAGCCACTTCCTGGAGCTTGTGGCCGCCGAAGAGGTGGCCGCCTGATGCGCACCGGAATCGCCACCGTCTGCCTGTCCGGCACGCTGAAGGAAAAGATGCAGGCCTGCGCCATCGCGGGTTTCGACGGGATCGAGATCTTTGAGCAGGACCTGGTCACCTCACCGCTGACTCCGGAGGACGTGCGGACCATGGCCGCCGACCTCGGCTTGGGATTGGACCTCTACCAGCCCTTCCGGGATTTCGACGGCGTCACCCCGGACCTGCTGAAGGCCAACCTCCGGCGCGCCGAGGCGAAGTTCAAGCTGATGTCCCGGCTGGGCATGGACACCATCCTGGTCTGCTCGAACGTGGCCACCGCCACCATCGACGACGACGCCCTCCGCGCCGAACAGCTCTCCGAACTGGCGGGATTGGCCGGGGACCACGGCGTCAAGGTGGCGTACGAGGCCCTTGCCTGGGGCAAGTACGTCAACGACTACGAGCACGCCTACCGCCTCGTCGAGATGGTGGACCACCCCAACTTCGGTACCTGCCTGGACTCCTTCCATATCCTTTCCCGCGACTGGGACACCGCGCCGATCGAGAAGATCAACGCGGACAAGATCTTCTTTGTCCAGGTGGCAGATGCCCCCAAGCTCTCCATGGACGTCCTGTCCTGGAGCCGCCACTACCGTGTTTTCCCGGGTGAAGGCCAGTTCGAGCTCGCCAAGTTCATGGGCCACGTGGTCCGCGCCGGCTACACCGGCCCGGTGTCACTGGAAGTCTTCAACGACGTCTTCCGCCAGTCAGACGTCGAACGCACCGCCGTGGACGCCATGCGCTCGCTGATCTGGCTGGAGGAGCAGAGCGCCAAATGGCTGACGGGAAATGCCCCGGAAGGTGCCGCAGGCGCCGCCGCCGCGTCCCGCCGTCGTTATCCCATGGAACTGGCCACGCTGCCCAAGGTGAGTGAACCGGCAGGCTTCAACTTCGCCGAGGTCAAAGCGGACAATACCGCGCAGCTGGAGAAGCTCCTGGCCCAGCTCGGCTTCGCCTTCGAGGGCCGGCACCGCACCAAGGACGTCCAGCTGTGGACCATGGGCCAGGCGCGCGTGATCATCAACGAACAGGCGGCAACTCACGCCGAGCCGGCCATCGCCGCTTTGGGGTTCGACGTCGATTCCCCCGTCATTGCCTCGGCCCGGGCCCAGCAGCTGAAGGCGCCTGTGGTGGCCCGCAAGGTCCAGGCCGACGAGGAAGTGTTCCAGGGCATCTCTGCCCCGGACTCCACGGAGATCTTCCTGTGCCAGGGCAGCCCCGACGGCACTGCGGCATGGACGCACGAATTCGGGGAGGGGCTGGAACACCCCCGGCAGTCACAAAACGCGGTGATTGACCACGTGAACCTGGCCCAGCCGTGGCAGCACTTCGACGAGGCCGTCCTCTTCTACACCAGCGCCTTGGCCCTGGAACCGCAGCCGTTCGCGGAAGTTCCGAGCCCCAGCGGCCTGGTGCGCTCGCAGGTCATGCAAACGTCCGACGGCGCGGTGCGGCTGGTCCTTAACCTGGCCCCTGTGCAGCAAACACCAGCGCAGCACCCGCCGGCCCAGCAGGCCGACAAAACCTACCAGGAGCACATCGCCTTCGCGGTGGAGGACCTTGTTTCCACTGCCCGGTCCGCCCGGGACCGCGGCCTTGAGTTCCTGCAGATTCCGGCCAACTACTACGAGGACCTGAACGCCCGCTTCGACCTCGAACCGGGATTCCTGGCCACACTCCAGGAACTCAACCTCCTGTACGACCGGGACGCCAGCGGGGAATTCCTCCATTTCTACACCGCCACCGTGGGCAGTGTGTTCTTCGAAATGGTGGAACGCCGCGGCACCTACGACGGCTACGGAGCCCCCAACGCTCCCGTCCGCCACGCAGTCCAGTACGACCTCGCCCGCCTCTGACAACCACCAACGAAACCACCCACGAAAGGAGCCAGCCGTGCCGGAAGACATCAATGCCGAGCTGGAATCGGAAGAGCTCGTGCCGCCCGCCGAACCGAAGGCAGCCCACCTGCCGCTGGACCGCGCCATCGAAACACAGGCTGACCTCAGTGCTGAGATCAACGCGATCGGCGATGCCTACGTGCGCGCCCTCAAGGACGGCGCCCCTGCCGAGATTCAGCCGCGGCTGGACTACCCGCCGTACCGCAGCAGCATCCTGCGGCACCCCACCAAGAGCCTGCACCACACTGACCCGGAAACCATCGAGCTGTACTCCCCGGCGTTCGGCCACCAGGACGTGCACGCCCTGGAATCGGACCTGACCATCCAGCACAACGGCGAGCCGCAGGGCGAGCGGATCATCGTGGCAGGCAAGGTCCTGGACGGCGACGGCCGCCCGGTGGCAGGGCAGCTGGTGGAGATCTGGCAGGCCAACGCATCCGGCCGCTACATCCACAAGCGCGACCAGCACCCGGCGCCCATCGACCCCAACTTCACGGGCATCGGCCGCTGCATCACCGGCCCGGACGGCTCATACCGGTTCACCACCATCAAGCCCGGCGCGTACCCCTGGAAGAACCACCTCAATGCCTGGCGTCCGGCGCACATCCACTTCTCGCTGTTCGGCACCGAGTTCACCCAGCGCATCATCACCCAGATGTACTTCCCCGGCGACCAGCTCTTCCCGCTGGACCCCATCTACCAGACCATCGTGGACCAGGACGCCCGCGACCGGCTCGTGGCCAACTACGACCACAGCCTCACCGAACCCGAATGGGCACTGGGCTACAACTGGGACATCGTCCTGACCGGTCCCAAGCGGACCTGGACCGAAAACGAGGCGTTCGGTACAGCTGGAGACAGCAGTGAAGAGGCAGGAGAGTAAGCAGATGAGCACCAAACTGGTACCCACCCCCGCCCAGACCGTCGGCCCGTTCTACGGCTACGCCCTGCCGTACGACAAGGACAACGAACTCCTGGCCCCCGGCTCAGCCGGCTCCATCCGCCTGCAGGGCACCGTGTACGACGGCTCCGGCCAGGCCATCCCGGATGCCATCCTGGAAATCTGGCAGCCCGACTCCGCGGGCCGGATCGTCCAGAAGACCGGGTCCCTGGTCCGCGACGGCTACACGTTCACCGGCTGGGGCCGTGGCGCCGTGGGCAACTCCGGCGTGTACACCTTCACCACCGTGAACCCGGGCCCCACCAAACCCGGCGCGGCGGCGTTCATCTCCGTGGCCATCTTTGCCCGCGGACTGACCAACCGCCTCTTCACCCGGATCTACCTGCCGGAGGACACCGGGGCCCTTGCCAACGATCCGCTGCTCACCTCACTGGAACCCGAGCGCCGCAAAACGCTCATCGCCCGGCGCGATCCCGACGGCGGCCTGACCTTTGACATCCGCCTGCAGGGTGAGGGCGAGACAGTCTTCCTGGACTTCCAGTGACTGACGCGGGCCTGCTCAGTCCCGTCTCGGCGTCGCCGCTTGTCGGCGCGCTGACAGGGGACCGGGCGGTACTGGCGGCAATCCTCGCCGTCGAATCCGGCTGGGCTGCCGTGCTCGAGAAGGCGGGCCTGGCGCCTGCTGGTGCGGCCGCCGTCGTCGCTTCCGCCGCTGAGGCTGGCCGTTACGATTCCGCGGACATCGCCCGACGTGCCCAGGGCGGCGGCAACCCCGTCATCCCGCTGCTTGCCGACCTCCGCAAGCAGGTGGCAGCGCTGGACACCGGCAACGCCGGAGCCGGGAAAGCCGTGCACACATCGCTGACCAGCCAGGACGTCCTGGACACGGCACTTATGCTGGTGGCCCGCAACACCGTCGAGGCGCTGCTGGCCGACCTGAAAGGCACCACGACGGCGCTCGCCGCCTTGGCGGAGCAGCATGCGGACACGCTGTGCGTGGGCAGGAGCCTGACCCAGCATTCCCTGCCGTTCACCTTTGGCCTGCGCGCTGCCCAATGGTTCCAGGGCGTCGCGGCCGCCGGCCGGTACCTGGAGAACCTGGAGTTCCCCGTTCAGTTCGGCGGTGCGGCCGGCACCCTGGCTGCAGGCACTGTCCTTACCAGCGGCTCGTCCGCCACGCCTTTCAGCCTTGCTGATGCCCTGGCCTCCCAGCTCGGCCTGGCCCCTGCGCCGGCGCCATGGCACACCAACCGGCTGGCCATCACGTCACTGGGACATGCCCTGGCCGCAGTGCTGGATGCGTCCGGCAAGATCGTTGCGGACGTCCTTTTCCTGAGCCGGCCCGAGGTGGGCGAACTGGCCGAGCCGCGGGCCGCCGGCCGCGGTGTCTCCTCGGCCATGCCGCAGAAGCAGAACCCCGTGCTGTCCGTGCTGGTCCGCAGCGCCGCGCTCCAGGCGTCGGGGCTGGCAGCCCAGCTGCACGTGGCCGCCGCGAACTTCAACGACGAAAGGCCGGACGGAGCCTGGCACACCGAGTGGCCTGCTCTCCGGCAGCTCCTGGCCCTGGCACTTGGCGCCGCCGGCCACGTCCGGGAGCTCGCCGAGGGGCTGCAGGTTTTCCCGGAAGGCATGCGCCGCAACCTGGACCTTGCCGGTCCGCTGCTGCTGGCCGAGGGCGTCGGGGCCGCGGTGTCACCTCTGCTTGAGGACAAGGACGGGCTCAACGGCAAGCAGCAACTGCAGGCCGTGGTGGACCAGACCCTCCAGGCACCGCCGGCGGACCAGGCTGCCACCTACCGCAAGCTGCTCCGCGAAGCCGTCCCGGCGTCGGTCCTTCCGGACGTCCGGCTCGAGGAACTCCTCAACCCGGCCAGCTACCTCGGCGAGGCCGCGGAGATCTCCCGGCGGATCCTTGCCGCGTACCCGGACTTTGCCAATTCACCTGCCGATACCGATGCGAATGGAGCTTCCCGTGGCTAAACCAGTCCTGAAGGCAGCGCTGCTGTCACCCCAGCGGCCCCTGGGCGACCACCCCCTGCTGGTGGTGGGCCCGTCCCTGGGCACCTCCTCGATCCTGTGGAACAGGGCCGCCTCGCTGTTGGGCACCGATTACGACGTGGTGGCCTGGGACCTGCCGGGCCACGGCGTCTCGCCCGCGGCAACGGAACCATTCGACGTCGCGGCGCTGGCGGACGCGGTGGTGGACCTTCTCGACTCCATCGCCCCCGGCGAAGCCTTCCACTACGCGGGCGTCTCCCTGGGCGGTGCCACCGGCCTGCAGCTCGGCATCAAGCACGGGGAACGGCTCAAGAGCCTCTCCGTCCAGAACAGCGGAGCCAGGATCGGGACGCCTGAGGGCTGGCTGGAGCGCGCCGAAACGGTCCGCACGCAGGGTACGCCGGTGATGATCCAGGGCTCGGCCGAGCGCTGGTTCGCCCCTGGGTTTATGGACCGCGAGCCTGAACTGAGCAGCAGGCTCCTGCACGCCCTGCGCGACGCCGACCGCTTCAGCTACGCCTTCTGCTGCGAGGCGCTCGCGGCCTTTGACGTGCGCGGTGAACTCGGCACCATCCGCGTCCCCACGCAGGTCATTGCCGGAGCGCTGGACGGGGTGGCCCCGCCATCCATGGCTGAGGAAGTGGCCGCCGGGATCACCGCGGGCGGCGGCACCGCCACCGCCGTCACGCTCGAGGGAGTGGCCCACCTTGCCCCCGCCGAAGCACCCGCCCACCTTGCGGAGCTCATGCGAGGCCTCCTCGCCTGGGCCGAATCGCGGGAGGCGGCCAGATGAGCGGGAATGAGAGGAACGGCGTAGTCCAGCCCGGGGCCACCAGCCAGGAGATTTACGACGGCGGCATGGTGGTCCGCCGCGAAGTCCTGGGCGATGCCCACGTGGACCGCGCCAACGCGAACAAGGACGAATTCACCGAGGACTTCCAGGACATGATCACGCGGATCGCGTGGGGTGGGATCTGGACCCGGCCCGGCCTGACCCGGCAGATGCGGTCCGCCGTCACCATCACCGCGATGGTGGCGCACGGGCACTGGGAAGAACTCGCCATGCACATCCGCGCGGCCCTCACCAACGGCCTGAGCAGGGATGAGATCAAGGAAATCCTGCTCCAGACCGCCATCTACTGCGGCGTCCCGTCCGCGAATACTGCCTTCAAAACAGCACAGCAGGTGTTCCATGACATGGACAGCACCGGAATGGATACAACCCCATGAACCAGGCTTTTGTGTACGACGCCGTGCGCACCCCGTTCGGCAAGTTCGGTTCCGGCCTTGCCGCCGTCCGTCCGGATGACCTTGCCGCCCATGTGATCAGGGAGTCCGTGAAGCGCGCCCCCGGGCTGGATCCGGAGCGGATTGATGAGGTGGTGTTCGGCAACGCCAACGGCGCCGGTGAGGAGAACCGGAACATTGCCCGGATGGGCACCCTGCTGGCTGGCCTTCCGGTGTCGATTCCGGGGACCACGGTGAACCGGCTGTGCGGCTCGTCGTTGGATGCGGCGATTATCGCTTCGCGCCAGATCAATGCCGGCGACGCGGACCTGGTGCTGGTGGGCGGGGCCGAGTCGATGTCGCGTGCGCCGTGGGTGCTGCCGAAGACGGAGAAGCCCTACCCGGCCGGGGACATGACGCTGGCGTCCACCACCCTTGGGTGGCGCCTGGTGAACAAGGCGATGCCCAAGGAGTGGACCATCTCCCTGGGCGAGGCCACCGAGCGTTTGCGCGAGAAGTACGGCGTGACCCGGCAGGCGCAGGACGAGTTCGCCGCGAACTCCCACAACCTCTCGGCCGCGGCCTGGGACGAGGGCTTCTACGACAACCTCGTGGCACCCGTGCCCGGCACTGACCTGGTGCGGGACGAGGGCATCCGCCCCGGTTCCACGGCTGAGAAGCTCGCGGCCCTGAAGACGGTGTTCCGTTCAGAGCCTGAGGGCGCCGAGGTGGGCGGCACGGTCACCGCCGGCAATGCATCCCCGTTGTCCGACGGCGCCTCCGCGGCCTGGGTGGGGTCCGAGGCTGCCGCCGGGCTGCTGGGGCTCGAGCCGCTGGCGCGGATTGCCGGACGCGGGGCGCACGGCAACGACCCGCAGTACTTCGGTTTTGCACCGGTGGAGGCGGCGAACAAGGCCCTTGCGAAGGCGGGCATCGGCTGGGACCAGGTGGGCGCCGTCGAACTGAACGAAGCGTTCGCCGCGCAGTCCCTGGCCTGCATCAACGCCTGGGGCATCGACCCCGCCATTGCGAACCGGCACGGCGGGGCCATCGCGATGGGCCACCCGCTCGGTGCTTCCGGGACCCGGATCCTGGGCACCCTGGCCCGGTCCCTGCAGGCCTCCGGTGAACGGTGGGGCGTCGCGGCGATCTGCATCGGTGTGGGCCAGGGCCTGGCCGTGGTCCTCGAAAACGTAACTGCTCGAAAGGCGTAAGGCAATGCTGAACTTTGTAGATTCGGTCCAGGAGGCCGTGGCCGGCATCAAGGACGGCTCCACCGTGATGATCGGCGGGTTCGGCAACGCCGGGCAGCCGTTCGAACTGATCGATGCGCTGATGGAATGCGGGGCCACGGACCTGACGGTGGTGAACAACAACGCCGGCCAGGGTGACCAGGGCCTGGCGCTGCTGATCAAGGAAGGCCGGGTGAAGAAGATGATCTGTTCCTTCCCGCGGCAGTCCGACTCCTGGCACTTCGATGCCAAGTACAAGGCCGGCGAAATCGAACTTGAACTCGTCCCGCAGGGCAACCTCGCCGAGCGCATCCGCGCTGCCGGTGCCGGTATTGGCGGGTTCTTCACTCCCACCGGGTACGGCACCATGCTGGCTGAGGGCAAGGAAACCCGGATCATCGACGGCCGCGGCCAAGTCTTCGAAACACCCATCCATGCCGACGTCGCCCTGATCAAGGCACTGAAGGCCGACGGCAAAGGCAACCTGGTCTACCGCAAGACCGCCCGGAACTTCGGGCCCATCATGGCCGCGGCTGCGAAGCAGACCATCGTCCAGGTGTCCGAGGTCGTTCCCACCGGCGCGCTCGACCCGGAGAACGTGGTCACGCCCGGTATCTACGTCAACACGGTTGTCCGCGTGGCGGCCTCCGGCAGCACAGCCGGCACTAGCGAGAAGGTGGCCTGAGATGACCGTCCAGTCCAACGAAACATCCATCCAGACCTCCGCCACACCCCTGGGCCGGGACGACCTCGCCCGCCTCGTGGCCAAGGACATCGCCCCGGGATCATTTGTGAACCTGGGCATCGGCCAGCCCACGCTGGTGTCCAATTACCTCACCGAGGACCAGGACATCACCCTCCACACGGAGAACGGGATGCTCGGCATGGGCCCCGAAGCCAAGGGTGAAGAGATCGACGGTGATCTCATTAACGCCGGCAAGATCCCGGTCACCGAACTCCCGGGAGCCTCGTACTTCCACCATGCTGATTCGTTCGCAATGATGCGCGGCGGGCACCTGGACATCTGCGTCCTGGGCGCGTTCCAGGTCTCGGCCACCGGTGACCTGGCGAACTGGCACACCGGGGCACCCGGGGCAATTCCCGCCGTCGGCGGTGCCATGGACCTCGCCACCGGGGCGAAGGACGTGTTCGTGATGATGACGCTCCTGACGAAACAGGGCGCCTCCAAGATCGTGGACGCCTGCACCTACCCGCTCACCGGCGTCGGCTGCGTTACCCGCGTCTACACCGACAAAGCAGTGTTCCTCACCGGCCCCGAAGGCGTCACCGTCCGCGAAACCTTCGGCTGCACCCTCGAAGAACTCCAGGAACTCGTACCCGTCGCCCTCAAGGCCGCCGCGGCCGTTGGTTGAGCCGGCCGAAACCTGAGCGCCCCCTAGGATTGGTAACCATGACCGACGCCGTCCGTACCGACACCCCGTCCGCGCCGCAGGCCAGCGACCAGTACGTCCAGTCACTGGCCCGCGGGCTCGCCGTGATCCGGGCGTTTGATACGGACCATCCGGTGATGACCCTCACCGAAGTGGCGGCCCGGACGGATCTGACCCGGGCGACGGCACGGCGGTTCCTGCACACACTGGTGGAGCTGGGCTACGTGCGGACCGATGGCAAGACGTTCGCCCTCACCGCCAAGGTGCTCCAGCTCGGGTACGCGTACCTGTCCGGGTTGTCGCTGCCGCAGCTCGCGCAGCCGCACCTGGAAGAGCTGTCCTTGAAGCTCGGCGAATCTACGTCCGCCGCCGTGCTGGACGGGACTGACATCGCCTACATTGCCCGCGTAACCACCCGGCGGATCATGAACGTGGGCATCACCGTGGGCACCCGCTTCCCGGCGTATGCCACGTCCATGGGCAGGGTGCTCCTCGCAGGCCTGCCGCCCGCGGACCTGAAGGCATACCTGGCAGCCGCGGAGATCAAGCCGCTCACGCCGCGGGCTATTGGAACTGCCAAAGAGCTGCTCGCGGCGCTGGAAACGGTCCGCGCCCAGGGCTGGTGCCTGCTGGACCAGGAGCTGGAGCTGGGCCTGATGTCAGTAGCGGCGCCGGTCTATGACGGGCCGAAGGTGGTGGCCGCCGTCAACGTCTCGCTGCAGGCCCAGAGTGTTGCAGCGCAACCGGACCCCGAGGCGTACCTGGCGTCGGTGGCACAGGAAATCGTGGCAACGGCGAAACTCGTCTCCGCGGACCTCAGCGCCCGCGGCTAACACGCCCCCCGGAGTTTTTGTCCAGATATGCAGGCTTCGGAGGCGCGGAAGTCGGCTTATCTGGACAAAAACTCCTTCAATGGGGGCAAGGGGGGCTTGTCCAACGGCTTATCCGGCGTGCAGACTGTCGCGCATGGTCACGGAAGCTGACGTCAGAAAAGCTGCGATGGCGCTGCCTGGTGTCACTGAACGGCTGAGCTGGAGCCAGCCGGCGTGGTTTGCCAGGACCCTGATGGCGCGGATCTGGGAACCCGGGGTCCTCACGGTCAAAACAGAGGAGCGCGAAGCCCTCGCCGGCACGGAACCGGACGTTTTCTACTGGACGCCCCATCATGAGCGCTCACCCCAGCTGGTGCTGGTCCGGCTCGAGCGGATCGACGCGAAGCTGCTCACGGAACTGCTGGCGGATTCCTACCGGCTCGCGGGAGGGGACAAGGGAAACCGCTAAGGTAACTCTTTGCCACCCAAGCCGGCCGCCCTACTCCCGCCACGGGGGTGCGGGCCATAGACTCTAGCCAACTACGTGCAGCAGCGCCGCTCCGCGACCGACCACCCTGATCCGAACGGATCCGGGCCCGGACTATAAGAGCAGCGCCCAAGCACTCGTGCCAGCGATGGGAGTCGGCGGGTGAAACTGGGCATACCGCGGGAACGCCGGGAGGGTGAGCGGCGGGTGGCCGCCACCCCCGAGTCGGCCAAGCAACTGGTGGCGCTGGGAGTGGAACTTCTCATCGAGGCGGGCGCGGGCACGGCGGCCGGGCACCCGGATACGGCCTACCTCCAGGCCGGAGCGCAGATTGTCCCGGAACTGGACCTGGCCCAGCTGGATGTCCTGGCCCACGTCCGGCCCCTTGACCCGAACACGGTGAGGTCCCTGAAGCGGGGCGCCGTCACCGCTGGGCTGGCGTCGCCGTCGTCAGAACTCCCCACCGTTGAGGCGCTCGCCGACGCCGGCGTCACCGCCTTCGCCCTCGAACTGGTGCCGCGCATCTCCCGCGCCCAGTCCATGGATGCCCTCAGTTCGCAGGCGCTGGTGGCCGGGTACCGCTGCGTGCTGGAGGCCGCCATCCGGCTGCCCCGGTTCTTCCCCCTCTACATGACGGCTGCCGGGACCGTTCCGCCGGCAAGGGTCCTGGTCCTGGGCGCCGGCGTGGCCGGGCTGCAGGCCATCGGCACGGCAAAACGGCTCGGCGCCCGCGTCTTCGCCAACGACATCCGCCCCGCCTCCGCCGACGAGGTGGCCTCCATGGGCGGCACCTTCATCCGGCTGGACCTCGAAACCGCGGAGGCGGCCGGCGGCTACGCCCGCCAGCTGAGTTCCGACGCCGGCACCCGGCAGCGGCAGCTGCTCGCCCCGCATGTGGCGCAGGCGGACGTGCTTATTACGACGGCGGCCGTCCCCGGCAGGCGCGCACCGCTCCTGGTCACCACTGAAATGGTGCAGGGCATGCGCCCGGGTTCCGTCGTCGTCGACCTCGCCGCGGAGTCCGGCGGCAACGTGGAGGGCGTTGTCCCCGGCCAGGACATCCCCGTTCCCACCGCGGACGGTTCCGGCCATGTCACCCTGGTGGGCCTGAAGGACGCACCCTCGGCGATGGCCTCCGACGCCTCCCGGCTCTACGCCAAGAACGTTGCCAACCTGCTGGCGCTGGTCATCAAGGACGGCGCGGTAGTGCCGGACTTCGACGACGAAGTGCTCGCCGGAGCCTGCCTGACGCACGACGGCGCGGTGCGGCACCAGCCCACAGCCGACCTGCTCGCGGCGAGGGCCGGCAGCCGGCGGGAAGGGGTGCTTTGATGGACGGGATCAGCCTGCTGACCATCACAGTCCTGGCGGTGTTTGTTGGCTTCGAAGTGGTCTCCAAGGTCTCCAGCACCCTGCACACGCCGCTAATGTCCGGTGCCAACGCCATCCACGGGATCATCCTGGTGGGTGCCATCATCGTGGCCGGCCAGGCAGCAGACCCCTGGGTGCTCGCGGTGGCCCTGCTCGCCGTCGTCCTCGCCACCGCCAACCTCGTGGGCGGCTTTGTGGTGACCGACCGGATGCTGCACATGTTCCACGCCCGGAAAGAGGTGGGCGGCAACAAGGCCGGCACCAAGAAGGCAAGAGGGAAGGTGGAAGGCGCATGACCCTCCTCGACCCCGTCTGGACCTCCCTGCTGTACCTGGCCGCCGCCGTCTGCTTCATCCTTGCCCTGCGCGGCCTCAGCTCGCCCCGCACCGCCCGCCGCGGAAACCTCATCGGCGCACTGGGGGCCCTGATCGCCGTCGTCGCCGTATTCCTGTCCGCCCGGCTGGAGAACATCCCCTGGATCCTCGGCGCCATAGCCGTGGGCGCGGCGGTGGCGGCCCCCGTGGCACGGCGGGTGAAAATGACCCAGATGCCGCAACTCGTGGCGCTGTTCAACGGGGTGGGCGGCGGCGCCGCCGCACTGGTGGCACTGCTCGAACTGGGCCACGCGGATGATCCCTGGGTGCGCCTGGCCATTGTGTTCACGCTCCTGGTCGGTGCGCTTTCCTTCGCGGGCTCCGGCATCACCTTTGCCAAACTGCAGGAACTGATGACCACGCGCCCGGTGGTGTTCCCCGGCCTGCCCGTGGTGATGCCTGCGGTGCTGCTCGCGGCAGTCGCGGCCGGCGTGGCCGTCATCCTCACCGGTTCGTCGGCGCTCGCGGTGGTGCTGCTGGTGCTGGGCCTTGCCGCCGGAATCCTTCTGGTGCTGCCCGTGGGCGGCGCGGACGTCCCCATCGTGATCTCGCTGCTGAACGCCTTCACCGGCCTCGCAGTGGCGGCCTCGGGCCTGGTGCTCGGCAACGTGCTGCTGGTGGTGGCGGGCACCCTGGTGGGTGCGTCGGGTACCATCCTCACCCGTGCCATGGCTGCGGCCATGGGCCGCAGCGTTGCCGGAATCCTGTTCGGTGCCTTCCGGGGTGGCTCGACGGCGGGATCCACCGCCGTGAGCGAGCGTCCGGTTCGGTCCTCCAGTGCTGAGGACGTTGCCGTGCTCCTGGGTTATGCGCAGCGGGTGATCATCGTTCCCGGCTACGGCCTGGCCGTGGCGCAGGGACAGCACACGGCGGCGGAACTGGCGCAGGCTTTGGAGGCCCGCGGCATTGACGTCGACTTCGCCATCCATCCGGTGGCCGGCAGGATGCCCGGGCACATGAACGTGCTGCTGGCCGAAGCCAACGTGCCGTACGAATCGCTCAAGGAGATGGGCGAGATCAACCCGGAGTTCAAGACGGCGGACGTGGCGCTGGTGGTGGGCGCCAATGATGTGGTGAACCCAGCGGCCAAGACCTCGTCCGGCTCGCCCATCTACGGCATGCCCATCCTGGAGGTGGCTGACGCGCGGCAGGTGGTGTTCCTGAAACGGTCCATGCGGCCCGGTTTCGCGGGAATCGAGAACGAGTTGCTCTACCAGCCCCAGACGTCCCTGCTTTTCGGCGACGCCAAGGACTCGCTGGCCCAGGTCCTCGGAGCGGTGAAAACGCTGTAGCCGCCCTGCTGCCGGGCACAGGGCGGGCAGGCTAGTCTTCTTTCAGAAGTAGACTTTCCAATTGCCACCAGAGGACGCCATGACTGCCAACAGCTACACTGCCCCCCAGCGCGCAGCCATCATCATCAATCCTGCCAAAACGGTGGATGTGGACGTGCGCGAGCTGGTCGCCAAGCACTGCGCGGACAACGGCTGGGGCGAGGCGCTCTGGTTCGAGACCACCAAGGAGGACCCCGGCGTCGGCCAGGCGAAGGAAGCACTCGCGCAGGGGGCGGACATCGTCATCGCCGCCGGTGGCGACGGGACCGTCCGGTGCGTGGCCGAGGTGCTTTCCGGCGGCGACACCCCCATGGGCCTGCTGCCGCTCGGCACCGGAAACCTCCTGGCCCGCAACCTCGGCATGGACGTCACCGACTACGACGGTGCCATGGCCGGGACGCTGGTTGGCACCGAGCGGAAGATCGACGTGGTGCGGGCCCGGCGCAGCGATCCGGACAAAGAGCAGCTCTTCCTGGTGATGGCCGGCGTGGGGTACGACGCCACCATCATGGCGGACACCAACGAGGAGCTCAAGCACAAGGTGGGCTGGCTGGCCTACGTGGACGCTGGGATCCGGAACCTGCCGGGCAAACCGGTCAAGGCCACCATTGTGATCGACGGCAGGAAGGCCGTGCACCGCGGGGTCCGCAGCGTCATGGTGGGCAACTGTGGCAAGGTGCAGGGCGGGCTGGAGATCTTCCCGGAGGCCAAGGTGGACGACGGATTGCTGGACGTGGCCGTACTGGCGCCCCATCACGGAAAGCTGGGCTGGCTCTCAGTCCTTGCCGGGATGATCGGCAAGGGCCGCGGCAAGGACACCGCAGTGGAGTACTTCCAGGGCAAAACCGTGGAAATCACCCTGGAGCGCAACGACGACTACCAGCTCGACGGCGATCACGAGGGCCAGGGCAAACACGTCCTGATGACCATGGATCCGGCCGCCCTGACCCTGCGGATGTAATCCCAGCTAGGTATCAGTTGGGACGGAGGCTACCCGGGAGGACCCGGGCCGGTGCGCCAGGATTTCGGCGAGCTCCGCGAGCCGGTGGGCCCGGGCGGACTCTGCCGGCGTGAACGGCTCTCCGGGCCGGACGAAGGTGATGGGCCCGTGCCAGGCGGTGGGAATCTTCAGGACGGTCCCGGCGTCGTGCTTTTCCAGCGCTGCCTCTGCAGGGGTGAGGATCCTTGCCTGCAGCAGCTCGGCCACGGCAAGCGGAAGTTCGTCCGGCGCGTCCGCGATCCGGGCGGCGAGGCTGAGCGCCTTGGTCTGCCCGTCGGCCATGGCGAGGGCGGTGGTGGGCCAGACGTGGGTGCACGTGCCGCCGCCGTCCTCCAGCGCGTCCAGGAGTTCGCGTTCACCCAGGTGACCTGGAGCCGAAAGGACAAACTCGTCCAGGACACCGCCCGCCACGGGGTGCACGTGGATGCTCAGGATGTTGGTTCCTGTCCTGGCCAGTGCCCGGGTGAGCCTCTGCAGGGAACCCGGCTCGTCGCGCAGGACGGTCCGGGCCCGCCAGAGGGCAGCGGCCGCCCCGAGTTTCCGCCGGTGGCGCAGCGCCGGCGCGTGCAGCCAGCCGCGCAGGATCCGGGCTGCCGACGGCTCGGCCACCCAGATCACCAGCACGGTGGCAGTAAGGGTAAGCACCAGCACCTTGGCCACATACGGCAGGTGGGTTTCCACCACCAGGGCGTGCACCAGGAGTTCGATGGGCAGCATCACGGCCACGTTGGCCAAGGTCAGCCGAGCTTTGGGAGGTTCGGGCATCATGCCGCAGACTTCGCAGCTCAATTCCGCCGCGGGCGTGTTCGATGCGGGAGGCTTCATGCCTCAAGCATCGGACGGGGCTGTTTCGGCGGTGTTGCCCCGCCGTTCCATTCATGGGAACGCCATGGCGGGTTACGGAAAGCGGCGCCGTAGGATTTAGCAGGAACGTCAGCGCGGCCGCCCGCCCGAAGTCCACCCGCTCCGCAGGAAGGCGCTGCCCCGTGAAGCTGCTCGCCGAGATGTTCAGTATTGGTCCCGGCAACAAGGACCACCACCCCGCGCTGCGGTGCGCCGTGGGCGTCTTCGTTCCGCTCCTTACCCTGGTGCTCCTGGGCCGGCTGGACCTCGCCATCTTCGCATCCTTCGGCGCCTTCACCGGCATCTATGGCCGTGGCGAACCCCATGGCACCCGGTTCGCGCTGCAGTTGCGCGCGGGTCTGCTGATGCTCGCCGTCATCCTGCTGGCCACGCTGGCCGCCAGGACTGCCACAGTCCTGAACCTCGACACCGCCGGCACCGCCTGGCTCCTGGTTCCCGCCACCACCCTCGTGGCCGGCGCCTGTTCGCTGCTCATCTCCTGGTGGCGGATCCGCCCAGCGGGCTCGCTGTTCCACATTTTCGCGTTTGCGGCCATCGGCTCCATACCTAACCAGCCACCGCTGTGGCAGGCCATGCTGGTGGCCGCGCTCACCTCCGCGTTCTGCCTGCTGATCGGCTTCTCGGCGAGGATCCTGCCCGGCCACCGCACCCCCTGGGTCCGGCCACGGCCTGTGCGGCGCACGCCCAACGAGAAACGCGCGGCCTGGCTGGAGGGCCTGGGCTACCTCATCGCCGCGGGCCTGGCCGGTTCCCTGGCCACCTGGGCCGGGGAACTGCTGGGCTTCGGGCACAACTACTGGGCCATGGTTGCGGCCGTGGTGCCGCTCGTGGGGCACACCACCAGGCACCGCGTGCGCCGCGGCGTCCAAAGGATCATCGGCACCATCCTTGGCCTGGTGATCCTGGCCGGGATTGTGCTGCTGCACCTGGAGCCGTGGCAGACCGTGCTGGTGATGGCCCTGTGCCAGTTCGGCGCCGAAATGTTCATCATCCGCCAATACCTGCTCGCGCAGCTCTTCGTGACGCCCCTGGCCCTGATCTCCACCCTCCTGGTGGTGCCGTCCCCGCCCGGCATCCTGCTCCGGGACCGCATCATCGAGACGGTGATCGGGGCCGCCGTCGGTATTGCCGTGGTGCTGGCACCGGGAGCATGGCGCCGTTTCCGGGAACGCACGACGGCGCGTCCCGGCAACGTGCCCCACTCCCCGACTGCACGTCGGGGGTAGGCTGAAAGCATCCCATTGAACGGAAACGGGGGTGTGTGGTGGCCAACTCGGCCTCGGGCGACTCAGTGGTGGACAGGATTGTCCGGCTGATCGCGGCCTTCCCCCAGGACGTCGGCGCCCTGCAGCTCTCGGAACTGGCCTCCCGCGCCGGTTTGCCGCTGACTACCACCCACCGCCTGGTCCGCCAGCTCGCCGGGCACGGACTGCTGGACACCGGCCCCGGCGGTACCGTGCGGCCCGGGCTGCGGCTGTGGGAGCTGGTGAACCGCACATCCCCGGCCCTGGCGCTGCGCCAGGCGGCCATGCCGTTTATGGAGGACATCCAGCACGTCCTGAACCAGAACGTGAACCTCGCGGTGCTGGACGGCTGGGAGGCACTCTTTGTGGAACGGCTGTCCCGGCGCGGCTCGGTGGCCAACCGTGCCCAGGTGGCCGGGAGGATGCCCGTGCACATCTCATCCGCCGGGCTGGCGCTGATGGCGCACCAGGACAAGGGGCTCCAGGGGGAGTACCTGGAGCAGTTCGCCGACCCGGACGGGAAGCTCACCAAGGATGACGTCCGGAGCCTGCTGGCCGAGACGGCCCGCCAGGGCTTTGCCCAGCTGAAGGGCGTGGTGGATCCGGACACCTGGGGGATCGCCGTCCCGGTGCTCAACCGCAGGCAACGCGCGGTGGCATCGCTTGGCGTCGTGGTTCCGTTGCGGGAGATGCGCCTGCAGGCGCTGGTGCCCGCACTGCAGACCGCCGCCCGGGGCATCGCCCGGCAGCTCCCCGAATCCTAGTCACCATTGAACGGAATTCTCGTGGTGGGAGTCACTGCCGGTGGCGCACACTGAGTGCCAGACCCACCCACCGGCGCCGCCCCTGCGGAGCCCGCAACGAAGCGAGACCCTCATGGCAGCACGCAAAATCATCACCACGCAGGTGGCCATTATGGGCGCCGGCCCCGCCGGGCTGATGCTCTCCCACCTCCTGGCCAAGGCCGGCATTGAATCCACGGTCATCGAGGTCCGCAGCCACAAGGAAATATCCGAAACCGTCCGCGCCGGTATCCTGGAGCACGGCACCGTCAACCTGCTGGTGGACAGCGGCGTATCGGACCGCGTGCTGCGCCACGGCGACCGGCACGACGGCATCGAACTGCGGTTCAACGGCGAGAGCCACCGCGTCGATTTCAAGGACCTGGTGGGGGAGTCCGTGTGGCTGTACCCGCAGACGGACGTCTTCCTGGACCTCGCCGCGCGCCGGAAGGACGACGGCGGCGACGTCCGCTACAGCGTCACTGACACTTCCGTCCATGATCTCGAGGGCAAGCCGAAGGTCTGGTTCACTGACGCCGACGGTGTGGAGCATGAGATCCAGGCGGACTTCCTGGTGGGTGCTGACGGCTCCCGCAGCCACTGCCGGTTCCAGATCCCGGAGGCGCACCGCAAGTGGTACTTCCATGAGTACCCGTTCGCCTGGTTCGGCATCCTGGCTGAAGCCCCGCGCAGCTCCGATGAGCTGATCTACGCCAACTCAGACAACGGATTCGCCCTGATCAGCCAGCGCACCGAAACGGTGCAGCGGATGTACTTCCAGTGCGATCCCCAGGAGAACGTTGCTGAGTGGGACGATGACCGGATCTGGGCCGAGTTCCGCAGCCGCGTCAACGGCAACGGCTTTGAGCTCAAGGAAGGCCCGGTCATCGAGAAGATGGTGCTGCCGTTCCGCAGCTTCGTCCACACCCCCATGCGGTACGGCAACCTGTTCCTGGCCGGTGACGCCGCGCACACCGTGCCGCCCACCGGAGCCAAAGGCCTGAACCTGGCCATCCATGACATCAAGGTGCTCTTCGAAGGCCTGGACAGCCACTACAACTCCGGCTCGGACCGGCTGCTGGAGACGTACAGCGACCGGGCCCTGGAGCGGGTGTGGAAGGCGCAGCAGTTCTCCTACTGGATGACCACCATGCTGCACACCCCCGCCGATGCGGACGACTTCTCCCGTGCCCGCCAGTTGGGCGAGCTGAACTCCGTGGTCTCGTCCCGGCACGGCATGGCCTACCTCGCCGAGGCCTACACCGGCTGGCCGGGCGCGAGCTAACCCAGCAGGCGCCGGACCGCTGAGGCGATGGCTGTAGGGTCCGGCTCCTCGTCCCGCCTGACGGTGAGCAAGTGGAGCATCACGCCGTCGCCATAGTCCGCCAGATCCCGTGCACGGGCGGGAGCATCGGCAATCCCCAATGCGGTGAGGGCCTGTTCCAGGCCGCCCACCAGCCGGAAGTGCCCGGCTGTTACCGACTCTGGTTTATCCAGGGAGAGGGCCAGGCGGGCGCGGGTGAGGCCCGCGTGCTGCCCGGCCAGGGCAATCACCAGGGCGGCCAGTTGGCTTGCCAGCTCCTCGATGTTCTGCGGCGGACCGGCCGGTCCCTGGTCCTGCAGGAGTGCGGCGTCCACCTGCTCCAGGCGGTCCAGTACCGCTGCAACGAGGGCGGCCCGGCTCCGGTAGTAGTTGGACGTGGTGCCTTCCGCCAGGTTTGCTGCCGCGTCCACTGCCCGGTGGGTGAGGCCCTTCATTCCCTTGGCAGCCACCACGGTGAGGGCGGCATCAAGAAGTTGGGTCCGGCGGTCAGGCATGGGCCCAGTGTATTGCCCCTTCCGATCCACTACAAAAGTAGTAGAATCGGCCGCATGGAAACAATCTCGATTGTTGGCGGCGGCATTGCCGGCCTGGCGCTGGCCTCGTGCCTGGACCCGAACCGCTTCGAGGTGACGGTTTACGAGAAGCGGCCGGAGCTGCCCACCGTGGGCAACGCGCTGGGAATGTGGCCCAACGCCCAACGCGCCCTGGCCCGGCTTGGAGTCCTGGATGAGGCGCGGGCCGTCAGCCCGGTCCTTGGCAGCGGGTCGCTCCGTAACGGTGCCGGCGAGCCCTGGGTTACTGTCAACGCGGGTGGCATGTTCGCGATTTCCCGCATCGACCTGCTGCGGCTCCTTGACGCCGCCGTACCCGGCACGGTCCGCCGGGTCACGGACCATGTCCAGGCGCTGCCAGCCCATGGCGGCCTGGTGGTAGGGGCCGACGGCGTGCACAGCCTGGTCCGCCGTGAGGGCTGGGGCAGCCGCAGCGCGGCAAAACTCACGCCCTATCTCGCCCTGCGCGGGACCCTTCCCTCCACGGTCAGCCCGGACGTGGTGGGCGAGTACTGGGGCCGCGGCGACATCTTCGGCATTGCCGCCGCCCGGGGCGGCATGTTCTGGTACGCCAGTTACCGGTCCGGGCTGGGCCCGTATGGCATCGACGCGGCCGCAGCCCTGGAACAGGCCCGGGAGCGCTTCGCGGGCCATTCGCCGGCCATTCGGCAGGTGCTGGCGGCCGCCACGGCCCAAGCCTGCCTGGTGCAGCGGATCTGGACGACTCCCCGCTTGAAGTCCTTCGTCCGGGGCAGGACAGTGCTCATCGGTGACGCCGCGCACGCCATGGCCCCGACCCTCGGACGTGGCGCCTGTGAATCCCTGGTGGACGCAGTCACGCTGGCTGACCTCCTCAATACGCTGCCCGTGGAGCAGGCACTCAAGTCCTACGACCGGCAGCGCCGCCTGCGGACCCGTGCGCTGAGCCTGGCATCCTCGGCGCTCGCGCGCGTGGCCCTGGCGGAGGGCGGCCAGCCCCTGCGTGACCGGCTGCTCAGGCTGGCCCGACGGCGGCAGGCGGGTGCCGTCGTCGGCAGCAGTTCCGCAGTCTGATCAGCGGACAGGAGCGGCAGCCTTCCCTGCATCGTCGCCGGACATCATGCCGCTGCCCAGCGCCGGACCGGCGACTGCTGCGGGAGGAGGCGCCGCAGACAGCCGTCTCTTGCCCGGCCCTTTCCCGCGCGACCGGCCGTACACCAGGTACATCGTGATTCCGGTGATGACCATCAGCAGCACCGTGTACACAAAAGTGTTGGCGATGCCCTCAGTACCCTCGGCGCCGTCGGTGTTGGCTTTGATCACCAGACCCAGGGGCTGGACCAGCGGATGGGCCAGGAAGATGGCCGTGTCGTAGTCGTCCAGCAGGCTGTTGAAGTTCAGGGCGGTGATGGCGGCTGCCGCCGGCAGCACCAGCGGCAGCAGGATCCGCCGGAACACGTAGAGGGTCTTGGCACCCATGATGGCCGCCGCCTCCTCGAGCGAGGAATTCACGGAGGCGAAGGACGCCTTGAGCATCCGGAGCGTAAACGGGATCTTGACCGTCACAAAGGCGATCAGCAGGATCACCGTGGTGCCGGTGAGGACAGCGCCGCCCACCAGGGGATTGGGGTGGTCGTAACTGATGATCAGGCCCAGTGCGAGCAGTGCCGAGGGCAGGATCCACGGGATGTGCAGCAGGTATTCGAAGGCAGTGGACACCCAGTTCCGGTACTTCTGCAGCAGGCGGGCCACGAAGAGCAGGCCGCCGACGGCGATCAGGGCTGCCAGGGCGCTGTACACCACGCTGACGATGAACGGCCGCAGCCCCGACTGCTGCGTCAGGACCCGCGTGTAGTTCTCCAGGGTCAGGCTTCCCAGGGAGAGCTGCCCGGTCTGGATGGCGGCGCCGTCGGCAAACGAGTACAGCACAATCAGGAGCACCGGCAGGGTGTACACGGCAAAGAGCAGGTACGCCAGGGTGTGGACAAGCGCGTTGGCCACCGGATTGGTGATCTGCTGCTTCTGCAGGGCCGAGGACACCTTTGACACCGAAAAGTACGTGCCCCCTTTTTCGAGCCGGGACATTACGGCGAGCATCAGGATGGTGGCCACGCCCAGGATGACCGCCAGCAGGGCGGCGAGGTCGCGGGACGTTGGGCTGTTGGTGAAGGTCAGGATCATGGGCGTGATGGTCTGGAAGTCCCGGCCGCCCAGCACCTGCGGGGCGCTCAAAGCGCCGAGGCCGGTCAGGAAGGACAGGATGGTGACGGCGAACAGCGTGGGCTTGAGCATGGGCAGCACAATCCGCCGGAGGATGGTCCAGGTGGAAGCGCCGAGGTTCCTGGCCGCCTCCACGGTTTGGTAGTCGATGCCCTTCAACGCGTTGGCCACAAACAGCATGTGGTTGGTGGTGGTGGCAAAAGTCATCACCACCAGGACCGCGAAGAACCCTGAGAACCAGCCCGGATCCAGGCTTGGGAACAACTTGACCAGCAGGGACGTGACAATGCCTTTGTCCCCGTAGATGAACTTGTACCCTGCAGCCAGCACAATGCCGCCGTAGATAAAGGTGGAGGCGTAGCCCAGAAACAGGATCCTGGATCCCCTGATCCGGAAGTAGTGGGTCACCAGGACAATAAAAATCCCCACCAGGTTCACCGTGATGGACAACGCGACGGCGAGCAGGAAACTGTTCCCCAGGGCCTTCATGGCCCGTTGGGAGGAGAAGAGTTTTTCTGCGGCCCGGCCGGAGAAACTGCCGTCCGGGAAGAACGTCGCCATCAGGATATTTACGTTGGGCCACACCAGGAACGCGGCGATGAACCAGGTGAGAACAACACCCACCACCAGGACAAAGGGGGAGCGGGCCATGCTGCGGACCGGCGTGCCGCTCATGGCAGCGGTACCGCCTGGTCTTCCCGCTCCAAGGCAATGCCGGTCGCAGGGTGGTACTGCAGGATGTGTTCAGGCCGGAGATATACCGTGGCGTCACTTCCCGGCTCCGGCTGCGGCCCGCCGTCCTCCCGCACGAGGAGGCGGATGTCCGAGCCGTGGCTGCGCACCACGTAGCGGCTGTGCAGGCCGTGATAGGTGCGTGACAGAACTGTGCCGGGAAGTCCGACGGCGGCTCCCCCGTCCGCGCCCGGATGCAGGGACGCTTTTTCCACCCGCAGGTAGGAGCTGGCGTCCGTGCTGAGGCCCGCTCCCGAACGGCGGTTCAACTCCGCGACGAACTCCGGCGTCAGCGCCGAACTGTCCCCGATGAAGTTGCAGACGAACTCGGTTGCGGAACGGTCGTAGATCTCCTGGGGCGTACCCAGCTGCTCCACCACGCCCTTGTTGAACACCGCCACCCTGTCGCTCATCGCCAGCGCCTCGTCCTGATCGTGCGTGACGTAGACGGTGGTAATGCCGAACTGGCTTTGCAGGTCCTTCAGCTGCTGCCGCAATTGGTGCCGCAGCTTCGCGTCCAGGTTGGACAGGGGTTCATCCAGCAGCAGGATCTTGGGCCGCAGGACCAGTGCACGCGCCACCGCCACGCGCTGCTGCTGGCCCCCGGACAGTTCGGCCACGTTCTTGGCCAGCTGCTCATCGCTGAGCTCCACCCGGCGGGCGATGTCCCGGACCATGTGGTCGCTGTCCGCCGGTTTCTCTTTCCGTACCCGCAACCCGAAGGCGATGTTTTCCCAGACGCTCATGCTGGGGAAGAGGGCGTAGTTCTGGAACACCATGCCCACCTGCCTCTTGTCGCTGGGAAGCCGGGTGACATCCTTGCCGTCCACCCGCACTGTGCCTTTGGACGGCTGGATGAAGCCTGCCAATGTGCGCAGCGCCGTCGTCTTTCCGCAGCCTGAAGGCCCCAGCAGGGTAAAGAACTCGCCGGGCCGGACGTGCAGGTCCAGATGCGGGATGGCGGTGAAATCGCCAAAGGAAACTTCAATGTTGTCCAAGCGGATCATGGCTAACCTGTCTGGTGGAACGGCTGGGCGGAGGGCAGGAGCGCCAGTTACGTCATGTACTCGAGTTCGATTTTCTCCACCCAGGCGCCCATGTTCTCCTGCACGAACTCCCAGTCAATGTCCTGCTGCTTGAGGTCGGCGAAGAAGTCCACCACGTCCGGGTTGGCTTTGGCCTGGGCCGCCTCGTTCACGGGCATGGAGTTGAACTGCTGCGCAAACTCGCCCTGGACCTCGGCGCTGCCGAACCAGTCGATGAACTTCTGCGCCTGTTCCTTCTTTTTGGTGCCCTTCACCAGCGCTATCTGCTCCACGGCCAGGGGCACCCCGACGGACGGGATCACGGTCTCGACGTTGACGTTGAAGGACTTTTCGCGGTCGGCGATGATCGATGACGGCATCTGGCCCATGTCCACTTCACCGGAGGCGATGCGGGCAAAGAGGTCAGTCTTGGCAACAGCAGGACTGCCGTTCTGGAAGTACTGCTCCACCTGCTTCCAGCCTTCGTCCGAGATGCCCAGATCGCCGGAGTCATCACGATAGCGGCTGAGGATGCCCGCAAAAACAAGCTGGGCTGTGGCGGTGCCCAGGCCGGTGACACGTTCGTAGCGGGCTTTGAACTCGTCCTTTGTCCAGAGGTCGGTCCAGTCCTGCGGCGCGGCCTCCTTGGAGAATTTGTCGGAGTTATAGCCCAGGAGGATGGCCTGTTTGACCAGGGGCCAGTAGGCTTCACCGTCCGCCAGTTCCGGGTCAACGTCACCGGCCCACGCCGGCTCGTACGGTTCAAGAACGCCTTCGGCTTTGATCTGGGAAAAGTACATGTTGTTCAGGCCGAAAGCGACATCTGCAATCGGGTTGTTTTTCTCGGCGATCAGCTTGTTGGTGGCGTCAGCGCCGCCGGCTCCCACGATCTCGATCTTGAAACCGGCCCCGGCGGCCTTTGCGGTGAGCCAGTCGCCGCGGCCTTCGCCGTTGGAGTTGGTGTAGACCACAAGGGTTTCGCCGGAACCGCCGGCAGGTGCCGTGGACGGACCACCCGAGGCGGCTGGTGTTGCTGCTTGCCCGCCGCATCCGGCAAGAAGGGTGGCGGCGACGGCGGCGGCAACCAAAGTCTGGAATTTACGCACGATCAGGACTCATTTCTGGACTGGAATCGGAGCATGTCCGGCCAGCCTATAGCCGGACATGGCGAATATCGGGCGTTATTGCTATCGATTCGATAAACAGCCCGACTGGCCACTCTGATCCTGGTTCAGAAACGGCTGGTGCCCGGCGCGTAAACCTGGGCTTAACTCTCTGCCGCTCCGCCGCCGTCGTGCGTTCTGTCCCTGTTTCAGTCGTTCTGCAGCGTGTCCGTCAAATGGTGCGTGGGAATCCTGTCCCGCTCGTAGGTGATCTCGGTGTAGCCGTGCGGCTCCGGTTTGCCGGACGCGTCGAGGTTGACGAAGACGATCTCCTCAATGGTCAGGATGCTTTGGCGGGTGATCATGTTCCGGACCTCGGCCCGCATGGTCAGCGACGTCCTGCCGAAGCGGGTGGCGGTCAGTCCCATCTCGATCAGGTCGCCCTGGACCGCGGAACTGACGAAGTTGATCTCGGAAATATACTTCGTGACCGCGCGTCCGTTGCCGAGCTGGAGGATGGCATAAATGGCCGCCTCCTCATCGATCCACTTCAGCAGGCTGCCGCCGAAAAGCGTGCCGTTGGCGTTCAGGTCCTCGGGCCGGACCCACTTTCGGGTGCGGAAGGTGATGTCTGCTGATTCCATAGCCAGAGGCTAGTCGAGCAGCGGCCTGCGCGGCCGAGTATGACGAACCGGGTCCGCTCTTAAGCCATTGCTGTGTGCGCTGCGCTGCGGGCGTGGATGCTCTTCGCGTAGCAGTACGAGTGTTCAACGCCCACGTAGGGGCCAAAGTTGGGAACGGGTTCGAAGCCGGAGTTTTCGTAGAAGTTCCGTCCGTCGGGCTGGGCGGAACCGGCCTCGGCCTTGATGCGCGTGATGCCCTGCTTGAAGGCTTCGGCTTCCAGGGCAGCGAGGATGGAGCTGGCCACGCCCGAGCCGCGCGTGTAGGGCAGGACGTACAGGCGCTTGATCTCCGCCGTTGTGGCGTCCAGGAGCCGCAGTCCGCCGCAGCCAACCGGCTGGCCCGATCCCTTGTCGTAGGCCACAAGGAACACGGCGCAGTCAGCGCCCGACGGCGGCGGGCCGGGTTCGTGGTCCGCGGTGCCAAAGCGGGCGTCTAGTTCGGCCTGCTGGGCGCGGCGCAGGTCGGCGCCTACGGGGTTGGACCAGGTGACCTGCCGGATGTTGAGCCGCGGGTTGGTCTGCATTTCTGCCTCGATTCGCCGAAGGGATATGCAAGACAAGGCTAAAAGGCGGCGGTTACGCCGGTGTTTCTTCCGCGTAAGCGCGCGGATAACGCTTTGCCCCAAGTCGCTTGGCCGTCTAGTTATCAGCTGGACTAGGATATTTTTATGCGCTCTACGGGTAACGAAGGCTCCGGCTACTGGTACGGCCCGGACGGCCAGCTGGATTACAGTGCCGCTGTACTGAAGTCGCTGCGTGACTACCGGGCAGCCGAGACTGCTGTCCGCCGGTCCACCCGGGACTCGATGGGCATGGGCGAGACGGATATCCTCGCGCTGCGTTTCCTGCTTCGGGCCCAGGCTTCCGGCAGGAGTGTCGCGCCCAAGGACTTGAGCCAGTTTCTGGGGATCACCAGCGCTTCCACCACCTCGCTGATCGACAGGCTGGTGGCCAGCGGGCATGTCCGGCGCGAGGCGCATCCTACTGACCGGCGGTCCGTGGTTGTGGTTCCCACCGTGGAGTCGGACAAGGAGGTCCGCGTGACGCTTGGGGCAATGCACCGCCGGATGATGGCCGTGGCGGAAGGGCTGAGCGCCGATGAGGCGCGCGTGGTGGTTGATTTCCTGCAGCGCATGGCTGAGGCGTTGGAAAACCTTGAGGAGGGAGGCAAGGGAAAGTAGCTAGGCGAGCTAGCTAGTCAGGCTAGCAATATGTATGCTTACGATCAGATCCTGAATCCCAACAGACGGAGTCGTGAGTGCCTTGGTTACTTTTACTGAGCTTGGTTCCCCTGATTTTTGGGCTGCCCGAACATCCTTGAACGGCCTGCATTCGGGGCAGGAACAGGCTGGGCTGGCCGCAGTCCACTGCGGCACCACCATGGAACTGGTGATCCCGGCGGTTGGACCCGCCGCCGTCGGCTACACCTTTGAATCGGACGACGGCGGGCCGGTCCAGCTGCCGCCGGTCTGGCGCTGCGGTTGCGGCTTTCAGCTCGACGCCGGCCTGGGTGCAGGCCAGGCCCCGGTCCTGTCCGCATGAGCATCCAGGCCCCGGCGCCTGCCGGGAAACCTGCAGCGCTCCTGTCGGGGAACCTGATGGCGGGGCGCTACGAACTCAAGGAAAGGCTGGGCCGCGGTTCCCTGGCTGAAGTATTTCGCGCAGCCGACCGCGAGGGTGGCCCCGACGTAGCCGTGAAGGTGGCAGTAGGTGGCTCCCGAAAGCACTTCGAGAGGATCAGGGACGAGGCAGCCGTTCTGGCAGCCCTGGATCACCCGTCAATCATCACCTTCATTACCCAGGGCATGATGCCCGCTGGAACGGCGCTGGCCGGGCGCCCTTACCTGGTTGAGGAACTGGCCCTCGGAACGAGCCTCGCCGAAGCGGCCCGGACCCGCCCGCCCCTGGCCGGTGACGTTGCCGGCTGGGCCGCCGGCCTCTTCGGAGCATTGGCCCACCTGCACGGGAAGGGCCTGGTGCACCGCGATATCAAGCCGGCCAACCTGATGCTAAGCGGGCTTCGGAGGAGTCCGGTGCGCATGATCGACTTCGGCATCGTGACTGCAGCGGGCGCGCCTCCCGAGCCGGGCATCTCATCGGGAACAGTCCACTACATGAGCCCGGAACAAGCCGGGGGCGGACCGGCGCAGGCCAGTTGGGACGTCTACGCCATGGGACTCGTGCTGCTGGAGCTTCTCACCGGGTCCAAGGCGTTTCCCGGCACCGCCATCGAATCGCTGGTGGCCAGGACCCTTCGTAGCCCCGACATCCCCGGCTCCCTGGGCCCGGAGTGGTGCACCCTGCTCCAGGCGCTGACCGCAATGGACAGTGCCGCGCGGCCGACTGCAGCCGAGGCCGCCGCAATGGCAGCCCGGCTGGTCCGGACCGCCCCCGCAGGGAAAATAATGGGCCCCTGCAGGAAAATGGCGGTGTTCCCATCCCGCAGGACCAGGCAGCTGGCCTAGGGCTCCGCCACGTTCTTCCCGGTGGGGTCCTCGGCGGTGGGATCCGCAAGTGCCAGCCCGCCCACGGGGCTGCCGTCCCAATGCAGGAGCTTCCACCCGTTGCCTGAATCGCCCTCCAGGGCAACGATTCCTGTGTTGGCCAGTACATGCTTCGCCGCGAATTCGGAGTCCGCGCCCTCCGCCCTGCGCCCGGCCCAGGTGCGGATGGCCGCACCGTGGCTGACCACAGCCACGGTGGCCTCCTGGCCTGGTGACCGTTCCAGGGCGGTGGCGATGGCTGCGTCGAACCGCCCGAAGAAGTCGTGCCCGTCCGGGCCCGCAGGCATCCGCCGGTCAAGGTCCCCTGCGGCCCAGGAAATCACTGTCCCCATGTACCGTTTATGCGACTCGTGGTCAGTCAGTTTTTCCAGCGCCCCTGCCTCGATCTCGTGCAGGCCGTCCAGCACCGCCACATCCAAACTGTGCAGCCGGCCCAGCGGCGCCGCGGTGATCTGGGTCCTGATAAGGGTGGATGCGTACAGGGCATCGATCCGCTCATTCGCCAGCGAGCGGGCCAGGGCTTCCGCCTGACGTTCCCCGAGTTCGGTCAGGCCGGGGCCGGGGTGGGCCGTGTCCAGTTGGCCAAGCACGTTTCCGGGGGTTTGTCCGTGACGGATGAGGAGCAGCTTCATGCCTCCAGTTTCGCACCTGGAAGCCGGCCGCCCTGCCAGCCCCGGCAAAGGCTCCCGCACCAGAAGGCGCCGGGCTCCGCAAAGCCCGGCGCCGCCGTCGTACTCTTTGTTCCCGTGCCTGCAGGCGTTACTTGAGGTGGTCCACCAGCTGGTCGGCGATGCCCGTGTACTTGCCGGGCGTCAGCGCGAGCAGGCGCGCCTCGGCCTCGGCCGAAAGGCCAAGGCCCTGCACGAACTCCTGCATGCGGGCAGCGTCCACGCGCTGTCCGCGGGTAAGGTCCTTGAGCCGCTCGTAAGGGTTCTCCATGCCTTCGGCGCCGGCAATTGCCTCGGCGCGCATAACCATCTGGATCGCCTCGCCCAGGACTTCCCAGTTGGTGTCGAGGTCCCCGGCCAGCACGTCTTCAGCTACATCCAGGCGTTCCAGGCCCTTGGCGACGTTGGAAATAGCCAGCAGCGAGTGGCCGAACGCCACACCGATGTTGCGCTGGCTGGAGGAGTCCGTGAGGTCGCGCTGCCAGCGGGAGGTGACCAGTGTTGCCGCCAGAGTGTCCAGCAGGCCGTTGGAGATCTCCAGGTTCGCTTCTGCGTTTTCGAAGCGGATGGGGTTGACCTTGTGCGGCATCGTGGACGAACCCGTGGCACCTGCCACCGGGATCTGCGCGAAGTAGCCGATGGAGATGTAGCTCCAGATGTCCGTGCAGACGTTGTGGAGGATGCGGTTGAAACGCGCGACGTCCGCGTACAGTTCTGCCTGCCAGTCGTGGCTCTCGATCTGCGTGGTGAGCGGGTTCCAGGTCAGTCCCAGTGCCTCCACGAAGGACTTGGCCACCTGCTGCCAGTCGGCGCCGGGGACGGAGGCAACGTGGGCGGCGTAGGTGCCGGTGGCGCCATTGATTTTGCCCAGGTATTCAGTCTTGGCGATGCGGTCCAGCTGGCGGGTCAGCCGGTGTGCGATGACTGCCAGTTCCTTGCCGAGCGTGGTGGGGGTGGCGGGCTGGCCGTGGGTGCGCGACAGCATGGGGACTGCGCGGTTGTCCTGGGCCATCTTGCTGATCTGGGCCACCAGTGCGCGCGCGGCGGGAAGCCACACGTCCTCCACAGCACCTTTGACGCCCAGCGCGTAGGAGAGGTTGTTGATGTCCTCGGAGGTGCAGCCGAAGTGCACCATGGCCGTCAGGTTTTCGATGCCGATGGCGGGGAGGCGGCGGCCGATGTAGTACTCCACAGCCTTCACATCGTGGACGGTGACGGCTTCGATTTCGGCGAGTTCTGCCACGGAGGCGGCGTCGAATTCGGTGACGACCGCGCGGAGCTGCTCCTGCTGCTGTGCGGTCAGGGGCCCGGCGCCCGGAAGGACGTTGTTGCTGGTCAGGTGGATAAGCCATTCAACTTCCACGGCCACGCGGTCGCGGTTGAGGGCTGCCTCGGACAGGTAGTCAACGAGGGGCGCGACGGCGGACTGGTAGCGGCCGTCCAGCGGGCCGAGCGCGATTTTTTCCGGGGACGCGGCGAGGGCCAGGCGTCCTGAGGGCGTACGGGTATCAGCTGTGGCGGCGGTTTCAGGCATGTGCTGATTCTTTCATGAACTGCCGCGGCGGCTTTAGCCGGTTACTTGTCCACATAGCCGACGGCGGTGGTTGGGTCCGGGCCTTGTCCTCCGTACCGTTCATGCCAGGCAGATCAGTGGGGCGTGCTGCGCAAAGAAAGGAGACCGGTCATGGGGAGCCAACTGGCAGGGGCAGACCTGCAACAGGAGATGCTGCGCGTCTCGCAGATAGTACAACTGGCTGAAAGGGTGGCCGTCTGTGTTGGCCGGGGCGAGCAGGTTTTGGACAGCTTCCGGGATATCCAGCTGCTGCAGTGGGAGTCGCCGGCCGGCCGCGCGTACCGGGATGCGGTTTTGCTGCAATCGGCAGCACTGCGCCGCGCCCTTGAAACACTGATCGAGGCGAAGGCGGCCGTGGAGCGGCACAGCCAGGAGACCTTCACCGCCGGCTGCACCAACCCGGGCATGCGCTGATGGCCGAGGTAATGCCGTCGGGAAGCGGCCTTATCAAGGTATCCGGACCTCCCGACGACGGATTCCTCACCATCCGCGGAGGCGTGGGCGGCATCAGGTTCCAGCTGGAGGAACTGGGCGGCGGCGCGGAAAAGCTCGACGACCTCGCGGGCGAGCTGTCCGGAATGGAGGTTGAAGTCCGCCGGATCTGGGAAGACCTTGTCCCGTTCCAGGACCTGCCGCGATGGTCCGGCAGCCTGGCCATGAATGCCGTAGGCGAATCCGAGCGGAGCATCCAGGCAGTACGGACTGAGCTGCAGCGCATCAGCGGCCAGGTTCGGGCTTGCAAGCAGGAGTACGAAGTGGCGGAAGCCGTGGCGGGGACATACAGCAAGCCCGACCAACCACTCATCGCCGCTGAGCTGGAGATGCAGTCAGACTTCTGGCGGACGGGTTTCCTGAATAGAACCGCTGTTGAGAACCTGACTGCGCTGGCGGTACACGCTACTCCCCTCGCCAAGATGCTGGTGGAGGCTGCTTATCCAGGAATGAGACCTCGGCCCGTTGAAGTCCAGCCGCAAGAAAGCATCCCCATTGATTTCGATCCTTCTCCGGCAGGCCTGCTGGAACGTATCCGGCTGATTGATGCTCGTGGAGCCGGGTTCATTGAGGTGGTTGAAGTCGAGAACGCAGGACAAAAGGCCTACGTAGTGGTCATCCCAGGTACCCAGTTGAATACACCGGACGAGAATCCGTTCGGTTTGAACGGCATAGTCGAGGGCGTAGGCAACAGTTCCGGGAATGTGAGCGCAGCCGTTCTGGAGGCGCTGAAGGCGGCCGGCGCCCAGAAGGGAGCCACCGTGGTGGGTGTGGGTTACAGCCAAGGTGGGCTCCACGCGATGAACCTGGCCGCCAACGAGGAGTTCCTGCGCGATTACGACCTCAAATATGTGCTGACCGCAGGATCACCCGTGGCAGGAATCAGGCCGGACACTGACGTCAGCACTCTTCATCTTGAGCATCGGACTGACTGGGTCCCCGGCACTGACGGCGCCCCCAACAGGGATTCCAGGAACCAGGTGACAGCAACCATGAACAATGATTTCTACGTCCAGACCGGGGAGAACGTGGGTATTGGTCCAGGTCACCAGCTCACCAGCTACCAGGACGGCGCACGGCTGGTGTCCGCCAGCAGTGATCCTTCGCTGGTGGCCTCCACCGCGGCGCTCGGCGCGGCATTGGGAGCGGGTGGCACGGCGACGGCCACACGCTTCTCCCTGTCCCGGACCAAGGCTCCCGCGGCCAATCTCCATGCGGCGGACAACCGGAGGCAGGAGCGCGGGTATGGCGGGCGGTAGCAGGGCGGCGCCGGCGCCGCCTTGTCCTACCGTCGGGTTCCGGTGATCCTGCCGGCCACGAGTGAAACCAGGGTGATGATGATCGCCGCAAGAACGGCAGTCCAGAAGAAGGAGTCGATCGTGAAGTGCACCGGGGTGTAACTGCTGATCCAGGAGGTCAGGTAGAGCATCGCAGCGTTGATGACGATGGTGAACAGGCCGAGGGTCAGGATGGTGAGGGGCAGTGCCAGGAGGCTCACCAGGGGGCGGACCAAGGCGTTCACGAGGCCGAAGATGACGCCGATGAACAGATAGGCGAGGACAATCCCGATGGTGTCCGTCCCTTGTGTCACGCCGGTCTGGGCCACTGCATCAGCCGTGGCGGAACTGGAGATCTCCAGCCCCGGCAGTATCCACCCCGCCACCCAGAGGGCGAGGCCATTGATCAGTACCCGGGCAATCAGTCGCATAGGCCAATGGTTTCACACCGCCCTGACGGTTGGCTCAAAGACGGACCGCTTCCCTCCGGCATCGGGAGAAGTAGGCTGGTCTCCATGACGTCATCAAACGCCCTTGCCGGGGGTATTCAGCCACGTCCAGTGGTGGCAAGGCTGCCACGCTACGCCGCGGGCAAGCCTCCCGTGTCAGTGGAGGGACTGGCCAGCTACAAGCTGTCGTCGAACGAAAACCCGCTGCCTCCCATTCCGGCGGTTGTTGAGGCCATAGCGAAGCAAACGGACTTCAACCGCTACCCCGACCCGTTGAGCAGCCGGCTGCGCGCCGAACTGGCCGGGTTCCTCAATGTTCCCGCCGAGGATATTGTCACCGGCGCCGGCAGCCTGGGGGCGCTGAACCAGCTGCTGGCCGCGTTCGCAGGGCGGAATGAAGACGGCAAGCCGGATGAGGTGGTCTACGCCTGGCGCTCCTTTGAGGCCTACCCCATCAGCGTCGGCCTTTCGGGTGCGGACGGTATCCCCGTCCCGCTCACTGGCGAGGGCCGCCACGATCTGCAGGCCATGGCGGCGGCAGTCACTGCCCGAACCAAGGTGATCCTCCTCTGCACGCCGAATAATCCCACCGGGCCTGCCCTCCGTGCAGCCGAGACCGAGGCCTTTATCCGCTCTGTCCCGGCAGACGTAGTGGTGGTCATTGACGAGGCGTACCAGGAGTTCGTGCGTGAAGCGGATGCGGTGGACGGGATCAGCCTCTACCGCAAGTACCCCAACGTAGTCGTGCTGCGCACCTTCTCCAAGGCACATGGACTCGCCGGCCTGCGCGTTGGCTACAGCATCTCCAATCCGGAACTGACCCAGCACCTGAGGGTCGCCGCCACACCCTTCGCCGTGTCGCAAATTGCAGAAACGGCAGCAATTGTTTCCCTCCAGAATTACCCTCAGGTTGTAGAAAGGGTACAAATGCTGGTGGATGAGCGGGACCGCGTCACCGCGGGGCTGCGCAGCCTGGGCTGGGCTGTGCCCGACGCCCAAGGCAACTTCGTCTGGCTGGACCTCGGTGCTGACAGCACAGATTTCGCCGACCTGGCAGGCGCGCAAGCACTCTCAGTGAGGGCCTTTGACGGCGAAGGAGTAAGGGTGAGCATCGGCGAGGAAGAGGCGAACAGCCGGTTTCTCGTGTTATGTGCGAACTATACAAAGGGCCCGCGCGGTTCCTAGCCCTTAACAAGTAGCTTCGCGCTTAGTTACTGAAGATAAAGTTAGGATCAGTAAGCCAACATATATGCCGTAACAGGAATCTATTCCTTCTGCGGCATATATCCCAGCGACATTGCATTGCATCCGGATGCGGCAAGCAAGGAGACGGTATGGGCACACATCTGCCTTCCACCGAGTTCGACGGAACAGCTGTAGACGACCAGCGTGAGACTGATGCCGAAGCAGTAATGGGCGAGCCCCCGGCGCAGATGGTCCAGCTCCTCGGCCCGGACGGGAAGCTGGGCTTCGACCCTGTATTCACCGACTACGCCAGCAAGCTCACCCCGGACGTGCTCCGCGGGCTCTATGCGGACATGGCTGCCATCCGCCGGTTCGACGTCGAAGCGACTGCCCTCCAGCGGCAGGGGCAACTGGCGCTCTGGGTGCCGCTCACGGGGCAGGAGGCCGCGCAGATCGGCTCCGGGCGCGCGAGCCTGCCGCAGGACTACATCTTCCCCACCTACCGCGAACACGGAGTGGCGCTGACCCGCAACGTGGACCTCGCCGAGCTCCTGCGGCAGTTCCGCGGCGTCTCCAACGGCGGGTGGAACCCCAAAGACACCAACTTCCACCTATATACGCTGGTCCTGGCGGCGCAGACCCTTCACGCCGTGGGGTATGCAATGGGCATCCAGCGGGACCAGAAGCTCGCATCCACCAGCGCCGCCGGGGCATCAGAGGCCGGACCGGATGCAGCGGTAATCGCCTACTTCGGCGACGGCGCCAGCTCCGAGGGTGACGTCCACGAGTCCATGGTCTTCGCCTCTTCCTACAACGCCCCCGTGGTGTTCTTCTGCCAGAACAACCATTGGGCCATCTCTGTCCCCACCGCCGTCCAGACCCGGGTGCCGCTGTCCAACAGGGCCAAGGGCTACGGCTTCCCCGGCATCCGGGTTGACGGCAACGACGTCATCGCAGTCCACGCCGTCACCGAATGGGCCCTGGAGCACGCACGCCAGGGCAAGGGCCCGGTCCTGATCGAGGCGTTCACCTACCGGGTGGGCGCGCACACCACGGCGGACGATCCCACCAAATACCGGCCGGCGGCCGAAGAAGAGGCCTGGCGGGCAAAGGATCCGCTCGTCCGGCTCGAGAAGTACCTGCGTGCCGAAGGCATGGCTGACGAAGCATTTTTCGCCAAGGTCAAAGCGGACGGGGATGAGCTCGCGGCCTACGTCCGCCGCACCACCCACGACCTCGAAACGCCGGACATCCGCACCGCCTTCGCCAACACCTACGCCGAGGCCCATCCTCTGGTGGCCGAGGAACTCGCATGGTT
The DNA here is from genome assembly GCF_001046895.1 of Pseudarthrobacter siccitolerans. Classification (GTDB taxonomy): domain Bacteria; phylum Actinomycetota; class Actinomycetes; order Actinomycetales; family Micrococcaceae; genus Arthrobacter; species Arthrobacter siccitolerans. Next base: position 284,024 of record NZ_CAQI01000059.1, read on the forward strand.
CGAGGAGTATTCGGCGGGTTTCGCAGGTGAGGAACCGGCGGAAGAACCGGCCAGGCAGGCAGTAACAGCCCAGGCATCCCCGAAGGCAGGCCACTGATGACCACCATGACCATTGCCAAGGCCATCAACGAGGGCCTGCGAGCAGCCCTGACGGACAACCCCAAGTCCCTGCTGATGGGTGAAGACATCGGTGCGCTGGGAGGCGTCTACCGCGTGACCGACGGCCTGATCGGTGAGTTCGGCCCCGACCGGGTGGTGGACACGCCGCTGGCGGAGTCCGGCATCATCGGAACAGCGATCGGCCTCGCCCTGCGCGGGTACACCCCGGTCTGCGAGATCCAGTTCGACGGCTTCGTTTTCCCCGGTTTCAACCAGATCACCACCCAGCTGGCAAAGATCCACTCCCGCAGCAACGGCAACCTCAGCGTGCCGGTAGTGGTCCGAATCCCTTACGGGGGTGGCATCGGCTCCATTGAGCACCATTCCGAGTCACCCGAGGCGCTCTTCGCCCACACCGCCGGGCTCAGGATCATCACCCCATCCAACCCGCACGACGCCTACTGGATGATCCAGCAGGCAGTCCAGTGCCAGGACCCCGTGATCGTTTTCGAACCGAAACGGCGCTACTGGCTCAAGGGCGAGGTTGACGTGGAGGCTCCGGGAACCGCCGGGGATCCCTTCAAAGCCCATGTCCTGCGCGCCGGGACAGATGCCACCGTTGTGGCCTACGGGCCGCTGGTTCCGGTGGCTCTCGCAGCAGCCAATGCCGCAGAGGAAGACGGACACAGCCTGGAGGTCATCGACCTTCGCTCCATCTCGCCCATCGACTTCGATACCGTTACCGCCTCGGTCCAAAAGACCGGCAGGCTGATTGTGGCCCATGAGGCTCCCACGTTCGGCGGGATCGGCGGCGAGATTGCGGCCCGGATCAGCGAGCGGGCCTTTCATTCACTGGAGGCACCCGTGATCCGCGTCGGCGGTTTCCACATGCCCTATCCCGTTGCCAAGGTGGAGGAAGACTACCTTCCGGACATCGACCGCATCCTCGAGGCGCTGGACCGCGCCCTCTCCTACTGAGGACACCATGACTCTGAACAAGTTCAACCTCCCTGACGTAGGCGAGGGGCTCACTGAGGCGGAAATCGTCTCCTGGAAGGTCAAGCCCGGTGACGCCGTGGCCATCAACGACGTCCTCTGCGAGATCGAGACTGCGAAGTCGATCGTGGAACTGCCCTCCCCGTTCGCCGGCACCGTGACCGAACTTTTGGTCCCCGAAGGCATCACCATCGACGTCGGCACAGCGATCATCAGCGTCAGCGACGAGGTTGCCGGCGACCCCACCCCCGCTGACGTGCCCGCTCCGGAGATGCCCGTGCAGCCGATGTACGGCAAGCTTCCCGCGTCCGACGCCGGCACTACAGAAAGTGCATCAGCCGCAGGCAGCGGGCTGGCCGGCGGCCCCCTGGTGGGGTCCGGACCCAAGGCGGACGCCGTCAAGCGCCGGCCGCGCATTTCCAGGGACTCCAGCAACGGGGGTGCGGCGGCAGCCCTGACGGTCAACGCCCCGGAGGTGGAGCCGGTCCAGCCCCTCACCCCGGCTGCCGTAACAGCCGCGCCGCAGGCCGCATCAGGCACGCCCAACGGTGTTTCCGCCGGAGCCGACGGGTCGCCGGATAACCGGCCAACCTTCGGTGGCGCCATCACCGGGCTCGTGAACAAAGTCCTGGCCAAGCCCCCGGTCCGGAAGATCGCCCGCGACCTGGGCATCGACCTCGCAGACGTGGTGGCCACCGGCTTGCGGGGCGAAGTGACCCGTGAGGACCTGGTCAGCTACCAGGCGCAGCGGGACGCCGAACTGGACAAGGCCGACGGTTTCTGGGGCAAGGCCGGAAAACCTCAGGACCAGCGCATCGAGCAGATCCCGGTCAAGGGAGTCCGCAAGGCAACGGCAAAGGCGATGGTGGACTCGGCCTTCTCGGCACCGCACGTGAGCATCTTTGTGGATGTGGACGCCAGCCGCACCATGGAATTCGTCAAGCGGCTCAAGGCATCCAGGGACTTCGAGGGCATTCGCGTTTCGCCCCTGCTCATCCTCGCCAAAGCCGTGATCTGGGCGGCCGCCCGGAACCCCAGCGTCAATGCCACCTGGGTGGACACTGCCGACGGCGCCGCCGAAATCCACGTGAAGCACTACATGAACCTGGGCATCGCCGCGGCAACTCCCCGCGGCCTGATGGTGCCGAACATCAAGAACGCCCAGGACCTGTCCCTGAAGGAGCTGGCGCTGGCCCTGAACAACCTGGCCACCACCGCACGGGCCGGAAAGACCCAGCCTGCCGAAATGCAGGGCGGAACGCTGACCATCACCAATATCGGGGCGCTCGGCATCGATACCGGCACGCCGATCATCAACCCCGGCGAAGTGGCCATCGTGGCGTTCGGAACCATCAAGCAGAAGCCCTGGGTGCTGGACGGCGAAGTGATTCCGCGCTGGATCACCACCCTGGGCGGCTCGTTCGACCACCGCGTGGTGGACGGCGACCTGTCCGCCCGCTTTATGGCCGACGTCGCCGCCATCCTGGAGGAACCGGCGCTGCTGCTGGATTAGGAAACTGACAGCAGTGGTCACCAACGCCGGGGCCATCCGGACCAAAAACAGGGCTGCCAGATGGATCACCGAGGTGTTCCAGCCTCCCGTGGTGGTCAGTGTCCAGCTGCTGGCCAGCCCGCTCACGCAGCCCGGTTTTCCGGGCACCATGGCCTACGGGGCACTGGCGGCGTTGTTCGTCTGCGTGGTCCCGCTGATGCTGCTGCTGGTCCTGGTGCGGCTGGGAAAAGTCACGGACCACCACGTCAGCGAGCGGAAGCAGCGTGCTCCTGTGCTGCTGATGGCATTGGGATCGATCGTGGCAGGGCTGCTGGTACTGGAGGCGGTAGGAGCCCCGGAGAGCGTTATAGCCATGGTTCTGGCGGTGGTGGGCGGAGTGGTGGTGCTGGCCGGCGTCAGCCCGTTCTGGAAGATCAGCGGGCATGCCGCGGCGATCTCCTCGTCTGCTGTGATTGCGGTACTGATGCTCGGCCCGGGATGGCTGCCGCTGCTCCTGCTCATCCCCGCCGTGGCCTGGTCCCGGGTGGTGCTGCGGGCGCACACCAGGGCTCAAGTGGTTGCCGGCGCGCTCTTCGGCGGCGTGGTGATGGCCGGTATCTGGCGGCTCCTGCAGGGCTGGATGGTGCCGTAGCGCAGGGGAGCGGACCAGGGAGAACCCTCAGAAGGTGGAGTACGTGGTCAGCATCTCGATGGTTGAGGGATCGGCCACGGTCCCAAGGGAAACGGCTGCCGCGATCATCAGGCCGCCGAGCACTGCCCCCGCGCCGCCCAGTGCGGTCAGTAGCTTCCAGTCTTCGCGCACAACGCTGGCCACGGTGGCCGGCATGGCCAGGCCCGGAGCAATCAGGTTCGGGGCGCTGTCCACGGTTCCGTCGTCCAGGAGTGCAACCACCGTGCCGGCGCCGCGGTCAACCCGCATGGAGCAGATGTGGTTGCCGTGCCGGGCCAGGAGGATGTCATGGCCGACGAGCTGGCGGCGCTGGAGAGTGAGCAATGGGGCCCCTTGATAAAGGTGGAAGGTGGGTGTCCGCGCCGTTGGGGGCTTATCCAATTTTATCGTTGCGCTCACAGCATAAAGGGCATGTATGGGCGTGAGAACGGACACCCACCGGGGCGACTTCCACCACCCCGGCGGGTGTCCCGGGTAACTGTCAGTCGGCGTCGTAGGTGTTGGCGATGTAAACATCGCAGGGAGCGTTGTGGGCCACGCTGTTGGCCACGCTGCCCAGCACCCGTCCAATACCCTGCATCCGCCGGTTGCCCACCACGATAATCCGCGCTTCCATCCGCAGTGCCTCCTTGATGAGGGCATCCGCCGGGCGCCCGCGGGCTGCGGAATAGGTCACCTTGATGTCCCGGCCCAGGGACTCGGCAACGGTGCGGGCCACGTGCTCGGCGGCGTCGGCGTCGGAGACGATCCACTGGTCGCTGCCGCTGCCGAAAACTTCGGTGCGGTCGCTGTCGAAGGCCGAGACCACGTGAAGCGAGGCATCCAGCGCCGCAGCCAGGTCGCGGGCCGATTCCGCAGCCTTCTTTGCCGTACCGCTGCCGTCCACCCCTACAACAATGATTCCGCTCATATACTGCTCCTTTGCTTGGTATGGCTTAAAGTCCGGTGAGCCCTACGCTACAGCCCGGCGATGGCTTCCCGCAGTACCGGAGCCAGCCGGCGCACTCCCTCGGTGATCGCCTCGGGGGGTACGGCGCTGTAGGCGAGGCGCAGCTTGTTGGACGGCTCGTCCGACGGCGTGAAGGCGGCACCGGGGATGAACACCACTCCGGCGTCGATCGCCTTGAGCAACAGCGGGTAGGTGTCCACTCCTTCCGGCAGTGTCACCCAGACAAAGAAGCCGCCCTCCGGGGCGGTCCAGCTGGTGCCCTCCGGCATATGGGCTTCAAGGGCGGCGAGCATGGCCCGGCAGCGCTCTGCATACAGGCCGCGGTAGGTCTCGATCTGGCCCTTCCAGTCGTAGTCCCGCAGGTACGCGGAGACCATCATCTGATTAAGCGCGGGCGGGCAGAGAGTGACGGATTCTGCCGCGAGGTAGTACCGCCGCTGAAGATGCTCCGGAACCAGGGCCCAGCCGATCCGCAGGCCCGGCGCGAAGATCTTGGAGAAGGAACCCAGGTAGATGACATCTCCCGGGTTGTCGGCGCGGAGCGGTGGAAGCAGCTCGCCTTCAAAGCGGAGCAGCCCGTACGGGTTGTCCTCCAGGACCAAAATATTCGCCCTGCTGCATATGTTGACGATCCGTTGCCGCCGTTCCCGGGCCAGGGTGATGCCGGAGGGGTTGTTGAAGTTGGGGATGGTGTACAGGAATTTGATGTTTTTGCCGGCCAGCTGCAGGGCGGCGATTTTGGCCTCCAGCAGGTCCGGGACCAGGCCGTCCTGGTCCATCTCCACGGTTTCCACCTGGACCTGGTACGCCTCGAAGGTATTCAGGGCGCCCACATAGGTTGGGTCTTCCACCAGCACCACATCCCCGGGGTTGCAGAAGACCTTGGTGGCCACGTCCTGGGCGGACTGCGATCCCGCGGTGATCACCACATTTTCCGGCCGGGCATCGAGGATGCCTTCGGCCGCCATCACCTCGCAGATCTGGGCGCGGAGCTCCGGAGTTCCCTGCCCGCTGCCGTACTGCAGGGCAGTCAGGCCGTCCTGGGCGATGATGGCAGCAGCGGTCTCCGCTAGCCGGTCCATGGGGAGGGACTGCAGGTAGGGGCTTCCGCCGGCAAGCGAAACGAGTCCGGGGCGTAGGGAAATATCAAAGACATCGCGGACGGCGGATTGGCGTATGTTGGCAGCGCGCTCTGAGAACAGTTCCTCATGGCGGTGGGCGGACGTGGCCGCCCGTTCGATGGCGTCAATGGCTTCAGCGGGCAGCGTCCCTGCTGCGGCGTCGAGTGTTTCGTGGCTCACATCCACAGGATACAGCCGGGAGTTGCTGATTAGGCAACATCCGTTTAGTAAAGTTTGAACCGCGCGCTGAAAGTTGCGGTCCGGAGATGCTATGCCCGGGACGGTCAGTCCAGCCGCAGGGCCTCCGCGAGGCCCATGCCGTTGATATAGATCTCCGCGCGGATCGCTCCCACGGCCGCCACCGCCGTCTGGGTCAGCTGCGCTTCCACCCGCGGTGCGTCGCACACCCCTCCAAGTCGCAGTGTTCCCGCCAGGTACACGGTCACCGTGGTGCCGTCGAAGCTTCCTGAGAGAAATTTCAAGTCGGAAGCGGACAGCGCGTTGTAAACGCCTGCTGCCGGCTTGGGCGGCCCTGCTTCGGTTGATGCTTCCAGCAGTGCGCCCACTGCGGCAGGCAGCGGCTCCCCTGCGTCCGCGCTGGGGCGGGCCACCGCCACCAGGCTGTCATTGCAGCCGAAGCGCACCCCGTTGCTGCCGCCGTCGTCCAGCATCACGTAGTAGGCCGTCACGGCCTGCACAGGCGCGGCCTTGCCAAAGGGGGCCGCGTCGGATGGTGCAGGACTTTGCAGCGCCGGTCCTTCCAGGATGCCCGGACCGGGCGGGGAGGTTCCGTCAGTCGAGGTTCCGGCGGAGGTGGCAGGGGCAGCTTCGGCCTGCGGCTGCGGCTGCGGGGGGCCGGGGCTGGCCGTTGCCAGCGGCGGCGCGTCCTGTGGCTGCGGGGCGGGGCTGGCCGGGGCTGTTTCCCCGGCGGGGCCGGTACCGGCATCCACCAGCGGCGCGGAGGACGAGGAGGCAGGGGCCGAAGGGGAGGGGCTGACGCAGGAGCTGAGGAACAGTGGAAGTGCCAGGGCAAGAGCCGCCAGCGCGGCGCGCGCCACCGCTGTTTGCCTTCCGCCGCTGCGCCTGTCTGCCATGCTGCACCGCAATCCCGTCCCGGCACGTACCGTGGATTAACGTTACGGCCGGCGCATTGGCCAAAGAATGCCCGGAAGGTACCGGTTGGGATAAGAGTTGGTCACGGCAGTGCAGTGTGCCAGGTCAGGCTCCGGGGCGGCCCGGCCACTCCTTGCCGGCCCACGGATCGTAGTCGGCAATCAGTTCCTCCTGCGGCGGCCGCTCCGCCTCGGGGATGTGCTGCAGGTTTACCCGGACCCGGTACCACAGCGAGCTCGAGCCCCGCATTCCGTCAACCAGTACGTCGGCCGGATGCAGGGCCGGGACGAGGTCCGCGTGCCGTGACTTCCACTCGTCCAGCGCTGCCAGCGCTTCGGACTTGGTTTTGGTGCGGGCAACTTCGATCAGGGGCATCACCGACTGCCGGCGTCCGGAGCCGTCGCCGCTGCGGGGTGCCTTTTCGGCCGGGCCGAGTTCGGCCGCCAGGGCCAGGAGCCCGTCCAGTGAGCCTGCCGCGCCGTTTATTCCGGCGTGGGGGTCGCCCACTTCCGCGAAACGCTCCGGCACTGTTCGCACGGTGAACTGCTCCGGCCGGGCCGAGCGCACTTCATCCCACGCCAGCGGCGTTGAGACGCGGGCATCGGGCAGCGGGCGGACTGAGTAGGCGGACGCCACCGTGCGGTCCTTGGCGTTTTGGTTGAAGTCAACGAATACGCTCTCGCCGCGCTCCTCCTTCCACCACCGCGCCGTGGCGAGGCCGGGAGCGCGGTTCTCCACCTCGCGCGCCAGCGTTTCGGCGGCGAGCCGCACGTCGCGGTAGGACCACCGGGGCTCGATGCGCACCAGGATGTGCAGTCCCCGGGATCCGCTGGTCTTCGGCCACCCTGCCAGCCCGACGTCGTCGAGCACGTCCTGCGCCACGTAGGCGACGTCAACGATCTGCGACCAGTCCACCCCCGGCATGGGATCCAGGTCCACGCGCAGTTCGTCCGGGTGCTCGAGGTCCTCGGCGCGGACGGGATGCGGGTTGAGGTCCAGGCAGCCGAGGTTTACCACCCACGCCAGTCCTGCCGCATCGCGGATCACTGCTTCTTCCGCCGAAGTTCCCGATGCATAGTGCAGCGTTGCGGTGTCGATGAAGTCCGGGTGGTTCTCCGGCACGCGCTTTTGGAAGAACGGCTCGGCGTCGATGCCCTTGGGAAACCGCTTGAGCACCATGGGCCGGCCGCCGGCACCGCGCAGGGCTCCTTCGGCCACGGACAGGTAGTAGTTCACCAGGTCCAGCTTGGTCAGCCCGGGCCCAGGGAAGACCACCTTGTCGGGGCTCGAGACGCGAACCTCGGCACCGGCGATGTCCAGGATCTCGGCCGGGGTCTTCGAGGGGCTCATGGCGTCACGGTAGCAACGATCCGGTGCGGCAGCCAGAGGGCAGGCATGCCGGTTTAAGCACAAAAGTGCCCGGCGCGAATAGTCGCACCGGGCACTCGGGCAGGCTGCCTACGCGGCAGGCTGGACGGCGGCAAGGGCGTCGAACACACCCTTGATCTGCTCCACCACTTCTGCGTCATCCTTCGGGTGCAGCTCGGCGAAGCGCACCATGGAACCGGGGACGGCGAGCTTGACGTTTTCCAGGACCTGGGCGCCGGCGATGCCTGCTGCCTTGCGGGCCTCGTCCTGGGCCCACACTCCGCCGTACTGGCCAAAAGCGGTGCCGACGACGGCGGTGGGCTTGCCCGCGAGGGCGCCGGCGCCGAAGGGGCGGGACAGCCAGTCGATGGCGTTCTTCAGCGCTGCGGGAACGGTGCCGTTGTGCTCGGGGGTCACCAGCAGGACAGTGTCAGCCTCGCTGGCCGCGGCGCGCAGGGCGGCAGCGGCCGCGGGAACCTGGCCTTCAACGTCGATGTCCTCGTTGTAGAAGGGGATGTTGCCCAGGCTTTCGTGGATAACAACTTCCACCTGTTCCGGAGCGTTCAGCTGGATTGCTTCGGCCAGCTTCTGGTTGGTGGACTCGGCGCGCAGGCTGCCGACGAGGGTCAGTACGGTGCTCTTGGTCATGTGGACTCCTGGGGTAGGGGCGGCGGGAGGGGAGCCGCCGGCCGGGGAACACGGAGGCTTGTTGGTGCCTTCATCCATCTAAACGGACTGCGGTCCGTTTAATATTCCCCGGGTCTAGAATGTGAAGTGTGAGCTCCATCTCAATGCGGCCGCAGTCGCCGTCAAGGGACGCCGCCGAACGCAGCGATGCCGCCCGGAACCGGGAACGGCTGCTCCAGGCGGCCCGGGAACTCATCGGCGAATGCGGTGCCGAGGGTCTGACCATGGACCGGCTCGCTGAGCAGGCCGGGGTGGGCAAGGGGACCGTCTTCCGCCGCTTCGGCAGCCGCGCCGGCCTGATGCTGACGCTGCTGAGCGAATCCGAAGCAGCCTTCCAGGAGCGCTTTATGTTCGGGCCGCCGCCGCTGGGCCCTGGTGCGCCAGGCCTGGACCGCCTCATCGCTTTCGGCGAGGAACGCATCGCCTACCTCATCGAGTTCGGGGAGTTGGCGCTCGCAGCGGAGAACACCCGGCACGGGCGTTCGGAGCCCCCGGCCGCGGCCTTATGGCACCGCCACCTCGAAGTGTTGCTGCGCGAGGAGGGCTTCGAAGCGGACCCTTGGCTGATGGCCCGATCGCTGGCCGCCACCCTTGCCCCGGACCGGCTCTTGAACCTCCTCCAGGTGCAGGGCGTGAGCCAGGAGCGACTGGCTGCATCCTGGCGGGATCTTGTCACAAGGGTTGTCAGCGGCGCGTAGATTACGCCCGTGGGCACCGACTCGTCCAGTCACATCAACTTCACAAAGTTATTCATAACAATCTGATACGGGCAGGCATGTTTGCCTGCACCCGCCCGTATTTTGCGGGGCCGGTTGTGATAGTTTCCTCTTCGAATGTGACCCGCAACATAGTCCACAGGACTGGCGTACAGCCGGCGGGTTGCCGGCTACCCGCCGGCGAAGGACCCTGTGTCGCGGCACAACCCCCGCCGACACGGGGACAACGGAAGGATCCAGCACGTGATTGTTGATTTGCCCGATACCGTGATCCACCTGCGGACTCCCTGGTGCCCCGACGTCCGGCTGGCGGCGGCGAAACAGAACTAGTCCCATGCTCAGGTACCTCGCGAAGCGCGGCATCACATACGTCTTTATGATCTTCCTGACCACCTCGGCGGGATACTTCCTGGCGGTCAGTTCCCTGAAACCTGCCTTGCTGGAACAGGAACGCATTCCCCGCCCCACGCCAGAGCAGGTCGCGAACTCCATGCGCCTCAAAGGCCTGGACCCGGACCTCAACCCGTGGGAGCGATACGTGGAATGGCTGACGGCCATCGTCACCCGCTGGGACTGGGGCCGCAGCCCCAACGGGGCCTACATCAACGCCGAGTTTGGCGACCGTGTCTGGATCTCCACCCGGCTTTTCCTGGCCTCCATCATCCTCACGCTCGTGATCGGCGTGGCTTTGGGGGTCTACTCGGCAGCGCGGCAGTACAAGTTCCAGGACCGTGCCATCACGTCCTACAGCTACCTCGCCTACATCGTGCCCGCGCCCATTGCCTACTTCCTGGTGCAGCTGGGTGCCATCAACATCAATGAAACCGTGGGGGAGCGCATCTTCTTCGTCACCGGTATCTCCACGCCGGGAACGGCGCCGGGGTGGCCGCAGTTCGTGGACATGCTGGCGCACTACGCCGTCCCCACCATAGCCATCACCCTGGTGGGCTGGGGTTCCTACCAGATAGCCCAGCGCCAGTACCTCCTGGACAACGTGAACGCAGACTTTGTCCGGACGGCGCGGGCCAAGGGGCTCACCCGCAACCAGGCCATCTCCCGGCATGCACTGCGGGTTTCGTTCATCCCCGTGGCCCAGAGCATCGCCTTCACCATCCCGGCAATCTTCGCCGGCGGGTTCTTCGCGGAAAAAATCTTCGCCTGGCCCGGAGTGGGCTCCTGGAGCATCGACGCCATTTCGCTCCAGGACGTCAACGCCGCCACGGCCACGCTCGCTTACGGCTCCGTCATCTTCGCCCTCGGCGCCATCCTGGCGGACTTCGCCACCACCCTTGTTGACCCGAGAGTGCGGGTGCAGTAGCCATGACCAACCTCAACGCCGTTGACCCGGCTGCCGTCGCCCAGGACGCGCACCTGGAAAATGCCGACGTCATTATCGGCAAGAACACCATCATCTTCCGCCGCTTCCTGCGCAACAAGACGGCCGTGGCCGGCCTTGCCATCTTCCTTGCCCTGACCATTTTTTCCTTCGTCGGCGGGTACTTCACCCAATGGGACAAGGAAACCATCGACCCCTTCAACATCGGCATGCCCCCGTCTGCCGAGCACTACCTCGGCACGTCCCAGGCAGGCATCGACCTCTACGCGATGACGGTCGAAGGCACCAGGATCTCCATCCTGATCGGCCTGGTGGTGGGACTGGTGTCCGTCCTGATCGCCGCTGTCTACGGGTGCACCATGGCTTACTTCGGCGGCAAGGTGGACAAGGTGATGCTCTTCATCCTGGAGGCGCTCATCATGATGCCGGCGCTGCTGGTGGTGGCAGTAGCCACCAGCGGCGGCGGCGCCGGACTGAAGCGCGACCTGCCCTCCTGGCTGCTGCTGATCATCGTGCTGCTGGTATTCAGCTGGATGGGTACGGCCCGCCTGATCCGGTCCTTGTCCATGTCCCTGATGCAGCGGGACTACGTCAAGGCCGCCCAGTACATGGGCGTCCCGCCGCGCCGGATCGTGTGGCGCCACCTGGTCCCCAACATCGGCTCGCTGCTGGTCCTGGACGTCACCCGTGGGGTCACCGGCGCCATCCTGGCCGAGGTGGCCTTCTCCTTCATCGGCATCGGCATCAAGGTCCCGGATGTAAGCCTCGGCGTCCTCATCGGCGGGGCCACCTCGCAGGTGCAGACTTTCCCCTGGATGTTCTGGGTTCCGCTCGCTGTGATGTTCCTGCTCACCGGCTCACTGGCCATGATGAACGACGGACTCCGCGACGCCTTTGATCCCAGCTCCAGCTCCAGCGGCAGCGCCAAAAAGCGCAAGGCCCAAACCCGTGTGAAGAGGAGCGCCTCATGAGCAGCGAAATCGCCGCCGGGCCCGCCGAAAAGCCCCAGTCAACGGTGGAACGGCTGCACGTTGCGGGGCTGCACGGTCCCACCGACGCCGTCCTGTCCGTCCGTGACCTCAATGTCAGCTTCAACACCGAAAACGGCGTGGTGCACGCCGTCCGGGGTGTCGATTTCGACCTCCTGCCCGGCAAAACCCTCGGCATTGTGGGGGAATCCGGTTCCGGCAAATCCGTCACCTCGCTGGCGGTCATGGGACTGTTGCCCACCACGGCCGAGGTCACCGGCTCAGTCCGGCTCCATGGCAAGGAGCTGCTGGGACTGAGCGACAAGGCGATGTGTGCCTACCGCGGCAACGAACTTTCCATGGTGTTCCAGGACCCGCTGTCCTCCTTGACGCCGGTGTACACCGTGGGCACCCAGATCATCGAAGCGCTCACCATCCACCATCCCGGCATGAGCAAGCAGGCCAAGGAAGCCCGCGCCGTCGAACTTTTGGCCATGGTGGGCATCCCCAGCCCCAAGGACAGGCTGAGAGCCTTCCCCCACGAGTTCTCCGGCGGCATGCGCCAGCGCGTCATGATCGCCATCGCCATCGCGAACAATCCCCGGGTCCTGATCGCGGATGAGCCGACGACGGCCCTGGACGTCACCATCCAGGCCCAGGTCCTGGAGGTGCTGCATACCGCCCAGGAGGAGACAGGCGCCGCCGTTGTGATGATCACGCACGATCTCGGCGTGGTGGCAGGCATGGCCGACGACATCATGGTGATGTACGCCGGCAAGCCGGTGGAAACCGGGGCGGTGGAGGATATCTACTACAACCCCCGGATGCCCTACACCATGGGCCTGCTCGGCGCCGTGCCGCGGGTGGATGTGGCAGAAAAGGCCTCGCTGGTCCCCATCGAAGGCATGCCGCCCAACCTGATCCACAAACCCACCGGCTGCTCATTCGCCCCCCGCTGCCCGCTTGCCTCCGAAGCCTGCCTGGACGGCGAGCCCGCGCTGGCGCCGGTGGACGGCAGCAGCATGCACCGTGCGGCCTGCATCAAGTCCGGCTCACTCGGCGGCGATGTTGATGTCCATGATGTCTTTTCGGCCCCGCCGGTCCCCGTGTCCAAATTCGACTCCATCCCCCGCGGGGAGCGCACCACGGTCCTGCAGCTGAGGGACGTGCGGAAGCACTTCCCGCTGACCAGGGGCGCCCTGCTCAAGCGCAGGATCGGCACGGTCAAAGCCGTGGACGGGCTCAGCTTCGACATCCGCGAAGGGGAATGCTTCTCTATCGTGGGTGAGTCGGGCTCGGGCAAAACCACCACGCTGCTGGAAATCATGGAGTTCCACAAAGACCAGGACGGCGAGGTGGTGATCGGCGGACTCAGCAACAAAAAGGCTGCCGATGCCCGGACCAAGAGTGCCATGCGGCGGGAACTCCAGATGGTGTTCCAGGATCCCACCGGCGCCCTGGACCCGCGGTTCACCGTCTACGAAGTCCTCGCCGAACCGCTCCAGAACGCCGGCATGGACCGGCAGGCCATCAAAAAACGCATCATGGAACTGATGAAGCTGGTGGGCCTCCAGCCGGACCACGTCAACCGCTTTCCCAACCAGTTCTCCGGCGGACAGCGCCAGCGCATTGGCATAGCCCGGGCCCTGGCCGTGAACCCCAAACTGGTGGTCCTCGATGAGCCGGTGTCCGCCCTGGACGTCTCGGTCCAGGCCGGGGTGATCAACCTCCTGGACAAGCTGCGCGCCGAACTTGGGCTCAGCTACCTCCTGGTGGCGCATGACCTTTCAGTGGTCCGGCACATCTCCAACCGCGTTGCCGTGATGTACCTGGGCAAAATCGTGGAGATCGGCGAAGTGGACCGGGTGTTCGACAACCCCCGCCACCCCTATACCCGGGCCCTGCTGTCGGCCATCCCGGTCCCGGACCCGCGCGTGGAGCGGACCAGGGAGCGGATCATCCTCCAGGGCGACCTGCCCTCCCCGCTGGATGCCCCCAAGGGCTGCAACTTTGCCACCCGCTGCCCGGTCTTCGCAGCCCTTCCGGCGGCAAAGAGGGAAAAGTGCCTCACCCTGGAACCTCCGCTGGAACCAGTGGCGCCGTCCGCGGCGGCCCAGGTCCTCGCGGCCGGTCAGCTGCCCGTCCCGGATCAGCGCTTCGCCTGCTTCTTCCCGGACGGGGAACTGGACGAGGACATGCTGGTGGTCCACGACCCTGCAGGCCATCATGCACCGTAGATTTGTTCCATCCATCACCATCGTCACCAGCATCACCACCTGCAACAACGAAGGGAACACCATGAGGAATCTGACCAGGATCGGCGGAGCGGCGGCTATTGCTGCGGCTCTGACCCTGACTGCCTGCGGCGGTGGCGGCGCCACCGGGCCGGAAACGGCCAAAGGCCAGGAGGCAGGAAGCGACCTGTCCAAGCTCATCAGCATCAACGAGAAGCCGGCAGCCGATCTTGAACAGGGCGGGAAGGTCACTCTTCCGCTGGGCAGCATCGGCCCGGATTTCAACGGTTTCTCCAACAACGGCAACAGCTCTGACAACTCCGCGCTCATGGCCCCGATCAACCCGGTAGCGGTCAGCGGTGGCGGAATCGGCGGCTGCTGGAAGGTGGACTTCGAGGGCAAGGCCACACCCAACAAGGATTTCTGCGAATCCGTGGAGAGCGAGGTGAAGGACGGCAAACAGATCGTCACCATCAAGGTCAATGACAAAGCCACCTACAACGACGGCACTCCCATCGACATCAAGGCGTTCCAGAACACCTGGAACATCCTGAAGAGCCCGGATGCCGGCTACGACATCGTCACCTCGGGCTCCTACGCCTTCGTAGAGTCGGTGGAGGCAGGCAGCAGCGACAAGGAAGTCATCACCACGCTGAGCCAGCCCACGTACCCGCTGGAAGACCTCTACTTCGGCCTCATCCACCCCGCCGTCAACACCCCGGAAATCTTCAACGAGGGATTCGTTGGCGAAATGCATCCCGAATGGATGGCGGGACCGTTCAAGGTGGACCAGTATGACGCGGCCGGCAAGACCGTGAGCATGGTGCCGAACGAGAAGTGGTGGGGCACCAAGCCGGTCCTGGCGAACGTGGTGTTCCGCCAGCTCGAAACCAGCGCCCAGATCGCCGCGTTCAAGAACGGCGAAATCGATGCAATGTCCGCCAACACCATCGCCCTCTACAAGCAGCTCGAGGGCACCAAGGACTCCGAGGTCCGCCGCGGCCAGCGGCTCTTCGCCGGCGGCATGAACATCAACGCCCAGAAGATCACCGACGTGGCAGTCCGCAAGGCCATCTTCGCGGCCGTGGACCGCGAAGCCCTCCGCAAGGTCCGCTTCAACGGGCTGAACTGGGAGGAGCCCAGCTCCGGCTCCATGATGCTCCTGCCGTTCTCCGAGTACTACCAGGACAACTACCCGGTCAAGGAAACCGGCCCCGACGCCGCCAAGAAGGTCCTCACCGACGCCGGATACACCGCGAACGCGAACGGCATTATGGAAAAGGACGGCAAGCCCGCCGCCTTCAAGATCAGCAACTTCGGAGATGATCCCACCACCCTGGCGTTCACCCAGACCCTGCAGAAGCAGCTGCAGGCCGGCGGCATGGATGTTGGCATCGACCAGCGTGCCTCCGCCGACTTCGGGAAGGTCATCGGCGGCCGCGACTTCGACATGAGCGTCTCCGGCTACACCGTTGGCGCCGACGCGACGTCCGCCGTCAAGCAGTACTACGACTCCAAGACCAACGAAAACGGCCTGGGTGACGCCGAGCTGGACAAGAGGATCGCAGACCTGGTCTCCATCGAGGACAACGCCGAGCGCAACAAGGCAGCCATGGAAGTGGAGAAGGAACACATGGCGAAGTACTTCTCCATGGGCGTGGTTATGAACGGCCCGCAGATCTCCTTCGTCCGCACCGGCCTGGCCAACTACGGTCCGTCCCTGTTCCAGAGCCTGTCCCAGGTTCCGGACTGGACCACCCTCGGCTGGGAAAAGAAGTAACCCGCCCCCGGGACGCTCTCTCACTTAACGTGGGTTTTCCCGCAACGCTCTCTCACTTTCTTGAAGGAAGTGAGAGAGCGTTGACGGTTAAGGGCCATTAAGTGAGAGAGCGTTGACGGTTAAGGGCCATTAAGTGAGAGAGCGTTGACGGTTAAGGGCCATTAAGTGAGAGAGCGTGCGGGAGTAGCGTAGTCCCATGACCGGAACTGTTGCTGAACGCACCATCCGCACGGCCGTCGTCGGCTATGGCCTTTCGGGCAGCGTCTTCCACGCCCCGTTGATCGGGGCCGATGCGCACTACTCGCTGGACGTAATCGCCACCTCGAATGCGGAGCGGCAAAAGGCGGCCACCGCCCGCTACCCCGGGGTGAGGACCGTGCACGACGGCGATGAGGTCCTCACGCACGCCGCGGACCTTGACCTTGTGGTGCTGGGAACTCCGCCCGCCACGCACTATCCGCTCGCCAAGGCGGCCCTGGAAGCCGGGCTGGACGTGGTGGTGGACAAGCCATTCGCGGTGAGCAGCAATGAAGGGCAGGAGCTGACCGCCCTGGCCCAAGAGCTGGGCCGGGTGCTGACCGTCTTCCAGAACAGGCGGTGGGACGGCGACTTCCTGACCCTCCGGAAGCTTTTGGCGGCCGAGGCCGTGGGGAAGGTGGCACGGTTCGAATCGCGGTTCGAGCGGTGGTCGCCCACTATCGCCAAGGCCTGGAAGGCACGTGCCACCGCGGCGGACGGCGGCGGGGCCCTGTTTGACCTCGGCAGCCACCTGATCGACCAGGCCCTCCTGCTGTTTGGCCCGGCGGCCGTGGTCCACGCCGAACTGAAGGCCAGGCGGGCGGATGAGCGTGCGGACGACGACGT
This sequence comes from Pseudarthrobacter siccitolerans, assembly GCF_001046895.1. Lineage (GTDB taxonomy): Bacteria > Actinomycetota > Actinomycetes > Actinomycetales > Micrococcaceae > Arthrobacter > Arthrobacter siccitolerans. The sequence goes on from NZ_CAQI01000059.1 coordinate 300,438, forward strand.
GTTCCTGGTGCTGCGCCACGAGTCAGGGGTGCTGAGCCACCTCACCATGAACATGCTGTGCGCGCAGCAGGGGGCACGGTTCCGCGTTTTGGGTTCCGTGGGGGCCTTTACCAAGAACGGCGTTGATCCGCAGGAGCCGTACATCGTGGCCGGCGGCAGTCCCCTCGACGCGGACTACGGCGAGGAGGCGCCCGAGTGGGCAGGGCTCCTGGGCCGGGACGGCCACCTGGACGCGCTGCCCACCGAACGCGGCGCCTACCCGGAGTTCTACCGGATCCTGGCGGACAAGATCCTCGACGGCGGGGCAAGGTCAGCCCTGCCCCTCCCGGTCAACCCGGAAGACGCCGTCGAGGTCCTCAAACTGATCGAGCAGGCCCGGGAAGTGGCCTAGGCCGAGACCAGTTCGTGCCAGTCCGCCACGAGGGGCAGGTTGTGCGCCTCGGAAACGGAGTGGTGCGCTACGTGGCCGGCGGCGATGTTGAGGCCGGCGGCGAGGGCGGGGTCGCGGTCGAAGGCGGCCTTGACGCCGAGGTTGGCCAGGGACACGGCGTAGCGCAGGGTGACGTTCGTCAGTGCGTACGTGGAGGTGTTGGGGACGGCCCCGGGCATGTTGGCCACGCAGTAGAAGATGGTGTTGTGGACCTTGTAGGTGGGTTCCTGGTGCGTGGTGGGGTGGGTGTCTTCGAAGCAGCCGCCCTGGTCCACGGCGATGTCCACCAGCACTGAGCCGGGCTTCATCCGGGCCACGAGCTCGTTGGTGACCAGCTTGGGGGCCTTGGCGCCGGGGATCAGGACAGAGCCGATCACCAGGTCTGCGTCCACCACGGATTTTTCGATCTCGTACTTGTTCGAGGCCACGGTCTTCAGCCGTCCCTGGTACTGGGCATCCAGTTCGCGCAGGCGGTTGATGTTGATGTCCAGGATGGTCACGTCGGCGCCGAGGCCCAGGGCCATGGCTGCAGCGTTGGTGCCAGCCACGCCAGCACCCAGGACAACCACCTTGGCCGGCCGGACGCCGGGTACGCCGCCCAACAGGACACCCTTGCCGCCGGCCGGGGCCATCAGGGACGAGGCACCCACCTGGACGGAGAGCCGGCCGGCAACCTCGGACATCGGGGCCAGCAGCGGCAGGGTTCGGCCTTCCTGCACGGTTTCGTAGGCGATAGCGGTGACGCCGGAGTTGATGAGCTCGCGGGTAAGTTCGGGCTCTGCGGCGAGGTGGAGGTAGGTGAAGAGGATCAGGCCTTTGCGGAACCGGTGGTACTCGGCCTTGATGGGTTCCTTGACCTTCATGACCATGTCCGCACGGGCCCAGACGTCGTCGGCCTCGTTGATGATTTCAGCGCCGGCGATGGCGTATTCCTCGTCGGTGATGCCGGAGCCGAGGCCTGCGCCGCGTTCCACCAGCACGGTGTGGCCGTGGGTGCGGAACTCGTTAACGCCCGCGGCCGTGATGGCTACGCGGAACTCGTTGTTCTTGATTTCTTTGGGGACACCGATGATCATCGTGGGCTCCAGATTCTCGGCTGGTAAGCCGGAAAGTGCGGAAGGATTGCGTGTTTCCACGATAAATCCCGTTGTGAGCCAGCTGACATCCGGCATCCACCGGGGCTTGAGTCAAACCCTGCGAATCCAAGGAATTTGACGTCACCGCATCGACATTTGTTCAGCCTGTAAGCGTCAAGTGTCGCCTCCTGTCCGTTCGTTCGGCCCGCTCCGGAAGCAGTAGTCTTGGCCCATGCAGCAGCAGGGCGTGGAGCAACTGGTCGAGGATGTGGCGCAGAAGCTGGGCCGCGGCCTTTCGCTGGAGGATCTGGACGGGGTGCTGCTCGCCTACAGTTCCAACCAGTCCCACGCCGACCGGGTCCGGGTGAACTTCCTGCTCAGCAAGAAAGTGCCCGCGGATGTGAGTGCGTGGCAGTTGTCGCATGGCATCGCCACAGCCGTCCGCCCGGTGGTGGTTCCGGCCAACCCGCAACTGGGGATGCTGGGCCGGGTCTGCGTCCCGCTCATGGTCCGCGGCTTCCGTGTGGGGTATCTGTGGGTGCAGCAGGACTCGGTGGAGGAAAATCCGACGGCGATCCTCACCCAGCTCCCGGCCGTCACCAGCGAGCTCGAGATGCTCTCCGCGCTGCTGTTGGATTCCAACACCGCCGAATCGGAATTCCGGCGCGGGCGCGAACGGGAATTCCTCGCTGCCTGCGCGGGGGAAACCAACGCAGTGGCGGCAGTGGCCGGCTGGAAGGAAATCCAGGGCCGCGGGCCGTGGCAGATGGTGACGGTGCTGGACGCCGACGGCTGGGCCGGAGGCCCGGATCCCATCGCCGCAACCCTGATCCACCGCTCCGCGGCGCTCCAGGCCACGGTAGGCGTGGATGCTGCCCTCTTCAGCGCCGGGGCGGAAACACACTCCGTGGTGCTCTTCCGCGAATCATCGGGCAGGGCAAACCACGCGCAGGTCCTGGTCCACTACCAGCTGGAGCTGGCCAAACGCTCGGGCCGCGCGGTGCACCGGATCATCCTGGGGATCAGCGAGGGGTTCACCAGGCCGCGGGAACTGGCCGAGGCGTACCGGGAGTCCAAGCTGGCGGCCCAGGCCGCCGCGGTGGATCCGCAGCTCGGGGAACTCGTGGACTGCCGGTCCACGGGTGTCTACCAGCTCCTGGCTTCCGCCGGGGGAGGGGCAGGCGCCTGGGTTGACCCGGGATCCGTGTACTTCCGCAGGCTCGAGGACCACGACCGCAACAGCGAACTCATCCCGGTCCTGGAACTCCTGTACGACAATGACGGCTCTGTCCAGGACGTGGCCGCGAAACTCCATCTGCACAGGAGCAGCATCTACAACCGGCTGGGCCGTATCCGCCAGCTGCTCGGAGTGGACCCGCTGAAGGGGATGCCACGGCTTGAACTCCACGCCGCACTCAAGATGCGGCGCTGGGCGGCCCGTCCCCGGATTTGACCTTCTTTTGCTCCTCCAGCCAGGCCATAATGGCCGTGCGCGGAAAACGCCGGTGGCTGCCGCGGTACTCCACGGGGATCTCGCCGCGGTCGGTCATGTTGCGCAGGTAGGTGTGCGAGATCCCGGCCAGCTCCGCTGCCTTGGAGGTGGTCAGCATGTCCTCGACGCTGCTGACCGTCACGGCCTCACCGCGGCTGAACCGCCGCAGGAGGTCGACGACGGCGTCCCTCGCCAAGGGCGGGAGCCGGTGGACCGTGCCGTCCACAAAAACAGTAATGTCGTCGCTGCCGGCGAGGGCCCGTTCCAGCTTTTGGGCCTCCTCGGGCGGGAGCGCGGCGGCCATCCTGGGAGCAATCAGTGCCATGGCCACAGCCTATCGGGCACGCCGCCATGCCGGAGAGCTCCAGCCGCATATATTGCCCCGGCGGTATGCTCGGCTGATGGCATTAAGTGGCGGCAGGGACGTTGAATCCGGTGGACTGCAGGGAAAACTTTACGCATCCGTCCAGCCGCAGCCAGCCGGTACGGATCCCGCAGCCCGCCCCACCTACGTTCTGCTGCACGGCATCGGCGTTTCCCACCGCTACCTTGCGCGGCTGCACCGCGAACTGGCCAAGACGGCGGATGTCTACTCCTTCGACCTCCCCGGCTTTGGTAAGTCGTCGCGGCCCGGACGCCAGCTGCAGGTGGAAGACTTTGCGGCTTTTGCCAGCGATGTCCTGGCTGGCGCCGGTGTTTCCAGCTACGTGCCCGTGGGCCATTCGATGGGATCACAGTTTGCCGTGGAACTGGCCCTGCAGGACCCCGGGCGGGTGGCGGGGGCGGTGCTGATGGGTCCGGTAGTCGATACCAACCGGAAATCCGTGGCGCGGCAGGCCCTCGCGCTCACCAGGGACGCCCTGCTCAGCGAGTCCCTGACCTCGAACGCGATTGTGTTCAGCGACTACTTCCGCGCAGGCCCGCGCTGGTACATGACCGAGCTGCCCGTGATGATGCGCTACCCGCTGGAGGAGCGGCTGGCCGGCGTTAACCAGCCGGTGCTGGTGCTCCGCGGAACCAAGGATCCCATCGCCCGCCGCCCCTGGTGCACCAGGCTTGCGGCGGCAGCGCCGCAGGGCACCATGGCCGAGGTCCTGGGGCAGGGCCACGTCTTCCAGCACACGGCCCCGGCCATAGCCGCCGGAGCCATCCGCGGCTGGGTCCGGGCCGTGAACGGATTCGGCGTTACGGCCTGACCCCGGCGCCGCAGCGTCAGAGGCCCAGTTCCTCCAGCACGGGCAGCTTCTCCCGCACCCAAGCCCGCGCCTCGGTGGCGCTGGGGGCGGACAGCGCCAGCTTGGCCAGCTGCTGCGCCTCCTCCAGGGTCACTGTCTTGAGCACGGCTGCTACGGCAGCCAGGGAACGTGCCGTCATGGACAGCGTGCTCACGCCCAGGCCGGTCAGTACGACGGCGAGGGCCGGGTCCGCGGCCGCCTCGCCGCAGACGCCAACAGGTTTGTTGTTGCCCTCCGCGCGTGAGCCTTCCACCGTCAGGCCCACCAGGCGCAGGACGGCCGGCTGCCAGGGCGTGTTGAGGTTGGCGAGCGGGCCGAGCTGCCGGTCGGCGGCCATGGCGTACTGGGTGAGGTCGTTGGTGCCGAGGCTGGCAAAGCCTACTTCGCGCAGGATTGCTTCGGCCGTGAGGGCCGCGGAGGGAACCTCCACCATTACGCCCGGGGTATTGATCCCGGCGTCCGCGCACATGGAGGCAAAGCGGGCAGCCTCTTCCGCCGTTGAGATCATGGGGGCCATGACCCACACCTCCGCTTCGGACTGGTTCGCTGCCAGCGCGATGGCTTCCAGCTGGCGGTCCAGGACGCCGGGGGTGGTGAAGTCGGTGCGGTAGCCACGGACGCCAAGGGCCGGGTTGGGCTCGGTGGAGTCGGTCAGGAAGGGCAGCGGCTTGTCGGCGCCCGCGTCCAGCGTACGCAGGACAACTTTCTTGCCGGGGAAGGCGTCAAAAACGCTCTTGTAGGCCGCGGCCTGCTCTTCGACAGAAGGCTCGGTGTCCCGTTCCAGGAAGCAGAATTCGGTGCGGAACAGTCCCACGCCCTGGGCGCCCAGCTTGGCGGCTGCCACGGCATCCTTGCCGCCGCCCACGTTGGCGAGCAGCGGCACCTGGTGCCCGTCCGCCGTCGTGCCTGTGCCGGTGAACTCGGACAGCAGCGAAGCTGTGGCTGCCCAGGCCTCAGCGGCGGTCCGCAGGGCTTCGTCCGGCTCGGCCGTGACGGTACCGGCTGCGCCGTCCACAAAAACTTCGGTGCCGTCCGGAACTTCGTCCACGCCCACGGCGGCGACGACGGCGGGAAGGCCCAGCGAGCGGGCGATGATGGCGGTGTGGGACTGGGGGCCGCCGCCCGCGGTCACAAGTGCCAGGACTTGGTTGGGATCCAGGGTGGCGGTGTCGGCCGGGGCGAGGTCGTCGGCCACCAGGATGAAGGGCGTACTCGAGGCGGGGATACCCGGCGCGGGCACGCCGCGCAGCTCGGCGACGATCCGGGCGCGCACGTCCAGGACGTCGGTAGCGCGTTCGGCCATGTAGCCGCCCAGGTTGTGGAGCATTTCCGAGACGGAGGAACCGGACTCCCAGATGGCGCGCTCGCCGGAGGTGCCGCGGGCAATGAGCTTGGAAGCGCCCTTGATCAGCATGGTGTCCTTGGCCATCAGTGCCGTAGCCTCGAGGACTGCCTTGCCGTCGCCGGTGGCATGGGCTGCACGCGCCTTAAGTTCGTCGTGCACGGCCTGGGCGGCTGCCTTCAGGGCTGTGGTGGCTTCCTCTGCGGTGGTGTCCGGTGCCAGCTGCTGGCCGGCCGGAGGCTCACTGATGGGTTTGGGCATCTGCCGGACGGTGCCGATAACGCGGCCTGGACTGACGCCTACTCCTGGGAAGTTCTGCACTGAAGGTCCTCATTCTCTGCCGGTTGCCAGGCCCGCCGGTATGTCCGGCGCCATGCCGGTCCGCCGGCGCACTGCTACGTCCGCCAGGCGTGAAACGTGCCTGAAAAAATTGTATGTGATTCAGTTCATATAGCAATGCTATAGGTGCTAGGGTAGCGGTTATGAGTTTGGATGGCCAGCTTCCCCCCAAAATGCGACTGCTCCGTGCAGCGGCGGAACTGTTGGCAAAATCCGCGGGAGCTCCCGTTTCCACCCGCCAGATCACGCAACTGGCGGGGGTAAGCGCTCCCACGCTCTACCACCACTTCGGTGACAAGGAAGGTTTGTTCGACGCCGTCGTCGCCGCAGGGTTTGAAGAATATGTAGCGGGCGAAAGGGATTTCGCCCCCTCCGGACAGCCGCTCGAGGATATCCGGAGAATGTGGGACAACCATGTGCAGTTCGGGCTCAACCAGCCGGAGCTGTACCTGGTGATGTTCGGCAATATCCGCCCGGAAAGCCGCCCGGCCATCGTTGCCGATGCCGAGGCGCTGATGGAGGAGATGCTGAACAAGGCAGCGGCGGCGGGCCAGCTGAACGTCCAGCCCAGGGAAGCAGCCAGGTCTATCCTGGCCGCCAATGTGGGTGTGACGCTGATGCTGATTGCGGAGCCCGCCTCTGAACGGAACCTCGAATTGTCCACCATGACCCGGGACGCCATGATTTTCGCGGTGTCAGCCGAGCCCGCCAGCGGCGCGGTTCCCGGAGATACCGGAAAGTCCTCGGTGGTGGTGGCCGCGATCGCCCTGAATGCCGCACTTCAGGCCTCGCACTCAGACCAGCTCTCCAGCTCGGAACTCAAACTCTTCCTCGAATGGCTTCACCGCATCTCCACCAGCCCGGCGGGCTAGTAAACGCCAGTACGTCCAGCAGTACGTCGTCGAAAATATCGGACCATCCTGCGCAGCCGCAGGAATGACGGTTAGGAAATCACATGGCAACAGAGACAGTTGCAAAACCCCGCACCAGCGCGCGCGTGCACGTCCAAAAGTTCGGGACCTTCCTGTCCGGAATGATCATGCCCAACATCGGCGCCTTTATTGCCTGGGGCCTGATTACCGCCCTCTTCATCGAAAAGGGCTGGCTGCCTGTTCCCCAGCTGGGCGGTTTCGGCGAGACGAACGGTGTGCCGAACACCGGCCTCGTGGGGCCGATGATCACCTACCTGCTGCCGCTGCTGATCGGCTACACCGGCGGCAAGATGGTCTACGACGTCCGCGGCGGCGTCGTCGGCGCTATCGGCACCATGGGCGTGATCGTCGGCGCGGGTATTCCGATGTTCATCGGTGCCATGATCATGGGCCCCCTGGGCGGCTGGACCATGAAGAAGATCGACTCGCTCTGGGACGGCAAGATCCGCCCCGGCTTCGAGATGCTGGTCAACAACTTTTCCGCAGGCATCTGGGGTGCGCTGCTGGCAATGTTGGGCTTCTTTGCCATCGCACCCGTGGTTTCGGCCTTCAGCACCGGCGCCGGCAACGTGGTCCAGTTCCTGGTCAACAACGGCCTGCTGCCGCTGACCAGCATCTTCATTGAGCCGGCCAAGGTCCTCTTCCTGAACAACGCCATCAACCACGGCGTGCTCACCCCGCTGGGCATCCAGCAGTCCCTCGACCAGGGCAAATCCATCCTGTTCCTGCTCGAAGCCAACCCCGGCCCCGGACTCGGGCTTCTGCTCGCCTACATGTTCTTCGGGAAAGGGGCAGCCAAGGCCTCCGCACCCGGTGCGGCCATCATCCACTTCCTGGGCGGCATCCACGAGATCTACTTCCCGTATGTCCTGATGCGCCCGCTGCTCATCCTGGCCACCATCGCCGGCGGCATGACCGGGATCGCCACCCTGGCCATCACCAACTCCGGCCTGGTGGCGCCAGCAGCCCCGGGCTCCATCTTCGCGGTGCTGGCGCAGACCTCCAGGGACAGCTACCTCGGCGTGATCCTGGCGGTCCTGCTCGCAACTGCCGTCTCGTTCCTGGTGGCCTCGGTCATCATGAAGACCACCAAGCACAGCGATGAGGTGGACCTGAACGACGCCACCTCCCGCATGGAGCAGATGAAGGGCAAAAAGAGCTCTGTGGCTTCCACCCTCACCGGTGCCGGCGCAGCTGCCGGAGCAGGCGGAGTGGGCGTCCTCGCCGGCCCGGTACGCAACATCGTGTTCGCGTGTGACGCCGGCATGGGCTCCAGTGCCATGGGCGCCTCCGTACTGCGGAACAAGATCAAGGCTGCCGGGTTCCCGGACGTCAAGGTCACTAATGCCTCCATCGCCAACCTCAACGACACCTACGATGTTGTGGTCACCCACCAGGACCTCACCGAACGTGCCAAGCCGGCCACGTCCAGTGCCGTGCACTATTCAGTGGACAACTTCATGAACAGCCCCCGGTACGACGAAATCGTGGAGCTGGTCCGGGAAAGCAACACCGAGGGCAGCGCCGCAACGGAGGGCCCGGACGCCGGTGCGGGAACGCCCGGCGGAGCCTCCGCCACGGGGCCGGCAACGGCTGCCGCGGCCGGAACAGCAGCCGCGGGTACCGCCGTCGGAAGCTCTGAATCCGACGCCCCACGGGCGGGCACGGGCGAGATCCTGGCGCGCGAGAGCGTGGTGCTCAATGGTTCGGCCACCACCCGTGACGCTGCCATCGACGAAGCCGGCCGGCTCCTGCTCGCCCGCGGCGCCGTGGACGAGGACTACGTCCGGGCTATGCATGAGCGCGAGCAGTCCGTGTCCACCTACATGGGCAGCTTCCTGGCCATCCCGCACGGAACCAACGCGGCCAAGGACCATATCCGCAAGTCCGCGGTGTCCGTGATCCGGTACCCGGAAGGCATTGACTGGAACGGCAAGCAGGTCAAGTTCGTGGTGGGCGTTGCCGGCATCAACAACGAGCACCTGCACATCCTGTCCTCGATCGCGAAGGTCTTCACCAACAAGGAACAGGTGGCCCGGCTGGAGGCGGCAACGTCCGAGGACGAGATCCTGGAACTCTTCGGAAAGGTCAACGCATAGTGAAGGCAGTACATTTCGGTGCCGGAAACATCGGGCGCGGTTTCGTAGGCCTGCTCCTGCACGACGCAGGCTACGAGGTGGTGTTCGCCGACGTCGCCGAGGAACTCATCAACCAGCTCTCGGCTGCGGACAGCTACGCGGTGCACGAGGTGGGCGAAAACCCGGCCGTGCGCACGGTGGACAACTTCCGGGCGCTGAACTCCACCACCCAGGAGGCCCAGCTGGTGGAGGAGATCGCGACGGCGGACATCGTCACCACAGCGGTGGGCCCGCACATCCTCAGGTTCGTGGCGCCGGTGATCGCCAAGGGCATCGTCGCCAGGGCACCCGGCCTGGCACCGCTGCAGGTCATGGCCTGCGAGAACGCGATCAATGCCACGGACATCCTCGCCAAGGAGGTGGCCTCCCAGCCGGGGGCCGCCGCCGGGGCACTGGACGGCAAAGCGGTGTTCGCCAACACGGCAGTGGACCGGATCGTGCCCAACCAGGAAGCCGGCCAGGGCCTGGACGTTACGGTGGAAACCTTTTACGAGTGGGTTATCGACAGGACGGCCTTCGGCGATTCGGCCCCCGTGATCCCCGGCGCCACCTTTGTGGACGAGCTTTCGCCCTACATTGAGCGGAAGCTGTTTACGGTGAACACCGGCCACGCGTCGGCCGCCTACCTGGGGTTCGAGGCGGGCCTGGAGAAGATCTCCGACGCCATGGCGGACCAGGATGTTGCCGAGGACGTCCGGGCAGTGCTGGAGGAGACCAAGCAGCTCCTGGTCAGCAAGCACGGCTTCAGCAATGACGAGCAGGAGGCCTATGTCCAGAAGATCCTGGTCCGGTTCTCCAACCCGTACCTGCCGGACACCGTGACCCGCGTGGGCCGTGCGCCGCTGCGGAAGCTGAGCCGGCACGAGCGGTTCATCGGCCCGGCTGCCGAACTCGCCGAACGCGGAGTGGTGCCGGAGGCGCTGCTCGGCGCCATCGCCGCTGCCCTGCGCTTCAACGACCCCGCCGACGCCGAGGCAACCGAGCTGGCTGGCATCCTGGCAGCCAGCAGCCCCGCTGACGCGACGGAGAAAATCACGGGCCTGGAGCAGGAGCACCCGCTGTTCAACGCAGTCGCCACACTGGTGGAGGAACGCCAGGCGGAGGTGGCCCGCACCCCCGCCTGACGAACCCTTCCGCAATGACGACGCCGGCACTCCCCTTGAGTGCCGGCGTCGTTCTGTGTGATCTCTCCCACTTATGTAGGAATGCAGGCCCTTTCGTTTTGAAGTAAGCCTTCCCTTACTTATAGGCTCTGGGCTATTAGGCAACGAAGTTGTGACGTATTAGCCGAGTGGAGAGAAACCGTGAAGAAGAAGCTTTCGAGCTACCTGGGGGCACTGGCTGCGGGAGCGGCGCTTTTGACCGCCACTGCATGCGGAGGAAGCGCGACGGCCACACCGGCTGACGAAGCCACCACCATCACCGTGGAGCACGCCCAGGGCAGCACGGCGAACGTGCCGGTCAACCCGGAGAAGGTCTTCACCTTCGACCTGGGCGTCCTGGACACCCTCGATGCGCTCGGTGTGGAGCCCGCAGGTGTCCCGGAAGCCGCCTACCCTGAAGCCCTGGCCAAGTACTCGGATGCCAAGTACACCAAGATCGGTTCGCTGAAGGAGCCGGACTTCGAAGCCGTCAGCGCCGGCGACCCGGACCTCATCATCATTTCCGGCCGCACCGCCGGCGCCTATGAGGAACTGAGCAAGATCGCCCCTACCATCGACCTGTCCGTTGATGCCGCCCAGCCGATGGAAAGCTTCAAGGCCCAGGCTGAAAAGCTTGGGACCATCTTCGACAAGTCGGCGGAAGTGGAAGAGCAGCTCGCGGCAGTCGATGCCACCGTCTCTGACACCAAGGCCAAGGCGGCCAGCGCCGGCAAGGGACTGATCGTCCTGACCTCCGGCGGCGAAGTGACCGCCTACGGCGCAGGTTCCCGCTTCGGGATCATCCACGACGTCCTGGGCGTACCCACCGCCGCCGACGTCAAGGTTGACGGCAGCCACGGCGAGGCCATCTCCTTCGAGTACATCAAGCAGGCCAACCCGGACCTCCTCTACGTCATCAACCGCGACACCGCCACGGGTGGGGATGCCTCGGCAGCCAACCCCATCCTGGACAACGAGCTGGTCAAGTCCACCAATGCCGCCAGGAACAACAAGGTCATCAACCTCGACCCCGCCGGGTGGTACGTCGTGGGCTACGGCCTGAACAACGTCAAAGCGATGGTGGACGCAGTCGCCGCCTCCGTGGCATAACGCCCCGGGCTCCACACACCCATGACCGCCACCGCCGTGCGCCCCCTCGCGCCGGCAACCCGCAGCCAGGCCCGCCACAGTGCAGGCCTGGCTGCGGCCGCAGTTGCCGTCCTTGCCCTCGCCGCCGCCAGCATGTTCGTTGGCGTCAGCGATGTCTCCCTTCCTGCCCTGCTGTCCGGCGACCCGGCTACGGCGGAGGTCTTCTGGATCTCCCGCGTCCCGCGCACGCTGGCTGTGCTGCTCGCCGGAATGGCCGTGGCCGTGGCCGGCCTGATCATGCAGCTGATGGCCCGGAACCGCTTCGTGGAGCCGTCCACCGTAGGTACCGTGGAGTCCGCCACCCTGGGAATCCTGGTGGTCACGGTCTTTGCCCCGCAGGCCCCCGTTCCCGCCAAGATGCTGGTGGCCAGCGTCTTCGCGCTGCTGGGAACCGCACTGTTCCTGGCCATCCTGCGCCGCCTCCCGGCCCGGAACACCCTGCTTATCCCGCTGGTGGGCATCATGCTGGGCGGGGTCATTGCGGCCGTCACCACCTTCTTTGCCTACCGCTACGACCTGCTCCAGACCCTGAGCAACTGGATGATCGGCGACTTCTCCGGCGTGCTGCGGGGCCGGTATGAACTGCTCTGGATCGTCGCCGTCCTGATGCTGCTGGGCATGCTCGCCGCAGACCGTTTCACCGTGGCCGGAATGGGCCAGGACTTCACCACCAACCTTGGCTTGAACTACGGCCGGACCATGAGGCTGGGGCTGGTCATCGTCTCGCTGATCTCCGCCGTGGTGGTCACCACCGTGGGCGCCGTTCCCTTCCTGGGCCTGGTGGTTCCCAATATCGTGTCGCTCATATTTGGCGACAACCTCCGCCGCGCCGTCCCGTGGACCGCACTGTTCGGCGCCGCGTTCGTGCTGGTCTGCGACATCATCGGCCGGACCATCCGCTACCCCTACGAGGTCCCCGTGGGCATGGTGATGTCCGTGCTGGGCGCCATCCTCTTCCTCGTCCTGATCCTGAGGAAGCGCAATGCCTGAAAGCCCAACGCTTCAACCGCCGGTGAAAGGACCACTTGCCGCCCCGGCTCCGGGTACCGGAGGCGTACGCAGGCTCAAAGCCGCTGCCCGCAACGCGTCCCCGCGCCTGGTGGCGGGCATCCTGCTCGCGGCGACGGCCGCCGTCGTCTGCTTCTTCCTGTTCTTCGAGCTCAAGGGCAACGTGGGCTACATCCTGCCGCGCCGTGCCATCAAGGCGGCCGCCATGCTGCTGGTGGCTGTGGCCGTGGGCGTCTCGACCCTCCTGTTCCAGACTGTCACCGCCAACCGGATCCTCACCCCGTCCATCATGGGCTTCGACTCGCTGTACATCCTGGTGCAGACGGTCATGACGTTCACCCTCGGCGCCGCCGCGGTGGTGGCCGCCCCGCCCACGCTCCAGTTCGGCGCCGAGGTGCTGCTGATGGTGGCGTTCAGCGCCATGTTGTACCGCTGGATGTTCACCGGCGCGGTCCGCTCCCTGCACCTGCTCCTGCTGGTGGGCGTCATCCTGGGCAGCCTGTTCCGCGGTATGTCCTCGCTGCTGCAGCGGTTGATGGAACCCAGCGAGTTCATCATCCTGCAGGACCTGTTCTTCGCGAGCTTCAACAACGTGGACCCGGCCTTGCTCGGGGTCTCCGCGGTGATCATCGCCGCAGTCTGTGCCGTGGTGTGGCGGGCCCGGCACACACTGGATGTCCTGGCGCTGGGCCGCGACGTCGCCATCAACGTGGGCGTGGACCACCGCAAAGTGGTGATGCGCGTGCTGCTGGGGTGTTCGCTGCTGGTGGCCGTGTCCACCGCACTGGTGGGACCCGTAACCTTCTTCGGGCTGCTGGTGGTGAGCCTGGGTTACCAGCTGTGCCGCGGCTTCAGCCATGGCTGGCTGCTGCCCATCGTGGTGATGATCGGCGCCGTTGCCCTGGTGGGCGGCCAGCTGCTCCTGGAAAAGGTGTTCGGCTTCGGCACCGCCCTGAGCGTGGTCATCGAGTTCACGGGCGGCATCCTGTTCCTCTACCTCCTCCTGAAAGGCTCGCTGAAATGACCATCGCGGTCCGGAACGTCTCCAAAAGCTACGGCGGCCAGGCAGTGCTTGACGATGTCAGCTGTGTGATCCCCGAGGGCGGCATCACGTCCATCATCGGCCCCAACGGGGCGGGCAAGTCCACTTTGCTGTCACTGATCAGCCGGCTGCAGCCGCTCGAGGCGGGCGCGGTCTCCGTGGCGGGCTTGGACATCGCAGCGACTGACAGCCGGGAACTGGCCCGGACCATGGCCATCCTGCGTCAGGAGAACCACCTGACCATGCGGCTCACCGTGCGGGACCTCGTGGCCTTCGGCCGGTTCCCGCACTCCGGCGGACGCCCCACCGTAGAGGACCTGGCCAAGGTGGAAGAGGCCATCGCCCACCTGGACCTGACGCCCATGGCGGACAAATTTGTGGACGAGCTTTCGGGCGGCCAGCGTCAGCGGGCCTTCATCGCCATGGTGCTGGCCCAGGATACGCGGTACCTGCTCCTGGACGAACCGCTGAACAATCTGGACATGAAGCACTCGGTGGAGATGATGCGGCTCCTGCGCCGGCTGGCCGACGAGTTCGGCAAAACCATCGTCCTGGTGGTCCACGACATCAACTTCGCGTCCTGCTACTCGGACACCATCCTGGCCATGAAGGACGGGCGGCTGGTCCACCAGGGCAGCCCCCGGCAGATCATGCAACAGGCCATGCTCCGCGACGTCTACGACATCGACATCCGCATCGAGGACATCGACGGCAACCGGATCGGCGTCTACTTCGCCTGACCTTCCCCCGACGCCCGCTCACTTGTGGCCGCCTTCCTTCCGACCCCCGCTCCCTTGTGGCCGCATTTTCCCCGACGCCCGCTCACTTCTGTGCGAGGCTGGGCTGGTGACCGAGAGCCAAGCTGCCGTGCCCTTTCTCCTGACCTCCGACGTCGACGGCGGGACTTTCCGCCTGCGCCACGCCCTAAGGGCGGATCTGCCGTCCATCGTGGGACTGCTCGCGGACGATTCCCTGGGCTCCGGGCGCGAACGCCAAGAGGACCTGGCGCCCTACGAGCGGGCCTTCGACGCGATCGATGCCGATCCCTCCCACCTGCTCATTGTGGGGGAGGTGCTGCCGGGCGGGACCGCTCAGGCAGAAGTGGTTGCCACCTTCCAGCTCAGCTTCCTGCCCGGCATCTCACGGCAGGGGGCCTGGCGCTCGCAGATCGAGGGAGTGCGGGTGGCGAGCAGTCTCCGGGGCCAGGGCATCGGCAACTTGATGGTGCAGTGGGCCATCGAGGAGTCCCGGCGCCGAAGCTGCGCGCTGATGCAACTGACTACACACAAGACGCGTGTGGCCGCGCACCGGTTCTATGAGCGGCTCGGTTTCGAAGCCGGCCATGAAGGCATGAAACTGATGCTCTAAACCGCACCCTGAAAACCCGCAAACAGCAAACCCTCCATCACGCCATGTGATAGAGGGTTTGCTGTTTAGCTGCGAAAGCTGATGGGGGGTTGTTAGGCCTTCTTGGAGCCCTTCGCCACGAAGAGCGTTTCGGCCTGCTCCAGCGACATCCCGTTCGTTTCCGGCACCTTGAACATCACAAAGAAGAACGACGCCGCCGCGAACAGTGCGTACATGGCGTACGTGAGCGGCAGCGAACCGGCGGCCATCACCGGGAAGCTCAGGGTGATGGCAAAGTTTGCCACCCACTGCGCGGCCGCCGCCAGGCCCAGTGCGCGGGCGCGGATGCGGGACGGGAAGATCTCGCCCAGGAGCACCCACACGAGCGGTCCCCAGGACGCGCCGAAGCTGACCACAAATACGTTGGCGGCAACCAGTGCCACCGGACCCCAGGCGCCCGGCAGGGAGATGTCGTCGCCGGACCCCACTGCCGAGGAAAACGCCAGCGCCATGGCGCCCAAGGACACGGCCATGCCTACCGAGCCGGCCAGCAGGATGGGCCGGCGGCCGATCCGGTCCACCAGGGCTATGGCCACGAGGGTGACCAGGATGTTCGTGACGGAGGTGGCCACGGAGATGGCGAGCGAGTCCTTTTCCTGAAAGCCCACCGCCTTCCACAGGGTGGTGGAGTAGTAGAAGATCACGTTGATGCCCACGAACTGCTGCAGGACGGACAGGATGATGCCCACCCAGACCACTGCCTGCAGGCCGAACGCCTTGCCGCGCAGGGAGCCCTTCTGGCCGGCGAGCTTGTCCTCCTCGATGGCTTCGCGGATCTCGCGGATGTGCCGGTCGGTGTCCTCCGCCGGGGCAATCGAATCAAACACCGTGCGGGCTTCGTCCTCCTTGCCCAGGAACACCAGGAACCGCGGGGATTCGGGCAGGGTGTAGGCAACCCAGCCGTACACCACGGCGGGCACGGCGGCGGCCAGGAACATCCAGCGCCAGGCCTCGATCCCCAGCCAGAAGGACTGGTCGGCGCCGCCGGCACTGGTGGCGAACAGTGCATCGGAGAGCAGCGCGGCGAAGATACCTGTGGTGATGGCCAGCTGCTGCAGCGATGCGAGGCGGCCGCGGACCTTGCGCGGCGAGATCTCCGAGATGTAGGCAGGGGCGATGACCGAGGCCAGGCCGATGCCCAATCCGCCCACCAGGCGCCAGAAGATCAGGTCCCAGACGCTGAAGGCGAAGCCGGTGCCGATGGCGCTGACCAGGAACAGCAGCGCTCCCAGCTTCATGGCGGGGACGCGGCCGTAGCGGTCGGCGACCTTTCCGGCCAGGTAGGCGCCGGCGGCGCAGCCCAGCAGGGCGACGGCGACGGCGAAGCCCGTCACGGCCTCGGACAGCGCGAACTCGTCCTTCATGGCATCCACGGCGCCGTTCACCACGGACGAGTCAAAGCCGAACAGGAATCCGCCCACCGCACCTGCAAGTGCCAGCCAGATCACCCGCCGCGGTATCTGGGCGGTTGTCTGCTCCTGGGCAGTGGGCATGGTTCTCCCTTGGTCTGGGGTTGGGTGGACGCGGTGCGGACGTCGTCGGCTGCGGAACCGGCCAGCAGGCCGGCGCACACGCGGTAAACAGTGTTCCACGCCACCGCGAACTCTTCCAGTCAGCAGCGTTCCAGGGCGGCTCGCCTGCAAAACAACAGGGGACGACGGCGGGCCGGGCCGCCGTCGTCCCCTTCCGGCGGGTGCCGCTGGGCTATGCCGCGTCACGGAGGGCACGCTTTTGCCGCCTTCTACGGCCGCCGGGGCCGTGATTCCGGGGAACAGCAACGGCAGGCAGTCCAAAAGACTGCCTGCCGTGACGGGCCTTCTGCTGCGGTACGGCTAGTGCACCGAGGCCGGCTCCTGCGGGGCAGCCTTGGGGTCGGAGAGCTTCTTCTTGGGCAGGGCGAGGCTGATCAGGAACGCGACCGCGGTGAGGACGGACGCGGTGATCATCACGGCGTCGATCGCGTAGGCGAAGCCCTCCGTAATGGGGCGGGTCAGGGTGCTGTTGGCGGCGTGGAGCCAGCTGGTGTCGTTGAGGGAGTCGTTGGACGCTCCGTTCTGGAAGAACTCGTACAGCTTGGCGTTGGCGGGGTCGGCTGCCACGGCGGGGTCCTGCAGGACGGCCTGGTAGTCCGGGCTGGCCATGGCCGACTTCATGCTGTCCGCGATCCGGCTGGCGGCGAGGCTGAACAACATCGAGATGAACACGGCCGTGCCCACGGCGCCGCCCATCGACCGGAAGAACGCGGCGGAGGAGGTGCCCACGCCCATGTCCTTGGGCGGCACGGAGGTCTGCATCGCCAGGGTGAGCGGCTGCATGCAGAAGCCCAGCCCTATGCCGAAGAACACCGCAATCACGCCGGGGACCCACAGACCCGTATCCACGCCCAGGGAGAATCCCATCACCAGCGCGGCAACGGTCAGGAGGGCAGTGCCCAGGATGGGGAAGATCCGGTAGGTTCCCGACGCCGAGATGGTGCGTCCGGCGGTAATGGAACCGGTCAGGATGCCCACGGTGAAGGTGATCATCATCAGGCCGGCCTCCGTGGGGGTCAGCCCCTTCACCAGCTGCAGATACATCGGGAGCATGGCGATCGCCCCGAACATCCCGATGCCGATGATGAAGTTCAGCAGCGAGGACAGGCCGAAGGTTGTGTTCCTGAAGAGCCGGAGCGGGATCAGGGCGTAGTCACCGGCACGGCGCTCGGCCAGCAGGAACCAGACGATGCCCACAATGCCCAATCCGTAGCAAAGGAACGAGTTCAGCGAAGCCCAGCCCCAGCTGCGCCCCTGTTCCGCCACCAGCAGCAGCGGGACGATCGCGAGCGTGATGGCAGCCGCGCCGAAGTAGTCGATCTTCTGCTTCACGTGCTTGGCTGGCAGGTGCAGGAAGAGGAACACCACTGCCAGTGCAGCCAGGCCGATGGGCAGGTTGATAAAGAACACCCAGCGCCAGCCGTCGAAACCCAGGATGTTGGCCGAACCGGCGAACGCCCCGCCCACCACGGGGCCAAGCACCGAGGAGATGCCGAAGACAGACATGAAGTAGCCCTGGTACTTGGCCCGGTCCTTCAGGGAGACAATGTCGCCGATGATGGTCAGCGCGAGTGCCAGCAGGCCGCCGGCGCCCAGCCCCTGAACGCCGCGGGCAATGGCGAGTTCGGTCATGGAGTGGACCGACCCCGCGTACAGGGAGCCTGCCAGGAAGATAACGATGGCCGTCAGGTACAGCGGGCGGCGGCCGAAGATGTCGCTCAGCTTGCCGTACAGCGGCGTGCTCACGGTGGACGTGATGAGGTACGCGGTGGTGGCCCACGCCTGGAGCGAGAGTCCGTCCAGGTCGTTGGCGATGGTGTAGATGGACGTGGACACGATGGTCTGGTCCAGCGAGGCGAGGAACATGCCCAGCATCAGGCCCACCATCACGGTGACGATTTGGCGTTGCGTGAGGGTTTCTCCGGCGGCGCGCGTGGCAGGGGGTTGGGACATGGGTGCTCCAGAGGAAGAATTACGCTTGATAGTTGCTTTCAGTAACTATCTTACGCAGAGACTTATTCCCTGGAACAGAAGTTTCTTTTTACCTACCGGGCGGGCGCCCCTCAGCGCTCCACGAGAATTCCGTCGGGATCGCACCAGATGGTGGCACCGGGGCGGATGGTCACACCGTCAATTTCGAGCTCAACATCCACCTCGCCGGCCCCCTCCTTCGCGCTCTTGCGCGGGTTGCTGCCCAGGGCCTTGACGCCAAGGTCCAGCGCGGCGATCGCCTCGCGGTCCCGGATTGCCCCATTGATAACGACGCCGGCCCAGCCGTTCGCCACGGCGCTTTCGGCGATCATGTCCCCCATCAATGCCGTGCCCAGCGAGCCGCCGCCGTCCACCACCAGCACGTTCCCGTTTCCCGGCGTGGCCAGGGTGGACTTCACCAGCGCGTTGTCCTGGAAGCAGCGGATGGTCCTTACCGCACCGCTGAAATGCGAGCGGCCGCCCAGGGACTGGAACTGCAGTGACACCGATGCCAGCTCGTCACCGCGTTCGTCGTACAGGTCTGCGGTAGCGATGTTGTTGGCGGGGTTTTGGGCTGGTGCCGTCATGGGTTCTCCAGGTCTTCAGTACTTACACGTTTGCGGTTGCCGGGCAGCACGCTGCCACAAGTTAGGTTGCCGAATAACAAGCCGGGCGATGAAGCCCACGATAGTCTGACTTTTATCGCTAACCGTCCAGGGGGAACCAGCCATGAGCCTGCCAGACACACCCGCAGCAGCGGATCCCGGCCCGGCGCCGGACCCTGGTTCTTCCTCAAAACCCGGCGGCGGAGCGGAGCACTCGACGGCGGCGCTCGCCGAACCGACGGCGAAGGTCACCGCGCGGTGGGTAACGGGGCTGGTGCTGGTCAACGTCGGCATCAATGCCGCGTTCTTCGGGCCCATCAACATCTTTATCGCCGAGCAGGCCATTGGCATCGACGAAACAAACAAGGAAGCCATCGCGTCCCTCGTGCTTGGGTGCGGTGCCGCCGTATCCCTGGTGGCCAATCCGCTGTTCGGGGCGCTGTCTGACCGGACGGTCTCGGGTTTCGGGCGGCGTGCCCCCTGGGTACTGGGCGGTGCCGTCCTGGCCACGGCAGCATTGCTGGCGTTGTCCGGGGCCACAGCCGTTGCCCTGATGGTCCTGTTCTGGTGCCTGGTCCAGCTGGGCGCCAACGCGGCCTATGCGGCCATCACCGCCGCCATCCCGGACCGGGTGCCGGTGCTGCAGCGCGGCGGAGTGGGGGGAGTTGCGGCCCTGGGCCAAACAGTGGGCATCCTCCTGGGTTCAGTCTTCGGGGCGGTGGTGTCGGGAAACTACATGGTGGGCTACGCCCTGTGTGCTGCCGCCCTGCTGTTCTCGGTGCTGCCGTACTTGTTCCACCGGAATGACCCGCCGCTGCCGAGGGCGCTCCGCCCGCCTTTCTCGTGGCGCAGCTTCCTCCGCGGCTTCTGGATCAGCCCGGCCCGCCACCCGGACTTCGCCTGGGCCTGGCTCACCCGCTTCCTGATGAACGTCTGCAACCAGTTGACCATCGTGTACCTGATCTTTTTCCTCGGGGACGTCCTCAAGCTTGAGAACCCGGCGCTGGGAGTCCTGATCCTGACCGGCATTTATGCGGCGTTGGTGATGGTTACTGCGGTGATCGCGGGGCCGTGGAGCGACCGGCTGGGCCGGCGGAAGCCGTTTGTGATCGGATCCTCAGTCCTCATTGCCCTCGCGGGCCTCACTATGGCGTTTTTCCCAGTATGGACCGGCGCACTGGTTGGCGCCGCCATCCTCGGCGTGGGGTTCGGCGCCTACCAGGCCGTTGACTTTGCGCTGCTGACGCAGGTGCTGCCGCAGGCCGCCGACCGTGGCAAGGATATGGGGGTCATTAACGTGGCCGCTTCGCTGCCGCAGGTGTTCGCGACCGGCCTCGCGTTCCTCGCGGTGACGTACTTCGGGGGGTACTTCACGCTGTTCATGACTGCGGCTGTCGTGGGCCTCCTGGGTGCGGTGTTTGTCGTCAAGATCAAGGGTGTCCGCTGACCCGCCGGGATACCGGAAGTAAGGCACCTGACGAATTACGCCACACGGCTGTGCCGTATAGTTGAACCGGATCGCAGGCGGTCCGGGATGGGGACGCTCCCGGCTGCTGCACCGTCAAAACACAACCCGGAATACAGATGCCTGAGACTCTTCCAGACCATCCGCCCATGGCCGCCATGCCCTCAGCCCCGCGTCAGCGGCTGCGCTATTCACGCATCCTGGACAATGCCGCCGGGTTTGCCCGGAAGGGCCTGGACTCCGTGGACCTGGCCGAGGTCGCGGCCAAGGCGGACGTTCCGCTGGGTACGCTGTACCGCTACTTTCCCACCCCAACGCACCTGATGCTCGCCCTCTACCGGCACCAGCTTGGCGAGCTGCAGGCTGCGGGCCGGAGCACCGCAGCCAGGTTCCGCGGCCGCGCCTTGGGCGGCCTGGTGATGGAAATTTTCCACATGCGCGTGATGCAGCCGGCGGTGGAGCAGTGCCTGAGCCGCGGCGTGTACCTTCCGGACCGGGACACCACCACCCTGCTGCGCGAGATCGACGCGCTGGGCGAAAAAGTGGTGGCCACCGCCTGCGGTGATCCCATTGTGGCCAGGGTGCTCCTGTTGACGGTCACTGGTCTGGTCCAGTCCGTCCGGAACCGCCGGCTGTCCCTCTTCGAGGCCGAGGAAGACCTCAAAAAGGCCTGCACAAGGCTCGCTCCGGCCGCCGAAGGCAGCTACACACTCCATCAGAGCGCGTAACTGGCCTAGACCAATAACGCATTAAATCGGGCTTATTACCGTGGTGTGGATCACAATCGGTCCTGAAAAAGCGTTTTAGCACCAGCAGGCGACGTCAAATCGCCCGGGGGTACCCTTTTCCGCTGTCTACCATGGGAAACGGAGCAGCAGGGAGCATCCCCGACGCTCCCACGGACCCGCCACCCCTGGGTAATCCGCCGCATCTCTTCCAATGCCTCAGGCCTGTTTGGGCCTGAGCCCCATGTGCCGTGTGACCACGGCGAGCACCAGGAGACAACGACGTGTCCATTGACGCAATTGCAGCCACCGACAACTCCGCAGCCACCGCGCTGACTGAAGCCGAGATCTTCGACGCCCACCAGGGCGGCAAGCTCTCCATCGCCAGCACCGTCCCGCTGTCCAACAAGCGCGACTTGTCCATCGCCTACACTCCCGGTGTGGCCGAGGTCAGCCGTGCCATCCACGCCAAGCCGGAACTGGCCCGCACCCTGACCTGGGCCGAGCGCCTGGTGGTCGTGGTCAGCGACGGCACCGCCGTCCTGGGCCTGGGCAATATCGGCGCCAGCGCCTCGCTGCCCGTGATGGAGGGCAAGTCCGCCCTGTTCAAGACCTTCGGCGACCTCGACTCCATTCCCCTGGTGCTGAACACCACGGACGTGGATGAAATCGTGGAAACCCTGGTCCGCCTGCGCCCCAGCTTCGGGGCCGTCAACCTCGAGGACATCTCCGCACCGCGCTGCTTCGAGCTGGAGGAAAAGCTCATCGAGGCGCTGGACTGCCCCGTGATGCACGATGACCAGCACGGCACCGCCGTCGTTGCCCTCGCCGCGCTGACCAACGCCGCCAAGGTGACCGGCCGCGAACTGGACACCCTGCGTGTGGTGGTCTCCGGCGCAGGAGCCGCGGGCATCGCCGTCGCCGAAATCCTGCTGGCTGCCGGCATCACCGACGTGGTCCTGCTCGACTCCCGCGGCATCATCAACTCCGGCCGCAAGGACCTCGCCGCGGGCCCGGCCAGCAAGAAGGCTGACATCGCCGGGCGCAGCAACCCCCGCGGCGTGGAAGGCGGCCCGGCCGAAGCCCTCGCCGGAGCCGACGTCTTCATCGGCGT
This sequence comes from Pseudarthrobacter siccitolerans, assembly GCF_001046895.1. Lineage (GTDB taxonomy): Bacteria > Actinomycetota > Actinomycetes > Actinomycetales > Micrococcaceae > Arthrobacter > Arthrobacter siccitolerans. The sequence continues at coordinate 322,582 of NZ_CAQI01000059.1, forward strand.
CTCCTCCTCCAAGCTGGCCGAAGAGCACCTCGCCCTGATGAACCAGGACGCCATCGTCTTCGCGCTCTCCAACCCCGACCCCGAGGTCCTGCCCGAGGTCGCCGTGAAGTACGCCGCCGTCGTGGCCACCGGCCGCAGCGATTTCCCCAACCAGATCAATAACGTGCTGGCCTTCCCGGGGATCTTCCGCGGCGCCCTCGACGCCGGTGCCCGCCGCATCACCCCGGCCATGAAGCTGGCCGCCGCCTACGCGATCGCCGATCTCGCCGCAGAGGACCTCTCCGCGGATTACATTGTGCCCAGCCCGCTGGACCCGCGGGTGGCCCCGGCAGTGACCGCAGCAGTCGCCGCCGCGGTGGAAGCCGACTAACTCCCCCTTCCCTTACGGAATGTACGACGGCGGTGCCTCCCCTGCGCGGGAGGCGCCGCCGTCGGGGGTTAAGCGGCCGCCAACCATAGACTGGAAGCCATGAACTCCGAAACCGTGGTGACCATCCTGTGCGGCCTGGCAATCGTTGTCGGCGTCGCGGGCACAGTCATCCCGGTGCTTCCGGGCAGCATCCTGATTGGTGGAAGCCTGCTGGCTTGGGCCCTCTGGGGCGGTGCCGGAACCGCAGGCTGGGTGGTGTTCGCGGTTGCCATGGTCTTCGTGGTGGCAGGCATGGCTGCCAGCGCTGTCCTCACCGGCAGGAAGCTCAAGGAGCACGCCATCCCCAGCCGAAGCATCGCAGCTGCGATCGTGGCCGGAGTAGCGGGAATGTTCGTCATCCCGGTAGTGGGACTCTTCGTGGGCTTCGCCGCCGGCCTGCTGCTCAGCGAACTCGCCCGTACCCGGAACCTCGGACGTGCGGCGGCTTCCAGCTGGGCAGCCCTCAAAGCAACGGGTGTGGGCATGCTCGCCGAGTTTGGCCTGGCCTGCCTCGCCGCCAGCACGTGGGTGATCGGCGTGTGGGTGGCTGCCGCCAACGGCTGAGACGCTTGCGGCCCGGAGGCCCAGGGCGTAGAACGGCAACATGACGGAGCCTACTTCAGCACGCGAGCACGTCCAGGCCTGGATGGAGAAGTACCAGGCGGCGTGGACCACCAACCGGCCCGAGGACATCCGCGCCCTCTTCACCGAAGACGCAGTGTACGAAACGCGGCCCAACGATCCGCAGGCCTGGAAGGGGCAGGACGGCATTGTTGACGCCTGGCTCACTGCCCGGGATGAACCAGGAGACTGGACGTTCAGCTGGGAGCTGCTGGGCACGGACGCGGACACCGCCTTCGTCCAGGGTGTTACCACCTATTCCGGCGACCGGCCCACGTACGACAACCTCTGGGTGATCAGGCTGGACGGGAACGGCCGGGCCTCGGCCTTCACCGAGTGGTTTATGGAACGCGGCTGAGACTCCCGGCCCCGCGGCATCCGACCGTCCGGCCGCCGCGGTTAGCATGGAGAGATGACCGCCGGGGACCCTGCACCGATCTACTGGGACAGACGCGACCTTACGCCGTTCGGCGAGCCCCAGTTGCGCACACCAGTCCACGACCTCGCCGGGGGAGTGGGCGGCCTGCTCACCGGCGTCCTCGGCGGACGCCACCCGGCCCTGCTCACCGTGGACGGGGAGATACCGCGGCTCAAGCGGATGCTCCCCAAGCCCGCCAAGGCCGTGCACGAGGCCGTCTTCACCAGCCGCGAGCCCGACCGGCTGATCACACTCGCCCGCGCCTACCCAGGCTGGGCCGGGCTCTGCTACCTCATGTCCGGGCTGCTTGTGTACAAGCACGGCGGCTACCTGCGCGCCTCGGAACTCCTCCAGCGCGGGCTCACCACCAGGAACGAGGACGAAGCGAACCGCTACTCGTCCACGTACCTGACCAGGATCGTCACCCGCATCGAACTCGCCGAGCGCGTGGAGATCCCGGTCCTGTTCAGCGAAGAGTCAGTCTTCCTGGCGCTCGCACACTCGTTCCGCGAGACGGGCCGCACCGAGGCGGCGCTGGACGCCCTGGCCGGGCTGCCGCCGTCGCTCCCCATGGCCCTGGCACGCTGCTCACTGGCGTTGACCCTGGGGCGGAGCCGGACGGTGATCGACTGGACCGAAGGCCTGCTCAATGCTGACGATCTGTCTGCTGCCCTGCTGCTGGTACGGGCGCGGGCCTTGCGGCGGGAGGGCCGGCTCGAAGCAGCGCACCAGGCGCTCGCGGAGGTCCTGCGACGGCGTAAGACCCACCTGACCCTGCGCAATGACGCCCTGACGGACCGGGCGCTGCTGGTGCTGGACTCCAGCCGGCGCTCGCTCAACCCGCGGGACTGGGGCCGGCGCCGCGAGGACCCCGTGCCGCAAAAGGAGATCGCCGCGCCGGTGCCCATCCGCAAGGACGAGGAGATGCGCCGGATCTGGGAACAGGACTGGAAGAAGCTCAGCGACGAGTAACGGTCCTACGCCGCTTCAAGGACCGGCAGCAACTGTTCGCCGAGCAGTACCGCGCCCAGCGCCACCATGATGAGGCCGCTGGCAAGGGTCACCACGCGGGCGGCTCCCGGCCGGCTTTGCAGCAGGGTGCGCGAGAGCAGGGCGACGGCGGTGTAGACCAGGCCCGCGAGCAGCACAAACGTCATGCCGAGCAGACCGGACTGCACCGGCACGGGAAGGGACGCATCGGCGCTGACGAACTGGGGGACCAGTGCCACGTAGAAAAGCAGTCCCTTGGGGTTTATTCCGCTGGTTCCCATGCCCTGGAGGAACGTCCGGAGCCGGGTGCTGCCCTCACTGCCGGCACGTGCCGTGAAGCTGGCGCCGCGCCAGGAGCGGAGCGTACTGATCCCGAGCCACATCAGGTACGCCGCACCGGCCAGGGTGATCCAGCCCAAGACCCCGGGCATTCCCGTCAGCAGGGCGGCCAGTCCCGCCACCAGCAGCACCGTGTGCAGCACGTAACCGCCGCAGAGCCCGGCCACCGCCGGCACAAAACTCCGCTGCCTGAGCCCGGCCGCAATGGAGTACGCCCAGTCAACGCCGGGCGTGCACGCGAGGGCCGCGGCCACCAGCACAAAGGCCAAAAACAGCTCGGGGTTCATTCTTTCTCCTGCCACATGGTGCGTCAGGACAAACCCTAGATAGTTTCAGCGCAGAAGTGCTGTCCTTTTTCGCCGCAAGGAAGGCCTGCGCGGTAAGGTTTTTGCGTGATTGACCATATCGACAGAAATATCTTGCGCCACCTCAAAGAAGATGGCCGGATGACTGCCACGGCGCTTGCCGCGAAGGTAGGTTTGACGGTGGCGCCGTGCCACCGCCGGCTGCGGGACCTGGAGCAGTCGGGTGTGATCCGGGGGTACCGGGCGGACATTGATCCCTCCGCCGTGGGACTGGGTTTCGAGGCCATCGTATTTGTCACCCTGCGCCAGGTGGACCGTGCCACCATGGAGGTCTTCGAGAACCGGGTGGCGGAGAACCCGAACGTGGTGGAGGCACAGCGGCTCTTCGGTTCACCCGACTACCTGCTGAAGGTCATCGCCGAGGACCTGCCCGCCTACCAGCGCTTCTACGACGCCGAACTCACGTCGCTGCCCGGGGTGGAGCGGCTGACGTCCACCCTGGTGATGAAGAACCTGAAGTCCAACGCGGGCCCGCCGGTGTAGGGATCGCTACGCTGTTGGGCTCACGTGGACGATGATCACCTGGGTGTCCTTCGCGCCGTCGTACCTGAGGTCGTAGCTGACGGCCAGCCCGGTGGAGGTGCCCGGGGCGAGGGAGTAATCACTCTTTCCTTCCGGGTTGGCCTTCCGGGAGGAAATCCAGCGCTCGGCGGAATCGGAATCGATCCCGTAGCGCTCCACGCCGTCCCGGATGAGGTCGAAGAACTCGTCCGGTGAGCCGGTGGTGAGGAAGTACGTGACCTCGCTGAAGTCCTGGCGCCTGGTGGTGGTGTTGAACCGGATGCGGTCAGTCTCTCCAGTGACCTCACCGGACGGCCCGGCAATGGTCAGGCTGATTTTTCCCGAGTCCCCGGTGTTGATTTCGGGCCCGTAGCTGTCCTGCGTGACGCGGACCGTTTCCTTTTCCAGCCGCCCCGAGGTCATGTCCAGCCGGGCGCTTTTGGAGTCCCGGATCTGTGCAACTCCGCTGGCGTCAAGGGTGGAGAATTCGGTGGTGTTCACGGTGCTCCCTGCAGGTGAAGTGGCGGAGGTTGGTTCGGCGGACGGGCTGCTGATCCCGCATCCCGCCAAAGCGGTGCTGGCGGCGAGTGTGAGGAGGACGACGGCGGCCGGGCGCCTGAGGCGGGCGGCTGCACGTTCCGGCGACCGGGTCACTGGTGGACCTCCCCGTCGAAGCCGTCCAGGAAGCGGTCCATGATCCCGGGGATGTTGTTGGTGGGCCGGTACTGTTCCACCCTGTCATCAAAATCCGAGGCGATGATCTGTTCAGCGCGGGCAGGATCGTCGGCCAGCAGGTCCTGGTAAGCGGGCAGGGTGTCCTGCTGGATGAGCGCCCAGCGCTGGTCGGCGTCGGAAATGTTGCCGGCGGGGAAGCCCGTAGTGAAGTCGGTGCGGAACTGGGTGGGGTTATCCCAGCTGGTGAAGGGCACGTTTTCCGGTCCAGGACTTTCCACACTGAAGGTGTAGGGGAACACTTCCGCGTAGCTCCTTGCGCCGGGAATCGAGGGCTCGCCGGCCAGGGTCACCAGGTAGGTGACGGCCTCTCCGCTCGGGTGGTTGCGCATGGCGTCGTAGTCATCGGCGATGATCTCGTTTTGTTCGCGATACAGCAGGCTGGTGTTTCCCTCCTGGATCAGTTCTGGATCGCCGGAGTCGATCTGCGCCCAGGCCTTGGCGGTTTCCGCATTAATAACGCCCGAGTCCCGCAGCCTGTTGATTTCTTCGATGCCGCCGTTCATGTAGGCCTCGTGCTGCCGCGCCTGGTCCAGGAAGATCTCCTTGTTCATGTCCAGCATGCTGGTTTCATAGAAGCGGATCTCCTGGTCCGTCATCCCCGCGAGCTGTTCGATCTGGTCCAGCATGGGCAGCGGAATGTCCGAGGCGGGGTTGTCGGCGATCTGTTGTGCAAGGTCCCGGAGCATGGCCATATCCCTGAAGCCGCCGGCGAAGGATGGCCCGATCATGTTCGCCATGCCCGCCCACTGCAGGTCTGGGTTGGCGAGGTAGGCCTGGCCGTAGAAGTCGTAGACCTTTTTGATGGTCTCCCAGTTGTACTCGGTCCCCTTGGACGTGTCCCAGTCCGCCAGGTCGATACCCATCTCCAGCATGGCCTGCTGGTTCCAGTAGGAGCTGAGGAAGTCTGCGTACTCTTCGGAGTCCTTGTCGATCAGGCCTGAATCGGCTGCAGCATCCATGGCGGCCTTGGCGGCGTCAGGGTTGGCCAGCGCCCACTGTTTGAATTCTTCGCTCTGGAGGTATTCGCGGCGTTCCTCCGGCGTCATGGCGTTCAAGGTGTCCGTCAGGTCCTGGGCGGTGCCCTCGCCAGCTCCGGCTCCGCCAGTCCCGCCGCCAGTCCCGCCACCGGATCCGCCGCTGGTGCTGGTCTTCTCCTGCTCGTCCGCATTGGCGAGCAGCGCCTTCGACGCTTCCTCCAGCCCTGCCGTTGCGGACCGGAGCAGCTTCTGGTGGGCGGAGGTCCACTCGCTCCGGAACCGCTCGCCGTCGTGCCCCCGCCAGGCCGTAGAGCTGATGCTGCTGCCCAACTGCTGGCCCAGGGCATTCAGCCGGTTGGCGCCGCCGGCCAGGTCCTTGGCAAGCTGCCTGAGCTGCGCCACATCCGCGCCGTAAAAGTTCCCCGCCATGCTTCCCCCCGTATGGATTCCCGTGCCAGCCTAACTGCCGCCCCGCCCACACGCGATGGGGAGAGCTCCCCGCCGCGCTACTCCTGCAGCAGTCCCGTGGTCCGGTAGGGGATCACTTCACGGAGGAACATACTGGTGGAGGTCCGGACGATGCCGGGGCACAACCGGATTTCCTCGGACACCCGGTAGAGGTCATCCGGGCTGGTGGCCACCACACGGATCAGCAGGTCGGTATCGCCTGCAGGCGCATGGCATTCGAGGACTTCGGGAATCTTCCGGAGGGCCGCGATGGCCTCGTTGAGATGGCTCTGGTCCAACTCAGCGCTGACCGCAGCTGCGACGCCCCGCCCCAGCGCGGCCGGAAGCACCCTGCTGCTGTGTGGCCGCAGCGCTCCGGAGGCCGTCATCCGCTCCAGCCGGCTTTGCACCGTGCCGCGGGCCAGGCCCAGCCGCTGCGCCAGCACCATGATGGGAACGCGCGGATCCTCATCCAAGGCATTCAGGATCCGCCTGTCCGTGGCGTCCAGTTGCTGCAATCTGATCATTTCCTGTCGGTTGGAACCTCGGTGATTGATCAGACTGATCAACTGAAGTTCTGCTGGTTGCCCCAACTGTAGGGTGTCTGCTCAAATTGTGGCAACAAGGGCAGAAAGCTACCGCTGATTCCCGCAGGCTACAGGTTCCCCGGCACACCACCCGGCAACTGGACACCGCTTCCCGCAAGGAGGCCGCCGCTGATTGACTCTTGTTCACACCATGGTCATTGAAGCAACCACGGCAAGAGCCCCTGAGCTACCGACGTTCGGATCCTCCGAAGTCGTGTAGCTGAGGGGCTCTTGTATTTGTCCCTGCAGACACTCCGCCCGCATAGGGTGGATCCATGACCTCCGCCGGCCGCTTTGCCCCCAGCCCCTCCGGTGAACTGCATGTGGGAAATCTCCGGACCGCCATCCTGGCCTGGTTGTTCGCCCGCTCCACGGGCCGGAAGTTCCTGCTCCGGGTGGAGGACCTGGACCGGGCGCGGTCCGGCGCGGAAGCGGAGCAGCTGCGCGACCTGGCGGCTGTTGGCGTGACGTGGGACGGCGGGGTGGTGCGCCAGACTGCCCGGGGATCCCTGTATGCGGCAGCGATTTCCCGGCTTCAGGCTGTGGGTCTCACTTACGAATGCTTCTGCACCCGCCGGGAAATCCAGGAGGCACCGTCGGCCCCGCATGCGCCGCAAGGTGCCTACCCGGGAACCTGCCGCAACCTTGACCCGGCAGAGCTGGAGTTCAAGCGCTCCACCCGGCCCGCGGCCGTACGGCTCCGCGCCGATGTTCGGGAGTTCACCGTCCACGACGTGCTCCATGGAACCTATACGGGCATGGTCGATGACTTCGTGCTTCGCCGGAACGATGGGGTAACTGCCTACAACCTGGCCGTGGTTGTTGATGATGCCGAGCAGGGCATCGACCAGGTGGTCCGCGGCGATGATCTCCTCCCGTCCACGCCGCGGCAGGCATATCTCTCCTCGCTCCTGAATATTCCTGTTCCGGAATACGCGCACGTCCCCCTGGTGGTGAATTCCGACGGCGTCCGGCTGGCAAAGCGCGATGGCGCAGTAACGCTGGGGGACCTTGCGGCTGAAGGCGTGCCTGACCATGAGGTGCGGGACCGGCTGCTGGAATCCCTCGGGCTCCCGGCCGGAACGCTGGAGCATGTGCTGGGTGCCTTTGACCCGGCCGCCCTGCCACGGGAACCGTGGGTATGGAACGTCAACTTTGGTTGACGTCTCCCTGTCTTGTCAACTAAGGTTGACGGCATGGAGGTGGAGCGGATGAAAACGCTGGTGGGATCAATGGACGGGATGGGGCCGGCAGAGGCCTTGCATGCCGTGGCGGAACTGCAGAAGGAAGTGAGCCGCACTGAATCGGCCCTCGTCCGCAGCGCGCGGCAGGCGGGACTGTCCTGGGAGGCCATTGCGCTGTGCCTGGGTGTCAGCAAACAGGCCGTGCACAAGAAGTATGGCAAACAGTAGCCGCCCGGCCAGCCTAGGCTTGGGACATGTCAGAAGAGCAAATGCCGGCCCAGAGTCCTGCGCCCAGGTTCACCGTTGAGACTGCCAAGGTCCTGGCCGAGGTGGCCCACAACCGGCAAAAGGACAAGCTCAAGCGGCCGTACAAGGACCACGTCCTCGCCGTCGGTGACGCCCTTGCCGATTTCGACGACGACATCCGCATTGCCGGATACCTGCACGACATCGCCGAGGACACACCGATAACACGGCAGGCACTGCTGGACATGGGTGTATCTGAGCGGGCCGTGAACATTATCGAACGCGTCACCAACCGGCTGCACGAGAACCCGGACGACTACCAGTCCGGGATCCGCGAGATAGCGGAGCACCATGACGCCGCCCTGGTCAAGATCGCAGACAACGCCCACAACTCGCTGCCGGAGCGGGTCCAGGCCCTTGCCGAGAAGTGGCCGGACAAGCCCCCGGTCACCAAGTACCGCGATGCCCGCCCGGTGCTTTACGCTGCAGTCGAGGTGGAAGAGGTCCGAAAAATCCTCGCCCGGGTTAATCCGTGGCTGCTGGAAGAGCTGGACGACCGGCTGGATGAGGAAGACACCACCGATTACGAGAACCTCTCCTACGAGGGAACGGACGCCGCTGGTGCCCCCGAACCTGGCGCTAGGACCGCTGGGGAGCGGTAGTTTCCGCCTCCAGTTTTTCCAGGGCGCGATGGAGCCGCTCCGAGCCGCGGCGCTCATCAATAACAATGGAAGCGCCAAGCGCCAGCACGATCACCAGCAGGCACACCGGGACGGAGACGCCCGCCGCGGCCAGGCCCACTGAAACGGCCAGCGCTGCCAGCACCCCCACCGCGACGGAGATAACGGTCCGGTCCGGACCAAGCATGGCGCTGTACAGCCATGTGAGCGATGCCTTGAACAGTGCCACCGGAACGGCAATGGCGGCCACCGCCGCTGCTGCGCTGATGTGCGCCTCGTGGTCGATGTAGTAGGCCGCCACATGCAGGCCCGCCCCGGTGGCGGCGATCGCGGCGAAGACCGGTATATGGCCGTAGCCGAACAGGAATGACCTGTGCCGGCGCAGGTGGAGTGCCCGGCCGGCCGGCAGCAGAAAGTAGATCCACCACATGCCGAAGGCCAGTGCGGTTCCGCCGAAGCCCACCAACGCGGCATCCACGCTCCAGCCGTGGGCCGCCACGATGGCGCGGAGCGTCTCGATGGCACCGATGAGACATTCGCCCAGGGCAATGATGGCCAGCAGCCCGTACCGCTCCGCGATGTGGTGCGCGTGCCAGGGGGTGCGGGCCTTGCGCTCCGCGGCGTAAGGGGTGGCCATCTCCAGCACGATCAAGGGGACGATCATGAACAGGGTGGTGGGAACGTCGGCCTCGATGAAAAGCACCGCGATCCAGCCGAGCTGGACCAGCACCAAATACTTGGCGTAGCGCAGGCAGGTGTCGCGGCCGGCCGGATCCTGCCTGGCTGCCCGCAGCCATTGGGCCAACAGCGCCAGCCGCATGATCACGTAGCCGCCCACAATCACTGCGTTGTCTACGTGCTTGCCCTCAACCAGGGAATCGAACATCGGCTCTATGCCCATGGCCAGGATCAGGACTCCCACGATCTGGATCATGGTGACTACGCGGAAAATCCAGTCATCGGTGTCATAGGCGCTGGCGAACCACGTGAAGTTGATCCAGGCCCAGATCACGGCGAACATCGCGAAGGAGAACCCCAGCAGGCCCGGAATGAAGTGCGCTTCGGCAATTTCATGGGCAAACTGGCGGCCGGCCACGCCAAACGCGATCACAAACGTCAGGTCGAAAAAGAGCTCAAGCGGTGTGGCGGCCCGGTGTTTTTCATGCGGGTCGCGGCCGCCCATGCGCGCCATGGCATGGCGGAGGGGGTTTGAGGACATAAGTAAAAGCTACACGCGGCCCAGCGCGTCGATGTCCTCCAGGAAGTCCTGGTGCACTTCGGCGCTGACGGTGGTCCGGGTTTCGGCGATGGCGTCGAGGTAGTCCTGGGTGGAGGGCCCCTTCCGCACCGCCTCCCGGACAGAAACCGTGCCGCCGGAAGCCAGCCCGCCGTCGTCGTACACTGCCTTTTCCAGCGCACGCTGGGAAGCGCTCCGCGCGGCGTACTCGATATCTGCCGGGGAGAATCCCTCGGTGCGTTCCACAAGCAGTTCCACGTCCACGGCGTCCACCACGGGCGCCGGGATGAAGCGCTGCCACATCGCCTCACGGGCCTGCCGGTCCGGCAGCCCGATGGGAATGACGTAGTCGAACCGGCCGTGGCGCAGGAAGGCGGTGTCCAGGGCGCGGATGAAGTTGGTGGCGCAGACCAGCAGGCGGCCGGGCTGTTCGCGGAAGGCCGGGATGATCTTGAGCAGTTCATTGGTGACGCCCTGCAGCGGCGACGGCGGTTCGCCGGAGCGCTGGGAGGCGATCTCCTCCACCTCGTCGATGAACACCACGGCGTGCTCCAGTTCGGCGATCTCCAGGAACGTCTCGCGCAGCGCTCCTGCCAGGCCCTGCGGGTCGGCAGCGAGGCGGGAGGGGAACACTTCGACGAAGGGCCACTCGAGGCGGGAGGCGATGGCTTTGGCGAAGGTGGTCTTCCCGGTGCCGGGCGGGCCGAAGAGAACGACGGCGCGCGGCGGCACCACGCCGAATTCGTCGGCGAGGTCGGCTTCGGCGAGGGGCAGGACGAGGCGGCGCTCGAGCAGCTCCTTTTCCTTGCGCATGCCCGCCACGTTTTCCCACAGGTCGCGGGCCAGGACCCGGCCGCCGAGCTGGCCCAGCGCGCCGAGTTCCTGGCGCTGGACGGGGATGGTCCGTTCGAAATAGCGCAGGTTCTTCTTGAGCGCGAAGCCGCGGCCCAGGAACGCTTCCACCCTGGTCTCGGATTCGGGCATCAGCGCGGAGAGTTTGTTCAGCCCGTGCGGGGCCATCCGGTTTTCGACGGCGGCCAGCAGCGAGGTGCCGATTCCCCGGCCGCGGTATTCGGGCAGGGTGGCCAGGAAAACGATCCAGCCCTGGTCGTGCGCGGCACGTCCGACGGCGGCGCCCACCACCTGGTCGCCCTGCACCGCCACCACGGCATGGTCCTTTTCGCAGGACGCAAGGACCTCGGAAAGGGCGTAGACCGGCTCGACGTTGTGGGACTTGAGGGTCTCCCAGAGATGCAGGATCCCGTCGAGGTCTGATGAGTGGAAGTCCCTGATCCGCCAGTTGGTCATGCCGTCTCCCGGTCTGTTCGTCGTTGAACGCACGTGGCGCGCGCCGCGGTGATGAGCTGCACAGGAAGCATATGCGATCCGCCCCCGCCGGACGTTGCGGGCCGGTTGCATGACGTTTTGAGGGGGCCGGTTGGGTAGGAAATTCCGTTGAGTGTCTACCGGCCGAGGAGTAGCGTGACCCACATCACTCAAAACCCGTTCAGGAGCAATCATGCCAATTCTGGGACGCCGGGCGGCCGCCATTACGGCTGCGCTGGCAATGAGCGTGACCACCGGAGCCATAGCAAGCCCGGCCTTTGCCCACCCTCGGCAAGCGGATAACGCCGGGAAGACACCCACCGCCACGGGCTACGGCGGTGCTGTCAGTACCGTGGATCAGGACGCATCGGCCGCCGCCATCGAAGTCCTCCGCAAGGGCGGCAACGCCGTGGACGCCGCCGTCGCCGCAGCAGCCACCCTTGGTGTCACTGAGCCCTACTCCGCCGGCATCGGCGGGGGCGGCTACTTTGTGTACTACGACGCCCACAGCGGCAAGGTCAGCACCATTGACGGCCGCGAGACCGCACCCGCCGCCATGCCTCCAAATGCATTCCTTAAACCCGGCACGAACGAGCCGTATCCATTCACAAAGCAGGCAACAAGCGGAATTTCTGTTGGGGTACCGGGTACCCCGGCGACCTGGGAGCGGGCGTTGGACCGCTGGGGCAGCCTCAGCCTCGCCGAAACCCTGCAGCCCGCTATTGACGTGGCCGAGGATGGGTTTGTAGTGGACGAGACGTTCCGCCAGCAGACAGATGAAAACGATGAGCGTTTCAGGCCGTTCGCCGCGACTGTGGAGCTGTTCCTCCCCGGAGGGCAGCTCCCGGTAGTCGGTTCCATCCTGAAGAACCCCGACCTGGCGCAGACATACCGTGTTCTGGGCCAGGAAGGGACGGACGCTTTTTATGAAGGCCCGATTGCAGAGGAGATCGTTTCCACCGTCCGGAATGCACCCACAAATCCGGATCCTAATACCCTGCCCGGGCCCGTAGGCGTCATGACCGCTGAAGATCTGGATAACTACGAGGCCTTGGACCAGGACCCCACCCACGTGAACTACCGCGGCTATGACGTTTACGGCATGGCTCCTTCGAGCAGCGGTGGGACCACAGTGGGCGAGGCGCTGAACATCCTCGAGGAATTTGACCTCGCGGGCCTGGCCAGGGGCAACGGCAATGCCAAGAAGCAGCCGGCCGTCCTCCATCACTACCTTGAAGCCAGCGCCTTGGCCTTCGCTGACCGGGGCAAGTACGTCGGCGATCCGGCCTTTGTGGATGTTCCCACGAAGGAACTCCTGGATGAGGTCTTTGGCAAGGAACGGGCCTGCGAAATTGATCCGTTGAAGGCGGCGCCGAAGCCGGTGCCAGCCGGGGACGTAGCGGACTACGACGGCACATGCGACGTTGAGCCTGCCGCGCTCACGGATGTAAAGGACACGGAGAACATCAACACCACCAACCTCACAGTCTCCGATAAGTGGGGCAACGTGGTGGAGTACACGCTCACCATCGAGCAGACCGGCGGATCAGGTATCACGGTTCCTGGTCGCGGCTTCATCCTGAACAATGAACTGACGGACTTTAATGTCCCGGCCAACGCCACGGATGCGAACCGCATCGAACCGGGTAAACGTCCCCGCTCCTCCATGTCGCCAACAATCGTGCTGAAGGACGGCGAGCCGTTCGTTGCACTCGGATCGCCGGGCGGTGCAACCATCATCACCACCGTGCTGCAAACGCTGATCAACCGGATCGACCTGGGCATGAGCATCTCCGACGCACTGGCCGCTCCACGCGCTTCCCAGCGGAATTCTGCGACACCGCAGGCTGAGCCAGCGTTCATCGCAGCCAATGAGAAACAACTCATGGAGTACGGCCATCCGGCCTTCAGCTCAGTTGCTGAGCTTGGCGCTGCCACCGCCATCGAGTTCCTGCCGGACGGAAGGGCAGTGGCTGCGGCCGAACCGGTAAGACGCGGCGGCGGTTCGGCGATGGTGGTGAAGCAGTCCTGGCATAAGTAGCAATAACAGCAATCCTGCTAAAACCGCGACGGCGGCACCCGAGGTTCCGTGACTCCAGAACCAAGGGTGCCGCCGTCGTTCGCGGGCGGGACTACTTCTTGAAGGTTGCCG
>NZ_CAQI01000060.1 GCF_001046895.1 Pseudarthrobacter siccitolerans
GAGCAGGGCCAGGAGGATGACGGAGCCGACGTAGAACACCGCGATGCGGAAGACTACGGAGTTGATGGCTTTGGGCATGATTTTTTCGGGGTTTTCGGTTTCGCCGGCGGCGGTGCCGACGAGTTCGATGGAGGCGTAGGCGAACAGGACGCCTTGCATGAGGATGATCATGGGCAGCAGGCCGTTGGGGAAGATCCCGCCGTTATCACTCAGGAGGCTGAGGCCGACTTGTTGGCCGTCGACGGGGGTGCCGAAGATGACGAAGTAGGTGCCGACGATGAGGAAGATGACCAGGGCGGCGACTTTGATCAGGGCGAACCAGAATTCCATTTCGCCGAAGACTTTGACTGAGACCAGGTTCAGGGCCAGGACGACCAGGAGGGCGGTCAGGGCCGAGGCCCATTGCGGGACGTTGGCCATCCAGGGGATGTAGTTGCCGAAGAAGTGCATGTAGAGGGCGGCGGCGGTGATGTCCACGATGGTGGTGGTGGCCCAGTTGATCCAGTAGAACCAGCCGGAGACGAACGCGGCTTTTTCGCCGAAGAATTCACGGGCGTAGGAGACGAACGAGCCTGAGGATGGCCGGTGCAGGACCAGTTCGCCCAGGGCGCGCAGGATCAGGAACGCGAAGAACCCGCACACGGCGTAGGCGATGACCAGGGACGGGCCGGCCGCGTTCAGGCGGCCGCCGGCGCCCAGGAACAGGCCGGTGCCGATCGCACCGCCGATCGCGATCATCTGGATCTGCCGCGGCTTCAAATTCTTGTGGTAGCCCTTGTCCTCGGCATGCAGGGCACTCTCAGAGGCATGCGCATGCCCACCGTCTATGAGGTGGTCGGGTATGGGGGAATTCGTCATGGGGGTGTCCTTACAGACGGGGATTTTGGGGCGGGTGGTGGGCCCACGCCCGCCGGGTTCCCTGGCCGGGCTTGCGAGGCGAGGGGGCGGGTGGGGACTACTTGCTGAGGTTGGCGAGGCGTTCGGGGCTGAGGAGTTCCTGGAGTTGGGTGTGGGTGAGGAGTCCGTGTTCGAGGACGAGTTCGGCGACGCCTTTGCCGGTGGCGAGTGCTTCCTGGGCGATGGCGGTGGCGGTGGCGTAGCCGAGGTGGGGGTTCAGGGCGGTGACCAGGCCGATGGATTGTTCCACGGTACGGCGGAGGTGTTCGGTGTTGGCGGTGATGCCTCGGATGCAGCGGGCCGTGAGGGTGCGGCACGCGGTTTCGAGGTGGGAGATGCTCTTGTGGAGGCTGTGGACGATGATGGGTTCGAAGGCGTTGAGTTGGAGTTGGCCGGCTTCGGCGGCCATGGTGATGGTGACGTCGTTGCCGATCACTTCGTAGGCGACCTGGGAGACGACTTCCGGGATGACGGGGTTGATCTTGCCGGGCATGATGGAGGAGCCGGACTGGACGGCGGGGAGGGT
>NZ_CAQI01000061.1 GCF_001046895.1 Pseudarthrobacter siccitolerans
CGGCGAGCTTGACCGCTGCCAGGCCGCGGACCAGGTGCATGTTCGAGGACAGTTTCTGCCCGGTGATGGGGAAGTTCTCCACCGCCCGGAGCGTGTGCACCCCCCAGTACGCCGCGGCCGGAACATCCCGGTCCCCCAACAGATCATGCTCAGACCGGGTAAGTGCACCGGTAATGGGGGCGGGGTTCCCGGCGGTTTCGATGGTAGTCATGTGTCCTTACAGGGCTTCGTTGACGGGTGCGGACGGTTGGTTCAAAAAGTCGGTTGCCCGCAGGAGGCCCACCTGGCGGCCTCCGCCCACCACAGGAGCGGTTGCGATCCCCGCGAGCGGTTCGATGTTTACGCCGGTGCCCGCGAGCAGCTTGACGGTGGCCGGCATGCGGGCGCGGTCACCGCCGTCGGAAATCTTCACGGCAACGGCGCTGCCATCGGCCAGACCCACCAGCTGCACGCCTTCAAAGCCGTCCTTCGCAACCGAGCCGGGGAGCAGGCGCATCAGCTCAGTGACGTCGCGGCCTTCCCCGGCCACCATGTCAGGGTGGCGCTGCATGGCGAGCCCGACGGCGGCTTCCGCTCTCTGCGCGGCCGGCCGGCCGTCGTCGTTCGTCCCTTCGGAATCAGCAGCTGCCCGCGCGATGAGGCCGAAGGCGCGGGCCATGCCGCGGAGTGTCAGGGCAAAGAGCGGCGTGCCGCAGCCGTCCGTGCTGAGGGCGAAGGGCTGCTCGTCCGTGAGCTCCGTGACGGTTTCGGCAACCAGCTGCTGCAAGGGGTGGGAGGGGTCCAGGTAGCCCCGGACCGGCCAGCCGTTGATCACGCAGGTGGCGGCCATGGCGGCGTGCTTGCCGGAGCAGTTCTGGGTCAGCTGGGTTGCGCCGCCGCCGTTCCGGAGCCATTCTTCGCGCTCGTTCACGCCGTACGGGAGGTCCGAGCTGTTCTCGAAGTCGGTAACGCTCAGTCCGTGCCGCTCGAGGATACGCAGCGCCCCTTCGCGGTGCTGCGCTGCGCCGGAGTGGCTTGCGGCGGCCAGGGCCAGGAGATCGGCCGGAAGCTCCAGCCCGGCGCGGACCATGGCTACGGCCTGGAGCGGCTTCAGTGCGGACCGTGGGTAGAACGGCACGAGGGGATCACCTGCAGACGCCATTGTTGAACCGTCCGCCGCAACAGCAACCGCCGAGCCGTAGTGCACGCTTTCCACGAGGCCGTCGCGAACGGCCGTTACCAGGGGTTCGTGTGTGGGAAGCGAAACGGCCGTTGGGGCAGCGGAAAACACAGGGGAGCGCATGGGGTCCTTGGGTGGGTTGTGCGGTGCTTAGTTGCTGAGGATGGAGTCGAGGGCGAGGCCCACGGCCTGCAGGTGGCGGGCCATGGCGGCGCGCGCTTGTTCGGCCGATCCGGCCTCGATAGCGGCCAGGATGTCCTGGTGTTCCACATCGGAGGCGTGCTGCCGGTCCGCCACCATGTTCAGTGTTTCGGACTGGTGGGCCAGGGCGTCCCGGATATCGGCAACCACGCTGGCGAAGACCTTGTTGCCGCTGGCGCGGGCAATGGCGGCGTGGAAGCTTGAGTCCAGGGCTACCCAGGATTCGGGATCGGTTTCGGTGGACATGGCGGCAACGATGTGGCGGAGCGTTTCGAGCTCTTCGTCGCTGCGGCGCTCGGCGGCGAGCCCGGCGGCGGGAACTTCGATGTGCGGGCGCGCTTCGGTCAGGTCCCGGGCCGAGTATTGGCCCAAGGTGAGATCGTTGGCCACCTTGTTGGCGACCACGAATGTTCCCTTGCCTGTTTTGGTTACCGTGAGGCCCAAGGCGGTGCAGGAGCGGAGCGCCTCCCGGATCACCGAGCGGCTTACGGCGTACTGCTGGGAGAGGGTTGCTTCGGAGCTGAGCTTGCTTCCCACTTCCAGCCGCCCCGATTCGATCTCCTGACGGATGGCGTTGAACACTGCCTCGGCAGCGCTAAGCCGTGCGAGCGGAAGGGATGCAGGCTGTCCTGCTGTCCGGCTGTCTGACAGGTTCACGCTTCAAATATGGCACTCGTCACACGTCGTGTCAAGGCTGGGCCTTTCGACGACATCCTCAGGCCCCGCAGAATCTATCGGAACGTTCGTACCGGAAGAGTCTGTCAATCCGGCCCTCGGTAGCTGTAAGGTTTTGAAAGAGCATAAATCGGAACGTTCGTACCTATAGGAGGCTCCCATCAAAGCATCCTTTGCCGATCGCCTTGCCGCGGAAGTCCGGTCCCGCCGCGCCGTGCTCCGGTTGACGCAGCATGATCTTGCCCAGTTGGCCGGGGTGTCGGAGCGCTTTGTCCGGTTCGTGGAGCAAGGCAAACCAAGCGTCCAGCTCGACTCACTCCTGGCGCTCCTGGATACGCTTGGCCTGGAGCTCCAGGTTGGCACACGGACACGCACGGCCCCTTCAGCCGCGATGAGGACGGGTTCTGAAGAGGCCCGGCCGTGAGGCACCGCATCGCGGACATCTATAAAGCCGGCGTCCTTGCCGCACGGCTTGAAAGGCACGACGGCGGAACCAAGTTCGGTTATCTGCCCGCCTACCTCCACAGCGGCGGTCCCGCCGTCGCGACTTCCCTGCCGCTCACCAGCGAACCTGTCTTTTCCGCCGCCGGGGCCGCCCCGCCATACTTCACCGGGCTGCTGCCGGAGGGCCGCCGCCTCAACGCGCTGCGGCGTTCCATCAAGACCAGCGCGGATGATGACCTGTCCCTGCTGATCGCTGCGGGCGGCAATCCGGTGGGAGATGTCCAGATCGTAGGGCATGGCGAACCCTTGAACCGTGACGAGCATGCGGTCCGGCTGGACCCGCAGCGGACCCTGGACTTTGACCAGTTGCTGGGCGACCCCGACCTCATCGACCCGGTGGCACTGGCAGGCGTGCAGGACAAACTCTCCGCCGGAATGATTTCCGTGCCGGTGGCCAGTACCGGGCGGCAGTTCATCCTGAAGCTCAACGCCCCCGAGTTCCCGCATGTGGTGGAGAACGAGTACGTGATGTTCCGTTACGCGGTAAAACTTCGGATCCCGCTCAGCCGCGTCCAGCTGATCCGGGATGTTGCCGGCAGGCCAGGGCTGCTGGTGGAGCGGTTCGACCGTGTACCCGGGCCGGATAACGGGCCCGACGACGCGCGGCGTCTCGCCGTGGAGGACGGGGCGCAGGTGCTGAAGCTCTACCCGGCGGACAAGTACAACGTGGGGTACGGCCAGGTGTGCCACGCCCTCGCTGACCACTGCTCCGCGCCGCTTCCCGCGCTCCGGAACCTGGCGATCCAGGGTGCCTACGCCTGGCTGACCGGCAACGGAGACCTGCACGCGAAGAACGTATCGATGGTCCAGCAGCCGCACGGCGAGTGGACCATCGCGCCCGTGTACGACATTCCCTCCACTGTGGTTTACGGCGACAAAACCCTTGCCCTGACCCTTGGCGGAAAGCGGACCGGGATTTCACGCCGCCAGTTCCTCGGCTGGGCCTCGGAGCTGGGACTGACCGACCGCGCGGCGGCCCAGGTTGTCGAGATCGCCCTCAAGGCCTCGGCCCCTCTGATCGCGGATCTGGAATCAGGAACGGCTTTCCGTGTCCTGGGCGGCACCGGGACAAAAGCCAACGACGGCGGCGGCTCGCCATTTCCCGAGTTGGTCACCAGGGCGTGGGTCAAGGAGCTGAAGCACCGCCGCAGGCTGATGGAAGGCTGAGCGCGGGGCTCAACCGGATTCGTGCGAGCGAAGCACCCGCAAGGCGCGGAGGGTGTTCCACCGGCTTGGTTGTCCGTCCCCGTCCTCCAGTGCGAAGTGGACCTTCCCGGGGTGGGTGCCCTCCAGCAGCCACCTGCCGTCCGGCTGCTCCTTGGACCTCACCACTTCGAGGGCCTCCTCAATCCGTCTGTCGGGCATGCCGCCGGCGGCCCGAAAGTAGTCCAGGCCGCGGAGGACGTCGTAGAACCAGCGGGTGGGGTAGGAGAACTGCAGCCAGTCAGGCCTGATCAGTTCACGGCTGGACTTGCGCCGCATCAGCCCGCGCTCCAGCAGGTACTCTTCTCCGCGGTGCCGGGCCTTGCGGGATGCAGGTGTTCCCCCTGTGGCCCGCTCATGTTCAAGGAGCCCCTCAAGGACGCAAATGGTGGTGTGGAAGGACGAACGGGTGGAGCCGCGCTCCGCTTCGCAGTTCCAGCCGCCGTCAGGCAGCTGTTCGCGGGCCAGCCGCTCCACAACGCTGTCCACGTTCTCTCCGAAATATGCACCCAGGGCCACCGTCATGCCGTTGATGCAGGGTTCAACTTCGCCGTCGAAGAAGAGTTGGTTGCCTTCCTCCCAGCGGCTGTTGTCACGGACAAGTTCGATGGCATGCCGGGCTTCCCGGCTCCCGGGGTCCAGGCCGAAGTCCCTTAGGAGTAACAGGCTGTACGTGGTCGCCGTCCAGGGCTGGCTGTCGGGATCGTCATCGGCGGCGGGCCAGTACGTGCCGCCCGCCCATTGACCGTCCGTGCCCTGAAGGGCCAAAAGCCTGGCTCCCCAGCCTTCATCGGCAATGCGCGCCCGCTCTGCCTGCACGTCCTCACCCGAAGCATCTGTCAGGTCGCGCAGGACCTGCCAGCGGATTGCGGGGTCGCCGTCGAGCAACCAGGTCAGCACATCCATTGGCGCTGTCCGTTCAGAGGTGCTGGATGCCCGCCCGCTGCATGGCGTCCTTATAGATCTCCACGTTCTTGGCCAGCAGTTCTTCCTGCTTGGCTTCGGAGACAGCAAAGGCCCGGCCCCCGAGGGCCGTGGCCTTGTAAACCTTGATGCCGCTGTTCTTCAGCGACGAGTGGTAGGTCTTCTCGAACAGGGTCAGGAAGGTGGCGGCGTCCGTGCCGTGGGCGATGATCGCCGAAACGCGGGAGTTGATCTTGAGGAACTGGCGGAAGGGCCGCAGGCCGTCAGTCTTTTCCTGCACGCTCAGCGCCGATGGCATCCCCGGGTCACGCACCCAAGGGTAGGCGTTCCACGGCATGACGTAGCGGGAATCCAGCTCGGCCAGCTCGTAGATCTGGGTGGCGCGGCGGGCCGCTTCGTCGTCGTTGTAGTGCGAGACGAAGCCGGACTCGGTGCCTTTGCCCGGGCTTACCTGCAGGCTGACAATCCGGCATTCATCCTCGTCGTGCACCGGGTCGATGTAGGGGACGGTTGAACCCGGCTTCTTTTCCATCAGTTCGTCGCAAAGCTGGGTTACCTTCGCGATGTTCGGTTCCTGTAGCAGGGCTTTCTTTTCGTCCCAATCAATCGTCACGATTTCTCCCTCAGCAGCAAGGCGTCCAGAAACAGGCGTCTTAGGCCACTCTACGCTCCCGGGCTTGAGGGTGGGCAGGGGAAGTTCTGTCTCCCTTCTGCCGGATACGATGCGCTCACGCCCAGGACCGCGTCTTATGGGCGCGTTTGAGGGCCTTCATCCGGTGCCTCTGTTTTCGACGACGGCGGGAGGGCTCCTTGGCAGGTGCGGCCACAGCTCCTGGCGGCGCTGTCCCCGGCAGCGGCGGCGCGGTCGAGCGGTACGTGTGGCCGGTGGGTGTTGTTGTTTCGACTGAATGCCTTTGACCTGTCCGGGCAACCGTCTTGGCGGCCCAGCCTGGTGCTTCTTTGGTGTGGTTGCAGGCTTCGCAGAGGCCTTGGCCGTTGGTGCTGGTGGTTGGACCCTCTGTGTGCCACGGGATGATGTGGTCCACGTGGCGGATGGGCGCGTCGCAGTAAGGGGTGCGGCAGGTGTCGTCCCGTACGTGGATGAACCGGCGGAGCCCCGGCGGGAAGAGCCGGGCCTTGGAGTCCATTGCGGCTAGTTCGCCATGAGTCGGTGCGGTGTAGAGCCGGCGGAGCCAGATCTGAAGCCCGGCATCATCCGCAGAGTGCACAGATCCCGCGTCTGTCATCAGTTCGCCCTTGATGGCCTTTCGAGCCCATTCGCCGGGGACGATGCCGTAGCCCGTGAGGCGGGCGGGTTCGCTGTCCCCTTGGAAGAGGGTGCGGTCGGTCATCACGAGTTGGAGGTCGATACCGCTGTAGCCGCCAGGGGTGCCGGTGACGCGTTCGACCAATTCGTCGGCCATGATGTTGCCCTTGGGCCGGTCATCGCCCGAAGACTTGAGGGCATCGGCCTGGCGGGTCAGCTCCGCGTACACGGCTACGCCCTGGGCCACCGGCAGCAGGGCGGTCAGGCGCGTCATGGTGTCTGGAGCAGGCCGGAGGGTCACGGTCCGTTCATTCACGGCATGGCTGGCCCGCCTGGCGACCGAGTGCGGGTCCCGCCGGTACCCAGCGGCCCGAACGGCGGCGATGATGGCCCGGTCCCCGCAGCCAGCCAGGGTGCCGGTGTCCGCTGCGATCTCTTCATCCACCGCGGCCCGGTCCTCAACTGCCAGGCAGGCAGTTTCCTTCACGACCAGCGTGGCCCGCCACTCGTTCAACTGGCCCGCTTCCAGCGCCGCGAACGTGTGGGGCATCCCAACCAGGGCTTTCCCCAAACCCAGCAGTCTGCTCCCACGGGACGGGGACTCCCGACGCGCCAAAGCGATTTCGGCGCCCACCCCGGCACCGAGTTCATCCGCCGGGACACCCGCGGCGGCCTGTTCCCGCCGAACGCCAAGATCGTAGGCCACGGCGATCCGGGCCTGTTTCGCCGCGGCAGCGGACTTTACGTCCTCCAGCTCCCGCATCTGGTCAAGCATTCTTTGCCGGTCAGCAGCGGGACGAACCAAAGACAACGTCC
This sequence comes from Pseudarthrobacter siccitolerans, assembly GCF_001046895.1. Classification (GTDB taxonomy): domain Bacteria; phylum Actinomycetota; class Actinomycetes; order Actinomycetales; family Micrococcaceae; genus Arthrobacter; species Arthrobacter siccitolerans. Next base: position 6,750 of record NZ_CAQI01000061.1, read on the forward strand.
GCATGACATCCCCAACAACAGGTCCGGGGCGGCTTACCGCCCCCTGCTGACCCGCCGTCGCCACCGCTTCCATAACCAAAGTCTTCCAGCAGCCCCAGCCAACGGCACGGACCCACCGGCCCTATGTGGATAAACCTGTCCCCTGTGGATAAGCAGCAGAGTCCCGACGCCATGCTGTTCAATGTAGGGATGCAGTTCACCAGGAAGGGCCTGAAAGACGACGGGTTCACGGGCTTCAGGCCGTTCAGGGACCTCGACGTCATGAGGGTTCCGCAGGGAACGGGCATCTTTGCCGTCCTGCAGCCGGAGGGGTTCCAGCCGGATTTCCTCAAGAAGAGCACTGCCGGCGTTTTCAAGAAGAGGGACCCATCGGTGCCGGCGCCGGAGCTTGCAGCCGCGTGGGTGGATGCCACCGTCGTCCTTTATCTTGGCAAGGCAGGCCCGGGCAGCAAGGGCAACCGCGGGCTGAGGCGGCAAATCCAGGAGTTCCTGGACTTCGGACAGGGCAAGCCGCCGGGCCATTGGGAGGGCCGCCTGGTTTGGCAGCTCAAGAATGCCGGGCAGTTGCTGGTCGCCTGGAAGGAACTGCCCGCTGAACGCCTGAACACGGCCGAAGCGGAGTACCACGCTGCCTTCGTGGATGAGTTCGGGCAGCTGCCGTTCGCAAACCTGGTACAGGCGCGCAGCCGAGCCGGCGGCTGACACCCGAACGAGTGGGACAACAGCAAAGAGTGCACTGCCTCAAGGCCGGGCCAGGCCGCCGTCGTAGGTAAAACGGCCGGCAACCATTGTCCCGGCCACCGGCATTGCAGCAAACACGGCATCCGAAACAGAGAGTGGGTCGCCGTCAAGCAGCACAAGATCGGCGGGATCTCCGACGTGAACACCGGCCCGTCCCCGTGTGGAGGCAATAATTGCCTGCTCCCGTGTGATGGCCTCCCGCGGATGCCACGGTTCCCGCCCATCATCCCGTGCCCGCAAGACCGCAGCCGACATTGCCAGCCAGGGCTCAAGCGGCGCCACGGGGGCATCCGAGCCCAGCAACAGCGAGGCGCCGGTGTCGAGCAGGGAGCGCAGGGGAAATGCGCGGTCGGTGCGCCCCCGCCAGTTGGAGTCGGCGGCGTCCCTGTCGTCAAGCGCGTGCAGTGGCTGGACGCTGGCCACCACCCGAAGCGGGCCGAACCGGGCGAAATCCTCCCCGCGCACAAACTGCGCATGCTCGATCCGACCGCCTACCCCGGCCTGCTCAAACGCATCGAGGGCAACCTGGTTGGCCGCGTCACCGATGGCGTGGACGGCGGGGACAAAACCGGCCTCCCCCGCCCGCATCAACAGCGCAGTCAACTCCTCAAAGCCCACGGTCAGCAGGCCATGGCCGCCAAAGGGATAGGGATCCACGCAAAAAGCCGTCCGGGTATTAAGGGCTCCGTCGATGAGGACCTTGAGCGGGCCGACCCGCAGCAGCCCTCTGCCGCCGTCGACATCCCTACCCGTCCGCATGCCGCCGGCTACGGCACGGTCAAGGTCGGCCGGATAGACGCCTGCATCAACACGGAAGGAATCAAAGCCGCCGGCGATGCGCCGCAGCCACGGATCCCGGTTCCACGTCATCTCGAAATCCACGACACCCACCACTCCACGTGCGGCGGCTGCCCGCGCGGCCGCGGCAACCCACCCGTCAACCACGGCGTCGGGAAGGCGGCCCAGGTCGCGCGTCAGCGCGAAGGCAGGTTCTTCGCGCAGCAGCCCGGACGCGTCCACGTGCACCCCGTAGCGCGCTGCGGCAGCCGAGTTGAGCCACACACTGTGGAGGTCGTGGCTGACCAATGCCGTCGGCTGGTTCCCGGTGGCGGAATCCAGCAGTTCCAGCGACGGCGCATCCGGCCACAGTGCATCGCGGAAGCCGACGCCGACCATGGTCGTGGCTGCCTCGGCAGCGGACAGGGAGGAGCTGACGACGGCGGCAGCGCCTTGGGCCGTGGTCGCACCGGAGAGGTCGATCCTGTTGGCATGCAGGGCCCACTGGGTCATATGGACGTGCTCGTCCCACAACCCCGGGATGAGATAACGGCCGTCCGCGTCAAGGACGTGCTCACCACGGGCTGCTTTGCCGGCCGCACCAACCCAGCGCACGCTGCCGGACTGGATGTGGACGTCGTAGAGCCCCGCGTCTCCCGGAAACCGGACCGAGGCCAGGATCAGGCCGCCCGCAGTGCCGTCACTCATGCAGACCCGCGCAGGCGCTCCATCTCCCGCCTATCCTTCTTGGTAGGCCGGCCGGCGCCGCGGTCGCGCTGCGGCAGGCCCAGCGCAGGGGCGACGGGCCGAGGCGGCGTGTGGTCCGTGAAGCAGTGGGAGGCGGCTTCCGCGCCCACGCGTTTGTTAATCAGGCGGCGCACTTTAAGGATCCGCTCGTAACCCGGCATGCGGACGGTGACGGAATCCCCGTTGACCAGTGTCGCAGAAGCCTTTGCCGGGCTGCCGTTCAGCCGGACATGCCCGGCCCGGCAGGCAGCCGTTGCTGCTGAGCGGGTCTTGTAGGCGCGGATCGCCCACAGCCAGGCATCGATGCGGACACTGGCGGGGGCGGAGGGAAGGCTGGTCATGGCTGGCACCGAGTATAGCCCCGCCGGCGCAGCTAACTGGGCCGGCAACGCCGAACAGCTATTCCACAGTCACACTGACCCGCTGCACCATATTGTTGCCCAGGCCCTGGTAGTTCCAGTTCTGCTCCAGGGGCTGGCTGGCACCGCTGGCATCCGTGGCCCGGCATGCGAGCTCATGTTCGCCCGGATCCGCCACCCAGGGCAGCGTCCACTTCCGCCAGGCGAACCCGCCGGCGGGTTCCTCCAGCTGGGCGGGCAGCCACTGTCCGTCGATCCCTACTTCAACGGCAGTAACAGCCGCGTGCCCGGACCATGCCCTGCCCTGCAGCATCACCGGCCCGGGCGGCAGCACCCGTTTGCGCGTGAAAAAGTCCGGTATACCCGGCGGAACCATCAGCGAACGCACCCTGATCCGCGAAACCGGTGTGCCGTCGTCGTCCCCTGATTGCTGGTAGCGGTACGCGACCTGCTGCTGGTAGCCGGCAAACGGGGCGGTAACCACCTCAATGGATTCCAGCCACTTCACGCTCGCCATCCCGTACCAGCCCGGGACCACCAGCCGCAGCGGGTAGCCGTGCTGGGGCGGCAGTTCGCTGCCGTTCATCTTGTAAGCGAGTACGACGTCGGCACGCATCGCTTCGCGGACCGGCAGGCTCCGAGCGTACCGCTGCGTGACGCCCCCCTGGATCCCGGCATCCGCGCCGGTGAACACCACCTCCACCGCGTGTGGAAGGATCCCCGCCTTTCCGAGGAGATAGGCGAGCGGGACGCCGGTCCAGTTAGCCGTGCCCACGCCCTCCATAATCCATGGCTGGCTCAGGGGACGCGGCTTCAGGAGCGACCGGCCGTTGCCCGCACACTCCAGGGTGACCGGCACCGTGATGGCGGGATCCTTGCGCAGCGCCGCCATGCTCAGCTCGAGCGCACGCTCCACCGCGCCGCCGATACGCAGGTGCCATGACGCCGAGTCAATGTCCGGGATGTCGAAATGGGTGAGCACATAGTGCAGGCCCGGTGGAGTGATATCGCGCCGGAGGGCTTCCAGGGGCATCGAATGGTTGCGGGCGCCCAGCTGGAGTTCCTCCGGTGTGAGGGGACCGGTGGTAGGGCCGGCGGCGACCTGCGCCTGCTGTTCCGGGGCCGACGCGGCTCGGGTTTGGGGGTTGGGCTGGATCTGGGTCATGGCGCTGCGATTCTGCTCGGCTGCGGTTTCTGCGGCTTGGGTGCTCCCGCCGGGGAGCACCCATTGCCTCAGGTTTACGCCCGCCCCGCCGGCCCGTCAACGCCCCGAGAGCTACAACTGCGGCTGCTTGACGAACTCGGCCAGGCGCAACGGGTCCTGCCCCGTAAGTCCGTGGATGTCCGGGGAAACTCCTGCCATCTCCCCGGCGGCCACCGCGGTATACGTACTCACCCACGCGTCCACCTGCCAGGGCGGCGCACCGTAGGACGCCCGGGATGCGTAGGCTTCCTCCACTGTCTCGGGATGGTATGCGATGGTCCGTCCGGTTTCCTCCGTGAGGATCCTGGCAGCATTTGCCATGGAGAGTTCCTCGGGACCGGTGAGGTTGTAGGTCCTGCCCTTGTGGATGGCGGGGTCCCGCAGCACGGCCACGGCGCAGCGCGCAATGTCCTCCCGCGCCACTGCGGAAAAAACGCCCTCCCCGGCAGGTCCTCGGATAACGCCGTCCCCGCCGGCCAGGAGCGGGAGGAAATCCATGTAGAAGTTGTCCCGCAGGAAGGTGTAGTCCATCCCGGAATCCCGGATGCGCTGTTCCGTGGCGTAATGGTCCCGGGCCAGCGTGAAGGTGGCGTCGGGCGCTGCGCCGTAGAACGAGGTGTACACAACATGCTGCACGCCCGCGTCGGCGGCGGCGTCCACAAAGGCGTAGTGCTGCTGCACCCGGTCCTCGGTTTCCGCGGCGGACACCATAAACAGGACGTTCACACCTTCGAGGGCCTGCCGCGCGGCGGCGGCATCCCCGTAGCTGCACACCACGGACGGGGCGTTCTCGATCTCCGGCGCGCGGCCCGCGTCCCGGACCAGCAGGCGCTGGGCGGAACCCGCCGCGGCAAGCTGCCGCGCCACCATTCCGCCCAGGCCGCCGGTGGAACCGGTGACAGCAAGGTCCGGCAGGTCCAAGGCGTCAGTCATCAGGAGTCCTAGGCTTCACGCGCGGCAGGGGACTTGGTCTGCGCAGGGTCGCGCTCGGCCAGGGACCCGATGGCGTCGTCGATCTTTTTCAGAACGTCCGGTTCCAGTGTCACCCCTGCGGCTTCCACACTGTCGGCGATCTGCTCAGGCCGGGACGCGCCGATGATGGCGGAGGCCACGTTGGGGTTCTGCAGCACCCAGGCGACAGCAAGCTGCGGCATGGAAAGCCCGGCTTCCTCCGCGATGGGCTTCAGCTCCTGCACCCCGGACAGGACGTCGTCGCGCATCCAGCGCTGGATCATCTTGGCACCGCCCTTCTCGTCGATGGCGCGGCTGCCCTCGGGAGCCGGCTGGCCGGGCAGGTACTTGCCGCTCAGAACGCCTTGGGCCATGGGGGACCAGACGATCTGCGAGACACCCAGTTCCTCCGACGCCGGTACCACCTCCGCTTCGATAACCCGCCACAGCATGGAGTACTGCGGCTGGTTGGAGATGAGCTGGAAGCCGAGTTCCTTGGACAGCGCGTGGCCTTCCCGAAGCTGCTCCGCCGTCCACTCGCTGACGCCGATGTACAACGCTTTGCCCTGCCGGACGATGTCGGCGAACGCCTGCATGGTCTCTTCGAGCGGCGTTTCGAAGTCGTAGCGGTGGGCCTGGTAGAGGTCCACGTAGTCCGTCTGCAGCCTCCGCAGCGAGCCATTGATGGAATCCATGATGTGCTTGCGGGACAGGCCCAGATCGTTTTTGCCCTTGGGGCCGGTGGGGCCGTAGACCTTCGTGAAGATCTCCAGGGACTCCCGGCGCTCGCCCTTCAGCGCTTCGCCGAGGACGGTTTCCGCAACAGTATTCGCGTAGACGTCGGCGGTGTCGAACGTGCTGATGCCGGCGTCGAGGGCGGCGCGCACACACTGGCTGGCGACGTCGTTCTCCACCTGGGAGCCGTGCGTGAGCCAGTTGCCGAAGGTGATTTCCGAGACTTTGAAGCCGCTGTTTCCGAGGTATCTGAATTCCATGGGTTTCACGCTAACCCAGATGGTTGCTCAGGGTAAGGGCTGTTTGCCGTTGCCTGCCCGGTCCTTGAGTACCTGCGCCGGACCCGACAGGGACACAAGGGATCCCGTGTCCAGCGGTGACAGCGGCTGCGGAACCTGCGGCTTCTTGAACGACCGCGGGACGTGTGCGTGGCGGTGGTCATCGAGTTTGGACTCGACGAGCGGGGCGACCTCCACCACCTTCTCGGCGGGAACATGGGGGTCCGGCAGGTCCCGCACGGACAGCTTGATTTCCGGTGCAGCCGCACGTGCCCGCGCGATGGCCCGTGCGTCCGCCTCAGCAACGGCGGAGGCCCAGTCCTCGGCAAGGACAGGAGGTTCACGGCGTGCGGCCGCCAGGGCCGGATGGCGTACGACGGCGGTGCGGAGCGCCGCACGCAGGCGGGCCGGCTTCAGCCTCGCGCGCCAGCCGCGGGGCGGGCGGCCGGGTTTCGAGGTTTCACCGGCTGAAGCCCCGCCATCAACCGGGCGGCCCTCCGAATCCGGGGCGCCGTCGTCGGGCGTGACTGTTGCAGGTACACCGAAGCGGACGAGCGGAAGGTTTTCGCTGCGGGAGCGCCTGCCGAACAAAGCCATCAGGGTGATGGCGGCAAGCCGGCCGATGCCCGCCAGGACGAGGGTAATGACGCCCAGCAGGAAGAGCACCAGGAACATCAGGAAGGCCATTCCCACGGTGCCCAAAAAGGTCAGGTTGAGGATGAGCGTATCCGGATTTTCCACGTCATCTCTCCTCTCGGCCAGCGTCGAAGCCCGCGCCGGCACCCCACCGCCCGCTCAATGGCTCGTTCTCCACCATACGGATTTTTCCCGCGCAGTGCCGCCGGACGCGGGCTGCCGGCCGGGGTTGTTTCAAAGCTGTTATCCGATATGACAAGGGCCCGGGGCCTATAGTCGGACGGACCCGGCGTGCGCCGCGGGGCCGGGATAAGGAGGCAGGAGCGCTGATGGTTGAGGACACGGAAAGCAGGAACTGCATGTGCCTGTCCGGTGAGCAGTACCGGATGTGCTGTGGCAGGTTCCACTCGGGATCGGCGGAGGCAGCAACGGCAGAACAGCTGATGCGGTCCCGCTACAGCGCATTTGTGCTCCTTGATGAGAGCTACCTGCTCCGGACCTGGCACCCGTCGGAAGCCCCGAAGCATCTGGACCTGGACCCCGGGATGGAGTGGCGGCGCCTGGACATTGTGTCCACGGGCCGCGGAGGTCCGCTTGATGTCCAGGGCACCGTTGAGTTCAAAGCCTACTTCCGGCAGGGCGGTGACCGCGGGGTCCTGCATGAGGTGAGCCGGTTCGTGCGCGAGCATGGCCGCTGGTTTTACCTGGACGGAAAGATCATGGCCTGACTACTCGTCGTCGTAGTCCTCAGCCGGTGTGAAGCCCGCCTTGTCCACTTTGCGGTGGAACCGCATGCCGGCAAGCCCGCCCAGCACGGCGCCCAGCAGAGCCACCAGGGCCACCACCACGGCCGCGATAATGCTCATGGTGTTGAGCTGGCCTTCGTTGATGGGGATGCGCGGGAAGCTGTTGAGGTTGGCCAGCACATTGAACTGCTGCCCGGCCACGAGCCCCAGGATGGACACCAGGACCGCAACGATCAGCGCCCAGATCCACACCATCAGGCCCTGCTTTGCTCCGTTGAACCGCGCCATGCGGCCTGCCACGTACCCGCCGCAGTAGTAGGAAAGGAACAGGATGACCAGCAGCACAATGATGCCCACCAGGCCAACAGTGCCGCTGTTGGATGCAGCCTGGTTGACCGCCTCGTTGACGTCCGTATTGGTGGCCAGTCCCACAGCTGTTCCGGCCGCTGCCACGAGCGCTGTCAGGAGCACGGCCATGCCGGTGGCGGTCAGCCAGCCAAAGAACGCCGAGCCCACCTTGATACCGCCGAACTGCTCCTTTTCGCGCGCCACAGCAGTCTGCCGGTCCGTCAGGTTCGGATTAGCGGCCGGCGCCGCCGCCGCGGGCACGTAGTCCCGCTCGGCGTAAGCGGCGGTGGCCCGTTCGTTCCGGGACACCGGTGCCTGTTCGTAGGTGGACGTGGTTCCCGCGTCAGTAGCCGGCACCTGATCGAAGGTGCGCGTCGAATCGTCGCGGGCCGAGGCGGCAGGGTAGCTTCCGCTTCGGTCAGCATCCTCGCGGGCTCGCCGCGGAGGCAGGTTCTCGGGGTCTGTTGAGCTGCTCATGGCTCCACTCAACCATCGGCCCGCAGAGATAGCAAGGATGCTTACTATTCTGTGACCCGTGGATCAGCGGTACTTGCGGTGCAGGTTTTCGCGGTGGGAGGCGCCGGGGGAGGCGTCGGCGATCCACGGCCCGGTGCCTTCGGACTGGTCCAGCACCCCTGCCTCCAGCCAGCTGTAGTCTCCGGCGAGGACCTTGCGGCTGAGCCGGTGGTCGCCGGCGTCCGTGTTCCGCCACAGCTGGTCAAAGTACTCCTCCACCCGCACCCGTGCCTGCTCGCAATACGCCTCGGCAAGCTCGTAGGCGCTCGCGGCTTTTTCGGGGGCGGTGTGGAGCAGCATCTCTGCCCGCGAGCAGCATGCGGCCATGGCGAACAGTTCCGCGCCGATGTCCACCACCCGGCCAAGGAATGCCTGCTTGCGTTCCAGCTTTGCCTGCCAGCGGCCCATGCCGTAGAACGTCTGCCGGGCCAACTTGCGGGACGAGCGCTCCACGAAGCGCAGGTGCTTGGCCAGCCGCCCGAACTCGCCGTACGAGCGCGGGTCCATGCCTGCCCCGGCCACCAGCTTGGGCAGCCAGCGGGCATAAAAGCCGGAAGCGCCGACGGCGGCCTTCGCCTTATCCGACAGGCTCGCGTTCATGGATGCCAGGTCTCCCGCGGCGGCCAGGTGCGCATCCACCGCTTCCCGGGCAATGAGGAGCCGCATAATTTCCGAGGAACCCTCAAAAATCCTGTTGATGCGCAGGTCCCTCAGCTGCTGCTCGGCAGGCACAGCGCGCTCACCCCGGGCGGCCAGTGATTCTGCCGTCTCGAAGCCCCGGCCGCCGCGGATCTGTACCAGTTCGTCGGCGATCCGGCAGCTGATCTCGGTGGCCCAGAGCTTGGCGAGGGCGGCCTCGATCCGGACGTCCTTCTGGCCTGCGTCGGCAAGCTCGGCGGAGAGTTCGAACACGGCGTCCAGGGCGAACGCGGAAGCGGCGATGAAGGCGATCTTCTTGCCCACGGCCTCGTGCTCGCCTACCGGCCGGCCCCATTGCGTCCGGGCGTTGGACCACTCCCGTGCGATCTTCAGGCTCCAGCGGCCGGACGCCACGCAGAGCGCCGGTATGGAAAGCCTGCCCGTGTTCAGGGTGGTGAGGGCGATTTTGAGGCCCTGGCCTTCCCTGCCCAGCCGGTTCGCCGCGGGGACGCGCACCTGGTGGAACCGCGTGACGCCGTTTTCGATGCCGCGCAGGCCCATAAAGGCGTTCCGGTTTTCCACGGTGATGCCCGGCGAGTCCATGTCCACCACAAACGCGCTGATGCCGCCCTTGTGCCTGGTGCCGTCCGCGTCAGTCCGGGCCGGCACCACGGCCATCACCACCACCAATTCGGCAATGACACCGTTGGTGGTCCACAGCTTGACGCCGTCCAGAAGGTACGCCTCGCCGTCGTCCGTCGGCGTTGCTGTGCTGCCCATCCGGGCGGGATCGCTGCCCACGTCCGGTTCGGTAAGGAGGAAGGCGGTGACGGCGCCGGCCGAGCATCGCGGCAGGAACTCCTGCTTCTGCTCCGCGGTACCGAAGACTTTGACGGGTTCGGGCACCCCGATGGACTGGTGTGCGGAAAGCAGGGCGCCGAGGCTTGGGTGGACGCTGCCCAGCAGGGCGAGGGCCCGGCCGTAGTACACCAGTGACAAGCCGAGGCCGCCGTATTCCGCCGGAATCTTCATCCCGAAGACGCCGAGGTCTGCCAGCCCCTTGAGGTATTCATCAGGGATGAGCGCGTCCCGCTCGATGATCCGGCCATCCATGGTGCGCGCGTATTCCGTCAGGCGGGCCATAAAGGCCTCGCCGCGTTCCACGTCCGCCGGGTCCGGAGTGGGCCAGGGGTGGACCAGGCTGAGGTCGAAACTGCCAAGGTAAAGACCTTTGGCGAAGCTGGGACGGTCCCAGCCGGTTTCGCGGGCGGCCTCCGCAACGGCGCGTGCCTCATCCGCCGTGACGCCTGCGCCGATCTTGCCTGCCGGGACCGGGGTTTCTTCGGCGGCGGCATCCGTTGGTGTAGCGCTCAAACCTGCGGGGGCAGGGCTGGTTTGGAAGGGGCTGTCAGTGGCGGAGCTCATGGGTTATCTCCTTGGCCGGATGGCTTCGTAGCCATGGGCTCCGCCGGGTTGGAGAACCCTTTAGCTGTCTCTCAATATTACCCGTGGGTAGGTTCCTGTGCTAGGGGAGGCCTGCCCCTGGAAGTCCCCGCCGGCGTCGATTGCGGCCGCGTGGTGCACCAGCCGGTCCCAGCCGGCGTTGATGCCGTGGACCACGGCCAGCAGCGTCCGGGAAACCACTGTCCAGCTGAGCTTCCCGGCGCCCAGCAGCACCAGCGCCACCAGCCCCGCCGCCAGGACAAAAGCGGCCAGGACAAGACCGAATACGAGCGTTCCAATGAATACCAAGGTGGCGGTTTCCACCGAGCTTAAATCGAACTGCATGAATCCCCCTGCTGCGACGATGCTTGGCCTGAAGTCAGTAGCACGACTGTAGGGGGAGACAGCGTGCCGGGCCAGAGCCCCGACGGGCTCCGGAGGCTCTTGATATGGGATCGAAATACTACGGCGAAGTAGGTCACGGAGCGGTTTCGGGCGCCTGGGTTAACCTTGTAGTTGGCACTTTTCCGTCCGTGCCCCTGCCCCAGCCCTCTAAACAGTCCAAGGAGAGAGTGTGCCCCGCTCCGCCAGGTCATCCGCTGACGCCATCAGCGCCCGGCTCCGGGACCTCGAACTCCTGACCAAGGGACCCGCCTGGGCCCTGACGCGCTCCGCACCCTGGGTGATCGCGGTGCTGCAGGCATCCTTTACCCGCACCCGGCCGCAGCTGCCGCTCGAGGAATTCCATGCCGACGTCGACTCCTTCCTTGAGGAGCTCCGCCGGCAGGAGCCCGGGCTGGGCGGCGGGGCCAACGGAAAGGCCTTCGGCGATGAGTGGACCCGGCGGCAGTTTCTGACCCGGCGGAACCAGTCCGGCCAGATCGTTTATGAGGTCACCGAGCCGGCGGCCCGCGTGCTGGCGTTCCTGGACAGCCTGTCCAGTGAGCGGTCCACGCTTAACGGTTCCCGGCTGGGAACGCTGCTCGGTGACGTGGAGAAGCTCGCCAACGAGACCAACCCGGACCAGAGCGCGCGCCTCGAGGCCCTGGAAGAGGAGATCGAGGAACGCCAGCAGCTGATCCAGGACATCAGTACCGGCGAGTTCGACGGATTGCTCGATGACGACGAGGCCGTGGAGGCTGCCGGAAACATCCTGGACCTCGCCGCCAGCCTGCCTGCTGACTACAAAAAGATGCGTGACCGGATCGAGGAACTGGTGGGCGAGCTGCGCAACCAGATCATCGAGGAGTCACTGACCAAGGGCGCCACCATGGCCCAGGTCCTGGAAGCGGACAAGCGGCTCCGGCAAAGCCCCGAAGGCAGGACCTTCCGTTCCTTCACCGCATTCCTGGAGGACCCGCAGCAGCAGCTGCGGTTCCGCTCGGCCATCGGGGAGGTCCTCAGCCGGCAGTTCGCGGACGACCTTTCGCCGGAGGACCGCGAAACCCTGAAGAACCTGGTGGCCGAACTCCGGCAGCAGCACAGCCAGATCCAACGGATCTACGGCAAGCTCAGCGAAAGCCTCAACACCTACATCCAAAGCGACGACTTCCGCCAGTCAGTCCGGCTCCGGCAGGTATTGCGGGAAGCCGAGCAGGCCATCCGGTCACTTTCGTACGAGCGGGAACGCCCGGCCCTGGTGCGCGGGCCCGTCCTCTTTAACGCGGGCTTTGAGTCGCTGTCCATGGTGAAGCTCTTTGATCCGGACGAGTTCGCGGCTCCGCCCAAACTGGCTGACCCCATCGCCTTCAGCGATTCCGACCGCGTGCGCTCGCCGAGGACCGGCAAGGCCAAGCCCGAGGTGGTGCGGTCGGCCATGGCCGGCGCATCCACCCTTTCGGAGGCGTGGCAGCAGCTGCCGCCGGAGGAGCAGCACATCAACACCATCCGGGCGCTCCTCTCGCACGCCCTGCATGACGGCGCCGCCTTCAACACCCAAGCGGTGGACGCCCTGGACTTCGAACAGATTGACGGCACCACGCGCAGGGCCTACCTGCCGCTGGTCACCCTCCCGAAGGATTGACGATGACTGAAGACACGACGACGGCCGCCCCGGTGGTTGAGCCCGTCGAAACCCGGCAGGATCCCTTTTCGGTAACTCCCCGCGACACCTTCGTGGATGGTGCCGCGCTGTTCCCCGGCGATACGGGCGTCCTCTCCATGAAGGTGCGGCAGGCCCTGGTGAAACTCCTCAAGGGCCCCTACGTGGACGGCGGCCGCGACGAAAAACTGTGGACGGTCCTGCTTGATCACCAGGTCATCCTCCGCAGCCGTCTCTCCGAGCTGTTCCTCACCATGCAGCTGGACCACGAACGGAAGATCGCCGTGCTGCGCCCGGTTGATCCGGACGCCATCGGAGGCAGTGCCCGCTCCAGCATCCTCCGGCAGCAGCGCGCGCTCAGCCGGGTGGAGACCATCGTGCTGTTACGGATGCGCCTGCTCCTGGACCGGCACGTCACCGCCCAGACGGATCCCACCATCACGCGTGAAGAAATCGCCGATCTGGTCACCCACTACCAACCCGCGGGCCAACAGGACGCGCTCCGCGATTCCGACGTGGTCAACCGGGCCATCACCAAGCTCCTGGCCCGCCAACTCCTCCTCCCCACGGGCCTGGACGACGTCTACACCATCTCCAACGCCCTGCCCCTGGCCCTCCCCTTCGAAAACATCGGCGATATCCCCGCCCAAATCGAAGCGCTGGCAGCAGCAACCACCGACCCCACCGGTACCGAAGCGCTGATAGAACTCGACGCCGACCCGGTGGTTGAGCCTGTCGAGACCGAGGACGACGACGCCGATGCCGCCCCCGCCCCTTCGCCGGGCGGCATTCGTCCTGCGGACGATGCGCCCGGCTCCGACAGGCCCGATGCCACTCCCGGGGCGGCATCGGCATCGTCTCCCTTGGGTGCGGAGGTGCCGGGCACGAGCGGTGACACCGGGGACATGCGGCAGCGTGCGTCTAAGCGAGGAACGAGCGAGCACGCCGAGCATGTGTCCGGTGGCGTCGCGAACGGAACCACCACACAGGAGGCAGCCAAGTGAGCATCGCGAGCATGTTGCCGATCGGCGACGTGACGAACCCTGGCCAGATGCGCCTTGCCCTGGTGCAGGTGGTCAACTGGGGCACGTTCCATGGGGCGCACACAATGCACGTGGACCGGAACGGTACGCTGCTGACGGGCAACTCGGGTGTGGGCAAGTCGACGCTGTTCGATGCGATGCTGCGGGTCTTCGATGCCCGGCCGAGGTCCAACGAGGCGGCTGCCCAGCGGTCGGGCGGTGCGGTGGAGGACAAGCGCACCACGTTTACGTACATGCGCGGCAAGGTGGGCGACAAGGCCGTGGGTGAGGGCTCGGCGAGTGCTTTCCAGCGGCCGGGCGCCACGTGGTCTGCCGTCGCACTGACCTTTGATAACGCTGCCGGCACCCGGGTAACCATCTCGGCGCTGTTCGACCTGCCGAAGAACGGTACGGAGTCGAGCGTGGGGCGGTTCTACGTGATCGACCATGCTCCGCTGGATCTCGAAGCGCTGGAAGGCATCGCGGACAAACGGTTCACCAAGGCTGCCCTGGAGACGATCTTCCCGGACGCCCAGGTCTTCGACGTGCACAAGGCCTTCGCAGAGCGCTTCCGCCGGCTGCTGGGCATCAACTCGGACCAGGCCCTGCCGCTCCTGCGGGTCATCCAGGCGGGCAAGGGCCTGGGCGGCAGCGTGAACACGTTCTTCCGGGACCAGGTCCTGGACGCCCCCGCAACCCTTGCCGCGGCCGACGACGTGGTCGAGGAGTTCAGCAACCTGATGTCCATCCGGCAGCGGCTGGAGGACGTCCGGCAGCAGCGCGACCAGCTGGCCCCGGTGCCGGGCCTGAACCGGGAATACGCACAGTCGCTGCTGGACGCGAACCGGCTGCGGGACCTGGCGGGCGAGGAATTCGAGGCCTACAAGCAGAAACTGGCCGTCACGGTCCACCAGAAAACCCTGGCGCGCTTCAAGGAGCTGGCGCAGGCGAAGGCCAAGGAACTCGGCGCCGAGCGAAGCGTCCGGGACGGCTTGGCCAAGGAACTGCGCCAGCTGGAGACGGAATACAACAACCAGGGCGGCAACGCCATCTCCGCCATCGAGCAGTCGCTGGAAAACGCGCGGGTGGGCCTGAAGCTCCGCCAGCAGGTGGAGGAAGCGGCCCGCCAGGCATTGGCCGACGCCGGGCTGCAGCTCGAGTGGACGGAGGCAGGCTGGGAGCAGGCGCATGAGCAGGCTGCCGCCCGGTCCGCGGAGCTCAAGGATGACTCCCAGGCCCTGCAGGAGCTCCGCTTTGAAGCCTTCGACGCCCACGCAACCAGGAAGCGGGAGCTGGCCGCGGCTGAGCAGGAGCTCGTGTCGCTGAAGACGCGCAAATCCCTGCTGCCGCCGTCGAGCATTGAAAACCGCGCGGCCATCGCGGCCGCCACCAGCATTCCGGAGGACCGGATGCCCTTCGCCGGCGAACTGATGGACCTCGCCGAGGGGCAGGAGAAATGGCGCCCCGCCGCCGAGCGCGCCCTCCGGAACCTCGCCACCACCCTGCTGGTTCCCGGCGAGCATTTCGCCGCCGTGACCCGTTACCTGAACGACCACAACGTCCGCGGCGCGCTGCGGGCGGTGGACGTTTCCAAGCCGCTTGCCGGCGGTGCCCTGGCCCTGGAGGACGTGCACGACGGCGACCTGCTGACCAAGCTGGACATCCTCACCACGGGCGTCGCCGCCGAAGCCGGGGCATGGATCCGTGAGCGCATCGCACTGGACTTTGCCTACCCCTGCGTGGAAGATCCGGACGAACTCGCGCGGCTGGACCGCGGCCTGAGCCTGGGCGGCGTGGTGAAGCGCAACCGCCACACCGTGGAGAAGGACGACCGGTTCACCAGCCGGCAGGATTACGTCCTCGGGTTCGACAATGCCGCCAAGCTGGAACTCGTGGCCGGACAGGTGGAGGACCTCCGCCAGGACGTGGCCAAAGCGGCAGAGCTCGCCCAAAGCCGCGAGGATTCGCACCAGGGCATGAGCCGGCAGCTCGATGCGCTGCGCCGGATCGCCGAGGACCACCGCCCCTGGGAACAGGTTTCTGCTGCCGTCGCGGCCGATGAGCTGGCCCGGATCGAGCAGCGGCTGAAGGATGCCCTGGCCGCGCAGGCCGACCTTGAGCCGCTCCGCGCAACCATCGAAGGCGTGCGGCAGAAACACCAGTCCAGCACTGAGGCGGCTGCCGTCCTCCAGAGTGAATACAAGGCGCTGGACCGGCAACTTACCGCTGCCGATACCCTGCTGGAAGCTGCGCGGGAACGCCTCACCCAGGCTCCGCCGTCGGACACCACTGTCACCGCGCTGGAACCGTACTTCGCCGATTTCGGCGACGTCAGCGAGATGCACGAGCTGGACAACCTCGCCAACCGGGTCCGGACCGCGCTCCTGGGCGAGCTGCACACCGCGGAGTCCCGCGGGCAGGCCACCGCCGAGCGGCTTACCCGGATTTTCGAGGGTTTCGTGCGCGAGTGGGGCAGCGCGATTTCTGCTGACCACGGCACCACCATCGGTGCCGCCAGCGAGTTCGAGACGCGCTACCACGCCATCGTCAGCGACGGCCTGCCCGCGCAGGAGGCCGAATTCCGGCAGTTCTTCAACCAGCGCACGCACGAATCCTTCAGCACGCTGCTCCACCTGCTCGACGAGGAACGCCGGTCCATCACCAGCCGCATCCTTCCCCTGAACGGGATCCTGTCCCAGGTCAACTTCCACGAGGGCAGCTACCTGGAGCTGGACATCAAGCAGACCCTGCCGCCCACGGCCAAGCAGTTCAAGGACGCCATCCAGAACGCCCTTAAGGCCCGCCATACCCGGCCGGCCAGGGCAGAAGGCGCCCGGACGGACGGCAGCAGTGGGGCAGGGGATGACGATGCCGAGCTCACCGCCCGCTACAAGTCCCTGGAAACCCTGGTTAAGCGGCTCGGTTCGCAGGCGCCGGAGGACAGGCGCTGGCGGGCCGAGGTGCTGGACGTCCGCGGCCACCTGCTTATCCAGTGCAAAGAACACCGCGAGGTGGCCGGGCCGTCCTCGGGCAAAAAGGGCGGCGCCAAAAAGACCGAAGTCTTTATGCACGCGGACACCGGATCCATGTCCGGCGGCGAGCGCCAGCGCTTCACGGCCTTCATCATGGCCGCCGCGCTGAGTTACCAACTGGGCATCGCCGAGCAGGGCTTCACCACGTACGGCACGGTGATGATGGACGAGGCCTTTGTGCTGGCGTCGGAGGAGTTCGCCGGCGCCGGGATCAAGGCGCTGCACGAGTTCGGGTTCCAGCTGCTGCTGGCCGCCCCGGAGAACGTGATTGACCTGTCCCGGCACCTGGGCTCAGTGACCGAGATCCTCCGCGACAGGCGCACCAACCGCTCTGGAGTTCTGACCGCACCCGTTATCAAGCGGCGCGCGGGCGAAGAGGGAACCTGGCGCTCGGAAGCGAACCCGGTGGACATCATTTTGCGCTAGGCCCTTCCGGGATGGGGTTTATAACAAATCGATGGATATATTGCCCGGAGGCTGTTGGGGAGTGCTGTCCTGGTGCCATGCTGGTCGGCATCAATCACTCGCCTTCATCCTCCTGACGGGTACTTGTGGAACGCTGGGTCCCGCGTCTGACGCCCATGGAGTGTGACGGCCTTCGCTTGAAAGGCACCACACATGCGCCCAGCACATCGCGCCACCACCTTCATGGCGCTCACCGCGATCGCGGCCCTCATCCTCACGGGCTGCGCGGAGGGCCCTGCCGCGGACGGAAGTTCCTCCAGTGGCACTGCCGCCCAAACGGCGGCTGCCGCAAGCCCGCCGGCATCAATCGTTCCCGTCGCCACCTCTTCGCCCGCTCCTGCCGGGCCGGTGACCTTCACGTTCCCGGATGGCCGCCTGTCCTTTGCTCACCCGGAAGGGTGGCGTGTGGAGCATGAACAGGTTTCGGCGTCCCCTGCCGTGGAAACCGCGACGGTCTACGATGCCGGCGGCAAGGAACAGGTCGCCATCTACTACAGCGAGATCGGTGACGCCACGGCCGGCAATGTCTCCAGGTTCATCCTGGAGACGGACCCGGTGCCAGGATTGATCGGTGCTGCGGTTCCCACGCCCAGTTCGTCGTTCTTTGTTGACCACGCTTTTGGCACTGCTACATACCACATGGGACTAACCCCGGGATCGCCGGTCTCGCCGGACGGGCAGGTGCAATACGGGCTCGTGATGCTCGGCAACCGCATTCTGACCGCAGACGTGCTTTTCGACGGTCGGCAGTTCGCGAACGACGAGGCAGCCAAGGAGTGGTACTGGGGTGATGAAGGCCGCTCCCTGAAAGCGTTGCTGATGAGCTTCACTTACCGCTGATCACCATGCAAGAGGAACCCTCCCGTGCGGGGGAGGGTTCCTCTTTGTTGTTATGTGGCCTGCACCCGCGACAGGAACTGGGCCGTGCGTTCCTTCAGTCCGTCAATCTGGCGAAGGACGACGTCGGCCGGGTCGGGATTGATCTCATTGGCCGGCGGTTCCTTGCGGACATTGCCGCAGCACAGGAAGTCGGCGCAGATCAGTGTTCCGACGGTATTGCCATTGCGGCCGGACTGCCCGGCGCGCCTGGCCACCCAGAGGAGTACGTCCTCTTTAGAGAAGACGTCGCGGCATAGTTCGCACAGGACGGAGCGGTTTTTCCGGGCGCCGCCTTCGGGGGCGCGAAGCATGATGCCCGTAAGCCCCTTGGGTTCCGGTACTACCAGGTAGCCGCGGAGTGGCATCTTCTCGTCCCGCCACCCAAGGAAGTCGAGGCTGTCCCAGTCGAGCGAGTCGAAATCCTTGGGCAGGGTGAGCTTGGCCGCTTCCGAGCGGCTGGCGTTAACGAAGGATGAGCGGATTTGTTGAGGCGTGATGGATTGCATGGCTGAGCTTTCGAAAAGATAGGAGCCCCGGGAATGCGGGGAATGGGTGTAAAGGGTCAGCAGGTCTCCGCGGAGCAGGCCAAAGCGGCCACCCCGCTTTCCATGGCAGCGATGGCCGGGCCGGCCGTCTGCGTGCGCATCGTTCCTGGTGTCCTATCTCGAAAGCTCGGGCTTATATGCAGCAATTGGGATGCACTGGCCGGTGCCCGCCAACCGGCAGTGCCATCCTGCCAAAAGCCGCGGGCGGTGTCCAAGGAGCAGGGGGATTGGCAAAGTGTGTCCTTCGTCACGAGGAGGAATAAGTGACGTAAACGTTGCGTAATGGCCGCGAGGGTAGGCTAGCCTTACTTAAGTTCGCTTCAGACACTTAAGGAGTTTCGTGACTTCCCCCCTCTTCCCCGGGCCCAGTGCCACCCGCCGCACGCTGTTCAAGTCAGCCGGCAAGGCGACGGCCGTTCTGGCCGCAGCGGCGCTCACCCTCTCTGCCTGCTCCACAGGTCCCGCAACCTCCACCGCGGACTCAACACCCTCCAGCTCCAGCAGCGCCCAGTTCCCCGTGACCATCGAGCACGCCTACGGCAAGACGATCATCGAGAAGCAGCCCACCCGCGTGGCCACTGTTTCCTGGGTCAACGACGACGTCTCCATTGCCCTCGGCGTTGTTCCAGTGGGTGTCCCCAAGAACGAATGGGGCGGCAACGACCAGGGCTCCACCCCCTGGAAGGACGCAGCACTCGAGGAGCTCGGCGCCGGCTTCGGTACCGACAAGGCCCCGGTCCAGTACTCCGAAGCTGACGGCATCAACTTCACCGAGATCGCCAAGCTCACCCCGGACGTCATCCTCGCCGCCTACTCCGGCCTCACCGAAGAGGACTACAAGAAGCTCAGCGAGATCGCCCCCGTCGTGGCCCACCCTGAGCTGGCCTACGGGACTTCATGGCAGGACGCCACCACCATCATCGGCAAGGCACTCGGCAAGGACGCCGAAGCAGCCAAGCTGGTCTCCGACACCGAGGCCACCGTGAAGGAGGAAGCCGCCAAGTACCCGCAGATCACCGGCAAGACCTTCATCTACGGCTACGCCCTTCCCTCGGACCCCACCCAGACGGGCATCTACACGGCCAATGACAACCGGCCCAAGTTCCTGTCCGCCATCGGAATGAAGCTCGCGCCGGTCGCAGAGCAGGCCTCCGCAGGCTCCAAGGAATTCTTCGTCCCCTGGTCGGCCGAGAAGGCCAACGAGCTGGAGTCGGACATCTTCCTCAGCTCCGTCGAGGACGCCAGCGAAGCGGACGCCATCAAGAACGATCCACTGCTCGGCCAGATCCCGGCCGTCAAGAACGGCGCCTTCGTCGCAGACGCGAACAAGAGCCTGGTCCTGGCAATCTCCGCATCCTCCCCGCTGAGCCTGCCCTGGGCGCTGGACACGTTCCTGCCTGAGCTGGCCACTGCTGCGGACGCAGTGAAGTAGCAGCAGTTCAGTGACACAGAGTACGACGACGGCGGCCCGCCAGACGCGGATTCCCGGCACTTCCGTGCCGGGAGGGGGAGCACGTGCCCTGTTCCGCGGTGGCGCTTCCAGTGGAAAGCGGGCGGCATGGCTGCTGGCCGCCGTCGTTGTGCTCGCCCTCCTGGCCGGGGCTTCCCTGGCCACCGGAGCCCGGGGCCTTCCCCTGGAGACGGTGTGGCAGGCCCTCACCGCCTTCGATCCCGCCAACGGCGACCACGCCGTCGTCCACGCGCGCATCCCGCGCACCGTCCTGGGCCTGCTGGCCGGCGCGGCACTCGGCCTGGCAGGCGCCGCCATGCAGGGTGTGGCCCGGAACCCCCTGGCCGATCCGGGCATCATGGGTGTTAACGCTGGCGCCGCCCTCGCCGTAGTGACGGGCATCTACGTTTTCGGCGTCGGCTCACTGTCCGGTTACATCTGGTTTGCCTTCCTCGGCGCCGCAGCTGCCGCCGTCGTGGTTTACCTCATCGCGTCAATGGGCAGGGACGGCGCCACTCCCGTGAAACTCGCCCTGGCAGGGGCAGCGCTGAACGCAGGGCTGTACTCCCTGATGAACGTCATCCTGGTCTCGAGCCAGGACACCCTGGACCGGTTCCGCTTCTGGCAGGTGGGCGGGATCGCCGGGCGCGACTGGTCCGTGCTGCTGTCCGGACTCCCGTTCCTGGCCGCCGGAGCACTCATTGTGCTGCTGACCGGGCGGATCCTCAACAGCCTGGCCCTGGGTGATGACATCGCCCGCGGCCTCGGCCAGCGCGTGGGACTGGTCCGTGCCATCACAGCCCTCGGCATCGTGCTGCTCTGCGGCTCGGCCACCGCCCTTGCCGGGCCCATTGCCTTTGTGGGCCTGATCATTCCGCATGCCGTCCGGTTCCTCACCGGGCCCGACTACCGCTGGATCCTGCCCTTCTCCATGGTCCTGGCTCCGGTGCTGCTCCTGGGCGGGGACATCATCGGCCGCGTGGTGCTGCTCCCCGGCGAGGTGCCGGCCGGCATCATGACCGCGCTGGTCGGCGCACCCGTGTTCGTCTGGCTCATCCGCCGCGGAAAGGGGGCCGGACTGTGACCCTTGCGAAATCCCCCGTTGACCTATCACTTAACGCTGCCAAAACAGGGCCCAGGGGACCAAAACTGATAGGGCAACGCCGGGGCGGGCGGCTCCTGAACCGGACCGCCATCCTGGCAGCCGCCGTCGTGGTCCTCTTTGCAGCGTCCATCCTGCTGGGCAGCTACACCGTGACCATTCCGGACTTCTTCAAGATCCTCTTCGCGCATCTGACCGGCGGTGAGAAGATCCCCGGCGCCAGCTTTATCGTGATGGAAAACAAGCTGCCCCGTGCGGTGATCGGCACCATGATCGGCCTCGCGTTTGGCCTGGCCGGCGCGCTCTTCCAGACCATGCTCCGCAACCCGCTGGCCAGCCCGGACGTCATCGGCATCAGCTACGGCGCCAGCGCAGCCGCAGTGATGGCCATCGTAGTGTTCGGCGCCTCCGGTGCCGTGGTCTCTGGAGCTGCCCTCGGCGGCGCACTCGTCGTCGCGGCCATCATTTACGCCATTTCCAGCGGCGGCCTCCGCGGGACAAGCCGCGGCGATGCTGCCGGAAACAGGCTCATCCTCGCCGGCGTGGGAATCGCGGCCGCACTGCAGGCGGTGGTCAACTTCCTGATGACCCGCGCCGATATCCGGACCGCGGCCGACGCCCTGGTCTGGCTCAACGGATCGCTGAACTCGGCTAACTGGGACCGTGCGGGCATCCTGGCCGTGTCACTCGCTGTCCTCATCCCGGCGGCGGCCGCCGTTTCGGGCCCCCTGCGCATCCTGGAGCTCGGCCCCGACGCCGCCGCCGGTCTGGGCATCAAAGTAAACGCCACCCGGCTCGCGCTGGTGGTCATAGCCGTCGCGCTGGCGGCAGTGGCGACGGCGGCGGCCGGGCCCGTCTCGTTCGTCGCCTTCCTGTCCGGGCCCATCGCGCGGCGCTTCACCGGAAAAGCCAGCCTCCCGGCGTCGGCCCTGGTGGGAGCCCTCATTGTCCTCGCTGCCGATTACGCCGCCGCCAACCTCGCCCCCCTGCTGCTGGACGGCACCGTTTTGCCGGTCGGTGTGATCACCGGTGCGCTCGGTGCCCCGTTCCTGCTGTGGCTCCTGGTCACGGCCAACCGAAAGGACGCCTGACGTGGCTGTACTCAACGCCAAGGACCTGACGCTGAAATACGATCAGCGCTGCGTGGTGGACGGACTTACTGCCGAAATCCCCGAAGGCAAGATGACCATGATCGTGGGCGCCAACGCCTGCGGAAAGTCCACCCTCCTGCGCGGCCTGTCCCGGCTCCTCAAACCGGCGTCCGGTGCTGTGACCCTGGACGGCAAGGACATCCATTCCCGCCCTGCCCGCGAACTTGCCCGCACCCTCGGCCTGCTCCCGCAGCACCCCACCGCGCCGGACGGCATCAAAGTCCGCGACCTCGTGGGCCGCGGGCGGTACCCGCACCAGGGCCTCTTCCGCAGCTGGAGCGAAAATGACGACGCCGCTGTGCAGCGCGCGCTGGAAGCCACCGAAACGCTGGCCCTCGCCGAGCGGAACGTGGACGAACTTTCCGGCGGGCAGCGCCAACGGGTGTGGATCGCCATGGCACTTGCCCAGGAAACGGAGGTGCTGCTCCTCGACGAGCCCACCACCTACCTCGACCTCGCCCACCAGGTGGAAGTCCTGGACCTGGTCACGGACCTGAACCGCCAGCGCGGCACCACCGTGGCCATCGTCCTGCACGACCTGAACCTCGCAGCCCGCTACGCCGACCACGTGATCGCCATGAAGGGCGGCGCCGTGGTGGCGGTCGGTAAGCCGCAGGACGTGGTGACGGAGGAGCTGGTCCGCACTGTCTTCGGCCTCGAATCCCGCGTCATCCCGGACCCCGTGTCCGGTACCCCCTTAATCATTCCCATCGGCCGACACCACGTCCCTGCCAACGAACTGGAGCTCGTTTCATGAAAACCCGCGATATCGCCGCCACCGAGCCCATGACCCTGGCCTTCGAGGTCACGGTCTCCTCCGTGCAGGAACTGAGCCCCAACTTCCGGCGGATCACCTTCGGCGGGTACTCGCTGCGGGACTTCGGCGTCCACGGCGACACCCTTGACCTCCGGATCAAGCTGATGATCCCGTCGCTCGCTGCTGACGGCACGCCGCTTCCCCTGCCGGTCTTCGAGATGGCCGAAGCGGGCTGGTACCGCGAATGGCTGGCCATGGACCCGGCAGTGCGCGGCTCCATGCGCACGTACACGGTCCGGCAGGCCCGCCTCGACGCCGTGTACCCCGAGATCGACGTGGACTTCGTGATGCACTTCGATGACCACGGTAACGGGGGACCCGCCGCTAACTGGGCCCTCAATGCCAAGCCGGGCGACGCGATCACCATCATCGGACCCAACAACCGCGCGGCGCACTGCGTCACGGCCGAAATCTACTCCGGCATTGAATGGCGCCCCGGACTGGCGCAGCGCATCCTGCTCGCCGGCGACGAGACCGCCATCCCGGCCATCTCCGCCATCCTGGCAAGCCTGCCCGAATACATGACCGGCCACGCCTTCCTGGAAGTCCCCGAAGCCGGCGACTTCCTCGAACTGGCCTCACCCGCCGACGTCGAAATCACCTGGCTCGCGCGCGGCGCCTCCATTGGGCGGTCCCGCCCGCACGGCGAACTGCTCCAGGAAGCCGTGCGCAAGGCAGTGCCGGTGCCCGGCTGGGTTGGCATCAAAGCGGCCGACGGCGGCGCGGGGCCCGAGCCCGAGGACGTCAACGTGGACGAGGACATCCTCTGGGAGACCCCCGCACGGATGGAAACCGCCGAAATCCAAGCCACCAAAAACCCGGACATGCCCGCCGGTGCCATGCCCTTCTACGCCTGGATCGCGGGCGAAGCCGGGGTCATCAAGGACATGCGGCGTTACCTCGTGCGCGACGTCGGGATTGACCGGAAGCAGGTGGCCTTCATGGGCTACTGGCGCCAGGGCAAAGCCGAAGGCTAAGCCTCAGATCCTGCGGCCTAATTCCCCACGCTCTATCAGTTAATGTTGCTTTTTCTGAAACGCTCTCTCACTTCTGGCCGCTTAATCTCCAACGCCAGCTCACTTTTGGTCGCTTAAACTCAGGCGCTCTTGCACTTGCTGTTCATCCCGGCGTCGTTCCGGCTTTTCCTTGGGCCGCTACTTTTGGGTGCGTGGCGCCTGAACCTTTGCTTCCTGAGTCCGGGCGGCGGGTGTTTGTTGCCCTGGGGGACTCATTCACTGAAGGTGTGGGGGACCGGGACGAGCGGTTGCCCAACGGAGTCCGCGGCTGGGCCGACAGGGTTGCCGAGAAGCTGGCGAAGGCGCAACCAGGATGGCGCTATGCCAACCTGGCGATCAGGAGCAAACGGCTCCGGCATGTCATCGGTGAGCAACTGGAACCGGCATTGCGCATGCGGCCCACCCTCGTCACGCTCTATGCCGGCGGCAACGACATCCTGGACATGAAGACAGACATGGCCGCGCTCATGGCCGACTACGAGAAGCTCGTCGCACGGCTCGCCGGAACAGGCGCCACGGTGGTCCTCTTCACCGGCTTTGACGTCAAGGTTTCAGCCCTGCTCGAGCCGCTGAAGAAGCGCAACACCTTCTACAACGAGCGGGTCCGGGCTATCGCCGGAAAGTACGGTGCCGTCCTCGTTGATTACTGGTGCCTGGATGCCTTCCATGACCGCCGGATGTGGGACTCGGACCGCCTGCACATGTCCAAAGCGGGGCACAAGTACCTGGCGGGGCAGGTGTTGGACCAACTCGGTGTCCCACACAGGATCAGGCCCAAGGATTGGGACCCGCCGGCCAGGCTCGGGCTGCGGGAGTGGGAACGCCGGCAGCGTCGCTGGGTCCACGACTGGGTCCTGCCGTTGTTCGGACGCAAACTGCGGGGCATCACGCTGGGTGATGCACTCACCCCGCGCTGGCCCGAACCGGTCAAGGTGCCGCGCAAAGGCGGCCTGAAGAAGCTGGCACGGAACCCGGCGAAGGCCCGGCAGGAGTTTTAGCTGTCCAGCCCTAGCTGTCCAGCAGGTTCTCAAAACCGGGAGCCACCCGGCCGGCGTGGAACTCCACTACTTCGAAGTCAGCAACGCCGTTGGTGTAAAACGGGTCCTGGGCCAGGCTGGCGTCGAGGGTGGCACGGTCGGCCCGGGAGAGCAGCAGGCCGCCGGTCCGCGGTACCTTGCGCCCGGCGGCGATGAACACGCCGTCGTCGAAGGCCTTCTGCAGCCAGGCGATGTGCGCATCGTTGTGGAAGTCCACGATGTCCTGGGGAACCCGGTAGCTCAGTGAGACAACATACATGGGCCCAGCCTACCGGCCCAGCCTGTCCCTACTTGAAGGATCAACCCACCGTAGAATGGACCCATGACCGAACCCCGCTGGCTCACCGCCGACGAACGCCGTGCCTGGCTGGCCCTGGTAAGTATCAACACGCTGCTGCCCGCGGCCCTCGATACCAAGCTCCACGCAGCGGGGAAACTGTCCCTTTTCGACTACACAGTCCTGGCCATGCTCTCCGAGGCGGAGGAGCGTTTCCTGCCGATGAGCGAGTTGGCCGCCCGCAGCAGTGCTTCCCTGTCGCGGCTTTCGCATGTGGTGACCAAGCTGCAGAAACGGGGGTGGGTGGAACGCCGGCCGCACCCGCACGATGCCCGCGTGACAACAGCACACCTCACTGAGGAAGGCATGGCTACCATCGTGGGACTCGCGCCCGGGCACGTTGAAACGGTGCGGGATTTGTTCCTTGACGCCCTCACCGAGCAGGACGTCCAGGATCTGGCGCGGATCGGCGAGAAGGTAGTGGGCCGGCTGGACTCGGACCACTGGATCTTGCGGGAGACCCCAGGCGCGTAGCCTGCCAACCAGGGAACCCTGGGGAACTTGGTTGCCCCCAGCAACGGGTGGCAAACTGGCCAGATGGATTTCACAACCCGGTTCGTTGCCCTTGGTGACTCCTTCACCGAAGGCGTGGGCGACGACGATCCCACCCGCCCCAACGGCGTCCGCGGCTGGGCAGACCGCGTAGCTGAGCAACTCGGCGCCCCGGATCCGGGCTTCGGGTATGCCAACCTCGCCATCCGCGGCAGGAAGCTCCGCCAGATCCTCGCTGAGCAGGTGGACGCCGCCGTCGAGCTCAAGCCCACGCTCGTGAGCATTTACGCCGGAGCCAACGACATCCTCCGGCCCCGGATCGACATTGACGACCTTCTGGTGGAGTACGACGACGCCGTCGCCAAACTGCGCGCCACCGGTGCCACAGTGCTGATGTTTACCGGCTTCGATGCCCGCGGCTCGAAGGTGTTCAGCACCATGCGGGGGCGGACCGCCATCTACAACGAACTGGTGCGCGGCATCGCCGGAGACCATGGCGCCCTGCTGGTGGATTACTGGCGCTTCAGCGAGTACTACGACTGGGGCATGTGGGCGCAGGACCGCATGCACATGTCCGCTGCCGGCCACGCGAACATGGCCAGGCGCGTGCTGGACGTACTGGAACACGACCACTCCATCGACGTCCCGCCCATGACCCCTGTTCCCGAGCTGAGCGGACTCGACGCCATCCGCGCGAACGCCCGCTGGTTCCGTGAGTACGCCGGTCCGTGGGTTGTCCGGCGCGTCACCGGAAAGTCCTCCGGAGACGGCCTGCAGCCGAGGTATCCGCAGCTGACCCGCCTCTAACGGAAGCGGCCGCTTATACACCCTCAGGCGCCGGATTGGTCTTTAATTGCGTGAACTCGTAGACTTGGTAGGCGCTAAGTGCGCGGAGCGTGCGCAATTGCTCCGGTTGCCCGGTAATTTCTCCAGGGCGGCCGGTAGTTAGGGGCTCAAGTTGCGTGACTAACCGTTGCCCTTCTTCACTTTTGGGTCGCCCTTAGCAGCATGGTCCAGCAGCAGATATGCGGATCATTACTTTCAATTCTTGAGGAGAAGTCATGGCAGCACACTGCCAAGTGACCGGGGCCGAGCCGGGCTTTGGGCACAGCATTTCGCACTCGCACCGCCGCAACAAGCGTCGGTTCGATCCGAACATTCAGAAGAAGCGCTACTGGGTTCCGTCCCTGCGCCGTAATGTCACGCTGCAGGTATCTGCAAAGGGCATCAAGACCATCGACGTACGCGGCATCGACGTTGTCGTCGCCGACATTCTCGCTCGTGGGGTGAAGCTCTAGTGGCTAAGGACAAGGACGTACGTCCGATCATCAAGCTCAAGTCGACCGCGGGCACGGGTTACACCTATGTAACCCGCAAGAACCGTCGTAACGACCCGGACCGCATGGTTCTGAAGAAGTACGACCCCAAGATCCGCCAGCACGTCGAATTCCGAGAGGAGCGCTAAACATGGCTAAGAAGTCCAAGATTGCTCGCAACGAGCAGCGCAAGGTCATCGTTGAGCGTTACGCTGCAAAGCGCCTCGAGCTGAAGAAGACCCTGGTTGACGAAAACGCAACCGACGAAGCACGCGAAGCAGCCCGCCTGGGCCTGCAGAAGTTGCCCCGCAACGCGTCCCCGATCCGTCTGCGTAACCGCGACATCATCGACGGCCGCCCCCGCGGTACCTTCCAGAAGTTCGGTATCTCCCGCGTCCGCTTCCGCGACATGGCACACAAGGGCGAACTCCCGGGCATCACCAAGTCTTCCTGGTAATCCAGCCCCGCTGATACCAGCTGCTTGAGAAGGGCCGGCAACCTCACGGTTGCCGGCCCTTCTGCCGTTTAGCCACCGGGCGTCGCGGCTTCCCCACCAACCCGCTGATTGGGCCTGGCGGAATCCGGACAGTGGTGCAGCACACAGGGAAGAAGCACGACGGCGGATGGCTGCTGGAGTGCCGTAGTCCGGCTTTTGGCGCTGAATCCCGGGCCCCAGGGCCCCTTCGGGAGGGGATTTGCGGTGGCGCCTGTGGAGGTGTATTGTTTTCTAAGTCGCCGCGAGGGAGACAGCGAAGAGCTGGTTACCGCGGGCGGCCAAAACCCCCAAATAAAGACCAAATCTGGCAGGGCCTTTGTGGACCGCAGAAGAGGTGGGGACGACCTTCCCGCCGATGAAAATCCTGGAACACGGATTTGCATCGGAGCGGCGGGTCGGGTAAG
>NZ_CAQI01000062.1 GCF_001046895.1 Pseudarthrobacter siccitolerans
CGGAACAAACACAATTGAATAACAACACCACAATGCTCCAACAAGAGCACGAATGTTGTAACCACAAAGTTTTCCCACCCCCAAGCATTGCAGGGGTGCGGAGCAAGGGTTACGGCGGTCATAGCGTGGGGGAAACGCCCGGTCCCATTCCGAACCCGGAAGCTAAGACCCACAGCGCCGATGGTACTGCACCCGGGAGGGTGTGGGAGAGTAGGTCACCGCCGGACAAACATTAAGGTCGAGGCCCCAACCAAACACTGGTTGGGGCCTCCCACATTTAACCACCACACCCGGGTGAGCTATCCCGGATGGGCTATCAGATCCAGTCCCCAACCGGCCCCCGAAACGACAAAAACTGATAGCACAACGCCCACACCTAGCCGCCCCCCGAGGACGCGTCTCCCGTCTGGTCCCGCCTAGACTTACCGGCATGGCCTCACGTTCCCGCGAACCCCGCAACCAGAGAGCAACAATCCTGGATGTGGCGGCCGCAGCTGGTGTTTCGCGCCAGACAGTGACCCGGGCAATGAACGAGATGCC
The DNA here is from genome assembly GCF_001046895.1 of Pseudarthrobacter siccitolerans. Lineage (GTDB taxonomy): Bacteria > Actinomycetota > Actinomycetes > Actinomycetales > Micrococcaceae > Arthrobacter > Arthrobacter siccitolerans. The sequence goes on from NZ_CAQI01000062.1 coordinate 541, forward strand.
GGGGATCAGCCAGGCAACCCGGGAGCGCGTCCAGCAACTTGCGGCCGAGCTGGGCTACACCCCGAGCCGCTTCGCAAAGGGGTTGGTACAAGGAGCCCGGACCTCCCTGGGGCTGGCCATACCGGACCTTACCAACCCATATTTCCCTGCTTTCGCGTCGAGCGTGGTGGAAGTGGCAACCCAGCGCGGCTGGAACGTGGTGGTTGATGACTTTGGCCACGGCAGCGGGAGCGGCCTGGACGCCGTGACCCGCCTGGCGCCGCAGGTTGATGCCCTCGTGGGGTACCTCGGAGCGAGCTCCAACGATGCCCAGGCCATGATGGGGCGGCGTCCGGTGGTGGTGCTCGATTACTCGGCTGCCCGCGCTGCCGGCGGCATCGCCTTCGACTATTCGCACGGCGCAGGGCTTGCGCTCCATCGCTTCCAAGCGGACCACCGCCGGCGGATCGCTTACCTTGATTCAAACCAGGAAGGACCGGCCACCACCCGTGGCGTCGCTGTCGCCGCAGCTGCTGCGGGAGCCGGCGTCGAGCTCATTGTCCGGCAGTGCGCAGACTCAGCTCCCGCGGCCCGCGAGGCCGTCCGCAACATGCTGCAGGAACACGGCGGGATCGACGCCCTCCTGGTGTTCAACGACCTGATGGCGGCGGGGGCCCTAAAAGCGCTGTCCGACGCCGGGCGGACAGTTCCAGGGGATTGCGCGGTAATAGGGATGGACGGGATACCGCTGGGCGAACTCGTGACGCCGGAACTGACCACGCTGGCACTTGACCTCAAGGCGGTAGGCCGGTCCGCCGTCGACCTCGTGGATAACCTGCTCAGCGGAGCCATCCAGCCCCGAAGCGAGGCCGCCAACCTGATCCTCCAGCACCAGCTGGTCCTTCGCGAATCTGCCTGAGCCCTACTCAAAGCGGGCATCTGCGGGTAGGCTGATGCAGGAACGTGAACGTTCACGTACCTTGCGTCCACACCCCGTCCCCTTCGGACAAACCCATGAAGCAAGGAAGCCCATGTCAGTTCATTCCCCTTTCGTCCTCTCCGGCACTTCGCCCGATAACACTGCCGGGCCCTTCCGCAGCCTGGAGATCGGGGCAGAGCCTGTCGCGGAGCTGGCCTCCCTGGAGCCCGGAAGAGGATCGTTGCCGCCGCGGGCCTACCTCCACAGCGACGCGCCCCGGTTGTCGCTGAACGGGGAATGGCGGTTCCGGCTCAGTTCCGGGATCAGGGTTGCGCCCGAAGACAGCTGGCAGCTGGGGGAGGACCTGAACGGCTTCGTGAGCCTGCCCGTGCCGTCGAGCTGGCCCATGCACGGCCACGGTGCCCCTGCCTACACCAACGTTCAGTTCCCGTTCGCCGTCGAGCCGCCGCACGTCCCGGAAGCCAGCCCCATAGGCGACCACGTGATGGTCTTTGAAGCCGGGCCCGAATTCTTTCCGCACGCGCTCCTGCGGTTCGACGGCATCGAGTCTGCCGGCACGGTGTGGCTGAACGGGAAGGAACTCGGCACCACGCGCGGCAGCAGGCTGGCCCACGAATTCGACGTGACCGGCATCCTCAAGCCAGGTAAAAACACCCTGGCTGTACGGGTAGCCCAGTTCTCCGCCGCCAGTTATGCCGAGGACCAGGACATGTGGTGGCTCCCCGGCATCTTCCGCGACGTCACCCTGCAGGCCCGCCCGGAGGACGGCCTCGACGACGCTTTCGTCCACGCGTCCTACGATCATCACACCGGCGAAGGGAGCCTCAGTGTGGAGGCGAGCCGGGGAGGGCAGGCGATTGACGCCGTCGTCCGCGTTCCGGAACTGGATCTGGAGCTGCCCGCCGGCACGGAGGTCCGGATCCCCGCTGTCGACCCCTGGTCAGCGGAGGTGCCGCGGCTCTACGAGGCAACCATCAGCACTGCCGGCGAGACTGTAACGCTGCAGGTGGGGTTTCGCAGCATTGCCATCGAGGACGCGCAGTTCAAGGTCAACGGGAGGCGGATCCTGCTGCGCGGCGTCAACCGCCACGAGCACCACCCGCGCCTTGGCCGGGTAGTTCCACGGGACGTGGTGGAGGCCGAACTGCGGCTGATGAAACAACACAACATTAACGCCATCCGGACATCCCACTACCCGCCGCACCCCGACTTCCTGGCCCTCGTCGATCAGCTCGGCTTCTACGTGGTGCTGGAGTGCGACCTCGAGACGCACGGCTTCGAGAGTGCGGGCTGGGCGCAGAACCCGAGCGATGACCCGCAGTGGGAAGAGGCCCTGGTTGACCGCATGCGCCGGACGGTGGAGCGTGACAAGAACCACCCGGCGGTGATTATGTGGTCGCTGGGCAATGAGGCCGGGACGGGGAGGAACCTCGCGGCAATGTCCCGCTGGACCAAGGACCGGGACCCCTCCCGGCCCATCCACTACGAGGGTGACTGGTCCTCGGCAAACGTTGACGTCTACTCCCGTATGTACGCCAGCCAGGCGGAAACCGCGTTGATCGGGCAGGGCATCGAGCCGCCCCTGGACGATGCCGCGCTGGATGCCCGACGCCGTTCCATGCCCTTTGTGCTCTGCGAGTATGTCCACGCCATGGGTAACGGCCCCGGCGGCATGACGGAGTACCAGGAGCTTTTCGAGAAGTATCCGCGCCTGATGGGCGGCTTTGTGTGGGAATGGCTCGAACACGGCATCACCATCCCGTCCCCCGGCGGACACCGGCACTATGGCTATGGCGGCGATTTCGGTGAGGAAGTTCACGACGGCAACTTCGTCACTGATGGCCTGGTGGACGCCGACCGCAACCCGAGGCCAGCTTTGCTTGACTTCAAGAAGGTCATTGAGCCCCTCCGCATCACGGTGGCTGATGACTGGTCCGGCTTCACCGTCCGCAACGGCTATGACTTTGCGGACAGCTCGGCGTTCAGCTTCCAGTACAGGGTAGAGGCCGACGGCGGCGCGTCCGGCGGCGGCAGGGTGGACGTTGCGCCGGTGTCGCCTCAGACGGAGGCAGTTGTGCAGCTGCCTCACCTTGCCTCTTTGCGTGCAGCGCTTCCCGGTGGCGACGCTGCCGTCCTCACCGTGAGTGCTGTGCTCGCCGCGGAAACAGCCTGGGCGCCCGCCGGACATGAAGTTGCGTGGGGACAATCAGTCCATCAGGCTGGGCGCCCTGCTGCACCGCCGGCGGTTGAAGCGGTGGGTGTTCAGGGCACCGAGCTGCAATTGGGGCCCGTGGTGTTCAGCCGCGCTACCGGCATGCCCGTGTCCATCGGCGGCGTCCCGGTAGAGAGGCTGGCGCTGGCGTTGTGGTGGCCGCCGACGGACAACGACCTGGGCCGGGAATGGGGAGGTGTTGACGAGCGGCCGCTCGCCACGCAGTGGAAGGACGCCAGGCTGAACCTGCTCCACGCCCGGTTGCTGGGTATTAGCGCAGAGGCCAACGCAGACGGCGGCGAAGCCTTAACGGTCTGCACGCGTGTGAGCGCAGCCGACAAGCAGTATGGCGTATTCGTCGATTACACCTGGACCAGCGATGGCGAAGCGGTGGCGCTCCGGACCCGGGTGCGGCCCGATGGCGCCTGGGTTAACCGCGGCTTCGAGGTTGAGTGGGCGCGGATCGGGGTGGAACTTGTCCTGGCTGACCAGGCTACGTCCTTGAGCTGGTTTGGTCAGGGCCCGCATCAAAGCTACCCGGACACGGGACAGGGAACGCGGACGGGCTGGTTCTCACTGCCACTGACAGAGATGGACGTGGAGTACGTCCGGCCCCAGGAGTCGGGCGCCCGCTCCGGCGTCCGGACGGCTGCTGTCCAGCTCCGCGAGAGGACGCTTGAGATCCATGGTGAACCCTTTGCCCTCACAGTCCGGCCCTATAGCCAGGAGGTCTTGGACGCGGCGGCGCACCGGCCCGACCTGACGCCGGACGGGAGGACCTACCTCTATCTGGACCATGTGCTCCGGGGGGTGGGGACCGCTGCCTGCGGGCCCGGCGTGCTGGAGCAATACCGCCTTAAGCCCCGGGAAGCCGACTTCACCCTGGTGCTCGCCGTGCGGTAGCAGGCTGGCCTATGTGAGGTAGTGCATAGTTCCCGGATGGGCCCCAGTGGGCGACTATTCCCGTACTGGGCTCTTCGAAATCCTTATGGTTTGGGGGTTTTGGGGGTGTGGGGGTGGTGTTGGGG
>NZ_CAQI01000063.1 GCF_001046895.1 Pseudarthrobacter siccitolerans
CCAAACACCACCCCCACACCCCCAAAAACCCCCAAACCATAAGGAAAACCATGGATCCCGCCCCGAAAAAACGACCAACAGCGCACGACCAAAAATATGCACTACCTCACACTGCATGCCGCCGGCAGTCGCATCCAATAGCATCACCCAAACATTGGAAGCCGATCGCAACGTTCTGATGGGCAGTCTCCGTTGCCACTCTTGGTGCACTGGTGGTGTGAAGCCGGCGCTCATGACCGGGGCTTCAACGTTTTCAGCATCACCCCTCTTCTTTTCCGGACTAGGGTTGCGGCATCGCATCCGTGGCGGATTTGTTCGACGGGGAGGCAACCGCGCTTCGGTTCCGAGGGCACTCCGCAATGCGCTCTACGTACCCGGCTCGGCACTGCCCCGGAGGCCAGGCACGGGGAAGGCTATGGGCAGTTCATTGGATTTCAGGCCGGGCACCTAAGAACTGGCTGCTAATCCTGGCCAGGACGCCGTCGTCCGCGTTCCGGAACTGGATCTGGAGCTGCCCGTCCTTTTGGTTCCTGCGGGCCTTTGATCGGAACTGCAGGCGACCCCACGCTCAAGTATGCTGCGGCCATAATTGCCGGCAACACTGTTGCCGGGCTGAGGCCCGCCTCACGGTGGTCGGCCTATGAAGGCGGTTCTCCAACTGTGGGAACAGGAGGAAGCAGTTCGACATCGATCGCCTTCTGGACGCCCTTGCCTGGCGCGGACGAAGCAGCAGTGCAGGGACTTACTGGCGTGCTGCCAACGTAGGCCAAGGAAGAGCCCGGGAGTCCCTGCTGATGCACCTACTCCCGGGTTCCCAGGCGGCACGACAATCCCGCTGTATGCGGGATTGTCGTGCCGGCGGTGACCTACTACTCCGATGACGGGAACTCTGCTCCCTATGGCCAGCAATGGCGCGAAGGTGAGTCCCCCCGGATTCTTACGGTGTGGGCAGCCACCCGAAGCGATTCACCGGCCTTCATTCCGCTGCCCTTGCCCTGCTCGAACATCTGGCCGGGCGACGACGACGTTGAGGTACACAAGGACCCCGTGCACGCCCGGGACCTGCTGCTAGACGCCTGAGACGTGCCGCAGGGGGGAAGCTGACGCCGCGGCTTCCCGGGGCTGCTCCGCTGACGTTTGTACTGGTCCGCTATCACCGTGTCACAGTGCACTTCGGGGTGCTGCGCGGTTTTCCATTTGCGGCTGCGAAGCATGTGATGAAACGGCTGAGACAACAGCAAATCGAATGGGTGCCTGGCGCTCACCGTCACGGCTCGCGGATACCGTGAAGCTAGCATGCGGGCAGCCGCCGATGGAGGGAATATGTGCTGACAGCGCATGGCGGATCCGGTCCAAAAAGTGCATAAGGCGAGCCCAGACTCACAGACTCGCACTGACTCCACTGCATGGAAGTTCGGCTACGGGACGTAGCTGGACCGTGGCGTCCCTGGCCGCTTGGCGGAAGCTAGCCTGGTCCCAGCGGACATCATGGCATGCCAGTGGTGTCGATGACGGTCGAAAAGTGAGCCATTGTGACGGTTGAAAACTGAGCCACCCGTTCCAAACGATTGGGTGGGTGATCACAGTGGAGGATTGGGCGCTTATTCGGCGGTTGCATCTGGCCGAGGGTGAGTCGATGAGGTCGATAGCGGCGCGGTTGGGGATCTCCCGGAACACCGTCGCGAAAGCAGTCAGCGCTGACGGTCCGCCGACCTATGTTCGGTCGCCGCATGACTCCGGGATCAAGTCTGTGGAACCGGCAATTCGCGCGCTGCTGCTGGAGAACCCGCGGATGCCGGCGACAGTGTTGGCTGAACGGGTGGGCTGGTCGGGGTCCCCGGCCTGGTTCCGCGAGAACGTTGCCCGGATCCGGCCCGAGTATGCCCCGGCTGATCCAGCTGACCGGATCACGTACGATCCCGGCGATCAGGCGCAGTGCGACCTGTGGTTCCCGGAGATCCGGATACCCGTTGGTGCCGGTAAGGCCAGAGTGTTGCCGGTCCTGGTGATGGTCTGCTCGCATTCACGGTTCATCATGGCCCGGATGATCCCGTCCCGGATGACCGGGGACCTGCTGGCCGGAATGTGGGAGCTGCTCGGATCCTTGGGCGCGGTGCCGCGGCGGCTGATCTGGGACAACGAAACCGGCATCGGCCGGCGGAACAGCTACGCCGCCGGAGTCGCGGCATTCGCCGGGGTCTTGGCCACCCGGATCGTGCAGGTCAAACCCTACGACCCGGAAAGCAAGGGTGTGGTGGAGCGGGCCAACCAGTTCCTGGAGACGTCCTTCCTGCCGGGCCGGGTCTTCACCTCCCCGGAGGACTTCAACACCCAACTCGGCCAGTGGCTGCCGAAGGCCAACGCCCGGCTTGTCCGACGGACCGGCGCCCGCCCCTCAGACCTGCTCGCCGCGGACAAAGCGGCCATGCTGGCGCTGCCACCGGTTCCACCGGTCACCGGCTTCACCAGCCGGGTTCGGCTCCCGAGGGACTACTACGTCCGGATGGGATCCAACGACTACTCCGTCCACCCGCAGGCCATCGGCCGGTTCGTCGACGTCACCGCCGACCTCGAATCCGTCACGATCAGCCTGGACGGCAGACCCGTCGGAACCCATCCCCGGTCCTGGGGCACCGGTCTGACCATCACCGACCCGGACCACGTCGAGGCGGCACGGGCACTGCGGAAGGCCTTCCAAACCCCTCACCCGGTGGGCGAAACAACCGGGCTGCGGGACCTGGCGGACTACGACCGCGCGTTCGGTGTCGTGCTTGATGACGGACAGGTCGCCTGATGCCAGCCGCTAAGGAAACCATCGGCCAGATCGAGTACTACTCCCGGGCGATGAAAGCACCCCGGATCCGTGAAGCAGCAACCCGCCTCGCGGACCAGGCCCGTGAAGGAGGCTGGACCCACGAGGAATACCTCGCCGCTGTCCTGTCCCGGGAAGTCGCAGCCAGGGAAGCCTCCGGAGCCGAGATCAGGGCCCGGGCCACCGGGTTCCCGGCCCGGAAATCACTCGAGGACTTCAACTTCGATCACCAGCCCGGCCTCAAACGCGACACCATCGCGCACCTGGCCACCGGCGCGTTCCTCGCCGAAGCGTCCAACATCGTCCTGCTCGGACCGCCCGGCACCGGCAAAACCCACCTCGCCACCGGCCTGGGCTTACGCGCCACCCAGCTCGGTCACCGGGTCCTGTTCGCCACCGCCATCGACTGGGTCGCCCGGCTCCAGGCAGCCCACCAAAGCGGACGGCTGCCCCAGGAACTGGTGAAACTGCGCCGCTACGGACTGATCATCGTGGACGAAGTCGGCTACATCCCCTTCGAACAGGACGCCGCGAACCTGTTCTTCCAACTGGTCTCATCACGCTACGAGCACGCCTCACTGATCCTGACCTCCAACCTGCCCTTCGCCCGCTGGGGAGACGTCTTCGGCGATCAGGTCGTCGCCTCGGCCATGATCGACCGCATCGTCCACCACGCCGAAGTCATCACCCTCAAAGGCTCCAGCTACCGCCTCAAACACACCCAGGTCGACTCACTGCCCTCGACAAGACCGGAAAATACGGCAGAATAACCAGCGTCAAAGTGGCTCACTTTTCAGCCCGCGAAACGGCTCACTTTTCGACCATCGCTGACAAGTGGTGCGCAATAGAAAAGAACGCTTCCTGGCCCCGCTGCAGCAGCAGATCCCGGCACACCTGAGGTGGCGTTGTAGGGAGAGAGCGTTGAGGTGGAAACCACATCAGCTGAGAGAGGGTTCGTGGGAAACCCGCGTTAAGTGAAAGAGGGTCCCAGTGGTGTGGTGGTTAAATGTGGGAGGCCCCAACCATGACTGGTTGGGGCCTCGACCTTAATGTTTGTCCGGCGGTGACCTACTCTCCCACACCCTCCCGGGTGCAGTACCATCGGCGCTGTGGGTCTTAGCTTCCGGGTTCGGAATGGGACCGGGCGTTTCCCCCACGCTATGACCGCCGTAACCTTTCCACCCGCCCCGCCAGGGCTGTTTGTGCCTGGGGGTGGGAAACCTGTTGGTGGTTACAACATTGTGGTGTTGTTATATTGTTGTGTGTTTGTTCCGT
>NZ_CAQI01000064.1 GCF_001046895.1 Pseudarthrobacter siccitolerans
TGGTGGTGTTGTGTGTGGTTGGTTTTCGTGGTTCTCTCGAAATTATTTTTTGATCTTTTGTGGTCAAGTTTTTAAGAGCACACGGTGGATGCCTTGGCATTAGGAGCCGAAGAAGGACGTAGGAATCTGCGATAAGCCTGGGGGAGTCGATAACCGGACTGTGATCCCAGGGTGTCCGAATGGGGAAACCCCGCCAGACGCGCGAGTGATCTGGTGACCCGCATCTGAACACATAGGGTGCGTGGAGGGAACGCGGGGAAGTGAAACATCTCAGTACCCGCAGGAAGAGAAAACAATAGTGATTCCGTTAGTAGTGGCGAGCGAACGCGGATCAGGCTAAACCGTTCCATGTGTGATAGCCGGCGGGCGTTGCATGGTCGGGGTTGTGGGACTTTCCATACCAGCTCTGCCGGGTTGGTGAGGTGTGATGTGCAGGCATAGGTGAACGGTCTTGAAAGGCCGGCCAGAGAGGGTGTGAGCCCCGTAACTGTAATGTTGTGTACCGCCTGGAGAGTATCCCAAGTAGCACGGGGCCCGAGAAATCCCGTGTGAATCTGTCAGGACCACCTGATAAGCCTAAATACTCCCTAATGACCGATAGCGGACCAGTACCGTGAGGGAAAGGTGAAAAGTACCCCGGGAGGGGAGTGAAACAGTACCTGAAACCGTGTGCTTACAATCCGTCGGAGCAGCCTTGTAGTTGTGACGGCGTGCCTTTTGAAGAATGAGCCTGCGAGTTAGTGTTACGTCGCGAGGTTAACCCGTGTGGGGAAGCCGTAGCGAAAGCGAGTCTGAATAGGGCGTTGCAGTGGCGTGATCTAGACCCGAAGCGAAGTGATCTACCCATGGCCAGGTTGAAGCGACGGTAAGACGTCGTGGAGGACCGAACCCACTTCAGTTGAAAATGGAGGGGATGAGCTGTGGGTAGGGGTGAAAGGCCAATCAAACTTCGTGATAGCTGGTTCTCCCCGAAATGCATTTAGGTGCAGCGTTGCGTGTTTCTTGCTGGAGGTAGAGCTACTGGATGGCTAATGGGCCCTACAAGGTTACTGACGTCAGCCAAACTCCGAATGCCGGTAAGTGAGAGCGCAGCAGTGAGACTGTGGGGGATAAGCTTCATAGTCGAGAGGGAAACAGCCCAGACCACCAACTAAGGCCCCTAAGCGTGTGCTAAGTGGGAAAGGATGTGGAGTTGCTCAGACAACCAGGAGGTTGGCTTAGAAGCAGCCATCCTTAAAAGAGTGCGTAATAGCTCACTGGTCAAGTGATTCCGCGCCGACAATGTAGCGGGGCTCAAGTACACCGCCGAAGTTGTGGCATTCAAACAATGACTAAGCCTTCGTGGTTCAGGTGTTTGGATGGGTAGGGGAGCGTCGTGTGGGCAGTGAAGTCGCGGTGTAAACCAGCGGTGGAGCCTACACGAGTGAGAATGCAGGCATGAGTAGCGAAAGACGGGTGAGAAACCCGTCCGCCGAATGATCAAGGGTTCCAGGGTCAAGCTAATCTGCCCTGGGTAAGTCGGGACCTAAGGCGAGGCCGACAGGCGTAGTCGATGGACAACGGGTTGATATTCCCGTACCGGCGAAAAACCGCCCATGCTGAACAGGGGATACTAACTGCCCGAGACCTGCCCGATCACCCTTGTGGTGTGAGGGTTTTGGTGGAGCGCAGGACCTGATCCTGGGAGGCAAGCGTATTAACAGGTGTGACGCAGGAAGGTAGCCGAGCCGGGCGATGGTTGTCCCGGTCTAAGGATGTAGGGCGAACGGTAGGCAAATCCGCTGTTCATGATGCCTGAGATCTGATGGGACCCCCGTTTGGGGGGATTTGGTGATCCTATGCTGCCGAGAAAAGCATCGACGCGAGGTTTTAGCCGCCCGTACCCCAAACCGACACAGGTGATCAGGTAGAGAATACTAAGGCGATCGAGAGAATTATGGTTAAGGAACTCGGCAAAATGCCCCCGTAACTTCGGGAGAAGGGGGGCCCCAACCTTGATGGACACTTGCTGTCCGGAGGGGATCGGGGCCGCAGAGACCAGGGGGAAGCGACTGTTTACTAAAAACACAGGTCCGTGCGAAGTCGCAAGACGATGTATACGGACTGACTCCTGCCCGGTGCTGGAAGGTTAAGAGGACCGGTTAGCCTCACGGCGAAGCTGAGAATTTAAGCCCCAGTAAACGGCGGTGGTAACTATAACCATCCTAAGGTAGCGAAATTCCTTGTCGGGTAAGTTCCGACCTGCACGAATGGAGTAACGACTTCCCCGCTGTCTCAACCATAAACTCGGCGAAATTGCAGTACGAGTAAAGATGCTCGTTACGCGCAGCAGGACGGAAAGACCCCGAGACCTTTACTATAGTTTGGTATTGGTGTTCGGAGTGGCTTGTGTAGGATAGGTGGGAGACGTTGAAGCCCGGACGCCAGTTCGGGTGGAGTCATCGTTGAAATACCACTCTGGTCACTTTGGACATCTAACTTCGGCCCGTAATCCGGGTCAGGGACAGTGCCTGATGGGTAGTTTAACTGGGGCGGTTGCCTCCTAAAAAGTAACGGAGGCGCCCAAAGGTTCCCTCAGCCTGGTTGGCAATCAGGTGTCGAGTGTAAGTGCACAAGGGAGCTTGACTGTGAGAGAGACATCTCGAGCAGGGACGAAAGTCGGGACTAGTGATCCGGCGGTACATTGTGGAATGGCCGTCGCTCAACGGATAAAAGGTACCTCGGGGATAACAGGCTGATCTTGCCCAAGAGTCCATATCGACGGCATGGTTTGGCACCTCGATGTCGGCTCGTCGCATCCTGGGGCTGGAGTAGGTCCCAAGGGTTGGGCTGTTCGCCCATTAAAGCGGTACGCGAGCTGGGTTTAGAACGTCGTGAGACAGTTCGGTCCCTATCCGCTGCGCGCGCAGGAAATTTGAGAAGGGCTGTCCTTAGTACGAGAGGACCGGGACGGACGAACCTCTGGTGTGTCAGTTGTACTGCCAAGTGCACCGCTGATTAGCTACGTTCGGATGGGATAACCGCTGAAAGCATCTAAGCGGGAAGCTCGCTTCGAGATGAGATTTCCATACACCTTGTGTGTGAGAGGCCCCCAGCCAGACCACTGGGTTGATAGGCCGGATGTGGAAGCGAGGACTAACGACTCGTGAAGCTGACCGGTACTAATAGGCCGATAACTTACACCACACACCCACCCCGCAAACGGGTTCAAAAGCGTTTGCACCACGGGGTCGGGTAAAAAGATAAACAAGA